>NZ_NITZ01000001.1:0-416170 GCF_002632615.1 Xenorhabdus miraniensis
TGTTAATGGCTATTTTGATGCTTCGGCACAAATTGCAGCTAAAGTACTAGTAGCATTGGAATCTACAGAAAAAAGTATGGAGCTTGTGCTTTATCATGATGGCATTCAGGCATCAGCGAGTGTTAAATATGGAGTAGGTATTAAAACAAAAAAAAGTGATGATGAAATAGATAATAATGGAGAATTAAAACATGAAGACGAACCTATTGAAAAAGATTGGATATTTCAAGAACCACTGCCAAAAGAAAAATCTCCTTACAGGATCTCTTTGGGGTAGCTTATTATTTCTTACATTACTTATTATAATAAAAACAGCATCAGGAAAATCAATAATTATGGAACATAAATATCTAGTCTCATTTAATACGCATCGTAGCCTATGTGCATTAAAAGTAAATGAAATATTAATATTGGAAAATACCTCTTCACGAACAGGAACGGAATCTAGCGGTTATAATATATCGGCTTTTTTAGAAAATGGTTCTAATACTATCAAATTACTTATGGGTCGTAAGTCATTTGACAAAAACACCGAAAAATTCCATCCAGAATCATGGTGTGAAGTAACAATCAAAAAAATAGCTTCTCATGATGAACAAGGAGAGGTGATCAGTAATATCAAATTAACTGTAGATGATAACGGAAACGTTATAACGAAAAACTCAATAAATTCGAATGAAAGGTTTGATTATGCAAATATGTCAACAAAGAAAGGAGAAAAGAATTTATTTGCGGCTCAAAAAACATTCTCAGTAAATAGTTTACCAAATTGGATGTGGACAAAAGCGCAACCAGTCACTGAGAATGATTTACCTGCCATAAAAGCATTTTATCAAGAGATCAGTAATGCTTTTGCTCATCGTGATTTGGATAAGGTATGGAAAATGAGCCAGCCAGCATGGGAAGAATGGGCTATAGCAGATAATAGTAGCGCCAAAATATTTTTTGATTCGATGGACTTTGAAGAAGATATAAATGATAAATCTGTTATTAAAGAACCTGATTGGAAAATATATAAACTGGTTAGTTATAAAAATGGTCGCTTATTCCGTCTGGAAAAAGGTGCATTTGGTTTTTCTCCTATTATTTTTCATAACAAGGAAAATGGGGAGGATACCACCTATGGCCCCTACTTATCCATTATCAATGGTAAAATCGTTATCTCTAGGTAATTAATTTAATTAGGCTAATCAGATTTAAAAACTCTGGTTAGCCTAATTCCTCGCAATGAAAAATTAATCATTCAAAAAATAAAAAAATTAATAAGTTAGAGTAAATTATCAGAGTTGAATACATCATGAAATTAGAATTAGGTCATGATACCAATTTATTGATAGTGATGAGTGATGAATGTTTAAATAATACCCCATGACCCTGTCATGTATTACTATGGATTTTGAAAAAGACAACGTCTTGCGAGTCAGTCTTGCTAAGTGTTGACGAAGATTCAGATTATGTCTCTCTATGCGCTATGCGTTGTGTATAACGCTTACTGACCACATGCAGTTTCCCCGCCAGGGTTTTTTCATCGCTTCTCCAGCCATCGGTCATAGAGCTCACAATGTTGAAGGGAGCCAATAGCACCATCAGACGCATCAATGTCTTCTTTGTTCTTGGGCCAAAAACGTGGGCGATCACTTTCCGTCTGATCCGGTCGTCAGCATAAAAGAGCCAACGGGGGCTGATTCTTTGACTTCACGTACGACCACTGCTCATCCATTTCGCAACAGACAACCACTTCAGTGCCGGGAGCAATGGCTTTTGTTACCGATTTGGGTCTGAGCTTTTTAAATGGAGAAGGACCGTATTCAGACCAATCCCCATCACACGTGCTGTCACCCGGCATCCCATTCCATTCATGACCATATCGACGATTTGCTGATGTGTACCGGGACGACAAGCGGCATAAGTGAATTCCCGTTGCCAAGAATGACGGCAGGACTGGCAAAGATAACGTTGATGACCAGAGCGAGAGCGCCCATTACGGTGGATCCCTTTAACTGCACAACAAGATGGGCAGGTCACATCAATCTTTGCCATCTGAATGTTCTCCAAATAGACATACTATACATGATTCAACACATGTTATGGTCATGACATGTGTTGAAGCCAATCCATTGATAACCACCCCGTTTCAAAATTGTTTTTCCTGTCCAATATCACTATAGGGATTGTGGTGTCGCCCGATATAAAACACGGAGCAATCTGATATCAAATGACGAACAAACCAGATTTGCGTTCACAGAATGATAAAAATTAGCTCATCGTTTGATATTCTTTACTACCTGCCCTCCTTTTAAATATCTATCTGTATGTTGGAACCCCGATTATTTGCACGCGGGACAGATAAAGAGAAGGGAGTTAGGACAGAGAATTTGTCTCTGTTTGTCACTGCGGGAAGGCGTACAGCCACTTTCTCTGAATGATGTAGCGCAGTTTTTGCAGTCATATGGATTAGAACAGCACAAGTTACCAGAATATCTTTGCCATTTCAGTCAATTACCTTTTAGCCCCGCAGATAAAGTTGATAAACCTACTCTTTGTAATATGTTATCAGAATTGGACCAAGACCCTTGTATTGAAAATAAATCAGTGCGTCAGAGGAGGTAATTGTATATGGCGATTCAAAATGAAGCCCATAATAAAAAGACAGAGCTATCGCTGGGGTTTATTTTAGTGCTGGCGATGGCACTGCCTATGCTGATTCTTTATGCTAGTGGAGCATTAGCGCCCTTTATGTTACAGGAGGGTGAGATTGACCGCGAACTCCTGGGGGGATTTACGCTAGCAACATTTGGTGTAGCTGCTATTTTATCCTTACCCGCTGGAAGATGGGTGAAAAAATTAGGTATTCGTTGGGCAAGTATTACGTTGTTTTTGTTCACTGGTGGAGCATTTGCAGCATTGGTTCTGGCAAATCATCCTTGGCTGATGATACTGGCAATAGCAGTCTGCGGTATTGCGCAAGCTTTGGCAAATCCAATGACCAATCAGGCCATTGCGACTCAGGTGATACCTACACATAAATCGTTCATGGTGGGATTAAAGCAATCTGGAGTTCAACTCTCCGCATTGGTAGCAGGGACGATTTTGCCATGGATTGCAGCACAATGGGGATGGCGGGTAGCGTTAGGTGCTATTGTTCCAGTGTGCCTGTTCATGGCGATTTTAGCTGCGATCCGTGACTGGCAGCCAAAAGTGACTGTTCCACAGATAAAATCCCGCAAGACAGCACAATTGAACACCATAAGTATGCTGATGTTAATGCAGGGTTGTGTTGGTATTGTGTTGGCCGCCTTTATTACCCAAGTACCGATGTTTGCTTCTCAATTGGGAATGCCTCTTAGCCAGGCTGCATTTCTTGTCACGCTATTCGGGTTGATGGGCTGGGTCTCTCGTTTGGTGCTGACGCCTCTGGCAAGCCGCTTTAAGCAGGAATCCGATTTATTGGCTTTATTGTTTGTATTCGCATTTCTCGCCTTACTCGCGACATTTAATGCCTCCGCACAAAACCTCTGGCTGGTTTATGTCGGGGTGATTGGGATTGGCTGTACGCTTGTAGCAACCAATGCTTTGGCGATGTCTATGATTCTGCATCATGATTGTTTTGGTGAGATACCCACAGCATCTGGACGAGTTTCCTTTGTATTTTTTGGCGGGCTAGCATTGGGATCATTGCTTTTCCAATGGGTGGTGGCTTATTTCGGATCGACATGGGCGGGAGTGGTATTCATGTTGATACTATTAAGCTTCAGTTTTCTTGCAGTGCTCCGTTTGCGCTGGTCTTTGTCACAGATGATGTAAGCAGAAGGCACTCATTATGCGCTTCGATTACCAGAGGTTGATTCATAAACTGGCAATGTCTGTGGCTAAGATTGAGAAACAGATTGCTCCCCGTTTTCCTTTATATTGACTTATCGATAGTCCGTCATGGGTGACGTCGTCTCGTGGCTCTTGGGTTGCCGGATTCTGGACGGGGAGTTGTTGGCTAGCGGGTTATTTCTCAAATCATCCTACTTTGATATCCCGTACCCAATTCCGTTGGGATAAAATTTGATAACAACATGTGTCTGAATGATTTTTTGAGGTGATGGAAATAGATTGCCCGAGAGGAAGTAACCAGTGTGAAATGAGTTCTAGTGTCCTGCCCTCTGCTTTTATCCGATCAAAGGGGGTTCTAATGGGTTCTCGACCAGAGGAGCAATCCATTCATCATTATCCTGTTGTATTGCCACATGGGACACCTCCAGATTAAAGATTGACATAAGTTGTTCATCATTAGCTGAAAAGGCGCGTTTTAAACGTTCTGTAGGAAATTTGAGAACGGCCATTTCATGTCGGAGATTCGGTGTGCTAAGGCGATATAATGCAGGGTTATGAAGATGATGAAGATTAAATAACCAAATATCTCCTGCACTGATCGTGTGGTTTAGTTGTGTTGCTGAGAGACCCAGATGACTTTTCCCTTTCAGGCCAAAGATCATAAGAGTCGTGTCACAAAGATAGTTGCTCTTAGAAAACAGAGGTTCTTTTCCATAATAGTAACTTTTGGTGAAGTAAATTTCTTTACCAATATTAAAGCAACGAAAGTTACTTTGTCCCTGTTGTTTTGGGAGATAAATATTGTACCAACCCATATTCCGGCATTCTGAATCGGAATGCAATTTTTGTGTCACAAGATTGACTTGACAATCAATAGGTTGTTTTTTTAGTTGATTTTTTTGAAATCACATTCATCGTTTTAGCTCATCATAAATGATCATAAGAATTATTACACATTGTTGACAAACCTCGTTGAAAATAACGGAGTTTGTCAGCTTGGTCTATAATTACTGCATCACTGATCATCTTCAATTGAAAGGAAGAAAAGAGGATTTGAAGTTGATGTTAATTTGTGTCTTGAAGTTGACGTTGACGTAATTGTAAATGTCGGTCGTCTTTCGATGTGAGCTGTTAACTACTGTGAAATTAACCCATCCCGGTGGTCGTTGCCGTCGGGCGATAAAGGGGGAGGCATGTCTTCTGATAATACCAGTATTTCTTCGGCGGTTGCCATCGAGAGGCGGACACCTGCACCCGGCAAGTCACTGAGTTTCCTCGAAGGGGTGGCGATGATAGTCGGCACCAACATCGGCGCTGGCGTGCTATCCATCGCCTACGCTTCAAGAAAAACCGGTTTTTTCCCGCTGCTGTTCTGGCTAGTACTAGTGGGCGTGCTGACCACCATCACCATGCTGTATGTCGCTGAATCCACCCTGCGCACCCGCGCTCACCTGCAACTCAGCGGGCTGGCGAAACGCTACGTCGGCGGTGTGGGTGCCTGGCTGATTTTCATTTCAGTGTGCATCAACAGCGTCGGTGCTCTGACCGCCTACATGACCGGCAGCGGCAAGCTGTTGCAGTCACTGTTGGGTGTCTCGCCGACAATTGGCAGCCTGCTGTTCTTCATGCCGGCGGCGGGAGTGCTGTATCTTGGTCTAAAGGCAATTGGTCGTGGCGAAAAATTTATTAGTATTGGCATGGTAGTGATGCTGCTGGTACTGGTGGCGGCGACACTGCTAAAAGACAGTACCCATATGTACCACCTGCTGGATGGCGACTACCGCTTTATGGTACCAGTGTTCAATGTGGTGGTGTTTTGTTTCTCGGCGCAGTATATCGTGCCGGAAATGGCGCGCGGCTTTGCCTATAAGCCGGAACAGCTACCGAAGGCGATTATCGTTGGTATGGTGGTGACCTTTATATTACTGGCAGCAGTGCCAATGTCAGTGATCGTGCTCAGCGGGCTGGACAACATCTCCGACGTGGCGACCATTTCCTGGGGCCAGGCGCTAGGGCAGTGGGCGTTCTTTTCCACCAACGTATTTGCACTGTGTGCAATGTTAACCTCTTACTGGGGGTTGGGCGGCAGCTTCCTGACCAATATCTTTGACAAATTCCAGTTGGGCAACGACGAGCAGCCATTGCGCCGTTTCGGCGTACTGTTGCTGGTAGTGGTGCCACCGTTCGTGCTGGCTTACAGTGGTCTGGTGTCGTTTGTTAACGCGTTGTATTTCGCAGGCGTATTCAGTGGAGTGATTCTGTCGATCATGCCAATACTGATCCTACGCGGCGCGCGTAAATACAGCGATCAGACTCCGCTCTGGCAGTGCAGCCAGATCACTCATCCACTGCTACAGATAAGTATCGTGTTGCTGTATCTGGCCAGCGCGGTGTATGCCATCGCATCATTGCTAGGCTATCTGCCCTCTGGATGGTGATCTCAAGCGAAAGTGTGTTGATTGATTTTTATGTAGTCAGTTGGCAGAAGAAAGCTGTCGGGGAAATCGGGCATCCCGGTTCTTGCGGGTATTGTCCTTTACGCAACATACAGACCAGTTCAATTCCAGTTAACACGGTCTGGGCACGCCTGAAATTTTTGAATCCCAGCATGGGGCGTGTTCGCTGTTTGACATTGCGGTGAACTTGTTCAATCAGGTTATTGAGGTATTTATTCTGCCGGATGATAATGAATAATAATGACTTCTTCCTTTGGCTTTCCCTTGTTTAAGTCGTCCACCACGATTTTATGCGCTCATTCTGATGATGGCTAACGGGCGGTTTTGGTGGGTAAACTCGCCCGTTTAATATAAGGGGTATTATTTTTACCTAAAATGTAACTGTGTCGCAAAATTGAAGCATCATTCCTCTATCAAATAAAAACGGATGAAAGATGATACTTAACACAATCAAATAAGTCCGTGTACCAAAATCACCCCGATACATAAAGGACCGACATATCTCCATATAAACAGTAAACACTGACGGTTCCGCGATGACATATTATCCGGTATTAGTGCATTGACTTTACGTGACCAGCCAAATACGAGGCAAATGATAATCCCGAACAATGGCATTAGGACGTTGGAAGTAATAAAGTCCAGCATGTCGAAGATGGATTTTCCACCTAATGTGATGTGACTTAGAGGACCAAAAGATAACGAAACAGGGATCCCCATTAACATAATCGATGCCGTGACTATTAAGCTTGTTTTACGACGCGACCATTGAAAACGCGTCTGAACATAAGCAACAATGTGCTCAAGTAGTGAAATCGATGAGGTCAGTGCGGCCATTAATAACAATAAAAAGAAAGTGACTGCCAAGATTGAGCCACCAGGAAGACTGGCGAAATAAATTGGCATCGTCATAAATGTTAATCCGGGCCCCGCATTTGGTTTTAAGCCAGCAGCGGCCAAAGCAGGAAAAATCATCAGACCAGCCAATATACAAACCAAACAGGAGAGGATTACAACCCAGATACTCGATTTGCCAATCCCTTTGTTATTAGGCAAATAGGAGCTGTACGTAATGTGGATACCCAAACCGATAGACAGTGAAAAAAATGCTAAGCCTAAGGCATCTAAAACACCTTTTCCGGTCAAGCTACTGAAGTCTGGGTATAAGAATAATTTTAGCCCTTCTGATGAGCCAGGTAAACGGATGCCGACAATAATCAACGCTATCATGATCAAGAATAACAGTGGCATCATGACCTTAACTGATTTTTCCAAACCTTTTTGCACACCAGATAATACCACGAAACAGGTTAGCCCTGAAAATGCCAGATGGGCAATTATCGGCCACCATGGATTGCTGATGAAATTGGTAAAAATAGATGTCAGTTGAGAGATGTCTGTAATATTCAGCTTCCCTGTACTCGCCATCACCGTGTAACCTATGGTCCAACCACCGACAACACTGTAAAAGCTATAGATACACCATGAACTGAATATACCTATAAAGCCAACCCACCCCCAATGTTTACCCAGTAATTTTTTAAACGCATTAACGGCCACTTCACCCGTACTGCTTCCCAGTATGTTTTCAGCTAACAGAACCGCTAGTCCAATCACAAAGCTAAACAATAAAAATACAACCAGAAATGCACCGCCACCATTTGTTGCTGAAACATATGAGAATTTCCAGATGGCACCAATGCCAACGGCAGATCCGGTTGCTGCTAATACGTGCCCCAGACGGGATGTCCATTGTTGACTCATGCTAACCCCCGAATAAATACAGTGTCAGCACATGTATCCAGGCCCAATGCCCAAATATCTTTAGATAATAAACGGTATGTCATAATAATTGTTAACTTATTGTTGTAAAAATAATTGTACATGTAATAGTAACTATCACAACTACTTGAGTTTCCACTGGCGAAACTGGATTCTGATTTAACAGTCAATGATAAGCATCATATTCACTGATACTCGCAAGATACAGAATGATAGTGGTAATAACAGCTAGAATCGCCAACAACTGCCCCAAGTAAAACGGTTAAGTGCTAAAAGGCATGCACCAACGCTTCCCCGATTACTTCACATGAACCTTTGAGGTAAGTGCAACAAGCCAACCTGATCCCATCAAGTACGCTCTGAGGATCTAAGGTGCTAGGTACTGTTGACGTTTTGTGAGGAGTTATTGCACAGCATGATGATTTGGTATAATCGTTTTCGCCAAAAAATAACCAGACCTCACCATCATGCCGCGAACTATGTTAACAGATACACAATGGAAATTGCAGAGCCAGCTTAACCAGCTCTGCTTGTTTTTATACCCTATGAATCATCAGAATTGCCATTTAAAGCCCACGTTCATGCTATTGTCCTGATGGCTGCCGGACAACAACCCGCTATAGCCGAGCGTGAATGAAACATTATCACTTGCACTCATCTCTGCATTCGCTTTCAACACTACGCCGTCACGGGAAACAGGAACACTACGGGTTACAAAAGTCGTGTTACTACCACGGAATGCCAGGCCTGTAGCGCGTTCACGTTCACCGTATTGATGCTGCCAGCCTAATTCCCCATTCAGGGCAATTGAAGAACCCCATGAAGTCTGCCAGTTATGGTTAGCACGCAATCCCAGTGTAGAGATGGTCGCTTCGGTATGTTGTTTATCACCGTGGAGTGCAGCAGCCCCGCCGTTTTCGTTAATGCCTTCATTGCGGAAATTGACATAAGCCAGATTAACGAAAGGTTCCAAATTCACCGCACCCGCTGGCAGATGATAAGCCAATTCCGCAGACAGTTGTGCTGTCCGTCCATTGTATTTCGCTTCTTCACGGTCATATTGACTGCCGTAGCTCACAGAACGTTGGGTGTCAATACGGTGCCAGGTGAACCCACCATTGGTACGCAGAACTAAATCACCAAACTGGCGATCTCCGTAAAGCGCAAGGTGATAGTTATTGCTGTCAGCAGTGGCACTGTTACCACCATCCAGCGAAGTACGGGTGTAACCTGCCGCGATACCAAGACGGCTGTATTCATCCATGAGAGCGTCTGCGCCCAGGAATACACCATAGTTGGATGCCCGATAGCCCGTCGCATTCTGTGTACCGGAAGCATGGCTCCATGCACCGAGCAATCTTACCCATGCACCGTTATCGTCTCCATGAATATCGGGCGATGATGAACGACCTTCAGCCTGACTCAACCGAGTATTCAACGTATCACGCAGATAGCGGCTGTCATTAACCAACAAGGAAGCGATATCAGCATGAACTTGCCCATCGAGCTGACGAATGGCATATCTGGCTTGTTCCGCAGAAGTACTGGTCAGAAGACTTTCGTAAACCGGGTTGCCAGCGCCGAGGGTATCAGCAGCCACAGCTATTGCACGTTCATTCTGTGTCTCAGTCACTGCTGCGAAAGCGGTATCATTGCGTCCGACATGGAGAGTGACGTCACTGGGTTGATAAGACAAACTCGTGCCAAGGAACAAGTAATTCGGAACAACATGATCAAACCGACCGTTGATGTCCTGCTTCGCACTAAGAATAGTGTATTGCTGTCCGGCTAAGCTTTGCACTTCGTTAAGGGAAAGCAAGTTATCCTTATTTTCAAGGAAAACAGAAACCTTTCCGCCATTGAGTTGTACATTTTTTTCAGCCTGAATGCGGTCACTGCGTCCATTGAAAGCAATTTCAACAGCATAATGAGAGCCGGGTTCAAAAGTCACTTTTTCAGTAGCCTTAAGCGTACCAATAGCCTTAAGCGGATCAATAGCCCTAAGCGGATCAATAGCCCTAAGCGAATCAATAGCGTTACCCGGTGCAACAGTACCGCCACTCTGGACATTGAGCATACCAACAGTACCATTCCCGCCAAGAATTCCGCTTTCCTGTACTGAAACAGTAGAAGAAATACTGCCGCTGACGTTCAGTAACCCTTGTTTGATCAAGGTTGGGCCGGAATAGGTATTATTACCGCTGAGGATAAGCTTACCGCTCCCCTGTTTAGTCAACCCGCCATGACCGCTGATATCGTTGCTCCATATATCCCATTCACACAAACCACCATGACAGACGCGCTCGGTGGGTTTTCCTTTATCAAGCACAGCACCCGCCCCCGGGATATCAGCAATAAACTGACCGTTACCATAAGCGACTCCGTCGGGATCGGGAATGCGGAATTTTTCAGGAATATCTTCTGCGGTATAGAACATACCGGGGCCATTTATTGCCTTACCGAGGTTGATCAATCCCCAACCGTAAAGCTCATCAATCCCCTTTTCGCCCATATCTGTCGCTGTAGTACGAAGCACAGAAGCGACTTGAGCCCCCGTCATATAGGGGAAACGCTCCATCAATACCGCAATACTGCCGCCAGCATATGGGGCCGCCATTGAAGTACCTCTGTAACTGGCGTAGTCGTTTTTCAAATCGTCTACCCCTGTTCCTGTGATAATTGAACTGTATATATAACTGCCGGGTGCACTGACACAAAGACTGGCGGTATAACCACAGCGGGAAGCAAAATCGCTGATGGTATAAGGTTCGCTATTGGTACTATTGGGATCTTTCTGCAAGCTGGTAACCGTTAACCAGTTTGGGGCGATGTCAGGGACAAACCATGCCAAGCCTGCGATGGCATCTGGATGCGTGTAGTTATAGCTATTACCGGCAGCAAAAATTGTCACAATCCCACTGCGTGCCGCATCAATGGCCCCCTGATATGCACCGCCCGGTTTTGTACCCAAAATGGGTTTGATTTCATCAAACTGCGTCTGGGCTTCTGCCAAGGTAAAATGAGGCCCATCCGGGTATTTACCGCCATCCTCAAGCTTCTTATCAATACCAATACCCCAACTGTTGTTAATGATGCGAGTCCCACTGTTTATCAACGCATTCCAGCCCGCCTGATAAACACCGCCATCATTACCTAAGATGATGCCATCTTCCGGGCCGGGGTCACCATTATCCGCACTGATTATTTGGGCGTTATAGGCCACGCCATGCATTTCTTTGCCATCTCGATTGGCTGCCGCAATGCCCGCAACATGAACACCATGTGCCCCTAGTTTGCCGTATCTATCTTTGGTCGGGGTGCCGTCATAAGTGAATTTGTCGCCTCTCTTAACCTCAATGTAGGGATCGGTATACTCGCGTATTCCAGAAGTGGTCAGGTTGATAACCTTATCTTTTCCTGCGAATTCAGGGTGATTGGCATAAACCACCTGATCAAATATCCCCAGTTTGATTCCCTTACCGGTATAGCCTCTGGCATAAGCTTCGTCGGCATGAATAGCACCAAGCCCCCAGCTCTTCAAGAACTCACTGGTACGCCAACTAGCCGGATCACCTATTTTTCCCTTCTCAACATAGTCTTCCGCATAAGCTCCTGCGCTGGCAGCAGCCAGACAGAAGGCGATAGAGTAGTAAAGTATACGGGGTTGGGTTTTGATGGATAAACGCGCGGTAGTCAGAGCACTTCGAGGTATTCTATATCGCTTCTTCATTTCAGTTACCATCCATTGTTGATTTGCCAAAATACAAATTCTTATGTTTTTTTATTGTGTAAGCGGGCAGGAACCATCAAAGGTATAGTTTCCTAAGAACAGGGAAGGGTTAAAAAGACATGCTGATTTTCAGGTTCTCATTAAAAAAATGTGTTTAATCAACGCCATCACCTGCACCCCCTAAACATCCATAAAATGCCATATTTTGTTAACATTTATTTATATATATTTTAAATAAAACCTAACAAATAATGTTATTTTGGGAAAATGGTGCAGTTATGTTTATATTTCAGGGGGGGGAAGGAGTGGCGTGATATTGATACCACGCCGTGGCTTATTTAACCGTGAGCAACTTCTGCCAGGAATAATGGCCGGGCTTCAAGCCCATTAACCTTCATTTTTCTGAGGTTCAATTTTTAAAGGTTGTGTATCTGATAATAATGAGCTGTCATGTAATGTGGAATGGCGCAACGGTTTTACGACAGCGGCAAGCAATAAGCAGGCAAGGGCAGCAAAGGCTCCAAATGAAAAGGCAGTCATTAATGGAGACAACAAACGTCCCATAAAACCTAATCCCAACGCCCCCAATGAATCACCTGTCACATCCTGAGCGGTCACAAAACTGTTTACTCGCCCCAATAAATGATCCGGTGTATGGCTCTGAATAAGCGTAAATTGCAGTAGAGATGCAAACGCATTCAAATAGCCATAACAGACCAATACCACTAATGCCAGTACGATATTGGTGACAACACCCAGCATAGATAACGTGATAAAGGAACACAGGGCACATATAATCAGTAAGACTCCCGGCCGGGTACTTTTTCCTATCCAACCGCTGGTGAAAGCACCGAGCATAGCGCCCAACGGCACGGCGGAATACATTAATCCCGTCGCTGATGGCTCTTGGTGGTAAACCTCCTGAGATAAGGCCGGAAACAGAATCCGAACCGCTCCCGCAACACTTATCATCATTCCCACCAGAATGACACTTCCTACTATTTTGTGCTGACAAACAAACTTCACACCACTGACCAGCGCACTGATCGGATGCTCTTGCTTACCCGGCTGAGGTTTCATTGCAGGGAGTCTCATCAAAGGCAGCAATGTTGCCAATGTCCCGATTGCGGCAACGGCAAAGTTCCAGCCCGGCCCACCAGCAACAATAATGATACCTGCCAAAGCGGGGGAAATAATGGCACCAATGCGAACAGTGATCATGCTCAAGGCACCTGCTGAAGCCAGATTTTCCCGTCCGACCAGATTTGGAATTGCCGCCATTAACGCAGTCATCCCCAACGCACCAAAAAAACCATCCCAAACAGAAAGAAAATAGAGCATATACAGCGATGGTGAATCTAAAAATGCGTTAAAACTCAATGCCACAAAACCGATACCGCAAGTACCACGGGCAAACAGAATAAGTTTACGCCGGTCATAACGGTCAGCCAGTATTCCTCCCAGAATAAGCCCGATAAACATACCGATCCCATCCAGAGCTACCACAATACCTACCTGTAAGGTAGAACCCGTCAGAAATTGCATTTGGACAGGAACGCCAACCGTCAGCATGCCTAATGCAAAAACAGATAACATGCGGGCAATAAAGATAGCGCGGAAATGTGCGTTCTTTCTGAGCAAACTAAAATCCAAAAAGATTGATGACTTAGCCATAATGTTCCATACGATAACGTTAAACGCGATAAAGTGAGTTGCGGCCTTGTTATTAATTTCGGCATTGCTTCAACAGGTTATTGAGCAATGGTCCCCACTGTTTCAATGATGCCGGAGAAAGAATATCGGCGTGTTCACAATCTTGCCGATACACCGTTAAGTGGCTAATCCAGGGTGCCCACGTCTTTTCAACATCTAACTCTGGGGGCAGTGTCCGCGCTGCCACAAACAGTATGGCTTCGCCATCATATCGCTTGTTAACGGCAGACAATAAACTGCGGACAGCATCCTGATAGTTAGCAACAATATCCTCAAACATCGCCTGTTTTTCCCTGCCCAGTTGCGGATCATGCCCATATTCTGTCGCTGCCATAAACTCCGCCTGTTCACGGGCAATTTCCTGTTTGGCCTCTTCCTCGCTTAATCCGCCCCAATCCTGCCCTTCCGGGGGATAAGCATCCAATAATCCCAAGAAAGCGACTTCTTCGCCTTCCTGCCGTAAACGGATTGCCATCTCCTGAGCCAACATTCCGCCCAGAGAATACCCCAGCAAATAGTAAGGCCCATGAGGCTGGACAGTGCGCAATGTAGCCAAATGGTGTGTACACATTGCATCGAGGCTATCACAATCTGCAATCACACCGTGGGGACGAGGTGACTGTAATCCGATAATCGGCCAATCCCCTTCCAGATAACGCAACAACCCGCTGTATTGCCAGGCAAAACCCGACGCAGGATGTATACAAAACAGCGCTGGCCCTGTTCCTTCCCGCAAAGGTAAAATTTCCCCTATGCCACGATTTTCTGCCGAATTCTGTTCCTGCTCATCAACCAATAACGCACTCAATTTCTCTACACTTCGCGCGACCATGATATGACCGACTGAAACACTATGATAAGAAAGGCGGTGATTAGAAAGGCGGTGATTAAAGCGTCGTCGTATCTCAGCGGCCAGACGCATTGCCAGCAACGAATGCCCACCCAGAGCAAAGAAATCATCATCAGCCCAAACGGGGCCACACTCTAAAATCTCGCTGAATAACTCGGCTATCTGGCTTTCCAAACCCGCCTTTGGTTGCCTGCCCGTGGTTAATTTTTCTGGCATCGGAAGTGCTTTGCGATTCAATTTGCCATTAGCGCTCAACGGGAAATTTTTCTGTATCACATAATTGACAGGCAGCATGTAAGCCGGTAATCGCTTCATCATCGTTTGGTGCAATGTTTCCAGATCCAATGTCACATCGGATTGAGGAATCAACCACGCAATTAGCTGACGCGCATCAACATGACCAATCACCTGACCTGATTTACCCAGCTCACGCGCTGCAACCGCCGCCTGAGCGATTCCCGGTTGTTCCAGCAAAGCCTGTTCAATTTCCCCCAGTTCAATCCGTTGACCACGTATTTTTAACTGATCATCACTGCGTCCAAGATATTCAACTTCACCATTTTCTGACCAACAGGCAATATCCCCTGTTCGGTACATTCGTTTGCCAGAGGCAAACGGGTCGGCCACAAAACGGCTGGCGGTCAGATCGGGGCGGTTGAGGTAATTTGTGGCTAACTGAATACCGCTGAGATAGAGATCACCTGCCACACCAACAGGAACGGGACGTAACCAAGCATCCAAGATACGTAATTGGGTGTTCCATACGGGTCGGCCGATAGGAACCCCCGGGCCGCTGCAACGTGCCAATGCCTCACCAAACGCAGGTTGCCATGTCACATCCACAGCCGCTTCGGTTGGGCCATAAAGATTATGTAAAGGGGCTGCTATCAGCGTCTGATAGCGGCGTGCCAGTTCACATGACAAGGCTTCGCCACTACAGAAAACACGTCTCAGACTACAGCAGAAAGGCGCTTCTTGTTCCCGCAACGCCAATGAATCCATTAAAGTTGCCAACATTGATGGCACAAAGTGCAATGTCGTGACACGGTAGTCATCAATAAGCTGGAGAAGGGCTGCGGGATCGCGATGCGCTTCTGGTGGCGCCATGA
Source organism: Xenorhabdus miraniensis (assembly GCF_002632615.1). The sequence goes on from NZ_NITZ01000001.1 coordinate 15,463, forward strand.
CTAATTGGGCACCTGTCATCAACGGCCAGAAAAACTCCCATACAGAAACATCAAAACTGCATGGCGTTTTCTGCAATACCACATCATCCGCCGTCAGTGAGTAAGCTTCCTGCATCCACAGTAAACGGTTAACAATGGCTTGGTGGCTTACGACCACGCCTTTTGGCCGCCCGGTGGAGCCAGACGTATAGAGAATATATGCCGGATGTTCAGGCGTGACGTTAACGGCAGTATGGACAGGCGACGGTGTTTCATCCGCCAGTTTATCTAATAACAATTTATCCAATAACAACAAAGAGGCCTGACTGACAAAGCGTGCCTTAAACGTACTTTCGGTGATCACGATTCGGGGTTGGGCATCTTCCAGCATGATGGTCAAACGCTCATCAGGATAGCCTGTATCAAGAGGCAACCACGCAGCGCCGGTTTCCAGAATTGCCTGTAACGCCAGACTCAGCCGAACTGAACGTGATAATGCCACCCCGACAATATCCCCCGCTTGTACACCGGCTTCAATTAGACGATCAGCTAACAGGCGAGTTTGCAGACGCATTTGCCGGTAGGTCAGGCGATGATGGCAATCCAGGAGCGCCAAAGCATCAGGTGTTTTTCTCGCCTGCTCCATCACGAGTTGGTGGAGAGTTGTGGAAGGAACATCATGGTAGCTTTTATTTACTTCCTCAATGAATGCTTTTTCATCAATCGATTGCAGGGTCCACTCCCGCAGTGCGATCTCCGATTGTTCAAGCAATTGCTGGATCAAGAGAATCAGGCGCTGTGCCAAGCGTTCCGGCTGTTTAACATTATCCCGATATTCCATTAATAAGCGCAGACGTTTACCCGGCAGCACCAATAACGTCAGAGGATAGTGAGTGTAACCACGGTTATTGATACCCTGACAGATGATGCCCTCAACATCTCTTTGGTGCTGTTCCACTTCGGGATAATTTTCAACCACCAGCAGGGTATCAAACAGTGTGCCAGTCCCCGCCATTTTCTGAATTTCACCAAGCCCGATATTGTCATGTTCAATCAATTGGATCTGCTGTGCCTGTAGTTGTTCCAATTGAGGCAAGAGTGGTTGTGCCATATCCAGCATCACCCGAACGGGTAAAGTGTTACTGAACAACCCGATGTGCTGATCCAATCCTTCTGTCTGTCCAAACCTGCCCGACACCGGAGAACCGAAAACCACATCAGATGAGCCGCTGTGCATACTCAATAACAACGCCCAAATTCCTTGCATCACGGTATTGAGCGTTAAGCCACGTTGCTGGCACACGCTGATCAACGCCTGTTCCATCGCGGGTGTCAGTGATATTTCCAACTCCTTAACCTCGCCAACATGGGATTGTTCAGCGAACAAGCACGTTGGTTGAACACCTTGCAATACCTGTTGCCAACATTGGCGAGCCGGTTCTATTTCACGCCCCAATAATTGATGGACGACGTCTTGATAACGATTATCTGGTCGGCACAAAGCTGTCTCACCCTGATTCAGCAACGTCAAAAGATCCTGCACCAGAATAGGGGTAGACCAGCCATCGACGACCAAATGGTGAGCATTCAACAATAACGTATAGCGTGTACTGTTATCATGGCGGACCAGCAATGCGTGTAACATCGCTTCTTGCTGCCGGAAGAGATCCCGCGCAAGCTCAGCTTTTTCAAGTTCCCGTAATGCCATCTCCTCTTCTTCCGTAGACAACTCAGGCAGTTGATGAAGATCGAGTGCCCAATAATCTTTATCATCGGAGATGATTGGTATCAGTTGCAGTGGCGAAGCACACTGTTCAGTATCAAATTTCGCAGCCAGTTGCGGATGGTGATGCACTAAAGCTGACAGTGCCTGACGCAACTCAGCAACGGTTAATGGCCCGGACAAAGAAAGGCGCGCCAATGAATTATAGCTGCCATGCTCCGTGGCTGTCTGTGCGTGGAATAATAACCCTTGTTGCAGCGGTAACAGGGGTAACACCGCAGATAATGGCCCATAGCGCTCAGCCAGTTGAGTAAGATCGTTCTCCTCCACATCGGATATTCCCACTTCTGCGGCAACTAACGTCGCCATAGCCTGTCGGGGCTGCTGGTTGGCGAATTGGATTAAACGATCTGCTGCCCATGCCATGCCAAAATGTAATTCCGCAATATCTTGATGGCTGAAAATACCATCAACCCATTGCCAATTAATCACCAACTGCGGAATATCCTCCTGTTCATCCACAAACAAATTGATTTCCAGGCTGTGGCTCAGAGGCATGTCGGGCTCTTGATAAACAGCAAACGCATCCCGGAAAAGATTTTCAGTTCGTTGGGGTGCCCATAAATGATTTGTTTCGACAAAGCGCCCCAGATAATTAAATAAGATCTCTGGTGCCGGTTGCGGTGACAATATTTCCCGTCCCGTTTGATCAAGATAGCGCAGCAAGCCATAACCCACGCCACGATCAGGAACAGCGCGCAGAACGCTTTTGACAGCCCTGACCATTTCAGCAGGCTGGTTTTCGCCTGTTGGTGGCACGCCTACCACTATCGGATATTCAGCGGTCAACCAGCCAACGGTTCGGGATAAATCACCTTTTTGGTCTAATTCAATGCGACCATGAGACTCTAACTGGAAACGTAATTTGTCGGCATTAAAGTGACGGTAACAAGCCATGACCAATATGGTTAATAAAATTTCTTCAACATTGGCGTGGTACTGTGCCGGTAATGATCCCAATAATGCAGTGGTCTGTTCACCACTCAATAATGTTCTCTCTTCACAGGCGGCTATCCTGCGATCCCGCTGCACATCTAACGAACGCTGCCCTAAAAGGGGTGTTTTTTCATTCAACATGCGTTGCCAGAAAGGTAATTCGACCGCACGTTGTGGCAGATTTTGGCGCAGATCATCATTCCAATCGTACAAAGTGTACTCTTCCGCGGGCAAAATCATGGCCTCACCAGTGATTGCTGCCTCTGCTCCCTGACGCAGTTCATCTAATAGAATTCGCCACGAAACACCATCCGTTGCCAGATGGTGAATAACAAACACTAATCCCTCAGATACACCCTCCTTTTGTAATAAACAGGCATGGAATAACTGGCCATTCGCAGGATCCAAACGCATAACCGCATCGTGGAAGGCTCGCTCTGCACAAGATTCAAGATCTGCGCAACCTTGCCATGTGCTGTAATAACCCCCTTCGGTCATGGTTGTTGATTCACCAAAGGCTGGCGATTCTCCCACAATCAGTTGGCTATCACGGGTGAATGCTTGCAACACAGGATGCGCTTGCACTAAGGCTGTCAAGATTTGTGATAATTGTTGCGGCTGTAATTCTGCGGGAACGCGGACAAATACACCATGAGCGAAACGGGTATTGATCCCATGAGATTCAGCAAACCAATGCAAAATAGGCAGGCTATCGATCGCCCCTTTTTGAATGCGCTTAGAAGCCTGTTTTGCGCTGGCAACAGGCGTCATCTTCAACGCCATGCGCGCAGGTGTGCGTTCGCTGAAAATATCCCGAGGGCGTAACTGCCACCCAAGGCGACGTAACTGTGTTCCCAGTGCCATCGCGGAAATACTGTCTCCCCCGAGGACAAAGAAATCATCATCGGCACTGGCTTCTTGCACACCTAACAAGCGGGCAAATGCTTCACAAACAGATTTTTCCTGTTCGCTTTCCGCTTTTCTGCCCACAGGCAATTGAAGTTGTTGCGGCTTGGGCAACGCATTACGATCAATTTTGCCATTCACTGTAAGCGGTAAGGTTTCCAATACCATTAAAAGAGCAGGAACCATATAATCAGGCAGTTTTTTTGCCAGTTCTGCCAATAACAGAGCAGAGATATCCGGTAAAGCGCGTCGTTGCTCGTCGGGTACAGCACAATACCCCACCAACCGGTACGTTGCACCGAGAGGCTCAGCAATGACTACCGCAGAACTGACTTCTGGCAAATCCACCAGCGCATTTTCGATTTCACCCAATTCAACGCGAAAACCACGCACTTTAACCTGATGATCCACACGACCAATAAATGCAAGCTGTCCATCAGGCCGCCAACGCATAAGATCCCCACTGCGATACATCACTTCGCCATGACGGAATGGATTGGCGACAAAACGTGTTGCTGTCAGGCCCGGACGGTGAAGATAACCACGTGCGATGCCCGCTCCTGAGAGATACAGTTCTCCCACAGCCCCAATTGGTACGGGTTGTAAGTGACTATCCAAAAGCCAGATATCAGTATTGGCAACCGGACGCCCAATCACGGGTTGTTCAGCTACCTGAATACTGGCTCCCAGCGTATCGATAGTGTATTCGGAAGGGCCATAATAATTATGGACATCAATTTGCGACTGCTGCTTAAGTAATTCCCATAACCGTGGCGTAGCGGCTTCACCACCAATCATAATAAATGCTGGCTGATGATTGCCTTTTTCCAGCAACCCGCTGTCGATAAGCTGAGTCAAAAAGGAAGGAGTGATATCCATGATATCAATCGGCAGCAGGTTCATTTGCTGCACCATACCCCAAGCGTCCCGCCTCAATTCCTCATCAAAAATAGCCAGTTCACTGCCCAGGATCATGCAAAACAGGGGTTCCCATGAAGAATCAAAGGAGAAAGACGCAGTATGTGCCGCTCGCGCCCGTCGGCCATGTTGGCGATAAAAATTCTCAATGATCGGCCCGAACAGATGCGTAGCATGGGAAACCAATAAATTCAGCAACCCGCCATGTGTGCTCATGACACCTTTTGGCTTACCTGTCGAGCCTGAGGTGTAGATCATATAAGCCAAATGTTCCCCACGCAGTTTTTCGCGCCGTTCTGCGTCTGTAACAGGCAACGCAGGCAAACCGGAACACTGTTCCGCGATCTGTTGATCATCCAGACAGATAACCTTGGTTACTTCGGGCATATGTGACAACGTATTCAGGTGCGTGATCAACAAGACTGGCTGAACATCGTCACACATTAACTGTAAACGTTCCGGCGGGTAATCGAGATCAAGGGGAATATAAGCCGCGCCGCTGGCTAACACACCGAAGATAGCAATCACTGAATCCATTGAACGAGGAATACCAATGGCAACCACATCCTCAGCCCCGATGTTTTGCGACAGCAGGAAACGAGCAAGTTGCATTACTTTTGTCATCAACTGGCGGTAACTCAGTTGTTCATTACGACAACGTATAGCGACAGCGTCAGGCTGCCGTTCGACTTGCTGTAAAAAGAGATCCAATACAGAAACACTATTTACAGCTGCTTGAATTTTTACAGGTAATTGAATTTTTACAGGTAATTGAATTTTTGGCCCGCATGACCATCCATCAAGCCGTTGCTGTTCCTGTGGTGGAATTATTGGAGTAAACGCAATAGGTTGCTGTGACTGCAACAGCAATTGGTTTAACAGATAGCTGATCCGTTCACCATGCCACTGTAGGGTTTGTTCACTGTATTTTTTTCGGTTAGCGATAAGTGCCAGATGAAACTGACTGTCATAGCAACATAATTCAAACTCTAAATCATCCACAGGTCCCATAGCGAGGGTATGTGTTTTGACGGGTTTCCCCCCTAATTTCAACGTCTCGTTATAGATTTTATAGTTGAAAACAGGGCCATAAAGCACGTTATTGCTACCCGATAATCCCAAATCACAACGGAGCTGTTCGGCTTCATATCGCTGGTGACGGCGAACTTGCTTCATTTCATCCACAAACAGGCTTGCGACCTCTGCAAGGTTCATACTGTCTTGCAATTTTATTTGCAGCGGCAAGATATTAACGACGGGTCCCATCGCACAAAGCGCCTGAGATCCCAGACGCCGCATAAAAGGAAAGCCAATCGACAGATGTTTTTCTCCGCTCATGCGATAGAAATAGATGCAGAGTGCAGCCATCACAATTTCAGCCGGCTGGAATTTCCGCAGCGCATTATCTTCCCTTAATAGGGCAAACTGAGCCATCGGGAAATGGCAATGATAATGTAACGGTAATGGGTTGCCCGTATTGACAATGTCCTCAGTGGAAAGTGAAACAGAAACACCACGTTCACGGGTATGTTTTTGCCAGAATGCGGCTGACTCTGCCTTTTCGGGTGACTGTTCCCAGCTCTGATACTCTTTGACGACCAACTCAAACGGGCTGAAAGGATTTTCAGTCGGCTGACGGCCTGCACTTAACGCGTTATAAATATCAATAATACGTCGGGTCAGGGCATCAAAACTAAAGCCATCCAACATGAGATGGTGAAAACGCTGATACCAGAACCAACGTTCAGGCTGAGCCTCAATCTTCATAATCACCTGCCGATAAAGGGGGCGTTCTCCATCTGCGGGTAACTCAATAGCCAAATCCGTCTGCATTAATTCCTGTGATGCGTTTTCTCCCTGTTTGTGGGGCTGTTTATGAGAGAAATCAATCCATTCCGGTGCAATAACCTGTTGTGCATGATGAAAGTGTACATGATGAAAATCCGGGATTTGCTGTACAGGCTCTCCCTCTTCATTAATAAAATATCGCGCATGAATAGTATCGGCCTCAGCCAATCCCTGGCGGATAGCCGCATCAAATAAAGAACGATCCAGTTCGCCATTGATTTCAATATAATGGGCAATGGTGAATTCATTTCGATGACTGGCAAGTTGATCGGCCATCCAAATTCCGGGCTGGGCAGCCACAAGCGGCAACGTCAGATTGACCGATTTAATTTCCGAAAATTGCAATACATTAGGCACGTTTGATTTCCTTTCTTATCGACAGGTTAAACCATCAGCATGATTAATTTGATTTATCTATGGGCTTACGCAGAATGGTTTACGCAGACAGGCTGGACGCATATCGATCCAGTGCTCTTCTATGTATGCGATACAAGCCGCCCGTGAATCAGGGCCGATAACCCGTTCCCAGCCAGCGGGTTGTGTGGCAAAGGTTGGCCAAAGGCTATATTGTTGTTGATCATTTATCAGCACATAAAAAGTCGCTTCGTCATCATCAAAAGGGTTCTTTTGTTCCAGATTCATCGTTGGTTCTCAATTATATTGGGGATTTGAACAATCGGTTTACTGCATCACTTTTCAGCCAGTAACCAACTAAGGCCATCAATTAACCCACCGCGCCAGCACAACGCATCATGCCCACCGTTAAACACGCGATAATTCACACGGTGCCCTGCCCCTTGCAGCGCGGCATACATTTGATCATTAACAAAATGGATATCTGCTTCGCGGGAACCCGCTTCCTGAAAGACGTTCAATGATGAGGGGGGCACTTTTTGTTCAAGAACTTGTTGTGTCAACCAGCCGGGTTTATGGTCCGCAGATGGCATAAACTGTCGGACAATTCTGCTATCGGGCCACCAGAAAGAACCGGATTGCGTGAGGACACAGCCAAAGCGTTGCGGCCAGTGGAGAGCCGCATAGAGCGCGGCCAGCCCACCGTAACTCTGTCCTGCGATAACGGTTTGTTCAGGATCATCACTGAAAACCGTATGCTGTGCGGCCAGCGGTAATAGTTCATCCTGAATCGCTTGCCAAAAATCAGGGTTGCAGGGAAGCTCCTGCTCCCGGTGAGGCATATCGATAACATCAATCAGAAGCCAGACTGCACCGGGTATTTGCTGTTGTTCGGTCGCCATGTCAATCGCCGGAAAAATCGGCATTTTCTCCAGCCAGGTTAACCCATCCAGCAGAATGATAAGAGGGCGTGGGTGCCCTGTTTCTTCCCCTATCTCTTCTCCTGTAGCGTAAAGCCAGACACGTCTTTGATTGTTGAGGCGGTCACTATTCCAATGCAAAAGCAAAGGTTCATGTTTACCTGGCTGCGTAGCAGGGTCTGGCTTTATTCCCACGCCTTCCCATGCAGTCTGTTCAGTTGCATGAGGCATATGAATTGCGGATAAAGGCAAACCAAGCCCATTATGGTGATGATGCTGGAGGTTCAAAGGATCTGGAGTGGATAACGGAAAGAGTGAAATCCACCATTCACGTTGTTGCTGGTTGCGTGGCTTGGGTTCATCAGGCTTGAGTTCATCAGGTTTGGGTTCATCAAAAAAGTCGGGGGGAAAATGGGCATCCGTGACCGGTATAAATCGATAACTTCCTCTCCAGTCATCTTCAAGGCTCACTGACCAATACCAGATATCCGTTTCTGGCAATCGTTGCAAACTCTGTGGATCTGGGCGGTGGTGATCCGTAATACCATTGATGTCAATGTAGACTCTGCGAAGATCTGAGTTTTGTTCATTGCCATTAGGATCCCGCCAAAAGAATGTTGTCTGAACCTGATGATTTGTTGGAACCTCTATGATGGGCGTTCCCAAAACAGCAATATTTTTCCACCATAATTCACTGCCAACATGAGGTGCAGATAACAAATCATCTGCCGTGCCTGATGGCTGAAATACTAACTTCATCCCCTTATCCCTCTCAAAAAGATTCGCTCACACGATTCGTTCACACATAACATTCATACCTGATACATCGGAGCCAATAACACTCACAAAGGAAAAAATCACCGCCGCAAGAATGATATTGATAACGATTTTCATTTGCAATATCATTCGTATTATTTATTGGTTGTAGCGACTGGCTGGCAGAATTCATGGAGCAATATCAGGGGTAATGTGGCAGGAAACCTCACAATTCCGCTTGGTCATAATGGGATAATTTCAATTAATTAATTGATTTTTAATATTTATTTTTAATAAGTCTATTTTGAGAGATGAAATCCATGGTACTGCTTATCAAGAATCAAACGGTAAAAACTGCAATAAAAATAAAGGAAAAACATAACTATAATAAGTTACCCTTAATATTGACCTCCACTTTGCTGTTATCCCCTTATGCTGTAGCAAACCCTGGAACTACCAGCGACAAAAAAGAAGACATCATCACCGTCACAAGCACCAGTCAAAGCAACTCAGTAAAACATTTTGTAGAATCAGACAGCACCGCTGGCACCAAAAGCACCACTCCCCTGATTAAAACTCCCCAATCAATCAGCGTCGTCAACCGCACACAGATGGAAGCACAAGGTGCCATGACGGTGGCTGACGCTCTGAATTATTCAAGTGGTGTTGTGACTAATTACCGGGGCTCTTCCAACCGCAACGACGAAGTGATTACACGTGGCTTCCGTTATGCCCCTAAATTTCTCGATGGATTGAGTTATGGTACGAACAGTTCAAGCGGCACTGTGGGTCAGATAGATCCTTGGTTATTAGAACGTGTGGAGTTGGTACACGGGCCGGCATCCGTGCTGTATGGTCAGGTCAGCCCTGGGGGATTGATTAATATGACCAGCAAAAGGCCAACTGCTCAGCCCATCCATAAAGTACAGATGAAAGCAGGTAATCAGAGCCTTGGGGAAATAGCGTTTGATTTCGGTGGCGCGTTGAGTGATGACATGTCCGTTCTCTATCGTTTGAATGGTATTCTCAGCACGCAAAAACAATTCGTTAAAGGTTATAAAAAAGAGCGGGTTGCCATCGCGCCGGCGCTGACATGGATACCCAACAATAATACAACCTTTACGTTATTGACCAGTTATCAGTACGATCCCAAAGCGGGATACCGCAACTTCTATCCTAAAGACGGCACGGTAACTCCCGTACCCAATGCAGGTTATATCCCCTACAATATGAATTTCAGTGACCCTTCTTTTAATCAGGCCAGACGGGAACAGCTCTCTATCGGCTACATTCTTGAGCATGACATTAATGATGTCTTCTCTTTCCAACAAAACTTGCGTTATTCGCAATCAGATGAACGCTATAAATATCTCGTTCTTGCATCAGATCACAATCGCCCCATCATTACGCGTTTTCCACAGCGCGATCATAACAAATCTCAAGGAATAAGCATGGATAACCAACTGAAAGTGCTTTTTTCAGTGGGTAACATTGAACATAACATCATCAGTGGGATCGATTATAAGTGGGTAAATAGTCACAATAAATTTTGGCGTGACTGGGATGAAAACGGCAAATACCATTTTGATTGGTCAAACCCGGTTTGGGGCATGCCTGTCGATGAAAAAGGGCTGTCTCTCAACAGAAATGAGAAAAAGAGACTTCATCAGTTAGGTGTTTACTTACAGGATCAACTGAGTTGGGAAAACTGGAATTTAGTTCTGTCAGGGCGTTATGACTGGACTGAAACCAAGCAACAAAACATTATGAGGGGCACATCAACAACACAAAAAGACCGTGCTTTTACAGGACGTGCGGGGTTATTGTATGCCTTTGATAACGGCATTTCGCCTTATATCAGTTACAGCACCTCGTTTGAGCCTAATCTGGATCAAGGTAAACCCGGCACCCCGGCTTTCAAACCCACAACCGGTGAACAAACTGAAATCGGTATCAAGTTCCAGCCAAAAGATCACAATACCCTGTTAACGCTTTCTCTGTTCGATATCACCCAGAAAAACGTGACCAGCCGTAACCCAGTCACTCGTTTTAGCGAACAAATTGGCAAAATCGGCTCAAAAGGGGCAGAAGCTGAAATTCACTCTCAAATCACACCAGAAATCAATCTGACAGCAAGCTATACCTATACCGATACCAAAACCAAAGACGATCACAATACTTCACGTATCGGCAAAAGAGTGCCTTCAATTCCTGAACATGCGGCTTCTGCATGGGGAAGTTATACCTTCACACAAACTGCGCTGAAAGGATTTACATTAGGAGCAGGCGTACGTTATACCGGCTCTACTTCCGGTGATTATTCAGAAACCTTCCACGTCAAGCCTTATACCCTCTATGACCTTATGGCGAAATACGATCTTGGCGAAGCCTCTCCTCAGTTAAAAGGCGCGAATATACGACTGAATGTAAACAATCTGGCCAATAAACATTACGTCGCTTCGTGCTCGAATGCAGGAGCCTGCTTCTATGGCAGCGGACGCAGCATCTTTGCCACTGTGGAATATAGCTGGTAAAGCAAAATTCACTTACCTCAGTGGCAAAAAAGCCGCCATCGCAAAAGCAACGTGATGACTCAGCTTTTCTGCCATTGGGAATGAGATTTCAAGTCGCAGCACAGCCGCAAAAGGATGAATCTTTATCCACATCTTATTTTGTGGTTGGAGTGAGTGATCACAGAAGACAACGCGGCGACTCGAACGATAAAAGCTATAAAAAATAATTAATAGGGAAACATCGTGCTTAAGTTAACTGCTGAATATCCCACATCCCAACAATCGGATTTTAATTGTGATGATTTTGTGTTTCTGTCTTCAAATAAGAGCCTGCATGCACACGGATGTTTTACCAAAATAACAACACCTGCCAATCATCATGATGATATTGATAATCCATTACAGGATCATCTTTCTCAATTATTCCGTCAGGCTGAACTTGCAGGAATTAAAAACCCGATTGCAGTGGGTGCTATTCCTTTTGATAAACAACAACCTTCTGCTCTCTATATCCCTTATGAATATCGTTGGCTTGAACGAGACACCTTACGTTTTTCCACCCCGTTTTCTACACCACAGTTGCCATTACAGCAGGGCCATTTATGGCCCGAAAAAGCAGAATTTTGCCAACTAGTTTCTCAAGCTCTTGAGGCCATACACCATGGCCGGATTGATAAGGTTGTCCTTTCACGTTTATTTGACCTTGAATTTGAGCAGAAACCTGATTCTATCCAGCTGTTTAGGCAGCTTAATGCCCAGAATCCCTATAGCTATAACTTCCATCTTCCATTGGGTAACAAGACGCTCATCGGTGCCAGCCCGGAACTTCTGCTACGCAAACAGGGTAATGCCATTATTTCTCAACCGCTGGCGGGTTCGTCACGCAGAAGCCGCAATATCGCAGAAGATAATGCTTTGCGGCAATCGTTGCTGTATTCAGCTAAAGACCACCATGAACATCAATTAGTGATTAATGCAATACGAGCCGCACTTGCTGAACACTGTACTGAACTGCTGATCCCTGATTCACCTTCAATATTCAGTACCCCGTTACTCTGGCATCTCGCAACAGAAATACGCAGTGAATTACGCAACAAACACATTGATGCCCTCTCCGTTGCCTGTTTACTTCACCCGACACCCGCACTTTGTGGATCACCAAGAAAGCAAGCCTACGAGCTTATTGCCCAACTCGAACCTTTCGAACGCAGCTATTTTGGTGGCATCGTCGGTTGGTGTGACGCCAAAGGCAATGGCGAATGGGTGGTTGCCATTCGCTGTGGTGAGTTATTCGAAAATCATATTCGGCTCTTTGCCGGAGCAGGCATCGTTGCTGACTCTCAACCCGATGCCGAATGGCAGGAAACGGGGGTAAAACTCGGCACTATGCTACAGGCTCTGGGATTATCTGCCAGTAAGGAACATGTGTTATGAATATTGAGTTCAATCGCTGGCCCGAAGCATTGTCACAACATTATCGTCAACGTGGCTACTGGGTTGATCTTCCCCTTGATGACATACTCAGCCGTCAGGCCGGCAACGAAAATACCGCGCTGATTTGCACAAATCGGCAATATGGATATAGCCAATATAGTTATCAACAACTCAATCAACTGGCAGATAATTTGGCTGCATCTCTCAAATGCCGTGGTGTCCAGCGGGGGCAAACCGCATTAGTGCAATTGGGGAACATTGCAGAATTTTATATCACCTTTTTTGCCCTGCTGCGTTTAGGCGTCGTGCCGGTTAACGCCCTGTTTAACCACCAGCGCAGTGAGTTACTGGCTTATGCCGAACAGATCAAGCCAGCACTTCTGATCGCCGATCGCAATCATTCACTGTTTTTTGATAATACGTTTATTCATGATCTGCATACCCGTTATCCTTCATTGGCAAATGTATTCCTGCGAGGAGATAACGATAGCCCGATAGATTTAACCGCACTGATTAGTGAAGAAGCAGACAATTTTACCGCAACGCCGACTCCGGCAGATGAAGTCGCTTTCTTCCAGCTATCGGGTGGCAGTACCGGCATTCCAAAACTGATCCCTCGCACTCACAACGATTACTACTACAGCATTCGTGCCAGCGTTGATATCTGCCATTTTAATGCCCAAACACGCTATTTATGCGCCCTTCCTGCCGCCCATAATTACCCGATGAGTTCACCGGGAGCGTTAGGGGTTTTTTATGCGGGAGGTCAGGTAATTATGGCCAGTGATCCCAGCCCATCAAGTTGTTTTCCATTGATTGAACAATATCAGGTTAATGTGGCTGCTTTAGTGCCTCCTGCGGTAAGCCTGTGGCTGGAAGCCATCGCACTGACAGGTGATAAATCACCACTTGCAAGCTTGAGGTTATTGCAGGTGGGAGGCGCTCGCCTGAGTGAATCGCTGGCACAAAGAATCCCCTCAGAACTGGGTTGTCAACTACAACAGGTCTTTGGCATGGCCGAAGGATTGGTTAACTACACACGACTGGGTGATGACGAACACACTATTTTCACCACTCAAGGCCGCCCGATCAGTGATGATGATGAGGTATGGGTCTCTGACTGTTTAGGGAATCCTCTTCCTCACGGCGTTCCCGGTCTGCTGATGACACGCGGGCCCTATACTTTCCGCGGATACTATCAAAGTCATCAACATAACAGTCAAGTATTTGATGAAAATGGTTTTTATTGTTCAGGTGATATCGTTATTCAAACAGAACAAGGTTATCTAAAAGTTGTAGGCAGGGAAAAAGATCAAATTAACCGTGGCGGCGAAAAGATTGCAGCAGAGGAAATTGAAAATTTACTGTTACGCCATCCACTCGTGCTTCATGCCGCATTGATCGCCATCCCTGATTCACTGATGGGTGAAAAAAGTTGTGCCTATATCGTTACCCGCGAAGAGGTCAAGTCCGCCCTATTGCGCCGTTTTTTACGTGAGCAAGGCATCGCTGATTACAAACTTCCTGACCGCTTTGAAAATGTTCCATCCCTGCCTATGACACCTGTCGGAAAAATCGATAAACAGAAATTACGCCAAATCGCACACAGCACGTTGAACCACGCAGCACATTAACGTATCACAGAGGTACAAAATGAGTATTCCAACACTGAATGATTATTTTCTCCCCACAACTCAAGAACTACCGACCAATAAAGTGAATTGGCCACTTGATGGCAAGCGTGCCGCGCTACTTATCCATGACATGCAAAATTATTTCCTCAGTTTCTGGCAGGCTGACAGTTTGCTGGTGAAACAGGTTATCAATAATATCGTGCTGCTAAAAAGCAAGTGCAAGAAACAGGGAATACCCGTTTTTTACACAGCCCAACCGAATCATCAGAGCGATGCAGAGCGTGGGTTGCTGAATGATATGTGGGGGGCGGGATTAAATCAGCATCCAGAACAGCACAGCATCACTGACGCATTGATACCTGAAAGCGATGATATCGTGTTAACAAAATGGCGTTACAGCGCCTTTCAACGCTCTGATTTTGAACAACAATTGAAAGAACTGGGTCGCGATCAATTAATTATCAGTGGAATTTATGCTCATATTGGCTGCATGACAACAGCCACGGATGCCTTTATGCGTGATATCCAGCCTTTTTTTGTTGCTGATGCACTGGCAGATTTTAGCCACGATGAGCACATCATGGCATTACGTTATATTGCGGGTCGCTGTGGTCGTGTATTGACGACAGAAACACTGCTCAATGAAATATCCCCGCAATCTGAATGGACTCGCGAACGCCTCCGCGCTGAGATTTTGCCGCTATTGGATGATGACTGTGGTGATATTGATGATCATGAAAACATGCTGGATTACGGTCTCGACTCTGTAAAAATCATGTCGTTGGTCACTCGCTGGAACCATGAAAATCATAATATTACTTTTATCTCACTTGTGAAAACCCCAACGCTGGCAAACTGGCTCGCCCTGCTGACTGAGAGAGAAGAATTCAGACAATGAACATAACTTTCGATTTCAGCGGTAAGCATGTTTGGGTGACAGGAGCAGGACGCGGCATCGGTTATCACATTGCAAGCCGGTTCCGTCAGGCTGGAGCGAAAGTGATCGGATTGGATCTGGCATTTCCCGATTCTGACCTTCCTTTTACTGCCCATCAGTTAGATGTCAGTGATCCTGTCGCTGTCAGCCAGTTTTGCCGTAAACGGCTCAAGGCAGAGCCTCACTTGGATATATTAGTCAATGGTGCCGGCATCCTGCGGACAGGACGAACAGAAACACTGAGTTGGGAAGATTGGCAACAATGTTTCAACGTCAATGTCGGTGGCGCTTTTAACCTCTTTCAAGCCGTGATCCCTCAATTTCAACGACAACGCAGTGGAAACATCGTTTCTGTCTGTTCTAACGCCGCTCATGTTCCACGGATTGGAATGTCAGCTTACGGTGCTTCCAAAGCCGCGATGCGCAGCTTGTGCCAAAGTGTCGGGCTTGAATTGGCACCTTACGGTGTGCGTTGTAATCTGGTTTCTCCCGGCTCCACGGACACCCCCATGCTACAAAGTATGTGGCAAAACGATCCACAACAAGGTGCTGTATTCAGGCAAAACCTCATTGAGGGTTTTCCTGACACATTTAAGTTAGGTATTCCTTTGAAAAAAATTGCGTTACCGAAAGAAATTGCGGATACCGTTCTTTTTCTTGCATCAGATCTCGCCAGCCATATCACGATGCAGGATATCGTTGTTGATGGTGGGGCAACTTTGGGGAGTTGAGTAAACAGGCAGGCCATTCAAGAATGCCCGCCCGCATTGGGCGGCGGATTTTGCTAATGAGGGCGATAATCATTGGTTGTTTATAACGCCAAGTTCAGCCAAAATAAGCGCCAATCACGATTAACACGACGGATTTGAAGGTGAAGTGCCAGCAGGAGGCGCTTCCCAAATGACATTAATCCGCATATAGACTAGAAGATCCCAATTGATGGCAAATTCCCCATTTCTGCAAGAAGTTGCGAAACGGCGCACCTTTGCAATAATTTCTCACCCCGATGCGGGTAAGACGACTATTACCGAAAAAGTATTACTGTTCGGACAGGCTATCCAGAAAGCGGGGACGGTAAAGGGCCGAGGTTCTAACCAACACGCAAAATCAGACTGGATGGAAATGGAAAAACAGCGTGGTATTTCCATTACCACTTCTGTGATGCAGTTTCCTTATAGCGATTGTCTGGTTAACTTGCTGGATACCCCGGGCCACGAAGACTTCTCCGAAGATACTTACCGTACTTTGACCGCCGTTGACTGTTGTTTAATGGTGATTGATGCTGCGAAAGGGGTTGAAGATCGTACCCGCAAGTTGATGGAAGTGACCCGTCTGCGTGATACGCCAATCCTGACATTCATGAACAAGCTCGACCGTGATATTCGTGATCCGATGGAGCTGATGGATGAAGTGGAAAATGAGCTGAACATCGCATGTAGCCCGATTACATGGCCGATCGGCTGTGGTAAGTCTTTCAAAGGGGTCTATCATCTTTACCTTGATGAAACTTACCTGTACCAATCTGGTCAAGGCCACACTATTCAGGCAGTCCGTGCTATCAAGGGATTGGACAATCCTGAGCTGGACGCTGCGGTAGGTGAAGAGCTGGCGAATCAATTGCGCGAAGAGCTGGAACTGGTCAAAGGTGCATCTCATGAGTTTGATCAGGATGCCTTTTTACAAGGTGAACTCACGCCGGTCTTTTTTGGTACTGCGTTGGGTAACTTTGGTGTCGATCATATGTTGGATGGTCTTGTTGAATGGGCGCCAACTCCAATGCCTCGACGGTCTGATGCACGTGAAGTGACAGCCAGTGAAGAGAAATTCACCGGTTTTGTCTTCAAAATTCAGGCTAACATGGATCCTAAACACCGCGACCGCGTGGCATTTTTGCGGGTTGTTTCCGGTAAATATGAAAAAGGCATGAAACTGCGCCAAGTCCGCATCAAGAAAGATGTCGTCATTTCTGATGCACTGACTTTTATGGCAGGAGATCGCTCCCATGTTGAGCATGCTTATCCGGGAGATATTATCGGCTTGCACAATCATGGCACAATCCAGATTGGTGATACCTTTACCCAGGGCGAAGAACTGAAATTTACCGGTATTCCTAACTTTGCGCCAGAATTGTTCCGTCGTATCCGTCTGCGTGATCCGCTGAAACAGAAGCAATTACTGAAAGGTCTGGTTCAATTATCAGAAGAAGGAGCGGTTCAGGTTTTCCGCCCACTGGCCAATAACGATTTGATCGTTGGGGCGGTAGGTGTGCTCCAGTTTGATGTTGTTGTTGCCCGTTTGAAGAGTGAATACAACGTTGAAGCACTGTATGAACCGGTTAACGTTTCTACGGCTCGTTGGGTCGAGTGCAATGATGTGAAGAAATTAGAAGAGTTCAAACGTAAGAATGAAATGAACTTGGCACTCGATGGTGGTGATAACTTATCTTACATTGCGCCAACAATGGTTAACTTAAACCTGACCAGTGAACGCTATCCTGATGTTGCTTTCCGTAAGACACGGGAACACTAATCTTTCTTTTGAGCCAACTATCCTGTTGGCTCTTTCTATTTTATTCATATCCCCTACCTTTTTCTTAAGTTAAAGAATAATTCTCTGATTTAATGAAAATATACGTTATTTTTTGTAAATCCCATTTTATCAGCACAGTCTAGTTGACATACTGTTGGTAACGATTCTAGCTTAAATTAAAAAGGTGGTAGGATGAAAAATATCAAGTTGGTACATTCACTACTGGCTGTTGTTCTAGGCTCGGTACTGATCAGTGGTAGTGCTCTGGCTGCCGAAACCTCTCCGGGAAAAACCGTAGAGAGTACAGGGCAGAAAATTGATCGCTCAATAGAAAATACAGGAAAGAAAATAGATAATTCCATGCAGCACGCCGATGTTTATTTGGACGATAGCGCCATTACGGCAAAAGTGAAAGGGAAATTGCTGGAACATAAGGGTATAAACAGTAATGACATTTCGGTGAAAACGGAAAAAGGTGTTGTTTACCTTTCAGGTTTTGTCAAAAACAAACATCAGGCAGCAAAAATAGCCAAAATTGTTCATGGAGTGAAAGGTGTTAAATCCGTGAAAAGCACGATAGAGATCAAAGAATAACGGATATATACCCAATGGATTTCAAGATGAAGGGTATAAAACAGTCACTGAAATTGTGAATAGAGTGGTGGTAATAAGCCACTCTTTTTACTTCTTTTCCTCAAATAAAATCCTATTAAATTGCGAGATTATCTCATAAGAATACTATTCACTGGCTGTATTTAGGTAACTTGCTAAGCTAATATTTATTTATCTATTGATGCTTTATTCTTAATCTTTTAACCAAACCATTACAAGTTGAGTTGTTTAAGCAACAATATCTTGATAGATATTTAGCATAAATGTGTGAGTCCATAGGGTTCATTGTTTTTAGAGGAGGAGAAGAGTGGGGAAACATATTCCAATAACGCTGGGTAATATAGAACCATTAGCTTATAACTCCCAGATTAAGCCAGGGAAAATTGCCCTTGTTTGTGAAGGTGGCGGTCAACGAGGTATTTTTACCGCAGGTGTTTTGGATGAATTTCTCCGGCTTAATTTTAATCCCTTTGAATTATTTATTGGGACATCTGCGGGAGCACAAAACCTCTCTGCCTATATTTGTGGTCAACCGGGCTATGCCCGTAGAGTGATCAATCGTTATACTACAGATCCCGCCTTTTTTAACCCTCTTCGTTTTGTTCGTGGTGGGCACTTGATCGATCTCGATTGGTATATTGATACTATCTCTGAGCAGTTACCACTTAATATTTCTGCGGCAATGCGTCAATTTGATGCCGGACGCGAATTCTATATGTGTGCCTGTCGCGCTGATGATTTTAAAGCAGATTATTTGCATCCTGATGATAAAAACTGGATGAACATTGTGAAAGCCTCCAGTGCTATTCCCGGTTTTTATCGTAATGGTGTGACACTTGGTGATGTTATTTACCAAGATGGTGGTATTAGCGATGCGATACCTGTGCAAGAAGCCTATCGCCGTGGTGCAGATACGATTGTTGTTATCCGGACAGTACCTTCACAACTGTATTATACGCCTCAATGGCTCAAGCGTATGGAGCGTTGGCTGGAAACCAGCAGTTTGCAAAAAATGGTGAAAATGCTCAATCTCCATGCGCAGAGTTACCTCCGGACACAGAAATTTATCGAGAATCCACCGGATGATGTACAAATTTTTGAAATTTATCCACCTGCCCCCCTGTCTGCTATGGCATTGGGAAGCCGAATCAGCGCATTAAATCAGGATTATCATTTAGGAAGGCGCTGTGGGCGGTATTTTTTGGCAACGATCGGGCATACATTTGTGGGTGGAAAATTTGGTCACGCAGAGCGTAAGAGTTATGGCGTGTGCCGCAGTGGTTTAAACGCTGATGGCATCAATCGTAATTGCTTCCGGCGCAACCATTTTCTGAATCATGCCAATCACTCAATAGTAGAGAATCTTGTACCTGATGTGATTGATAATGCACAGGCAACAGAGTCGATTATCGTGGATAGTCTGGATAAGTAGATGTTTATTGATACGCACTGCCATTTTGATTTTCCTCCTTTTGCAGGTAATGAAACAACAAGTCTGGAACAAGCCAAACAAGTGGGCGTGGGAAAAATTATCGTGCCTTCGGTGAGCCAAATGAATTTCCAGAGAATTGCCACGCTGGCAGAGACTTATCCCTCAATCTATGCTGCTTTTGGCTTACATCCACTCTATATTCGTGAACATCAAAACGTGCATCTGGATGAGTTGGAGCGACAGCTACAGAAGAAAAGTGCCAAATGTGTGGCGGTAGGTGAGATTGGTCTGGATCTTTATATGCCGGAGCCACAGTTTGAAAAACAAAAAAATGTGTTGGAAGAGCAAATAAAGCTAGCCAGGCAATATGATTTGCCTGTGATACTTCATTCCAGAAAAAGCCACGACCAATTAGCGGTAATCTTGCGGAAATATAATTTGCCACGCACAGGGGTGATTCATGGTTTTGCAGGGAGTCTGTCCCAGGCTCAGGCTTTTATTCGTTTGGGGTTTTACATTGGTGTTGGAGGAACGATTACTTACGAAAGGGCACAAAAGACACGTAATACCATTTCGCAATTGCCGCTGTCATCTCTGGTATTGGAAACAGACGCACCTGACATGCCACTATCAGGATTTCAGGGACAGCCAAATCGGCCAGAAAGAGTCGCACAGGTTTTTTCAATATTGTGTGAATTACGCCGAGAATCTCCAGATGAAATTGTCAACCAAATTTATCAGAATAGTGTAGCATTATTTACATTGAGTTAACTTTAATCAACAAAATGGTAAAAATTCTTCAATCGTAGAAATGTACAACGCGTTTCAGACAAACATTAATAATATTTAACTTATATTCCCTGCCTATTTATTCTTTATTTTATCCTTTTCTCCATAAGATTATCTAACTCCACCGAAATTAGGTGGTTTTATGTGATGAATCTCTCATTTTGAGTTTTTATATTACTTTTTGCGGTATTAATTTGTGATGTTAGTTGCTTGTTCCTTTTGGGGACTAGGTATAATCGGCGCACACACAATGTCAGTAGGAATTTAAGAATAGCTGACATATTTTTTTTATTATTCATTCAGTGAACAGGGATTCTTCCAATGCAACTCCTTATGAGCCTGATCGGGATGGTAGTGCTGATTTTTATCGCAGTACTCTTTTCCAGTAACTATCGAGCCATTAAAATCCGTACCGTCCTAGGCGCCTTTTTGATTCAGGTTGTTATTGGGGCGTTTGTACTTTACGTACCGGCTGGCAAAGACATTCTGCAAGGAATATCACAAGGCGTTTCCAACGTGATTGGATACGGTCAGAAAGGAACAGATTTTATTTTTGGCGGACTGGTTTCCGACAAAATGTTCGAACTGTTCGGCGGCGGCGGCTTTGTTTTTGCTTTGCGTGTTCTGCCTGTCATCGTGTTCTTCTCCTCACTCATCGCGGTTCTCTATTACATGGGCATTATGCAGCTCATCATCAAAATATTGGGTGGTGGTTTGCAGAAAGTGTTGGGAACATCACGGACTGAATCTCTGTCTGCCACTGCGAATATTTTCGTAGGTCAAACAGAAGCGCCTTTGGTTGTCCGCCCTTATATTGCGACCATGACTCAATCTGAGTTGTTTGCTGTTATGTGTGGTGGTTTGGCTTCTGTAGCGGGTTCAGTATTGGCAGGATATGCGTCCATGGGCGTTCCATTGGAATACTTGATTGCCGCTTCATTCATGGCTGCACCGGGCGGTTTGCTGTTTGCGAAACTGATGGTGCCGGAAACAGAACAAACTCACGATACGGCTGATGCGATGTCACTGGTATCGGTGGAAGATCGCCCTGCAAATATCATCGATGCTGCCGCATCCGGTGCAGCATCAGGTATGCAACTGGCTCTGAACGTCGGCGCAATGTTGCTGGCATTCACTGCATTGATTGCTTTGCTGAACGGTATCTTAGGTGGCATCGGCGGTTGGTTTGATTATCCTCAATTATCCATGGAACTGGTTCTGGGCTGGGTTTTTGCTCCAATTGCCTATCTGATTGGTGTTCCGTGGCATGAAGCGACTATCGCGGGTTCTTTCATTGGACAGAAGATAGTCGTCAATGAATTCGTCGCATTCATGAACTTTGGTGAATACCTGAAGGCAGATGATGTGGTTCAGGCAGCCGGTCTGCAAGTGCTTTCTGACCATACTAAAGCCATTATTGCCTTTGCTCTGTGCGGATTCGCGAACTTGTCTTCTGTTGCTATTCTGTTGGGTGGCTTGGGCGGTATGGCACCAAACCGTCGCGGTGATATTGCCCGTTTCGGCCTGAAAGCGGTACTGGCTGGTTCACTCTCTAACTTAATGAGTGCAACAATTGCCGGATTTTTCCTCGCATTATAAGACGCAGGAAATAGTAAGACGCAGGGAATAGTAAAACGCAGGGAATAGTAAACGCAGGGAAACGCGTATCAAATTGAATGCAGGTGAGATATCTCACCTGCTTTTGTTTTTCCTGGGATTATTAAATATGATTTAATTCACATTAAAATGTTTATGGTTGCAAATTGTATTTTGTTAATGTGATTTTCAGCACTAATTATTGATCATTTACATGTTCAAATAATGATACGCAAAGACTTTATGGACGAAGCTGATACCCGTAAGGTTATGCAGGCTGAAGAGAGCTAAGTGCAGAAAGATTGCACAAAAAATAGTGCGGAGAGAAGGAACTCTATTGTTGTTGTCATCTATTATTATGATAGCAACATCTTCAAGGAACCAAGTCCGCTCGCCAACAAACGAATGTGTTAATGGTTAATGATAACCGTTCGTTCAAAATAATCGTACAAAAGAATATGTGAACTGATTCAGTCACGATAATAATACCGTTGGAGAGTTTTATGACCGATTTAACCGCCGCCGCTCAGCGTGCGCTGAGTCTGATGGATTTAACTACACTTAATGATGACGATACAGATGAAAAAGTGACGGCACTTTGTCGTCAGGCAAACAGCCCTGCCGGACATACGGCCGCCGTCTGTATCTACCCACGTTTTATTCCCGTGGCGCGCAAGGTATTGCGTGAGCAGGGAACCCCCGAAATTCGCATTGCCACGGTGACTAACTTCCCACACGGCAATGATGATATTGATATTGCACTGGCCGAAACCCGCGCAGCCATCGCTTATGGTGCTGATGAAGTGGATGTTGTTTTCCCTTACCGTGCATTGATGGCAGGTAATGAACAGATTGGTTTTGATCTGGTGAAAGCCTGTAAAACAGCCTGTGCAGAATCAGGCATCTGGCTGAAAGTCATTATTGAAACCGGTGAATTAAAAGAAGCGGATCTGATTCACAAGGCATCTGAAATTTCAATTAAAGCAGGTGCGGATTTTATCAAAACCTCAACAGGTAAAGTTCCCGTCAATGCGACACTGGAAAGTGCTGAAATTATGCTGAGTGTGATCCGTGATATGGGCGTCGGCGATACCGTTGGCTTTAAACCTGCGGGTGGTGTGCGTACTGCTGAAGAAGCGGCGCAGTATCTGGCACTGGCCGAACGTATCATGGGAGACAAATGGGTTGATTCCCGCCATTTCCGTTTTGGTGCCTCCAGCTTGTTGGGTAATTTGCTGACCACACTTGGACATCAGGGACACAAGCAGAGCAGTAGTTATTGAGAGCAATAATGACTCATTAAATACACGTTAAGATTAAAGTGATGTGTATTACTGCCATTCTTTTCAGATAATAATGATTGGGAGGTAGCTTTGTTTCTGGCACAGGAAATTATTCGCAAAAAACGTGATGGTCATCCATTGAGTGAAGAAGAAATACGCTTCTTCATTAATGGCGTCCGTGATAACACGGTTTCTGAAGGGCAGATTGCTGCTCTGGCAATGACCATCTATTTCCATGATATGACAATGGAAGAACGGGTTGCTTTGACATTGGCAATGCGTGATTCTGGTACAGTTTTAGATTGGAAAACCCTGAACTTACCCGGGCCGATTGTCGATAAACATTCAACAGGCGGTGTGGGCGATGTCACTTCCCTGATGCTTGGCCCTATGGTGGCAGCCTGTGGAGGATATGTACCGATGATCTCCGGGCGAGGCTTGGGGCATACCGGAGGAACGCTGGATAAATTAGAATCTATTCCCGGCTTTGACATCTTTCCAGATGAACAACGTTTCCGTAGCATTATTCAGGATGTTGGCGTCGCTATTGTAGGACAGACCAGCTCATTGGCACCTGCGGATAAACGTTTTTATGCGACGCGTGATATCACAGCAACCGTTGATTCTATTCCTTTGATTACTGCATCGATCTTGGGTAAAAAGCTGGCTGAAGGATTGGATGCGTTGGTTATGGATGTGAAAGTTGGTTCCGGGGCATTTATGCCGACTTATGAACAATCAGAACGTCTGGCAGAGTCTATCGTCGGAGTAGCCAATGGTGCGGGGTGCAAAACAACCGCATTATTGACGGATATGAATCAGGTTCTGGCATCCAGTGCCGGTAATGCGTTGGAAGTTCGTGAAGCTGTCTGGTTTCTGACAGGCGAGTACCGTAATCCCCGGCTATTTGAAGTCACGATGGCGCTGTCTGCTGAAATGCTGGTTTCAGGCAATTTGGCCGCCGATCGTGATGATGCGCGTCGTAAGTTACAGGCCGCACTGGACAGTGGCAAAGCGGCTGAAATATTTGGCCGCATGGTGGCAGCACAGAAAGGGCCAACGGATTTTATTGAAAATTACGCCCGTTACCTGCCGACTGCGGGATTCAGCAAGCCAGTACTGGCCGGGCAGAATGGAATCATTGCAAAAATGGATACCCGAGCGTTGGGAATGTCTGTTGTTGCATTGGGAGGAGGCCGTCGTAAGGCGACCGACCCTATAAATTACAGTGTGGGGTTAAGTGATATCGTTGCGCTGGGGACAAAAGTCAATGCAGATACCCCTTTGGCGATGATTCATGCCAATAGCGAAAATGCCTGGCATGAAGCCGCAGAAACCGTGCGTAATGCCTTTGTTTTTGAAGAAATGGATTTTGAAGAAACGGTTTTTGAAAAAACTGAAACAAAAGCCGCCACACCGATGGTTTACCGTCATATTAGTGGATAAACCACACAAGATTGAAAATCGATTTTAATAGCTGGCAGTTTCCGCATTGATAGCGTGAATTGACGCAGGAGAAAATTATGAAACGTACATTCATCATGGTATTAGATTCCTTTGGCATCGGTGCAAGTGCTGACGCTGAAAAGTTTGGTGACAAAGGATCTAACACTTTAGGCCATATCGCAGAACAATGTGCTCGTGGTGAGGCTGATATTGGTCGTAAAGGGCCATTGCACCTGCCTAACCTCAGCCGTCTGGGATTGGGTAAGGCGACGGAAGAATCCTGTGGAACCTTTCCGATTGGTCTGGATAAAGATGCCGAAATTATTGGTGCTTATGGTTACGCGAGTGAACTTTCTTCTGGTAAAGACACGCCATCAGGCCACTGGGAAATTGCAGGCGTTCCGGTTCTGTTTGACTGGGGTTACTTCCATGACCAAGAAAACAGTTTCCCACCGGAATTACTGGATAAACTGGTTGAGCGCGCTAACTTGCCGGGTTATCTGGGGAACTGCCACTCTTCTGGTACCGTGATTCTGGATAACCTGGGTGAAGAGCACATGAAAACCGGTAAACCGATTTTCTATACCTCTGCGGATTCTGTTTTCCAGATTGCTTGCCATGAAGAGACCTTTGGCTTGGATCGCCTGTATGAGTTGTGTGAAATTGCCCGTGAAGAGCTGAATATTGGCGAATATAATATTGGGCGCGTTATTGCCCGCCCATTTGTGGGTGATAAAACAGGGAATTTCCAGCGTACCGGCAATCGCCATGACTTGGCGGTCGAACCACCAGCGCCAACCATCCTGAAAAAACTGGTTGATGAAAAGCAGGGTGAAGTGGTTTCCATCGGTAAAATTGCCGATATTTACGCGAACGTGGGCATCACTAAAAAGGTTAAAGCAACAGGAATTGATGCCCTGTTTGATGCTTCACTGATTGAAATGGAGCAGGCAGGGGATAACACCATCGTATTTACCAACTTTGTTGATTTTGACTCTTCTTACGGCCACCGCCGTGATGTTGCGGGTTATGCGGCTGCATTGGAATTGTTTGATCGTCGTCTGCCAGAAATGCTGAAATTGGTTAAAGAAGATGACATTCTGATTTTTACTGCCGACCACGGTTGTGACCCGACTTGGGCGGGATCTGATCACACGCGTGAGCATATCCCGGTTCTGGTTTACGGACCTAACGTTAAAACAGGTTCATTAGGGCATCGTGAAACATTTGCCGACATTGGTCAGACCGTGGCGAAATATTTCGACCTGACGCCAATGGATTACGGTAAAGCGATGTTTTAATTTTTTGGAGGCCATGGGCCTCCTCATTTTCACTTATTTTGATACGTAATAAAAACAAGGAAATAAACTTATGGCTACCCCACATATTAATGCTGAGATGGGCGATTTTGCTGATGTTGTTTTGATGCCAGGTGATCCACTGCGTGCAAAATACATTGCTGAAACTTTTCTGGAAGATGTTCGTCAGGTTAATAACGTTCGCGGTATGCTTGGCTTCACCGGGACTTATAAAGGCCGCCGCATCTCTGTTATGGGTCACGGCATGGGCATCCCATCTTGCTCTATCTATGCCAAAGAACTGATCACTGAATTCGGTGTTAAAAAAATCATCCGTATCGGCTCCTGTGGTGCTGTCAGTGAAGATGTCAAAATCCGTGATATTGTGATTGGCATGGGGGCATGTACCGATTCCAAAGTTAACCGCTTGCGTTTTAAAGATCACGACTTCGCAGCGATTGCTGATTTTGATCTGGTTCGCAATGCGGTTGATGCTGCCAAGGCGAAGAATATCAATGCTCGTGTAGGTAACATTTTCTCTGCTGATCTGTTTTATACGCCAGATCCTCAGATGTTTGATGTCATGGAAAAATACGGCATTCTGGGTGTTGAAATGGAAGCAGCAGGTATTTACGGTGTTGCTGCTGAGTTTGGTGCAAAAGCACTGGCGATCTGTACTGTTTCTGACCATATTCGTACAGGCGAACAAACAACAGCTGAAGAACGTCAAAATACATTTAACGACATGATTGAGATTGCACTTGAATCCATTTTGTTAGGTGATAATTAAAAAAACGTAAATAATTTTACCGTTTTATCAGAAATAAATAAGCCCTTTCCAATAATGGAAAGGGCTTTTTATTTCTAAAATATATTTTCCCTTTTCCTATTTTGTTAATGATAGGTTAGGCAGATTCATTTAATAGTTATTTTATTCCACAACAAATTGGCTAAAAAATGAATGAAGAGAAGAAATTTAATAAATTTAAAGTGGCGTTTTTTTAAATTATACCATTGATTGATAATTAGCTTGATAACTATGCTTCCCAGATAAATGTTTTGTGTTTATTTTGGCTTAATCAATAGGGTTGATAATAAAATCTAAATATTATGGTTATGTCGAGATAATAAAACCCCCCTGCTTTTCAGAAAGATAAATTAGAGCAATAAAGCAACGCCAATTAAGATACTAAATTACTAAACATCGCTCGATATAACTCAGGGGAATAATCCAAAATAAAAAAATTATTAGTAAAATATACTACTCATTATGCGTACTTTTTTATAAAAACTCATATTTCATATGATGTTAAGGCACATAACCAGTTTTATCGGCTGAAATTTGACTTAAGACTTATTCTGTAGAATGATATTGTCAGTTTGGTTTATTTTGACCAGTTATGATTTCTGTCAAAAAACTAAATAATCATTCGCCTAAGTGTCAGAAATTAATTTCTGTACTTCGGCTTCCTTTTGGCTATCAGAATCTATTTTACAATTAAAGGCATAAGTTAAATTATGAAACTTAACAAATTGGCGATGGTTTTAGGTTTGGGTGTGGCTTTAACTGCTGGCGCGGCAAATGCAGCACCTACTCAAGGTAACGGTACAGTCAAATTCAATGGTTCTATTATTAATTCAGTGTGTTCAATCAAAAATAATAATCTTGAAGTTGAAATGGGCCAAGTGAGCAACGTTGTTCTGAAAGATGGTGGTCACTCAGCTTCTGTACCTTTCAAGATTGAACTACAAGGTTGTGAGCTTGGCGTTAAAAAAGGCGTAACCACAACGTTCACCGGCCCAGAAGCTGACGGTAATATCAAAGGCTTGTTGGCTATTGAAGGTGGTGCAGAAGGTGCTGGTATCATGATTACTAATCATGGCAACAAGCATATTCCTCTGGGCCAGGCATCTGACTTGGTATCTCTGCAAGATGGCGACAATAACCTGAATTTCGCTGCTCGCCTGAAAGGGTTGCAGGGTGGCACTGAAGGTAAAGACATTACAGTGAAAACAGGTAACTTTACTGCTATCGCAAACTTCACTTTGAACTACCTGTAATATTCCGAACTGACAGGTAATTTTTATTAGTTGAATATCAGGAAACCAATCGCGATTTCTATTATGAGTTTCCTGATGATACTTTCAGGGTATTTCTTGGATATCACATGTTAGCAGTATGGTATTACAATATTCTGTAACGGGATCGGCTTTATTGATATAAATCAATATTACGAATCATTGAGTAAGCAGAATGTGCCATTAACGAAATTAACCCTATATGAGGTAAATTGAAATACCCTTTTTTGTTTATTTAAACTACGGTGTTCTCTATTGGCTGTATTAGGAAAATAATTTTTTTCCACTCGAAATTAATTTTTGATGGCATACCGATGGCGACATGTTTTCTCTATTCCCCGCAGTACGGTTAATCCAGTAAAGCATAAACAGAGAACGTAACTATTACGGATATAAGCAGGACATGTGGCTACTTCTGCAACCTCAGTATTGGTCATATTCCTCAATTTAGAACGATGAATTTTAATGATGCCATGTGGTTGGTGAGAACTCCTACACACTGACAGATTTGGCAGTATCAAACAGCGGCTAAATTCAAATTAGATTATTAACGATTCATTGTTTAGAGGATGCTATGGCTTTGTTTTCAGATTCTATGAATCATGATTCTTCATCTTTTAATAAAAAAACGAACAGTAATAGAAAAAACACCTTTAATAAAAACAGATTGGTTAATAAAAAGAAGATAGTTAATAAAATAAAAACAGGCTATTTACTCTACGGAATCAAACCTCTTTCTGCTCTGGTACTGTTTGCAGTATCGGGTATTCAGGCAGGTTATTCTAAGCCAGCAATTGAATTTAATACCGATGCGCTGGATATCGGTGAACGTGCCAATATTGATTTGGATAAGTTCGCACGCGCAGGTTATATCATGCCGGGTAACTATATAATGGGTGTCCGGGTGAATAAAAATGAATTTCCGGAGATGTATCCTATCGATTTCATTGCACCACCTGATGACCCGAAAAGCAGTGAAGCCTGTATATCCCCCGAATTAGTGAAACAAATCGCACTGAAACCGGAGTGGGTAGAAAAATTGGGTTGGCAGAATGAAGGGAAATGTCTCGATCTCAATACCCTGCCGGGCGTATCGGCCAGAGGTGATTTAGCCACTTACACGCTGTATTTAATCATCCCTAAAATCTATTTGGAATATGATTTACAGGACTGGGATCCACCTTCCCGTTGGGATAATGGGATCCCCGGATTGCTATTTGACTATAACCTTAACGCACAAACATCCAAACCTAACCATGGCAGCAGTAACCAACAGGTAAGCGCTATCGGAACCGCGGGTATGAATGCCGGCGCATGGCGTTTTCGCGCTGACTGGCAGGCCAGATATAACCGTTTTAAAACCGAGGATGATAAATCGAATCGCTTTAATGGGAATAGCTCTGGTCGGAATAATTCTACGGGAAGCGAGCGTGAGTGGGATTGGAGCCGTTATTACGCGTATCGTGCACTCCCTCGTTTGGAAGCGAAATTAACACTGGGTGAGGATTATCTCAATTCCAACATTTTCGATAGCTTCCGCTATACAGGTATCAGTTTGGTGACAGATGAAAATATGCTGCCACCGAATTTGCGCGGATATGCGCCTGAAGTCACAGGTGTGGCGCGGACTAATGCCAAGGTGACGATTAGCCAACTGGGAAGAGTATTATATGAAACTCAGGTCGCTTCTGG
This sequence comes from Xenorhabdus miraniensis, assembly GCF_002632615.1. The sequence goes on from NZ_NITZ01000001.1 coordinate 45,137, forward strand.
CCCATTCCGTATTCAGGATCTGCGTGATGCTGTGTCAGGAACGCTGGATGTCAGAGTTGAAGAGCAGGACGGCAGCATCCAGCAATTTCAGGTCAACACAGCAACTATTCCCTACCTGACACGCCCCGGACGCGTGCAGTACAAATTAGTTGGTGGTCAATCGACTAATGATAAGCACCGTCGTGAAGGGCCAGCGTTTGGTCTGGGGGAATTTTCCTGGGGAATTAACAACGGTTGGTCACTGTATGGCGGCCTTTTGGCGGCGGGGGACTATAACGCCTTGTCATTGGGGGTCGGCCGTGACTTGATGATGTTTGGTGCGCTGTCTTTTGACGTGACGGAATCAAGGGCGAGATTACCGGGAGAGCATAAGACGCTGACGGGCGGCTCTTATCGTCTCAGTTATTCGAAACGTTTTGATCAATACAACAGCCAGGTGACATTTGCCGGATATCGTTTCTCTGAACGTAATTTCATGAATATGGGGCAGTATATTGATCGCCGCTATCGTAATGTTTCTTCTGATAGTGGCAAAGAGCTGTATACCATTATTTTCAATAAACAATTTATAGATATCGGTCTGAGTGCACACCTTAACTATAGCCATCAAACCTACTGGAATAGGCCAACAAATGATCGTTATAACGTCTCCTTATCCAAATACGTAGATATTGGACGTTATAAAAATATCAGTGTCAGCCTATCAGCCTACCGCAACAATTTTGACAATAAAAAAGATGACGGCATGTACCTGAATCTTTCCGTTCCGTGGGGAGATAGTGGCACTTTCAGTTATAGCGGAATGCTTAACCGTCAAGGCAACTCTCATATGGCTGGCTACTATGGCCGCATTGATGATCGCAATAACTACCGTATTTCAGCGGGTACCAATATGAGCGGCAGAGCATTAGCGGATGGTTATTACACTCACTATGGTGACAAGGCACTGTTGACTGCCAGCGCCAGTTATCAGGATGGTGGCAATACCACGGCCGCACTTGGCTTGCAAGGTGGGGTGACTGTAACCGCAAATGGGGCCGCACTGCACCGTATTAACATGCCGGGTGCAACGCGTCTAATGGTAGATGCAGAAGGTGTCAGCAATGTACCTATCCGAGGATTCGGTTCGGCCGTTTATACCAACTATTTTGGTAAAGCAGTGCTGGTTGATGTGAACAACTATTACCGTAATACGGCAAATATTGACTTAGATAACTTGCCAGATGATGTAGAGGCACTGCGCTCTGTCCAGCAGGCAACATTGACAGAAGGTGCGATTGGTTATCGCAAATTCCAGGTTGTGTCAGGGATTAAAGCGATGACGATTATCCAGCAGCCTGACGGTTCATTCCCGCCTTTTGGTGCCTCTGTCTTGAATGCCGCTCAGCGTGAAATCGGCATTGTCAGTGATGATGGATACGCTTACCTGAGCGGCATTAATCAGGGTGAAAAATTGACAGTACATTGGAATGGGCGTGCCCAGTGTGAGATTACCGTACCAGATGATATTGCCGCAGAATCTTTATCTGCAATTTTGTTACCTTGTCAGTTTTTAAAAGGCGAGGATAAGTAAAATGTAATGAAACAGTCCGTAAAATCTGTCTTAAATAGCGTATTATATTGCTTTTTTGACGCGGGAAGTGCTGCCTTTGGTTAGCACAGCAGTATAAACCTGAGCTTCTTTTGAGCATGAGCAAATGACACTATGAAACTGAAAAAAATTCTAATGATAACTGCCATGACACTGATTGGTTTGATGTCAGTTCATCAGGCAATGGCAGCAATAACGTTGGATCGTACCCGAGTCATTTTTAATGGGGATATGAAATCCGTTAGCCTTAACATCGAAAATCAACATCTTGATTTGCCTTATTTGGCACAGTCATGGATTGAAGACGAAAAGGGAAATAAGAGCAATGGCCCGCTTGTCGTTGTTCCGCCTGTACAGCGTATTGAAGCGGGATCAAAGAGTCAGGTTAAGATTCAAACATTGCCGACAATCGCTCAACTGCCACAAGATAGAGAGAGTTTGTTCTATTTCAATGTTCGCGAAATTCCACCACGCAGTGAGAAGCCTAATGTATTGCAACTTGCGGTACAGACGCGCATCAAATTGTTCTACCGTCCTGAATCTGTCATCGCACGTCGTATTGATATTGATAACCCGTGGCAGGAAAAACTCACTCTAACCCGTGAAGGAAATCAGTATTTAGTGAATAACCCGACACCTTATTACATCACTATTTCAGAAGCATCGAACAAATTGGATGGTAAGAGTGTAGAGGGTTTTCAGCCTGTTATGTTAGCGCCCAGAAGCAGCGAAAAACTGGGTGGAACAATCAGTTTATTGGGAAATACGCCGGTACTGACCTATGTCAATGATTATGGTGGTCATCCACAGTTAACATTTAATTGTAGTGGCAATACCTGTGCGGTGAAAAAAATCGTCACTGAAGGAAGCTGATTAAATTAAGTTGTATAGGTGATGTCCCATCAATAGTAAATAGCGACGACATTGGTGGGCATCAATACAGAACTAGCCGGAACGAGATAAATTTCTTTCGATAAATAATTGGCTAAATGTAGGGTAATAATAATGAGTCCGTTAAGCATCAAATTATCCAAATATGTACTGACAGGGTTGTTTCTTTTGGGCATTAACAGCCAGCCAATTGCGTATGCACAAGATAACCTGCGCCAAGATGTCAAAATTACGTTCACTGTACTTGCTCCGACTTGTTCGATTAAGACAGAAGATCAAAATATAGAAGTAGATTTCGGAAATATTTCTAACAGGGATCTTTATCAGAAACACCGTACAGAAAACCAACGGTTTAATCTTCGTCTGGAGAATTGTGATCCTCGTGTCACAAAACGCCTAAAAATTAAGTTCGCAGGAGAATCCAGCAAAGAATTGCCGGGATTGTTAGCAATTAGATCTACCGCTGGTAAGGGGGGAGTCGCTATTGGAATGGAAACAACCGATGGTACACCGATACCGTTTAATAAAACCAGTGAATTCCCGTTATTAGCTGATAGCAGAAATAATGTGATCCCATTCCGGGCATATATACAGGCTGAACCTAGCGCTCTTCAGGAGAAAAAGATTGGTATTGGTCGATTTACTGCCATCGCGGCTTTTGAAGTTAACTACGACTAGTCATGCTGACTGGTTTTTCATCCACGATCTTTAGTCAGAATCAGATGCTATTTGGAAAATAAGCTATGCGCCATATTAAAAAATCGTTGTTGAAACTAGCGGCCTTGCTGTTTTTATTAAGTGCCACACATGTCTATGGTGGGGCTTATGTGATGCCGGTGAATACGGTACCAAAGGGTACTCAAGCTACCACAACCATGGAAATTATTGAATGGACAGAGGAAGAGGGTATCCCGAATCCTTGTTATCGATGGGGAAGATGCCTTGTTGGCCCTGATGTACAGTATAGTAATCATCAGCCGGGTATGTACGGTTCTTGCGACATTGCCGGGGTATGCCTGACAGATGCACAAAAATATCCGACAACAGCTGATGTTATGCGAGCTTATAAAAAGAAATTTGGAATTCCTAAACGGGTTACATTCGACATTATGACCGCAGATTCAGAATGTGTAGGTTTGTTTTATGCGGCGCAGACATCCCCTGGATATGGTCATGCTGCAAAATTCCCGAATTCCACTTGCAATAAAATGCCGCCTCCGCGTCAATTTTGTGAAATTTATCTACCTTCTGAAATTGCATACGGAGAATTAATTGCTTCAGAAGTGAATAATGCCAGCCGAACAATTAATGGTTACCTTCAATGTGCTCTGCCCAGTAGCAAAATACAGTTGCACGCTAAATCAATCGATGGTGAGTCTAAAGTTTATTTTGATTCCAATAGACAAGTATATGCGACATTGCAAATTAATGACCAAAACGCAGCAAATGGGGTTGGGGTCACTGCCAGAAAAAATAATGAAAGATCGCCTTTCACACTAAAATCAACACTGCACACAATCACTCCACCAGAAGCCGGTAAATATGAAGGCACCGCAGTCGTTTATTTAACTTATTTATAAATTGAGAGCAAAGATATCATGCACGTCAGTATGCTGGTAGGAAAAAGAATCCAAATGAAAAGGAAAGAAATTGGAGTGACAGCAGCAGAGCTGGCAGACAAAATTGGAGTTAGCCATCAGCAATTGTCACGTTATGAGCGAGGAACCAATAAAATCAGTCTGGAGCATTTGGTCGCTATTGCTATTGCCCTGGAAACTCCCGCAGACTGGTTTTTGGAAGATTGTTTTACTCCCCCTAAAGTGAATATGAATAATCAATATGCCTGTGTAGCGGAAACCATACTGGGATTATAAGGCAGAGGTTTATATTGTTAATAAATAGAAAAAGATTAAGGTTTCAAAAATCTAAGCCATTCCTGAACAGGAATGGCTTTTTTCATTATCATCCTTCAACTACTTCTTTGGGAGGTAGTGATTGTTTAAATATTAACCGGAAAATATAAGACAAGAAACTGCCAAATGGTTAACATTTAGTACCAAACTGTTAACCAATAAATTTTCCCACTTTTTCAACACTATTTATCTTCACGTCTTTCGCAAGAATCAAAATAACTCTTTGATTCAAGCTTAAAAAATTTCCCTCCTATCCTAACCCCACACTTTGTTTTTCCCTTATCAAAATATTCCTTTTTTGCTATCACGTTGAACAAAAGTTTAAATTGCTCGACATCGAAAGCTGTATAAATTAAAACCTCCATTGATGTTGGAGTAATAAACCAAAATAATATTCAAACTAAGTTTAATCATCCTGGGTTAACAGTTTGGTACTAAATGTAACCCTTTTTCTTTTCCCTCTCTGCCTCCAAATTCCATCAAAGCGACCCGCATTACTCGCGGTATACCTGACGGTATGGCGAATATTACGATGACCTAAATAGTCTTGAATCAATCGAGTATCGACTCCGTTATCCGCTAACGCATAACCACACGAATGACGCAACATGTGCGGATTCGCGCAAATCGCAATTTCTGCCTTGATACTTGTGTTCCTGATGATTTTATAGAACTGCTGCCGCGATAAAGGCTCGCCAGTGCGGGAAATAAACAGCCATTCACTCTTGCCGAATTTTTCATATTTCTTACGGATAGTCAGCCACTTACGCAATAATTGAATTTCACGCGAGATCATGGGATGGATTGTGGAAAAACCATTTTTCAAGCGATTAACACTCAAACTCCGGTCACGCAGATCCACATCAGACATACGTAGCCCAAGTAACTCAGAAACGCGAAAGCCATGGAGAAACCCCATAAAAAGCATACAGATATTACGCTCTGCATTTGCCCCTTTTTCTAATTCAGCCAGCAATTGCTCAATTTCGGATTGAGTTAAATATTTACGTTTTAGCATAATGTATTACTCACTGTGGTAGAAGGAATCATTGACTTAAAAAATAAAAAACTATTATATATAACTCGATAAAACACAATCATGAATACAGGTATTAGAAATACATAGTAAACCATATGGTTATTTTTATATAAATCCAGTTTCATTTTCTCTTCCATAACAAACAAATATAAAATCGTTATCAATAATAAACATTCCATAAAGATAATTTATATTTTTTATTATCAGCCACTAAGGAACTGTCTCAATAAGGGCTAAGATAACACATTAAAAAACTTTCCACCTGAGACCACTATTTATTTCCAGACCACTATTTATTTCCAGATCACTATTTATCTCCAGATCATTATTTATTTCCAGATCACAATTTGAAGAGATAGCCTCCTGTTCCCGACCTTCATTCGTATTAGCATGTAAAAAATGTAACGGGAGAAAAATCGCCAATGACAATTATATGAAAAATTTATTTCATAAATATGACAATCATATCAGAATGATTGTGTGGTTGAATGCTAACAAAGCATTTGAAAATGGATAAATATCCAGTGATTTTTTGCGAGTCGCTTCGCAAAGAGCAACATTGTCGATAGCATATTAGTCAACTAAACGCTAGGGTAGGTATCAATCATTAACCAAGAATGCGATACAAATGAAAACACGTATGAATTCGCGGTGCAGTGCGGGCGAAGTGCTGATAAAGTATCGTAATATATCCCAATAACACAAGGAACGTACAAATGAGCCTTCATGTTTCATTTCGCCATACTGACATTGATATCCCAGAATTAATCCTGAATGGCAGTGCACTCAGCGATGCTGGATTTACCGCGAATGAGTTATTTCATATCTCCCAATTTTCCAATGGAATCATCATCTCTCTTATTGATCCCAATGCAGATCTGGCGAGTTTGATCAACGAAGTGGAAACTAATCCATATGAAGGGATCGACAATATCCGTGAAAATGGTGAGCTTTATATTGCAGGAGATTGGCTGACAATCAGTAAGTTAATAGAACAACCCATTAATATTGAGATGGAACCTGGCAAAATTATTCTTAAACCTAAGTTGATGGAAATGTTGGCTTAAAACCATTGACACTAAAAAATTACCTTCTATCAATTAGCCGGAAATATTAAGAAGAATTCCGGCTTTTAATATTTCTATACGAATATTTCAGGCCATCTTACCCAGAGCCTCATTTCAAATTCCATCAGCCTATTTGCCACCTGCTAAGTCAATGAAATTGCCTGTAACATACGATGATTCATCAGACAGCAACCACGCAATGGCCTGAGCAACTTCTTCCGGCTGTCCACCCCGTTTCATGGGCAAAGAATCTTTGATGCGATCAACCCTCTCAGGTTCCCCACCATCCGCATGTATTTCGGTATAAATGAACCCAGGACGCACGGCATTTACCCTAATCCCTTGTGCAGCCACTTCTTGCGCCAAGCCAATTGTCATCGTATCAACGGCACCTTTCGATGCCGCATAATCAACATATTCATGAGGAGCCCCCAGTCTGGAAGCAGCGGATGAAACATTAACAATAACCCCGCCATTCTCCTCATTTTTCGTGTTATTTTTTCACATCAAAACCTTGCAGATTAAATACCATTAATTACCTATAAAATAGATTAGCTAATTAAAAATAAACATATAAACCCAATATCACATATATATAATCATTTGTTCCTAAAAGAAAACATAAACCGCCCATATATAAAAATATAAATATTCCCTATGTTAAATTTGCAATCATAACATTCAAAACTATACTCCAAACTGCAAGAGTATATTTCGGGTTGTAAGGACTCTAATCAGAGGACATATATGATGAAAAGCTTGAAGTTATCAGTTGCAGCATTACTGGTGTTGTTTTCAAGTGCCGCACTTGCAGCGCCTACAGTATCAACCTCAGCCGAAACTGCGTCAAAAACAGCAACGGCAGTAGAACATAATGTGAAAGCAGCTAAAAATAAAGTTAATTCACCAGAAAAGAAAGTCACCAAAAAAGCAAAAAGCCAAAAAGCTTCTAAGAAGAAAAATAAATCTGTGAAAAAAGGTGCCAATACGGCTCTTTGTAAAGACGGAACTTATAGCAAGAGTAAATCTCGTAAAGGAGCATGTTCTCGTCACGGCGGAGTTTCTAAATGGCTGTAATATTTCGTTGATTTTCCATCATGCACAATTAGGGAGCTGCGGCTCCCTAATTCTTTTCTGATAAGCATCGCGTTTTTTAACCAGATATGAAATTGGGTATTTCACTTGATTTCAGCAAATAAGTAATTGGTTTAATTTCAAATAAAAACCAAAAACATTTTTCAACCAACTATTGTCATTTTCAGGAGACGATTGCACGGAATGTTAAAAGTCGTCTGCACTCGATTGCCAGAGCTAAGTTAGCAATCATTCCGTGTAGTTCTGGGTTTTGGTGCACACGAGTACCGAGCATAATCACGTTTAGTGCAGCCGACTTCTGAAATTATTTTGTCAGAAGTCATATGCACACTCGGTTTTAAACCCTATCAATTGGTGCAGTCGTCTTTTGAAAATGACAATACTTTTTGATAGAGTAAAAATTGACCTAATCGTTCGATTCGTTTATATTGATTAAATCGAACCATCATTCAACGAGGGAACTCTAATGGATGCTCTTTCTGCCAATGAAGCCAAAACTCAATTTGGCGACATGCTACTTAAAGCACAACGCGCCCCAATCCAAATAAATAAAAATGGAAAACCCGTGGCTGTGGTTATCTCAATGGATGAGTACGAAGGTATTGAAGTACTCAGATTAAAATTATTGCAGTCAAGGGCGGCTCAGGCCAGCATTGATATCGAAGCTGGTAACATCGTTGATGGCGAAGCTTTTTTTAATGAACTGAACTCAGGTCATTACGACTAGAACATCTGCCAACCATACAGATATTATTGAAGGCAGCATCGATGTTCCCAGGGATAATTAACGACGAATGACTAGACAAAACTATCGCTTAACCCCAGATGCCCAGTCCGACCTCATTGAAATTCGCCGTTTTACCGTGAAGCAATGGGGTAAGGTACAATCAAAAAAATACCTGTCCGAACTTCAACAAACTTTTCGTTTGTTGTCTGTCACCCCTTCTCTGGGGAGATTCAGGACGGACGTTGGTGCGGGAGTGTTGAGCTTTCCCCATGCCAGTCATGTCATTTATTACATGATCCACGAGCGGCAACTGGTTATATTTGGCGTACTACACAAGCGCATGGTGCCTGCTAATCATCTGGATGGACGCGAGATAATCTAACGTAACTGTTTTGACCTCATTAAAGTCATTTTTAGACAAAACTGCACATCCTGTCAGAACTCGACTACACTGAATTGCCAGAGCTAAGTTAGCAATCATTCCGTGTAGTTCTGGGTTTTGGTGCACACGAGTACCGAGCATAATCACGTTTAGTGCAGCCGACTTTTGAAAATGACAGCTATGGTAATTAACAATAAATAAACCAGAAAAGTTAATAATAAATTTTTACTGATTTAAATTACGATTCACACAATAACAAAATTAACAAAACCACCCTGTCATCAATCTATTAAATTAATAATATAATACTTTAAAAACAAAAAGTAATAAAAAACCCCGTAAAGTCAAACTCCCCCATAATTACAGATAAACATTAAATACCCCATACTATCCACCAGATAAAATCATAATAATCATTACACTTATTTACTATACAACGTAAAAAATATAGATATTTGTCAGTAGGGTGCTAATATTCGTTACAGAAACGAAACTTATGAAGGACGAATAACAGTAGCCAGATATTGTTTGCTCTGCTAATATTCGTTTGTTTTTTATCCAGAGTAATAAAACGAGGAGAAGCAAATGCCCTCTCGAACGATGAGGACAACTGCGGTCTTCGCTTTCTTTATCTCATTAGTCTTTACCGGTCTGAGCTATGCCTCGACCAGTACCTCGAAAAAGGAAGAGTATTCTCACAATGGCATTCAGTCAAACTTGCCTGATTTGCGAAAATACCCTTCAGGTACACCCCGGAAGAAAGCGTTTTTAAATGTTGTTGTCCCTGTAATTGACAAGCATAATCAAAAGATTATGCAGGATCGTAAATGGCTCCTGTCATATCAGAAAACACGTAACTGGTCTGTACAGGATATCAATCGATTAAAAAATATCTGCATGGATTACAAAATGACCTGCAACTCACCAAGACGGGTCAGTTGGAATCAACTACTCAGCCGGGTTGATATTATACCGACCCATTTTGTCGCCACTCAGGCAGCAGCAGAATCCGGCTGGGGAACGTCAGAGCTTGCCCAGAAAAACAATAACTTGTTTGGTATGCGCTGTAGCTCTTGTGGTAAAACGAAAGGAAAAGTCAAAGGTTATTCTGTTTACCATACCATTGATGATTCTGTCGTTGCCTATATGAAAAACCTGAACACGCACCGTGCCTATGAGTCACTGCGTTCTTCGCGTGCAAACCAAAGGACAGCGCAGAAGCCACTGAATACCAGCAAACTTATCGATAACCTTAATGGTTATTCCGAACTGGGTGCTGGCTACAATCGCTATCTGCATCAGGTATTTAATGTCAATAAGCAGTTGATTTCACAGGTACAGGAATTCTCTATCCAATAAACATACGGCTAAATAAACAAAAAGGCCAGGGAATAGCCAGTACAATAATCTCTCAATAATCCATTTTGTATTAATTGCAAAGTGGATTCTTTTTTTATAAGCCTCTTCTATATTACCTATGTAAACATAGATAAATTCCATACTATAATGTGCCCCACAATTATATACCTTCTCCCAACGATAAATGGTTAGCCAGAGCCTAATATGAATTTTTTTTCTTTTGAGTTTCTTGGATCGTTTGTTATTCTGCTTGTTGTCTATTGGCTTTTGCAGAAGGCCCCCAAGCTACAGAATGGCTTATTAATTTTAGTTAGTTATTTATTTGTATTCTCTTTTTCAGCAAACTTCGCCTACATTTTATTCACCTATACCCTATTTATTTATCTCTTGGCGAATATTCTCAGTCGTTATTTATCCAATAAAGTCATATTCACTCTGCTGACATTCGGTATTCTCGGCTGTTTCATTGCCTTCAAATATTACTCTTTCTTCCAAGAAGCTATTCAGCAATCATTAGCCAATATTGGCATGACCGTAGATCTTCCTGTACTGGAATTACTGATGCCGTTAGGGCTGTCATTCTATGCTTTCCATTCGGTCAGTTATGTTATATCCGTATGCAAGAAGGAACTGCCTCCCGCTCCACTGCCCGATGTCATTTTGTATCTTTGCTTTTTTCCCAGCATCGTCGCCGGGCCAATTAATCGGGCCAAAGATTTTCTGCCACAAATTCAGGCAGCATCCAGAGTGATGCTGGAACCTTTAAGAGCACTGCTATTGATCGCACTCGCTATCGCAAAACTCTTTTTACTCAGTTCAACGCTCTCTGAGAATTTTGTTAATCCCGTTTTTGAAGATCCCACCAGCTATCATGCCGGGCAAATTCTCGTGGCAATTTATGCTTACGCCTGGAATATCTATTTTAACTTTTCCGGTTATACCGATCTTGTCACTGGTATCGCCCTGCTATTAGGTTTCAACGTCCCACGCAATTTCGATGCCCCTTATCTTGCCGAGAATTTACAGGTGTTTTGGCGACGCTGGCATATCAGCCTGTCAACGTTCATCCGTGATTATGTCTACATTCCACTGGGTGGTAACAAAAAAGGCACATTCCACAAGAATCTGAATATGTTCATAGCTATGGTGATTTCGGGTCTATGGCACGGTGCCGGTCTCAGTTTTATTATCTGGGGAGCGATTCATGGCTTAGGGTTAATTTTGCAAAATATTAAAAATGCCCTGTTCCCCACAGCGAAAAAAAATAACGAGTTACAAGCAAGGAATCCGGTTTCATTATTTTTATCCCGCGTGGTGACATTCCATTTTGTCTGCTTTGCGTGGGTCTTTTTCCGTAGCCCAACGTTTAATGATGCGTTAGCTGTGTTAAATCAATTGTTCTCCGGGAATATCTTCACAGCACTGCTATCCAGCAGCGCGTTATTAATGGCTTTTTGGGGATTATTTATTATCTATCCGTGGTTGGTGAATCTCAGAAATAAAATTGAAAAAAATCATAACCTGATTTCCTGGGTTTATTATCCGATTCCCTTAGCCTTGATCCTTACTTTGGTATTTATATTGTCACCTTCTGGAATGCCAGGATTTATCTATGCCAACTTCTGAATTTATATCTAATCTTAAAAAAGTCGGACAAGTGATTTGTGTCGTTTCCGTAACCAGTCTGTTGCTCATCTGGCTGAATCAAAGTTCGTTGGAAAACTTCTGGCAACAAAAATATCACCGCAATAGCCCTTGGGCATCTCTCAAGGGTGAGCCATTGTGGGATTTAGGTAATAATATTCAGCAAGGCTCACTTGCTGCCGGTGAGACATTCATGGCATATGCAACTGGTAAATATCAAGATAATCACACGCAGGCCATGAATAGTGATGGCACCCGAGCCGTATTTCCTCCTGATTTTCAAGTCGGCCTGCGCTTTCTTGAAGGTTATGTACATCCTATCGAGAATCTCTCTTTCGCATTTCCAGCATTACTGCAAAAGGATATTAAACTCGTTCAGACACCCTGGCTCCAAAATAGCCGGGGACAAAACCCTGCCATTGAAATTGTCCAGAAGACTCACGTTAATCTCGGCGTAAAAGATAAGGTGCTCTTTGTCGGTGATTCAATGATGCAGGGCGTTGCGCCACATTTGAAACGTCGCCTTTATCAGGAATATGGTATTTCCAGCATTAACTTAAGCAAGCAGAGTACCGGATTATCTTATCCCGGGTTCTTTGACTGGCCGAAAACCATTAGCAATGCCCTGAGAAATAACCCTGATATTAAATTGGTTGTCATGTTTTTAGGCCCTAATGACCCTTGGGATATGCCAACAAAACGTGGAGGCCCTTATTTGAAATTCGCCAGCGAGGATTGGGAAAACCTTTATCGTCAACGAATTGACGCTATTTTGCTTGATGCCCGCCAGCATCAGGTAAATATCATCTGGGTTGGCCCGCCCAATATGCGCCAGAAAAAACTCTCCAATAGCATGATTTACCTTAATAAATTGTATCAGACTGAGGTAACCAAAATGGGGGAGATCTATATTGCTGCTAATGATATGTTCAAATATAAGTCAAATAATTATTCAGACTATATTGGTGATGACAGCAGCACAATAAAGCTCCGGAGTGGCGACGGTATTCATTTCAGTTTAAATGGGCAACAAACCATCGCCAACTATCTCTTTTCATTGATCACATTTATTCAGGAGCCAGTTAAAAAAGATGCAACCATTTAGCATATTCCGTGGGTTTTATCGGATAATGGGGGCAGGGCTGGTTATCGCGCTCGCTACGAGCCTGTCATCATGCCACGATAAAAAATCCAAGCCCTCACCGGAAAACCAAATCACGCAGACCTACCGCCAGCAACAACTGACGGATTTTGGTGATCCCAATTTCGCACGACTGGCGGATAAGCTGCGTTACAGCGATACTCGCCAGCTTCATTTTGTACAATTAGGGGATTCACACACCGCCGCCGATTTTTTTACGGGCAAGCTGCGCAATTTATTACAGAATCGCTATGGCGATGCCGGGCCGGGTTTTGTTCCTCCAATGAGCATTCCCGGGCAGCGTAACGCCATCGTAAAGTTTACTGAGGATAAAACGGGCTGGTGGCTTTCAAGCAGCCGTAAGGATAATCGAGCAGATTATCCATTGGGTGGGTTTATCGCCATCCCGGAAAGCTCCAACAGCACATTACGGCTGGATTTATCCCCTGCCAGACGTGATCAATATTGGATAAGCGCCCTCTATCAATCTCATGAAACGGTTCAAATCAAGGCTAAACTTGCTTCAATGCGAGCATGGGATTTACCTGCAACAAACAGTGAATGGCATTTCTCACCAGAAAAGAGCGTCACGTTTCCAATCTCGCTCTACCCGCAGGATACACAATTGAAAATCGGCGGCTGGCTGATAAAACGCCAAAGCCCCGGCATCATGCTATCGGCATTGGGCATTAATGGCGCGACCATTAATATGTTAGATAAATGGCAACCTCAATGGATCAATACCTTGGCTCAAATGAAGCCGGATTTGGTGATCCTCGCCTACGGCACCAATGAAGCCTTTAATGATTCTCTGGATCTGGTTGCTTATCAGAACGAGCTGACATCCAAAATCAAAGAGATCCGCAAAGCAATACCACAAGCCGTTATCCTGCTGATTGGGCCAAATGATTCATTGAAAAATAAAACTGCGGCAAGCTGTAGTGAACAGCAACCTGCGCTACTCAACGGCGTTATTCAAGTTCAGCAAGCCGTTGCCAAAAAACAGCACGCCCTGTTCTGGGATTGGCGGGAATATATGGGCGGGCCATGTTCGATTATAGGCTGGGAACAGCAAAATCTTGCACGTCCTGATTATGTTCACCTTTCCGCTGCCGGTTATGAACGCAGCGCTGAGGCGCTTTATAAACAGTTTATTGGTTTGGTTGAGAGATAAAACGTTCCCTATGATTTACGTACAAGTCGAAAGAGTCTTTAAACGATACTTTTAAAGGTGCTATACTGAATAAAATTTCAACAAGGAGAGCTATATGTCATATCAAATTCTGACAACAATAGCAGCCAGTATTACCGATTTGAAACGCAATCCAATGGGAATAGTGGCTGATGGTGAAGGTGGCGCTGTTGCCATCCTAAACCGCAATGAACCTGCATTCTATTGTGTTCCTCCAGAGCTTTATGCGTATTATCTGGAACTTGCGGAAGATGCCGAATTAAATCATATTGCAGATGAACGCATGAAAACCCCTGAATTCGTAAGCGTCAATCTCGATGACTTATAGTCTCAAATTTGAAAAACGGGCGCTAAAAGAATGGGGAAAACTGGGGCATCCCATTCGTGAACAGTTCAAAAAGAAATTGACCGAACGTTTAGAAAATCCCCATGTTCCTGCGGCCAGATTGAGCGGTCGCAGCAATCGCTACAAAATCAAATTACGTTCTTCTGGCTATCGATTAGTATACGAAGTCAATGACAACGTCATTGTTTTATTAGTGATTGCTATTGGTAAACGAACAGGGAATGAGGTTTATTTAGCGGCTGACAAACGCGGATAACACTGGAACAGAGTAAAAACGGCACCTTAATCCATCATAAGGTGCCGTCAGAAATATCTAAAAAAACGTCAGCACATTACAGTATGACGAAATAGATCATGCCAACAACTGCGCCGGTTGTGCCGAGAATGGTTTCCATCATCGTCCACGTTTTCAGGGTCTGAGATTCTGTCGCGCCGGTGAATTTACCGAATAGCCAGAAGCCGGAATCATTCACATGGCTAAGAATCAAAGAACCACCGGCAATACATACTGACAACGCCGCCATTTGTGCACCGGAATACCCCAATTCACCAATCACTGGCATAACTAATCCTACTGTAGTCAAACACGCCACAGTGGCCGAACCCTGAATCACACGCACAGCCCCTGCCAGAATAAAACATGCCAACGCGATAGGCAGACCAGCACCGACCAACGCATTCCCCAATGCAGGCCCAACGCCGGAATCCACCAAAATTTGTTTGAACACACCACCCGCACCTGTCACCAGCAGGATAATCCCCGCAGGTTGAATCGCAGCGGAACAGACATCCATCACTTTGTCTTTACTCATGCCCCGACGAATTGCCAGACCATAAATCGCCACCAAACAGGCAATCAAAATTGCAGTGAAAGGGTGACCAATGAATTCCAGCCATTGGTATAGCGTAGATTGCTGATCAACAAAACGCGCACCGATGGTTTTCAAACCAACCAATATCAGAGGGAACAACACCAGCGCCAGACTGAAACCAAAGGAAGGCATTTGGCTTTTACCAATGCTAGGCGTGCTCAGATCTTTGGGTAAATCCAGCGTGACATATTTGCTGATAACATTACCGTATATCGGGCCAGCCAGTAACATACCGGGGATCGCAGCGCTCAGGCCAATCAGGATCATCCAGCCAAAATCTGCTCCCATTTGGGAAGCCAGCAGCATAGGCGTTGGGCCCGGCACCAAAAACGCAGCAGCGGCGGCTACACCAGCAAACAGAGGAAGCGCCAGTCTCACCACATTACCATTCGTACGACGGGCAACAGCAAACACCACGCCAATCAACAGAACGACCGCCACATCAAAAAACAGTGGCAATGCACAGATAAGCCCGGCAATACCCAATGCGTAATTTGCCCGCTTTTCACCAAAACGACCTAGCAGTTTCACCGCTATCTGGTCGAGCGCCCCTGTTTCATGCAGGATCTTGCCAAACATCGCGCCCAATGCCACAACAACAGCGAGGAACCCCAACGTGCCCGCCATGCCGTTTTGCATGGTCTGGGTGATTTTTTCCAATGGCATCCCGGAAAAAATTCCCGCCCCCATTGAAACCAGCATCAGGGCAATAAAAGCGTGCATTCTGGCTTTCATCACCAGAAATAATAATAGAAGAACAGAACCGACGGCCGTCATAACCAGAGTTAATGTACTCATGAATGTCCCTTGCTAATACGGTCAGTAGTTTTTATTGTGCGCTCGATAGATTGCATGGTGTTTTTGATCACTTCATCAAGAGCAGGTTTGATATCAATCTGATGGACATCTGTTTCATCGCTGGTCGGCTCTTCCAGGGTTTCAAATTGTGAAATCAACATTTGTGGCTTGAAGAAATGTCCTTTGCGTGCTTTCAGGCGGCTTTCGATTAAATCAAAATCCCCTTTCATATAGAGGAATGACAGGTTTTTGTTGCCATCACGCAGCATATCCCGATAGCTTTTTTTCAAAGCAGAGCACACAAGCAAGGAGACATGATTGGTGCGCTGCATAGCAAAAATAGCGTCGTTGAGTGCCTTCAACCACGGCTGGCGATCATCATCATTCAGGGCGTGGCCTTGTGCCATTTTCATAATATTGGCGCGAGGGTGAAGAAAATCCCCATCCAGAAATGCAGCTCCCAATTCACGGGCAATACCATTGGCAACCGCAGACTTACCACTGCCGGATACCCCCATCAAGACAAAAACATGGTTTCGCTGTTGGGTATCGCTCATATCAAACTCCTTTATGCAGATCTTACTGTCTGGATCTCTGTGACTTACCTGCAAAATGTTACCGGTAACTATTACCGGTAACATTAACAGTAGCTTAGGATGGGGAGCAATCAATCAGGATCGTCAAAAAAGGAAAATGTGAGGCTTATCGCAATTGAAGATGGAAAAACAGCATAATAAGCTACAAAAATTAAACACTTTCACCTAATGAAAGCGTAAATCCAACATCAATCAGCGTTTGTTCCGGCTGCTCCCCTTTCAAACGAACGAGCAAGGCTTCTGCCGCCTTGCGTCCCATCAAATTACGGGGAGTCAGAACACTGGCAAGTTTCGGTGTCATTACCTGACCAATATCATGACCATGAAAACCGGCTACAGCAATTTCTTCCGGTACTTTGATTCCCT
This sequence comes from Xenorhabdus miraniensis, assembly GCF_002632615.1. Next base: position 62,156 of record NZ_NITZ01000001.1, read on the forward strand.
GACGCTGGCACTCGAAAATCGCCCCAATAGCAATATCATCATTCGTACAAAACAAGCCATCAACTTCAGGGTATTTCTGGCAGGTTTCCTGCAAAAGCTCCGCCCCCAAAGAATAGGATGAACTGACTGGCGTCATGACTTTTCTTGGCTGAAGCCCTGCACTTCGCATCGCCGCTTCAAACCCCTGCAAACGGATCAGCGTCCGCTCATCCTGCCGGGCACCGAGGTAAACCACGTTCTGGCAACCACGTTCAAGCATTGCCAGCGTCATCTGACTCGCTGCTTCAAAATTGTCGATTCCCACCGCAATATCAAGGCAAGGCGATACGCTGTCCATTAATTCCACCACGGGAATACCTGCTGTTTGCAGCACTTTCAACGTCTTAGGAGTATGTGTGCGTTCTGCCAGAATCAGGCCATCAATATTATAAGAAAGCAGGGAAAGTAAACGTTCTTCTTCTTTCTGGGCAGAATACCCATAGTGGGCAAGCATCGTCTGATATCCCGTGCGATCTGTGATGGACTCAATCCCGCGAATAACTTCAGAAAAAACCTGATTCGTCAATGAAGGAAGTAAAACGCCTATTGCATGGCTGGTGGAATTGGAAAGGATATCCGGCACACGATTGGGAATGTAACCCAGTTGATCCACTGCTTCAGCGATTCGTTTTCCCAATGCTTCAGAAACCTGATCCGGATTACGTAAAAAGCGGCTAACCGTCATTTTGGTGACCCCGACGAGGTCTGCAACATCTTGTAAAACTGGGCGTTTTTTCTTCATTTTCAATGTAATGCAATCAGTTATTGATACGTACAGATGAATAGGTACAGATGAATAGATACAAATGAACAGTCCGCGGTTTTAACACATTTATATACCATTACAATACGCTTTTTAGCGAAAAATGCTGGTGCACTCTCACTCATTTATCAATGGCTTCCCAAACTGTGATGCTTTACATGTGTTTGAGCGAATCCCGATAAATAATCTGAGGCGAAAATAGGGGATGTTGTGTGTCAGGTTCAAGCAGCAGGCGCGTGGCAAAACGCGCCATATCAGTGATAGGAAAATGGACACTGGTTAACGCAGGGTGAATAAATGCCGCCCGTTCACCGCTGTCATAACAAATAATGGAAATATCCTCAGGAACGCTCAAACCTTGCTCCGTAATCGCCAACAATCCGCCGAGTGCCATTTCTTCACTACAGAAAAACAGCGCATCAGGCCGTGATGTTGCCAAAATCGCGCGGATTTGCCGATAACCACTTTGCAAATCATACTCTCCCTCCAGACTCGCGATCGGTTGTAATCCTGCGTCCTGCATAGCATCCAAAAACCCCTGACGACGCTGTAGGCTTGGATAACGTATCAAAGGGCCACTGACACAAGCTATGCGGGTATGCCCGTATTCAAGCAAAGTTTGGGTTGCAAGGTAACCGGCCTTATGATGATCAAAGGCAACACAGCGCTGCTCCAACCCGGATACCAACCGATCCAACAACACAAAAGCATGCCCGCCGTGTGCAAGCTGCCGCAATTTATCATCGCTGATAGCACGTACATGCAGGATTAATCCATTACAACGCAGGCTATGCAGATAGGTGATGGCCTGCCATTCATTCTCTGCACTATTTCTTCCCTGCGTAACCAAAAGCTGCTTGCCGTGTAATTCGGCTTCCGTCTGGATGCTATCCATCAAAGCACCAAAAAAGCCGCCACGATAAGAAGTGGTCACTAACCCCAAGGTATGGCTCTGACTGGATGCCAATTCACGCGCCGCCAGATTGGGACTGTAACCCAACGCCACAATGGCATTTTCTACTTTGGCGCGCGTTGTCGCCCTCACATTTTTATCACCATTGACAACCCGTGATACCGTGGCGCGGGAAACGCCAGAGTAAGCGGCCACATCTTCCAGTGTCACCATGCTTTTTCCTTGTGATCCCAATGAATTAATGCCTGTTCTATTGGAACTGTGGCAAATACATGCGATTGATATCCAATACTTCATTCAATAATGATGAATCCAATGCAACATCTGCAATCAAGGGATGCGTCACCAACGCCAACAGAGCGGCCTTGCGATCACCATGAACCGCGGCTTCAATCGTCAAACGCTCAAAGGTTTTTATTTGCTGTGTCAGCGCCAGCATACTATCCGGCAACTGACCAAATACCAGAGGGTGTGCTCCTTGGGCATCAACAACACAGTTGGTTTCAACCACCGCATCATCCGGCAGGCCGTTAATGGCACCACGATTCACCGTATTCACAACCAACGGTGTCCCGAGATTATTGTGGATTGCAGAGATCAATTCCAATGCAACTTCAGAATAGAAAGATCCCCCGCGGAAACTTAATTGCTCCGGTTTGTGATCCAGCGTTGGATCAGCGTACAACCCGAATAACTCCCGCTCTACCTGAATGACTTGCTCCGCCCGTGTGCCCTTGCTGGCTGCCGCTTCCTTTTCTTCCTGCAACATTTTGCCAGTCTGATAAAAATAACGGTGATAAGGACACGGGATCGCCCCCAACGCCCGTAAAAACTCCGGCGGCCAAGGTTCTTCCTTGATATTGTTCATCGTCAATTCTGCACCGCTACACAGCAACTCCAGCACTCGCTCTGTTTCATCTTTCCCTTTCACCAATACCTGATGCACCCAGACCATATGGTTAAGGCCCGCGAAACGTAACTGCACGTCCTGATAAGGATGCTGCAACATATTGGCGATCATATGGTGCATGGAGATCGGCACATTGCACAACCCGATGATCCTGGCTTTGCTATAGCGCGACACCGCTTCTGTCACCATTCCCGCCGGATTAGTAAAATTGATGATCCACGCATCCGGTGCAAGATGTTCGACTTTACGTGCAATCTCCAACAAAACAGGAATGGTGCGCAATGCCTTGGCAAATCCACCAACACCCGTTGTTTCTTGCCCAAGCAGGCCATATTTCAACCCCAGACGCTCATCAGCAGCACGGGCAGAAAGCTGACCAACCCGCAGTTGAGTGAGAACAAAACTGGCCCCGCTGATCGCCTTATCCAGCGAATAATGCACACTGACTGCAACGTGCTGCAAACCGTGGCGATCCAGCATACGGCGTGTCAATCCTGCAATGATCTCCACCTTCTGCCGCCCGGCTTCCACATCCACCAATGCCAGTTCAAACAGTGGGATCATTTGCCTGCGTTGAATAATTCCTTCCACCAATTCTGGTGTGTAACTACTGCCACCGCCAATCACTGCAATTTTGATCGGTTTCATATGAACCTCTTTTTATACCGTCTGACGATCGGGAACTGGCAAGCGCTGATAAAGATCGATCATGTTGTCAGCAAGATCTTGAATCACCATCGCGTTCATCAAATGATCCTGGGCATGAACCGTGATCAAATTGATGGGTAATTTTCCGCACCCTTCATCCAGTCCAATCAGTTTTGTCTGGATAATATGAGCTGCGCGAGTCTCCTGCCGGGACTCCTCCATCAACACCCCGGCTTGTTGAAAGTTTCCTTCCTTCGCCTGCTGCAACGCCATTAATGCACTACTGCGCGCACTGCCGGCATGAACCAATAACTCGATAATTTGCTGCTCAAAATCCTGTTGTTCCAAATTAATAGACACGCATCGCTCCTCCTGAAGTTATGGCGTTGCCTCAGCGAAATCTTTTGCTTGCTGCTCTTGTGCCAAAAGCTGTTTTTCATACACCTTGAAGAAGGGATACCAAATCAGCAAATCGATCACCATCAACACCCCGACCAGCACAATCGCACGATAATCCCAGGCAGCAGAAATCAGCGCACCAATCGGGGCTGGCGCAGTCCACGGAGCAATGGCAATCATCTTTTGCACTAAATCCAGATGCAGTGCGCCATAGGCCAGCACCGCGTTCACCAGCGGCACAATCAGCAGTGGGATCAATAAAGTGGGATTCATCACAACCGGAGAACCAAACAGCAGCGGCTCATTAATATTGAACATGGCTGGCACAACGCTCAATTTGCCAATAGTTTTCAGATGAATTGAGCGGCTGCGTAGATAAAGAAACGCTAATACCAAAGTTGAACCTGAACCACCGATACAGACATAAAAAGACCAATAAGGCGCGGTTAAAATCTGCGTGGTTGCCATTCCCTGAGTCATCAACGCGGCATTAGCAGCAATATTGGTCATAAAGATCGGATTAAGCAGCCCGGTGACAATATTGTCGCCATGAATGCCCGCGAACCATAGCAAATTAGCGACCAGCACTAACAACATCACCGCGGGCAACGTATCCCCGACAGCAATCAGTGGCTGGAATACCTGCATGACTGCCGCGGGCAACAACAGATTAAACTCACTTTGTAACAACAAACTGATGGGATAAACCGTCAACAGAATACCAATAACGGGATACAACAGTTCAAAAGATCGGGCAATGGCGGGTGGAACCTGAGAAGGCATACGGATGGCGATATTGTATTTCTTAAGTAATCGAATCAACTCTACCGACCAAATTGCACAGATCAGCGCAGTAAATACCCCTGCCCCGCCCAGAAAATCGAGCGGCATTTTATTTTCAACCTGTGGCGCTGCTGCCAGCAAAAACGCCATCAAAGACAGCAAAGCAGAAGTCAACCCATCCAACCCATAAGACTTCGCCAGACTATAGGCCGTGCCAATGGAGACAAAAATACTCATCAAGCCCATCGTCATAAAGAAAGGCATTGTAATGGTTGCCCAATGGGTTTTGGCGAATGTTAACCAAGCCTGACCAAAAGAAGATGAAGTTTGCGCATCAAAAGGCGGATTTGCCACGATCAACATAATACTGCCGATAATCAGGAAAGGCATTGCTGAGATAAAACCATCACGTATCGCAATAATATGCCGCTGACTACCGATTTTGCCTGCAATGGGCGCGATATGGCTTTCTACAATGCGTGTCATTGAAGCATAAATATTCATAAAGTTTATTCCAGCAGGCTTAAGGCATGATCCAACACCTTGTCACCCCGAAGCGCGCCATAGTCCAACATATCAATCAAACTGATGGGTTTACCGGCTGGCTCAGCCAGCGCAGTAAAACGGGCAAGCTCATACCGAATTTGCGGCCCAAGTAAAATCACATCGGCTTCATGAATGCACGCTTCCAGCTCCAGCGCCGGCACGGCCTTGATAGCCACATCCAACTGCCGTTTTTCGGCTTCCGACTGCATACGCTGCACCAACATGCTGGTAGACATCCCCGCTGCACAACACAATAGAATGGTTTTCATGATTTTGTTCTCTTTATTGTTATCTCGTTATTATTTCGCTCAAATCTATTTCACTTTAACTTAAATGAGAGCGCTCTCATTTAAGTTAAGGCTAACAGGTTATTTTGTGATTGCTGCGATGGGAGTCTCATAATTTGATAAGCAACAATTAAGAATATGGATAAAATGCGAGCTGCATTACAAATGGTAAATAAGGAAAAATGAAAGGGAAAATTGGACTGATTTATAGGCGAAAAAAGTGGTAGAATTTTTCCACCCTAAAAAATGCTTATAAAACATATGGGTATAATTAGGGTGTTCCCCGTAGATACGGGGATAAACCGGGTTGTAACGACTAGGGGTCTTACCAATGCTTGTGTTCCCCGTAGATACGGGGATAAACCGAGGGCCAGCGAAGAGCTATATTGTTCTCTATGGTGTTCCCCGTAGATACGGGGATAAACCGTGAGTGACAATAATATTGTCAGGCGAGTGAGTGTGTTCCCCGTAGATACGGGGATAAACCGTCACCATGCCATCGCATTTTTACCCTGACGATGTGTTCCCCGTAGATACGGGGATAAACCGCAATGATTTCATGTACTAATTAAATTGCTGCAGTGTTCCCCGTAGATACGGGGATAAACCGGGAATACAGGACTAAAAATGGGGCTCGAAATCGTGTTCCCCGTAGATACGGGGATAAACCGCCCGCCGGGGAATTTCTGATAGCCCGATTTAGGTGTTCCCCGTAGATACGGGGATAAACCGATTATTTTAGTATCATAATACACCATTATACAGTGTTCCCCGTAGATACGGGGATAAACCGTAACCCGTATACACCATTGAGCGAAGAAGCCCGTGTTCCCCGTAGATACGGGGATAAACCGCCGTTTGCTACATTCTTATTAGTCATTAAAAAGTGTTCCCCGTAGATACGGGGATAAACCGAATTGCAAAAGATTATGTGGTACTAATCGTCAGTGTTCCCCGTAGATACGGGGATAAACCGAACTTTGCTTTATCAATCAGCCCTTCTTTTGTGTGTTCCCCGTAGATACGGGGATAAACCGTTGCTGTCACTGTGTGGGACAGTTTGCTGATTATGTTCCCCGTAGATACGGGGATAAACCGCTATGCCTTATAGTTAGTTACATATGTTATATGTGTTCCCCGTAGATACGGGGATAAACCGCTATGCCTTATAGTTAGTTACATATGTTATATGTGTTCCCCGTAGATACGGGGATAAACCGCCAGTACCACCAGCACCAGTAAATACAAGGCGGTGTTCCCCGTAGATACGGGGATAAACCGTTTTTTTTCATTTCTGCAATGCCCTAAATCTGAGTGTTCCCCGTAGATACGGGGATAAACCGCATTCAATTTTTCACCACCCTGTTGAGTTGCAGTGTTCCCCGTAGATACGGGGATAAACCGAAACCCGCGTTTTATATTGTCTGCATTAGTCTGTGTTCCCCGTAGATACGGGGATAAACCGGAAATACGTTTAGTGAGTGCTTCTCTGTTTTTGTGTTCCCCGTAGGTACGGGGATAAACCGCTGATACTTGTATCGATCTTCTGGGATGAACTGTGTTCCCCGTAGGTACGGGGATAAACCGTAATGGTGATGATTTGTCTATTTACTTAATGAGTGAGACTGGGCGATGGTTAACATTACTCATTCTTGTTATTTCATGTTAAAAATCAAAAGTTATTAAATATCGTTTTATCGTGGACGGTTTTTATTTCTATTGGCTTTTTTACGCAATGAAAAAATTTGGTTGTTGAGAAAATTTAATTCGAGCACTTGTTTCCCGTACTTACGGGGGAAACGGGTTTGCGCCCAAATACAGTATTTGCTCTTGTTATGTAGATGCTTCCCCCATAATCACGGAAATAAATTGGTCACAAAAGACTTGTTAACAGGTTTCTTGTGACTTAAAATTAAGACCTATTAACAGGTCTTTTAGTGAGGAATTATGGCTAATATCATTTTGAGTGACATCACTGCCAGCATCAGTGAATTAAAGAAAAACCCTATGGCAACTGTCAGCGCAGGGGAAGGTTATCCGGTCGCTATACTGAATAGAAATCAACCCGCATTTTATTGTGTTCCTGCGGAGCTGTACGAAAAAATGTTAGAAGCTCTTGATGATCAGGAATTAGCTAAGATAGTGAAAGAGCGGGAGAATCAGTCCTTAGTTGATGTAGATTTGGATCAATATTTATGAATTATAAGGTTAAATTTAGGGAAGATGCTCAAAAAGAATGGAATCGACTGGATAGCACTATTCAAAGACAATTCGCTAAAAAATTGAAAAAATGTTGTGAAAACCCACACATCCCTTCCGCAAAATTAAACGGAATGCCGGATTGCTACAAAATAAAATTAAGAGCTTTCGGCTTTAGATTGGTTTATCAAGTGATTGAAGACAAATTAATTATTGCCGTGGTTGCAGTTGGCAAACGCGAGCGGAACGAAGTGTATAAACTTGCAAGCAACCGCATAAGGTAATAATTAATTTAATAATACCACTCTGAAATGATAACCCATTACCCCATTATACACATGTATAGTGGGGTAATGGTTACGGTTTATCCCCGTGCTTACGGGGAACACTAAGTTTATCCAACTGTTTTATAAACACTTTTTAAAGAATAAAAATTCTACCATTTTTTTAGGATAAAAAGCAGCCGAATTCTTCCTTCTATTTTTTTACCTATCTTCTGTAAATTTGATAACAAGATAGAAAAGCCAATCCAGACATAACAAAGCAAGATACAAAAAAGAAAGCATAGCCAGTAATAGCACCTATACTTTTTTGACCAAAGAAAAATGAGTAAAATTGGAACGCATCTGCTCTTGTAATGTGAACATGTTCCCCGTAAGTACGGGGATAAACCGTTGTTATTTTCATTTTTATTATTTTGTCGTTCCCCGTAAATACGGGGATAAATACTGATGATAGATGTCTCTACTAAGAAAATATTTTTTAGAAGTAGTTTTTTTCATTTTTCAAATTTTAAAAATTTGAAAAATGAAAAAAACTAACTAACATTAGAGTAACTAGCAAATTTTTTCATACGAGGTTAACAATGAAACGCTATTCAGGCAAACAAAAACGCACTATTCAGGAAAAAATGCTATTACTTAATATCAACATTTCTTCCCTGGTTGAATCAGAAGGGATCTCTAGGAATACTCTGAATCGATGGCTAGAAGACGCATTACTTTCAATAATAAAAAAATACCCACAAAAAATTAGAAAACTAGAACAAGCTTTAGCTTATAAAGAAAAAACTCTATCAGATAAAAACATTCAAGGTTTATTACGAGTGACTATGACTATAAATAGAGACACCAAAACAATATAACTATAGGATTCTCATCATCATCTGTCCACATACGATCTGTGATCATTATTCCACATAATAAAAAATCCTAGTGCCAGCACGATAGAATATGGGGTAACCTATCAAAATCAGTCATTAAATAGAAATTTTTAACTATCTTTTTAATTAGAACGCTATTTTTAACACAGGAAAACCCTTTGAGCACTAACACCACAACAGAAACAACATACTGGAATCGCATGGTACCAGAACTGACTGTGACTGATTTTCCTGTTTCGCTTAATTTCTATCAGAGAATATTAGGCTTCGAAATATTAATTCAGCGAGAAGATCCTGACTTTGTTTATTTAAGCTTAGGCAAGGCACAATTAATGCTAGAAGCATTTCATGACAGAGGCTGGAATACCGGAAAACTCAGCAAGCCTTTAGGGCGTGGTATTAATTTGCAAATTGAAGTCGACGATATCACACCAATTTTGGCCAGTCTGGAAACTAATGGAATCACACTTTTTCGCCCACTGAAAGATAACTATTACAATATAGGCGATACTCAAGTCTGTCAGAGAGAGTTTCTTGCCCAAGATCCAGATGGTTATTTACTTCGTTTCAGTCAATATATCGGAAACAACGAAGATCAATAACAATTCATTAATGGAGCACGGTTATTATTTTATTTCACCGTGAAAAAACATGCCCGAGCTAATAACTACTTTTGGCTACCTCACGCGATATTGGGGCAAAGCTAGAAAAAACCCCTATTCTGACGAAGACTACCATCTTCTCGCTTATCACTGTCTGGATGTTGCCGCTGTAGGCCAATTATTATTGGCCCCCCCAAAAAAGCTCACGCAAGATCTTGCTGAGTTTTTGGAATTATCACCAGCATCATTACAGAATCTATTTTCATTTTTTCTGGTACTACACGATATCGGTAAATTTGCCTCTGCATTTCAGCAATTATATTCTCAGGAAAGTACTGACCTCATTAAGCCTGATCAGTATAGACCCTACGATTCCCGACATTTCCGGCATGATCGGCTCGGGTTATTTTTCTGGAAAAAAATTCAGGGTGAGGTTCTGGTTGCGTTGGTAGGAAATGACAACCTGCAACCCAGAGAAAAAGACCGTGCTCAAGATGCGTTGATGATTTTAATGCAGTGTATGCTCGGCCATCACGGTAAACCCATTGATGGGGGTCGTTGGAAGGATATTGTCGATTTTACTGAACATCAAAATATTGTCGATGCAACGGCATTTACCCATGATCTGCTTAAACTTTTTCAACCTCGTGTGCCACTGGAAAAACTGTTGTCAAAAGAGTGGCAACAAAAACTGAAACAAGTAAGCTGGCAACTTGCCGGTATTGTGGTATTGGCTGACTGGATAGGCTCCGATTGTTATCATTTTCGTTATCAAACCAAAGCCTTTCCACTGGAAAAATATTGGCAATTTACTCAAAAACAGGCTCAAATTGTCCTGAATGACATTAATATCCTGAATACCCCTCTGATATCTCCGTATACCTCTATCCAGGAATATTATCAGTTCCCTCCCACCCCACTACAAAAATGGGCTGAGGAAGTCCCGATTGATGATTCCCCACAACTTTTTATTCTGGAAGATGTAACGGGAGCAGGAAAAACAGAAGCCGCTCTTGCCCTGACTCATCGTTTAATGCAAACCGGTGCTGCGGACGGTTTCTATTTTGGCCTGCCAACCATGGCAACCTCCAATGCCATGTTTAGCCGAATCGCCGAACATTACCCCCGTATGTTCAAAGCCCAAAATGGCAAACTGCCCAGCCTCGTTCTTGCCCATGGCGCAAGTGAAATGAATGATAATTTCCGTGACATCATCCTGACTTCTGAGCACAACGACAGTGATTACACCAGAGACGATATCACCGCGACAGCACAGTGCCATCAATGGCTGGCAGACTCCAACAAAAGGGCGTTATTGGCATCGGTGGGCGTAGGGACTATCGATCAGGCATTACTTGCGGTTCTGCCGAGAAAATACCAGTCACTTCGGCTCATTGGACTAAACCGTAAGGTATTGATCTTTGATGAAGTCCATGCCGCGGATGAATACATGTTTGCGCTGCTGGAAAGTCTGTTAAGCCTGCACCTGCATCAAGGGGGTTCTGTGATATTGCTGACCGCCACTCTTTCCTTAAAACAGCGCCAACGGTTGGTGGATATCTGGTTACCTGCCAGCGGAATACCTTCACAAAAGTTGCAGGAAACCGCTTTTCCACTGGCAACACAAGTCACATTAGATCCAGAAAATCCCATTATTGAAACACCATTGCGCAGTCGGCCCGATGTCTGCCGTACCGTCGCAATAAAAACAGTGAACCATCTGGATGAATGCGTAAAAATCGCCCTTAATGCCGCTAAAAATGGGCAATGTGTGGTTTGGGTTCGCAACTCCGTGGACGATGCACTCCATGCGTTCCAACTCATCACATCACAAATGGACACACCGGAAAATTGTTCGCTATTTCACAGCCGCTTTATTTTGTATGACCGAAAAATAATAGAAAACCGTGTACTGGGGACATTGGGTCAAAAAAGCAATCGGGAGGATCGACAAGGGAAGATCCTGATTACAACACAGGTTTTTCAGGAAAGTCTTGATGCCGATACGGATGTGATGATCTCAGATATCTGCCCAATCGACGACCTGATTCAACGAGCTGGCCGCCTGCATCGTCATACCCGCAATACACAAGGCGAATATCAGAAAGGTATTACCGACAGTCGCACAGCCCCTGAATTATATTTCCACGCACCAGAATGGGACGATCACCCCGAAGCCGATTGGCTGAGCAAAGATTTCCGCAATACCCAATATGTTTATCGTTCAGCCGGGCGCTTATGGCTTGGCTTGCGTGAACTACTGCGCTTAGGGGCTATTCGTATGCCTGCCGAAGCACGAACGTTGATTGAATCGGTTTACGGTGAAGATGCTGATGAGCAAATCCCAGCAGCACTCAAATACAAGGATGATGAAGCAATCGCGGAAGGGCGGAGCAAAGACGCCATCGCACGATCACAAGCTCTGCAATGGCAACGCTATGAATACAGTAAACGCAGTGCAGGCGGCTGGTATGACGATGACAGAGATATCAGTACCCGGTTTAGCGACATCGAAACGGTGAACGTACTGCTCGTTAAACTAACCGAAGCAGGAGAATTAATACCGTGGATAGAAGATGAAAAGTTCCCCGTTCAACTCAGCACGATCAAACTCTCCAAAAATAAATATGCCGATAAGTTGCAACCCATACCAGAATCGCTTTCTCAGGCGGTGGAGCAGTTACAGAACCGATTTAAGTCCGCCAAATACCTGCAAATCTGGCTGCCGGAGATTGATCCTAATTTTACTTACGATCCCAACATGGGTTTTTATGAACCCCCTAAGCAGGAGGCGTAATGAACCTCGTTAAAGATACATGGCTGACTTTTAGAATGAGAAATGGCAGAGAGGAAAAACTGCCGCTGGCGGCAATCTGCGATCCCGCCGTTGTCGATTTCGCCCTGCCGCGGGCTGATTTTCAGGGAGCCGCTTATCAACTGGCGATAGGCTTACTGCAAACGGTTTTTGCTCCCGAAGATAAATACGAATGGCATGACTGTTATGAAAAAGCCCCGACACAGGCAGATTTGCAAACCGCTTTTAATCGGGTGGAACATGCCTTCAATCTGACAGGCAATGGCCCGCTGTTTATGCAGGATTTTGATTCTCTGGATGGCGCAAAATCAACGGAGATTTCAGGGTTACTGATCGAAGCACCGGGGGCAAATACACTCAGGCTCAATACTGACCATTTTATTAAACGCGGTCAATGTGAAGTGATTTCCCCTGAAATAGCCGCCATTGCCCTCTTCACTTTACAGATTAATGCCCCTGCCGGCGGTGTCGGGTATCGTGTTGGATTACGGGGTGGTGGCCCACTGACGACTTTGATTCAACCACAGGAATTGGATGCTTCACTATGGCAAAAGCTCTGGCTCAATGTCATTAATCGGGATCATTGGCGCTATCCTGACCCTGATCTCAATAGCTCAGATGTTTTTCCGTGGCTAGGTAAAACCCGTGCCAGCCAAGAAAAAGGTACAGAAATCTACGCGCATAATGTGCATGAACTGCATATGTATTGGGCGATGCCACGGCGGATTCGTCTGGAAGTAGAGAATAAACCCGCCACTTGCCAATTAACGGGACTGGCAACTGAGCAATCCATTTCGGGTTATCGCACTCAAAACTATGGCAACAATTATGCCGGCACATGGAATCATCCCTTAACACCCTATCGATGGAACCCGAAAAAACCGAATGAAGAGCGTCTTTCTATCAAAGGGCAACCCGGTGGCATCACTTATAAGATCTGGGATAGCCTGACTTTTTCCGATGATGGAAATGGACAACAAGCCGCACAGGTGGTTGACCATTTTAACCAGCTCAATGATTATTTTGCGGATAAACAGAGTTCCACCCCACGGTTATGGGTTTTTGGCTATGATATGGACAATATGAAGGCCCGCGGTTGGTATTCCACCACGTTGCCTTTGTTTTCCATGCCGATTGAAAAGAAAGACGCTATTTTCCGGCGAGTCAAAACACTACAAAATCTCTCACTCTATGCACTGACTCAGTGTCGTACCCAAATCAAAAGCGCGTGGTTCAATCGCCCGAATGAAATAAAAGGCGATATGTCGTTTATTGATGCCATTTTCTATCAACGCACCCAAGCTACCTTCTTTAAAGCTGCGCAACAAATTATCAGAAGCCAGCACAAAGCGTCTGCTTTATCCACCAAAGAGGCCGAAACCTGGCTCCATCAGCTCAAAAATACCTGCTTTGATCTCTTTGATGAGTTCGTGCTGTCAGAAGATATCTCCCCCAAAAACCTGCCTAAGAAAATCGAGGCGCGGCAAATTCTGACCAAGTGGCTGATGGGTTCTAAAGATATCAAATCATTTATGGCAGAACACGATATAGAAACCCAATCATCCAAGAATAAGAAAAAGGAGGTTATCAATGAATAATCTAAGCAAAAGTCGCTTAATGCGTTGGTGGGAAAGCATGTTCTTATCAGCCTCAGAATTGAAAGAAAAAAAGATCCCCCCTGCGCCTACACTCTACAAAGCACAACTCAAGCGTTGTCAGGATATTGATGATGTAACGTTAACTGAGGGTTTTCGGGCACTCTGGTTCAGTTTGCTTGAAAAGGACCCCGAAAAAAGCATTAGCGAAGAAAATGAACAAAAAAACATAACAATATGGGCAATGATTGCCGTCACTCTGGTGTATGTAAAAGTGAATACCACCACCAATCTGGCAACTGCCGCAGGCACAAAAACAGAAAATGACAAATCCGTTGTCAGTGCACTCCGTTTCGCTCAATTGCAGGCCGCCAAAACCCCCGATGAATTCATTATGCGTTTGCGGCGTATTCTGCAACAACTCAACGGTCAGGTTTCCGTGCTATCTCTCGCCAATGATATTGAACAGTGGATGGAGGAACACCACCAGTTAAGACCGTATCGGGCCAACAAACGCCTTAGTGTGCGATGGGCAATGGATTACTACAAGGCCGCGAAATAAAAAGCCGCTAAATCACCCAAATGACTTTTCATCCAGAATCTCTTTTCATCTATAAGGAATTTTAAATGAGCCAGTTTATTCAGCTACATCTGTTAACTTCCTACCCGCCTGCCAACCTGAACCGCGACGATCTTGGACGCCCGAAAACGGCCAGAATGGGGGGAGCGGAGAGATTAAGAATTAGTTCCCAGAGTTTGAAGCGCCACTGGCGAGTTTCTGATCTGTTTCAGGCTGCCCTCGCAGACCATCTTGGTTTTCGCACCAAACGTTTTGGATATCAGGTGTATCAACGCTTGCTTAATGGGGGCGTTAAGGAGAAGCAAGCGGTTGAATGGGCTACCGCTATCGCTGAGGTGTTCGGCAAAAATAAAAAAGATGAACCTCTGGAAATCGAACAACTGGCTCATATCAGCCCGACAGAAAAAGAAGCGACCTTTGCACTGGCCGATAAACTCATCACCGAAAATCACGCGCCAACCAAAGAAGAGTTGATGCTACTGAGCAAAGAAAAAATCGCTGTGGATATTGCAATGTTTGGCCGCATGCTGGCGTCCAGCCCTGCCTACAGTATGGAAGCCGCCTGTCAGGTTGCCCATGCTATCAGCGTTCACAGTGTCACCGTAGAAGATGACTATTTTACTGCTGTCGATGATCTCAATGATGGTAAAAGTAATTCCGGTTCAGCACATATTGGCGAAGCGGGCTTTGGGGCTGCCCTGTTCTACAGCTATATCTGCATCAACAAATCTTTATTAATAGAAAATCTGGCGGGCAATGAAGCGCTGGCGAATAAAGCGATTGCCGCCCTGACAGAAGCCGCCGTTAAAGTTGCGCCATCCGGCAAACAAAACAGTTTCGGCTCGCGCGCTTATGCCAGTTATGTGTTGGCGGAAAAGGGAGAGTATCAGCCTCGTTCCCTTTCTGTTGCGTTTTTAAAGCCTATTTATGGTGAAGATCAGGCAACCGATGCTATCACGGCATTGGAAGAACAGAAGGATAACTTCGATAACGTTTATGGCGCTTGCGCTGACACCCGCTATAGCATCAATGCTGTCACGGGTGAAGGTCGTTTTACTGAGCTGGTTCAGTTCGTCACTGAGTAAGAAAGGGGCCAATATGAAGAATTACCTGGTCTTTCGCTTATACGGTGTACTTGCCAGTTGGGGTGTGGAGGCGGTCGGTGAAAGCCGGCCAACAGGCATTTATCCCACCCGTTCAGCTATTTTAGGGCTATTAGGTGCTGCGCTGGGTATCCGACGAGATAATGAAACCCAACTTGCAGCGTTGCAGCAAAGTGTCAGAATCGCCATCAAACAGAGCATTTCCGGTTCATTAATGCGGGATTACCATACAGCCCAGGTTCCCTCTCAAGAGAAAAAACAGACGCACCTGACCCGCAAAAGTGAGTTAAATGATAAATCTAAATTAAACACAGTACTGTCTTCACGAGATTATCGCACCGACGGTATGTGGATTATCGCCATTTCATTGACTGAGCAGGCCACTCTCACACTTTCCAACTTGCAAGATGCACTGAAGAAACCCGTCTTTACGCTCAGTCTTGGGAGAAAATCCTGCCCGCTGGCTCTTCCCATGATGCCGCTACTGGCAGAATATCCGTCATTAAAATCCGCGCTTGATACTCCCTTTCCTCCCTTAACCCAATCAGAGAAAGCTGACCGCTATTGGTTGGGTTATCACGATGTGGTGAGCTACTTCTGGGAGGGAGATAAAAACGAGATCGAAGTTCCTGATACCACAATACTGACTCATCAGCTCTGGGATGAGCCGCTATCACGCAGCCGCTGGCAATTTACACAACGCATAATACATCAGGTATCAGTAATGAAGGGGACAAAAATGGAGGAAACAAATGTATCTGTCTAAAGTCACTTTGCGACCTTCTGTTTCTCATATACAACCGCCGTCGCGACGGACAAAAAATGATGTTTATGCTTCCCACCAACTGTTGTGGCAACTGTTTACAGAGCAGGAAGAACGCAATTTCCTTTTCAGGGAAGAAACGAATTTGAGCGGCAGGCCGGAGTTTTTGGTGTTATCCACGACCACACCGATAACCCATTCACCGCGCTTCCAGATTCAGACCAAACCTTTTGTGCCTAAGTTACATAACGGGCAAAAACTGGCGTTCAAACTCCGTGTTAATCCCACTGTCTGCATCACGAAAAAAGACTCAGGCAGACAGCGCCGCCATGATGTTTTGATGCACGCCAAGCGTCAGGCACAAGATGCTGGTATCGGCGCTGATGAGATAGAAGCCTTGATGACACAAGCCGCCCAAAACTGGATACAGGCTGAGGAACGGCTTGACCGATGGGGTATCCGGTTTGATTTTCCGCCAGATATTGAGCGCTATACCCAACATCGCAGCTTTAAAGCGTCAGGCCAGAAAGTGGAATTTTCCAGCGTGGATTTTCAGGGCGTACTCACCTTGTCAGATAGCACGCTTTTTCTGGAGCAATACCGGAAAGGGTTTGGTAGGGCAAAATCGTTTGGGTGTGGGTTAATGCTGATAAGGGCACTGTAACGTAAAGGTATAGTCATGGCATTCATTCCATTAAAACCCATTCCCATCAAAGACAGAAACTCAATGATCTTTATCGGAATGGGGCGTATTGACGTCAAAGATAATGCGTTCGTTGTGATCGATGAAGTCAACGGTGAACGCATACATATTCCTGTCGGCTCCATCGCCTGCATTATGCTGGAGCCGGGCACCCGCATCAGCCATGCCGCAGTGAAACTGGCCTCAACAACCGGGACGTTACTCATTTGGGTAGGAGAGGCGGGGGTCAGGCTCTATTCCGTCGGACAGCCGGGCGGTGCTCGTTCAGACCGATTACTTTATCAGGCAAAATTGGCGCTGGATGAAGATTTACGGCTAAAAGTCGTCCGCAAAATGTTTGAATTGCGCTTCGGTGAACCGGCTCCCCAAAAGCGGAATGTTGAACAGCTCAGAGGAATTGAGGGAGCCAGGGTCAGGAAAATCTATCAAATATTGGCAAAACAATATGGTGTAAAGTGGAACGGGCGCAACTACGATCATACGGATTGGGATAAAGGCGACCTCATCAATCGCTGTATCAGCGCAGCCACTTCTTGTCTGTATGGCGTAACCGAAGCCGCAATTCTGGCGGCTGGCTATGCTCCGGCCATTGGTTTTTTACATACAGGCAAACCCTTATCCTTTGTTTATGATATTGCGGATATTTTGAAGTTTGACACTGTCGTCCCCATTGCTTTTAAAGTTGCTGCGTCGAATAGCATCGCGCCTGACAGGCAAGTCAGAATTGCCTGTCGCGAGAAATTCAGAACAGACAGAATTCTGAAACGTCTTATTCCATTAATTGAAGAAGTCCTTGCCGCGGGCGAAATATCTCCACCATCCCCTCCTGCTGATGCACAACCTCCCGCTATTCCCGAACCGATATCCATTGGTGACATTGGGCACAGGAGCCAATAACTATGAGTATGACGGTTGTTGTAACGGAAGCCGTTCCTCCACGATTACGGGGACGTTTAGCCATTTGGTTACTGGAGATACGAGCCGGGGTTTATGTCGGAGATATTTCTCATAAGATTAGGGAGATGATTTGGGAACAAGTTACTGAACTCACCGAAGATGGCAATGCCGTTATGGCTTGGCAAACGAATACTGAATCTGGATTTGATTTTCAGACTATGGGGGAAAACAGAAGGGAACCGATAGATTTTGATGGCCTGCGTTTAGTGAAATTTAAACCGATTGCTGAGGATTAATTTAGAGGGGTTAAAAGGCCATACAAAATGGTAGAATTTCCGTCTCTGATAAAGTTGTTCAAAAATATATTGTTATATTTAGGGTGTTCCCCGTAAGTACGGGGATAAACCGGCGCAACAGTGGCAATTGGTCGCCAATCGCTTGTGTTCCCCGTAAGTACGGGGATAAACCGGACAAATAGCAGTATAGCTGTAACGCTCTTTAGTGTTCCCCGTAAGTACGGGGATAAACCGATGTCAGTATGTTAGCTTTTAATTCCGTATTAGTGTTCCCCGTAAGTGCGGGGATAAACCGTTATTCAACAATACGCTGAAATTCGGTCGCAAGTGTTCCCCGTAAGTACGGGGATAAACCGCGATTTATCATTTAATCAACAATTGCCGTTTATCTTCACGCTGGGCATTTTCCGCCAGCATTTTAAACTCTTTCACTGTCCAATATTGTTTTGGGGCAGGCAGGTTTTTCATCTCATTGGTTGGCCATAATTGAAATTCAGCCAGTTTATCCAACGAAAGATGCTGATAATACTCAGGTAAAGAGAGACGTAACGCAAAGTTTTCTTTACCCGAAGGCATGAGTGGATAGCGATTATCGTGGGTATCATAATTGCGGTGCAGCACTAAAAACTTCTCAGGAACGCGTTGATAGCTGTTCCACCATAAGCCATCTACGCTATCAAACATCTCTTTTGTGCCTGACTTGGGATAAGCGCCCAGTTCATGCAGGGTCGTCGGCAAGATACTTGCCATTGAGGTTGAAAACTGAGCCACAGAGGAAGCATGGCCTTCCAGAATCAGCGTTAGTGCCAATCGTGCGCCTAACAGATTCGAATAGAGATCTTCCGGAGAAAAAGCCGAAATGCTTTCTGAAAATCCCGGAACGGATTGATAGCCATACCATTGCGCGATTTCATGCCAGGCTGCGAGTTGAAAAGCAAGTTTGGCAGCTAAATAGGCGCTCAAGGTATAACGTTCAGCGGGATCTTCTGGCGGCGTAAAAGCAAAAAAGTGGATTTTACGCGCCGCAAGTTCATTATCCAGAGTTAATTCCCGTTCTTGTCCAAGATGGGCATAAATCTGGCTGAACAAATAGAGTGTATAGTCTGCGGTATCCCTGACATGGGAAATATCAATAAATCCGCCTTTATGTGTATAGAGCAGGCCAACCTTTTCATTGCTTACGCCTAACAACGCAGCACTGGCACCGATAACACTGTCATTATAGTGATGCTCACCCAATTGTTCGGCTTCAACTATATTGTCGATGTCGTAAAAAGGAATGGGAATATTCCACAGTTGGGCTTTAAGGTTGTAACCAAAAACACAGCAGGCTCTCAAGCCTTCCGGTGGTTTAATTGGCGCTAATGCCGGCCAATCTTCCTGTGATTGTTCATCGGTATCGCTGGTGAGAACAGGTTTTACAGGCTCAACAGGTTGGGAGTTACCTTGGCATGCCATCAACAAAAAACTGAGGCACAGTGTCATTAACAATCTCAAAACGCTTCCCCAACCTGAAAGTAGAACCCTGTACTGTCCTTACCGACACCAAAATCTAATCTGACATTCATACGTGGCTTAAACTCGAAACGATAACCAATACCCACGGAAGGCAGCCAGTGTTTGGTTCCTAATTTGGAAGGCGTATCTCCTAATGCCCCGGCTCCTATCCAGCCGACCACACCATGACGCCAGTCAAGCTTGTGCCTTAACTCCAGTTGTGTCGCAAAGATATTATTGTCACGATAACGACCTTCATAATATCCGCGCATTCTCTGACCATTGCCGAGCAGCGATAACTGGTTCCACGGCACATCACCTGCGCTGAAACGGGCATAATTATCAAAAGCCAGTACTGTCTTTTCAGATAACGGGTGATAGTTCGAGAACTGAAACTGTGTGGTATGGAAACGGTGATCGCCTCCCAACTCTGGGGAAAAATAGGTATAAATGATCTCAAACGCCTGCCCGTGCCGAGCATTGGGCAAAAAATCCCGTGTATCATAACTGAAGTAGGCACTTACACCAGAACTCATCACAGAACGGCCACCAACGGACTGATCAAAATACCGTTTTGCACCACTATCTGGATTACTGGCATTGACGGATGAGAAATGCCAGCCTAATCCCATATAAGTGGCGTCAGTGACGCGATAGAGGAAGCGGGGACGAATATCAAATTCCTGAGAGTGGTATTTCTCTTTATTACCGTTATTTTTACCGGCGCTATAGCCTTTGCCCCAATAGTAAGTCGGGATGTTATTCAGCGTACCGGAAACAAATAACCGCCATTGGTCGCTGGCAAGAAAATTGTAATTGGTAAAATTCAGGCCAAATGCGCCAGTAGAGGAACCAAAACCGCTAAGCCCCAGTGAGGAAGTCTGGCTGATATGGTCTGAGCTATCAGGGCGATACAAACCGACTACGGCGACACCAATTCCCATTCCCATTTCAGGGGTATAAAAAGGGCCGGGCAATACGCCCCAGTCGATTTTTTTGCGGGCATCAAAATGGTTGCTGCCCCCTAATTCGTTTAACCAACCATCAATTTTTTGCCGATCAGGCAAGATATCAGCGTGTGCTGACGAAACAGTAAAAATAAGCAGGCTGGAAGCAACCAGCCTTTTGGGTGTTACGAGGCCAAACATTAAAAACGGAACTCACCGGAAATAAAGAAACTGTTTCGGTTGCCGAAACCGACTTCTGACAGGATATTGAAATTACGGGTGATTTCGACGCGGGCACCAACGGTATTGTTCCATTTATGGGCAAGATGTTGTTCGACGTCGAATTTGATGTCTGTCATAGGCTTAATATACTCAAATAATGAAAGCTGTGGTGGTAAATCGAGCCCACTAACATCGCCTTTAAAGCGTTGAGTAATATCCTGATACATAGCACCTACCCAGACTTGAACCTTAGTATTTCCTTGTCCAGCTATTAAAGGTGAAAAAACAAATTCGTAACCAACCCGTGGGGTGATAACTAACGCACTAATATCTCCATCTAAAATATCCAGATTTGTGCGAGTATAGTTAGCATCTAATGTGGCAAAAAATTGATTGTAACCACCAGCGAGGGTTGCACCACCACCAAAAGTTTTTCCTTTGAAGTTCAGTTCAAACGGAATGTTTCTATAGGTGTCATGATCTTCAAACACGAAAACACTGTCCAAATTCGTTTTAGATTTGCCTTTGGTTTTTCCATAGACACCGTAGACATTTAGGAAAGGCAACACCCAGGAATCCAGTTTAAGCATATGAGTTTCGCTTTTCTCCCGAGTATCGCCTGCATTAACAGTAATACCCTTTTCCCAAAGATGAAAATTCGGGTTAGTGAATTTGAATTTAATGCTATCTACCACAACATTTTGCCGCATATTCATATAACTGTAACTAGCACCAAACGGCTCAGGCAGGTCGTAGCCTTTTGCTCGTGCAGCGTCACCCCAAATTGGTAGAATACGAGATTCAGATTTGGCAGAGTGGGATAAGCTACCATCACTATTCGTTTTCGCAACGCCAGATTCTGACATGGTCAATGAGAAAAGTGGGCGATCACCATCAGCATAGCTGTACGAGGTTGCAAGACACAGAGTAGCGGCTAACAATTTGCTGGTGTTAGTTAAGTTCATAAATAAACTCGCTTCCTATTTTTGACAGTTAATTGTTTGTTTTGCAAACAATTGAGGATGGAAAGCCGCGTAGGTTATCATAGGTGTTTTTGACAAGCATTAACGAATTATGCTTGTCGATCGCATATCGCAAAATTCAGAATATTCGTTCGTTTTACCACCAAATTAAATGCGTTTTCTCTTCCTCATATCTTAATAAAACTAATCATTTAATATAATGATAATTCCAAATGTTAATTTTTTATTTTCGGTATATTTCAGTTGATTAAAATAATATAAACTATAGAAAATTTTTTACTTCTATTTACCTACTGACTAAACCAAAATAAATCACTATAACGACATTATTGATAAAACTTCTCTGGTATGTGGTTATTTTGTTTAATGAGTAGTTATTTTTATGTGTTCTTATGTGTAAGAGGTTAACGTTATCCCTGTAATTATGGGGAACACTTATTAGATGAGATCACAAAGACTCAATGAATGAGTGTTAAAAAAATCAGGATAAAATTTGTTCAAATTTATAGAAGATTGGCAGGAAAAATAGAAGGATAAATTTGTCTATTTTATAAGCTAGAAAAATGGTAGAATTTTCTATCTCTAAAAAGTATTTATAAAACAGATGGCTATATTTAGAGTGTTCCCCGTAAGTACGGGGATAAACCGAGCTTTTACCCGGTCTGGGAAGTCCGGCACGTGTGTTCCCCGTAAGTACGGGGATAAACCGTCGAATTCTGACCGGAGAGTGTACCGATCCTCGTGTTCCCCGTAAGTACGGGGATAAACCGTGTGATTTAATTGCTATGTGGCGTAGCCATCAGTGTTCCCCGTAAGTACGGGGATAAACCGGGATTTGATGATGGTGATCAGCTGATAAAAAAGTGTTCCCCGTAAGTACGGGGATAAACCGAAAATTGCTTGCATGGCTACCTTGCTTGCCTCGTGTTCCCCGTAAGTACGGGGATAAACCGACCGAACTGATCGGCATTCCAGTCTATAAAACGTGTTCCCCGTAAGTACGGGGATAAACCGGTCATTCCTGCCCTGTTGAGTCAATTGGGTCAGTGTTCCCCGTAAGTACGGGGATAAACCGCCAACAATTCTGCTCAGCAACCTACCCAAAGAGTGTTCCCCGTAAGTACGGGGATAAACCGTAGAGATGCATGTTTGGCAGTCAGTAACAGGAGTGTTCCCCGTAAGTACGGGGATAAACCGGCGCATTGGCGGGATAAGGTCGATCATGGTATGTGTTCCCCGTAAGTACGGGGATAAACCGTAGAGATGCATGTTTGGCAGTCAGTAACAGGAGTGTTCCCCGTAAGTACGGGGATAAACCGTACGCCTCGCAGGATATTGTCAGCATGACGGAGTGTTCCCCGTAAGTACGGGGATAAACCGTGGAACGCGAGAACGATTTTGAGAGTGACACTGTGTTCCCCGTAAGTACGGGGATAAACCGGGGTGTTAGGGAAGGCACAGCCAGAAGAAGGAGTGTTCCCCGTAAGTACGGGGATAAACCGATTTACGGCAGGGTGGTGCGATCAATAAGGCGGTGTTCCCCGTAAGTACGGGGATAAACCGCGCGTAGATATGAGCTAAACATGACTCAGACAGTGTTCCCCGTAAGTACGGGGATAAACCGCAGGTCTTGATGCCTCTTGAAGAGGAAATTCGGTGTTCCCCGTAAGTACGGAGATAAACCGCAAAT
This sequence comes from Xenorhabdus miraniensis, assembly GCF_002632615.1. Next base: position 85,498 of record NZ_NITZ01000001.1, read on the forward strand.
TCTGATCAAAGAAACAATTAGTCCACAGTGTTCCCCGTAAGTACGGGGATAAACCGCTAACAACCTGTACATGCACAGTTTTTAGGCTGTGTTCCCCGTAAGTACGGGGATAAACCGCCATTGTATTAATTCATCCGTGTTGCTGAAAAGTGTTCCCCGTAAGTACGGGGATAAACCGGGATTACCGGAGACATGCTGTCACCATGGACAGTGTTCCCCGTAAGTACGGGGATAAACCGTTTGAATATTCTGGCCAAAATTATTCATGGGTGTGTTCCCCGTAAGTACGGGGATAAACCGACTGGTGCGGATTCGGTATCACAGAAGTACCTGTGTTCCCCGTAAGTACGGGGATAAACCGACTGGTGCGGATTCGGTATCACAGAAGTACCTGTGTTCCCCGTAAGTACGGGGATAAACCGAACGCGCTAATATAGATTGGAGTCATACTCCTAATTCCCGTAGAGGCGAGGGATACAAACAAATCTATTGAATTATGCACATGTTAAGATTTATGCCATTAACTATTAGCTTATTAAAATAATTCAATCTTGATAATATTTTTAATATACATACTCTATTTTAGATATTTATTGAAAACATCTGGAATATTGGCACGCTGTTCATTTAAAAAACAATTAAAATCGCAAAAAATATCATTATTGCTTAATGAAAAGTATGGCTATTAAAAGTATTTCCTTCCAAAGGAGACAAAAATATAAATATGCCTCCTTCAGAAATCAGGTTACTTACCCAATTCTCCCAATGCCCTACGTATTGGCGTATGCCGCTTAATCAGCTCTTGTAATACCTCTTTCAATAACTGACTCTTGCCTTTGCCCAATGGCTCCAGCACACTTTTTTCATGGGATTCTGCTTCAGACAATAGGCCTTCTACCACTTGCAGACCGGCCTCTGTCAAATGTACCAAAGTGACGCGGCGATCACCGCCACCGTTGGAAAAACGTGCTACGTACCCCTGCAATTCCAGGCGCTGCAAAACGCGGGTAATGGTCGGTTGTTTACTGACCGTTTTCTGGGCCAAAAGGCTGATGCCGACCGGGCCACTTCCCGCCAACGTCGATAACACCCGCCATTCCAACACTGACAATCCCTGCGCTTCAACGGTATCATGAAATTCAGAGGAAACTAGCATCCATGCCTGCCCAAGCAAGGCAGGCAAGTAATTGTCAACAAACACTTTTGCATCTGGCATAAGTTGAACAACCCTTTTTATCTCAGGAGGTTTTTTGTTTTCCGATTCTAAAAGGTTCATCCATGAAAAACACGCCCACGACCGTGATTCAATCAATATTTTCCTGATAACAGTGAGCCAAATCTCGGAACGTATGTATCCAGCCCCAGTTGTTTCAATATCATGTAGGTTGTTGCCACAGATGAGGAAATAACAGGCAATCCAATACGATCTTCGATCAATGGCACCGAGGCCAGAGAAGGCATTTGTACGCAGGCAGAGGCCACCATCACATCCACATTGCTGTTGAGCCGTTTGGTAATTTCCAACGGTGCAAGGGGATCTTGTCGTCCGACATTAAGGTTATCGGGGATCTCCAATGAGATGCTATCGATAACTTCAATCCCCTCGCTCTCAATGTAATCAATCACCAGTTGGGTCAATGGCTTCATGTAAGGCGTCAATATTGAGATCCGTTTCGCTCCCAAAGCATGTAATCCCTCCACCAACGCCCCTGCACTGGTCACAACCGGAGCCGGATAACCGTTTTCTAATGTCCGCAAGTGAAGGCGTTTTTCAGAGATTCGGTGATATCCTTTACCCATGCTCATAATCGCCACCAAACAGGCATACCCCAGCACATCCACCGCAGCATCCGATAATTCAAGCGCACAGCGATCGCTATCCGCATCCATTGCCGCCAGTTCTTCTTTCGTGACGTTTTTCATTCTCATGCGACTGGCATGAAAGGTAAAACGTTCAGGGCTAACCGCTTCACGAGAACGCAGAATGGCCGGAATTTCCGTTTCCATTGTCGTATTTGAAGAAGGCACAATCTGCCCAACCCGAAAATAACGCTTCTCGTTCATGGCAGGTTCTCCTGTGAAGGATCCGCCCAATCGACATAAGTATTCAGATCCGTCTGCTCCGAAGGTAGATCTGTAAACTGGATCGGATTCATCGGGCGGCGGTTTACTTTGAGATCGAAAATATCAAACCGGTTGTAATGCCCCGTTATATCGTGCATCTGACGAGGCTGAATGCAGCGATTCAGATCGATATCTGCATAAACAATCCCTTCTTCATCAATCAGGGAATCACCCATTACGTGGCCATCAGGCCCGATAATTCCCGTAAACGCGCTATCAGGACGTGCCAACAGCTCTTCGGCTTCAGGATGAGTGGCTGTCATCGCTTTTACGATTTCTTGTGAGATAGTGGAACAAGAAACGAGGGTAAAAACTTTCCCTTCAAAGCAATGGGCTGCCGCCCGTAAGCGGATCGCCTCAGCCATGTCATAATCCGGAGGTGCAACAGGCAAGGCAATATAGCTGGCAACGTGTACTAACTCTCCCTGAGACAATAAAGTAAAACGCGCCAATGTGTTGGTATTCTCTCCGCAAGCCAGCGTACCTAATGGACCAATCCGGGTATCATGTACTTTTAGCGAAGAAGCATCTCCATTCGCCCACGTTAGTTTCTCTGCCCATGTCGGCACCAGTTTTCGATGGCGTCCCAAAATGCGGCCTTCATCAGAAATAGTCACCAATGTGTTATAGAGCGTCGCGATGCCATTGGGGCTACGCTCATTCACGCCGACCACAACATTGATGTGATGGCGTGCCGCAGCCAGTGCGATTTTATGGATCTCCGGCCCCGGCACTTCAATGGCAGATTTGCACAGTTTTTCAAACCACGGGCTACCCTGAACAGGGTTCATGACCCAGTTCCAATAGGGATAACCCGAAACAAATACCTCAGGAAAAGCCACCAGAGCAGCGCCATTGTCGGCGGCTTCACGGATCAGCCGACAAACAAGCTCAACCGTCGCTTCCGTATCCAGAAAGATGGGTGCAGCCTGTACCGCAGCCGCCTTGAACTTAGGGAGATTCAGCATATCAGGCTCCTGTATTTCCGTTCTTACACGGCGATAACGGAATGACGCAAATCACCAATCTTTTCAAGGTGTGCTTCAACAACATCCCCCGGCCATAGCCACTCTTGTGGGTTGCGGCCAGCCCCGACACCTTCCGGGGTTCCCGTCGCGATAATATCCCCCGGTTCCAATGTGATGCCCTTGCTGATATCTGCAATCAGGGTGTTAACCTTGAATAACATATGGCGTGTATTGGAGTCCTGTTTAGTGACTCCGTTAACTTTTAGGTTAAGCGCGAGATTTTGGGGATCGGGAATTTCATCCGCGGTGACAATGCAAGGGCCGAAAGGTGCATAAGTATCTTGCCCCTTAGAATAAATCCATTGTCCGGCACGGCGGCAATCACGGGCACTCATATCAATAATCAAGCTATAGCCGAATACATATTTCAGTGCCTCAGCTTCCGATACTCCCTTGGCGCGTGTCCCGATAATCACTGCCAGTTCCACTTCCCAATCCAATTGCTGGGTGATTTCACTATTGTGTTCAATTGCATCACCTGGGCCAATCACCGTGGTTGGCGGCTTCGAAAAAATGACGGGTTCTTTTGGCAGATCTTTGCCCGTATCCAGAGTCCGGCTGGATTCAGCCACATGCTCAACATAATTCAGGCCAATACCAAAGATGTTTTTCCGTGGACGAGGAATCGGCGCCAGTATTTTCACATTCTGCAATGGCAGGGCCACGCCCACTGGCCATAAACCTTCAAATGAATCCAGTAACGCCGTTACACTGCTTACGGCCAATGGCCCCAAGTCGATAAAATCCAGCATATTATCCGGCAATACGTTACCCATACAGGCTGCTAACTTTGCTAAATCCACCACATGGTCATCCACAATTGCCCCTAATCGTGTGTCAGCCGTCATTTCAGTACGGTAAGTAATTAAACGCATCTTTATCCCCCCACTCGTTGGTGCCCATCGTTATCAATCAGGGCTTCTTCATAATACAAGTGCAATACCTGTATGACCGGCAGGTCACTGAAACAGAACAGGCAAGCATCTTCTGTTTGTGAGCTATTCACATGTTCGTGGAATGCCCATGAAGGAACACAGAAAATATCCCGCTCCTGCCAATCGAACCGCTGGCCGTCAATCACGGAATAACCCTGTCCTTTCGCTACCTGATAGATGAAACTGCCGGTATGCCGATGCGCTTTGCCAACGAAGCCCGGCCTTAACAACTGCATACTGGCACCGAGAGTCGGCATAACATGGCCGCCTGTCAGTGGATTGGTGTAGTACATCAGAATGTCATCAAAAGGTGAGCCTTCTGCAACACGGGCATAACGTTGCAAAGCCTCATAAGTTGCTCCCCATTGATATCTGAACAGCGGAGAATATGGCTTATTCCAGCCGACATTTTGGGGACGCAAGGCTGGTGCACCCCAAAGCCCAACAGAGGAATCCAGCGGTTCAGTCACAGCCTGACGTAAGTCAGGGTGTACCTTATAAAAACCCGCTTCCAGCACATTGACCAGCGGCATATCCAGACCATCCTGCCAGATACACTGTGAACCATCAGAATCAACGCCGTGTTCATGCCATGTCCCAGTGGGGGTTAAGACAAAATCATTCGCTTCCAGCAACATTTTCTGCCCATCGACAATGGTATAAGCGCCGTGTCCTTCCATGATGAAACGCAGGGCGGAAGAAGAGTGGGCATGGGCCGATGCGGCTTCGCCCGGTCGCATTGTCTGAAGACCGGAATAGAGCAACCCCACAGCGGAAGATAAACCTGCTTTTTCAGAATTGTTCAGATAAACCACACGACGTCCCGCTTTTTCCGGTGTGACCAAATCAGCGGATTTAAGGACGAGTTCACGCAGATCACGATAGCGCCAAAGTACCGGAACCGACGCTGATTTCGGTTGCCACGGTTCTATTTTATTGGCGATTGTCCAGAGTGCCCCTGTCTTGTAAGTTTCCAACTCCTTGTAATACGCCAACAGTTCAGGGCTATCAGCGACATTAGCACGGCCAGCAATATCTTCCCGGTATTGATCATGGGATTGAATATTTTCTTTTTGAGACATGGGATATCTCCTGTACGGATAAAGTCGAAAGTGACTGCAATTTGAAATTTATCGGGTATATCTCTGAGTTAACTGACGCTCCAATTGCCTTTTTCTATAATTTGCTCTTTGCTATAAATTGCTCTTTGCCGTAAAGATAGGGTTTCGGCCAATCAATATTCCAGCCGTATCTGGCGCATTCATGTAGCAGCCAGGCAGCATTGGATAAGAATGGGCGTGATAAGGCACAGAGATCGGCGCGGCCAGAAGCAATAATGCCGTTGATTTGATCTGCATCTGTAATCGCACCGACAGCAATAACCGGCACTTTGCCCTCATTACGAAGGCGATCAGCCATTGGGGTCTGGTACATTCTCCCGTAAATGGGCCGTTGCTCGGCGGAAACCTCACCTGTGGAGCAATCCACCATATCCACCCCCGCGTCACGAAAATATTGGGCAATCACAACCGCTTCATCAACGCTCGTTCCTCCCTCAACCCAATCGGTGGCAGAGATACGCACAGATATCGGTAATTCAGCAGGCCAGATCTCACGCACCGCCTTAAAAACAGCCAACGGGAAACGCAGCCGGTTTTCCAGTGAACCCCCATATTCATCATCACGCTGATTAGTGAGCGGTGAAATAAAACTGGAGAGCAAATAGCCATGAGCTGCCTGAATTTCCAGCCAGTCAAAACCCGCGTCGATGGCACGGCGCGTCGCCGCGACAAACTGTTCAATGAGTTCACTCATCTGTGCTTTGGTGATAGCGGCAGGCACTTGTGAAACACCGGAGAGATAAGGGATGGCTGATGCCGAAACCAAGGGCCAGTTACCCTCAGGCAAAGGATGATCGGATTGTTCCCACCCCAGTTGCGTTGATCCCCGGCGCCCTGCATGGCCCAGTTGGACCCCTATCAGGGCATCTGTGTTCTGATGGACAAAATCAGTGATCGTCTTCCATGCCTGTGCCTGTTGTTCGTTCCATAACCCTGTGCAAGCGGGCGTCACGCGCGCCTGAGGTGAAATTGCTGTCATTTCAGCGATCACCAGACCCGCTCCCCCCAATGCCCTGCTACCCAGGTGAATCTGATGGAATTGCCCCGGCACACCATCCACTGCGTTATAGAGCAACGTAGGCGAAACGACGACACGATTTTTCAGGATCACCCCCCGTACTTTATAAGGTGTCAGCAACGGCGGGACTAAGGGAAATTCGTGATTAAGTTGTTGGGTAAACCAACGTTCATAATTCTCCAACCATGCTTTATCCCTTAGGCGCAGGTTTTCATGGGAAATACGTTGTGAGCGGGTCAATAATGAATAAGCAAATTGTTCAGGTGGCAGACTTTTATAACGCGCCACATTTTCGAACCATTCCGTTGAGTTGCGCGCTGCGTTCTGGATCTTCAGCACTTCCACGCTGCGTACTTTCTGATAATGTGACAAACCCGCAGGTAAATTCCCTTGATAGGCTTTCAGGCTGTTCGCCAGTTCAATCGCATCTTCCAGTGCCAGTTTCGTACCAGAACCAATGGAGAAATGGGCTGTATGAGCCGCATCTCCCATTAACACGATCGGGACATGTTTGCCGCTGTTCTCTTCCGGTTTGATCCAATGCACCCAATGAGTACAAATAACCCGGGGAAAGCGTATCCAAATGGCCGCCCCACGCAAATGTGCTGCATTAGAAATTAATTCATGCCCATCCAACCACTGCGCGAATATCTTTTCACAGTATGCGATGCTCTCTTCCTGTGACATTTTGTCGATACCCGCAGCCAGCCACGCCTCTTCCGTCGTCTCAACAATAAAAGTCGATAGTCCTTCCTGAAATTGATAAGCGTGAACCTGAAACCAACCATGTTCTGTTTCGACAAACAGAAACGTAAAAGCATCAAATATCTTGCGGGTTCCCAGCCAGACAAAACGGCAATGGCGTTGGTCGATATCCGGCACAAACACTTCCGCGTAACGAGTACGGATCTGACTATTGATCCCATCAGAAGCAATCAGTAAATCTGCATGATATTGACGGGCGACTTCCTGTTCATCTTCAACCTGAGTTTCGAACACTAATTCAACGCCTAATTCCTGACAGCGATCTTGCAGAATATTCAGTAATCTTTTACGACCAATGCCAATAAATCCATGGCCGCCACTGCGGTTTAGTGTTCCTTTGAAATAGATATCAATATCGTCCCAACGGCAGAATTCCCCGCCAATCGTTCTGGCTGAAATGGGATCCGCCATATTCAGGTTTTCCAGCGTTGCATCCGAAAACACAACGCCCCAGCCAAAAGTGTCATACGGGCGATTGCGCTCGATCACCACGACACGATTATCAGGATTTTGCAGCTTCATCAGCAGGCCAAAATATAATCCTGCCGGGCCACCGCCAATGCAGACTATGTTTATGCCTTCGTTATTTGTACCTTCGTTTATCGCTTTTATGCTCATGCTTCCTCTCCTGTCACACAATGCCTGTTACACAAATACCTGTTACACAATGCCTGCCACGATACGATTACCTACGCGATGGCCCGGTGAGGATATAAATGGGTTAAGGCATCTGTTCAGTTAACGCATAGTAAATCTCATCAGGTATGGGGATGGCCTGATGGGTATCCAGTGAAGTCGTGACGTAAGTCTGGGTAACACTCATCCTCAATTCCCCGCCTTTACTGATACAACGTTGCAGCAATTTCAATGATCTTTTGCCGATTTTCTCAACATTTAATTCCAGCCAGACCTGATCCCCGATTCTGCTGACAGCTTTAAATTCCGCCTCTAAATGAACCGTTGGCAGGCCAAAGCGATATTTGGCAATGTAATTGGCATACCCCATTGGTGTTAATTCATCGAACCAATCTTCCAGCAAGTTGTTGAACATTACGAAATACTGAGGATAAAAGACGATTCCCGCAGGATCGCATTCAGCAAACCGAATTTTATGCGGTTGTATAAACCTGAGCAGGCTCATTGCAAATTCCTCCTTAATACCGTCATTTCAATAAACTGTGTTGTTTCAATGTGTTATTTCAATGTATTGTTTCAATATCGTACTGCTTTAATATAAAGAGAGTCGCTGTTGGCATTCGCGTAATTGGTTGCCATGTTCATCCGCCAACGCAGCTTCACGCAGTTGCCGCAAACTGGCAGAAGACAGGTGATTCAGATGATGATCAACAATGTCCATCAGGGTTTGGAAATTGCGCAGTCCGCGGATGTGGGTATCGCCATATCCTTTGATTAATCGCTGGCATTGTGCAATTTCCAAAGCCAGCCCCGGATCGCGTTTTGCTGTTACCACTATTCGCTGTAACCAGCTTTCAATGCGTTTTGTTTCATGCTGAAAACGCAGAGTATGACGGCGCATTCGACGCCAATTTGCCAACGTATAAAACAGCAGGTATCCGCAAATTGAACTCGTGGTAATCACACGGCCACGACTGAGTAATTTCGCCAGCATTCGCTTAACGAAATGGGAACGAGACAACCAGCGGCCAACGCTGGCAGGTAAGGTATCGCATACTTCTTCCACTCTGGGATGCAGAAATTCATTGATCTCAACCAGTTGATCGTCACGTGCCTTTACGTCCTTACGAACCCGCTCGAACCGACTGGCACGGATCTTCAGATCGGCCACCCGAATGGTATCTTCATAAGCCATCCACAGCGCCAAATGACGGGCGGTTTCGTGCAATAATTGTTCATCATGCCTGACTGCCTGATTGATCAAATGTCGCAACCGATCGAGATACAAACTGGCATAAGCCGGATCTTGATAATCCATCAAACGTCTGATCCCTTCGATCGCAATATCATGGATACAAGACGGCAATTCTTGCCGGATACGCAGCAACAAGTTACTCACGCTATTATTATGCTGTTGTATAGAAACCTGTTGATCAGACAGGTTGCGTTTGAAAACGCGCTGACAGGAAGAGTGTATTTTTTTGCGAATACCGGGATTTGATGCTTCTGACTGTACCCGGCTCATTCCCAATCTAAAGGCTTGTAGACTCGGTTTTGTTCCTACCCCCCCCTTGATGATCGCCTTCTCAAACTGGAGGCGATTAAACGGCAAATTTTCCGTACCACAGAGTGCGCCAAATAACACTGCACTGATTACGCTGCCGCTCTTCTCAGCCATCAGCGCCATATCAAAATGAATAAAACGCAAAGCTGCCTGACGGGATTGCTGGATCAACACTTCGCTATCCACACGTCCATCCCCCATTGCTGATTTTTCCTCTATTGAGTACACCCGATGGCTTGAAGCGATCAACGTCGTGCGATCCGGCGTCACAAAACCGCGTTGAACCGCACGTGCGGCTTCCATCAATTCAGAAGCCAGCACGATATCCACATCACCCGCCGTTGGCATCAGCGCCAGTACGGGAGCCGATACCTCAGGATCATCCGCGCCGGGAAACAGCTCGACATAGTAGATCGTTGCCCCGGTTCGCTGTGCTACGCCGGGTACTGAAGTTGTCTGAGCAAAATAGCCATTTTCTTCGCCCAAATTGACGATCCAATCAGCCAGTACGCCTCCCCCTTCTCCTCCCATCGCCAGAATCGCAATTTTGATCGGTTGAGCAAGCGGTACCTGATTAGATAAACCAGTGGATGATTTCATCTGCATAATCCCCCTAAAAATCATATTGCTTACGACGTTTAGCATCACGACGTTGCAAATAACCGATGATCCCTTTGCGAATACGATGAATCAGCCGCTCCCGGCGATTGGGATTGATAATGATCCGAGCCTTGAAGAAGGAGGGGCACAACACCGCCGCGTGGGAAACCTCACCGCACAACCCGCAACCCACACAACTATTCAAAACCGTCGCCACCGGATCGGTGCGCAGCGGATCTGGATTCGGTTTAATCGATAAGGAAGGACAGCCAGATAAGCGAATACAGGAGTGATCGCCGGTACAGGTATCAGGATCAATGCCAAAACGCTCCCGGACGATCCTTTTTCCCGCAGCAAGCGCACGCTTGACCTTTTTCTTCTCGCGGCGCTGCTTATTCAACATGCACTCACTCTGCGCAATCACGACTTTTGGCCCTTTTTCGCCCGTTGTCAGAGCATCACGTAAGGTATGAGTCATGGTTTTAAGATCATAAGTACGCTTGATCGTGCGCACCCATTTCACACCAACACCTTTGACGGCATTTTCAATTTCGTGGCCTGTACTGCGAATGGGATTCAATGCAGTTGAGGACAAAATATCCTGTCCGCCCGTCGCGGAGGTGTAGCTGTTGTCGACAATAATGGTGAGATTGTCACTGCGATTAAAAACACTATTGGCAATGCCGCTCGTCAGGCCATTGTGCCAAAACCCACCATCCCCCATCACCGAAATCACCCGTTTATGCTTTACCGGCGTATTCAACGCTGCTGCGCTTGCTGTCCCCAATCCATAGCCCATTGTGGTGTTGCCCAGATTAAAGGGAGGCAGAATGGCAAACAGATGACAACCAATATCAGCACTGACATGATGTGGCCCCAATTCCCGCTCTATCAGCTTCATCGCCGTAAAGATCGGGCGTTCCGGGCAGCCCGTGCAAAATCCGGGGGGGCGGGCATGAACGGCCTTTTCCAGTGAATCTTCCGATACCACATCTGTGCCATAAAGCTCATCATCAACCGATAAATTAACAGCAGGAATACGTACCTGACAGGCCGCCACCGGAACTTCGGTTTCAATCTTGCCGTAACGTTCAAGGAAAGCACGAAGCCCCGCCAACACCGTCGCCGTGTTGTACTCTCCCGCCATTGGCAACAAATCCTTGCCATGCAGCCGGGTAGTTATGTCATGCTGACACAAAATATTAGCCACATTCTGCTCCACAAAATTGGGCTGACCTTCTTCCAGCACCAAAATCGCCTGCTTACCGTGACAAAAGCGCTTAAACTCTTCATCGATCAGCGGATAAGCCACATTCATCACATACAGCGGGATTTGGCTCTTTCCGAAAACATCTGCCAGCCCAAGTAAGTTCAGGGCGCGGATCACGGTATTATAGCACCCACCTTGCAGAACAAGGCCAATATCCTGAGCATCTTCGGCAAAAAACTCATTCAATCCGTGCTGTTGAATAAAACGTACCGCAGCAGGCCAACGATCCTGCACTTTCTCTTTCTCATGCAAAAAACTGGCGGGCGGCAGAACAATGCGGCTGAGATCACGCGTCGGGTTTTCCAGTGCATCTTTGATCATAAAAGCTGGCGTACGGTTGTCTTCACAAACAAACCGGCCACGCATATGACAAGCACGAATGCGCATCTGCAACATCACTGGCGTATGGCTGGCTTCCGACAATGCAAACCCCATCTTCACAGCCTGCACAATTGAGGGGAGATTAGGGCGCGGATCGAGCAACCAGAGTTGAGATTTCATCGCAAAAGCATGGCTGCGCTCCTGCATGATAGAGGAACCCTCGCCATAATCTTCCCCGACAATAATCAACGCACCGCCAAGCACACCGCCCGATGCCAAATTCGCCAGCGCATCCGAGGCAACATTCGTACCAACAGTGGCCTTAAACGTAACAGCCCCCCGCATTGGATAGTTAACGGAGGCCGCAAGGGTCGCAGCCGCAGTCGCTTCACTGGCACTGTTTTCAAAACGAATGCCATACTCAGACAGAATATCCTGCGCATCTGCCAGTACATCCATCAGATGGGAAATCGGCGCTCCCTGATAGCCCGCCACATAGGCAACACCCGATTCCAGTAGTGCTTTTGTCACGGCAAGTATGCCTTCGCCGCTGAAAACTTCGCCCTGTCCCAGACGTAATTTTTTCACTTCTTCGACAAATGATCGCTCAGCCATATTCACCTCACATATTCACCTCATCGTGTTTTTCTGCCTTACGTCTTTTTCGCTATGTCTTCTATGTAATTCGGATGTCAGTTAATGGTCAATACATGATTTGTCATGTACTTGTGATTTATGCAGTGATTGGATAAAGCTCGCAGCAAAACGGAAAAATTATCCATAAACGCAGGCAAAAGCGGGATGGTCAGAGGAAATAACCGTCGCTAATAATAAATTACAGTCGATAACGATAAGGTCGATAACGATAAATAGTGTCATTCATAAATATATTCACAATCATATATATTTCATTTAAGTAAAATGTGGATACTGTGAGTAGAAACAATCAGTTTGTTATTTATTTTATTACTTTTAACCATTCGATAAATATCCCGAATCATCGCAACCGAAACATCACAACGGAGAATAAACACATTATTGGCGGGGTATCTCACACAATCATAATAATCATGTTATTGACTGGAGGTATCTGAAATGACGGGCAGCTCGTGGCCTCACGGTTATTCTGAATCTAAAAGCGCTGAATCAAGATATGCAGATTCAAAATGCTCAGATCCCAAATATGCGGTGTCAAAAATTGAGTCACACCTCAATTCCCCAAAACATTTGCTTTTTTCATCTAATGATCTTGATGAAGTCAAATCTATGGTTGGAAGAGTCATGCAGCCCCATCAGTTGAAGATACTGGGTCACAGCCAAAAACTGAATGCCAGAATGCACTACATTCCACTTGGGGATCTTTCTATAAGCCGGCTGCGTTACAGTGCCAACGTTGAAATCAATCCGGGAGAACTGGACAACTTCTTTCTTGTCCAGATGCCGCTGACGGGTTGTGCCTGCATTGAAAGTGGCGAACAACACTTGGATTCAACACCGAATATTGCTTCTGTTCTTAGCCCCAACCAACAGACGTCTATGCGCTGGAGTACTGACAACGACCAGTTTATGGTCCGAATTTCCCGCTCTCTGCTGGAGAGAACCCTTGTCGGGCAATTGGGGCATCCGCTGGATCAACCGCTGATATTTGAACTGGGTTTTGAGTGGCAACGCTGTCAGGCATGGCGCTGTCTGATGCCTTATCTTCTGGAATGTACCACCCAAGTGCCCGATATTTTGCAACACAAACTGATTACCAGCCAAATCGAGCAATTGCTTTCCGTGACATTGCTATCCACACATCAACATAATTACAGTGAATCTTCGGCGAATCGTCGGTGTACCATTCGTCCACGACATGTACGTAAGGTACAGGAATATTTACAGGCTCATGCCCACGAACCCATTACGGTAGAACAGCTCGCCCAAATAGCCGGAGTCAGCCTGCGCAGCCTCTACGCCGGCTTCAAAGAATTTCTGGACATCAGCCCGATGCAATATTTACGCAACTTACGCATGGAGCATGTCCGCACAGAACTACTGGCGGGAGAAGCCAGCAGCGTTACAGGAATTGCTCTGCGTTGGGGATTCGCCCATATGGGACGCTTTAGTGCAGAATATAAAGCCCGCTATGGAGAAACACCGAGCGAGAGCCTGAAACGTGAGTGAAGATGGCTATTTTCCGCTTAATACCGAACCAAAAGTTTCAGCAAAATATATTTCCACCAAATGTATAACAAGAGAATTTAATTCAGACTTTCTTGCTGGAGGAAAAAACAAATAGATAGATGAAATAAGATTTAATATTAAACACAAAGAAGAAAATAAATATGAGACGCTGGTTCCCAATAAATAATAATAGGGGAATTTATAGTTTTTTTTCTGGCAATATCAGGAACTGAGATAAAAATATCAAGATTTCCGTTAAGGAATGCAACTATAGCAGCAACACAAGACGTTTTCTGTTATCATTCATAAGAAAATTTTATAATGAAATAAAAACCATTAACGTGACAAAAAACACCCGCCAGAAACATTGACTACATATTTAAAAGGATATCAGGTATGAATCTTCAGGCAGGACAAAATATCGTTTTATCTCAAACCTCTCTTCGGCTTACTCTCTCTTACCCAACAACACCTTCTTTTCGTAGTGAAGTAGATGCCTCTGCTTTTCTATTGAATGCCAATGGAAAAGTCAGGGGAGATAGTGATTTCTACTTTTACAATAATCGTGCAGCCGCAGATAACAGTCTGGTTTTAGAGACATCTCACCAGAGCAGTATTATCGCTGTAGACCTGACAAAAATAGCGGCTGATGTGAATAAAATTGCTATCACATTGGTGATCGACGGCCCGGATTCTGTCGCCAATCTTCAACAGTTGAAATTTGAAGCGCAATGTCTTGAAACGCAACGTGTTGAAGCAAAAAATATGGCAGACTTCACCATTTCAACTGCGGGCAGAACGGAAAAGGCCATGATTATTGCAGAGATTTATCGGCATTCCGGCAACTGGAAGCTTCGGGCTCTTGGGCAAGGTTTCAATGGCGGGCTGGAGCCTCTGGCGGTGAATTTTGGTGTGGATATAGAGCAACCCGCTTCTTCAAATCCACCTCCCGTCCCGACTATCAGCCTTGAGAAAAAGCTACAGGATAAAGCACCGCGCCTTGTAAACCTTGCCAAGAATGCCACTGTCAGCCTGAATAAGCACAAGCTGCAATCGGTCAAGGCGCGTGTTGCTTTTGTTCTTGACGCATCAGGATCAATGCACTCTGAATTCAAAAAGGGACATGTGCAGGCGGTTCTGGATCGTATTGCGGTATTGGCGGTGCAGTTTGATGATGACGGTTCGATGGATGTCTGGGGATTTGCTGCGAAACACAAGAAATACCAGGACGTCACCCTTGATAACCTTGATGGCTATATTCATACCATACAGACCGCGATAAAAGGCTCCAGATGGGAAATTCTTCCCGGCCTCGGCGGTACAAACAATGAACCGCCAGTGATGGAAGAGGTTATCGACTTTTTTAAAGACAGTGACCTGCCTGTCTATGTCGTATTTATTACGGATGGAGGGATCAGTAAAACCCGTCAAATTAAGGATGCCATTCGACGTTCAGCGAATTATCCTATTTTTTGGAAGTTTGTTGGTTTGGGGGGTTCAAGTTACGGGATACTGAAAGATCTCGATAACTTTACCGATCGTCGTCTGGATAACACCCATTTCTTCGAGATCGACAATTTTGCAACGGTAAAAGAAGATGTGCTGTACGACTTGTTGTTGGAAGAGTTTAGAGATTGGTACGACGCCGCTATTGCTGAACGTATTCTGTAGTTATGAATAATATGAGTGCCCCAAATAAGGGGCACATAGTTTATAGCTCACCTTGGGTATTTATCCCAAAATTTCATAAAGCCTCTCAATTTCCTTTTTCCATATATCCTGACTTTTCGGCTTCTGATGCTTCGGTTTCCGCGCCAAATCCTCTGCCAGATTTTTCTCTAATATCACAATGCGTTGAAGAATGTCCTCTTCATTCGCGAATACCTCTGGCTCATTATGAGTGATTTCCTTAGCCTTAATCTCTTCTTTTTGATAGGTAATCACTTTTTCATTCAGGAACTGATAATATCCATCACTGGACGTCACTTCTTCCAGTTTGCCATTTTTTATCAGCAAAAAGCGATTGGCGGTGTTGTCGATAAATGCCCGATCGTGCGAGGTAATTAATAGAGTCATATCGTTATTAATTAACTCACTTTCCAATTCCATTTTGCCGAAAATATCCAAGTGGTTGGTGGGTTCGTCGAGAATCAAGAAATTGTGTTTATTTAATTTCAATATTAAAAACATCAGCCTTGAACGTTCACCACCGCTCAATCTTCCTACTAATTTAGTAAAATCCGCATATTCAAACCCTGCCGAAATTAATTGTTGTTTACAGGTGATATCATCAATTTTCGGTGCATTATTTCTTACCACATCAAATATCGGTTCATTCAATGGGATTTTTTCCAATTCCTGATCGAGATAGCCCATATTACATTGCGGTGAGAAAGTAATATTTTCGGTATCATAGGCTGAATTATCCAACCTGCCATCATGTGCACTTCTCGCCTTTTTATAAGCTTCAACCAGAGAATGAATCAGGGTGGATTTCCCCACTCCGTTATCACCTAACAGCGCGATTCTATCTCCCGGACGAATATACAAGCCATTGATGGAAAATAACGGGTTAAACTCTCCATTTTTTTGATAGCCAATCCACTTTTCCCCAATTTGCAGCATATGTCTGGATTTGATCAGATCGGCATCCAGCGATAGTCGATAAGTTTCCCCTTCGGTTATTTTCGTTTTGCCTTGTTCAAGTTTTTCAACCCGTTTTTCCATCGATTTGGCTTTTCTGGTGAATTTAGGGTTATCGTAAATTTTTCCCCACTGCGCCAAACGTTTTGCACTTTCCTGTATGCGGCGAATATTCTTTTCTTCTGCTTTTAAGCGCAAAGCATCCGCTTCATCTCTTTCCTGTAAAGCAGAAAATGCCTGACTAAACGGCAGGGAAAAAGCAGCGAGTTGTTGATCACGCAAAAAAATCGTCTGGTTGGTGACGTTATCCAAAAAGTTTCGGTCGTGGGAAACAATAATAAAGGCACTTTTCAGGCTGTTATTAAAGAAGTCCTCGAAGAATTTCAAGGTATTTGAGTCCAGGTGGTTACTGGGTTCGTCAAATAAAATAATATCCGGTTCCACAACCGCACTCATGGCAAACATCAGTTTCGTCTTTTGTCCACCACTGAGATCAGCCACTTTAGTCGTAAAATCAGCATCCTGAAAACCAAAACCATGCAGTATGGATACCGCCTTATAGTCACCATATTCATCAACTTGTTTGACTTTTTGAGAAATAGACTCAAGTAAGGTCATTTCAAGTAATGCCTCGTCGATAAACTGAGAAACCATTTCCAGCCTCAAGCCATTGGCGTATTCAATCAGTCCATCATCCGGTTTTTCAATGCCCGCCAATAGTTTCAGTAAATGCGTTTTTCCCGTACCGTTATAGCCAACTAATGCAATCCTGTCGTTTTCTTTGATGGTTATGGAAAGATTGTTAAATAATGGCTTGGCATTAATGCTAAATTTGACCTTATTACAATGAATCAGCGTTGACATTTATTATGTCCCCATCGTAAAAATCTTCATTAATCTTAGAGTGATACTTTTTTAAACAAAACTTATATATTCAAAGGAAAATGAGGTCAAGTTATTATCTGATAATAGAGAAAATAGTAACAATATATTAAGTACCTAATTGTGATTATTGGAATTGTTAACTAACTGATAAAAATAAACGCTACTCATATTAATGAATAGCGTTCTTATTTCTTTCCATATTATCTTGTCACCCTATATGAATGGGTATTTTTAGCCCTTTAACTTTAATCCGTAAAAAAGTGCTATACCACGATAAAAATAAACTCATATTAAAATGGAATCGCCGCTTTTAAGAAAAATTGCGAACCCGCCGGGCGGTTATTCACTGCAAGGTCTTTTTGCCATTTCAGCGCGATCAGCCAACCTTTCGCATTGGCATAACGGATAGAAGGACCAAAACCAAACGCGCTTGCTTTACCTTGTGCTGAATTTGGCCCGCTGTCGTTGGTGATTTGCTGGAAAACATAACCTCCCACTCCTGCCACCAGCCCATTGCCAAATCCCCAACCCAACGCATAATCTGCATGGATCGCCTGACCAGAAGTGGTTTTGGTCTCTTTATTGCTGGAATTGACGTCATACATCACTTTCAAATCGGCATTAATGCCATTAGCAGGAAAATAACTCACTGCCCAGACAGGCCGAATCGTCCAGTAATTTTTTCCCAAGCTGGAAGGATCATTGCGATCATAGTGACCTGTTGGTATGTTGACATCCAACCCAATGACATAGCCTAAATCAGGAGCGGGATGATAGCCCAAGGCAGGACCAAAGGTGATATCTCCTATTCCTTTGCTGTTGTTGTGTTTGCCAGCAGCGTCTGTGGTCACATCCAGTAACGGTACGATGGTATGGTAGGCCAGTTGACCTCCCAAAACCTGTCTTCCCGTCACCCAAACCAATCTGGGTGCCAGAAGATTCACATTCACTTTGAAACCCGGTACCGGGATCAAAGCACCGTTATTTCCCCTAAGCTTTTTGTAGTGAATATTGCCACCATAAAACAGCGCATAAATACCCGGAGGCGGTAAAGCACCAGCCAAATAATTATCCAAGCCATCAGGATAAGTACCCACACCACCACCTTCTGCCGCCATGACCGAAGTGCTTATCAGTGATAAAGATAAAGTCAGTGATAAAGCCGCTGTACAAACAAGATCTCTAAGTTTTATCGCCATACAACTCTCCTCTCTGTAAGAGATGAATCCATAATGAGTAAATTGAGTGGCTAATTTGCTCAGCGCCGCGCAAGCCGGCGGGCAACAAGATAGCCGGAAATCCCGCTTAATCCGGGGCCGGGATGCGTTGAAGCCCCGATGTGAAAAACATTACTGACAGGAGTTTGATGCGCCTTTGCGCCCTGTGAAGCAGCAAACGGACGCAGACAGAAAAATTGGTCGGGTGAACAAATACCGGAATAGGGATCACCACCTACCAAGTTACAGTTCAATGCCTGCAAATCCATTGGAGAGTAGGATTTACGCCCCACAATGGAGGATGAAAAACCGGGCATCACCGTTTCCAAACGGGCCTGCACGCGATCCGCAACCGCTTCGCGAACGGCTGTATTCCATCTGCCATCTGCGGGAATTGGAATCTCGCCCAAAACATCGCCTTTCAAGTGTGTCGGCAATTCCTGCATTTGAATCCACAAAATCCAACCGCCGTTTGGAGCACGAGAAGGATCAAGGACCGTTGGCTGCCCTATACTCAATGTAGGATGGCTCGGCAAATAACCGTTATTCGCCTGTGCCACGGACAGACAGACCTGTTCCATGTTCTCCGTCAGATGGATAAGCGGCACATGGCGTAATTCCGGCTCACACCACGGCGGCGGCGCATTCAAGGCAAAGTGGATCTGCATTCCTCCCCGCCCATAACGATAGTTCCGCGCCCGTTGCAGAACAGTTTCAGGCATGTTATCCAACAGATGACCATAAAGCTGTTGAGGGGTCACATTGCAAACCACCGTTTCACTTGCGTGATAAACGTTTCCCTCGACTATCACGCCAGAGGCATAACACTTTTTCCCTCTTTTGTGGGTGATGATGCGATCAACGTGAGCATGGGTAATAAGTTGACCGCCATGCTGCTCAATGATCGCCTTAAGTGCTTCCACAATGCGAATACTGCCCCCTTTCACCACAGGCATGCCTCCCGCAACCACCGCAGCGAAAGTAAGCTTGCCAATCAGGGCTGAGCCGGCATCATCCGGCCCCAGCCCCGTATGCAGTACCCACGGTGCAATCAAAGCGCGGCTGAAATCGGACTGTAATTCACGCTCAGCCCAACGCCGGAAAGTTTCCAGCGAGTTGCCAGCAAACGCTGCCAGCCCATCAATGCCACGTTTCCGCCACTCTGAGAACAGCAATTTCAGCATGCCCAAACCATAAGGATTCTGCCCCAACAGGCCAAAGACCAGTGCTGCATCATCATGGAGGATTTGCTGTGCCATGCGATTTAATGCCACACCATCTCCCATCGAAATTTCATCAAGCCGCAAGGCAGCAGCCAGAACATCCCGTTTCAAGGCAATTCCCTTGCCATTCGGTTGCACCAATCCGGTTGAATAATCACTTTGTATAAATTCCAGACCCGCCTTTTCCAAAGCGGGCTTGAGCACTTGATAAGCAGGGCTGCTCAAAAACAGCGGATACCAGCAAGAGAGCACATCGTGGACATAACCGGGGAAAAGTTCTTCTGTGCGAATGCAGCCCCCCAGTACTGCATTCCGTTCCAGTACCAGGACGGATTTACCCCAGAGTGCCAACAAAGCCGCACAAACCAGAGAATTTATCCCACTGCCAACGATAATCACTTGTGGCTTTGATACTGTCATGACTCTCCTCCATCAAGGGATTCGACCAGAGCCAGAACACGCAGCGGGCTTCCCGAACCCCCTTCAATTTTGAGAGGAGCGGCAATAATGACTGCGCCCGTGGGTGGCAGAAAATCGAGATTTTTCAGGCACTGCAAGCCGTATTTATTCGCCCCGTGCATCAAGGTATGGCAAGGATAAGCCACCGGCCAGGCGTAGGATTGTCCGGCATCTGTATTGATGGTTTCGACCCCGAATCCCCTGATATCACGCTCATGGATCAACCACTCTACAGCCTCCTGGCTCGGCCCCGGCGTGTGAGCGCCGTCATCGTGCATATTGAGGAAACGAATGGGATCATCTGCCCGCTTAGACCAATCCGTTCTGAACAGTAACCATGCACCCGCAGGAATACGCCCGTACCGCCCTTCCCAAGACTGTAAGAACTCAACCGTCAGTAGCCAGTCGGGGTTTTGTGCCACTTGCCTGCTGGCATCCACTACCACCGCTGGTGCAACAAAGTTGTGCAAGGGAATAGTATCGACCGTGTTATCGGGATGATCTTTACCGCTGATCCAATGTACCGGGGCATCAAAATGCGTGCCTGTATGTTCACCACAACTGAAATTGTTCCAATACCAGGCCGGGCCATTCTCGTCATAGTGAGAAATACGCTCTGACTTGAATGACCAGACTTGCCCGAACTGTTCAGGTAACTGTAAGGCCGGAAAATGAGGGGTCAATGTTTGGGTGAGGTCGATAATCTTCACATTCCCCTGATTTAATGCAGTGACAAACGCACGTAATGGACTTTTCATTAATAATGTTCTCCTGAATGTTTTCCCAACAAAAGAACGTACTGACAAAAAACAACAGAATGATTTTTTTCATATTTCTCGAACATCATGCAGTACAGTAAACATACCGCTATGAAAAACCAGTGGCTTACCTTCAATGCTGGCAATACGCTTCACGTGACCAATCATCAGCAAATGATCACCCAAATGCGTTTGTTGATGATTGGCACAAACCAAGGTCGCTATCGCTCCTCCAATCGAGGGAACGCCTTCCGGTGTTTCCTGTACGGGAATATCCCGAAATTTGTTTTCAACCCTCGGGTTGGCAAAACGCAAAGCCAACTCTTGATGCTCACATCCAAGAATGCTGATCGTGAAATATTCACAATCACGGAAGACGGGCAGATTGGGGGAGTGATTGACCAGACTCCAGAGTACCAGCGGTGGCTCTAATGAAAGTGAAGCAAATGAGTTGATGGTCAATCCCACATTGCGCCCGCCAGCAGTACGTGTCGCAACAATGGCAACGCCTGTTGGATAATGACCCAAAAGTGCGCGCAACGCCCTTGCTTCAAATTCAGTTGCCCCCCATTCGGTATCAGGCAACGGTATCTGACTGCTCAGAATATTCAAAGTCATGACAAGTTCCCCGCTCAAGCTCTGGTTTTTTCAACCATCTGTGAATGAATGTATTCTTCGCAGGCGTGACTGTCTTTCCACCACGGGAACAACACGGGAGGATGATCGAAAGCATTGGCAAGCGTGCTGGCAAGTGCCGGCAATTGTTGGGCTGCTGCCAATAAATGTAAAATATGTGGCTCTGGCGGAATAAGCAGGCTATTTGTCCATTCCACAACATGATGACCATATTTCCAGAACTGTTCGAAGGTGTCGTTCATCCATTCTGCCGTAAAGGGTTTGTCACCGTGGGCAAGAATGGCTTCGTAATATACCTTGCAGGCTTTGGTTGCATTATTGGAGCCTTGTCCGGTCAGTGGATCGTTTGTGACGACCGCATCCCCCAATCCAAAAACCTGACGACCAGAAGGCAGTGTTAATACCGGCTTGCGCACCACTGGCGCAAAGCACCCCGCCAGAGTACCATTTTCATCGGTAAGCTCCACCTGCTGACAACGCTCAGCTTCCCACGGCATAAAAGTCTTGAGGATTTGCTTGCTGTAGGCCAGATGCTCTTGTGGTGTTCTGACCTCTCGCCAGCCATCCATTACCCCTCCGGGAATGCCTTCAAACACCATGATGTCACAGGGACCATTCAGCGTCAGGGCAGGAAAAACAAAATATTCTCCCACCCCCGGAATCAGGTTAAAAGAAACACGGGAATATTCAGGCGTTGGCAGCATGCCATTGACATAAGTTAATGCCAGTGCGCGTTGGGGGGCATCAAAAGGAGAACGTGAAGCGTCACGCTCCAGTAATTTCACAATATCTCCCTTGCCTCCCGCCAGAATAACCAGCTCATGGCGGGCAGCCAACTGTTCCAGTTCAATGATCCCCACGTCGTTGATTTCCAGATTACCGCCACGGGCAGCGAACTGTTCTATCCAGAATGGCATCTTGATACGTTGATCGACCGCTTGCGCGTATTTGTCCAGCCGGGCACTCCATGCAATCGCCTTCTCATCAGGAATTTCAGGGTGGGGAACGGTAAAACCGATGCCTTCAACGGGCGGGCACTGCTTTTCCCACTGATTCAATCCTAAATCACGTTCAAATTGTAAAGAGGAATCGAACATACACTGACTCGACATGACCCGACCATTGCGAACATCATCGGGAGTGCGATTGGTAACAACCGTCACCTGATAGCCCTTGTTCAGCAGACCAAGGGCCAAAGGCAGTCCAGCTTGACCACCTCCTACGATAGCTATACGGCGCATAATATTTTCCTCTTTCATTTTTTTCGGATTTCGGAACTAAAGTTATTTCGTCCCGCGATACCAATTGTCCGGAACGCCTATTCCGCCCAGCTATTCCGTCCAGCTATTCCGTCCACTACTCCGCCCAACTACTCCGTTAAACTATTCCGCTAAACGTGGAATGGCAGGTTTTGCCTGCTCCGGCCCCATTGCTGAATAGCCACCATCAACGGCGTAATCCGCCCCTGTCACAAAGCTGGCTGAATCAGACAGAAGGAAGGCTACGACTTGAGCGATTTCTTCGGGATCGCCCACACGGCCAAGCAAGTGATAATCGGCGGCAACAGCATCGGTTTTCTGGCGATTGCCCTGAGTCAGCTCATCCATGACTCGTGACCACGTCCAACCCGGTGAGACGGAATTAACACGGATGCGATCGGCGGCATAATCCATTGCCATGTTGCGGGTGACTTGTAATAAAGTGGCTTTTGAAGCGGGATATAACCAACGACCAGTCTGGGCAATAGAGGAGGAGATACTGGTGAAATTAACAATGGCTCCACCACCTGCGGCAATAAGGTAAGGACGCACAAACTGAGCTGCCCTGACAGCACTGACCACATTGGTATTCAAGGCCGTCAGCCATGTTTCACGGTCGGCATTGGCGCCGCCATCCAGATAAGTTGCGGCAAGATTGACGAGATAATCCAGACGGTCGTAATAAGCAACGACTTCATGTACTCCCTGGGAGAGTTGTTTGTCATCAGTAATATCCACATGCCAGAAACGGATGGATTCGGGTTGGAGGCTGGCGGCATTTTTCCCGCCTTCCTGATCAATATCAAAAATCGCGACCTTAATCCCATATTCACTCAATACCTTGGCAACGGCTGTACCTATTTTGGTGGCTCCACCAGTGACAATAGCGACTTTATCGTTTAAGCCCTTCATGAGTGCTCCCCTTTTGCCGTATATGCCCACCATGACTTTTACCCATAATCAATCATTACTCTGGGCTTAATGGTGGGCGAATACGTAATGCGATATGTAATTAGGGAGTCATCATTACGTGAAATATAAAGGTTCAAATAGCCGCTATATGCAGAAAAGATCCATTCAGTGCAGGTATGTCATGAATATTTTAAAAAGGAGAAAATTCAGAAAAAGAGTGAGTTTATTATCTTGTAATAGCCAGAAATGGTTTAACCAGCCTCCAAATCAGATAGGCTTTTTCTCTAAAAAAATACATAAAACATATTAATTCACCCCATGAAAATAAGGCGCATTCAACAATATTGAAAAGCGCCTTGTTTTTGTGTGTGCCTGAATTATTTTTTAGCCAAGACTGTTACTTAAAACCGATATCCTACACCGATATTAAACCCATTGATGTTATGACGTACATCATGATCTTTTATTGATGATCCTTCGTAGCCAGCATAAAGGCTGAGGTTTTGAATTGGGTTAACCTCTACGCCGGCACTATAGGCCAGATTGGTCGATTTTCTATTCAACTCTCCGCTATCATGATGATCTTGTTTGCCTCCTTTCTTAACAAAGTTAAAAGTTGCATCAACTTTTGAATGCGAAAAGCCCAATAAACCATATACACTCACATAATCATTAATACGATAAGCAGGCCCTGCCATAAATGAATAATATTTTATGTCAATATTAAATTTTTCAACAAAATTACTCTCAGCGTAGTAACCATCTCTATCACCCTTCATATAGGTGAATGAACCAACAATGCTGACAGGAGAATCCGTCTCATAACGGTAGTGAAGGTTCACCCCACGAATATTCTTAAAATTTTGAACCTTACTTTGTGCGTAACCTACAGCAACAGTATTAGAATCCGCATAAGCCAATGAACCATACATAAAACCGGATACGGCTAAAGTCGCAATAAACGCTTTTTTCATCATCATAATTAATAATTACCCTTCATGTTTATTAACTATTTAAAGTATAGATAGTTTTTGCGGGATGCTTAGATAAAATGCGATAAACTTGAAAAAATAGAATTATTGACGATGGAGAGTAATCATTACCTATAGAAATTACACCTTCAAAAAACAAGTGAACTTTTGTTTTAAACAGATATCAAACTGATATCTAAACATTTATTTTTGATATTGATCCATTACATTATTTTTTTGTAAATTAGATACAATTTTTATTCCAGTTTAATAAGTTAATAATAATATTCAACATTATCATTCTATTTATGTTTTCAAAATAAAATCACTTTCTTAGTACCTGTAATATCAAAATAATTTCACCCTGCAATTCACTAAAGGAAATGAGAATGAAATTAGAAACGCTATCCATCCATGCCGGTTACTCACCTGATCCCACCACCAAATCCGTTGCTGTTCCAATTTATCAAACAACTTCCTACGCCTTTGATGATTCCCAACATGGCGCTGACCTGTTTGATTTGAAAGTTGAAGGCAACATTTACACCCGCATCATGAATCCGACCAATGATGTACTGGAAAAACGTGTCGCCGCTTTAGAAGGAGGAATTGGGGCGCTTGCGGTTGCTTCTGGCATGGCGGCAATCACCTACGCTATCCAGACGATTGCCAGTCTGGGAGATAACATTGTCTCCGTAGCGAAATTGTATGGTGGAACTTATAACCTGATGGCGCACAATTTCCCACGTATGGGGATCGAAACACGTTTCGTTGATCATAACGATCTCACAACCATTGAAGCGATGATTGACGAAAAAACCAAAGCGGTCTTTTGCGAATCTATCACCAACCCAAGCGGGAATATCGTTGATATCCAGGCATTGGCAGACATTGCCCATCGGCACGGAGTTCCTCTTATTGTCGATAATACTGTCGCAACACCTTATTTATGCCGCCCGTTTGAACATGGCGCAGATATCATTATCCACTCCCTGACCAAATATATCGGAGGCCACGGAACCTCTATCGGCGGAATGATTGTCGATTCAGGCAAGTTCCCTTGGGCAGAGCATCAAGATCGCTTTGCGATTTTAAATACTCCGGATCCGTCATACCACGGAATAAACTATACCGAACATTTTGGAGCCGCAGCTTTTATCGCTCGCTGTCGTGTCGGGCAACTGCGTAGCACTGGCGCAGCATTATCTCCTTTTAATGCTTTCTTGATCTTACAGGGCCTTGAAACATTGGCTCTTCGTATGGAACGCCATACTGAAAATGCCCTGACAATTGCGCAGTATCTGGAACAACATCCTCAAGTTTCTTGGGTTAAATATGCGGGCTTGCCGTCACATCCTGAACATGATTTGGCTATCCGTTATATGAATGGGAAGCCTGCTGCCATTCTATCCTTCGGCATCAAAGGCGGGGAAAAAGCAGGTGTACGCTTTATTGATGCCCTGCAACTGATCGTACGTTTGGTCAATATTGGTGATGCCAAATCACTGGCTTGTCATCCAGCATCCACCACTCACCGTCAATTGAATGACGAAGAAATGGAAAAAGCAGGGGTGTCTCGCGATCTGATTCGCCTATCTATCGGCATCGAACACAGCGATGACATTATTGCCGATCTTGCACAAGCTCTGGATGCAGCAAAATAATTTTCAATATTATTTATTGATTTAATAATAAATCATCGATATCAATATTTATTGATATCGATGAAATAATAAAAATGATGACACTCATCATAAAAAATTATCAGGAAACCAATATTTATTATTGATAAGTTAATTACCCATGAAAATTAGGGTTGTAAAGGAAACAATTTGTTCAAATATTACACTTGAGTACTTATTATTGTACATGTACAATAATAAGTACGTAAGCATTATGAGGTAATGACCATGAATGTTATGAGCTATTCAGCATTTCGAACTCATTTAGCCAGTACCCTAGATAAAGTGAACGATGATCATCAACCCATCATGATCACTCGTCAGAATGGTAAGCCAGCGGTTGTACTCAGTTTGGAAGATTTTCGAGCTTATGAAGAGACTGCCTATTTGATGGCAAGCCCTAAAAATGCAGCTCGCTTAAACCAAGCCATTGCAGAAGTGGAAAGCGCTAAAACCCTCGAAAAAGGCTTGCTGGAAGAATGATTCTATCTTGGGCAGAAACTGCATGGGAAGATTATCTTTACTGGCAACAAACCGATAAAAAAACCCTAAAACGCATTAATATTCTTATTAGGGATATCGCACGGCAGCCCTTTGATGGTCTGGGTGCTCCAGAGCCCTTAAAGCACAGCTGGTCAGGATACTGGTCCAGGCGGATTGATCGCGAGCATCGTCTAGTTTACAAGGTTACAGACACCGCAATAGTTATTGTGCAATGTCGCTATCACTATTAATTTTATACGCCGAAATTTTCCCATCCGAATCTCCAAAATAAAAACGCGCAATCGACTACCTCCGGTACGATTGCGCTGTGACAGGCAAGCAGTCTATTCCAAGCCTATTTAAATAGTCTCCCCTGCCCCCAGCTATCCCTTTTTCCTGATAATCCGACGGCGTTTATTAAACAGATCCGGCGATATTGCCTGTGACACACACTGCCATTCAATTTTATCTACATTGACGCCCTGTTTGGCGAAATAGTCCGTCAAGGCGGACCGGCATTGTTGAAGGATCGCCATATCACAATCCCCTTCCAAGTTTAGTAATAAATCCGTCTGTGTCAGCCGATAATCACTCGTCAGCGGTAAAGTATTGGCAATAATCCGCGAACAAGGATCGGCAAAAATACTCACATTTCCGCCATTATGTGCTGGCAAAATCAACTGATCATCGCTGCGACCTTCAATGCGCTCTATCGCTAATGCCGGATTGCCACAAGGGCACGGGGTTTTCTTCGCCACCAAAATATCGTCAAGCTGATAACGCACAATAGGTTGAGTTTCCCGCGTAAAATCCGTGATGATCGGATTAAAACGTGATTCATCGATCCATTTCGGCTCAACATGAAGAAATTCTTCGTTAAGATGCAGCGTTCCCTGTGGGCAAGTACACGCCAGAAAACCTTCCGTTGCCTGATAAACTTCGCCCACTTCCCGAAATACATTCTCTAATAATTGACGATCTTGTGGTTCCAACACTTCTGCCGCCGAAATCACTTTCGTTGGCGATAATGACACCTCTCTTTGCTGGATCTTCAATGCCAGCGCCCGCAAAACCTGAGCGGGTGCAACAACAATAGTAGGCTGGTATTCCACCAGCGCTTGCACCTGCTGATTAAAGTCAGCGAACAAATCAAAAAAACGGAAAGATATCCAACGATTCTGCACACTATCGTAAAGGTTATTTCCCGCCCGTAAAAACAGTGCGACGCGTTCGCCGTGAAATAAACCGTTTGGCAGCATCTTGGCAAGCATCGTTCCCGCCCAAATGCTCCGTTCTTTAGGGCTGATAACAAAAATACCCCGCTGTCCTGACGTCCCTGACGACATTCCGACACTGAATTTACCGACTGTCGGCTTAAAGTCACGTGATTGTTCACTCAACCGTGCGCATTCCAACAGTTCATCACGCTTGAGACCCGCCGTATTCATCTGGTCAAAGTTCTCCATCATGATGGCTTTATTCATCAGCGGATATGCCGCCAACGGTAAATTGCCATACGAGGCAAAATAGGGGCTTTTCGTCAGTACATTGCGCCGAAATGCCGCTAATTCTCTCGATTGATGCTGTTCAAGCTGCTGGCGGCTGGAAAATTTCCACAGTTTTCTGGCACGCCAATAGTACCAAAGCGTTTTAAGTATCATTCCAAATCTCCCTCATGACATAGCTGGATAGGAACCTGCTTTTGGTCAATCTGGTGCAGCTTATTTAACGTCTCATAATAGGCGCGGCTATCATCCATAATGATATTCGCCAACCGTGCCGGCCCACGCAATTCACGATAGTTACTCGGTGACCATGCCGCATCGCCCGCCAACACGATCCAGCCTTGTTCAGTCAATACACAGAGGCCCAGATGCCCCGCCGCATGACCGGGCAGTGGTACAATAAGCATCTGTTTTTGGCTATCTGGCACAGCATACCCTTCACCCAATACCGCCAATTCTTCTGGCAACGGACACGCTTCAAACCCTTCATAAAAACTGACTCTGGATTCAAAATTCTCAGGAATTAATCCCCGTACAAACGCCCTTTTCAGCGCAGCGATACCCCGTAAATTGCGTGTTTGCTGCCAGCCTTCTCCCGAACAGATAAATTTGGACTGAGGAAAATCCCGCAATCCAGCAATATGGTCACCATGAAAATGAGAAATGATGATGCCATCAATATCATGGGGTTGAATGCCTTCCTCTTTCAGTTGCATCACCAACGAATCTTTGGTGTCAAAATAGACTGGCGTGACAGTGCGATAAAACCGAATAACCCCACTGCGGGTATGATCGTAAAAATGGCTGGCATATCCGGTATCAAGCAGCCAGCGCTTGTCATGGCACTCCAACAACCATGCGCGGGCAGGAAATTTACATACGCGAAGACTTGCACCTTTTAGCGCCATACAGCCGGGATGGGTACAATATCCCACTTCAAAAACACGCATCTTAACCATCTTAACCCGCCTGCTTGTCTATCTGTTTCAACCAATTGGCTGTTAAATGAATGCCTTCCTCCATGGTATAAACCGGTTCATAGCCCAGTTCTTCCCGTGCTTTTGAATTATCCAGCGTCATAGAGTAATAGGCCGCACCAATACCATAACGCGTCAATAACGGCTCTTTCCGGGTGAGCATCGCAATACCTTCCAACACCGCCGCAAACCCATACAAAAGTGAATAAGGCAATGATTTAATCCGATAACCAAACTTCATCTCGTCAAATAACTGCCCTAATGTTTTTGCCAATGGCTGTGGCTGTTGATTGGTAATGTTATATATCGCCCCACTTTGCAATCCTTCCCGATGCGTCGCCAATGACATCGCATGGACGACATTCATGACATAAGTGAGATCCAGAGCATTCTTCCCGCCCGCAGGCAAGACCATGACTCCCTTGCTGGCCTTAACTTGTGCCATCAAGCGTGGTAACAATACTCTGTCATGCGGGCCAAATAACCCACGAGGACGCAGAATAATATACGTAGTCTCAGGATAACGGCGCATCAGCCGGAGTACACATTCCTCAGCCAAGAATTTCGTTCGGGCATAATCATTTGCGAAACGCTGGCTACGTTGATTTTCAGTTATGTGCTGTTGGTGCGAGAAATTGAAATATACGGCAGGGGTGGAAATATGAACAAACCGCCGGATACCACATATTCCCGCTGCTTGTGCCAATATAGACGTTGCGGTCAAATTGATGCGGTCAAATTCATCAGGATCGCCCCAGGGAGAGGATTTAGCGGCACAATGCCAGACCGCATCACAATCTGCCATCAACTCAATGGCCTCATCCACGGTTAAGGTTTCCAATTCAGCACAGCGAAATTCCGCACCCAACTGGGTTAATACCCCTCCCGCCCGCTGATCACGTCCGGTTGCCACAACTGACTCCCCATGTGATAACAGGTAATCAACGGCATTACGCCCTAAGCCACTTGTTGCACCAGTTACAAGAATTTTCATGGTTTCAGAATCATCTCACTGAGTGAAAGCCCGGCCGCCGTACCAAGCAACATCACATAATCACGACCATAATAGCGATCCGTCATAATGGCTTCGTGCAACGCAGTGGGAATCGATGCCGCGACCTGATTGCCACGATAACGATAGATATTCACAAATCTCTCATCTTTGATATTCAGCCGCTTACGGATATGTTCCAATCCCAAATGACTGGCTTGATGGGGGATCACGGTATCAATATCGGACATCTTAAGGTCAGCACTCGCCAGTACGCGCTCTGTAAAACCTTCAATTAATGAAGCGGTCAGTTTAAACAATGGCCGCCCCTGCATCTGGAACAGAAAATCCTTATCTTCCATACCCGTACGGAGATTTTTACGGGTTCCTCCAGCGCGAATTTCACATAACTCAAGGCCTTCTGGATAAGTTTCATGTTTATAAGTCACAATCCCGCTTTTTCCATCCCCTCTTTCAACGATCATACAAGCCGCGCCATCACCAAAAATCAATGAGGATTCTTGATGTGACCAATCAATACCACGGGAAGCCATCTCCGCAGAAACAATTGCAATACGTCGATACTGTTTGGTTGCCAATAACCCTGCTGCAATATCCAAAGCGGAAACAAAACTAACGCAGCTTGCATTAATATCAAAACAGGCGGTTCCTGCCTTTAATTGACTCTCTTTCAAAATATGCGCGGCAGAATAAGGTAAAGCCTGAATGGGTATTGCGGAAGCTGAAATCAATAAATCAATCGAATCCGGCGAAATTTGGTATGTTTGTAAAGTATTATGCAATGCCTCTACCGCTAATTTGGCCGGAGAGGCTTCATAATCAGAATGATAACGATATTCAATTCCCGAATGCTTTTGTACAAATCCAGTCGGTTTATTTAATTTCAGATCTAAATCGGATGAATACACCTTATGCTCAGGCAAAGCAGTTCCAGAGGCAATGATCTTTAATGGGATCAATTCGTTTGAGTTTTTCATTTTTTTATTACTTCCGAATGTTAATTTTTTGTTTAAATATATTGTCAGAATATGAAATGAATTCTGAGTATAGGGCTTAAATCAATTTAGTATTTATCAGATAGCTGATTAAACAGGAAGTAGATATTTATGATACATCACATTACTAAATTGAAATATAGATTACAGATACATGAAAAATAAAAAGTTTTATCAATTAACC
This sequence comes from Xenorhabdus miraniensis, assembly GCF_002632615.1. The sequence continues at coordinate 116,847 of NZ_NITZ01000001.1, forward strand.
ATTTCAATGCCATAAACTTTTTTTAATAAAAAAATGTATTATGAGATTTAATCATCGTGTTTGTTGTGTTTATGTAACGTAAAAATTAATATTATCTTACAAATAAACTTACTTGATTTAATCATTAAAAATAGTCATTTTTGTTTTTATTTCATAAATAAATTACTTATATATAGGCATGATATAAATACTGTACAAGTATTAATCCAATTCTTTTACTTGCTCTTAAACAAAAGAAAATAATCAATTCACCAGCACATATATCTTTTGAAAATAAAAACATCCAGTTTAATCCTCTGAATTAATAGCAGACTATTTAGAGGAATAATCCACTAAATAAAATGCTATTTTCTTTCTTATTCCTATTTTCCCATATCCCATTTTCTGCTGCTCTTACAATCAGAACGCGCGACAGCCGCCTGTAAGATTAGCTGGCACAATGCGCCAATAACAATTGCCGTCAATACCCCCGATATAAGATCAATAAATAAATGCCGCCGTAACTGAATGATGGAAAAACCGATCAACACACCATGACATAACTCACGACAAAAAACACCCAAACCAACACCTTGCCCTCTCTCACTTTTGCGAGCATGATCGCAATACCTTTCTTCATTAATCAAACAGCTTACATGCCTACAATCAAAGAACTACAAGTTGCAATCTCAAACCTTTCTATATGGCGTAAAGGGGATCAACGTGCACCACATAAGCCATTATTGTTGTTGTACGTGCTCTCTCAATATCAGAAAGGCCATGAACAACTGTTTGATTATGGGGAGGAGATCCACCGGCCATTACTGGAATTACTCAATAACTTTGGTCCAAGACGTAAAAGCCACGATCCTTCCTTACCCTTCTGGCGATTACGCGGCGATGGATTTTGGGAATTGCAGAATGCCGAGCTTTGCACACCACAAAATGGCAGCAGGCAACCGCCAAGACGTGAGCTAATTGAGTTCGGTGTTAAGGCCGGTTTCGACCAATCAAGCTATAAGTTATTGCGCAGTAAACCCGCTACCATCGATAAATTGGCACAACAAATCCTCAGTGAACATTTCCCTGACAGCATACAGGAACTGCTCGCCAATCAATTGGATTTCTCTTTAAGTGATATCCGTAAAAAACGTGATCCGCATTTTCGCCGGCAAATATTACGCGCCTATAACTACGAGTGTGCTATATGTGGTTACAACCTGCGGCATGACAGTACTCCCGTTGGGCTGGAGGCGGCACATATCAAATGGAAACAACACGGTGGGCCGTGTACCGTAAATAACGGGCTGGCCTTATGTTCACTGCACCATTCCGCATTTGATATGGGTTCAATCAGTATTGACAATAATATGAATTTACTGGTTTCAGAAAGTATTAATGGCGGCCGAATGGTTAAGCAGCTTTTTTGGAGTTTTGCAAAACAACCTATATTACTTCCCCAAAATAAAAACTATTATCCGTTGGAAAATTTCATCACCTGGCATCGTAATCAGGTTTTTAAAGAATAACCTGAAAATATATAAAAAGGGGAGCCAGAGCTCCCCCAATAATTCAACTGAATGTCAGGTCACTGACCTGCTTTCAATTTATGGAAATACTCTTCATACAGGATATTGGCATTGCCAACATCATTCTGCCATTCCCCTTTCTGGATCACAGCTTCATCGGGATACAAAGATTTATCTTCTGTCATTTCTTTTGACAGTAATTTTTTCGCACCCAAGTTCGGGGTTGGGTAACCAATTTTATTGGCAACCTGTGCCGCAATTTCTGGACGTAACAAGAAATCAATTAACTTCATTGCACCATCGACATTCTTGGCATTCGCCGGAATAGCCAGACTATCCATCCAGAAAATTCCGCCTTCTTTCGGCCAGATAATATCAACAGGTGTGCCAGCCTGACGCGCAACATAAGCAGAGCCAGTCCACATCATGCCGATATCAACCTCACCTTCCATAAATGGATTGGCCGGGTTATCAGAGTTAAATGCCAGTACGTTTGGCATCAGTTTTCTCAGTTCCTGATAAGCAGCTTCAATCTCTTTCGGATCGGTAGTATTACCGGAATATCCCAGTTTCAACAGCGCCATTTGGAAGACTTCACGCGCATCGTCAGTCAGTACTAAGCTGCCTTTGTACTCTGGCTTCCAAAAATCAGCCCAGGAAGAAATAGTTTTAGGATCAATATTATCGCTGTTGACGCCAATCGCCGTTGCGCCCCAAATATAAGGAATCGAATAATCATTATTCGGGTCGAAAGACTTATGCAGCAAGTTAGGATCAAGATTATGGAAATTGCTCAATTTACTTGTATCGATTTTTTGCAACATCCCTTCTTTACTCATCTTTGAGACAAAGTAAGTAGATGGAACCACTAAATCGTAAGCGCCGTCTTTATAGGTTTTCAGCTTGGTATACATGCTCTCATTGGATTCATAGGTGGAATAAATCACCTTAATCCCAGTTTCTTTAGTGAACTGGTTGAGCAAACCAGGCGGAACATATTCAGTCCAGTTGTAGAAATACAGCGTCTTGCCATCATTAGCAGAAGCGGCATTCACCAAACCCATGCTTAATGCCATCATCCCAGCGGCTAACAGATAAAACCACTTTTTCATGTCATGCTTTCCACGCAGTCAGTGCGTTAGTATCGTATATAGGTTCAACATGAACCTACCCCCCAAAAAAAGCTATTATAAAAGCCGCATTTTATAGGGTAAAGCCTGAAGTGATTGCCCTTCATAACTATCTTTTACATCTATCTACGAACTAGCCGCAACATATTGGTTCGCTATTGCTCGCGGTCATATTTTTATTGATGAAAACAAGCGAACAGCTCTGAATACCACGATGTTATTCCTGAAGCGTGGCCAACCTGCAACCACGCTGAATAGAGAAGTTTAGGATTTACTGGTGCGATCACGCATAACAAATTGGCTAATCAATACCAGAACCAACGACATCATTAACAAAATTGTTGCCAATGCGTTAACTTCCGGCGAAACCCCGACTTTGACCATTGAATAGATCTTCAGTGGCAGAATTTCATAACTTGGCCCTGTTACAAATGAGGAAACGACCACATCATCCATCGACAAGGTAAAGCTCAGTAACCAACTTGCCATCACTGCCGGCATCGCCAATGGCAGGATGATTTTACGCAGGATAGTCAGTTCACCTGCCCCCAAATCGCGCGCCGCCTCCAGCATTTTGACATCGAAATCTTTCAGGCGGGAGTAAACCGTCACAACCACAAACGGCAGGCAGAAAGTGATGTGCGAAAACAGCAGTGACCAGAACCCAAGTGAGATGCCGAGCAGCATAAACAGCACCAGTAATGAAATCGCCATCACAATATCCGGCGACATCATCACGACAAACAACATACCGCCAACAAACTTTTTGCCACGGAACGAGTAACGATACAGGGCAACCGCAGTCAGGGAACCAATCAGCGTGGCGAACGTGGCGGATGCTACTGCCATCGTCAGGGAGTGGCCTGCCGCTTGTAGCAGGCTGTCATTGGAGAACAGCAGGCTATACCACTCGGTGGTAAAACCCTGCCAGCTAATGCCAAAGCGTGACTGGTTAAACGAACTTACCAGCAGAATAATAATCGGGATATACAGGTAAGCATAAACGATGGTCATGAAGCCACCGCGCAACAGGCGTCCGATCATTCCAGTTCTACCTTCTTGTTCAGCAGCTTAGCCGCACGATAGTAAACCAACAACATCAGCCCCATCACCAGCGTCAGACAGATGCTGGTCGCCGCCCCAAACGGCCAATCGCGGATATTGAGGAACTGGCTCTTAATCACGTTACCGATCAGCAGATTTTTCGCCCCGCCCATCAAGTCAGCCACATAGAACAGCCCCATCGCAGGCAGCAGTACCAGCAGACAACCCGCAATAATGCCCGGTATCGTCAGTGGTACGATAATGCGGATAAAGGTCTGTAACTTACCTGCACCTAAATCGCGCGCCGCTTCCAGACAGGAATTATCCAGTTTCTCAATGCTGGAATAGAGCGGCATTACCATAAACGGCAGCAAGATATAAACCAGTCCCAGCACAACCGCTTCAGAGGTATACATTATGCGCAGCGGCTTATCGATAACCCCCACCCACAGCAGAAAATCATTCAAATAGCCACGGGTACTGAGGAACATTTTCAAGCCATAAATACGGATTAACGAGTTCGTCCAGAACGGTACAATCAGCAAAAACAGCATGAGCGGACGCAGTTTCTTCGGCATTCGTGCCAGAAAAAAAGCAAACGGATAACCAATCACCAGACAGCACAGCGTCGCCACAATCGCCATATTCAGCGAATGCAGCAACACTTCGGCATACAGCGGATCGAACAACCGGGTGTAGTTATCCAGTGAAAATACCATCTGTACCAGATTGGCATCATCACGGGTGAGGAAGCTGGTTCCGATGATCATCAGGTTCGGCAGAAAGACGAACAGCATCAACCACGATACCACGCCCGTAATGACGACATTCTGGAATAGTTTACGCGTCTTCTTCATCGACCAGCACAACCTCCCAGCTTTCTACCCAAGTGACGGCAATCTTCTGGTTCAGGGAATGGTCAACATCAGGATCGTCTTCATTAAAGAATTCGCTCACCATAACCATTTTGCCATTTTCCATTTCGACCACAGAATCCAGTGTCATGCCCTTGTAGTTACGTTCACGGACATAACCAATCAAACCCGATACTTGCTCACCGTTATTGATCTCTTCCACGCGCAGATCTTCCGGGCGCAGCAACACTTTCAGCGTTTGCCCAACCGTCACTGGCAGTGCGGTGAAAATATCACATTCGTGTCCTTCGACATTGGCGCGTATCCGCTGCTCATCAATACGATGCAACACTTCGGCATCAAAGATATTGATTTCGCCGATAAAACGGGCAACAAACAGGTTTTTCGGCTCTTCATAAATCTCACGCGGAGAACCATCCTGTTCGATCCGCCCGTCACGCATCACTACGATACGGTCTGACATGACCAGCGCTTCTTCCTGATCATGGGTAACGAAGATAAAGGTAATACCGAGCTTGCGCTGAAGCGCTTTCAGCTCATTTTGCATCTGCTTGCGCAATTTGTAATCGAGTGCGGACAGTGATTCATCCAACAGCAAGACCTTGGGTTTATTCACAACCGCACGGGCAATTGCCACACGCTGCTGCTGGCCACCGGAAAGCTGGGCGGGTTTACGCTGGGCAAACTCTTCAAGCTGAACCATGCGCAATGCTTCCTCAACACGCGGAGCAATCTCTTTTTCCGGTGTTTTCTGCATTCGAAGGCCAAAAGCGACGTTTTCAAATACGGTCATATGGGGGAACAGGGCATAACTTTGGAAGACCGTATTAACGTGACGGTGCTCGGCCGGGATATCGGTAATATCCAGCCCTTCCAGTAAAATCTTGCCGCAGTCCGCATCTTCCAGCCCGGCAATCAGACGGAGTACTGTGGTTTTGCCACAACCGGATGGCCCAAGAATGGTCAGGAACTCGCCATCATTGATTGTCAGATCGAGCTGTGAAATAACTTGTTTGTCATCGAAGCCTTTACTTAAGGCTTTCAATTCAACAAGTGGTGTCAGAGAGGTATTCTCAGTCATTTATGCTATCATCTATCCCTTGGAATAATGCAGATAGAACCGCCACGGGAAAAGACTGTGTTAGCTAGCAGGAAGCATCATTTCTTCGCTAAAGCTCAAAGCCAGTGGCGCCGGTTGAAATTACGAAGCGCGCATAATAAACGCAGTAAGCCCAAATTGAAAGCCGAAACAATGACAATATGTCATTTTTTATTATCATTTCACGGATGATAACATTATGTACTATTTCGAACCTAATTTTTCCTGTTGGAAATAATTTCTTATTGATTATTTTGCAACCACACAAACACCCCGGTTTCACCTCAATCATTCCCCCCACCCACCGAGGCTTACAAAAACACCAACATTTGTCTTCCTGTTGCAACATTCTGACTCTCTTTTCATACTAATAATCATCATTCAAAAACAGAACTCTTTTTTTGATATCGGAATTCATTAATTTATTAGTATTATTTTTTATTGTTTTAATAACGAGTTTTATAATTTATTATTTTTACTGAAATTAAAATAATTAAGCTTGGATTGTGCTTTTATCTCCGAAGAGGCGATCTTGGTTAGGACGGTGTTGATTGAGGTTTTTTGTAGGTGGCTGCAACTCCTGAAACTTACCTAATCGTCGGTTTAATATAGCTCTTCACGACACTGATAGCAGTGATTAACTCTCTTATCATGGATTTTCTGAAATAAATAACTGCTAATGAGATTTGATCCACAAAAATACAGCAGATTCTTCTATATCCTATTGTTATGTAAGTTACTTACATAACTCTACACTAATAAATAATTCATAAGCCCACTATCCTTGTAATAAGGAAGATTATTATGAGGACGATCCCCATATATCCATATATATGGGGAACAGAATAACAAACCAATCATGCGTCGAAAATTGACGTGGTAAGGCAACAATAGGCTCATCAAGAATAAAGAAGATGCTGGCAGAGAAACTTCATGTGGTCAACCACGTGATACACTCAACGTATCATAGATGCTACAAACCCAAGGTAAAAATCACCAAAATTCTCACCTCAGCAAACAGTAACTAACTCCACCGCCTCCCGTACCAATTTACCTATCTTTTTCCACTCCTTATCTCGGATCAACTGTGGGCTGACCATCCAGGATCCACCACATGCAGCAATTTGTGGGATAGCAAGATAATCGCGAATGTTCTTAACACTGATCCCACCTGTTGGCATGACTTGTAACTGTGGGTACGGTGCAAGTAATGCTTTAATCATCGCAATTCCGCCCGATGGCTCAGCAGGAAAGAATTTGACAAAATCGATGCCTAATTCCAGCGCTTGTTCGATCGTGCTGGCGTTATTCACACCGGGAATGATAGGGATACCGATTTGCTGGCACGCCTGTACGGTGTTTGGGTTAAGTCCCGGGGAGACAACAAACTCTGCCCCTGCTAATTTTGCCTGACGAACATGTTCACGATGAAGCACGGTTCCTGCACCGATCAGCATATCTGGCCGCTCAGCCTTCAGCAGGCTAATCGCTTCGGCGGCACTCTCGGTACGAAACGTAATTTCAGCCACAGGCAGGCCGTTGTCTGCTAATGCGTGACCAAGAGGAATGATATCTCTGGCCTCTTCAATGGCTATCACAGGTACAATTTTAATCTGACGCAGACGTATCATCATCTCTTGCATTTTCATTCTCTCCGATTTCGTTCGAATTAAAAAAACGGGCGGTAACCTCTTGTGTCGCAGCCTGCGGAATAATCGCCCCTTTATGCTGGATCACAACCCCTGCGAGCTGATGCCCCATTAATGCTGAATCATGAACGGATTTCCCATTTAACAGCCCCGCAATAAAACCCGCATTAAAAGCATCACCCGCCGAAGTGGTATCAACGACGGGTGTAACAGGTTGAGTCTTAATATGTTGTGTGGCATTGCAACCGCTTAAGTCACGATAAAAACAGCCCCGTTTACCCGCTTTGATAATGGCTTGTTTAACCCTCATTCTTTGCAGGCGATGAAAACTTTCCTCAGTTGAAGTATCTCCCCAGAGACTCGCTTCATCATCGTCAGTGACTAATGCAATATCCGTGATGGCATACATTTGCTGATAACACTCACGGGCTTGCGTTTCATGTTCCCATAAGGCCGGACGATAATTACTGTCAAAGAAAATCACTTTCCCTTCAGAAGATAACTGTTTCAAATCAATTAGCAGCAATTGGCGATCATTTTCGGGCAAAATAGCCAGGCTGATCCCACTGAGACAGAGCACATCCATGTTCTGCAATTGCTGGCGCACTATGGGGTAATCAGGATGCTGCAAGAGATAACGCGCCGCCGAGTTATTGCGCCAGTAAAGAAACGTGCGCTCACCTTTTTCATCAAGTTGGATCAGGTATAAACCGGGCTGATGTGCGCTATCACGCAACACTAACGAAGTATTAATGCCCTCTTGCTGCCAGCGTGAGATCATGCCTTCACTCAAGGGATCCGTTCCCATCGCCGTAACGAAATGGATATCAAGCATATCGCCCCCAGCGCGAGCCAGATAGACCGCACTGTTCAGCACATCACCGCCATAGCTTTGTGTCATGGCACCAAATGGGATGCCATTTAGCTCAATCATACATTCGCCAATCAGGGCAATTTTCCGCATCTGCATTCTTTAACCCTTCACTGCCTGAAAATAACGTTCAGCATTATTGAAACAGATATCCTGAACTATCTGTCCCAGCATTTTTTCATCATGTGGGATTTCGCCATTTTCGGCCCAGTTCCCCAGCATATCGCAGAGAATGCGCCGAAAGTATTCATGACGGGTATAGGATAAAAAACTGCGTGAATCTGTCAGCATACCGACAAACTGGCTTAATAAGCCTAACTGAGAGAGTTGCTCTAGTTGGCGCTGCATACCATCTTTTTGATCGTTAAACCACCAGCCCGATCCAAATTGGATTTTTCCCCCGATACTTTTCCCATCCTGTGCAAGAATTCCGCCCTGAAAATTGCCGATCATGGTAGCGATCACTTCATTATCGCGGGGGTTTAAGCAGTAGAGAATGGTTTTCGGTAATTCGTCTGTTTTATCCATCTCATCCAGCAAGCGTGATAATGGGTAAGCGATCTGATTATCCCCAATGGAATCAAAGCCGCTGTCCGGCCCTAACAGATTAAACATACGCGTGTTGTTATTGCGCAAAGCGCCAATATGTATTTGCATTACCCAGCCGCGTTTTGCGTACTGCTTACCTAACCAAACCAGCACCGCGGTTGTGAATTGCGCTATTTCTAATTCGCTGAGTAATTGCCCTTGTCTGCGCTTTTGCAAAATAATATCTAACACTTTTTCGTCAGGTGTCGGCGCATAACGTAACTGTTCAATACCATGATCCGATGCCACACAACCGTGATCCTGAAAGTGTTCGAGGCGGCGCTCTAACGCCTGCAATAAATCAGCAAAACGCCTGATAACAATATCTGCGACTTCTCCTAATCGTTCGAGATAGTCACAAAAACCCGGCAACTCAATCTTGAAGACTTTGTCTGGACGCCAGCTTGGTAATACTTTGATGGTAAAGTCTTTATCTTTTGCAATCTGTTGATGATATTCGAGAGAATCAATGGGATCATCCGTTGTTCCAACCATTCGTACCTGCATTTGCTGCATAATGCCACGGGCAGAAAATTCAGGCTGAGAGAGTTTCTCGTTCGCCTCATGCCAGAGAGCCTCTGCGGTGTCAGGCCCAAATAATTTTCCGCTAATGCCAAATGGGCGTCGCAATTCCAGATGTGTCCAGTGATACAGTGGATTGCCGATCGTCAGAGGAACCGTTTTCGCCCATGCGAGGTATTTTTCATAATCACTACTTTCAGTACCGGTAATCAGCCCCTCTTCAATCCCTGCCGCACGCATCGCCCGCCATTTATAATGATCGCCTTCCAACCAGATTTGACCAAGGTTGTGGAAACTGCGGTTTTGCGCAATCTCTTTTGGATTGAGATGACAGTGATAATCATAGACAGGCATCAACGCAGCGTAATCATGATAAAGGCGGCGGGCTACGTCATTATTTAACAGGAAATTTTCACCCATAAAAGTTTCACACATAAAGGTTTTCATCATATTTTCCTCTATGGCCTAAAGAGCCGCAACCGCTTGGCGTGCGCCAACATTCAGTAAGTTCTGGTAAGCCTTGGTTACGTTATCGACAAAGTCACGGTTTTTTACCAATTCCTTACCAAAGATCGATTCAATTGCCAGTAGCTCTTTCACCACATCTTCCGCCACAGCAACAGAATGACCACTACCATATTGGGTAGAAATCGCGGCAAAAATCGCAGCAAAGGTCCCTTTTAATGGATCACGCACATCAATGGGTTGACCTTGTTCATCCACGCCACTGACATAACGCATCCAACCCGCCACACCGAGCGCTAAATGGTGATAATCACTTCCCCTCAAAAGGTGCCATTCAATGGAATCAATCATGCGCTGTGGCAATTTCTGGCTGCCATCCATCGCAATTTGCCATGTCTGATGTTTTAACGCAGGGTTAGTGAACCGTTCGATCAATTTATCGGCATAAGCCATTAAATCGATATCTTCTGGCATCGACAGTGTTGGAGCTTGTTCATTCAGCATCAGTGCATACACTGCCCGACGATAATCGGCATTTGTCATCGTATCGGAAATATGCTCATAGCCGCCCAAATAGCCCAGGTAGGCCAGAAATGAATGGGCGCCATTTAACATGCGCAATTTCATCATTTCAAATGGCACTACATCGTCCACAAATTGCGCACCGGCCAGATCCCAATCTGGACGCCCATTCACAAAGTTATCTTCAATCACCCATTGACGGAAAGGTTCGCAGGCAATAGCGCAAGGATCTTCAACGCCCAGCCGTTGGGCAATTTCAGTTAACGTTTCTGGTGTGGCTGCCGGCACAATACGATCCACCATCGTACAGGGAAATGTCACTTGGTTTTCTATCCATTGTGCCAATTTTTCGTCCTGCAAACGCGCCAGACCCAATACGGCTTCACGGGCAACATGCCCATTTTCCCGAACGTTATCGCACGACAAAATCGTCACAGCGGGTAACCTTCGTTCAAAACGTAATCTTAAGGCCGCAGTGATATACCCGATGGCTGATCTTGGCACAGCAGGATTGGCAATATCGTTAATAATCAATTCATTATTGGGGTCTAAATGCCCTGTCGCGGCATCGGTACAATATCCTTTTTCAGTGATTGTCAAAGAGATGATAGCGACATCAGGATTCGCCATTTTTTCGATAATCGCCTGAACGCCATCAATTAATGGGTGCATACCTTCTTTCATTGAGCCAATGATTTTTAATGTGATTCCCTCCTGCCCTTTCTCTGCGACGGTATAGCGCATGGATTGTTTTTTAAGATTTTCAATCAGTGAGGCATCGTTTAGCATCAGATTAACTTCACAGAATCCCCAATCACTGTCTGTTTGTTCTAATACATGATGTGTATAAACCGCCTGATGCGCGCGATGAAAAGCACCGCACCCTAAATGCACAATACGGGAAGTAAGGCGTTTGGTTGTCCAGCGAGGGCATGGGACAGAAGTTATCGCATTGACAAGGTTTTTTTCCATGATGGCACGATGGATACCCAACTCAAGGCCACGAATTTCAGCCAGCCCTTTCAGGCGGCCGATTGCCGAATAGCCGGGGTTAGTTTTCTTTTTCAAATCATCAAGTATTTGATGACCATGATCAGGCCGCATTGGAATAAGGTGATTTTCACCCGCTGCCAACCGACGATGTTCTTCTTCCGCAACCGCTTTGATCACTTCATACATATCTACATCACCAGCAAGATGCGCCGCTTCGTGGAATGTGGATGGGTTTTCTTCACGTACAGTTGAACGCAAATGGAGGAAATAGATACGGGAACCAAATGATTTGACCATCTTCACCAAATCATTATCCGCGCGCACGCCATAAGATCCGGTGCACATCGTATAGCCATTGGCATTGCTGTCTATCGTTTCGGCTATCCAACGCATATCCTCTATCGTAGAAACAATGCGTGGCAGACCTAAAATCTCACGCGGCGGATCATCAGGATGGACGGCCATTTTGATACCGATCTCTTCCGCAACCGGAATGATCTTTTTCAGAAAATAAGCAAAGTGCTCACGCAACTTGGCCTTATCAATTCCAGTATAGCGTGTTAGGTGTTGGCGAAGTTGTTCTAAGGTATAGCCTTCCTCTGCACCGGGAAGACCAGCGATGATCGTGCTTGTCAGTTTTTGTTTTTCTTCTTCTGTCATTGAGGCGAAGCGTGATTGTGCTTGTACAATTTCGGCATCGGAATATGCTTTTTCTGCGCCACGGCGTTGCAAAATGTGGATATCAAAAACAGCAAATTCGATTTGATCAAAACGCAGCGCTTTTGAACCATCAGGTAATTCATATTCGAGATCAGTGCGGGTCCAATCCAGAACAGGCATAAAGTTGTAGCATATTGTTTTGATCCCACAGGCAGCGAGGTTACGTAAGGTTTGTTGATAGTTTTCGATCCATCGAACGTACTCCCCGGTATGCGTTTTGATATCTTCATGAACGGGAACACTTTCTACAACTGTCCACTCAAGTTGATTCTCTTCAATCAGTGCCTTACGCTGTTTTATCTCTTCGATAGGCCAGACTCCGCCATTGGGAATATGGTGCAACGCCGTCACAATCCCTGTTGCTCCTGCCTGACGGATATCCGCTAATGAAACGGGATCTTCAGGCCCATACCAACGCCAAGTTTGTTTCATAATTCCCCCCTATAACTCATTCAAGACTAATTCAGTTCAAGACTAATTCAGGTAACCATAAACTCAATTGCGGCAGATATGTCACCAGTGCTAGCGCCGAGATCAGCGCAATATACATTGGTAACAGTGGCTTCAATACCTTATCAATACTCACATCCCCCACAGAGCAACCCACAAATAAAGCACTGCCTACGGGAGGGGTACAAATCCCAATGGCCAGATTAAACGTCATGATGATGCCAAAATGAACAGGATCGATACCCAAGCTCATCGCAACGGGTAAGAAAATAGGCGTGAAGATCAAAATGGCAGGTGTCATATCCATAAAGATCCCCACTATCAGCAGGATGATATTAATGACTAGCAGGATGGTCAGTGGATTATCAGAAACCGCCATCAACGCATCCGCAATCAAATATGGCAGATCAGCATTGGCCATCGCCCAGGACATGCCCATTGATACGCCAATCAGCAGTAAAACAATCGATGTGGTAACGGCAGAATCAAGAATAATTTTGGGCAGTTGTTTGAAACTCACTTCACGATAAATCACCACTGCGAGAATAAAACTGTAGAGAACGGCAATGGCTGAAGCTTCAGTCGCCGTGAAGATCCCCGCAATAATTCCGCCCATAATCACCACAATGAGCATTAATGACGGTATTGCTTTCCACGCTGTATCAAAAAATTCGCTCCATGTTGGCCGAGGTGCAACAGGATAGCGCTTCCTCTTGGCAATAATGGCAGACACAATCATGAGTGAAATCCCCATAATAATGCCGGGGATATAACCCGCTAAGAACAAGGCAGCAACAGATGTCCCCCCCGAAACCAACGAGTACACAATCAAGGTATTACTGGGTGGGATCAGTAAACCAGAAGGACAAGAAGCGATATTCACAGCAGCAGACAGCTCAGGATCATATCCTTCTTTTCTCTGCATCGGCGCCATTGTCCCCCCTACCGCAGCAGCGGATGCCACTGCCGAGCCTGAAATTGCCCCGAAAAGCATGTTCGCCATAATATTGACGTGCATTAATGATCCCGGCAAACGGCCGCCAATCACTTTAGCCAGATTGATCAAACGCGCAGCAATCCCGCCTTGGTTCATAATATTTCCTGCCAGGATAAAGAACGGGATCGCTAATAAAGAGAAATTATCTACTCCCGCAGCCATACGTTGTGCAACAACCGTGATCGCCGATCCCAACGGCAATGTCATCGTAATAGCGACTAACGAAGAGAAGCCGATTGCAAAAGAAATAGGGACACTCAATACCAGTAATATTACAAATGTGCCAAAGAGTGCGGCAATGACATACCAATCCATACTCTATTCCCCTTATCTCCACAAATTAATGACTCTCAGACACAACTGGCGGTTGACCAGAAAAATGCTGAAGAATCGAGATCACATCAACGAGTGCATAGAAAATCATCAATATTCCGCTGATAGGCAAACATAAATAGATGTACCCCATCTTCCAACCTAATACAGGTGTGATTTGACCATTTTCCAGTGTCGATGAAACAAGCAGGCTGCCACCATAAAGCAGCACAATGGAAGAAAATGAAATAATTACTGCCTGAATAATCAGACCAACAATACTTTTCTTTACTCCTGTTAATTTCATCATCAACAGATCGATAGCAAGGTGACGATGTTGCCCGGTTGTATATGCAGCGCCAATCATTGCGATCCACATAAACAGATAACGCGCTAATTCATCAGTCTCGGTGCTTGGTGCATCTAAGACATAGCGTGAAATTACCTGCCACGACACACATAAAACCAGAAAGACCAGCAGGCAGATGGTAAAAAATGCCAAACTTTTATTGGTCATCGCTACAAGGTTTTTCATTTATCCGATTCCTGTCATTTTGGTTTACCAATTAAAGTCTACCCAGACATCAGAATCTATACTGATCGCACTAAAAACATTGAAATAAGTAGTTGAAAGAGGGTGAGATAGATCACAAACTCAAAAGGTCAACCAATAATGCCATTTTTTGCGATTCAGATCGACCAATTGGATTTTACCCTTTGCCCAATAAGTGAGATCTGATTATGGTTTGCCCACAGAAGAAAATAACAAAAATCGACACTCATCTCTGGAGGATCAAACATGCAGAACAACAAACGACAGGTCTTAGATATAGTCGGCATAGCAGCAGGCGTAATGTTTATGCTGGGGGCATCTCAGGCTTTCGCCGTGACAACGTTAAAACTCAACCATAACCAGAACCGAGATCATGCTGTTCATAAAGCCATGACCCAGTTTGCTAACGAAGTGAAAGAAAAAACCAACGGGGAAGTCCGTATTCGCATCTATTCTGATTCTCAATTGGGCAACCAACGTGAATCCATCGAATTGATGCAGAACGGTGCTCTGGATATTGCTAAATCCAATGCGGCAGAATTAGAAGCCTTCTCTCCGGCTTATTCCATTTTTAACCTGCCCTATTTATTCCGCGATAAAGGGCACTATCAACAAGTCATCAATAGCGATATCGGTAAAGAAATCCTCGATTCAAGCCAAAACATGGGATTTATTGGTCTCACTTATTATGATGCGGGCGCCCGCAGTTTTTATGCGAAAAAACCGATTAGAACGCCAGAAGATCTAAAAGGTTTGAAAATTCGCGTACAGCCCAGTCCAACGGCAATTGCGATGGTGAAAGGGTTGGAAGGAAATCCAACACCATTAGCTTATGGTGAACTCTATACCGCATTACAACAGGGTGTTGTAGACGCGGCTGAAAACAACATTACTTCTTTTACGCTAAGCCGCCATAGTGAAGTGACAAAATTCTTTTCGCTGGATGAACATACGATGATCCCTGATGTCCTGTTAATCTCGAACAATTCATTGAGTAAATTAACCACTGGTCAGCAAGAGATTGTGAAAAAAGCGGCTCTGAACTCCTCAAAATACATGATTCAACTTTGGGAAAAATCAGAAAAGGAAGAGCGGGCTAAAGCAGAAAAACAAGGTGTTGAGTTTGTTGTCGTGGATAAAACCCTCTTTCAAGACGCGGTTAAACCCATGTATGACGATATTGCTAAAACCCAACCGGAATTATTCGAAATGGTAAATCGAGTGCGTAAAATAGAATAATTTTCTCTCAAAACCACCTATTGTAACAAGAATAGGTGGTTATATTTCTGGCATTGATGCCTTAGAATAACATCATTTTTAGTCGTTCCATTTAAGTATATTACCTTACGGCGGCATTAAATGATGAACTTTGCAGACTCCAAGCGCCCCTATCATGAAGTAGCCCAATCATTACGTCAGATGATTGTAGATATGGATTATTTTCCCGGTGATCGTCTACCGACAGAACGTGAAATTGCAGAAAAGTTTGGCGTTTCACGCACTCTTATTCGTGAAGCGTTAATTGTACTGGAATTGGAAAACCTCATTGAAGTACGCAAAAGCTCAGGTATTTATCTCACCCGCCTGCCATGCTCTTATTTAAGCGATACAACTATCAATGCCGCAGGGCCTTTTGAGTTATTACAAGCGCGCCAATTATTGGAAAGTAATATCGCTGAGTTTGCGGCGCTCCAGGTGACTCCGGTCGATATTGCCAATATGCGCAACGCATTGGAAAAAGAGAAAAATGATCTGATTTCGGGAGAAAGTGAATCCGGAGATAGAGAGTTTCATTTAGCCATCGCGCAGGCAACGCATAACAGTATGTTAGTTGAATTACTTAAGCAATCTTGGGCGTGGCGTGAGAATAATCCTATGTGGGTGAAGTTACATAGCCGAATTACCAATACCGACTATCGTAAAGCATGGTTGAGCGATCATCAGGCTATTTTGGCGGCTATGATCAAAAAAGATCCCGCGGCAGCGAAGCAAACGATGTGGCAACACTTAGAAAACGTGAAACAGAGTTTGCTTGAATTATCAGATGTGGATGATCCTAATTTTGATGGTTTTTTGTTTGAGTCTTATCCGGTTGGGATTGGGAAGTGAGTTTTTGACGCTGAGCTGGCTGAAAATCTCAAGACCTCAGAAGATCTGAGCCAGCTTTTCCGCTTCTTTAAAAAACTGACCGTTTTGAAACCATTTTTAAGGCTGAATTCTGGCTGCTTATCTGGGACATGAAAAGCAACAGCCTAAATCTGGTTCTAATCCCTGTAATGAAAAGAACTACGATTGACATCCTACCCGCCCAGGAGAATATTCAATATATTGCTTTGCTCAACTTAGCTATTGATAGCAAGTTGAGATCATACGATCTACTCAGGATCAAGGTTCGTGATATTAGTAGTAATGGTGTTATCCATTAACAGAGTGCTTTATCAGCAAAGCAAAACTGATCGCGATGTTCAATTTGAAATAACCTCAAAAACAGCTCAAGCCATTACACTGTGGGTATCACTTCGAAGGTTAACTACTTCTGATTATCTTTTTCCCAGTCCCCGTAAAATCGGTAAGCCTATGAGTTATAGTTATAACGCCAGCATAATTCGACGATAGGCAAGAGAACTTGGGTATGATGAATATCTATATGGAACTCATTCGATGAGAAGAACCAAAGCAACTTTGATTTATGCCAGAACTAAAAATATTCAGGCAGTTCAGCTCTTACTCGGGCATGTCAAACTCGATAACACAATTCGGTATTTGGGTGTTGAAATTGAAGATGCTCTGAAACTATCCGAAGACATTGGTTTATAAACGAGTTCATTATGTTTGATAATTTGGACTGACATTCATGCTAATCAAAAATACTTATTATAAATCAATTCATTAAAAATATTTTTTTAGTTTTAATGCCGTATCTATTTTTGAGATGATGTCGTATTTATTCCAGTTTTATTTCCTCTAGTGTATACTTCCTATACATAAAGAAGGAGGTCCTATGACAGCAGCAGATCGAATCAATCAAAAGTTGAAACGTTCGAGACGTTACGTCTTTGAGCGCAAAGATTTTGAAGACATTGCCAGTTATGACCAGATCGGCCGTGCACTTAATCAATTGATCAAGCAAGGTGAACTGATGAAAATCGGATATGGCCTGTATACTAAAGCACGTAAGAACAGCCTCACAGGTCGCCTAATGCCAACGAATCCTGGTGGCACCGATGCGATTTTACGTGAAATTCTTAAGATGAAAGGCGTAGACTTCGAAGTAAATAATCTGTCGTTGCAAAGTCTTTCCGGTAATAGCACGCAAATCCCTTCATCTGTGCAGTATTCGTGGAATCCTAAACAGTTTAATCGCAAGCTGGTTGTTGGTAATCGCGTACTTAACTCACCAAGTTAAAAATGAAAAAATTAAAAGATCAATTCTTAGAGGTTTCCGATGCCTTAGAGCTCGGAAACCCAGCCATTATTGAAAAAGATTACTGGGTAGTGGCTTTGCTTGCTGAGTTAGCAAAGCTTGCTTTTGATACGCATCAAATGGTCTTTTCTGGCGGGACGGCACTGGCTAAATCCAATGTAAAAATCCTCAGGATGTCGGAAGATGTCGACATCAAACTCATCCCAACGGATGTATTTAACTCATTCGGTCGTGACAAGCGCAAGGCGACACGTAAGGCTCTGGTGCAACAAATCGAAGAGTCTCTAACTCACCAATCAAGCCATTTTTCTATTAAAGAAAAAAAGGCCCGTGATGAATACCGCTACGTCGAATATGAACTGAAATACCCACAGCAATTTAGACAAGCACCTTGCTTGCGCCCAATCATTAAACTGGAACTGATGGAGACCATACCTCTGTTTCAAGTAGAACAGCGTAGCATTCAATCACTGGTTGCTGAGCTGTATCATCAGCCTCACGAAGTCAACGCATTTTCTTGTATCTCCGTTCAATCCACTTTGGTGGAGAAAGTCATTTCTATGCTGCGCCGTACCATGCTAGTCAAACGAGATTCTGAGCGCAAAGATGACGCTACGTTGATACGCCATATCTACGATGTACATTGTATTGACGCAGACCAGAAACTTGATTTTGAAACTCTTATGTCCCTTTTCCAAACCGTGTTACAAGAAGACGTTAAGCGATTTGGTAATCAGCATGCGGAGTTTGTTGCTAACCCTGTTCAAGAATTAAAGCTAGGCTTGCAAGAGCTAGAGTCTAACCCGCTGTTTAGTCAAAGGTTTACAGACTTTGTCACCCCAATGGTGTTTGATACAGAAACACCCGATTTTGATACCTGCTTTGCCTCATTTAAGCGCATTGCTCAGTCATTGATGAATAGTAATTAGAGTAAAACATGAATAAACAACAACTGGCCGCCAAGATTTGGGAATCGGCTAACCAAATGCGTTCTAAAATCGAAGCAAACGACTACAAAGATTATATCTTAGGCTTCATTTTTTATAAGTTTTTGTCTGATAAGCAAATTCAGTTCTTAATCCAAAACGAATTTGATGAGCAATCGATCAAAGAATTGAATGAGGGCGATACCGACACTCTCAAATACATTCAAGACGAATTAGGTTACTTCATCGCTTATGACAATCTGTTCTCAACTTGGATCAGTGATGGTAAAGATTTCGACATTGCTTATGTACGTGATGCGTTATCGGCGTTCAGCCGCTTGATTAATCCAGATCATAAAGACTTGTTTGACGGTATTTTTACTACCCTGGAAACCGGGCTAAGCAAGTTGGGCGAAAGTGCCGCTGCACAAACCAAAGCGGCGATGAATCTGATTCATCTGATTAATGGTATTCCGATGAAAGACAAGCATGATTATGATGTGCTTGGTTTTATCTACGAATACCTAATCAGCTCGTTTGCTGCGAATGCGGGGAAAAAAGCCGGAGAATTCTACACTCCCCATGAAGTCTCGGTATTGATGTCAGAAATCATGGCTGAACACCTGAAAGACCACAAACATATCAAAATTTACGATCCAACCAGTGGCTCCGGCTCTCTATTGATCAACATCGGTCAATCGGTAGAAAAACGTCTTGATGGTGAAAATAACATCCGTTATTACGCGCAAGAGCTCAAGCAAAACACCTATAACTTAACTCGTATGAACTTGTTTATGCGTGGTATTTTGCCAAATAACATCATCACCCGTAACGCCGATACCCTGGAAGATGATTGGCCTCTGGATGAAGATAAAACCCATGAACCAATGCGTGTGGATGCGGTTGTCTCTAATCCTCCTTATTCACAAAAGTGGGATCCAGAGTTTAAAGACAAAGACCCTCGCTATTCGCCTTTTGGTTTAGCGCCAAAAACGAAGGCAGATTATGCATTCTTGCTACACGATCTGTACCACTTGAAACCCGATGGTATTATGACCATCGTTTTACCACACGGGGTATTATTCCGTGGTGGTGATGAAGGAAAGATCCGTGAGAACCTCATTGAAAAGAATCATATTGATGCCATTATCGGCTTACCAGCAAATATCTTCTTCGGTACGGGCATTCCAACCATTATTTTGGTGCTTAAGCAAACACGTAACAATGACGATGTATTGATCATCGACGCCTCAAAAGGGTTCGTGAAAGAAGGTAAGAACAACAAACTTCGCGCTTGCGACATAAAACGTATTGTGGATGCTGTGGTCACCCGTCAACCACAGGAAAAATTTGCAGCCTTAGTTAGCCGTGACACCATTCGCGATAATGGTTATAACCTCAATATCCCGCGTTATGTGGATTCTTCAGATGCAGCGGAAAGTTGGGATATTTACGCCTCTATGTTTGGTGGTATCCCTAATAACGAACTGGATGCGCTAAAACACTATTGGCAAGCCATGCCTAACCTCAAGGCAAGCCTGTTTAAACTAACATCCAGTAATTACTCAGCATTAAAAGTTGCTGATGTGAAAGCAGCGATTGAAGCTAACTGTGATGTGCAGCAATTTATGGCAACGTATCAACAAGCTTTTAGTGATTTTGAGGCTTATTTGACAAAGAGTTTGATTAAAGAACTGTTACAAGTCAAACGATCGCACCAACAAGATATCATCAGTGAAGAGATTTTCCGCCGCTTAGAAGGAATCGCACTGATTGATAAATACGATGCTTACCAATTGTTTGATGATCAATGGCAGCAGCTCAGTGCGGATTTGGAAATGATCCAAACCGAAGGTATGGATACCTGTAAAGTAGTTGAACCGAATATGGTGACCAAAAAGCAAAAAGGCAAAGACGTTCAGGTTCAAGACGGTTGGTTTGGTCGCATCTTCCCCTTTGCGTTGGTTGAAAAAACCTACTTTGCAAAAGACCTAGAAAAAATCCAAATAATGGCAGAACGTTTGCAAAGCATCGAATCCGAGGTTCAAGAGATCTTCGATTCGCTTAGCGAAGATGATAAAGAAGCGGAATACGTTAACGACGACAAAACCGCATTTGTTACCGCAGCGCTGAACAAAGAAGTGAAACAGATCAAAGCCGACAAAAAGAAAGGCGAAACCTTTGCTGATGACAGCTTTGAAAGCAAGTTACTTGCTGTAGATAAGTTACAAACAGAAGAGAAATCACTGAAGGTAAACCTCAAAGCCGCAAATGAAGATTTGCTGGAAGCAACACGTAAAAAAATCGAAAACTTAACCCAAGATGAGATTGATCATCTATTGCTGCTTAAATGGGTAAAACCCATTGTTAATTCCCTAGATAAACTGCCAAATCAAATCTTGCAGCAACTGACCTGTAAGCTAGAAACTTTGGCAGGAAAGTATGCACAAACGTATGCCGATATTGCCCAAGAAACGCAACAAGTGGAGCGACGCCTGGCTGCAATGATGGGCGAGTTACAAGGTAGTGATTTTGATATGCTGGGCTTAAAAGAACTGCAACAGTTCCTTTCTGGTGAAAAGTTGCAAGGTGGCGCCGATGAGTAAGGAAAAAGCGTTGCAACCTGCTCTGCGTTTTAATGTCTTTGAAGGTGATTGGGTAACGTCAGATTTTCAAGGTACTTTTAGCTATATTTCTAACAACAGTTTATCTAGAGCAGCACTCAATGAAAGAGCTGGGTTAGCAAAGAATATTCATTATGGTGATATATTAATTAAATTTGGTGAAGTGCTAGATATTTCGGCTAATCAAGTGCCTTATATTACTAATGATTCCCTTGCGAAGAAGTTGATTCCAAACCGTTTAAAAAATGGAGATATTGTTATTGCAGATGCAGCAGAAGACTCTTCTGTAGGTAAATGCACGGAAATCATCAACTTGGGTGAAAATATACTATTTTCAGGTTTGCATACCATTGCAGTAAGACCTACTACGCCCTTTGCCCCAAAGTATCTCGGATATTTCCTAAATTCGGACTGTTACCATGATCAGCTGTTATCTTTGATGCAAGGGATCAAGGTCTTATCAATATCTAAATCAGCGATTAAGGATACATTTGTCCGCTATCCACAAAATCAAGTTGAACAAAAAAAGATTGGAGATTTCTTCCAACATATCGACCAACAACTAAAACTCCATCAATTAAAATATACCAAGTTGCAGCAGTTAAAAAAGGCAATGCTGGGTAAGATGTTCCCGAAAGCGGGAGCAAAAGTGCCAGAGATGCGTTTTACTGGGTTTAGTGGGGATTGGGAAACTAAAGTTTTTAAAGATAGTTTTAATTATATCGCTAATAACAGTCTCTCCAGAGCGCAGCTAAATGATAAATCCGGATTAGCTATGAATGTTCACTATGGTGACGTTCTGATTAAATTCGATGAAGTATTAGACGTTTTTGAGACAAACATACCGTATATTTCTAATGAGGCGCTAGTAAGTAACCTAATGCCCAATTGTTTACAGAATGGCGATATAGTTATTGCTGATGCGGCAGAAGATACATCCGTTGGTAAATGTACGGAAATTTACAATTTAGGTGAACAGTTATTATTTGCTGGCTTGCATACTATCGCTATTAGACCATCAACACCTTTCGCGCCGAAATATTTAGGCTATTTTCTGAATTCGAACTTATATCATGATCAGTTGATACCAATAATGCAAGGAACAAAAGTGTTATCAATATCAAAATCATCGATTAAAGAAACGTTAATCTATTACCCTAATGATTTAGCTGAACAAACTAAAATCGGCAATTACTTCCATAACCTCGATCGCTTAATTGTGCTCCAGCAGCAACACATTAATAAGCTGAAAAATATTAAGCAAGCGTGCTTAGAAAAAATGTTTGTTTAAACACTGAATTAATACTCAATATGGATGCGCTCATAACGTTGGGTTGGGGCGCACTCTGATGTCAATTTTATCTGTTACCACTCATAAACCAAAGGTAACTGAGCTTTTTAGACTGAACGCTAAGGATAAGCTGTGACCTACACTAGTGAAGCCCAATTTGAACAAGATGTTATCTCCGAGCTATGCAAGAAAGGCTGGGAAGATAAGGTATTAACCAATCTCACCGAAGCCGATTTGCTGCAAAATTGGGCGGATATTCTTTATCAAAATAACAACAGCATTGATCGCCTAAACAATGTGCCACTCAGCCAGAGTGAGATGCAGCAAATTATAGAGCAAATCAATGCGCTTAAAACACCTCTCAAACTAAACGGTTTTATTAACGGTAAAACGGTCTCTATTAAACGTGACAATGCCGCAGACACTTTGCACTATGGCAAAGAGATCAGTCTCAATATTTACGACCGCCAAGAAATAGCCGCGGGGAAAAGCCGGTATCAAATTGTTCAGCAACCTCGATTTGAACGCAAAAGTGCCGTCCAGCACGACAGGCGCGGTGATCTTTTGTTGCTGATTAATGGCATGCCCGTTATCCACCTTGAACTCAAACGTTCTGGCGTCCCAGTGATTGAAGCGTGTAACCAGATAGAAAAATACACCCATGAAGGGCATTTTAGCGGCGGCATCATGGCGTTAGTGCAGGTGTTTGTTGCAATGAATCCAGATAACACCTTGTATTTTGCTAACCCTGGAAAGGACGGAATCTTTAATCATGATTACTACTTCCAATGGGCCGATTTTTCTAATGAACCCATCAACCACTGGCAGAAAGTGATCGAGGGGTTGCTATCCATCCCGATGGCTCACCAATTAATTGGTTTTTATACTGTTGCCGACAATGCCGATGGCATTCTTAAAGTGATGCGCAGCTATCAGTATTACGCTGCTAATGCTATTTCAAGTAAAGTCGCCAGCCTGGACTGGTCTATTAAAAATAAAGGTGGCTACATTTGGCATACCACTGGCTCGGGTAAAACCATGACCAGTTTTAAGTCTGCGCAACTGATTGCTAACTCTGGCGATGCCGATAAAGTGGTGTTTTTGATGGACCGCATTGAGTTAGGAACACAATCCTTAGAAGAATATCGCAGCTTTGCCGATGCCAGTGATGATGTTCAAGGAACAGAAAATACCCATGTCCTGATCGCCAAACTGAAAAGCATAAAGCCAAGCGATGGCTTGATTGTGACTTCAATTCAAAAGATGAGCAACATCCACGATGAAGGACAACTAAAAACTGCGGATATCGACTGTATTAATCAAAAGCGCATTGTGTTCATTGTCGACGAAGCCCACCGTTCAACCTTTGGCGATATGCTTTCTATCATCAAAGCCACTTTCCCTAATGCGGTGTTCTTTGGCTTTACAGGAACGCCAATCCAAGAAGAAAACCAGAAGAAGGACAGTACAACCAGTACGATTTTTGGTGATGAGTTACATCGTTATAGCATTGCGGATGGTATTAGAGATGGTAACGTGCTGGGGTTCGACCCTTGCAAAGTGATGACGTATCGTGATGATGACTTACGCGAGGCGGTTGCACTTGAAAAAGCCAAAGCAACGAGTGTTGCTGAAGTGTTTGCCGATCCTGCAAAAACTAAAATTTATGAAAAGTACATGGACAGTGCTCGAGTGCCAATGGCGACCCAAGAAATCAATGGTAAAAAAGTGCGAGGCATTGAAGAATTACTGCCTACAACGCAATATGATCGTATAGAGCATAAACAGCAAGTCATTAATGATATTCTGGCTAACTGGGTACGTTTTAGCCGTAATAATCAGTTTCATGGCATTTTTGCCACACACAGTATTCCTGATGCCTTACAGTATTATCGATTATTCAAACAGCAAGCTCCTCAACTGAAGATAACAGCATTGTTTGATCCTAATCTTGATAACAAAGGTAACGCCGTGACTAAAGAGGCTGGGTTAATTGAGATTATTGAAGACTATAACAAAACCTACAATACGACTTATACCCTGCCCACTCATGCGCAATTTAAAAAGGATATTGCGGCACGTCTTGCGCACAAAAAACCTTATCAATATGTCGAACAACAACCGGATCAGCAATTACATTTACTGATTGTTGTTGATCAGATGCTCACCGGTTATGACTCCAAATGGGTGAATACCCTGTATTTGGATAAAGAACTTGAGTACGCGAATATCATTCAAGCGTTTTCTCGCACTAACCGATTATTTGGTATCGATAAACCTTTTGGCAACATTCGTTATTATCGCAAACCGCACACAATGGAACTCAACATCAATAAAGCACTCAAACTCTATTCTGGAGACCGTCCTTATGGTGTATTTGTGGAGAAATTGGAAGATAACTTACATTCTCTTAATGAAAAATTTGCCGAGATAGAAATCATTTTCAAAAACGCGAAGATCAGCGATTTTAGTCAGTTACCGAAAGATGAAGAAACTCGTGCTAAATTTGCCAGTCTGTTTAATGAATTCAGCAAAATCTTGGAGGCTGCGAAAGTTCAAGGATTTAACTGGCAGAAAAACAGCTATTCATTTGAAGAAACGGGTAATACCGTGGATATTGATTTTGATGAGAATCAGTATCAAGCGATGTTACAACGTTATAAAGAGTTGTCATCCTCTTCAGGTAATGGTGGTGGTGAGCCTGCTGCTGTGCCTTATGCCATTTTGGGCTATTTAACCAAGCAAAACACGGGGCGAATTGATCATAACTATATGAACGCTCAGTTCACCAAATTTCTTAAGCAATGCGATCAACCGAATGTCACGTCAGAGGAGATGCAACAAACGCTTGATGAACTGCATAAATCCTTTGCTACCTTAAGCCAAGCGGAACAAAAACAGGCAAACAAGCTACTGCTTGATGTACAAGCAGGTAATTTAATCATCGAAGCAGGCAGATCCTTACAGGATTACATTACCCGTGCTCAAGCAGAGGAAGAAGATAAAGCCTTGCAGGTAATGGTCGATGCTTTGGGACTTGATGGTAAGCAGCTTAAAAAACTAACGAAAGGAAATCTCACCGCCGCTAACTTAAACGATTATGGTCGTTTTGATGCACTTAAGGCAACAGTGGATAAAGCCAAAGCTAAGGCCTATCTAGAAGATAAATTAGGCACAAAGCTAACGCCACCTAAAGTCAATATTGAACTGAACAAGCTACTACGGGAGTTTATTTTGCAGGGTGCCACAGATTAGATACGCTACATTCGATAGAGTTAAATGTATTTTGCATAATTAGTCACTTTATGGACCCTGTTTCTAAATTTGTGTAATTGCCTGTTTTTGGTATGTTTAATTTATTAACTAAAACAGGTGAAAAGATGGACGAGAAACAGTTAGAAGCCCTGGCCACTAAGCTGGCTAAAAATCTCAAAACTCCGGAAGATTTAAGTCAGCTCTCTCGTTTTCTCAAAAAACTGACCGTTGAAACGTAATACCGCTCTCTTAAGCATTTTTTTGAATAATTATTCATGGAAGTGCTAACAAAGAAAACTGAAGGATCCCGATATAACTGGATTTTTCAGATGGAGAATGCGACAGTTTTCTTCTTCATTTTCCTTAAGCGAGCGGTATTACCCTAAAGGACGGGGTTTTACGGCGCACCGGATAAACGAAGCCAATGAGTCGGCATTCCTTTGAATAACTCATTCCCTTTAATTGAAACGTTCCTTCGATTAACATTATTTTTATCATTAATAAGTTGCATTAAAATTTAAATAACCAAGATCGCCATCACCATTTCATAAAATAACCTACAACCTCACTTTACATTCTAACTCTTTGGCGATACGGTTCCCAATAATACAGGTAATTGACATTATCCATCCTCATCACGAAACAAATAATTAATAGCTATAAAACAAGCTGGTAATAAAAATTATATTAGTTCATTTTATTATTAAGATTAAACTATTTCGGTAAGAATTTGCTATTTAAAAACAAAATTACTTGGTTCATTAAATAATAAAAATAACATGAATTCATTTAATGTTATTTTTTACTCAAAAAGCTGAATCGTTTCAATTAATAATAAAAAGGTAAACATCAATGTTTCATCTATTGTTACAAGATATCCATCTGGCAGCATATGCTACCAATAAAGAAAATGCTATTCGCCAAGTCGCCACAGCTCTCACTGCGGCGGGATATGCCAATAAAGAGTACGTCGAAGGAATGCTGGAACGTGAAACACACTCTTCAACCTATCTGGGCAATGGTATTGCCATCCCACATGGCACCCATACAACCCGCAACAACGTACTGAGAACGGGTGTACAAGTGATGCAATTTCCGAACGGAATCGACTGGGGCGATAACCAAACGGTCCACCTTGTTATCGGCATCGCGGCAAAATCCGACGAACACCTTAATCTGCTGCATCAGTTGATCCCGATCATTCGTGATGAAAACCGCGCCAGCCGGATGGCAAAAACCACTGATGTAAATGAACTCTATCATTTATTAATGAACACCAAATCCGCCTATTTGCTGGATAACTCCACGCTCACATTGGATATTGACGCACATGACCTGACAACCTTGCAGGTAATAAACATCTCTCGGCTACAACAAGCCAACGCAGTGAATGCAAAATTTATTGCCGATATCTTTACCAAACCGCCAATACACCTTGGACAAGGTATCTGGTTCAGTGACAGTTCGCAGGGCAATTTGCACAATGCAATTGCCATCTCCCGCCCCAAAACCCCTTTTACTGTTGATAAACAACCCGTTGGATTGTTATTAACCATCGCTTGCGCAGACGATCAACTGCACGGTTTTCTAGATAATCTCAGCACCCTGCTGCAACAAGGTAAAGGTGAGTGCCTGTTACGTGCCAAAAATAGCACAGCCATCGTAGACCTACTGACAATGGATGTACCACAAGAAACGATACTGCCTCAAAAAAACGCACTGACCGCGGATTTTATCCTACCTAATAAACATGGCCTGCATACCCGCCCCAGCGCGCTTCTGGTTAATACCATCAAACGATTCCATAGCCAAATCACCATCACCTATCTTGATGGAAACAGCATTCCCGTCGATGGGTGTAAGTTGATGCAAGTTGCAGGTTTAGGTGTTAAACAAGGCGAACGGATTCGCTTTACCGCGGTCGGCTCCGATGCCAAAGACGCCCTGCTCGCCATTGAATCCCTTATTAACAAAAATATGGGCGAGGAAATGGCATGAACACAAATAGCATCAACAAAAAAGTCGCGACGATCACCCTAAACCCTGCTTATGATCTGATTGGACGGGTTGAAAGCATCAAAACCGGCGAAGTCAATCTCATCCAGACCGCGGGATTATATCCGGCAGGCAAAGGCATCAACGTTGGCAAGATCCTCAAAACACTCGGTATCGACGTCACCGTAGGTGGTTTTCTGGGCAAAGAAAACCAGAGCACCTTTCAAAAACACTTTGCAGAACTGGGCATCGTCAATCGATTTCAGGTTATAGAGGGACGAACACGCACCAACGTCAAACTGACTGAACAGAATGGTTTGGTTACTGATTTCAACTTTTCAGGATTCAGTGTCAGCAAAGAAGAGTGGCAACGCTTCGCCAAAGATTCCATCCAGTGGCTAGGTGAATTCAATATGGTGTGCGTAAGCGGCAGCCTGCCAGCGGGTGTAGAACTGGATGACTTCACTGAATGGATGCAGCGCCTACGCGAAATCTGTCTGTGCGTGGTATTTGATAGCAGCCGAGAAGCCCTGACTGCCGGACTCAAGGCTCTACCGTGGATGGTCAAACCCAACCGCCGCGAACTGGAGATCTGGGCGGGGCGGCCTTTACCGACATTCGAAGATATCATCACTGCCGCCCATCAACTGCGTGCCACGGAGATCTCGCACGTTGTCGTTTCATTGGGTGAAGAAGGCGCGGTTCTGGTCAATTCAACGGGAATATGGCTCGCTAAACCACCGCATTGCGAAATCGTCAGCACCGTTGGCGCAGGTGATGCCATGGTCGGCGGACTGATTTACGGCCTGATGATGGGACAAGACAGTGAGCACACATTACGCCTTGCTACCGCCATCTCCGCTATGACTGTCAGCCAAAGCAACATTGGGAACATCGACCGCCAGCAACTCGCCCGACTAATGGCAAAAGTCGAACTGACTGCGTTAACCCCTAATCCATCGAAAAACAACAATAAGAAGAGAACATCATGAAAACACTCATTATCAGCAACGATAAACAGGGACAGGCACGCGCTTACCTCGCTAAACATATATTGGAAAATACAGCCGTCAGGCATGGCCTTTCTCTTGTTACCGACGTGGACAATGCCGAGCTGGTGATCATTATCGGTGAATCTGCACCAACCTCACTTAACCTGCACGGCAAAAAAGCCTTCACAGGCCCTGCTGAACAAGCGATCCGTGAACCGGAAACATTTCTCCATCATGCCAAAACAAAAGCCAATATTTACCAACAGCAAAATATCGTCAGCATGGATCAACAAAACCCCGTCAATATCATCGCTATCACCGCCTGTCCGACAGGTGTTGCCCATACATTTATGGCAGCCAAGGCACTGGAGACCGAAGCACAAAAACGCGGCTGGCAGATCAAAGTAGAAACCCGTGGCTCCGTGGGAACCAATAACGCGATTACCGACGTAGAGATTGCAGCAGCGGATTTGGTGATTGTAGCGGCAGATATTGATGTAGATCTCTCGTCATTCTCCGGAAAACGCCTCTATCGTACCTCCACAGGCGCAGCCTTGAAAAGAACCACTCAAGAGCTGGATAACGCATTAACCGAAGCAGAGATTTACACAGCCACAGGCAGCACTTCCGCTTCCAACGCGTTCAATCCGTCCATCAATAAAAAACAGGAAAACCCCAATATCTATCAACACTTGATGACCGGCGTATCCTACATGCTGCCGATGGTTGTCGCAGGCGGATTGTGCATCGCATTGTCATTTGTATTTGGCATTGAAGCCTTCAAAGAACCCGGCACATTAGCATCAGCACTCATGCAAATCGGTGGCGGCTCCGCACTTGCTTTAATGGTGCCCGTGCTTGCAGGTTATATCGCCTATTCCATCACAGGACGCACCGGATTAGCGCCCGGACTCATTGGTGGTATGCTCGCCGTCAGCACTGGCGCAGGATTTCTTGGTGGTATTATCGCAGGCTTCCTTGCGGGCTACGTTGCCAAGCTCCTGACAACCAAACTACATCTACCGCAAAGCATGGAGACATTAAAACCGATTTTAATCATCCCATTGGTCGCGGCGTTAGTCACCGGATTAACCATGATTTATGTCGTGGGTAAACCCGTAGCCACAATTATGGAATGGCTGACCCACTGGCTGAAATCAATGGGAACCACCAACGCGGTGATCCTTGGCATGATTCTTGGCGGCATGATGTGTACGGATATGGGCGGTCCGGTTAACAAAGCGGCCTATGCGTTTGGTGTCGGGTTGTTAAGTGCACAGACCTATGGACCAATGGCGGCAATTATGGCCGCGGGAATGGTTCCACCATTAGCAATGTGGCTGGCAACCATGATTGCACGGAATAAATTTGAGCACAGTGAGCGCGAAGGTGGAAAAGCGGCACTGGTATTGGGGCTGTGTTTTATTACCGAAGGGGCGATTCCATTTGCGGCGAAAGATCCGGTTAGGGTACTGCCAAGTTGTATTCTGGGTGGTGCAGTGACGGGGGCGCTTTCGATGTACTTTGGTGTGCAACTCATGGCACCACATGGTGGGTTGTTTGTATTATTAATTCCGGGAACGATTACGCCTGTATTGGCTTATTTGGGCGCTATTTTGGTTGGTGCAATGCTAGCGGGTGGAGTTTATGGGGTGGTAAAGAGAAAGGAGATTGGGGTAGTTAGTTGAGGTTTTTGTTTGGGAGGAGTTGCGGTTATTGGCAACTCCTGAAACTCATTTATCAGCTTTCCAAGATAATTTTTTACGACACAGGTGTAGTAATGACCCCTCTTCAAGGGTTTTTGATATAAATGACTATTCAATTGATAAAATTGATTCAATTTCTTTACTGAGACTGTTAGCAATTATTGTTCTACTATATCTATGTAACTTATACCTCACAATTTATCAAATAAGAAATAAAAATAAATTCAATAAAATACAGTATATTGGGTCATGACTCCAAGGCGTTAATTTGATTATTATTATGCTTTTCCAGAGGGGGATCATCATGTCTGTCACGATAGCAGTTGTTTGCCGATACTGCAGCCAAACAGAACCAGTCCGTAAACACGGAACAGGTAAAGCGGGTTTTCCACGCTATTACTGTAAAGACTGCCAAAAAACCTTTCAACTTAACTATCGTTACAATGGTCATAAGCCTGGCATGAAAGAAAAAGTGATTGATATGGCGATGAATGGTTCTGGTGTCAGGGATACCGGTCGTGTTTTAGGCATCGGCATCAACACGGTTATACGGACTTTAAAAAACTCTCACCAAAGCAGGTAACATCAAGGCAGGAGGCTTACAATGATGTCACGCTCATTTGCGAGTTGGATGAACAATGGTCTTTCGTAGGTAATAAAAAACAACGTGATTGGCTTTGGTATGCTTTTGATATAAAAAGAAAACAAGTCATAGCCCGTGTATTTGGTCCCCGAAACGATGAAACCTGCCGAAAACGCCTTGATTTATTGGCACCTTTCAATATTCGTTTTATGACGACCGATAACTGGGGAAGTTATGCTCGGGAAATTGAACCAGAAAAATATTTGGTGGGCAAAATTTTTACCCAGCGTATAGAGCGACATAATCTTACTCTACGCATTCATATCAAACGATTAGCAAGAAGAACGATTTGTTATTCACGTTCGATAGAAATTCATGAAAAACTTATGGGTGCCTATATTGAAAAACATCATTATAACGCTTTGGAATCATGACCCGTTTTTGATTAATATCAATGTGAAGATCAATATGAAACTGAAACAGCCAAGTTGCCGATTATTATATTACTGTATCTCTGGTGAGAGTCGTCGGATATCTTTTTAATACCTACATAGTGTATGAACTATTTATCGTATTAATCTTCGGTTGTTAACTTATCTTTTTTGCTCTTTTTATCCGTCAAAGAAAGTGTTTAGAGGTCATTAATCGAATTATTTTTTAAAAAACTGTTAAATCAAATGGTTAACTGTGAAAATTAGTTAATTTGCGGTACGTTTAAAAACCGTTAAAAATGTAATATAGTTGTTTCTAATTTGTTGTGTTATGTTATCAGCCGTATCGTTAAGATACAACCACTAGAGATTATGGCTTAATTGATTTAAAGAGATATATATATTTTTAATATAATTAAGAGGTTATATATCACTCAGGCATATATCTCAGTTTATAAACTTATATGAGGATATTATTATGAAATCAAATAAAAAAGTAATCGTGAAGTTAACAGCGTCTGATAGCGTTGGCTAATAGAACTATTGAATGGCTTTATAAAAATAAGTGTTGGGGGTATTCATGCCCAACACTTTTCAGGATTATGATATAATTTACTTTTTTGTGATTTATAAAAAATGTATTTATTGTATAATTTCATTATAAGGAAAATATATGTTTATGATAATTGTCGGCTTAGGGAAAATAGGGGGGTTATATAAAGATAGATTAAAGTTTCTATTACCAAAAACAAATGTTTATACTATTGATCCATATAAAAAAGAAGCTGATTTTTCTGATGTAGAAACAGCCATATATTTTTTTGAAAAGAACTCCATGAAGAATTGCATATGGATTATATCTGCCCCTACACCTGTACATTGCACCATAATAGAAACTATCATCTCATCACAATCTGGGTCTAAAATTCTAGTTGAAAAACCATTTTGTCATAATAAGAATATAGATAAAATATCACTTTTAATTAGAAAATGCGAGGAAAAAAATACAAGGATAGTTGTTAATGATATTTATAAAAATTCCTTAATGGTGAAAAATATAGCAGAATATATTAAGGATGAAAAAATTTATTCTATAACGATAGAAATGAGCAAAAATAGGAATAAAGATATAAGTGAAGGTAGATTTGTTGATAATGAAATTGGTATTGTAGGATATGAATGGTTTCACTTATTAAGTTTGGCAGACATTATTCTTGGAAAGAAGCGAAATGATTACAAAAAAACAAAAACAAAAATAAGAATGTCATCAAATGAAAAGGCGGTAGGAGTATATGAAACATGGAATAATGATGAATCAGATTTATCGTTGATTTCTAATCTCGATGGATTCATACAATATCTACCACCTAATTGGGTTTTAAATCACCTTAATAAAAATATAAAAAGAAATATCAAAAGCACAGGGAATATACCTTATGGGTCACAGTTTAAATATAGAATTATTAATATAAAAACAAACAAAGCAAGATATTTTGCTTTGTTTGAATTTAAATTTGATGAGATTAAAATAGATTGTAAAAAAGATTATAAAAACTCTCACTTGTTATTAAGGAAGGATGAAAGCGGCATAGTCGCAAGATGCTTTAATGAAAATCATTTTGATACGTCTTTATTAAGAAATATAGATAAACTTAAAGATTACAATGGATCTATTCTTCAATTTAAAAATATAGTTAATAATGCTGCTTATTTCCCAATAATACCACTTGAAAACATATAGATTTAAATTTGTTAAATAGTACTTTAAAAGGGGATATAGTATGAAAAATGTTAATGTACGTCATAATTTTCCTAATGATAAGGTTGTTGAAAAGTATCTACCTATTTATAATGAAGAAATTATAAAAAAATATAATAACTTTATCTTTTCTTTAACTAATCCAATGCAACTTCCTGAATGTTTTTTTAACGAAAATGAAATGGAAAAATTGAGAAAAGTTCCCGTTTACAATAAAATAAATAGCAACATTATAAAAAATTATCCTATCATAACAAAAAGAGATGTAAGTTTTAATGATGACTATTGCTCAGATGATGAAGATATAACAGATATAATTGAATTTCACACTTCGGGGAGTTCTGGTACCCCATTAGTATTTTGGCAACATCCATGTACGGTATTAGAGATGTTACTTTTGAGATATCATAAAATAGTTGCTATCTATGGTAGAAATGTATGGTCAAATGATCTATATGGCTCTTTGTTTATAACAGATAATATAGAAGCAGGAAATGCATTCTTCCCTGATATTTTTCAGAAATCAAAAGGATTTTTAAGATACGCAATGTCATTCCAGAACAATATTAGTGATGATTTGAAATTAATCAATAAAATAAATGCATCAATATTATCATCTAAACCAAATATATTAAATATGTTAGCAGATTTAAAATTAAAAGGTGATTTAACTATAAAGCCAGATTTGATTTTATCTGGAGGGGCGGTATTGACAAAAGAGCTAAGACATAGGATTGAAAATATATTTGAGTGTAATATTGTAAGTCAGTATTCAATGAGTGAATTTGGTTTTATAGCCTCAGAAAGGTGCGATGGTGTAATGCAACTGGATTCATCTTCATTGAGAGCCGAAATTCTAAATCCAGATGAAAATGGACAAGGGGAGCTTATAATCACTAAAGTTGATAAATATATGCCATTTGTCAGATATAATACAAAAGATATTGCTAAGATTGAAAATAATGAACACGCTGTTTTAATAAAAGAACTGGTTGGACGTTCTATTGTTTTATGGGAAATAAATGGTTCAAAATTTTCTCCAACTATATTTATGCATATATTTAAAAATATAAAAGGGCTTGTCGAATATCAAATAACCAAGGTAGACGAAGGAAAGTTTGATGTAAAAGTAGATATTTCAGATGAAGATTATAATGTTTTTATTGAATATATCACTGATAGATTTCCTAATGGATGTGAAATTTCTTTCCATAGGGAAAATTTTACAAACGACTCGAAATTCCAGAGATTTCGTACCAATTTATAGGTCATATCATGAATGAATCCGCTAAAATAAATAAGTATGAAATTGGTAGCTACATTTTACTATGTAGTGATTCTTACGTTGATGAACAATGGAAATATGATAGATACTCTTTAATTGATTTTATTGAGGAAAAAATAAAAGACTACGATGTAAAATGGGTTGAGGTTTTTTTAAAATGTATTAATGTAGATGAAGAATCCTATGGTTCATTTCTTCTTAATACTGAAATTGACAATGAGCTGACGATTTTATATTTATTACATAAAATATATCTTAATAGCGTTGAAATAGAGTGGTTAGAGGAATCTATTTTAAATGCGGTTATAGCAATAAATCCATTGATAACATTTGATTATAGAATGTTATTGGCTGAATTTATTATAAAAAAAACCAAGAAAAAAGAAAATATAAAGTCAAATTTGTTAAATTTCATTCAAAAAAATAAGTGCATATCAAAATTAAAAAGAAGAAAACAGTACGAAAAGTGGAAATTGGCAACAGATGGAATAGATCATATATACCCAATCCCTGATAATAATGATGAATTAGATTTAATTATTTATCATGCCAGTAAGAACTGTACTATATTAAATATAATAACAGTAATAGAGCGTGTTTTATTTTTATCAAAAGCGGAAATGGAACCTGATGCTTATTATAATAATAATGTATTTGAAAATATTAAAAACGATTTAACTTCTTGTTTATTAAGCCCTTTAGATTGGATTGTTTCATGGGATAAAGAAGTTGTTGAGTTTGAAGGCTTTAATTATTCTATAGCAGAACTCCTCAGAATTTTGTTGTTAAATGGTCGATATCATATTCCAGATAAAAGAAAAAGAACATTGCTGTTAAGTTTCTATAGAAGTGTATTACGAATTTCAAGTGGTGCTATTATTGGGTTGGAAGCGGGTGTATTTCATGTTGAACATGGCAGTTTATGTTCACCAAGTTGGTATTATATGGGGAGATTTTCAGCTTTAGGAAAAGGATGCAAGGTTGATGGTGTAGGGGGATTTGCAATGCTAAAGGGTGCATTTGCAGGAGGTGGTTTTATCCCTATTCTTATTCATACCCATAAGCATATTTCCTCCAATGGGAATACAGGTATTAAAGAGAGAAAAGTGATAAAGCCATGTATCCTGGAAATGAAAAAATATAGTAGGATTCCAATGAGTTTTATTGGGATATATGAGGCTGTTGATTATTTGGAATATGATGCACCATATAATGGTTTGACTTCTTATTCTATTAGATAGGGATAAATATTATGTTAAATATTGCACCTGAAGGATTTAGTATTGAACAATGGAATGCCTTCAAAAAAAATGGTTTTTTAATCATAAAAAACGCATTGAATTCATATGATATTGAAAAATATAAAAATGAGATTATAAAGTCTTGTAGTTTTGAATCTCAGATTGATGATAATAACTCTCATATGGATAGAAATATTGTTGAAAATAATAGTGTCTTTGAAGAGCTTATTGATAATAAAAATCACATAGGATTTATCTATGATATTTATGGTGAAATGATCAAATTATTATTGAGCCAATTTTTCGTCAGACCACCGAATGGAACATCAAGAAATAATTGGCATATTGATGGCCCACGTAACCTTCCATTCAATGTATTTAGTTCATTGCCACTTAGAGTCAAAGTTGGATATTGGCTGACAGATATACCAAGGATAAATATGGGAAACCTTATTTATATTCCTGGTTCACACTACTCCCAAACATTTCAAGAATATAATACTCATTCTCCAGTTTCCGATGAAGTTAACCTTTTGGTTGAGGCTGGAGACATTACTTTAATGTGGGGAGGGCTTTGGCATCGTGTATCTGAGAATTTAAGTAATATAACAAGATATAATATATTCCTTGAATATGGCCCATCCTGGATACAAACAAGTGATAGGTATGTTTCAGATCTTGATTGGGCTAAAAAACTCTCAAGAGAAAGAAGAATTATAATGCGTGCATATGATCACCCAAACTATAATATAAAACCACCAGCAAAAGATATACCTATATATTTAACAACTGATGGTGATAGATCTGTTTTCCAGAAACAAGTCCCAGAAAAATTAAGAAAATATGTGACAAGCATTGAAATTATGGAAAGGAAATTATTTAAGTAATTTCAGGTTAATTTATAATGTGTGATATTTTTAACTAGTTGTAAAAAGGGGAAACGATGCTAAAAGTTACCGATCTTTGTTACAACAATGGTGGCCTGAATATTCTTAATGCTCTTTCGTTTTTATTGAATGCAGGGGAATTTCTTGCCATCACAGGGGAGAATGGCAGTGGCAAATCAACACTATTGAATATATTGGCAACGGTCTTGCAACCTACACGTGGTCAGATCCTTTTTCATGACCGTAATATTTATCATGATTTATCCCGTTATAGGCAACAAATCGGTGTTTCTTTCGGTGCCCCTTCTGGTTTCTATCCCCGATTGAATGCCATTGATAATTTGGTTTTGTTTTCTCACTTAAAAGGTAATGGATTAAGCAGAGCCGCCGCCAAATATCTGGTATTGGAAACCGGTTTGAAAGAAGTGGATATTTATAAACCCTATGCTAATTATTCATTGGGAATGCGCCAACGGTTACATTTGGCAAGGGCATGCCAGGCGCACTATCCATTATGGATAGTGGACGAACCGACCAATGGACTGGATAGTGATGGTATTGATTTCCTGCATAGCAAGATAGAAAAACATTGCGCCAACAATGGGATGATTATTTGTGTTTCCCACGATAAAAATTTTATCGATAAACATCAACATAGGGAAATTAAATTATTAAAAATTATGGAGGATAAAAAATGAGAAATAATTTTTTCTATGAATTGATGTTTTTTACAAAAATTCAATGGCAGGAAAGAATTGTCACTTCCTCTTTTTTAATTGGCATTAGTCTGCAAAGTATTGTATTGGCAATCCACTGTTATTTATACAATGGCGATAATAGCAGCGCACTTTTTTTAGCCATAAGATCAGGTTTATTTACCTGCATTAGTATTTTATTGTTTTCTGCCATGTCAAATATATCCAATGAATTTAAATTTGAAACTATTTCCTATGTTATTTCATCAGGCACTCCATTTTATAAATTAATTTTATTAAGATCTACGGCTAATGGGTTTATCAGCTTGCCAGCCATTATTATTCCTTTTGTTGGATATATTATGCGCGACATTAATATTAACTCGATCATTCTATTTTATATTACGGGCGAGTTATTATTCACCTGTGTATTCTGCTTTGTTATCTCTTTTCTAATTAATTTATGGAAGCAACCTATTCTGGCATTGCCGTGGTTTGGATATATTCTTTTTATTATTGGCCTGAATCTATTTAATTTGCCTTGGGTTAATAAAATATCGATGATATTCCCGAGTTATTGGTTATTACAAGAAATAAGCCATACCTCTATTTGGCTATTTTTTATTACACTATTTATTTGGCTTTCTACGGTTTATTGGCTGAATAAAAGAATAAATCAAAGATTGGAAAAATATTTACAAGACGGCAGAATGAGGATGAGCTAATGAAAATAATGATTTTAATTTTTAAAAACTATTTTAGGCAAATAACAATTAAAGAATATATTATCCTTGTTTTCATTCATGTTCCATTAAATATTATTATTTTAATAATGATGTTTTCTGAAAATAAAAACAATTTCATTGATGTATTTTTGCACAAATATTCTTATATATTTGCTTCTCAAGCCTTTGTTTCTGGTTTATTGTCGTGGGAAGTTGAAGTTTATGCAGGTATTTACCCCTATATGTCGACCAAAGTATATAAATTAGTTTTATCAAGAACGCTATTTTTTATTACACGATTATTACCAATAACGCTTATTTCCATTTTATTGCTTATTTTTATAAATGCCAGTTTATATTCTATAATACATATTATATTATTAATGATAACAATGGGAGTATTAGGCACAGGCTTTGCTTTAAGTTATGGATTTAATTCTGAAAAATCATTAAATAACATTAACCATCTGAGCATTTGGATATTTTCCATGATGCCGGGAATGGCAATTCCTTTGGAAAGTTCTTTATCACCTTATTTATCCTTTATATTTCCTCAATCTGTTTATTCTATTGATGAACTTTTTATTGAATTATTAAAGTTAACTTTATATTTTATTATTGCATTGTATTTAATTTGTAAAAATTATTATCCGGCGAAAAAAATGTATTTTAGAAAATAGTCAAATAATGAGATTGAATAAATATCGATAAATACTAACCATATTTAGCATATGATGACATTCATCACTAACTTCTTCCAAAAATGAATCATATTCTACATTATCAGCTAAATATTTTTTCATAATAGTGAGACACGCCTATTTATTTTTTCTGTCAGATTACACCTGAAATAAACTAACACCAATCAATCGCACATCTAACCAACTCCTCCGTAGCATCAATATACTCCTTCTTATCACAATCTTTCCTAAGAATAACCGGTATTTCAGTACACCCCATAATAAACCGCTCAACACCAATATTTTTAAGCTGATAAATAACAGGTTTTAATAACTGATACGCCCTTTCCCCATCCCCACTTTTATAAGCCAGAATACTGTCCATAATAACTCCTTGTTGAATATCATCAGGAATAACAAACCTTACATTCTCTTTTCTCAATCTGTCTTGGTAAAGATTTGCCTTTATCGTCCCAGTTGTCGCAAGAATAGCAATATTATTAACACCTTCACTGACAATTTTATTACAAGTAATATCAATTATATTCAAAAAATGAGCTTTAGTAGATACCCTTAATTCATCATACCAATAATGCGCTGTATTGCATGGCATAATAATACACTGTGCTCCCGCCGCTTCTAATATTCGCAATGCGGCCAACATCTTATTTAATGGCGATTCCCCACCAGAAAGTATACTTGCCGTTCTGTCAGGAATATCTGGGAAAGAGATCGCAATCACCGGAATATGCTCTTGATCACAAGTTGCAGGTGTGTTTTTAATTATTTTTTCCATTGCGTCCAGTGTTGCTGCTGGTCCCATACCACCAAGGACTCCAATTATTTTTTTCATGTACCACCTCCGTAAATAATCGCTATGATGGCACAACAACGATTGTTCGTAATTGCAATATTTCTATGTGTCATGCTGTATTTGCATAAGTCATTTTAGGAAATCCAATCAATAATAAGGTTTAATTCATGCTTAATAATATTGAGTTGAAGTGGTTATATGATGCGGTGATGTTGGAAGAGTTACGAAGTTTTACGCTTGCCGCAGAACGGAGGAATATATCACAATCTTCTTTTAGTCGGCGAATTCAGGCGCTTGAAAATGCGGTCGGCTTTGAAATATTTAATCGTAATTCAAATCCACTACAACTTTCGTTACAAGGAAGAGGATTTATTGTTTATGCCAGGAATCTTCTTGGTGATATAGAATATCAAATCGGTAAAATAAAAGGTGGGAAAATATCTAAATACCGCATTAATATCGCCGCAGCCCATTCGCTTTCTATTTCCCTCTTACCTCAGTTAATTTCCGGTTTCGCAGAGAAGTCGGACAAGGTTTTTAATGTCGAATCCATTAATGTTGATGAAGCGGTCAATAATCTTAAAAACGGCAAAAATGATTTTATTTTGTCTTTCTTTAATGAAGAGCTAATGACGTCACCGTTCCTTCATCATAAGGTGTTGGATGCACAGTTATATCTTGTTTCTGGCTGTAAGCCTGATGGAAAGCCGTTACATTATCTGGAAAATACGCCCTTACCATTGATGAAATACACTGATGAAAGTTATATGGGGCGTCAGGTCAATCAGTTACTGGAGAAAGATTTCAAAGATCAGTTCACTTATTTTTGTCTTTCATCCATGAGCGAACTGTTGAAACGTATGGTGCTGGAGGGTCACGGCGTCGGCTGGCTGCCGGATTATTCAATCCGTGAGGAACTCAAGAAGCAAAAGCTGTGTTTGTTGGCGCCAGAGCAAGCTTCGATAAAAATGGGGGTTTTCATTTATCGAACTCACTCCCGCCTTAATCCTTCTTCTGAGCGCTTTTGGCAATATATGAAAACACGATGCACCAATTAACCGTTCTTCCATCAAATTAAGAACCTATTGGGATAGACTCAAACTTGTTGTAATCGCTGAGCAGAGTACAGCAAGTCTGTTCAAACTTCTTGGCGCAAGATTTCGCCTCCCTGCTTTTCTTCCAACTTAGCAATCACGGCCGTAGAAATACTGTTACCGACTACGTTAGTCGCTGTACGTCCCATATCAAGGAATTGATCAATAGCGAGGATGAGTAAGATCCCAGCTTCCGGCAAATGGAACATGGGCAACGTGGCCGCAACCACCACCACCGAAGCACGTGCGACGCCTGCCATACCTTTACTCGTGATCATCAGCGTCAACATAATCAGGATTTGTTCTGTGACGCTCAGGTCAATGTTGTAAGCCTGTGCAATAAAGAGTACCGCAAAAGATTGGTACATCATTGAACCATCCAGATTAAAGGAGTAGCCCAACGGTAATACAAAACTGGAGATTTTTTTCGGGACACCAAAACGATCCAGTGCGTTCATGGTCTTGGGATAGGCCGATTCACTACTTGCGGTCGCAAATGCTAATGTCACCGGTTCCCGAATCAATTTCATCAGTGAAAACATACCATTACCGAGGAAAAAGAACCCGACGGCGGACAAAATAGCCCAGAGTAAGAATAGGCCAAGGTAGAAGAGTCCTATCAGTTTGCCGTAGTCATACAACAATCCCAAACCTTGAACAGTCACAGCGGAGGCAATGGCAGCAAACACAGCTATCGGCGCAAATGACATCACGTAATCGGTGATACGGAACATGATACGCCCCAGATCTTCAATCAAGGACACGATCGGGCTTTTTTTCTGGCTATTGTGGCTGATATAGGAAAGCGCTGCGCCAAAAAATAGGGAAAAAATCAGGATCTGCAAGATCTCATTATTCGCCATCGCGGAGGCAAAGCTACTCGGGAAAATATGGCTGATAAAGGTTTTCAACGAGAACCCGCTGGCATTCAAGCCAGTATTCACCTCGCCTTGCTGTGGGACTGTGATATTAAGACCAACACCTGGCTGGAATAGGTTAGCCATCAGCATGCCAATGCCAAGTGAGACTAACCCTGCGATAATAAACCATGCCATCGCTTTGATGGTGATGCGCCCGACAGAGGATGACCCGCCGATTGACGTCAGCCCGGTAACAATCGTGGCAAATACCAGTGGTGCGATGATCATTTTTATCAAGCGCAAAAATACATCGGTGATGATGTTGATATAGGAGGCAACTTCTTTTGTTTGGCTGGCATCAAGATAATGATGAAATCCCCAACCGGTAATAATCCCCAGTAGAATGGCGATAATGATCTGCTGCATGAGCTTTTGCCTATTCATAATGACCTCTTATTTTTCTATAAATATTGAAGGCAGTTTTGAATAAATATTTACATTTTTTTAACTTTTGATGAAATGCAAATGAAAGATGCAGCATGCAGAAAACGCATTCTTATATTGGAATTAAGAATTCATTCTCAATGATGATGAGATAAAAAATAGACATAACCACTTAACAAAAAACATAATGTTTTTCGTTGTTGAGTACCCTACTAAGCTATGCAAAATCTGGTGGCTTTCAACTCAACTTCGGTTACAAACATGTGGTGTAAATTCACTTGGCGCATGATTAAAATGATCATGCGCCTTACTTTTATTTCCGGTCATATCTTTTAATTAAAATCACGACAACACTGGGTAGATCCCCGGCCCAATCGGCAATCCAGCAAAATACCACCCTATCAGCAGCACTATCCAGACCGCATAAAACACCAAAGGATAAGGAAGGATTAACGTGTAATAAGTGCCTAATTTTGCATTTTGATAATAGCGCTGAAGAAAGCCTAAAAAGAGTGGCAGAAAAGGTGACAGCGGCGCTAAAGGTAATACCGCGGAATCGGAAATACGGAAGATGATTTGGGCAAAAGCAGGATGAAAGCCAAGCAAGACAAACATCGGTACAAAAATCGGGGCCAGAATCGACCAAATGGCAGAGCCACTCGCGATAAACATACACAGGAAAGAAGATAAGAACATTAATCCGATGAAAGCGGGAACACCGGTCATTCCCAAAGTTTCCAGTATATCAGTCAGCCCTATTGCCATAAATTTACCCATGTTGCTCCAGTTAAAGAAGGCAACAAATTGGGCCAGAGGGAAGACCATGATGATAAAGCCCGCCATGCTTTTCATGGGATCAACCAGCAGCTCAGGAATATCATTGGGCTTTTTTATCTGTTTTGTCGAAACACCATATGTAATCGACACGACGAAGAAAAACAAAATGATAACCGGCACAATCCCTTTGATAAATGGCGATGGAATGATTGTTCCAGTCTGTGGATCACGCAGTAATCCGTTTTCAGGAACGACCAGCAGCGCTGTAATACCAATGAAAACCAGCGCTGACAAACCACTCATCAGCAATCCACGATTTTGTTGTGGTGTGAGCTTTTCCAGCTTGTCATTATGACTGCCGTTCCAGGCAGGAAGACGCGGTTCAACAAATTTATCCGTTAAGATAGCCCCGGCAATCGTCAGTACAACCACGGAGGTTGCCATAAAATACCAGTTATCAATGACACTGACTTGTAAGTTAGGATCAAGTATTTTAGCCGCTTCGGTACTGATACCAGATAGCAGAACATCAGTAGTGACAATCAATAAATTCGCGGTAAATCCTGACGCAACACCCGCAATAGCAGCCAGTAAGCCAGCAACGGGATGGCGACCAACTGCAATAAAGATCAACGCCCCTAACGGCGGCATGATAACAAGCGCAGCATCCGATGAAATATGGCTGAAAAAGGCGATAAATAGCACCATATAGCTGGCATAACGTTTATTAATGCCAGACGCCATTTTATACATCAGGGATTGCAACAGGCCGACTTTTTCTGCAAGCCCCGCGCCAATAACTAACGCCAATATTGCGCCAAGTGGTGTAAAGCCACTGAAATTTTTAACAATATTCGGCAAAATCCACTGCAATCCTTCAGCACCAAGTAAGTTTTTAACTCTGACGAGTTCTCCATTTGTCGGATTTTTTACAACTAAATCAAACCAAGAAAAAATAGCCGTCGCGATCATTAAAACAGCGGTTAAATAGACGAATAAAACAAAAGGATTGGGTATTTTATTTCCAACTTTTTCGATCCAACCAAGAATACGTCCTGGGCTCTTATTGGCAGGGATAGTTGCTTCACTCATGGTTTTTTCCTTCGTGTATTTGCTGTCGTTATTATTTTTTAATCATGTTGTTCTGAAATCAGGCAGATGAAGTGCAATAGTGGCCAGTGTTTTCACAGCGGTTTTCATTACGTTCTCATCAAAGTCAAACCGTTCATTATGATGACCGGCACTAAGTTCTGTACCGAAAATGAGGTAAGTAGCTTGACCGCCATTCGCTTTAACCCGTTCCATAAAATAGGTCGCATCTTCCGAACCTGCGGGTTGCTGGAGGTTTTTGGCAACAGAGGAAAGTTCTGGGATATTTTTCTGAGTTTGTTGATAAATGAAATCGACCCACGCCGGGCTAGGCAGGCTACTTTGCGCGGCTCCCATTAGCTTTAGTTCATATTCAACGCCCTGCATTTTGGCAGCGCCTTCAATAATGCTGAGGGCTTGATGGTAAATGAATTCATTGATCTCGTTAGTTTTTCCACGAGTCTCTATTTTCATTAATGCGTAGTCAGGAACAACGTTACGGCCAATGCCCGCCTGTAACACTCCGACGTTAATGCGTGAGCTGCCTTCGCTGTGGCGAGGAATTGCATGCAGTCCCAGTGCTGCCTGAGCGGCAGCTAATAAGGCATTTCTACCCTCTTCTGGTTTCGCGCCAGAATGGGCAGAAACACCACGATAGGTAACATCAATT
This sequence comes from Xenorhabdus miraniensis, assembly GCF_002632615.1. The sequence goes on from NZ_NITZ01000001.1 coordinate 161,392, forward strand.
TTGGTAGTGGCAAGAAAGTTATCACAACCGCAGACTAATTCCCCGTGAGACACACCAAGGCCAAGATGGATAGCAATAAAGAAATCAACATCATCGACGACACCCGCTTCCACCATGGATTTTGCCCCCCGGGTTCCTTCTTCCGCAGGTTGAAAAATCAGTTTAATTTTTCCGGTCAGGTGGCTTTGGTGTTTTTTCAGTATATGTGCGAGGCCTAAGCCGATTGCAGTATGACCATCATGACCACAGGCATGCATCATGTGTGCGTTGCAAGAGGAAAAACCTTCAGCATAAGGACGATGGACATGGGTTTGCTCCTCGTTCAGATCAAGGGCATCCATATCAACCCGAAAGGCCAGTGTTGGCCCGGTTTTTCCTGTATCGAGTGTCGCAACAATGCCTGTGAAGCCACCCGAAAAGTGAGGAAGCCACTCAGCCAAAGCGCCCTGCTTAACCGCACGCTGTTCCTGCTCCTGTAATTCCTGCGCTGAAGGTAACCCCATTCTGGCTTCTGCCTTGAGAACCTCTTTTCCCATTTTCAGGCTATAACCCAAACGATGCAGTTCATCTGCCACAATCGTTGCTGTCCTGAATTCGAACCAGCCGGATTCGGCAAAATGGTGGAAATCACGACGCCAATTTTGTAATTTTTCAGTCATTTGCTGAATAGATTCGCTTAGTAAAATACCCATAATAATGCTCTCTTTTATTCCCCATTTTTCAATTTGCTGTTTTGTTGGCTATGTTCAATCACATCATTATTTATGTGATCTAAGATTCGTTTCTTTACTACAGCATGGAAATTTGAAATTTATTAGATATAGTTATCGGACAGGATGGAATTTATTTGGTTTATTTCACACATATTGGTTTGAGTTAATAGATTGAATTATTTTTATTTTAATCACTCCACTTACTAAGAATAATAATCAAAAAATATTTATTAACACTTTATTCCATATAACCACGTTATTTCTATTTTATAATGTAGACAATAAATTCAATTCAAATAAGATACAATTAACTTTACCTATATAATTAAAAGTTATCGTAAGAGAGAAAAATGGCGACACCAATAAAACTCAATCAACTACGTGCTTTTGTTGAAATCAACCGTCATGGCAGTATCAGGGCTGCCAGCCGGTTTTTGTCACTCTCGCAGCCTGCCTTAACTAAATCGATTCGGGAACTGGAAGATTCACTTGGTGCAAAATTATTTATACGCAGTAACCAGGGTATTTATTTAACAGAGTGCGGACAAGGTTTTTTACAACGTGCCAGTTTGATACTTGAGGAACTTCGCATTGCACAGGAAGATATTCAGCAACAAATTGGTTTGATCGGAGGGGTGGTTAATATTGGTGTTGCCGGCAGTATTGCACGGACCATTATGCCGAAAGTGATCACACAATTTCATCGTGATTACCCAACCGTAAATTTAAGAGTTGTTGAGGGGCAGTTATTAACTATGCTGCCTCAACTCAGACGAGGTGAATTGGATTTTACTGTCAATACCTATTATCCCGGCAGTTTGGATGCAGAATTGAACTTCGAAAAGCTGATGGAAAAAGAATACAAAGTAATAGTACGAAAAGGGCATCCAAAAGCGAGTGCAACCTCTTTAGACGAATTAGCTGATTGCAATTGGACGATGCCAACACCTAAGGACACTTATTATCGTAGATTACTTGAGACATTCTCATCACTGCATCACCCACCGGTCTTTAGTGTTACCTGTGAAACATTGATGTCGTGCATGAGCTTAGCCGCCGAAAGTGATTTCTTAACAATTGTGGCGGTAGATGTGGTTGATGAAGATTTATTTGATCAGCAATTTGTGGCGTTAAATCTTAAAGAACAGCTTCCGTTTGCCACTTTTGGCCTTATTCAACGAAAAGATACCAAACTCACTCCCGCCGGGGAATATTTAGCAAGGCTTTTTCGGATGTATTGTCGGGGTTGAGTTTTATTCCCAAGGAATTGGAAGCTTTAATAAATCAGCTTCCATCAATTTCAGTTTAATAAAGAACCGAATACAGCAAATAATATGCTTACTTCGCGTCTTCCAGGTGACTAATCTCAAAACCTACTGCACCGAAAATAATACTGGCCCGTATTTGTCCTCTTAATCGAAAATCGACAACCCAATCTCCATTTTCTTGCCAGATATACATTTTCTGACTCACTTCATGGCGTGTCGGATTGAGATTCAGCGCTCTTTTCTGATTAACATGGATTATTACCGGACAGCGTAACTTAGTTGGTTCAGCCTTAGATGGCTCACAATAGCCCACTTTCTCTACTGATTCGAAAACAAGCTGTCCTGTTTGATGTTGAAATTCACTGTCATGTTTAGCCCATTCATCAAAATGGGTTTGAATAGCTTGATGTATCTGGCTTTCAGACGGGCCATTATCATTGTCGTAGGGATTAGTGTTGGTATTAGTGTTGGTATTAGTGTTGATATTGGTATCAGAGTTGGTTTTATCACAACCAGTTAAAACAAAGCATAACAGTGTTATTAGGCTGAACAAATTAATAGCTTTCATGCTTATTTTTCCCTTAAATTATTTTAATATTTTTAACCTGAACTTTGGATGAAAAACAAAACTACTTGCCCGTTTAAGATCAGAGCTTCCGATCAAGAAAACAAATATAGACAAGCCAGTTTAGTCTTCTGCAATATCGATAATTGTAATCACTTATTCTTACCTCAATCGCAGGAATAGTAAGCATTCTGCATGTACTACACACTTTTAGAGCATAGTTACAGGAGCATATGGTATTTTGGAGCAATCGCTCAGTTATGAAGAAGTTCTTGAGACGGCGGAAAGAGTGAAAGAACAACTTGTTAAGTTGGTGGCAGAAGCTGTTATTCGCTTTTATTTTTTAATTTTGGGTTACTTTTCTATTGGATAGTGACCCAAATGACATCACCATAGATTTATATACTGTTAGTGGCAGATGAAATTAGAAAATTATTTTGCTTAGATATAAATATAATGAAAGGAAAACATCTCAATCGGTTATGGAGTTAGCCCCCATTCATCAAACTGCTTTTTAATCTCTTTAATCGATGAGAGTTTGATCTTCGGTATAGTCAATTGTTCAAACAATACCGCATAACGTTTTCTGCTTTTTGGTGTGACAACAGAAATATGATGGATCATTTTCCATTTGATGGTGTCCTTATTGCCTTCCAGAGCACCATAGCGATGGTTACGTTGGAATAGGGTTCTATTTGCATAACGTAACAGGCTTGATGGAGTCGAAACGTCTAATAAAATTACCCCTGTAGCTCTGGATAAGCGTTGTGGCAGACATCTTCCATAGTTTCCATCTATAACCCAGCTTTCCTCTTGTATTGCCCTATCATGCAATGAGAGGAATTCATCTACGGGACGTTCCTGCCAGTCTGTATTGGGTAAATGAAAAAACTGATCCAGATGAATCACTTTTAAATCACATCTCCTTGAGATCGCATGAGCAAAAGTAGATTTACCGCTGTTCGAAGGCCCTATAATACAAATTCTATTTCCTAAATCCGAAAGTTGCATAACATTCTCCAAGAGTTAGCGGTTAAGTATAGAGAGATCAAACGGTAGTTTCCCCTATTTTTATCTAAATTCCTTCTCAAAAACGGCTGACATCCCCATATCCCGCCAAAATCAGATGAAAATTGAATCTAATTGATTAATTAATTTTATTGATAAGGGTGTACAATAAACCACCTTGACTGACGAGTATCCATTTTATATCCATATGATTCAGCACAATACCGATCCCTGATGGATAAAACGTAAGTGAAATTCAATGAAAAACAACAAGGAATCGCTGTACCTGCAAGAACGCGCCTACCTGCGGGAACTGGCACAGTGTGTGGCGAAAGAATCGCCACATTTGGCTGATTTTCTGATTTCATCCCATGATCCCGATATTGAACGGGTTTTCGAAGCCTTTGCCCTGCTGACGTCCAATTTACGGGATAAACTGGACGATGACTTTCCCGAAATTACCCACGGTATTCTCTCGCGTATCTGGCCGTTAGCCCTGTCTCCGATTCCGCCGACCACGATAATGCAGTTCTATCCTGCCGGGGGCGAGCATCAGGGCAGCACCGATATTCCGGCGAGCACGTCCGTTTCAGCCAGCCTCAACGGGCAGTTACTGACCTTTAAAACCTGCCGTCCCCTGCATATTGAGCCGTTGATCGTGCAACAACGCACGGTGAAAAAACTGGCACCCACAGTGAAATCATGCTGACCCTGTGTCAAACCGGCGCCGTTTCTCCGGTCTGGCAAAGCGGCGCATTAACTTTTTTCCTCGGCACAGACACAGAAAAGGCGGCACAGCTCAGCCTGTGGCTGGATCAGCATCTCTGTGACGTCAGCCTGAGAACACAGGGAGAACGGCGAAAACTGGGCTGTTCCCCTTATGGCTGGCATGACCTGTTTGATAGTCCGGTGTTGCCTGCGCCAAAGAATACGTATTCCGGCCTGCAACCGTTGGTGGAATATTATGCGCTGCCTGAACTTTATAATTTTGTCACGCTGGATATCAGCAACAGTTGCACAAAAGTGCCACTGAATACAGACGGCACGTTTGAACTGATTTTTCGTTTTGAAGGTGAATTGCCACTGGAAAATGTCGATGAGGCATTTTTGTTGGGCTGCGTTCCCGCCATTCAGCTGGAAAACCGGGTCAGCCCAACCATTGCACTTGAGGCTGGCAATCACCGCTATCCCCTGCCATTGGGGGAGTCGGTACGATTGTTCCGGCTGCGTGATATTCAGGTCGTGCAACAGCCTGATGACAGTGAGCAACGGGGCACGCCTTATCGTTGGCTGCCGATTGAACAGTTTACTCCCGCTGGGCGTTTTCGGGATGAGAATGAGCAACCCGACACGTTTTACTATCAGCTTCAGACCGAACAGGATTTTTTAGGCAGAATACAGCACTGGTTGCACTTTTTTAATTTGACGGGCAAACCAGCAAGCGACTTACCCGCCATTGAGGTTTCGTGTTATTTCACTGGCTACCATGAACAGGCACCGGGATTAACGCAAGAGACCATCAACGTGACACAGGAAGGCTCACCGTCTCATCTCAGCGCACGCAATATCACACCAGTCACCACCGATTACCCGCCGCTGTTACAGGAAAATAGCGGCTGGCCGTTGCTGTCCTGCCTTTCCAGTCCGCCGATGATGTTGTTTGCCACCGACAGCTTGAAACAGTTTCTCCGGCTGTTTGACCCGTATGCTGACACGCATCGTCCACTCAGTCGCCAGTTCCGCCAACATATTGACGGTATTGTTCAGGTCAAAGAACGCCTGACTGACCGGATGCGGCGAGGCCGCCCCATTCGCGGGCATTTACTGTCACTTACGCTGAACCCTGACTGCTACCGTAATCTGGGCGAGATGTACCGATTTTGCCGGTTAATCAATCAGGCGCTGGCCTGTTTTATCACCCGGTCTTCGTTTGTCATGCTGGAGGTTTTCACCCCGGACAGCGGCAAGGTGCTGTGGCAGTTCTGGCATGTCGGCGGGTTACGCCCGGAAATGTAATGGATTAAGGCACGCATGACATCAATCATAAGGAAAAAATTAACATGAAAAGTGGATTACGCTTTGTCTGCCACATCGCCGGTGTGCCGGAAGACACTTTTGCCGTGGGGGAATTCTCCCTACAGGAAGGGTTATCGGAACTGTTTACCCTGAACCTGACGTTAGTCAGAGCCGGTAACGCTAACCCGTTTAAACCGCAGGCGGAGATTGATTTGGCCTCACTGCTGATGCAGGAAGCGGTGCTGCAAATCTTTCACGGTGAGGCGGAACAACGAAAAATCACCGGCATCATTTCCCACGCGGATTGGACAGGCACCGATGGCAATAAGACGCTTTATACTGTGACCGTGCGTCCTGCCTGCTGGCGCCTGACGCTCAATCAGGACAGCCGGATTTATCATCAGCAAAATGTCCCTGCCATTTTAAACAGCCTGCTGAAAAAGCACCGGGTAAAAGCGAATTCGAAGCTCTACGATGCGCATCAGGACAGGGAGTATGTTACCCAGAAACGCGAATCCGATTATGCGTTTTTCTGCCGGTTAGCAGCGGAAGAGGGAGTCAGTTTCTGGTTTGAGGATGAAACGGTGTTTTTCAGTGACAGCCATCTGGGGATGACCGCCGGTCTGCCATTACTTTACCAACCACAGCCGGAAACCGCGCACGGGACAGATACGATTTATCAGGTGCGGCTGGGGGTCGGCATGAGTCCGCAGCGCAGCCTGCACAAAGACTTCAACCCGGAGAACCCGCGCTATCACCTCTCCCATATGCAGAGCAGCGAAGGTTTCCGCGATTTTGGCAGCCAGACCCCCTATACCGTGTTTGAAAGTTACGGGCGTTTCCAGAAAGATGCCGCCGCCATCCCGTTTTTAAAATACCGGCAGGAAGCGCTGGATAACCAGAAACAAACCGGCAGCGGCAGCAGTAACTGCATCAAACTGATGCCGGGCAAAATCTTCGAGATAAAAAGTCATCCGCATACCCCGCTCAATACCCGCTGGCAGGTGGTCGGTATCAGCCATCACGGACGTTGCCCGCAGGCACTGGGAGACAGTAGCGGCGAAGGCACCACGCTCTCCAACCAGTTCAGTTTTATTTCAGGGCTCGATGATTACCGCCCGCCTTTCCACTACAAACCCTTGGCAGATGGCGATGAAACCGCCATCGTGGTCGGCCCGGAAGGGGAGGAAATCTTCGTCAATAAAGACGGGGCGATTAAAGTGCATTTCCACTGGAACCGCTACGACCCACCGGATGATGGCGCGTCGTGCTGGGTGCGGGTAGCACAGGGCTGGAACGGTAACGGCTTTGGTTTTATGGCGATACCGCGTATCGGGCAGGAAGTGATTATCTCTTACCTCAATGGGGATATTGACCGTCCGATTGTCACCGGCTGTGTCTACAATGGCCTGAACCGTCCACCGCTGGATTTACCGGCAGAAAAAACCCGCACTACCTTTAAGACCAAGACGCACAAGGGCAAAGGGTTTAACGAACTGCGCTTTGAGGATGCGAAAGACCGCGAAGAAATCTATCTCCACGGCCAGAAAGACCTGACCGCGCATATCGAAAATGATGCTTACTGGCATATCAAGCACGACCAGAAGAGCCGCATCGATAACAACCGTTATCACGATATCCGTGCCGATGACCACCATCAGGTTGCCGGTTCCCGCAAAATCACCACCGAAGGGGATGTGTCGCACCGGATTGCCGGCAGCCAGCATATCCAGACCGGGGATGCCACCGTCATTGACAGCGGGCAGGAAATCCACCTAAAAAGCGGTGGCAAAGTGGTGCTGGAAGCCGCAGCAGAAATCACCCTGAAAGTGGGCGGCAGTTTTCTGAAAGTCACGCCGGGCGGCATTCTCTGTTCACCGATTAATGTCGGGCAAGGGTCGGGTGGCAGCGGGCGCGGGCTGGCACTGCAATTACCGGAAGGTGTGGCACCGTTGCCGGAGGTGGAGTTTCCAGCTCACCCATACTGCCCGTTACTGGCTCAGCAAGATGCCAGCCCAGTGATTAAACCCACCAAAAAGGAATAATCATAATGACGGAAGAGACGATGACAGAAACTACAACAAGCTGGCAGGCATGGCTGAATAAACCCAATGATGCCCCGGTATTCTTTATCCTCAATTCGCTGGCAACACCGAATCCGGTGGAACATTTTTACCTGAATGACTGGGTGGAGGAGGCATTTCCGCTGTATAGCGGTACGCCGATGCGCAAAATGCTGAAACAAAGCCCGTGGTTGGTACAGGCGAAAATCCATCAGTTATTCCAGATAGGAATGGTGTTGGATCGCCACGCGGTGAGTGATAACAGTTGGGGTTGGGCTTACCGCAGCGATATGCCGTGGCAGGAGCAGCTTACTCACTGGCAGCGGCGACAACTGGTGATGATGAATGGCGAGCAGGTGCTGTTCCGCATCATGGATGCCCGTGTTTTTGGTTCGATGATACCCGCCTTCACACCCAGCGACTGGTCACTGATGTTGACTCCCGTCACAGAACTGATGATCGACACACCACAGCCGATGTGGTTTTGCCGTCCCGAAGCCTGTGGTGAAGGTAACAGTAAAATCCCGTTTACACTGGGTGAACACCTGCTGACAGTCTGGCTGCGATCCCCTTACGGTCTGAAAGTGTTAAGCAGTTCACTTTATGATGATTTATGGGAAAACCACGGTGAGATGGCGAAACAACTGGATCAACCTGTGGGTAGTCTGGAGCTACGAATAGAACAGTGGTTGCAGCAAAAAATTGAAGCGGGCCAATACGTTGAGAAAATCTCTGGTCAGGATTATCTGTTGACGATGGAACAAGAAAAGAACAGGAGAAAGATTGATGAGTAATGCAAATTCGATTTATTGTCATGATTGTCAGGCTATGTTAAAGAACAAAATAGAAATTCAGCTTGTCGATGAACATAATAAACCCATAGCCAATATGCCCTATACATTAAAAAATAGAAAAACCACGCGCAAAGGAACAACAGACGGAAATGGTATGATCCGGGAAGAACAATTATTGGCTTCTCCTTTACGTTTATTTCTTAGTGGGCAAGAATTTGCAGATGAAATGGAAAAACGCCCATTGAGAGTCAAGCGTAACGGCGAATACAAATATGCACGCTCTAAGGATTCTATGTCCAAAATTTCAACCGTTTTTGCAGAAAGTCAAAAATTAGGCTGTCAATATTATTATGCAATGATTGGAGAGCTGGTTGATAAAATGCCCGTTATTAAAGGATGGAAAAAAGGAATCCCTCTTCCTAGTTGCCACTTTCCCAATGATGAACCAGTAGGTCTTGAAGTCATACCTTCCGCTTTTGATACTTATCGCTATGTGATTGAGGTCTGCCCATTCAGGGCATGGTCTTTATTATTGCATCACCAAAAAGATTATTCACTGGTTAACGCCTATAATTTTTCACTGATGAGCATATTAACTTATGGTGATGACAATAAGTACGCCACTGGCTCTATTGTGAATGTTTTTAATAACCAGATGCTTGATATTTCAGAACTTCCCTATAAGTTTAATGACCAATCTTTTACCCCGGTTGTTTATGATGTCCCATTCAGTGATCGCTATACTGAGGTCGTCTACATTGACTCAAATAAACAAGATATCCCTCAGGGACATACTCAGCTTTTTTATGTAGCAAATAATAAAGAAGTTATTGTTGGATGGCGCGGCACTGAAATGACGGAAAAAAAGGATATTCTCACAGATGGAACATTCCAGCCGCTAGAATTAGGCTGTACACCTAAAGGTGTATGTAGCGGTTTTAGCGAAAAAGGAAAGGTCCATAAAGGTTTTTGGGAAGCTTTTCATCTTGTCAAAGATATCCAAGTTCCTGATATAGAAAAAAGGGAAACAGTATTCGAACATGTTTTGGGACTAGCAAAAGTAAGAAAACTATTCGTCTGCGGTCATAGTTTGGGTGGTGCCCTCGCCTTGTTACATAGTGCACAACTCAAATCCTATAATCCCTGCCTCTATACCTACGGTATGCCACGTTTATTTACCCAAAGCGCAGTGCAGGAACTCACTGAAATTACTCATTATCGTCATGTTAATGAAGATGATTTTGTTCCATCTGTACCGTTTAACAAGGATATGGATAATATTGCTCTTCAAGCAGATTAAAAATTTGTAGGATACGCAATCGAAGTATTTGATACTGCTATTGGAACATCATTAAGTATAGCAGGTGCTCTCACTGCAAAAAGTGTTAAGTCACTCAGCCGTGATAACGACCCCTTTTTACACCATGGTAAATTAGTTTACTTTTATGCTCTCCCTGATTCAGAATCAAAACTTTATTTACTTCCGGAGTTAAATGAAAAAACCAGAAAAGAGACTAAAGAATTTATTGAACAACAGACCAAAGTAGATAAATACAGAGAGCAAGAGATACGTTCATTTTTTCAGGGTGACGAAAATCCTACAGGTAAGCGTGGGACAGGCCTTCTTGACCATAGTAGCGCCTTATATGCTGAATATATTGATAAGAGATTGCGAGAACTGTGCACTCTTTCACCGGATAAAAAATTGCAAAGGAAGCAGGAAGATTTATCATTTCTTGAAAGTGAACCGCATTCGATTCGCGCAGTATTTCAAAGAAAAAAAATCAGAGAATATTATTTCTTAAGAGAAATAGATAATCAATTGGCCACTACGTTGGAAATAACCCGAAAAGATGAAAGAGGCATTATTGCCTTACAACGTTATTCTAAATAAAGATAGGAATCGCAGCGAGTATGATAAAGTTGATGCCATTTATATTATTACCACTCACTTTGTGCCTAACAGGGTGTGACTTTTTATCTAATGCCATTTCGGACTCTTGGCAAACTTATAAAGATAATTCTGAACCATTTTCACCTCCTGAAAACAATCAGTGGATCACAGTTGAAGGTGTTATTCCTCCGAATACTACTCCCATTTTGAAGAGAAGATATATCTCAAATAAATGTTTGTCTACTCACAATACTGCTGGAGGAGCGATTTATCATACCCCTAGGCATCAAGGTGATGACGTTAATATTTCAGTAAATCCCACAACTGGTTATTTTAAGGAAAAAATACCTCTTCAAGGAGGGGGCTGGTGTCAATGGCACATCAATACTATTGTATTCGTTATTATGTACACTGATGTTAATCATTTAATAAAAGATGCTGTGCCCTATACTGGAACAGGTATAACGATTTATATCAATGACTCAGAAAAGCCTAAGGAAATGAAAGAATTCACAAATTATATTAATTATAAACCAATTATTTATCCTTTTCTCCGAAAGGATTATGATACGCCTAATCAAATAGGATTATATGGAGAATCAGGTGGAACAACTTCGTTCGGGTTAAATTTGATTCCTGGAAGTGAATGGAAAATCACCTACATGCCCACTTTGGACGAAACTAAAATGCCCAAAATAATTGTTTCAGAAAATCCTCCTGGAATATATCCTCGAGGAAATGCAAGAGTTGAATACCCAGATGGAAAAATAGATTTAAACAGAGACTCCATTGATTATTGGAAAATAAATAATATATCTCAATGAGAATAATTATAAATATCTATTAAATCATCTCAACGTCAGAAGCTAACATGATTTATTTATAGTTTCTGATGTTGGGTTTGATACAGGGCGCGAGCACACTATTTTAATCACCTTTTAAAGACGATTGTTTTTAAAAATGAAGTTTTATAGTATTTATATAGAGAAAAATATGACCACAAAAAAATCATTCAACTTTTATAGTAAACCATAGGGTTAAAGAACAATATTTACATTTTAAGGATAAATACTAATCAAAGTATGCTCGCACCCTAGGGGCTAATATCAATTATTAAACACCGTTTTTTTAGAAATAGGATTAATTATGGTAAACAAAGCCACAAGATTGCATTATCTCCGATTTAAATCAGGCGCATAACGCTGTACCCAACGGTAAATTGTCGTATGATCAACATTGATTCCCCGTTCAGCCAACATCTCCTGAAGCGCACGATAGCTGATGCCATATTTGCAGTACCAACGCACTGCTCATAAAATGATAATGCCCGTGAAATGGCGCCCTTTGAATACATTCATACCGGGTACTCCGAGTGATAATGAACCCACGAAATCCGAACTTTGCAACAGTGCCCTAAAGAACCCGTTGAACGATGTACTAAAAATCCAAATTGTCGTGATGGGTGGATATCCAAAGGATCAGAAAGATTATTTTGGGAAAACACTCAGTGAGTGACCAATTTTTATTGACCACAAAATTGTGGAGTGGTTGTAGTGTTAGATCTGTTTGGCCTATCGACCCTGCCTTCACCATGGATGGCAGGGATGAACCGGCGGAATTTATCAGATTATTCCCTTCTGGGTAAAGGTAATCCGTGTTGCTTCATTCAGATCCATGGCTTTCATGGCTTCTGGTGACACCCACGCAATTTCCTGAAATTCTTCGTTGAATGTAATGTTCCGGTTGGCACTGATACAGTCAAAGATGAGGTAAATCATGTAAATTTCTTCGGTGGTGCCATCCGGATACGTTTTAACCCGGATATCATCACGAAAAGCCCAAGGTTTCACTTCCGTTATTTCCAGAGCTTCACCCAGTTCTTCCCTGATTTCTCGTCTCAGCGCCACTTCCATTGTTTCGCTGGACTCCATTCCTCCTCCGGACAGCGCCCATTGACCCGGAAATACACCACGATCAGATGCCATTTTACAAAGCAGGTATTCCCCATTATTTTGAATGATAGGACAAACAATTGTTCTCTGACGCATATCACCTCCGCAGCATATTGATTTTGTTGATGACTATATCAGAAAATGCGTCAATATTATCCGGACTTTGACAAATCATCACTCTGCTCCGGAGATTTTCGGGGAGATTATTCAAGAAATATTGATATTCGTCATGCCAGCCTTTTATCCATTTAATTTTTGTCACTTCATTAGGAAACTCCCTGGGGCGGATCCCGTGAATTTCATCATCATACAAATGTTGAAGAGAATATTCTGCGGAATAATCAAGGAAAACGATAAGGTCTGGTACAGGAATAATGTGATTTATTTCTTCCCATAATTGCATATATGCTCTGTGATGTGATTCATTGATATACCCCGTCTTCAGCATGAAATTAATAAATATGTAATCTTCAAGGTGAGAACGTTCCATCACCAGGTTAAATCCTTTAGCCACCCAAGATTTGATTAGCAGAGCCCGTTGGATCATAAAGTTAAGTTGTATTAGATAACCGTAGTTATTGGTATCGTCAAAAAGATACTGCAAGAAAGAGTGGTGAACACTTTTTTCGTCAATGGCGATGGTATACGGGTCATGTTGAAATAGGGATGAAGACAGTCGTTTAAGCAGGGTACTTTTTCCCACCCCGGAGTTTCCGGACAGACATATATAGAGCGGTTTTCTTTCTAAATTTCCTTCTCTTTTGTCTGCGGACCAGGGGTCCATATAAAGATAATCATATTTCATGCTGTAAATTTCCTGTTATCCAACCAGAATCGATTATTTTCACATTTATGTATGATTTCACTATTCCCGAAAATTGCTGCCAAAATTTTTTCTGGCGGGTCTGCCAGCATATTACCGAGCAGAGTATAGTTTTCACCATCAGGGATAATAATATCAAAATTGGGTTCCATGACGACATTGGCTTTATCACGCTCTTCAAAGGTAGCCCAGCTTATTGGCATGGTCGGATACTGTTTTTTCAGTGCCCCCATTTTGCGGATAAACAAATCGGTTTCTATCTCCAGTTTATCCCTTTTTTCTTTCCCAACCCCTAATGGGCAGAACTGATAAAAACGCCATGCCTGAATTTTATAAGGGAGATTCTCAACCCAGCTAACAATATCGTTTAAGGTATTTACATTTGACTGGGAAACAACTGTGGTTAGTTTGATATTAATACTGTTATGTGCATCAGGGAGCCACATCAATATATTTTTGATCACTCTGTGCTGATTGCTCATTTTGCCACTGCGAATATCCGTATTAACCTGCTGGTCAATCCCGTCAATTGGCATTCCCACCCAGTCTAAAACAGGGTTTAATCGCTTATGATCCATCATGAAGCGATGTCCAACTGTTGACAAGTAGGTCATAAATCCAATGTTTTTTGCGTATTCAATTAGTTCAATAAAGTCTGCTCTTGAAGTAGGTTCCCCTCCTGTAAAACCTATACGCCGGAAGCCCATTTGATACATCCGGTCAATGACAGTAAATGCGGTGGTGAGAGGAGAATCTTCTATGCCCGGGTTTCGGAAGCATAGATCACAATCGAGATTACAATGTGAGGTTATTCTAAAGTCCATAAGTAGGCTACTGATGTCCATAAAGCATCCTTATACGATTAATTAAAAATCTCAATAAACACTACATTTTATATGGTTATTAATCTTAATATACTCTGTAAGGAATAAAATTCAAGCACTAACATGCTTTTTTTCCAAAAGAAGTGATGGCTTTGCTTAGTACAGAGATCTGGATCAATATTTGTGAGAGCCACTTTGAAAAGGAAAATTTTTCTTCATTGAGGACATTAATCTTAATGTGAGTTTTCGTGCAGGATTGGGATCTCGTGGACGAGCCAGAATACATATCGTGCTGTATTGTATATGGTGAAGGAAATATCGTTTTTTGTAAGAGTAAATATCAGTTTAACTGAGAATTGACACCATGATTATATTGAAATAGCTCAATATAATTAACTTTATTAGTTAAATTGTGATTAACCTCACGATACTAAAATAATTAATTAGGTGTAAAATGATATGAGGTAAAATTACTACAGTCTGATAAAAAAAATGATTTAATGGCTATAAAAATAAGCATGGCCTTGTATAACTAAGCAAAGGAGATGATTATGAAAGCAGTTATTTTCGATATGGATGGTGTATTGATAGACTCTGAACCACTATGGAAAAAATCAGGCATGCTAATTTTAAATCATTATGGTATTCCTATCACTTATGATGAAATGCTTAGTATGGCAGGTATACCAGTATCCGGTATGATAGATAGAGCTTGTCGACTTTATAATAAAAATGATTTAAATAAATCTAAAATTGAAAAAGAACTTTTTCACAAAGGGGTTGAATTAATTCTTACGGAAAAACCGCTTATGAATGGAGTAGTAGAGTGCTTAGAACTATTAGTGAAGAAAAATATTAAAATTGGCATTGCTTCTGCTTCTCCATTATCCTTCCTGTTAAAAATAGTCGAACAATGTGGTATTGATAATTATTTTGATTATATATCCTCAGCAGAGGGTATGCCATATAACAAACCCCACCCAATGGTTTATCTAAACGCCGCAGAAAAACTGAATATTTTACCTACAGAGTGCATAGGAATAGAAGATTCAAAAATCGGCATGATTTCAGTTAAAGCAGCCTCAATGAAATGTATAGTTATACCAAATAATATCGAATATAATTACTCATATTGGGATATTTCTGACTGGAAAATAAAAAGCATACATGAATTGAAGAATATAATCTAATTAATTAAAACTAAAAATAGCTCTCATTATTTCAGATATATAGAGAGCTTCATTTCATTATTTTGAAGTTGTTGTATTCGACTAATAAGTGTAATATGAGACTGATATTGGTTTCCATGGGTATTAGCCCATGCAAAGCTTCTTTTGGTATCATATTCAACTTTAATTCCATATCATTAATGTTCTGTTTTGCTACATCAATGAACCAAACGGGGTACTGAACCACCAAACAATTGCAGCTGATCCTACGGCTACACCAAAAAGTAGTGTAGGAGCATTTTCTTCATCTTTGTTATTATTGTTACCGTTATAATTATTATTGTTGATTGCGTTGTTCTGGACATTGTTATCTCAAAATTGGTTATTATTACCTGAAACATTAATGTGTTCAAATTTACTCAAAATACTTATCCTCATTAAAGTTTGATTTTAATATTTACAATTTCCAACTTAGATGTTCACATAACCACTTGGTTCAATCAAGATAAAAACACCCTTAGGTAGCCATCGACAAGTCGTGTCATACATATTTAATGTATGAGAGTCGAGTTTATCTAATATCCTTGATTACCTGATGATATCCCTATTGTTCATTTGTTTTTATCCTTGCAAGAATATAAATAATAACCATTGAGACAGGAAATAAAATCAATGTAAAATGTAAAATGTAAAATGTAAAATGTAAATCATGATTTTTGATAAATTTAAAAAAAGTCGAAAAATTCAAAACGTAAATAAAAGTAGATATGTTATTTAGTAAGGTAATTAAAAACACAGAAAAAATAATTCTCAAACTATATTTTAATTTATTTCTGAAAAAGAATATGGTAGCACATAAAACAAACATAAAATTATTAATCAGCATTACATAATCGGTGATCTGAATAAAAAAAGACAATTCAGATGGGCTATACTCCTTGCTTGTCCACAGAGTTATTACTTCTTTTATAGTTAAATCAATAGAAATAAATCCTATGTTGCTAAAAATAAATAAAATTATTATTATCAGCATATTAAATAATGGCTTAATCCACATTTAACTCCCTTATCATTTTTGTCAGTTCGAAAACCAACCCCAGCTAGAAAATTCTTTATCTTGCCCATGATAATTGCACATTTGTGATACACCGCAGGACAGGATATACCAGAATTATTTATGTATTCTAGTGTGATTAACGGGAAAGCTATAAGATCGTAATTAATATAGCATATTAAACAAATAAGTATGGTTACCTGTGTTACATTTTGCTGCATGTTGATTGCAACGGACTGGAGTAGACGTCAAAATAATTAACTATCTTGATTTAGTGGGGTTTTTAGGGAATTTGTAGACTTGGGTAAACGTTAGAAACCTAACGAATGGTGCGAAGGCCGGACTCGCAAACCAATATAATTAATTGAAATTAAATAAATTATTAAAAATAAATTTTCGAAATGCCCCATTTTGTGCCCCATATTTATTTTACTCCTTTTACTTGTTCATGCATTTGATTTTAATATATTTTTATGAATACATTGGTATAAGAGTGAAGTTAAAAAAGCCATGAGGTTTAAATTGATCTGTCATCTCACTCTCAGGGCTTTGTATAAAAATTTATCATTTTCACAAAGTTGATCACAAGTTAAAGCGGGTTATTCCTGTGACTTATCTCGAACCTTACGCTCAATTAATCGACCATGCTCATCAAAATAACGGCTAGGCCAGATTTCTGAGGGATGAATACCGAGATAGTTAGCAATTATCCACTCGCCTTTAGGCCATTGCCTGCTGAGTGCATTTGCTAATGTTGATGAACTGAGTCCTGCCTCACGAGAAACAGCCGCTAAGGTTGTACCTCGTTTACGTAATGCAGCAATAATATCGGCCTGATGCCAGTCATTTCTAGCATTATTATTCATTCCTGCTACCCCTTCCATTAATTAATCATTGATGGTGGTGATTCAAGGCAGGGTTAGCAGACTGGCACTCATACCAGCGAGACTTACGTCTCCCCCGCCTGAACCACCATTGAAAAGGCGATAACAGGCACACTAGCAAAATTTCTGCCAGTGTCTATGAGTGACAAGGCTGCTAAACCTTGACCATTGGATTGTGCCAATGGCGGGAATACTTTAACTGATTGTATTATTGGACTCAATAACCGAACGACTAAGTTTAACGGTTATAAACTTGCTCAACATAATGTTCAGCGTTCCAAATACGGTCAATTCTTTAATCAACCAGCTCATCGATTTCCTTACTTATTATACCTGACAACATGCAATCTCTGGCGCGCGACAATGCGGCAAAACAAGAAGAATCTGCCTTGCCCTTGACGGATATCTGTGCGCCAGAGTGAACGCAAGTTGAGGTATTGCGGGGTATCGGTTGAGTACGCTGTACTGCCGCCTGTATTAACAGGTCATCCCCACTGGCAAAAAAGCCAGCCTCGATATCGTCAAGTTCTCCTTTTGATGCTTTTTTATCTATAAAATGCAGTGTCAGATTCACTGTGTGGTTAAGCAGGCCAAAGCCTGTCAGGGTTGTATTGCTCTTTTGCTGCGGCGTCACTTTCAGCGGTAAATCCGCAAAAAGTGACGCCTTGAGTTCCGCGAACGGTTAGCAAAAGTAGTGCGAACGTTGAAATACCAGTAGTTGCCGCAAGATGAAGAATCAAACGGTAGTAATGAGTTAAATATTTAGATGTAGAAAAATTGTCCGCTGAATATTTCAGACAGTGATCGTGATAAGTATGAACCGGATGTACTAAAGCCATCCTGTTATTCATTGAAGATAAAGGGAGTTGATATAAAAGATAAGTGCATGACCTAATGTTCACTACACTTGATTGGCAATATAAAAACACCTTTTGAGTGTATTTTTTAGTTTTAGAGACCTTCATTGCCAGACGAGGGTTTAGGTGTCTTGACAATATCTGCTTCCAAAGGTGTGCAGATGTACCACAATTCTTGCTCTCCCTTTCAGGCTACGGGAGTTTTTGTTGCCATTACAGCTATATGGCCATCTATGATGGCGAGTAAACTAATTCAGACTAGACGTTTTTTTCCGTTATGGCAACAAGAAACGGGTAGTTTGAACAATAAAAACTATATCTATTCTTCACACCAAACCATGCGATAAATAAAGAGTCATCCCCCTAATATTGGGAACTATTAGTACTTTCTTAACTGATTCGCAAAAAACACCGCATTTAGTAGGCAAAGATCGGTAAGGGTGATGAAGCATACAACATTTAGATGCTAGCTGTTCAAACTAAAATCAAAAATACTAGCACACTTAAAGGTGGTACAAAAACATTCAAATCCGGGCCAATAATGCATGGATTTATGTTTTTTCTAACTAATTACATCGTTATTGGTGTATCATTACCAAAAAATTGGTTTAATTTTATCATGAGGTGGTAAAGTGATTAACTTAACTAATGATATATTCATTGACGTCGTCAGTGATGCTCTGTCTGGCAAGCGAGACAGTCTTGTCATGCGACTACGCATGGTGACAAAAAAGCTCAAAAAAGAGTCACCAGAATTAGCAACAAAATTAGAAAGCCTACTTATGCAAACTAGTGGAGCATATGCTGTAGAAAGAGCTCAACCGATTACCCCTAGAGCAACCCCCGTAGATGCAGATACAAGGCAAAAATTGTTAGTTGAAACATATCCTGTAATTCTAGATGTTGAACCTGTTTGGCCAACAAGCACATCGTTAGCTCTAAATCGTTTTGTAATCGAATGGGAAATGAAAGAACTCTTGCACAAAGAGGGCCTACATCCGTCCCGCTCCCTTTTAATGGGAGGGCCTCCTGGAGTAGGTAAAACTTTGGCTGCAAAATGGTTAGCCAGCAAACTAAATATGCCCTTATTGACTCTTGATCTTGCTAGTGTGATGAGCAGCTATCTTGGTAAGACAGGAAATAACATAAGATCCGTACTTAACTACGCCTCATCTTTTCCATGTATATTACTACTTGACGAGTTCGATGCCATTGCCAAAAAAAGAGATGACGCTACAGATGTCGGTGAACTTAAAAGACTTGTTACCGTTCTTTTACAATCTATCGATGAATGGCCCAACACATCTATTCTCATAGCAGCAACTAATCATTCTGAACTTTTGGATACTGCTGCATGGAGAAGATTTGATAGAGTTATAAACTTTGAATATCCTACTAATGATTTAATTCAACGTTATCTTATATCGAAAGAAATTGCAGAAAGTTTAGCGCACTATATTTCATCAAGATTAGGTGAAATATCTTATGCTGTGATTGAAAAATCCATCAATCAAGCGAAGCGGAATTCCATTATAGAGCAGATACCTTTAAGCTCAGCTCTAATTGATGAATTACTGAACAATACAGCATTGGAAAATGTCATAAAAACGATGCTTGATGAGGGTGTTTCCCAAAGAAAAATATCGTCAGACTTAGGAATACCAAGATCGCAAATTAGAAAAATCATTAAAATAGAGGATGAAGGTAATGAATGATAAGAATATGCTTTTGGGTTACGGAGAAACACTGACGGGTAATGTAAAAATAAAAAAAGGTGGTGGAGGGAAAAATAAACCCTATACCTATAATGAAAATAAGCTAGTAATAATGAGTGACTTAGCATCACTAATCAGTGAAATTGAAAACGTACCAGCCTCCGCACTACCAGATGATAAAGCAGTAGCAAAATTCGTGCTTCATCCAGCTTTTCTAGCTAAAAGTTATTTTCCGGTAGGATTATTTAACAAATTCTCTCTTACAAGTGTAGGTAGTAAATCTGTCAGAATTAAGCCTCGTAAAGACATAAAGAAAAAAGGTAGAAAAGATGAGTATACAACGGCTTGTATCTACGTTTCAGGGAAAATTGAAAATTTTCAATCGTTTTTGCGTGCATTAAACGATGATACTTTAAATAAAAGCCAAAAAGATGATTTCATCACACTTGAAAGTGTTTCAATGTTTAACCCCTCCGATAAAATTAAGTCTTTAAAAGGTGATGATGAAAGAAGTATTGAAGTAGCCTTACATACCCCAGATGAAAATTCAGCTATAGTTGACTCTTTTATTATATTTGCTTTACAACAAGGTGCCTCCGTTGATAAAGAAAGATGCATAAAAGTCAAAGGATTGACCTTTATGCCTATTAAAGCCAATAAAAAAACGGCTTATAAAATAGCAAAATTTTCTTTTTTAAGGACGCTTAGAGATCTTCCAGAGTTAAGAGTTAGTGAGCCAGTAATTAGACGTTCTGTGAATTCCCCTTCTAGTTTTAAATTACCATCAGAAGGAGCAATCAATCCAAATTTAAAGGTAGCAATATTTGACGGAGGAATAAGTATTGATGATTTTAGTCAGTGGGTAACTGAGTACACCTTTAACAAAGATGGAAAAACAAGTGCCCAACTTCTCTCACATGGACAAGATGTGACCTCTACGCTTCTCTTTGGCGTTATGGATTCAGGTGCTGTAAAACTAAATGTGCCTTACTGTAATATTGATCATTACAGAGTCTTAGATTCGAACATAAATAATGCCGACATTGACCTTTTTGATGTGCTAATCAGAATAAAGAGTGTGCTTGACACACAACACTACGATTATATTAATTTAAGCTTGGGGCCGAGACTACCTGTTGATGATGATGATGTTCATGTCTGGACTTCAACACTTGAGGAAGCCCTCTCAGCAGGGAATACTTTATGCACAGTTGCTGTTGGAAATGATGGCCATTTGCCAGCAGGTCTTAATAGGATTCAACCACCTGCCGATTTGGTCAATGGTTTATCTGTAGGTGCAGCAACATCTCTTTCAGAAAACTGGGAAAGGTGCCACTATAGCTGTATTGGCCCCGGTAGAAGTCCTGGATTCGTGAAACCAGATGGTGTTGCTTTTGGCGGAGATTCAGAAGAACCTTTCAAGGTATTCAGCCCCATGAATAATGGATTGGCAAGTACCGCAGGCACTAGCTTTGCTGCTCCACTAGCATTAAGACAAGCAATCGCTTTAAGTTCATCTTTACAATATAATATTACACCTCTAACTGCTAAAGCTCTTTTAATTCATCATGCTGAAAACAGCAATCATGAACGTTCAGAAGTTGGCTGGGGTAGATTTCCGCATAATATTTCAGATGTTATTTATTGTGACGATAATGAAGTAAAAGTCATTTATCAAGGTGTGCTCAAACCTTCTCAACATATGCGAGCATTCATTCCTTATCCAGATAAACCAACTACAGGTTGTGTCAATCTTCGAGCAACATTTTGCTTTTCTAGCCCAGTGGACGCAGAACACCCATTAAATTACACTCGAAGTGGTTTAGAAATTACTATGAGGAAGGGGATATCTGATACGAAAAAAGGCTTAACATTCCCGCTTTTTAACTTAAAAAATATTTATGCAGACGAAAATGAACAAAGAAATGATGGTCATAAGTGGGAAACAACATTAAGAAGTGAGCACACATTCAAACAAGATGAACTTACTACACCATGCTTTGATATTATCTATCATGGTCGCGACTGTGGGATGCCAATCGATGTTTCTGAACTTGACGACTTACCTTATGTTTTAATTGTTACTTTATCTGCTGGGGAAATGCCAGATTTATATAATAATATACGACAAAAATATCAGACATTACAGCCTATACAGGTACAGCAGCAAGTCATTCTACATGCTTAATAAAAGATATATGGATAACTCTTTGGTTATCCATATATTCAGTAGAAATAAAAGCAATAACTATGATCAGTATTCCATCAATGAGTGAAATTAGGTTTGTTATAATAATTTCATCGATATATTTTTATTAAAAATCACTATGCTCGCCATAAAAGAAAATACAAAAAATTAAAACTACACTGACGCGCTACGCTTGTCTTCTCTGAGTTACCGGGCTAATACATTAACCCGGTAACTCAGAGAACCGAAAAAAACACCTGCCAGAGAAAATTTTTTATCTACCCCCTATTAAAGAATTAGTAATAAAACTGTTCACCTCCAACCAGAAAAAGGTGAACGGTGATGAAAAGTTGTGAACAGTTTAAAAGTAACTATTCACCCTATAATACTTTGATATATCTGGTTTAAATTATAAGGTGAATAGTGGTGAACACTTTTTTATATTCCTTTGAAAAATGATTGTACTCAGAAGAAATTATTCTTCTGGCAGGCTATCCCTTGTCAGTTTCGGCATCCATTCGATAGCAGTATCAATATCTAGGCTCAGGTTGCTACGAATACCTTGTTTGCTTTTCTTTCGCAGGTAATGCTGACCGTACTCCGCCAGTGCGCCCGGCATATCCATGCCAAAACGAGTTACAGAAACAGGTTTATTCAGGTTATTGCCTTTCATATAAGCAAGGTAAGAGTGATAAAGGTATTTACGGGGATTAAACGGCATAATTTCTGCATTGCCGATTAACAAACCGTCAGTTTCATGGGAAGCTATAAGATAACCGCAGAAATCAACCAGTGGATCGGTACCACGCTTAATATCCAATGCTTCCGCTGATTTCTGTTGTTCTGCGAGTAAACGCCTAGCTAATTGTGGATCAGCGAACTGATGCAGCAAATGCCGGATAATCACGGGCAATTCTGCCGCAATTTTATCCCGCAGGAGTGGATCACGCTCGTTTTCTGGCACGACTTCGGAAAAGTTGAAAATCACCCGGCGGCGCGATACTCCACCACTGCGATCACTGAAACTCATGGCGTTATTGTTCACTGCCAGCACTACCGCTGGAATACGAGTTGAGTAGGGTTGTTTGTGCTTCGGATCGATAGCAACTTCATCGCCTCCAGTAATTGCCTTGATGCCGGAACCATCGCCCACATAGCGAGTCTGATCTGGCAGGATAATCAGTGAATAGCCGACAATCAACGCTCGTTCCCGCGGGTTTTCCAGTGCTGCCATACTCGCAGAAACAGTATTTCCTTTGCCTGCCAGCATTGAACAAATTTCAGCAAAGATACTTTTACCACTACCTCCGGCACCGGTCACTTCCAGAAAAAGCTGCCAGTCATAACGGTTAGCCAGCACCATAAACAGTGCTGCCAGCACTCTATTTGTTTTATTTTCACAGTTGGCTGTTGCCTGATTAAGCCAGCGCCAGAACTGTGGCGCGTGATCTTGCAGAATTTCCCCCGAAATAGGGGAATTAAATTCAACATCATTGGCAAGCAATAACCAGTCATTTTTGCGGTGAGGCCGAAACTGGCTAGTTTTCAGGTCAAATACGCCGTTACTGAATCCGATTAAGTGGCGTTTTGGTGGTTGCATCATGGGAAGCTGTAATTTCAGGGCATCCACGGCAGAGCTGATACCATGTGGTGAGTACGGTAGTTTCTCTTCCATAAAAGCAGCGACCATTTCCCGTTTTAAATCGCGGTCACTGACTGGACGCCAGACAATGCCGTCATAGTGATGTACGGTTTCCGAAGCGCCATCCAATGCTAAATCTCCATCATAGCGCGTCAGTAATACTTCTCCGCGTTGGCTGGCTCCCATCTGATATAATGTCAGCTTTGAAGGTTCGGTATCATTATTAAGCTGAACGGCTGCTTTTTTCTTGATTAGTGTTGGTTGATAAAGCTCCTGAGTAAAGGCGTGCCGTGCTATTCCCACTCCGTGTTGCTGGCGGTAATCGTCCCAATCGGCTTTGTACTCAGTTGGTGGTAATGTGACCCATCCATTGATCGTTTTGGCGGTTTTTTCTGCCGCAATTTTTCCAATATTCTTTTTCGGCTTACCGTTCTTATCTAACTCATCGGGAAGATACCAATCATTATCTGCGGCAATAATGATTTTCGTATCAGGCCAGTGTTCCCGGACTGATTGAGCGACAGAGAGCAAATTACCTGCATCTATTGCAGCCAGAACGGTGCCTTGATGTAATTGGCTAACGGTCAATGCCGTGGCGTAACCTTCGGTAATGATCACTGTGCCTGGATGTTCTCCCAACTTTGATAATGCAATAAAAGCACTTTTCTTTTGGCTACCAGACAGTAATTTCTTTGTTCCATCCAGTTTGATGATCTGCGCACCTGTAACTTTTTTATCCAGTGTTACCAATGGCAATAATAACGAACCATCTTTCAGTAATCGCTGGTTAGAACAATGCGATCCTTTTGCAGTTAAATAGGGAGATTCTCCGGCAACAGTTAGCGTCATTAGTGCCGCTACTTTTTCGGCAATTGGCTGTGTTGTTTGAATGGTTGGTTTGGATTCTGGCAAAGGCAGCGCCAGCACGTTAGCCACAACTTCATACCACGTTGAGAATGCTTAACACCATCAATGGGTTTTCGTGTCGCTGGTATATGCCAGACAGCCCTTTTAAGATCGATTTCTTCCCAACGGGCGAATCTTATTTCACTGGAACGAACAAATGTTAATAAAGTCAGTTCTACTGCAATTTTGGTCAGTAAGCGCCCGCGATAACAGGAAAGACGAGTTAAAAATTCAGGTAGGCGTTCATGAGGCAATGCAGGGTGATGTTTGGGTTTTACTATGGTGAGAGTGCCAGCCATATCATTGGCAGGGCTATATTCAAGGATGTCATTTTGAACCGCATAACGCATGATGGCAGCTACACGCTGTTGTAATCTCTGGGCTATATCGTGTTTGCCATCAGTATCAACGGCTTGGATCGGTGCTAACAGTTGGCTGGTTCGCAAAGTGCGAATATCGAGAGTACCAATGCAGGGGAAAATGTATTGCTCGAAACCTCGCATAATTCGGTCTCGGTGGTCTTCACTCCACCGTTTATTGCTGGCGTGCCATTCACGGGCGATCCGTTCAAAGGTATATGCACCCTTTGATTCGGCTTGTACGTCTTTTTTCTCTGCTTTGGGATCAATCCCTTGAGCGAGCAATTTTTTAGCTTCATCCCGTTTAGCGCGAGCATCAGCTAATGAAACGGCAGGATAAACACCAAAGGCCAGCCGATCTTCTTTTTTGTCGGTGGGGCGATGATACTTCATACGCCAGTATTTAGAACCGCGTGGCGTGATTTCGAGATATAGGCCAGCGCCATCCGCTAATTTATAGGATTTCTCTTTCGGTTTTGCAGTCTCGATTTGTCGGGCGTTTAGTTTCATTTTTGGGGCACATTTAAAATCGAAGTGTAGGTGCCCCAAATTATGCCCCTTGCTGCATGTTGATTGCAACAGACCACAGTAGACGGCAAAATAACTAAGTATATTGATTTATTGGGTTTTTTTGGGAATTTGTAGACTTGGATAGACGTTAGTAAACTAACGAATGGTGCCGAAGGCCGGACTCGAACCGGCACACCCGAAGGCGGTTGATTTTGAATCAACTGCGTCTACCGATTTCGCCACTTCGGCACTGAAGTATTCGGAGAACGGGGGCCATTATACCTGTCAGAAGACCATTCGCAACACTTATCCTTTCAATCTTGTTCAAGTGTCGAAAAAAGAATCATTCAATCCACTTTTTCGCCGACAAAGATCAAAACACAACCACTCCGGCAATCGCACAACATAAATTCTTCCCTCACAATTCTCTTCCTTCAATAGACAACCTATGAACTCCTTATATAATTCAAAACAATACACTGCTATGAGGTAAATTATCATGACTATTATCAGTTGGATTTTTACAGGTATCCTGTTGGGTATCGTTATCGGTGCCATTATGGCGATTTTTAAGAAAAAAAAATAACAGCTTTATTCCCCCACTTGAGCGTTCCCTGATGGGTTAATCCAAAAATGAAAAAACAGCTATATAAACTGTGTACAGTTTCTGCCCTGACATGGGCGATCTCAGCTTGTGCTGATTCTGGCAATTTGCACCAAAACAAATTCCAGCAGTCTCATGCACAGCCTGCAAAGTGGGAAGTTTTTGAAGGTAATGGCAATACCAAGAAAATGACTACCGCGCTGGTCGAGCAATATGCGCAGTCCATCTTTGATGAAGGTAATCCTTTGGGGATGGCGATGGTGGTAATCGATAATAATCAGGTTGTGCATCGCAGTTTTGGAGAGACTTATCCGGGAAGTGGCGTCCGGCCGCGGCAGGATTCTGTGATTCGTATTGCTTCTATTACCAAATTGATGACCAGCGAGGTCATGATCAAGTTGGCCCAGAAGGAACGTATTAAGATTACCGATCCGTTGCAGAAATATACTTATTATGGTGTCCATGTACCGGATTATGGCGCAAATCAGCCAATCCGGCTGTATCATCTGGCAAGTCATACCAGCGGGCTGCCGCGGGAGCAGCCCGGTGGGAAATGGGGACGTCCGGTGTTTATTTGGCCGACTCAGTCGAACCGCTGGGCTTGGCTGAAAACCGCAGGGATAAATGCCGTACCCGGTACGACGGCCTCATATTCCAATCTGGCCTATGATTTATTGGCGGATGCGCTTTCCAAGGCCACAGGAGAACCCTATGTCCGTTTGCTGCAAGAAGAGATTACCCGCCCTTATCGCATGAAAGATACCACTCTGACTCCCACGCAATCCCAATGTGCCCGCTTGATGGCAGGAGTGAAATCCAGCCCTTGTGTGAATACCATTGCCGCCGCAGGTAGTGGCGGGATTTATTCTACTCCTGCCGATATGCAGCGCTGGATGCAACAGTTTTTATCTTCCCGAAATCAGTTAAGGAAGCAAACTGCCAGTCGTGAGCAGGGTATCTACTTTAAACGCGCTGACCTGACGTCAATCAAAGGAATGGATGTTGCAGGTCTGGCGGACGGTATCGGTCTTGGCTGGGTATATATGGATGCCAAAGGCAATGTCCCCGGTATTTACCAAAAAACTGGCGGAGGGGGTGGATTTAATACGTATATGGCGATGATCCCGGAACAAAATATCGGCGTGTTTGTGGTGATGACGCGGAAAGAACAAAGTAAATTCAGTCGGGTGACAAGTGGGGTGAATGAATTAGTCGCTGCATTAGCCCGCAACCATAGCTAAATTCAATATTGTCAGGATTGACAGAAAAAATCACAGCCAGGCAAGGCGCAAAGCAAATCGCCCCCACAATTATGAAGTGTTTTCATAAAGGCGGAGGCGATAAGTAAGTAAGTCCGATGAAATATCAGCGACTGTTATTTTCGGTGAAGAAGTAAGTAAATACTCACTACAAAGAATAACAGACTTGGCAGCAATGCCCCCAATATCGGTGGCATGCTATAAACCAGACTGAGCGGGCCGAATATCTCATTCAAGACATAGAAAAGGAAGCCCATGCTGATACCCACAACCACTCTGAATCCCATCGGTACGCTGCGCAGTGGCCCGAAGATAAAGGAGAGTGCCATAAGCATCATCACCGCAACCGATAAAGGTGCAAAGATTTTCTTCCACATATTAAGCTGGTAACGTCCGGCATCCTGCTGCCCTTGCTCTAAATACGTGATGTATTGATATAGGCCACGGATAGAGAGCGCCTCAGGGTCAAGAGAAACTACCCCCAACTTTTCTGGTGTCAATCGGCTTTTCCAGTCCGCAGAAATACGTTGTGAACCCGTGATTCGCCCATTTTGCGTTAAATCAGATTCTTCAACCTGAGATAATTTCCATTGCTTATTATCCTTGTCATATACCGCCGAAGCCGCGTATTTGATGGATAACAGTTTTTGTTTGTCGTCAACGTGATAAATGTTAACGCCGTTCAAGGAGTTGTCTTTAGACACGCTCTGGATATAGACAAAATCATCACCATCTTTCGCCCATAAGCCTTTGGTCGTGGACATCAGCGAACCACCAAACATTTTCTGGGCACGATAATTACGGGCAAGCTGCTCCCCTTGTGGAGCAACCCATTCACCAATGACCATTGTCAGCAAGACCAGCGGGATTGCCGTTTTCATGACAGAACCCGCCACTTGTAAGCGGGTAAAGCCGGAAGCCTGCATCACCACCAGCTCACTGCGCGTCGCCAGCGTTCCCAGCCCCAATAACGCCCCAAGCAACGCCGCCATTGGGAAGAAGATCTGGATATCTTTAGGAACGCTCAGCAGTGTATAAATACCTGCGGAAATTGCAGTATAGTCCCCCTGCCCGACTTTGCGCAGCTGATCGACAAATTTGATAATGCCGGAAAGCGATACCAGCATGAACAATGTCATCAGGATGGTTTGCAGGATTGTCCGACCGATATATCTATCCAATACCCCAAACATCATGACGCTCCTTGATTCTTAAAGCGTGAACGTAGTTTGCGCATTGGTACGGTATCCCACAGATTAAGCGCCAGAGCCAGAGCAAAATACGCACCGTTGACCAGCCACATCCAGAACATAGGGTCAAATTTACCCTTGCTGCCATTGGAACGCAGGGAGCTTTGCAACAGGAAGAAAATCAGGTAAAGCAACATGGCGGGCAGCATACTGATTATCCGCCCCTGACGCGGATTCACGGCACTCAACGGGACAACCATCAACGCCATGATCAACACCGAGACAATCAACGTCAAACGCCAGTGGAATTCTGAGCGAGAATCATCGTCAGTATCATGCCAAAGCTGCTCAATCGATTTTTGTTCGACTTTGCTGTTATCAATATCTGCTCTCTGATGCCCGATTACCGCCTGATAATCAGTGAATTCGGTAATGCGGAAATCACGCAACATCGCTGTACCTTCATAACGCGTACCTTGATGAAGTACAGCAACCTGATTACCATTCGGACGCTCTTCCATATGGCCGCCATCCGCAATGACTACCGAAGGACGCTGGTCATTCGTCGGACGGAGCTGGGCAAGGAATACGTTCTCAAAGGTATTGCCCTTCACGTTACCGATATAAAGCACCATGTTGCCATCGCGGGAAGGCTTAAATTGCCCTTCCATGATCGCAGCAAGGCTTGGATTGGCTTTTGCATCTGCCAATACTTGTGCCTGATATTTGGAAGACCACGGCGTGATCCAAATAACATTGGCCGCCGCCAGCATTGATGTCAGCAATGCCAGAATAAGAGCGGATTTCACCAACATGCTTTTACCCAATCCGCAGGCATACATGACGGTGATTTCACTTTCGGTATAGAGCTTACTGAAAGTCATTAATATCCCGAGGAATAAACTCAGGGGTAAAATAAGTTGCGCCATCTCTGGCACACCCAATCCTAACAAAGATATAACCAAATTTGCGGGAATATTTCCTTCTACCGCCGCCCCCAACACATCCACTAATTTCTGACAGAAGAAGATCAGTAATAAGATGAAAAGTATTGCGATTTGGCTTTTCAGGGTTTCCCGTACTAGATATCTAATGATGATCACGCTTATTACGCCTGTGAAAACTTGTCTTTTTGCAGGAAAGTCGCTAACTTCGTCGTATATCTACCATTTATATGAATCAGTTTGGCTTCCCCATCGCTAAAATGATACCAAAGCATCCCATATATTGGTTCCCAATTAGAACATACTTATCGTTAGCTAAGTACCAAAAAATAATATGCTTAGCTTAACATAACAGTTAATTTTCTTTGGGATGAATTAATGCGGAACGTGATATTTTAGCGATTGTATCCGTCTTTGTCTTTAAGATTCAGGAGAACGCATGGAGTTTAGTGTAAAGAGCGGTAGCCCGGAAAAACAGCGCAGTGCCTGTATTATTGTCGGCGTGTTTGAACCTCGTCGCCTTTCCTCTATCGCAGAGCAGCTTGACAAAATAAGTAATGGCTACATCAGTGCCTTATTGCGCCGTGGTGAACTTGAAGGCAAGGTCGGCCAGACCTTGTTGCTGCATCATGTTCCTAATGTACTGTCTGAGCGTATTTTACTGGTGGGTTGTGGAAAAGAACGTGAACTGGATGAACGCCAATATAAGCAGATTATCCAGAAAACGATCAGTACCCTCAATGAAACCGGTTCAATGGAAGCAGTCTGTTTCTTGACTGAACTGCATGTGAAGGGACGCAACAACTACTGGAAAGTACGTCAGGCGGTCGAAACAGCAAAAGAGTCACTGTATGTTTTTGATCAACTCAAAAGCAGCAAGAACGAACTGCGTCGCCCACTGCGCAAGATGGTGTTTAATGTACCGACCCGCCGCGAATTAACCAGCGGTGAACGCGCCATTCAGCACGGCCTTGCCATTGCATCGGGTATCAAGGCGACGAAAGATCTGGCAAACATGCCACCGAATATCTGTAATGCTGCCTATTTGGCATCACAGGCTCGTCAGCTCGCTGATAATGCCGCCAATCTGACAACCAAAGTCATTGGCGAAGAGCAGATGAAAGAACTGGGCATGAATTCCTATCTGGCTGTCGGTCAGGGTTCACAGAATGAATCCTTGATGGCAGTCATGGAGTATAAAGGCAGCAAAGACGCCAATGCGAAACCTATCGTATTGGTGGGTAAAGGGCTGACTTTCGACTCCGGTGGTATCTCCATCAAGCCATCCGAAGGTATGGATGAGATGAAATATGACATGTGCGGTGCAGCATCGGTTTATGGCGTCATGCGTGTTGTCGCCGAACTGCAATTGCCAATCAATGTCATCGGTGTTCTGGCTGGCTGTGAAAACATGCCGGGCGGACGCGCTTATCGCCCGGGAGATATTTTGACCACCATGTCCGGCCAGACCGTTGAAGTGACAAACACGGATGCAGAAGGTCGTCTGGTACTGTGTGATACGCTGACTTATGTTGAGCGTTTTGAACCAGAACTGGTCATTGATGTTGCAACCTTAACCGGCGCTTGTGTCGTTGCTCTGGGTAGCCACTACACCGGCCTGATGTCCAACCATAATCCACTGTCGCATGAACTGCTGAATGCCTCAGAGCAAGCGGGCGATCGTGCATGGCGTCTGCCATTGGGTGACGAATATACCGAACAGTTAGAATCCAATTTTGCGGATATGGTAAACTCGTGCGGTCGTTCAGGCGGCGCTATTACCGCAGGTGCTTTCCTGTCCCGCTTTGCAACCAAATACAACTGGGCGCATCTGGACATTGCAGGTACAGCATGGCGTTCAGGTAAAGCGAAAGGAGCAACAGGCCGTCCGGTTGCACTCCTGTCACAATTCCTGTTAAATCGTTCAGGATTGAATTCTGATGATTAATGTCTCTGCCGCACATTTTGCTCGATAACAGTTTTACTCGATAACAGTTTTACTCGATAAAAGTGCGGCTAACGATATTAAAGGAATAGATAGAATTAAGGGTATTGCATCTGCAATACCCTTTTCCGTCACTGCTTCCGTAATCTTGTAACCAAGAAACTATGAAAAACGCCACCTTCTATTTATTGGAAAAGCTACCCTTGTTATTGGAAAAGCTACCCTTGGAAAGCCTGGCTCCGGAACAATCATCATCTCCGGATCATTTACAGCCGCATGAATGGCTGGCATGTCAGCTTGCTGCCGATCAGTGGCGTGCAGGGAAGCGAGTTCTGATTGCTTGTGAAAGCCAACAACAGGCTGAAAAACTGGACGAAGCATTATGGCAACGAGAACCAAGTCAATTTGTACCGCACAATCTTGCCGGAGAAGGCCCTCGCTATGGCGCGCCTGTGGAATTGTGCTGGCCGCAAAAAAGAAGCAATGCTCCCCGCGATGTATTGGTGACACTGCTTCCTCATTTTGCAGACTTTGCCACAGCTTTCCATGAAGTGATAGACTTCGTTCCTATTGATGAAAATCTAAAACAGTTAGCGCGCGAACGATATAAATCCTATCGTAGCGTCGGCTTTAATTTGACCATGGCAACCCCGCCAACCTATTAAATATTCAAGACACTATGGAAAAGACTCCCGCTAATCAAACGCAATCTGAGCCATCTCTCGATAAAACGTACAACCCGACAGAGATAGAGCAACCTCTTTATCGCCACTGGGAACAGAGTGGTTACTTCGAGCCGAATGGCGATACCAGCCGTGAAAGTTTCTGTATCGTTATTCCACCACCAAACGTCACCGGCAGCCTGCATATGGGTCACGCATTCCAGCAGACTATCATGGATACCATGGTGCGTTATCAACGTATGCAGGGTAAAAATACCCTGTGGCAATCGGGAACCGACCACGCGGGTATTGCGACACAGATGGTTGTTGAGCGCAAGATCGCGGCAGAAGAAGGTAAAACCCGCCATGATTATGGTCGTGAAGCCTTTATCGACAAAATTTGGCAGTGGAAAGCGGAATCGGGTGGCAATATCTCCAACCAAATGCGCCGCCTGGGTAACTCCGTAGATTGGGAGCGTGAGCGCTTCACCATGGACGAAGGTCTGTCCAAAGCAGTTAAAGAAGCTTTCGTTCGCCTGTATCAGGAAGATTTGATTTACCGTGGCAAGCGTCTGGTTAACTGGGATCCGAAACTGCGTACTGCGATTTCTGATCTGGAAGTTGAAAACCGTGAAGTGAAAGGTTCCATGTGGCACCTGTGCTATCCGCTGGCTGACGGTGCAAAAACCGCAGAAGGCAAGGATTACCTGATTGTTGCCACGACCCGCCCGGAAACCATGTTAGGGGATACCGGCGTTGCGGTTAACCCAGAAGATCCCCGTTATAAGGACCTGATTGGCAAAGAGATCCTTTTGCCACTGGTCAACCGTCGTATTCCTATCGTCGGCGATGAGCACGCGGACATGGAAAAAGGCACCGGTTGTGTGAAAATCACCCCTGCCCATGATTTCAATGACTATGAAGTCGGTAAGCGCCACAGTCTGCCAATGATCAATATTCTGACCTTCGACGGCGATATCCGCGAAACCGCAGAAGTATTCGATACCAATGGCGAAGTTTCTGATAGTTACTCAACCGACATTCCTGCTGAATACCGTGGCATGGAGCGCTTCGCTGCGCGTAAAGCGATTGTGGCAGAGTTCGAGAAACAAGGCCTGCTGGTTGAAATCAAACCTCATGATCTGACCGTTCCTTACGGCGACCGTGGCGGCGTGGTTATCGAGCCAATGCTGACTGACCAATGGTATGTCCGCACCGCACCACTGGCAAAAGTGGCGATTGAAGCAGTTGAGAACGGTGATATCCAGTTCGTACCAAAACAGTACGAAAACATGTACTACTCTTGGATGCGTGATATTCAGGATTGGTGTATTTCCCGTCAGTTATGGTGGGGACACCGCATCCCGGCGTGGTATGACGCACAAGGCAATGTTTACGTTGGTCGTGATGAAGAAGAAGTCCGTCGCGAAAACAATCTGGGAACAGATATCGCCCTGACTCAAGACGAAGACGTACTGGATACCTGGTTCTCTTCTGGCCTGTGGACATTCTCCACACTTGGCTGGCCTGAGCAAACCGAAGCGCTGAAAACCTTCCATCCGACTGATGTGCTGGTCAGTGGTTTCGACATCATTTTCTTCTGGATTGCCCGCATGATCATGATGACCATGCACTTCATCAAAGATGAAAACGGCAAGCCACAAGTCCCATTCAAGACTGTCTACATGACCGGCCTGATCCGCGATGACGAAGGCCAGAAAATGTCGAAATCCAAAGGGAATGTTATCGACCCACTGGATATGATCGACGGTATTTCACTGGAAGATCTGCTGGAAAAACGTACCGGCAATATGATGCAGCCACAACTGGCTGATAAAATCCGCAAACGCACTGAAAAACAGTTCCCGGAAGGTATCGAAGCCCACGGTACTGATGCCCTGCGTTTCACACTGGCCGCACTGGCTTCTACCGGTCGTGACATAAACTGGGATATGAAACGCCTGCAAGGTTACCGCAACTTCTGTAACAAACTGTGGAACGCCAGCCGTTTCGTGCTGATGAACACAGAAGGGCAAGATTGCGGTCAGAACGGTGGTGAAATGTCGCTGTCACTGGCAGATCGCTGGATTCTGGCGGAATTTAACCAAACGGTTAAAGCCTATCGTGAAGCGCTGGATACCTACCGTTTCGACATGGCCGCTAACATTCTTTACGAATTCACGTGGAACCAATTCTGTGACTGGTATCTGGAGCTGTCTAAACCTGCGATCAACAAAGGTTCAGAAGCGGAAGTCCGCGCGGCCCGCCATACTCTGATTGACGTATTGGAAGGTTTGCTGCGTCTGGCACACCCAATCATTCCATTCATCACCGAAACCATCTGGCAACGTGTGAAAGTTGTCAAAGGTATCGATGCAGATACCATCATGCTGCAATCTTTCCCTGAGTTCGATCAGGCGAAAGTGGATGAGCTGGCACTGAACGATCTGGAATGGATCAAAGAAGCGATCATTGCGGTACGTAACATCCGTGCAGAAATGAACATCGCACCAAGCAAGCCACTGGAAGTCCTGCTGCGTGATGCCAATGAAGATGCACAACGCCGCGTAGCTGAAAACCTCAACTTCCTTCAGGCAATGGGCCGTCTTTCTTCTGTGACCGTATTAGCAGCAGGAGAAGAAACCCCTGTTTCTGTCACCAAACTGATCAATGGGGCAGAAGTGTTGATCCCAATGGCGGGCTTGATTGACAAAGACGCAGAGCTGGCGCGTCTGGATAAAGAAATCGAGAAGCTGGATAAAGAGATCAGCAGCATTGACGCGAAACTCGCTAACGAAGGCTTTGTCAGCCGTGCGCCAGAAGCCGTCGTTGCCAAAGAGCGCGAGCGTCTGGCAATCAACAATGCCGCAAAAGAGAAATTATTGGCGCAGAAAGAGACGATCGCTGCCCTGTAATATCTCCTGATTGAAATTTATTCCTATGAAGCCACTGTAATATACGGTGGCTTCAGGCATATCCTCATTATTAGTTGTGAATTTGTGAATAATGGTTAGTTGTGAATAATGGTTAGTTGTGAATGCGCATTGATGGACGGAAACAACAAGAGGGAGTTGAAGTGAGCAAATACATCTATCTGATTTTACAATACATGGTTAAAGGTTAAAGGCTAAAGGTTAAAGGTTAAAAAGTTAGCCACTCTAGTCAGAGTGGCTGATAATCTATGCTGTAATTAAATAACCAAAACGAAATCTTATTAAATTCATGTTAGACGACTTTTCGAATACCCAACATTAAGATATAAGTTTCAGTTTCAACTAAAATATTATATACCCAATTTATCAATTTCGTTACCTGCCGCTACAGCGCCAGAGTGGGCAAGTTTTTCAATACCGGTGCAAACTTCATCAGATATGATACCTGACTTATGAAGGCTCTCGGCTGCACTATCAATTATGACCTCAGCGGCATGAACAACGCCCTTAAGTAGATCACCCCAGAAACCAGCGCCAGCGACTTGTTCTAACTCAACTTGGTTTAACTCTTTCATATATAACCTCGTTTATTTATATCATTGACATAATGTTCCAGAATATAATAAAGAACCACAGCATTAATCAGATAATAGTATTAATCAGATAATTACTTGAATGTGGTTCCAGAAAAATGAAAACCTTCACCAGAAATAAGTTAACAAAGGAATAACCCAAAAATCACCGTAATATATTTGTAATGAATTTTCCGGCTGTTTAAAAAAATTTATATTTGCATTTAATGTATGGTTAAGGTTTATATCTTTCTGTAACCAACTTCTTTTTTTGTTCATGTATTATCATAAATCACTTAATCTTAACATTAATTAAACAACAACCATTTAACACCCCATTAACCTAACCTCTTCTTAATGTTAACCTTATTTTATGATGTGTTTCTTTGTAAGAGGATGTTTCTGACGTTATTGACTATTAGTTATATCAAATTAGTTATATCAAATTAAAAATTTCTAACTAATTTTTATTAGAATGAAAAATTAATTACATTCAATTGATTATAGCTCACAGCCTACACTAATTAATTGTTTCATCTATTTTTTCAGGAACGATTCATGACACTGAAATGACGCGTTTAGCAGATGCAATTGTTGATGGCCGATGCGCAATAATAATTCTGGTGATATTTAACGTTGATATCGATTCATTGATATAATTTTCATTAGTCAAATCAAGATGACTGGTTGCCTCATCCATAAATAAAATGCTTGGTCGGCGATAAAGGGCTCTGGCTATCAATAGCCTCTGTATTTGCCCACCGGACATTCCGCTACCTAATTCACCAATGAGTGTTTCATATCCCATTGGCATCAATAAAATATCATTATGAATATTGCAACGTTTAGCACATTCTTGTATGTATTCAAGATTAGGAGAGAGATCAAACCCAGATATATTTTCAGCGATAGAGCCAGAAAGTAATTTATCATCTTGTAATACACAAGAAATACATCTACGGTAATTATTCAGCCCAATAACATTAACATCCAATCCATTAATTAAAATAGTGCCTTTACTGGGCTCTAATAGCCCGCACATTAATTTCATTAATGTTGTTTTTCCTACACCAGATGGGCCAACAATAGCTACACTTTCTCCCGCTTTGATACTAAGATTAAAATTAGAAATGATGGGTTTTGATAAGTTGTCGTATTGATAATGCAAGTTGCAAATCGTTAATTCTGCGGGTAACCCTGAAATACCAATATCCCGGTTTGGTGCTTCTCTTTCTGGTTCAGAAAGGACTATATCGGAGATTCGTTCATTATGTAAATTTAACATGCGCAATCTGAGCGCCATATCGATCAAATTACTTGCCCGATCAGCAAATTGCCCGCGGTAGGCGTTAAAAGCAACAAACATTCCCAGGGTCATTTGATTATCTATAACTAATGATGCACCTAACCACAGAATAATAACTTGTTCACAAGTAATGACAAAAGTATTAACGATCTCAAAGATTGTACCTATTTTGGCAAGTTTGGTATTTGAGTTAATCGTATCGATACTCAAATTTAGCCAGGATTTTGCCCGATTTTCACATAACCCCAAGGATTTTAATGTATTAATGCTATATAAAGTTTCCATAAAATGGGAACTTGCTCTGGCATCCTTAACTATTTGCTCTTCGGAAAGTTGCCTATAATATTGATAAGTGAGTAACCTTAAGATGACATAAGTAATAGTGAACCCTGATACTACCCAAACAAGCCAGTCACCGTAGAGTAACATCATAATGAAAACACTGATCAACATAATCGTGTCAATAATGCTATTCACAATATTTTTGGTAAAAGTAGTACGTATGATATTTAATGAACCAAATCGTGACTGGATATCACCTAACTTACGTTTTTCAAAGTAAGCTAAAGGTAATTTCATGAGATGATCGAACACCCCTGATTTCCACTGAGCATCAACAAATGTTTCCATCGTAATGGAAGTCCAGCTACGCAAAGTAGAGACACTCACTTTAAATAGAGTAAAGACAAGCAAACCACAACAAATAATAGTTAATAGGCTATTATCCTTAGCAATAATAACGTGATCCATAATTAGCTGCGTACCTACAGGGGTCAGTATATTAATGGCTTCTATAACAAGGGATAAGAAGAAAATTTTCCCCAGCGTCGCCTTAAGTCCCTGAATATTATTTAGCAGTGATATTATACGCAATCTGTTTTGTTTTTTGGCAGGAACAAAATCATTACCTGGCCACAATTCTAATGCAATGCCAGTAAAATGTTTGGAGAACTCTTGTGTACTCAAGACCCGTTGTCCAAATGCTGGATCGTGAATGGTGATTTTATTGTTCTTAACTCTAACTAAAACAACAAAATGATTCATATCCCAGTGCAGAATACAGGGTAATTTTAATGCGTGAAGTTCATCAAGATCCAGTGATACCGCTCTGGTTTTGAATTTAAGGGCGCTGGCAATACTCACCAATGTAGTTAGTGCGACTCCACGTGTAGAAATTCCGAATTGGCTACGTAAATGGGATAAATCAATTTGTAACCCATGATAATGAAAAACCATTGCTAAACTTGCTAACCCACACTCTGCTGCCTCAGTTTGTAAAATTTGGGGGATTTTCCTTTTGAATCCCAGATTCAGCTTATTGGTAATAATTTCAAAATATTTTTTATCCATTTTGTGGCCCCATCAATGTTTTTTTCATGTCATAGAATGGTGAGAACATCCATTGATAAAGGGGGCGTTTCTCAAGGAAAAAAGTAGATTGAGCTTTCATGCCATTAGATAAATTTAATTTTCTTCCATTGTAATTAAACTGATTTTTATCTAAGGTAACTAAAACTTTATAATAGGATTCGCTTTTTTCTCCGGCTTTGTTTACAGGAGAGCTTCTATAATGAGACATTTCTTGGGCAGAGGCAGGGATATATGAAATATTATCAACTTGCCCTGAAAACTGCCCGAATTTTTCAAATGGGAAGGCGTCATAGCGTATATTAATCGCATCTCCTTTCGAAACATATGGCAGGCTGCTATTAGGAACCCATAGGATTAAATAATAATTAGATTTGATATTATATGGCATAACCTGAGCCAGAATATCATTTAAGGTTATCGTCTGACCAACGGTGAAACCGAGTGATTCAATGCGTCCATTAATCGGGGACGTGATTAATAACGCGCCATTGGCTGCCATTTCAGTTAATTTTCGTTGTAAATCGTCACGTTGAATTTTGTATTGAGAAATTTGTTTATCAAAATCAGTCTGTCTAAGAATAATTTCACTATTCAGGTTAGTAATTTTCAAGGCATCATTGATATATTGGCTGTATAGATTCTGATAAATGTTTTGTTGCTGATAATAGGAATAGCCATAGCTATTAAATTGATCTTTTGTAATA
Source organism: Xenorhabdus miraniensis (assembly GCF_002632615.1). The sequence goes on from NZ_NITZ01000001.1 coordinate 200,086, forward strand.
AGCCCGCGTTTCTGATAGAGCTTGTAGTTTTCCATGTTTTCCTTTGCAAACTCCACCCCCTGACGGGCATTATCAACAATAACTTTAGACTCTTCCTGTGATGCTTCATACTGTTTTTTTTGCTCTTTCAAGCTTTCTAAGGTGGTGTACTTATCATCTTGTAAGCTTTGGATAATATTATTAATCTGCATTAATTGGTTTTTTAACGAGTTTTTTGTATTAGTGCTGATTTTTCCTGAATCTGTAATTTGACTGAAATCCACCTGATAAATTTTTTGTCCTTGCTTTACAAAATCTCCCACATTGACGAATTCCTGGGAAATAAATCCCTGTTGAGAAGAGAAAATATTTATTGGATGAGGGTTAGTTATCACTTCACCATAGACGTTAATGCGTCTTGTGTAACTACCAAAAGTAATAAATAAAAATAAAACAACTAAAAAAACCGATGAGACAATACAAATAACCCAAGCTGGAATTCTTGCTATTAATAGTGCGTCTCCAGTCCATTTGGATTTTTTATTTTCTATAGCTTCTTTCCTAAATAGATTATTCATAGCAACCATGTGTAATTAACATTTGTGTTTTATTTAGTCACTGCGATTTAAGATGCAATATTAAATTATTATTTATCAATATAATGGAGGTGTTACTAATTTATTTTAACGACTATTAATGTAATATACTTAACCTTAACGTAATATAAACCGTTAGTAAAATTCCTTGATGGAATGGGACTCTTTCCTGTTTTGTCATGCGGTGTTGGGAATAGATGAGGTTAAGCTCTCTCGCTTAACAAACTCGTGCCTCAAAATCATCTGGTTCGTAAAGTGGATGACAGGCGTATTTAATGTGATAAGAAGCAAAATCACCATCCGGAAGGCAGTTGAAAGGAATTAATAAAGGAAGATAGGAAATATAATCATTTATGATGGAATCAACAAACCTCGTCAACAATAACGAGGTTTGTCAGCGATCTGAAACCACGGTAATATACAGTAACATACAATGGCTTTTTTAAGTCATATTTTATTTAGCTTAGCAACCACTGTATCGACATAAAAAATATCAATGAAAGCATCAGGCTATTTAATATTGAATTCGTATATTTACTGATAAAATAAGCCAACACGACCGTTACCAGTGCAAGCACATATTTGACATCAAACTGTTCAATTAATTCACTTAAGGATAAATTACCCAGTGAAATATTCACAATAATTGTTCCAAGAATAAAACAGATGGCATAATCCAATGAAGTAATCAGCAAATTTTTCCCGTTGAAGAGTTTATTATTTCTCATCAGAAAAGGAGTCGTTCTTAATACGAAACTGACCATACCCATTAATACGATTAGCAACATCATAATGTTCTATCCTTCCTGATTTTACGTTCAATGAGTGCAATCACAATCCCACACAAAACCGGTACCGCCAGATCCATTAATTTCATATCCACTTCATTCAATAGCGGTGCGCACAAACCTCCCATTACCGTCGCCAATACAGACAGATCTTTGCCCGAACGTTTGGCAGTCAGGGAAGCAAAATGAATGGGAACCAGCATCACCAGGAACAGAGAAAGGGACTCATAATTCAAGTGTTCTGCCGAAATATAGCCCAATAAAGTGGCACAAAAAGTCACCACGAAACAAGGTATGGCAACACCCAAATAAAAATGAAATTGAGATTTTCCATCTGAGATATTTTCCGCAGAAAGATAAGAATGCGTTACCGTATAAGTGCTGGCACTAAATCCCAACATTGATAGCAAAATATTTCGCTTTGGAATACCCTGAAAATATTGCGTCATAACCATCGCCATCAAGAAAAACCGGAAGTTGATCAGCAATGCCAGAATGATAACGGAAAGTATCGCACCATCGGCCAGATAACCTACCGCAGCCACCTGCAACGGCGCAGCATATATCAATAATGAGCCGACCAGCGTTTCCATTAATGGAACACCATGACTTTGATAAAGTGCACCAATCGAAGTAAAAATAAGGAAAAAAGAGATACAGACAGGCAAAGAATCAACCATGCCTTTCCTAATAAACGGATTCAACACTTAGCACCTATATTGGAAGTTATATTTAACGTAGTGAGATCATCGAAATATTTCATGATGAAAGAATAGCCATATCTATCATTGAGCTATATTATGAGTGGAAGATTAAAGATATAGCAGGCTATATATCATGACAACTACTTTAATAAAATTTGTGACATCAACCCATTTAATGAAAACTGCCCAATAAGTAGTAACGCTTATTTATTATAACTCTTTTCGAAAAATCATATGCTCTCAATATGATATAACTTTATTTTATATATAAGGCTTTTGATATTCCCGTTATAGTGATCATCATTTTAAAAACAATAGCTTCCTCTCGGAGAAATAAAATGAAGGTATTACTGAACATATTATTGGCGGGTATTGTCCAGTTTGGGTTTACACAACTCACCTATGCGCAATCCACTCTCGATAACATTCACTCCACAGGCGTATTCCGGATTGGAACAGAAGGCGCTTATGCTCCATTCAGTTACCATGATACATCAGGAAAATTGACTGGATTTGATGTGGAAATCGGCCGTGAAATTGCGCTGCGTATGAAAGTGAAGCCTGAATTTATTGAAGGCAAATGGGATGGCTTGATTGGTGGCCTTGATGCAGGGCGTTCCGATGCGGTGATGAACCAAATCGCCATTACACCAGAGCGCGAGAAAAAATATAGCTTCTCCCTGCCTTATGTGATTTCAGAAGCCGTACTGATTACCCGAAAAGATAATAACAAGATTAAGACATTCAGCGACTTAAAAGGTAAAAAATCAGCCCACACCCTGACCAATAATTTTGCCCAGATCGCCAGAAATTATGGTGCAGACATTATCGGCGTTAACGGTTTTAATCAAGAAGTGGATCTCGTGAGCACAGGCCGTGCAGATGCAACCATTAATGATAAACTTTCTTACCTCGACTACAAAAAACATCGTCCGGATGCACCGGTAAAAATTGTTGCGGCTGATACTCAGGCAGCACAATCCGCCGTGCTGCTTCGCAAAAATGACACCGAATTAAAGGCCGCAGTAGATAAAGCCATTACTGAGATAAAAGCGGATGGTACTTATCAACGCATATGGGATAAATATTTCGCTGAGAAAAAGAGTGAATAATTAAAATATATCCGCTCAATTCCGAGTTACAGCGAAGCGACAAAGGAGTAAACATTCAGCCACATAGCTAATCACTATGATGTGGCTGAATGACTAGTATATGTATTTTATACATTTATTAATAAATTCACTTCGTAATAAATCGTACCATCTATATTTAGCAGACAACAACATTATGACATTGCTCTCATATTTTCGCACTTATTACTTGTACAAGTAATAAGCACTTAATATAATATTAATTTCATAATGATGGATATAATGAGTTATTCAGTATTTCGGGTTCAAGGAGAAACAACATATTTGATCACTCGCGCTAAAAGTGCAGATTATTTATAACTCTACTCGAATAATATTTTCTAATAACAATATAAGATATTAAATTTTTTATGGGTTACTAAATATGATATATAGAAATAATTCTAATATAAATTATTCGATAGTATCTAGGCCTTTAGTTCGTTCTAGATCAAAAGGTAATTTATTTGATACAATACCTAATAACATTACGTCCGAGAGTACAAATTCTAAATTAGACATTAACTTATCACGCCATAGAATTCGTATAAAGGATGTAACTCCTAAAGAAGCATTAATATTATCTAATATTATGATAAGAAGTATAATATTTAATGATTGGATATATACTAATAAAAACAAAGAATTAGATAAAAATTTGAAAATAGCTCACTTACAAGACAATATTTTTGAAGTTTTTGATGGCATATTTGGACAAGAATTGAAAGATTATCAAAAAAATAGGAATAGTAAATGTAATGACACATACAATACACTTCAACTAATATCTAATCTTGCACATGCTGCTGTATCAGAAAGTATTAATCAAGAGAAACTTTACTTTTTTGCTTCTTTTTTTCGTGGTGTTCCTGTGGGTATATTAGTACTATCGGATGCAACCTTAAATCGAGCTAATGGTATCCCTATAATTAGGGCTATAGCTACTCATATGGGTACCCGTAATTGTGGGAGGTTATTGATCGAATATGCGGTGAACAAATCACAAAAATTAGACCACTATGGCGTTGTCCAACTTGAACCAGTCGCAAATGCAAAACCTGCTTATCTTAGATTAGGATTTACTGAAGATACGGATGACTGGATGGTGTTAGATCCTGCCAGACAGGGTTCTAAGTGGCATTTGATTGATGGGAATTATCGTTTGCGTCAAATAATATAAGCAGACAAGAAAAATCTCCAGATTAGCAGCGATAATAAGGAGGACAAAGATGATTCAGACCACCAGCATTGAAAAAAGTTTCAACGGGAAAGGCGCTAAAAAACATTAAAAACACTCAGCCACATAGCTAATACTATGTGGCTAAATGTAGGTGAAGTGTGTAATTACACATCATAAAAACAAATAAAATAGATCATTTTGATTAGATATACATATAATACTAAACACAGTCCCAAATTTACCAACCAACTGCAATACCAGCGCCCAAGACCGCACCTTCTGCATTATTCCAGCTTGTAGAAGCTTTAATATTCACATTTTCTGTGAGCTTGGCCTGAGCACCAACCGCAACCGCACTACCATCGTGATATTGCCCTAAGCCCACACCAACACTAAAGCGATTCGTATTGCTGAAAGGAATATTGCTCATTGCCGCAACACTAGCAATCCCAGCATTTGCCCTTTTCTCTACGCGATTAATTTTGTTATCTAATTGACGAACACTCTGACGCATTTCTGATTCTAATGCGGTAAAGCGTTTTTCAGAATGGGCATGGTAATTGTCCGTCCTGTTGCTTAAGTCCTGAGTATATTTATATAGTTCTCTAGTTTTATCTTCTACTTCCTGTATCTCTTTTTTACTACCTTTCTCAACAGCATTAATTTTTGCATTTAGTCCTTTTATCACTTTTTGATTAAGTTTATTCTCCTCCTCAACAATATCGTTTACAGCGCTTACTTTTCCTGCTGCACTAATGATCTTTTCAGCATTCGCTTTCGCACCGTTGACAGTACTTACCTTGTTTTCGGCGGCAATCACCTTATCTGCATTCACTTCCGCCCCGTTGACGGCATTCACCTTGCCTTCGGCTGCAATCACCTTATCCGCATTGGCTCCCGCCCCGTTGACAGCATTCACCTTACTTTCGGCAGCAATCACCTTATCTGCATTCACTTCCGCCCCGTTGACGGCATTCACCTTGCCTTCGGCTGCAATCACCTTATCCGCATTGGCTCCCGCCCCGTTGACGGCATTCACCTTGCTTTCGGCAGCAATCACCTTATCCGCACTCGCTTCCACCCCGTTGACGGCATTCACCTTGCCTTCGGCAGCAATCACCTTATCCGCATTCGCTTCCGCCCCGTTGACGGCATTCACCTTGCCTTCGGCAGCAATCACCTTATCCGCATTCGCTTCCGCCCCGTTGACGGCATTCACCTTGCCTTCGGCAGCAATCACCTTATCCGCATTCGCTTCCGCCCCGTTGACGGCATTCACCTTGCCTTCGGCAGCAATCACCTTATCCGCATTCGCTTCCGCCCCGTTGACGGCATTCACCTTGCCTTCGGCAGCAATCACCTTATCCGCATTCGCTTCCGCCCCGTTGACGGCATTCACCTTGCCTTCGGCAGCAATCACCTTATCCGCATTGGCTCCCGCCCCGTTGACGGCATTCACCTTGCCTTCGGCAGCAATCACCTTATCCGCATTGGCTTTCGCTCCGTTGACGGCATTCACCTTGCCTTCGGCAGCAATCACCTTATCCGCATTCGCTTTCGCCCCGTTGACGGCATTCACCTTGCTTTCGGCAGCAATCACCTTATCCGCATTCGCTTTCGCCCCGTTGACGGCATTCACCTTGCCTTCGGCAGCAATCACCTTATCCGCATTGGCTTTAGCACCATTGACGGCATTCACCTTGACTTCGGCATCAATAATCTTTTGAGCATCTGGTACTGCATTAGTGATATTCGCGATTTTTCCCAGTGCATCATTGATTTCTTTTACTGCATCCCCTGCCTGACTCAGGCTTCCCATATCTTGTTTTAACTCATTGATGACACTGTTTTTAACATCAATAAATCGCTGATCAAGCTGCTTTTTATTAATGGCATCGTTCGGATTCTGACCATCAGCGATATTAACTAATCGTAATTGAGTTTGGTTATCACCAAATGACACGACGCTACTGTCATTTGAGCTAAAAGTGGTATTTCCCACATAATATGAATTTGTAAGTGGTGAATTTACATTAGAGAAAAAGAAAGTGTTTTTATCAACATGTCGTTTAATCTGTCCAAAAGTAGCCGCATCTTGATCGTTTGTACCATCAGCAATATTCGTTAACTGTTTATTCTTGCTAGCATCTTCGCTATTTCCAAATGAAACTGAATTTTTCCTATCAGTTTTAGCATCTTTCCCGATTGCAATTGCATTAGTATGCTGAGACATTGCTGACGAGCCTAAGGCAATACCATATTGTTTTTCAACAATTGCACTTTCCCCTATAGCAAAAGCATGACTTACACCAGCAATTTTTGATTTCTTACCTATAGCTATAGACGATTCGCCACCTCTACCAATTTCACCTCCTGCCAAAGCGACAGAATATGTTGAATCAGAACCAATCTTTGCTTGCCCTATAGCCAAAGAACCACTACTTGAGGATCCAATTTTACTGTTACCCGTTGCGAAAGAATAATAATTTGACTTCTCAATATTACTATTGCCCGCTGCGAAAGAACCAGGACTTGTGCGCTCAATTGTACTCTCGCCCGCTGCGAAAGAAACACCACTCTCTCTCCCAATCTGACTCTTACCCGTTGCGAAAGAAGTCATGCTCATATGCCCAATACTACTCTTGTTCATAGCAACAGAGTGATGAGAGCCACTATCAATAGATCCCGATTCCATAGCAATGCTCATTTGGGTACGATTAACTTTTGAGCTACTATCCTCATAAGAAGCGTAAGAAGACTGCACAGATACAACACTAATTAAAGTCAATAAAATCTTTCTCATTGTTTCACCATAATAAAAACAGATAAATTTTTTATCAAAACGATCAATTACCCAGTAAATAAAAAACACACGTAAATTCAAGTGAATGTTAATTATAGTCTTGCAAAAAATATCTTTTACATTTATAAAAAATAAACACAGCGACTATTTTCGTGGATTGGCAATCAGTACCTATATAGAAACTGATATTTAAGCAAGAAGTTAAGATAATTAAATTTATCAATTTCTTGAAAAGAAGATGAGAGAGTAAATATTAAATGAAAATGAAATGCAATATTTTTCAGCCATAGGAAATAAATATACCAGAATAGGCCTATCATTATACATTATCTGCCATCACTAACTCCCTGATTTTACCAGCCATTAATAATACTTCTAAGATTAATCCGATAACACACTTGAAGTTAACAATTAGACTCACCATTATATCTTGAATTTATTTTCCTCATAATTTATGACAAGCGTGTTTATTAAAAAACAATCTACAAACCAATTAATAAAGTTATTTATTTTAAATAAGAATTTCAAAACACAATAACATCACTATTTATTATCAGTTTATCTCTTACCTCATTTACGTATATCGCCAACTCACCCTTAAGTTCTAAGCTATAACTTTATTGTATATAACGATATCCTTTTCTTGCCATATCATCATTAAAACAACCTTATAAAAAATAAACATATTTTTAATATCAATCTATTAGGAAGATTCTATGACCCCAGATTGGCTCAGTTTAGCGCTGGATTCCCTGTGGCCGATGCTGTACGCCGGCCTGACATTCACCATTCCCCTCACGCTGATTACTTTCGCACTTGGGATCTCGTTGGGATTCATCGTTGCTTTAATCAGGCTATACGGCCCTAAGCCACTGGTTGCTATAGCCCGGTTTTATGTCTGGTTAATCCGTGGCACCCCTTTATTGGTACAACTGTTTTTGATCTTCTACGCTCTGCCCAGCGTGGGTATTACCCTGGAAGCCTTCACTTCTGCCGTTATCGGCTTTACCCTGAATGTTGGCGCCTATACCTCAGAAGTGATCCGCGCAGCATTGGTTTCGGTTCCTAAAGGGCAATGGGAAGCCTCTCACTCTATTGGCATGAGTTGGTGGCAATCACTGCGTCGGATTGTTTTGCCACAAGCAGCACGGGTTTCCATTCCTCCCCTGTCCAATACCTTTATTTCACTGGTAAAAGATACTTCTCTGGCTTCGGTTATTACCGTGCCTGAAATGTTTCTGGCGGCACAGCGCATTGCTGCCGTTACCTATCAGCCGCTCATTTTGTACACCGAAGCCGCCATTCTCTATCTACTCTTAAGCTCAGTGCTGTCAGCACTGCAAGTCCGGTTGGAAAAGAAATTCGCCCAACAAAGCAGCAGCCATAATAAGGAAGCCAAAGATGATTCAGCTCACCAACATTGAGAAAAATTTCGACGGGCAAAAGGTGCTGAAAAATATTAGCCTGACCATTAAAGAAGGCAGCCTGACAGCGCTTATCGGCCCTTCCGGTAGTGGGAAAAGTACCTTGCTGCGTTGTATTAATCTGTTGGAGATCCCACAGGCCGGTAAGCTGGAAATTGGCAAGGAGCAGATTGCCTTTAACGGTAAGGAAAAACTGCCACACCGTGAAATCCAGCGTTTTAGCCTGCAAACTGGCATGGTATTCCAGAACTTCCAGCTTTTCCCTCATCTGACGGTGATTGAAAATATTATGGAAGGGCTGATTTGGGTACAAAAATGGCCCCGCGAACGCGCCAGAGAACGGGCTATGGAGCTGTTGAAAAAAGTCGGTCTGTCCCACAAGGCCGATGTCTGGCCGAACACCCTATCGGGGGGCCAGCAACAGCGCGTGGCAATCGCCAGAGCAATGGCGCCTTCCCCCAAAGTGCTACTGTGTGATGAGCCAACTTCAGCGCTTGACCCTGAATTATCCAAAGAAGTGGTCTCGGTTCTGAAACAATTGGCGGGAGAAGGCACCACCATGTTAATGGCAACGCACGATTTGCGTCTGGCCGCCAATCTTGCCCATGATGTGGTCTTTCTGGAATCCGGCGAGATTATTGAATCTGGCCCGGCAAAAACCATTTTCACCCGCCCCAGTAAGGTGCGCACTGTCGAGTTTATTTCAACCCTGACAGAAACCTTACCGGATTGGGAAATATAGCGAGCAGTCACGTTTAACATCAGCAACATTATGTATTCGGAGAAACGCAATGAAAAAAATTTTGAGTCTGTTATTGGCGGGCGCGACTGCCCTTGCTATTTCTGCCCCCGGCTATGCAGGCAAAGATTTTGATGCCATAAAAGCCTCTGGCGTCTTTAAGATTGGTACGGAAGGCACTTACCCTCCTTTTACCTATCACGATGCCAGCAACAAATTAACTGGCTTTGACGTGGACATCGCACGGGAAATTGCCCTGCGTTTGAATGTGAAACCTGAATTTATGGAAGTTAAATGGGATGGTTTGATCGCAGGGTTGGATGCCAAACGTTTTGATGCCGTTATCAACCAAGTCGGTATTACACCAGAACGAGCAGCGAAATACAGTTTCTCCATTCCTTACACAACCTCTCAGGTCGTGTTGATCACCCGTAATAACAATGGTGATATAAAAACCTTCGCAGATATTAAAGGAAAACGCTCCGCCCAATCACTGACCAGTAACTACGGGCAACTGGCAACCTCTTACGGCGCAAATTTAGTCAGTACAGATGGTTTTAACCAAGCCATTGATTTGGTCGTCACCGGACGTGCTGATGCCACATTGAATGATCGTCTGTCATTCCTCGATTTTAAAAAACAGCGTCCTAATGCACCGGTAAAAATTGTCGCCCAACAAGCCGACGCAAGCAAATCCGCCGTTTTACTGCGTAAAGGAGATGCTGAATTGGCAGAGGCTGTTAATAAAGCTCTGCAAAAGATGAAAGACGACGGCACATATGCCCGTATCTCCAAGAGATATTTTGGCGTGGATATTTCTGAGTAATTTTTCTTTGGTTAATAAGATGGCGGTATTTTTATAAGGCCGCCTTATTCACATTTCAATCTTCTACTCCTCTGGATATTCATTCCCTCTATGACAAAAACCTAATCCTATTTAATTAGGTTTGTTGGAAAAATAAACTCCGGGAACCAAGATCATTTCCTTAATAAAAAACATGAATTTCATTTAAGTTACCTGTATTATTAATGAAACTTTTTCAACAAAGGAAATAGGGATGATATTCATTTTATTAATGATCATTAAATTTTCTACCTTTTTTGTAATATTTTCGGTAGTTAATTACTTTTTCATTTTAGGCAGAAAGTTTAAAAAAACCTTATTATCATCATTATTGGTTTCTATTATTTTTATTTTAGTTGAAATTTCCTCTCCAGTATTGCTTTACGGTTTTATGTATCTATCTGAGTTCGTATATAATGTCATAAATTAAACATTCAGCCTTCTGAACGTCTGTATTATGTCGTGCATTGAATGCACGACAATAACAACCTGATATTATTTATCAATCATTTGAAATACGATAAGTATAATGGTTATGGATGTATTAGTCAGTGTATAATTCTTTATTAACAACAAGTAATATATTTAAACACACTAAAAACATTTAACCAATCGCTATAAAAATTTATTATCCAGCTTATTCTCACTAAAACCAAAAACACTAACAAAGGAAATTCATAGATAACCCATTAATGCGTGGAGAAAAGGATAATCAAAAAATAACACCTAATCAGTAAATAATTTACCCTGAAAAAAAGATAAGGAAAATAAATAATGCTATTTGACATGACCATTGCTTATCGTAAATCTAATGCACTGTTTGCTTTTGTGGAAAGTAAAGCACCACTCTATTTAAGCACCCAAGATGGCAAAACGGTGGAACAACTTGCTCAACTATGTCAAGTTTCTCAAGATAGATTCCATCGGCTATTGAATTATATGCAATCGCTTAAGGTGTTAACAAAAAAAGATGATAAATTTTACCTTACTGAGCAATGTTCATCACTAAGTGATCCAAACAGCCTTGAAACATTACATATCAAATTCGAATTAAGTCCAACCTGCTGGGGCGCTTGGTCGAAATACGGTGCATCCTTAAGTGAAATGAATAGCAAATCTGCTTTTGAACTTAACCATCACGAGAAACTTTTTGATTATTTCAGTCATGAGCATAATAAAACGCTAAAAACTACTTTTGATAAATTAATGTCAAGAGTAACTGATATAATGAATGAACATATTATTGAGCATATACCCCTAAATGGTATTTCTTCAATCATTGATATAGGGGGAGGACAAGGTTCTTTAGCACAAAATATAAAAATGCACTATCCACATATCCAATGTCACGTCATGGATCAGTATGATTTTACCAGACAAGAATCAGAAGGGATCACTTTCATCAATGGCGATTTCTTTTCCACTATTCCATCAGGATATGATGCTTACTGCATAAAAAATGTTTTGCATAATTGGCCAGATAATCAGGCCATTGATATTCTCAAAACTTGCCATAAAGCAATGAATGAAGATTCCGTTCTATATGTCATCGATATGATTAAAGAGCAGGATGATGAAAATGCAGAGTCATTTGATTTATATATGGATACCCTTTTATCAGGTAAAGAACGGTATCAATCAGAGTTTGAATCTATGGTAAAACAAGCTGGATTCTCTACCACAAATACATACAACTTGAATTTTTCCCTAACAGGCAGTAACCAGTACCTTATTGAAATAAAAAAATAAATTATCAATAACCCGAATTCTGGCTAAATAACACAACAAAAGAATCTGCATATGGGACCGTAGTCCCATATTTACTACAAATCCAGCACTAACCGTTTCCCTTTCGCTCGGGAACAACAAATCAGCATTGATGTCTGACTCTTTTTTTCCTCATCGCTAAGATATTGGTCACGGTGGTCTGCTTCACCCTCTAAGATCATTGTTTCACAAGTACCGCATGCCCCTTCACGGCATAAACTTTCAACCGATGCGGCCTTATTTCTTTCAATGATTTGTAAGATAGTTGATTCGCTATCCACTTCCAATTCAACGCCAGATTTAGCCAGAACAACTGTAAACGCATTACCCGTTTTATCTTCAATCGCAAATTGTTCAAAATGCAATTGCTGATCAGGGAAACCAACCTTTTGTGCCGCTTGTCTTACCCCCTCATGTAATGAGTGTGAACCGCATGTATAAACATGGCTTCCTTCTGCTAATTGAGAAATAAGTGTATCGAGTTCAAGACGAGAACCCATGGATGAAATATGACAAATGACTTTATCCTTAGACCTTGATGCCATTAACTCTTGTGTAAAAGCAGGTTCGCTGGCATTCCGGTAGCAATAATGCAGTTCATACTCAGCATTTTGTTGTTCCAGTTCATGCAAATGGGACATAAAAGGCGTTATCCCAATCCCACCCGCTATCAATATGTGTTTTTTGGCCCCGGGCGCTAATGCAAATAAATTATTCGGCTCAGAAACAATGAGTTTATTTCCAATGGCGACTTTTTCATGTATAAATGCTGAGCCACCACGAGAATACGCTTCTCGCTTAACCGCAATTTGATAACGTTGTTCATCAAAAGGGGAATTTAACAGAGAATAAGCATTATTATAATGGTTATCACCATCCTGCATCTGCACAAAGATATGACTTCCGCTGGTAAAAGAAGGTAACCGTGTGTTTTCATCCGGTATTAACGTAAATCGTTTAATCGTGGGCGTAATAGTTTCAATATCACTGACAATAACAGCAATTTTCTGATAAGTAGACATAAGTGATTCTCAATTATTCATTAAAAACCCTGACAGAGATATTTCAGTTCCAAATAATCTTCAATACCGTGGCTCGAACCCTCACGCCCTAAACCAGATTGTTTTACGCCGCCAAAGGGAGCAACTTCATTAGAAATAAGGCCGGTATTAATACCTACCATGCCAGATTCTAATTTCTCTGAAACCCGCCAAATGCGTTGTGGACTTTCAGTATAAAAATAGGCAGCAAGCCCATAAATAGTATTATTAGCAGATTCTATAACGCTATCTTCATCATCAAAAATAACCAAGGGTGCAATAGGGCCAAATATTTCTTCTTCTAATAGCAGGCTATTTCCGGCAACGTTACCGAGTACTGTTGGCATAAAGAAATTGTCACCTACAGCATGACGTTGACCACCAAATAATAAATCCGCCCCTTTATTTAACGCATCATCTAAAAGAGATTGAACTTTATCCGCCGATTTCGCGTTAATCAGTGGCCCTATTTGTGTTCCTTGCTCAAAACCATTACCGACTTTAAGTTTTTGCACTTCTTCAACAAAACGCTGGCTGAATGTCGGATAAATAGCCTGGTGAATATAAAAACGATTCACACAAACACAAGTTTGTCCTGCATTACGAAATTTCGCGGCAATCGCACCTTCTACCGCTTTTTCAACATCAGCATCATCAAAGACAATAAAGGGCGCATTTCCGCCTAATTCCAAAGATACTTTTTTGATACTGTCTGAGCATTGGCGCATTAATAAACGTCCTACTTCCGTTGAACCCGTAAAACTCAGCTTGCGCACACGATCATCTGTGGTAAATGTTTCACCAATAATGCGTGAATGCCCCGTGAGAATATTGATCACTCCCGCAGGAATACCCGCCTGAATCGCTAACGCCACCAGTGCCAATGCCGTAAATGGCGTCTCATTCGCGGGCTTTATGACCATGGTACAACCTGCCGCAAGGGCAGGTGCAGCTTTGCGGGTCACCATTGCCGCAGGGAAATTCCAAGGCGTAATAGCTGCGCAAACGCCAATCCCTTGTTTAATCACCATCAGGCGCTTATCCACCGTTGGCGAAGGAATAATTTCCCCGTTTGTACGCTTTCCCTGTTCTGCGAACCACTCGATAAAAGAAGCGGCATAGACGATTTCACCTTCAGCTTCTGCCAGCGGTTTTCCCTGTTCTAACGTCATGATTTCTGCAAGCTGCTTTTTATTCTCACTGACTAAACGAAACCAATTTTGTAATAACCGGGCACGCTGGTGACCCGTTAATGTCCGCCATTCCGGCAAGGCATCATGCGCAGCCTGAATGGCTTTTCTTGCTTCACTCGCTGCCATATTAGGTATTTTCCCTATGGTTTTTCCTGTTGCAGGATCGGTGACATCCAATGTCTCTTTATTGTCCGCATCACACCATTGCCCGCTGATATAAGCCTGCTGGCGAAAAAAAGGATTATCTAAGATATTCACTTAATGACCTCACTGATTAAACCCATGCCATGACTGCCTTTACCCAACGCCACTTTATTCATGGTAAGTTTGGGCAATAAGGTTGTGGAAATAAGCAATACCGTGCTCACTAACTCCACTTCCGGTGCTATCCGCCATGATGCGCCCCTGACCAGGATAACCACGGGATTTAAGCCCTTTTTGCACGCTTTCAACCAAACGCAAATCTTCAGGGCGAAAAACGTCGCGATACCATTCAATCAACGATTTCTGTTCTTGAGTCAATTCTTCATTAGTAAAGTAAATATCGTAATGTTGCAGTGTTGTTTCTGCATCTATGGGGAATTCATATATCACCGTCATCATGCCTTTAATTGGCGTCACGTTGTACATGGTACAAGGCCATAACCAAAAGCCATGAAATGAAGATTCGCCTTCAAATTTGAAAGATTGATCAGAGGGAATCGCATAGCCAAATTGCAATGACCATTTCTCATACATGGTATGCCAATAGCGATCAACCTGAACGGAGGTTGAAAAACCGGGATGAGCCGGGCCACAGTGATAACATTCCAGATAGTTATCAACAATGCTTTTCCAGTTCGCGGGAGTGACTGTGATAAAACGATCTGCCAGCTTTAGCTCATAAACCTCCGGGCAAGCTTCCAATACCTTAGCGCTTAACCCCGGTAATTGCTCCTCAACTGTGCCAGCATTCATGTCCATATTAATAAAAACAAAACCGGCGTACTCTTCCAATTTTACCGGGGTTAATTGCACTAAATCTTTATCGAAATTAGCCACATTCTCGCAGTTACGGGCATGTGCCAAGGTTCCGTCGAGCTTGAATGTCCAGGCATGATAAGGACAAGTGATGACATTTTTTGCCTTACCTTCACCTGTTAATAACTGGTGCCCACGGTGAGGACAAACGTTAAAGAATGCACGCAATACGTTGTCGCGCCCACGAACAATCACAATGCTCTCGCCAATAATTTCACGCGTAACATAATCATTAGGATTGGCAAGCTCACTGCTGTGTGCAACACAGATCCAACTCTTGGCAAAAATCGCCTCTTTCTCATAATCAAACACGTTCTGAGAAGTATAGAAACGCGCTGGCATGGTGTACGCTTCTGTTGGGATTGCACAAAAATTTTTGGGCAGAGTGAAATCCTGGTGTTGAATGCTCATATCAATTCCTTAATTTTCTTTGTCCCCTTCATTTTTCAAATTGCTTCTCGAAATCTGTCAGGGTGTGTCGTTAAATTACATGTATTGTTTACTTATATTGTTTACATATATTGATCACATATTGCGTTTAATCATTTAATGAAATAGACGTTGTTGATGAAGCCATGACTGGCGAGGATGCTTTTTTCTCTATAGGTATCATGGAGGTTGATGCAATAACGGGTTCTTGCTGGTTCGGGCTATCAATAAGATGCGCAGGAATGTGTGCATAATCTTGTTTTATCCAGCGAATAAAACCATATGTCTTAATCAGAAGAATCACTAAAAAAGGCAGTGCAGTAAGCACTACGGTGGTTTTCATTGTCTCTAAAGAAGCTTGCGTAAAGAGGATTGAAAGTGGGATTAGCGTAATCACTACGCACCAGAAAAGGCGTAAATTCCGGCTGGGATCCTGACCTTCACTTAAATTGCGCGTGCTGGTTGCCGCCATAGTGTAAGCAACCGCATCCATATGCGAGGCCAAGAAAATAATCATGATAAACAGATAAGCAGCAAGGAAAAATTGGCCTAATGGCAAGGCATTCAATAGTTGGTGAACCGCCGTTTCACCCCCCAACGTATTCAATATTTCAGGTACATTAATAACGTCGGTAATAAATTGATGTACTGCATAGCTTTCCAACACACCAAAGAAGAACCAGCAACCAAACGTACTGCCTAATAACAACGCCCAAATCACTTCTTTAATTTTGCGCCCATGAGAAACCCGGGTCACAAACATGGCAACACCGGGAGTATAAGAGATCCACCATAACCAATAAAATACAGTCCAACTACGTGTAAATTGACCATCTCCCATTGGATCGGTAAATAAACTCATTTGCAAAAAATTCTGCGTTGTTAAGCCAATTGTATTAATAATATTATTAATAATAAATTCCGTTGGCCCCACAATCAGGACAAGTACAGCAAAACCAAATGCCCCCCATCCCACCATTTGGCTTAAACGCCGCATACCATTATCAATGCCAATATAAGAACTTAAACAAAAAATCAGTGCAGCCAATAATGTAATTACAGCTTGAACAATAAAGTTATTAGGCATCCCTGTTAGTGAAGAAAGTCCGCCACTTAATGTAGCCGCAGTCACAACTAAAGAAATCGTTAACGCCCCGACAGTAGCAATTAAAAATATCATGTCAATAAGGCGGCCCCAAAAACCATGGGGGTTAATATTGATTATAGCGGAAATAATCCCCGATAAGCTCAACCCTTTATTTTTTCTGACATGGAAATGATAAGCCATTATCAGTGAAGCCAGTGCATAAGTTGCCCAGGCACTGATTCCCCAATGGAAAAAAGAGAAACTGATGCTGTACTCCAATGCTTTAGGGGTTTGAGGCATAATATTCAAACCGGGAGTTTGATAGTAATATGCCCATTCCATTACCCCCCAGTATAAGGTCGATGAACCAAGCCCTGCGCAAATAAACATAAATAACCAGGACACCGTGTTATATTCAGGCTTTCCTTCTCCTAATCGAACATTGCCATATTTACTTATCGCTAAATACAAAACAAACACTAAAGCAGCAAGTACTAATATTTGGATAATTGATCCAAGTAAACGCGTCAGCCCATTAAAAATTGCGTTAGCAATAACACTCGTTTTTTCAGGAAATAAACTAAGCGATACCGCTATTACAATAATACAAGCAAGACTTATTGCAATTAAGGAAATGTCTTTTTTTGTGTTGCTGAACATGAAACCTCCGTTTCGTCACTTTGTGCGCATCCTCCATCATTCATAGGGATAGAGTTCCATTGAATATAAAATTCACTTGGTATTGCGACAAAATGCCTATTATCGTTGTTATGATTATCGGGTATAGACACGACAAAAGGAAAACGTTCAATAAGCGGGAACGACACTTATTGCCTCTTTTGGTTAAAAACTAAAATATATTGTTGATACACAATTTAAACAATAAGCCGGACAGTAAATAGATAAAACACACATCGTAAATAATATATTGTGAGATACGTTGAAAATCAGAAGAATAATAGTCATGACTGCCAACATAAACACAAGTGAATCGTCATAAAAAAACCACACCCTAAAAAAGAGTGTGGTTTTTATAAGGAAAAAAGAATAATTAAACTATTTTTTAATGAGTTAAATGATTAACAATAGCTTCCCCGACCTGTTGCGTCGATGCTTTACCTTTCATATCTGGTGTAACGATCCCTTCTGTTATCACCGCTTCAATAGCAGATAAAATATCGTCATGGGCATCCTGATAACGCGTATCGCCTTCATCTAAGGCGTCTTTCCCCAAAAACTGTAACATCATTGCGCCAGCCCAAATCATTGCGATTGGATTGGCAATATTTTTGCCATAAATATCGGGGGCTGACCCATGAACAGGTTCAAATAAAGAAGGAAAATTCCTTTCCGGATTCAGATTCGCAGAAGGTGAAAGCCCGATTGTTCCGGTACAGGCAGGCCCTAAATCAGAAAGAATATCGCCAAACAAATTGGAAGCAACAACGACATCAAATCGCTCTGGATTTAACACAAACCGGGCACAAAGAATATCAATATGCTGCTTATCCCATTTTACGCCGGGATACTGTTTTGCCATCTCTTCGACCCGCTCGTCCCAATAAGGCATGCTAATCGCTAATCCGTTTGATTTAGTAGCAGATGTTAATAACTTACGGGGACGGCTTTGCGCTAATTCAAACGCATATTTCAAGATACGGTCAACCCCACGACGGGTAAAAACCGACTCTTGGATCACCACTTCATGTTCTGTGCCTTCATGAAGGCGACCACCAATCGTAGAATATTCCCCTTCCGTATTCTCTCTGACCACATAAAAATCGATATCTTCCGGTTTTTTATTCGCCAGAGGGCAAGGCACTCCCGGTAAGAGGCGTACAGGACGCAAATTGACATATTGCTGAAATTCACGTCGAAATTTAAGCAGTGAACCCCAAAGCGAGATGTGATCAGGCACCGTTTCAGGCCAACCAACAGCACCAAAATAGATAGCGTCAAACCCCATAAGCTGCTTAAACCAATCGTCGGGCATCATTGTGCCGTGCTGAAGATAATAATCACAGCTTGCCCATGCAAAATGCTCAAACGATAAACAGATATCCCACTTTTCAGCGACAGCCTGCAATACTCGAATGCCTTCCGGAAGAACCTCATGACCAATGCCATCTCCCGGAATTGCAGCAATTTTAAACAGTTTTTTCATTAGATATCTCTCATTTATCAGGATACTAAATTGACTTTCCGGCTATCTTATAATTGACTGATTTGCATTCAATCTGAAAAATGTAGAAACATAATTTACGCTTTATGAACAATTTACCTATTTTACAGGATCTGCGTGTTTTCCTTTTAGTCGCCAAAAGGGCCAGTTTTGTCGCCGCAGCCGAAGAAATTGGGGCATCTCCGGCCTTTATCAGTAAACGCATTGCAATATTAGAAAACATATTGAATGTCACCCTATTGCACAGAACAACACGTCGCGTCTCAATTACGGAAGACGGCGAACGCATATACGAATGGGCGCAACGTATTCTCAATGATGTTCACCAGATGCTTGATGAACTTTCTGAACTTCGGCAAGAACCGCAAGGGACAATCAGGATCGTCAGTAGCTTCGGTTTTGGGCGGCAATTTGTTGCGCCTGCTTTATCAGCACTTATTCATGCCTATCCACAACTAGAACTGCGATTTGATGTAGAAGATCGCATTATCGATTTAGTCACTGAAGGCATTGATTTGGATATCCGGGTTGGTGATGATATTGATAATAATTTTATCGCGCGCAAGCTTGCGTCTAACCACCGAATTCTTTGTGCATCACCGGCTTATCTCGCGCGTAACCCGATGCCAAAATCACTGAATGACCTCCCTTCTCACTCCTGTCTGGTGATCAAGGAGAGAGATCACCCCTTCGGAATTTGGCAATTGCAAAACAGTACGGGTTCTCAATCAGTGAAAGTCACCGGGTCTATGTCATCCAATCATGGTGAAATTATTCATCAGTGGTGCCTTGATGGTCATGGCATTACTTTACGTTCTTATTGGGATGTCAGAGAAAGCATCAAATCAGGGGCATTAGTCCATATCCTGCCTGAATATTATCAATCAGCAAATATCTGGGCGGTTTATGTCACACGTTTAGCCATGTCTGCTCGTGTCAGAGTGACAATCGAATTTCTGGAACGTTATTTTCAACTGCATTATTCAGAGCAAATTGAGGTTAAATCGGATGAGGGCTTGTGGAAGAACCGCAAACTCTGATCGTTTCATGTCAAAACTCTCACGAATAGATTTAACATCAGGTATAGCATGGCGGCGGACATGCTCAGGCTTAGGTTGAAATTCACCATTTTCGATGTGATTAATACTTTTGATTTATATTATCTTGCCGCCTTCTCCACCTTTGCCACCTTCTCCACCTTTGCCACCTTCTCCGCCTTTACCCCCTTCTCCGCCTTTACCCCCTTCTCCGCCTTTACCCCCTTCTCCGCCTTTACCGCCTTCTCCACCTTTACCGCCTTTACCACCAAAAAACCGCCCATTGGTTCCATTAGCTCCATTGGCTCCATTGGCTCCATTGGCTCCATTGGCTCCATTGGCTCCATTGGCTCCACTAGTTAAAAGGATCACGTTATCCTGAAATGACAATGAGGTTGGAGAGCTTTGTGCATAAGGAATAGATATCGCGAATATTGTTGAGAAGAGTGATGTTACGATTAACAATTTTTTTTTGTTCATATGTTAATTCCTTAAAAATTATTTTACGAAGACAACAAATAAATAACCTCAGTTATTTGAGCCATGCTAACAATTTCCATTCACTCTCCGTTATTTATTATTTATATTGTTTATCGTTTGTTTATATTTTGTTTAATTAACTTTTTATCCTCTTCTTTTAGGAGTTTTGCGCCAATTCTAGTGAAAAGTTTAATAAAGTTAAAATCAGATAAAAATTTCACATTATTATAATTTAATTATCATTATGGCTCTTCGTCATTATTCGTCATTACCCAGCAAATAGATCAATATTAACAACGAATTTATAAAACCAAGCCAATTGGTGTGAAAAGAAAATTTGGTATTTAAGCAAGTTACTTGGTTAATTATTAACTAGACTAATATATTTCATAATGTATTATTTACCTCCCTATCAATAAAAATAGAAAGATAAAAAAATGACAACAAAAAACGCACACAACTACGTTATTCGCCCCATCACCCAACAAGACAACACAGGCATTGCCGCTGTTATCCGTGAGGTATCCGCCGAACATGGCTTAACCGCAGACAAAGGTTTTGCCGTTGCTGATCCGATTCTGGATACACTGTATGAAGTTTACAATCAGCCGCGCAGCGCTTACTGGGTTGTTGAAATGGATGGCGAAGTTGTTGGCGGCGGCGGTGTTGCTCCGCTGGCCGGAGGTGACAGTGATACCTGCGAATTACAAAAAATGTACCTTTCATCGGTACTACGGGGAAAAGGAGTTGCTAAGCAAATCGTGAAGCAATCACTCGAATTCGGTACAGAGCAAGGTTTTAAACGCTGTTATCTGGAAACGACGGAGAATTTAAAAGCGGCCATTGCTTTATATGAAAAACTGGGTTTCAGCTATCTTGATGAGCCACTTGGCAATACAGGCCACAGCGACTGTGAAGTCAGGATGCTCAAGGCACTATGACGATTATCCCCCAAGAAATCAGCCCCACTAAGCAAGTGGGGCATTCGGCGGTCACGCTATCTTCAAAAGATCTTAATGCAGTCTGGGTTCATCTTCCTCTGGGGGAAAGAGATCACCTTCGTCATCTTCATCATCCGGCGCGTTGGGATCTTCAAAGTACGTTCCCCAACCATCGTAATTTACACCTATCTTTTCAGCCAGATCCATCAGTTGCTCCACCTGTGCATCGATCAGTTCGGCTTCCAGACGACTTTCGCTGATCACATCGCAACACATCAAAATCACACGATCTTCTGTTTCCAGCTCTTCTGCATCGGTAACTTCATAACCTAGCTTAAATGCTTCCAGAGCGGCCTTCTCCAGTTGATCGAAGTTTTCTGCCGAAAAGTGGTGTTCAATAATATAAAGCGCTTCAGGATCACTGCCATCTTCCAATAATTCTTCGATGATCAAACGAGTCTCTTCACGCTGTTCTTCTAAAGCATGTGGGTCTGCCATGCCAATCCCCTCCGTCAGTTGGCTGTCATGTTTTGCATTCTCCCATCTTTTCTTTACAAAGGATATATCTATCCAATTTTGTTCCGGGAGAAGTACAAACCGCTATCGACTGATCCATAACCAGTCTTAATACTGTCGCTCTCGCAAGCACAAAAAACGAAACTTGCAATCGGATTTTTTATCGAGCTATAGTGAATATAAATTCAATATTGCACTGATGGAGACAATGCAGAATGAACCCATTTTTTCAACGCTCGTTCCTAAGAATTCTTGATATTACCCCTACAGAAGTTAATACTCTTTTAACATTGGCTCATGAATTAAAAACGAATAAAAAATCAGGAGTGGAATCGCCTTTACTCAAGGGAAAAAACATTGCTCTTATTTTTGAAAAAGACTCCACCCGTACACGCTGTGCATTTGAAGTCGCAGCCTATGATCAAGGTGCCAATGTTACCTATTTAGGCTCAAATGGCAGCCAGATCGGGCACAAAGAATCCATCAGGGACACCGCACGAGTGCTTGGGCGCCTGTATGACGGCATCCAATACCGTGGTTACGGTCAGCACATTGTCGAAACGTTAGCGCAATACGCAGGTGTTCCGGTTTGGAATGGCCTAACGGATGAATTCCACCCGACCCAACTGCTGGCGGATTTAATGACCATGCAGGAGCACAGCCAAAAACCGCTATCTGCAATCAAATTTGCTTATTTGGGTGATGCCCGCAATAACATGGGTAACACCATGCTGGAAGCTGCGGCATTGACGGGGATGGATCTCCGCTTAGTCGCGCCCAAAGCCTGCTGGCCTGATGCCAATTTGGTTGCAGAATGCCAAAAACACGCAGAGAAAACTGGTGGTCAGATCACTCTAACAGAAGATATTACACAAGGCGTAAAAGAAGCTGATTTTCTGTATACCGATGTTTGGGTCTCAATGGGTGAGCCAAAGTCAGTCTGGCGGGAGCGCATTGCATTATTAAAGCCTTATCAGGTCAATATGGACGTTGTGAAAATGACGGGGAACCCAGAAGTAAAATTTCTGCACTGCCTTCCGGCCTTTCACGATGAAGAGACGGCGCTTGGTAAACAACTGGCGGAAGAATTTGGTTTATATGGCGGCCTGGAAGTGACCAACGAAGTCTTTGAGTCAAAACACAGTATTGTGTTTGATCAGGCTGAAAACCGGATGCACACCATTAAGGCGGTGATGGTGGCGACGTTGGTGGAAAAGCTGAATGGGTAATTGGGGCTTATGCGGTGTAATTGAGCACCGCTTTCTCGTTTCTTATAATAATTTATTATAACGATGACGCGAGCTGATAAAAGTGGAAAAAACTTTTCAAATGCCCATTGCCATCCTGAGCCCTCTCAATCAATTCATCCAAATAATATTTTTCTATTACTCCTTGAGGATTTTTCTTTGTATATCTGATGCCACGAACAGATAACATAGCTTTAAGATAGTCTCCATGATAAGCAGAATCACTAAATGAGAAATCATCCGGTTTTCTCATCAATTCAGGATCATTATCTTTTACATTAAAATGGTAAAAATAATCGGAGAACTCCGCATGTAATTGATTATGGGAAATCATACTCTTATTCCCAAGGGCCCATGTTTCTATACATGGATTTTGAAAAATTATTTCAACAGAACAAGCTCCTATATCAATACTTGTTTCTTTTATTCTATCAAGGATAAATTTCTTCCTTTCCTCTAAGTCACAAAAATCAGAATCCAGTACAACCCAGAAAGCATCGAATTTTTTATATTGATTTATATCTAACAAGCTATTTTTCAACATATTATCTAACATATGGGGATACCCTTGCCCACTAATCAAATAATAGTTGTTATCCTTTAATTGGGATAGACTTTCAATTCTCCTTATTGAAGGAGCTAAATGTTCTAACCAAGCGGGGTAAACCTTTCGCTCCGTTTGCTTACCCTCCACTAAAATATAAATATTCATCTTCTTGTTCCTTCTAAATATATATCAAGGTTAATCAATTTAGTAAATGCCTCATGATTAGACTCATGTAAATTAAAATCCTCCGCATTATTTGATGATATCATTGCGGCATTTCTTGATATAATTTTCCAATTTTCCAGAGGAATATTATTGATAATATAAGGATGATGACTTGTCAGGATAAATTGTAAACCCTTCCCTGTTTCCATAAGAATATCAGTAATATCATTGATACAGTTCACACCAAAACCATTCTCAAACTCATCAATAAGAAATACGGTACCTTCTGGGCTTAAATAGATATAAGCTATTTGTATTAACGCCTTTAGCATTCCAGATGACATTTCGTGTTGAGAAATCCATTCTTCAATGCCTTTTTCTTTAATTTTCAATTTAATTAGAGTAATATTATGTGATGGTACAATATCTTCTTTTTCAATTAAAATATCTTCAACCAGTGGAAATATTTCTTCATATCTATTTTTTATAGAACAAAAAAGTTTTTGATTTTTCTTCTGACATAAATAGAGCTTATAATAAATATTATTTACTATTGTAGCCTTAACATCATTAACATTTTCCATATCCTTAAGTAAAGGAATAGATTTAATTCTATCATCAATCGTTTCTATTGCTACTATTTTTCTGAAGTTTTCTCTAATAATTCCAATGTCATCTTCTTCACGTAATAAGCTAACCACACTTTCATTCTGAGATAACTTAACTATTGAAGTACCATTATAAATTATCCCCTCTCTATTTCTTTTAATCACCTCCTTATTATCTATAATCAGACTTTCTTTAACAATAGATGCTTTTTCTCTTTCTTCTTTGTAAGAGAAGAGATTATCTATATCATCATAGATCCGATCAAATTCTCCAGACCAAATATACTTATTTTCATTAATTTCAAATTCAACCGCCCAACTAAAACCACTAATACCTTCTCCATTTGCAATACGGGTTAATTTATTCAGCGCTGATAATATTTGCGTCTTACCAACTCCAGATGCACCGACTAACAAAGTTAAACTATCAAAGTTTATCTTTTCAATTTTTAGATTTTTGTAACATGATGCTAATGATAGTATTTTCATATCGCGCTCTCTTCATTTTAGAGAAAATAGTTTCTCTTTTATTATTTAACATCCTTATTTTACTTATACATATAATATTTTCAATGAGTTATAAGTAACACTACAAATTTAACAACTTGTGATAAAAATATCTCACAGAAATGACTGTGATAGTCATAAATTAGCATATATATAGCTTTAGCTCTATATCTTGATCGGTTCTGTCAGTGCCAATTTATCAATCAGCTTACGCTCCCAATCAGTTCTTCACAAAATTTTTTCATGAAGCTCCCCCTGCAACACAGGATGAGCTTATGCAGATTATTTCTTACCATCCTGAACAGATTCAGGCCGTCTCCTGTTCCCACAGGATCGGCACTTAACCAGCGAGAGAGTCACGACTGATAATAACGGTAGCCATAATAATATAGCCCTGTCACATCCCGCTCTTTGCCTGAATATCGGATGGCCTTGTAGCTTGCAATTCCCCTCTCATAGTTCAGATCAGTTATTGTCTTGTACAGTGACTATGGATGTTTTGTAATGAACCTGAAGGGATTTATTTGTCATAATTAGGACTCTCATTAAGAAATAACGGGATGTGTTGATAATTTTCTGAGAATTGAGATCACTGCACTGAATTTCGTCCCCTGATTGAGAGCATCATTGCACGCACTTTTGATAATAATTTTTGAATATAAATGTATCCAATTCACTTGATAATGCAGGATTCAAGTGAATCAGATATAAAGGCAGATATTAATCAGCATCTTCAAGATGTAAAAACATGCTGTCAATATTTCTCATCACAGAAAATTTAGCAAGACACCCGAAATTATCAATGATATTGATACGGCCTCCTAGATTATCTTCGTCACGTTTATAGTGAAATTTATCACAACATCCAACAGTAGCCCTGATAAACTGGTTACCACTTATGATTGGTATAGGCCAGTCACCATAGGGTAAACCTGCTGCTGCCATCGTATCTTCAATTCTGCAATCCTCCTTAATTATATCCATCTCTAACACAGTACCGGATTGTATTTGGTTATTGGATGTCCTTTTATAAACGGTTATTCCCAACCATGTATCTTGATGTCCTATTAGTTCCTGCTTCTTTATTGTTAATGAGTAGGGTAATATCCAACAAAGTATATAAACCCTTACGTAATACCCTTCTTCAAATTCATGATTTGCAATGAGATTAGATTTTAATCGAAGATCAGATCTATAGATTCTATACGGTTTATGTGGAGTGACTGTCAGAATATTTAAATACTTCTGCATATTGGTTGTGTATTTATTTCCATCTATAGTTACCACAACCATAAATTCCATACTCTTATAATTTTTCGTATTCGTCCGCAAATAACGATAAATAGTTTCTTTTTTATCTTCATCCTCTAACATAATTGAATTTACTGTGCTATCTATATTTTTCTTATCATCCAAAAGCCCTTCATCGTACTCATTTTTGATTTTATCACATGACCAATCTGGATAGAGAGGCACATTCGGATCCGTACTGCGGGCAGTCATTGTCACACTCTCTTTCTCTTCATCAGTTAAAGGCGTATTTACTCCATCCACTTGTTTTATAATACGAATGGCTACCCTAACTTGATGATTTCCATTGGCATAAAGCTTATCTGTCGCTTTGGTATTCCCATCAACAAAATAGGCTTCAAAAGAAAATAAAGAAACAGTCATTTGACCACCTCCCTTTTTATGCCATGTGTATGCCTCAACGGACGGGGTTTGTTACGCTTTTTGGTTAAACCCTACATGAAATGTTCATTCACGCTCAGACACTATCATATTCTTAAAAAATCAATATCATAATAAATATTAAACATTTGGGATAACTCATAATGTGCTATATTTATTTAATATCATTAAAACACTATGTTTTATTTTTATCATGAAAATTCATAGCATAAATATATTTATTAATGCAGATGTCTTCACTACAATAAATTTTCACTACAATAAAAAATAAAAACACCCCAATTGGTTTCTATATCTATTATAGCATATTTGTTGATTGCAACCCAAAATCTCTTGGGCAGATATTTATCTTACCCAAAGAGAATAATGAAAAAACACATAATTTGTAACAATCAATATCGCCGACTACTCAACACTAATTTAAACGCAAAAAACAAAAATAGCCCGCCGGTTGCGCGATTCATCCACTTAATCACATTTTCACGACGTAATAGATGGGAAAGAGGGCGTGTGGCGTAAATCAATGACAGCGACCACAATGTGCCAAGCAATACATGGATCGTGACCAAACTGAAAGTCCATAAAATAGCTGAGTGCCCTTGGGGGATAAATTGGGGCAGGAATGAAACATAAAATACGCCCATTTTCGGGTTGAGGACATTACCCAACATCCCTCTGATAAACCAATTATGGCCTTTAACCGAAGAAGAAGCCTCTTCCCCAAGATCCTTTTTGGGATGCCAAATCATTTGAATTCCCAACCAGCATAAATACAGTGCACCACACCATTTCAATATGTTAAATGCCAACTCTGATACAGCAATCAATGTGCCAAGACCAAATGCCACCATTGCTCCCCAAATGAAGCAGCCCGCATTAATGCCAAGTGCCGCTTGGAAGGCTTTTTTACCGCCTTCCGCTGTTGCGGTTCTCAAAACAAGTGCTGTATCCAGACCCGGGGTCAATGTGAGTAATGTCGCCGCAACAGTAAATGCAAGCAGGGAATCCATAACTGCCATGTTTATCTCCGAAGTAAAAACAGGGTAAAAATCAGCTTACTTAACATGCTAAATAATACGCATATATTCAACAGGCACGGATTTTATCAACCAAACGCCATTATCCGCCTGATGAAACTTGAAACCGTGTTCATACATCAACTGGGCTTCAATTTTCAAGATAACAACTTTGCCATGACGCTGCCCCACTTTAGTCGCTGTGGATTGATCTGCCGATAAATGCACGTAATGGCGTGTTCCCGCCACTAGACCTTGTTTAAAAATCGAATCCAAAAAATGGGTGGCAGTACCGTGATACAAAATCACTGGCGGGATTTTTTCTTGATAGCCAATATCCACCAGCTTAGTCGAATGCCCCTGTACTGCTCTGATGCGCTTTTGATCTTCTGAAATGGCAAACCGTTTTTTATCATTAGTCGCAACAACTTGCTCAATAAGTGCATAGTTCAATCGCTTACCGTGCTTAGCGGCACATTTTATCAGTGTGCCGATATCCACCCATCCTTCACTATCCAATACTAAACCAATGGATTCCGGTTGATGGCGCAACACGTAACTTAAAAACTTACTGATCTTAGTATCGACTCGATCCATGTTTTTACCTGTTAGTCTGAATTCCCTATGTTTGATGATGAATGTTTGATGATGATAAAGCTAACGTTTCATCACCCAACGCCTTAAATAATCATCCAGCAGTGCATAGCCGCGTTCACGCTTATCTTTAAGCTCACAGCGCATCAAAGTTTCATCCAATTCCGATTCAATAAAAGTGTGAATTCTCGGTTTACGCGGGCCATATTCGGCCTCATTTGCTGCCCGTTTAATTCGCAGCAGATCATCAATTTCCATTTTTAATTGCAGATCATCCACCGTTCCCGCCACCAGCGTTGTAAAATCTACCGGTGGCATGCCCTTGCCCATTTCAATCCAACGGATAGCAAGTAAGGAACGCAATACATAAAAGTATTTCTTTAACCGAACTTCTTCACCTTGCAGATAACCCCGAAAGTTTTTCTTCGCCATCGAAAGATAGTGATAGCGGGCTTTAATATCCGAAAAGAAATGCGGCACCATCGTTTTCAACCCATTAGTAGCCGCTGGGTCAGCTTGGTAAATAAGAGGAGAATCCAGCCATTCCATCAAAGTGGGGTTGGCTTGTTTCAGCAATTTCAAAGCCTTACGCAGTTCCCAACCACTGATATCCAATTCGTCACTGATCGGCAATTCTATGACATCCCGGCCCGCTTCCACTTTGAGATACCAATCTACCGGATGAACGTAAATAAATCGCACATCATAATCACTATCAGGTGAGGCAAAACCCCACCCGCGACTGCCTGATTCACAAGCGTATAATATCCGCACGCCATAATTTTTTTCTATTCCGGCCAGTTCCTGTCTGATGCGCGAACGCATGGCAGGACTAACCATTCTTGTTTTTATTTCCCTTTCCATTTCTTCCATTTTTCCTACTTCTTGATACTTATCCTTTTACGCATACTACCTGACGCAAGGTATGCACGATTTCTACCAGCGATGATTGAGCCTCCATTACCGCGTCAATATCCTTGTACGCCATTGGAATTTCATCGATCACATCGCTATCTTTACGGCATTCCACATGGGCCGTTGCACGCCGTTGATCGCTTACGGTAAAGCGTTTTTTCGCCTCGGTACGACTCATTACCCGGCCTGCTCCGTGACTACATGAGCAGAAACTCTCTTCGTTTCCAAGGCCGCGGACAATATAGCTTTTCGCGCCCATTGAACCCGGAATAATTCCCATTTGACCTTTACGGGCAGATACCGCCCCTTTACGCGTTACCAAAACCTCTTCACCGTAATGCAGTTCACGTTGTACGTAGTTATGGTGACAATTCACCGCTTCCTGCTGTGTTGTAAAAGGTTTCGGGATTTCGCGAGACAACGCTTCAAGCACGCGGTGCATCATCACTTCCCGGTTCTGGCGAGCATAATCCTGCGCCCAACCGACCGCTTCCATATAGTCGTCAAAATAGCGGCTTCTTTCCTCGAAATACGCCAAATCGCGATCAGGCAGGTTAGCGATATGCTGCTGCATATCTTTCTGCGCCAGCGTGATAAATAAGTTACCGATAGCGTTACCAACACCACGGGAACCGCTATGTAGCATCACCCAAACGCGATCCGCTTCATCAAGACATAATTCGATAAAATGGTTCCCGGTTCCCAACGTTCCTAAATGATGATGGTTATTGGTATTCAACAACTTGGGGTATTTGTCGGTAATACGCTTAAATCCATCCGCCAACGTCCCCCAATGTTGATCCACAATCTCCGGCGTTTTATTCCAAGAACCTTTATCGCGACTTCCGCGATTTACGGTACGCCCATGCGGTACAGCGGCTTCAATGGCATGACGGATATTCAACAGGCTATCCGGTAAATCAGAGGCCACTAACGAAGTACGTACCGCAATCATTCCACAACCGATATCCACCCCAACCGCAGCCGGAATAATCGCACCACGTGTCGGGATCACACTACCAATCGTAGAGCCTTTACCGACATGGACATCCGGCATTACCGCAAGGTGCCTGAAAACGAAAGGCATCTTGGCCGTATTCTGCAACTGGATAATGGCTTTAGGATCAACCGGTACGCCGTTCGTCCACATCTTCACTGGCGAGCCATTCTCTTGCGCCAATAAGTTATAATCGTTGGTTTTCATTTCACTGGTTTCCACTTTAATTATTGTCATTTTTGTTCTCCTTTAATTTGTACCAATCCGTTTAGAACCTGATCTAAACCGCCATATACTGAAATTTGATTAATTCGTTCCGCGATACTTTCCAGTGTTTCTAACTCTTTTAAACGCAAAGCGATCGGGTTGTTTTCCATCACTTTTGCGGTATTTAACAGTGAACGTGTCGCCGCCGTTTCCTCCCGACGACGGATCACGTTAGCCTGTGCCGATTTTTCTGCCTCAACAACCTGCGACAAAATAGCTTTCATATCGCCGGGCAAAATAATGTCCTTAACTCCCAAAGAGGCCACTTCCAGCCCAAAATCGTGTATCACCTGCTGGATTTGTTTGTTTACCAGTTCATCAATGACTTGCTTATTTTCCAACAGCTCATCCAGAGAGCGTGTCCCCACAATTTCCCTCAAAGTGAATTGCAGCTCACGATACAGGTACGCCACAGGCTCGCTTAGTTTCTCGTAAGCCAGCAATACATCGTGATAACGCCAGTTGGCCGATAAATTGATGCGCAAATTAACTTTGTCGCGCGTTAAGATTTCTTGCCCGCTCACTTCCAGTGCTTGCAAACGGATATCAACTGTCTCAACCGTGACGTCATATCCAATCCGCCAGTACCCTTTTAAACCCGGCGGCAATAGCGCCTGCACTACACCATCCACTTTTAAGATCCCAACATGCCAGGCCGGAATCTGGGTGATCAAAACACTGTCCCATCCTTTCACACGACGCTGACGCAATGCAGAAGAAGACAACACAGAAACCAATTCAGACGAAACCTCCAGTTCTGAAGATTTATGTACCTCAACGCGACGTGAGTTACCATTTTTCCAATATAAGCAGCGCGTTGCAGGAGATAAAATTTCCACTAAAACATCATGCTCATACAGCAACCCCATTTCATCGTCCGCAATCTGGATGTCATCACAATATTGCTCTACCCAATCGCTATGGTGCTGACGCAAATGCTCAGCCAAATCTTCTTCAACCAGCGCCTGTGAACGGGTATCAATGATTTCAACCTCGACATGGTGTCCAAAACACCAGTAACCTTGCAAACCGGGCTGCAATAACTGTTGCACCATACCGTCAATGATCAAAACGCCGATATGCCACGCGGGAATCTGGACGATCAACGTACCATCTAATCCTTTGACGCTGCGTTTACGTACTTTTGAAGGCTGTAATAAGGCCAATAACTCGGGAGATATCCTCTGTTCTGTGGCCTTACGTATTTCAATTCGGCGCTGTCTATCATTTTTCCAATACAAACGACGAGCGGCTGGTGGTATGATTTCCGTTAATAAATCATGTTCATACAGCAGCCCTATTTCATCTTCTGCAAACTGAATATCGTCGCAGTGCTGCTCAACCCAATCGACATGGTACTGGCGTAAGTGTTCTGCCAATTTTGTCTCGATTTCATCGCCATTCAGTGAAAAAACCTTTAATTCCAGTTTGTTAAACCAGTCATAGAAACGATACTCGCCTGCGGTCAAAACCTTTTGGTATTCACCCTCTTTTGCCAATAAACCAATTTGTCCCTGCAATATTTTGATTTTTTTCATCATTGTTATTTTCCTTCTGCTATTCCATTCATTCTGAAAACCGGGCATTAGCGCGAAGCCAAGGGGGGAATACATCAGTACTTCACCTGCGGTAGCTCAGTATCCTGCCCTTAACCCAGCAGCATCTGCCGAGTCTTCAAAATGGTGGCCCTCAACAGGCAGCCACGTTTTTATTGCTTTGTTTTACAGTGTGTTTTACTGGGAAAGTAAAAGACTTTATTTAATGTTACGAACTTGGGATTCGAACCCAACATAACCCTAATGTTGTTCATCAGTTGCCTTTCCACTGACGGAATACATGTGGCGTAATGACGTTATGCCATCACCCATGTACCGGCTGGATTTTGAATCCATGCTATTTCAGTGTGTTGACTCTCTGGTTATTGCCAATTGCGTGCCAACATTGAAAAAAGCAGAAATATTTTTTATCTATTTGAAAAATAATTGTTTTTATTTTCATTCATTCTTGATGATTGTTTTTACAGTTTAAATTTCTTATCTTTCTATATCGTTGTTTATAAATTCAGATAATCAAAAAGAGAAAACAATGAAACGCAGAGTTGCCATTGGCATTTTGGGTACAACATTAGACAGGCGGGGCAAGAAAGCCAATCGCTGGACAAAATGGCGTCCTACCATCGGGATGTGCCAACAACCAGAGTTACCGATTGATAAACTGGAATTGCTCTACCAAGCCCATGATTACGTATTGGCAGAAAGAGTTAAAGAGGATGTTGAGCACGTTTCACCGCAGACAAAAGTGGTATTGAACGAAATTCAAATCGAAGATCCATGGGATTTTGAAGAAGTTTATACCGCCTTGCTCGACTTCTCCGTTCGTTACCCTTTCGATATTGAAAACGAAGAGTATCTGGTTCATATCACAACCGGCACTCATGTTGCCCAGATTTGCTGGTTCCTGCTGACTGAAGCCCGTTATCTGCCCGCCCAGTTACTCCAGACTTCCCCCAAAAATGACGATCGCGAGGGCCATCCCGAAGGCGTTTATACGATTATCGATTTAGATCTCAGTCGCTATACCACGCTGACCAGCCGTTTTCTTCGTGAGCAACAGGAACAAGTCGCATTCTTGAAATCAGGCATCGCTACGCGCAACGCCAATTTCAACCGCCTGATCGACCAGGTTGAACGTGTCGCCTTGCGCTCCACCGCCCCCCTTCTGCTGACCGGGCCAACGGGTGCAGGTAAATCCTTTCTCGCACACCGGATTTATCAGTTACGGCAATCACGCCATTTAATCAGCGGGCGATTTGTGGAAGTTAACTGCGCGACCTTACGCGGCGATAATGCAATGTCTACGTTATTTGGTCACGTCAAAGGGGCATTTACAGGCGCGATTCAACCACGCACCGGGCTGCTGCGTGAAGCCGATGGCGGCATTCTGTTTCTTGACGAAGTGGCAGAATTGGGATTGGATGAACAAGCGATGCTCCTGAAAGCCATCGAAGAAAAAAGCTTCCTGCCTTATGGTTCGGATAAGGAAGTCTACAGTGATTTTCAGTTAATTGCAGGCACACACCGCGACCTGCGTGATTGGGTGGCTCTGGGAAAATTCCGCGAAGATTTATACGCCCGTATCAATATGTGGACTTATCAACTGCCCGGTTTGGCGCAACGCCGAGAAGATATTGAGCCCAACATCGATTATGAACTTGCCCGTTATGCACAAATGCAACAAACACAAGTTCGCTTTGATAGAGAAGCGCGGCAAATTTACCTGCGTTTTGCCTGTTCAGAACAGGCGCAATGGCGGGGAAATTTTCGTGAACTCAGTGCTTCCGTCGCTCGGATGGCGACATTTGCCGAAAATGGGCGTATCAACCACTATTTAGTCGAAGAAGAAATCATACGGCTCAAACAGAATTGGCGTGGAGAAGAGCAATCTTCCCTGTTACCGAATCATCTGCCAGATATTGATCTGTTTGACCGCCAACAGTTGGAAACGGTGATTAAAGTCTGCCGTGAATCCAATAGCTTATCGGAAGCGGGTCGCAAGCTATTCGCCGTTTCCCGCCAACATAAAAAACAACCCAATGATGCCGATAGATTACGTAAGTATCTTGCCCGATTCGGTCTGGATTGGGACAGTATTCAATATTCAAAGTATTCAACATCATTAGGAGAACAATAATATGGAACTGAAATTCTTAGGCACCAGCGCCGGCATTCCCACCAAAGAACGCAATGTTACCAGCCTGATACTGGATTTACAGGGCACCCGCAACGCGCTATGGATGTTTGATTGTGGTGAGGGAACGCAACACCAGATCCTTCATTCCTCCATCAAGATACCTAAACTGGAGAAAATCTTTATCACTCATCTGCATGGCGATCATATCTTCGGTTTACCCGGATTACTGTGCAGCCGTTCGATGGGCGGTTCCACCGATCCCCTCACTTTATATGGGCCAACAGGCCTACGTCAGTTTGTGGAAACTGCATTGCAGATGAGCAGTTCTTTCCTGACTTACCCACTGGAAATTATCGAAGTTCAATCTGGACAACTGTTTGATGATGGCGAACTCAAGGTTACTGCTTATGCCCTGAACCACAGAGTGGAATGTTATGGTTACCGGATTGAGGAACACGATAAACCCGGCGCACTTAATGCCGAAAAACTGAATCAGGATGGCATTCCCCGTGGCCCGTGGATGCAAACATTAAAACAAGGAGGTACGGTAACACTAGAAGATGGGCGCACAATTTGTGGCAAAGATTATTTAGGTACACCGATTCGTGGCAAATCACTGGCCATTTTCGGGGATACCGAACCCACGCCGGAAGCCCTGAAACTGGCCGCCAATGTTGATGTAATGGTGCATGAAATCACACTGGAAGATGCCTTCGCTCCAAAAGCCAATGAGCGCGGACACTCCACCACCAAACAAGCCGCAGCACTGGCACGAGATGCCAAAGTAAAACATTTCATCGCCACACATATCAGCGGGCGCTATGGTATCGAGGAGTGCCCTCGGTTATTGGCGGAATGTCGGGAAATATTCCCTAATACCGATCTGGCTGAAGATTTTGCGGTGTTTGCAGTTAAATAATTGCCTGTTACCTTGTTATCGTTAATTTCCTTTCAACAAAAATAAATTAAGAGATAAAAATGGATTACGCAAAAATTTCACCCGGCATTATTAGTCCACTCTATAAAAGCTATGCAGAAATCCATGCCTCTGAACTGGATCAAAAACTGATTCTGTTGGTAGAAACACGGGTATCTCAAATTAACGGTTGTGCTTATTGTTGTCATCTTCATGCCGAAGCCATCCGTAAGGATCATGGCATAGAACAAGTAAAACTGGATAAACTACCTGCTTGGTTCAACTCCAGTATCTACAGCCCAAAAGAAAAACTGGCTCTGGAATGGTGTGAAGCCCTGACAACAAATATCAGGCAAAGCACGCTGGATCAAATTAAAAAACGCCTTGATACCGTTTTTACGGAAAAAGAGATTGTTGACCTGACTGCCGCGATTTCTCTCATGAATGCCCTTAACAGAATGGCAGTAAGTTTGGGTGATAGAAGCGAATAATCACATCATTATTCTGGTCATTCAGTTTAACAAGTAGTGAAAACAAAAATTTCTTCCTGCAAACCTTGCGGTGAAAGCTATCGTGAGTATAATGCGCGACGATTTGCTGGGAGAAAACATGAAAGATTGCGCTGTAAAAGCCGTTACAAAACATCAAGCTAACGAAACACTGTCTGCTGGCAGCGTAGGCGTTTTGTTTTTCCCATTGCTCAACCGAACATTTAAAAAGCCCCTCAATTGAGGGGCTTTTTTTTGCCTGCCCAGTCCAAGGCTAAAAGTCATAAAAGAGGAACGTAAACATGGCTAACCCGTTATATCGCAAGCATATCATTTCAATTAATGATCTGAGCCGCACAGATCTGGAATTGGTATTGCAAACGGCGGCTGCATTGAAAGCCAATCCACAGACTGAGTTACTGAAACACAAGGTGATCGCAAGCTGCTTCTTTGAAGCTTCAACGCGCACTCGTCTCTCTTTTGAAACCGCCATTCAGCGACTCGGTGCTTCCGTGGTGGGCTTTGCTGACAGCAGCAATACCTCATTGGGCAAAAAGGGAGAAACGCTGGCTGACACTATTTCTATCATCAGCCAATATGCCGACGCGATCGTCATGCGCCACCCACAGGAAGGTGCGGCACGATTGGCTTCTGAGTTTTCCGGTCATATTCCTGTCATTAACGCTGGCGATGGTGCCAACCAGCATCCAACCCAGACGTTGCTTGACCTGTTCACCATTCAAGAGACTCAGAACAAATTGGAAAATCTCAAAATCGCCATGGTGGGTGATTTGAAATATGGCCGCACCGTTCACTCGCTGACACAAGCTCTGGCAAAATTTAATGGCAACCATTTTTGCTTCATCGCTCCAGATGCCCTTGCGATGCCAGGCTATATCCTGCATATGCTGGAAGAGAAGCAAGTCAGTTACAGCCTCCACAGTAACTTTGAAGATGTCCTGCCTGAACTGGATATTCTGTATATGACCCGCGTCCAAAAAGAACGTCTTGATCCTTCAGAATATGCCAATATCAAGGCTCAGTTTGTCCTGCGTGCTGCGGATTTAGTGAATGTAAAAGAAAACCTGAAAGTGCTGCATCCGCTGCCACGTATTGATGAAATCACGGTAGATGTCGATAAAACGCCATATGCTTACTACTTCCAGCAAGCGGGTAATGGTATTTTTGCCCGTCAGGCATTGTTATCGCTGGTCTTGAATGAAGAAGTTGTTATCGAAAAATGATGAAATAGATCGTTAAGTAGAATAAATAGTGACTGATATTATGATTGAGGAAATTACTCCTTGATCATAATAGGTTGATAAAGAGAAATTGAGTTTTCTCTTGCCCAATAAATAATTTTCCGTCTTATTATTTTTTATTGTAATTCATTCTAATTTTCTGAAATAAAACATAACAAATGTAACAATTAAAATTACAATAATTACTTTCAAATATACGTATATTTGAAAGTGCTTTTCTTATTTTAGCCTGTTATCAAAATAGGCTATTATTGTGCGTTTCGATGACATGTGCTTTGTCACGTTATCTTAATGGTGAGTACTTTATGGAGCCATATTAATGGATACGCTATCTGATATTTTCGTTTATTCTCAGCCCGCTCCAGATTTTACAAGGATGTTCATCATTTCTGTTCAGTGACAATTTTTCACCCACACAGTGAATGAAAAATAGAAATAATCTGCCAAATTCCCAAATATTCCGGCTAAAGATAAACAAATTGACGATATTAAATCATGCAAAGGCAAAAGGATTACCATCAACAGTATGAACATATTTGGGTAGCCGAATTTTCATATGGCTACCATGGTTCTGAACAACAAAAACCCCGACATTACTGTGCACAAGCCTTAATTCAGGCTAAAAGCCAGCATCAAGCATTGGTTCAACTATCTGATCATATGTTGCACTCATTGCGGGCAGACGAAGGCCAATACGAGAAAATTTTGCCCTTTTTGCAATATCTGGATATCTGCCATCATTTGGAAAAACATCTGATCCTGAATCTTGAACAAGTCAGCGAAGCGCAGTCCCTTATCGTACTGAATCCGCAGGATATCAGCGAACCACTCCCTATTGATACCGGTGATTTGGAAATCATCCACTACCCTTGCCCACCCTTTACGGGCGAAAATCCCTTTAACCGATACTGGATCAGTGATGATTTATATTCCCTGCTTTATCAGCAGAGCCAAAACGCAACGAAATACTCCCGCTGCTATATGGTGATTGATGCGGCGGTTTATCATAAACATGCTGGCCACTTTATCGTTCCTTCATTGATGGCTTCCGGATTGCCTTACCGCTGCCTGTTTAAAGGAACAACACAAATTACCCTCGAAGATGCCGCTCCTTATCTGGTCGAACTGACAGGTCATGAGGATAAGGAATTTCTGCGACAGATATTCATCACCCACTATACGCCGGATATCGGGATTTTTATCCATACTGATAGTCAATTCGATGAACTGTATAACCACCTGCGCAAATTTCCTTACTTACAGCAAGAACACAACCAAGAATGGGTATTTTTCCGCTTTTACTACCCACTGACATTGGATTTAACCCTGAAAAGCCTGTCCCGGGGCGCTCTTGAGTCGTTTATGCGGCATATCGGCGTCATTTACGGTTTTAATCATGAAAATCGCCTGATGAAAGCCTGCGTAACAGCAAACATCAGAGAATCCAAACTCGAAACTGTCACGATTAATGACAGAATGAACCTCAATTTTGAACGGTACATGCAGCAAAAGTACTTCAATAAAGTGAAAACATTCATCAAAGAGCATGTTCAACAACAGTGTCAAATCCCTGAAGACCAGTTGCTGCCTTTTATTACCCAACAAGCCAATTACGCTTACCTGAACGGATTCACCCTTGAGCTAACGGGGCTTTATTATATTGTGGCGCGTTCTGTCACGGCTAAAAATGAAGTGCTCTGGGATCACGCACTGGAGGCCGTCCTATCTGAACCCTCCAATCAGGAAGCCCGCGCCTACAAACTTCTCAAGGAATGCCTTAACCCGACAACATGGAGCCAGTCATGACCTCTTCAATAACAGACATTAGTGAAAATGCGAACAAATCCGTATCCAGACTGGATATGGGAAAT
This sequence comes from Xenorhabdus miraniensis, assembly GCF_002632615.1. The sequence continues at coordinate 238,747 of NZ_NITZ01000001.1, forward strand.
GCTAAATATCCGTGTGATGGGAATATTAAGCCTATTTACCCTGTCCGTTATGCCTATGTGAATTTTTTCGGAAAAGAGCTGGAGAAACCCGAAGCGCCACCTGATATTCACACGTTAATGTCTGCGACAACGCTGAAAGAGAGTAAAGGCTATGCTGCCCGCTTAATGCGCCCGGGTTGGATTTACATTCGAGAAGAAGACAGTATGGAACATCGGCCGAGTAAAACTGCCTATTTCCATATCTTTAAATATGAACAAAACGGGAAGCAGCAAACCGAGAATTTTAGGAAATTCATCTACCGAAACATGAAAGATGCGCGTGATGGTATCGTACCGGAGCCAGGTTTAAATGGCGAAGGATATCCTTTTTTATTTGTCGCGAAAGATGTTTCGAATATCAGCATTGCCTACAGTGAACATCTCTGGCATCCCGATGTGATTGCCCGTATAAACGGTGATTTAGAGCTGCGCAAAAAAACCATGCAGTTCATTAACCTTGATGATGACAATCAACCCCATGCCATTGAGGCCAACGAAGCTAATTTCACGCAATTAATTCAGGACTACAAAACTCGTAAGGAACAGTTTACTGCTGCCAAAGCCAAAATTGATGCCAAGAATTTCGGTGATCTGGATTTAGCCACCCTCCGGATTGATGAACTGACCACTCAGCTATCCTATGAAATGGATGCAGACAATATCGCGCTTGAGATCCGAAAAAAGCTCTGTTATCAGGAAAAATCACGGATTGTGATCCTGCATGATCCCGTTGGGCGGCAGAAGGAGATTTTGGAAGCGCATAATATTCTGGATATGATTCAGCAATATAACGCCGAGCAGGATCTTTACCCTATGACGATCGGCTTATACATGGAGAGCCTTGCTGAAAGTTATCGAAGCCAACCACTGAATAAGCGTGCCTTTGGATCTGTTCGTAATAAAGATGCGATAAAAAAATACTGGAGATCAATGAAAGCTCAGCATCTGGAGTTTGAAAAACGACAGGATAATTTTATTAGTTTATTTAAAGCCTTTGCCAGTGCTTCTGGCGTTACTGGGCAAACCGGCAGCTTAGATCACTATTTTCGATATTTTTTCTCTGTCCATAAATATACCAAGAAAGATATTTTAGAAGAGAATGATATTCAGGAAATTCATATATTTGTTGATCTTATTTATGATATTTTCAATGGATTGCAAATGTCCATTACATCCGAAAAAATGCTGGAAGAGCTAATTTCACTCGCCGCTGAAAATTCGGATATATCCATCGCATCCCCCGATGCAGTAACAACATTATCTGATGGCTTATCTGATCCCAATAAACAGAGCCATGCGAAAAATAACGCCATTACGAGCGCAGCAGATAAAGTCTCTCCTCAATACAGCACCAACGCTTGGGAAATTGCCGCAACCGGCATGGTAAAAATACTGACACATGGTGAAAGCGGAGAGATTGCCTCCAAACTTGGGACTGATACCAAAAAACTTTATGGTAATACAAAAGACTATATTAATGATCCTGAAAAATCCGTTCAAAAATCTAAAAATTGGTTGAACGAGAAATCTATAAAGATTCATATAACCATCCAATATGTATCAGAAAAGTTTTTTCAGATGTTTGGCAGAATACTCGGTAAAGCGTTAGCAATAATGGAAACAGGTGCCCTAAAAATAAAAGGCCCTTTGACTCATTTAAGTGATGCAGCCATTCGTTTAATTGCCAACAAGATTATACCCGCTCTATTAGAGCCTTTTGGTACAGTTATTGATTACCGATCAGGGCCTCATATCACTGCTGACGATTTCGCATACATCAAAACACGATTAGGAAAAATAACCAATAAAAAACATTACTCAGGTAATAAAAAGGCAAGAATGCCCAAACACCATGAAATATTCAGGAAATTACATCACTCACAATCCCTTTTCTATAAAAAGTTGCAGGAGACTGCTGTCCCCAGTAAGGCCGAACAACAACTTGAACATGCCGTCAGGAAAGCAGGAGATTCCAGTATAAAAGCAGGTCATGTGGTATCTGACCAAGTAAAAATGGCGTCAACTCAAGCCAGCATTGGCATCAAACTTGCTAAAATAACCATCAAAGAAGGTTTTAATACTTCTTTTGATTTTTTTAAAGTCGGTACACACAAGACAGCAATTTTACTGCAAAAAACAGCACCGGGTTTTAGCTTATTTCTTAATGTCAAAACGGCAACCTCTGTCGTTATACAGTCCCAATTCAGCCAAAATAACCCATTGGATCAGGATGAACTCAGTAAATCTTATGATATTGTTAAATTTACAACAGCTCTTATTTCAGCAACTGCCGATTTAACACTAATCACATCCAAAGTCACTAAACATGCTCCTAAATTTATACCGAATGCTTCTCCAACACTGCTAAATAAATCCATAGAAGCTTCAAAGTATCTGGAAAATAAACTAAAACAAACATGGGTAAAATCAGGTCTTGGGTTAGTGAATATTTTCGGTGCTTATGTTTCCTTTATTGATGGTCGAAAAGCAGCATCTATCAGCAATAAAGGTGCGGCATACAGTAACTATGCGATAGGATTAGGCAGTGCGGCATTAGGTACTGTTAGTGTCATAAGTGCGAGTTCAGCAGTGGGTGCAGCCGTAACGGTAGCAACGGGGGTCGAGTTAGCAGCACTAGGCGCTGCATTGATAACAGGGCTGACTGTCGTTGGCTGGTTGCTGGTGATTGGCGGCACCATAGGCCTGATATTGAATAACCAATCAGATATGCAAAATCTGGTCCGTAACTGTTTTTGGGGAAATGGGGATATGTATCCTTTTTGGGGGACAAGTAAACGACCAGCATTATTTTCAGATCAGTTAAAAATAGCAAGGAAGATGTCAGATGAAACTAAAGCTGCTTTTAATATTGAAAGTCAGGAATTCATCAACCTGTTCTTTATGCCTAGCTTAGCCATTAAACCAAAACAGGAATACAAAAGATTCAGTACTGATTATATTTTTACATTACCCGCTTTTCAGGCAGGAAGCGCTGATCTCCAGTATGCTTTTTATAAACCACTGCCTAAAGAACCCGCCAATACTTGGGCCGCAGGCAGGTGGGCACCTGTAGATTCTATCGAACGACATATGGAATCATCAAGGAAAGAAAAAGAGTGTTATAAGGGGTTGAAATATCGAGCTGAAGAGATTGATGGAAGGCTCTATATCTACGATGAAGAATTTACAGAGAAATTTCGTGAAGCATTGAAAACAGCTCAAGCTGAATACAAAAACGGTAACCTGGAACTAACCATAAACATTGAAGATAAAGCCTCTTATCCCTATAAAGAAACAACGGAAATATTTTGGCACTATATTCCATATGAAGATACCATCGTTCCATTACGTTACCTGACAAACAAAGAAATGAATAAAAAACCGATTATAGGATTTAAAGGTGAGGAGCTTCGATAAATGAACCATTCACAAAGAATAACCACGACCCTTCACGATGTAACCCCAACACCACTGATCGACCAACAGGAACCCCTGCTATCTACTCCAATGGTGAAAAAAAGCTACGAAGCATTACAGAGTTATCTTCCCCTACATAGTATTGACGATAATCAATGTGCTCTGCGCAATACCCAACGATTTGCCCGGGTCATCGTATTTTTCCCTCTTCTGATTTGTATGGTAATGTTTTTTCATCACCATATCTCTAATTTTATTGAGGAGAGAAAAAACGATGAAGCCAATATTTTAAAATGGGTTCAAATTGTTCGAGAAGAGTACGGAGAAGATTTTTATATGCGTAAAGATATCCCTGATAATATAGAAAATGCCCGTTTTATTGGTAATGATAAAATCATCCCTCTCTGGAAATATCTCTATTATCGCTATAACTATTACTATGCCAGTACCAAATTTTTAATTACCGATTTTCTACTTCTCAGTTTCTTATTGGCTTCTTCTATCTATCTGATACATCGGTGCTTTTTCTGGAAGCTGCAAGCTCCGTTATTTATTGACCGGAATCGCCAACTGTTTTTTAGCTGGTACAAAGGCAAGGTTTATGCTGCCCGTTATTCACAAGTGGGCATTTCTAATCAAACTGATCCGATGAAAATCGTCCATTTGATGGGGCTGGCACTGTATACGCTGGATGATAACAATACGCTGGCGCGTCGTGCTTTCCAAATGTGTCTCTCTTACGGCTCCTTATGGGGATTCAACACCAAACTACGGCAAGATGAAGCCCATGCTTTTATCGTCAAATATCTGGTGCAAGGGAAAGATGCGGTTGCCGCCACGGACTATAAACGCTTTCCTGCCCTGTTTTTGCGCAAAGATAAGAAACCCGCTGATTTTGATGATCAACTTGAACATATTTTGGCGGCATTAGATAAACAGGATAGAGCAAAAAATAGATAACACGAATGGACTAATGAGTTTGCCAAAAAAATTACGTTACTCGGTGCTAGCCTATGGCAGACAAGCCGTCAGTGAAGCCGATTCCGAACACCCTGAACTCTCGTTGAGAAAATTCATTTATAACGCGCTTTATCCAGCTCGGTTTTTTTAATGAAGATCGTCTTTATTTCCAAAAAACGTATCTCCAAAAACCGAGCCTGAATCGACGTACTGTTAGCGGTTTTTAACCTTCAATACACCTTATACGAGGCGCTGAGGTTCAGATTGGTTTTGCTCAGTGCGGGATAATTTCACCGGCACAGATTTTGAAGTTGGCGTACCTGTACCATCACCCAAACTCTCCATTGGAACCAATGGATTGGTTTCTGGATAATAGGCGGCAAGGTTTCCGCGTGGAATGGTGTAAGGAACCAACTTAAAACCAGAAACTTTGCGCTTGATACCATCATTCCATACCGTCTCAATATCAACCAAATCACCAGCCTGATATCCTGATTGAGCAATATCTTCCGGATTCATAAACAGGACTTCCCGCTGACCATAAACTCCACGATAGCGGTCATCCAGACCATAAATAGTCGTATTGTATTGGTCATGAGAACGCAGGGTCTGCAAGGTGAAAGGCACGTCAGCGCCATCAATTTGCGGGAACAACGTTTTTGGTAACGGCACATGGCTGAATTCCGCTTTTTTGCTCGGTGTGGCAAAACGTAATTCAGCGGCAGCATTACCAAGATAGAAACCACCCGAATGTTCACATTTTTTATTAAAATCATCAAACCCTGGAATGGTCGCTGCAATATGATCACGGATTTTATTGTAATCCCCAGCCAATTCCAGCCAGTTAACTGTCGCTGTATTACCTACTGTAGCATCAGCAATGCCGGCAACAATCGCTGTCTCAGAACGTTGGGTATCAAATAATGGTTTATTGACGCCTTCCGAGGCATGAACCATGCTGAAAGAGTCTTCTACCGTCACAAATTGCGGACCTGTCACCTGAATATCTCGTTCAGTACGGCCCAATGTCGGCAGGATAAGAGCGCCTTGTTTACCGGTAACAAGATGACTCCGGTTTAATTTTGTACTGATGTGTACGGTCAGGTCACAGTGCTTAAGGGCTTCTTCTGTACGTGGGCTATCTGGCGCTGCCGCCGCGAGGTTCCCACCCAACGCAATCAGAACCTTGACTTCATCCCGCAACATAGCGCCCAGCGCTTCCACCACATTATGACCGTGGGCACGAGGAGGTTCAAAGCCAAAATGGGCTGCCATACTATCCAAGAATGGCTTGGAAGGTTGTTCATTAATCCCCATTGTCCGGTTTCCTTGTACGTTGCTGTGACCACGCACCGGACACAACCCAGCACCGGGTTTACCCAACTGCCCAAACAATAACTGGAGGTTAACGATTTCACGCACGGTAACTAAAGAGTGTTTATGTTGAGTTATCCCCATTGCCCAAGTGCAGATAACACGTTCAGCATTCTGGTAGATGGTTGCCGCTTCGCGTAGTTGCGCTTCCGTCAATCCTGATTGGTTTTCAATAAATGACCATTCAGTCGCAGCAACTTCTTGTAAGTAAGTGTCCACACCTTCGGTGTAAGTTGAGATAAATTCCAGATCGAAGATACCTGATTTACCTTCCGCTAGCAGGGCGTTATGCGTTTCCAAAAGCGCTTTAACCATCCCACGCACCGCGGACATATCGCCACCAAGTTTAGGCTGGTAATAACGGTGGCTGATTTCTCCCGCCATTGGCGTGATCACTTCAAGCGGTTTTTGTGGATCAGCGAAACGTTCCAATCCGCGCTCACGCAAAGTGTTAAATGTGACAATACGAGCACCACGTTCAGCAGCGTGCCGTAAACTATGCAGCATCCGTGGGTGGTTTGTACCGGGATTTTGACCAAAAATAAAGATGGCATCAGCGTGATCAAAATCTTGCAGCCGAATAGTCCCTTTCCCAACCCCCAGACTTTTCAACATGCCATAGCCACTGGCTTCATGGCACATATTGGAGCAATCAGGGAAGTTATTCGTTCCCAACACACGGCCAAACAATTGATAAAGCCATGAAGCCTCATTACTGGCGCGTCCGGAGGTATACAACTCAAGCTGATTAGGATCATCCATTGCCTTAATATGGCTGGCGATCAGGGCGAAAGCATCCTCCCAGCTAATCGGTTCATAATGATCTGTCTGTGGGTTATAGCTCATCGGCTCAACAACCCGCCCTTGATATTCAAGGAAATAATCACTTTGCTGGTAGAGTTTGCTGACACTGTGAGCCGCAAAAAACGCCCGATCAACATGCCGGCGAGTTGCTTCCCAAGTGACTGCTTTCGCGCCATTTTCACAAAAGCTAAACAGACTTTTATTATCATCTCCCCATGCGCATCCCGGACAATCAAAGCCTCTGGGCTTGTTCATGCGCATCAGGTTAACCATATTTTTTAGTGCTTGTTTACTATCAAAGACAAAGCGGGTTGTTGCCTCCAGAGAACCCCAACCACCAGCAGCCGAGTGATAAGGTTTTATTTTTGATTTGAATTTCATAAAAATCTCTATTTTTTATGCCGCGGTCAACAACACAGACTGGCCACATATTTACCTCTTTATAATCATACTCCTATCCACCCATTATGGTAATTATTCCGTGGTGATATTACGAAAAAACCGAGTTATTGTATGGATGACGTTTCTGTCTTTACCGTTCAGTCCAGCAAATTTTGTTGATTAATGAATTGCATAAAACAACTTTATCAAAGTCAAAAGTGGGATTTGACATAGCACGTAGATAGCGTTCTTCACGATATTTATTCACGGTCATGAATAACAATATGATGGAGATCGAATATACACTATCAGGGTTGAGGAAAACTGTAAAATTACCATACTGGTATAAATAAATCTTTTTCATTCTCATGGAGAATTTCAGCATAAGAAAATATTAATATAAAATTAATCAATCTTATTTAATAAAGATTGGTGTTATTATTTTAATAAAGAATTATTTTAACTGAGTATGATGAGTGTTAATATCGATTACCCGTTATGTTCAGCAAGTTAATGTTGAACATAACGAGCAGGAACGCTATTTTGACACAAAATCCACGCTTCTCACGATACAGATATGACTCCTTTTTTTCATATCCCTTCCTTGAGTCTCCAACACAAACTCTCAATTTCCCTGATGCTGAGCACTTGTATTACCAAACCCTAATAGATAAGATTAGGTTATGAATATCAACGCACGATAATATATTATCAAAGAGATGATATAATGCAAGAATCGAACAATAAAAAAGCAAGCGAAGCTGATACTCTACTCTCCAACATCGCACAAAATATTGCTTTTTTAATGAAAAAAAACAATATAGATTCACAAGTCCTCAGTAAATTGACAGGTTTAGGAATTGCGACTATCAATAGCCTCAAGCGAGGTGTTGGTAATCCGACTATTGCTACGATTTCCTCTATTGCGGATGTATTTGGTGTAAACATTGGTGAAATTACAGATAATAAATTATCTGAGTCAACGGAAAACGAAGAAACTATTTCAGCCGTTCCTCTCGTTCGCTATGATGAATTAGACGGTTATGTATCAGGTAAGATAGTCAATACAAATCTATATAAACTCAGTGTGCAAGATGAAGACAAAGAATCTCTGTTTGCAGTCGAATTTTCCAATAACCTTTTATCTCCGTACTTCGATAGCAACACTATTGCAATAGTTTCTAAAGCTGAAAGCTTTTGTGACAGTGATGTCGTACTTGTAAAAATCAAAGATGTCCCTATTTGTTTCAGACAAGTTTTTGTCGGAGAAAGTGGTATCTATTTTTCAATATTAGGCATTGAAAATGAACGTAAAACAGTATTGACTCAGAATTATACAATTATTGGTGTTGTGATTAAATCAATTAGAAAATTAAAATAGGAAAGTTATAATGGGAAAATTAATTGATTTTTTCAAAAAAACATTCAAACCTCGTTATATATACAGCTTACAGCGGTTCGAACCAGTAAAAGAACATGGATTTTACATACTGAAAGAATTAGGTACACATACATGTATAAAAGCAACAGCAGAAGATATTTTCAAAGGTGATTTATTATATAATATAAATCCCGTTGATATCATATTTATAACACAATTTGAAGAATATGATATGAGGAAAAAACAAAAATTTGAAATAGTAGAAGAAAGAAGAGATTTATCATTCACAATACAAAATGCCTACTCTCGTAGAAGAATAAATGGAAAGGAATTACTGATAGATCAGAATATCGTTGAGAATTTAGATCCAACGAGCCTTGTAAGGATCGCTTATATGTCTGGATTAAAAGATGGAAGAAAAATTTCCGATGAGATATCAAAAGCAGAAAAAATAAAATCATCTAAGCCCACAAAATTAAAGGTAATAAAGTGACTCACTCTTATCCTACTCACCCAAAATTCAAATATGATTCCTTATTCATTTCCTTATCTGTCACAATAATGATAACTTGTGATGTTCTTGTATACAAAACTTTAGATTTCAATGGATTTAAAATCACATTTAGTGGAATTTTATTCTCTTTTTATTTCTTAATATCCACAATTCAGACGGAAGTATATGGATACAGGCAAGGAGTCAGAACAGTCTGGATAATCGTTTTATGCCAATCCATCTTTGTCATGATTATCTTTGCAGCATCACACTCTCAACCGGAAAACAATCAAATCTCAATGAATTTCAGGTCATTATTTGGGGAGTTTTGGCGAGTGATGGTAGGAACATGGACTTCCGTACCCATTTCTTACTTTATAAACGGATTCGTTATATCTAACTTAAAAAAAGTATTTCTTGGCCGATTCTTTTTTATAAGGTATATCATTGCGTCAATGATTACTCAAGCGGCCCTTCTACTGTCAGCTTATCCTATAAGCCTCTCTTCAAAATATAGTTTCAATGAATTAATCACAATCATTGCAACAACATGGTCTTATAAGGTAGTCATGTCCATTATCCTTCTGCCGATAGGCATATTCCTGGCAGATAAAATAAAAAAATTAGAGTCAACTGATATATACGATTGGAATATATCATACAATCCATTTCTTTTCAGAGGTAATAAAAAATGAAAGTCATTCATTTAACAGACATACATTTAACCCGAAGCAGAGAACAGAAAATATTTGATGTCAATCCTTATGATAATTTTGATTTTGTTTGTGAGGAAATACTGAGAATAAAAAGTATTATTGAAATAGAATTAATTATAGTTTCCGGTGATATTTCAAATGATGGTGAAGTCGATTCTTATAGATATTTCTTAAATAAAATGGAATCGTTAAATTTACCTTATCTTGCTATATTGGGTAACCATGATCTCAAGAATAACTTTGATATCGCACTCGCAGAAGAAAAAAGCAAATACATTATCAACTCCAATGAATATAATAATAGAATCTGGCATTTTATTTCAGTTGATACTGTTGTAGCAGGAGAAGATCATGGTCTTATTTCTAAAGATACTCTTATAGAATTAGAGCGAAAAATTATTGCAAACAGTCACTATAATATTGCTTTATTCATGCACCATCATGCTATTCCAGTCGGAATCCCCATTGTCGATAACTGCATGTTGAATAATGGCAAAGAATTATTGAAGCTTTGCGAGAAATATAAGGTTAAATTTATTGGTAGCGGGCACGCTCACACTTCACGTATTTGGCACCATAATACGATGACAACATGTGTTGCCCCCGCTGTTGTATTCCAGTGGCTACCGGGTACAGAGACCGTCAAGATATCAAAAGGCTTCGGCTTCAACGTGATAGATTTCTCATTTGATCTATCTGTAACATCATGTATTTATTGACGTCGATACCTTCTGCTTTCCAAGTTGCCGCTTTGTTGGCTGCACTGCGATTTAAAATCTATTGGATTGAGGGTTATTAAACAACAATTCTTTTACATATTAACAACAAAAATGCAGGGCAGCCGATTTTATTGAATTTCAATCAATAAATTAAATCATCTTTTAAATTAAAGAGTTAATCAGATGAAATGCCAAATCGTCTGTGACAAAATAAGCAGGTTCCCTTGATCCCCTAATATCTGGAGGAGGAATACCGAACAGGTATTCATGACACAACATGACTCAAGATCACCAACTACAAGTAGAAGCCATTAAATGTGGCACGGTTATCGATCATATTCCGGCTCAAGTCGGCTTTAAATTATTGTCGCTGTTCAAGCTCACCGAAACCGACCAACGTATTACCATCGGCCTGAATCTGCCTTCCAACCATCTGGGTAAAAAGGATCTGATTAAAATTGAAAACACCTTCCTGACGGAGCAGCAAGCAAACCAGCTCGCTATGTATGCACCTCATGCGACAATCAACAATATTGAAAATTATGTTGTCGTTAAAAAAATGCCGATCAATCTGCCAGAACGAATTGATGGTATTCTTATTTGCCCAAACAGCAATTGCATCAGCCATAATGAGCCCGTCAACAGCAGTTTTCATGTGATGACAGCGAAAGATGATGCCGTATTGCGCTGTAAATATTGTGAAAAAGAGTTTGATCGCCAAGCGGTTATTAATAACGATTAAGCATCGCTTTAAACAATCTATCTCCCATTTGAGTGGGATAGAATGTCCTGCATCAATTGATACAAGGCAGGGGATCACTATAATGGCGGTCCCGCAACATTTCCTATTTCAGACGTTAAACAGGAGTTTCTAATGTCACGTTCTATTCATACCGAAAATGCACCAGCGGCAATCGGCCCTTATGTTCAGGGTGTTGATCTGGGCAGCATGGTTATCACTTCCGGTCAGATCCCTGTTGATCCAAAAACCGGCGATATCCCTGAAGAAGTTACCGCTCAAGCACGTCAATCTTTGGAAAACGTTAAAGCGATTATCGAAAAATCTGGCCTGAAAGTAGCTGATATCGTGAAAACCACCGTGTTTGTCAAAGATCTGAATGACTTTGCAGCCGTAAACGCAACTTACGAAGCATTCTTCGCTGAACATAATGCGCCATTCCCTGCGCGTTCATGTGTTGAAGTGGCTCGTCTGCCAAAAGATGTGAAAATCGAAATCGAAGCCATCGCCGTTCGCGGTTAATTTGACGTTCTTTCAGCCCTGATCACTCCAGTATCAGGGTTGCTATTACAACCCTCCCTTTCTTTGTCTCAGATCAACTTTGTTGGTTGTATATTAGCTTAAATGATCTATATATTGTGTTTAAATACACAAAATTTACTATATGTAGTATTTATGCACAAAATTATCCACACCCAACAAAAAGCGAATATTCATGTCATTTTCGCCTGTGGATAACCTATTGAGGAGCCTTATTGTGAATTCCCATAAATGGCATGATCAATTAGATCAGGAAATCCGTGGTTTGATCGAGCAAAGTGATTTTTCTCTGCTTAATGAAAACGCCAATAAAGACAGCAAAGTGATCCCGACTCAACGCGATTTATTGGCCGGGATTGTCGCCCGACAGTATGCTAAGCAGCATATGCTGCCTACTGATGTGGTTGTCGCGCATGAAAAGGGAGAAATTCACTACCATGATCTGGATTACGCTCCCTTTTTCCCCATGTTCAACTGTATGCTGATCGATTTACAGGGTATGCTGACCAACGGTTTTAAGATGGGCAATGCGGAAATTGAACCACCTAAATCCATTTCTACCGCCACTGCGGTCACGGCTCAGATCATCGCGCAAGTTGCCAGCCATATTTATGGTGGGACGACTATTAACCGCATTGATGAAGTTCTCGCTCCTTTTGTAAAAGCCAGCTATGACAAGCATCTGGCAATTGCTAAAGAATGGAAGATTGCCGATCAAGCTGCTTATGCGGAAGCCCGCACAGAAAAAGAGTGTTATGACGCTTTCCAATCTCTGGAATATGAAGTCAATACGCTGCATACCGCCAATGGACAAACTCCCTTTGTTACCTTTGGGTTCGGATTGGGAACATCAAAAGAAGCCCGCCTGATTCAAATTTCGATTTTGCGCAACCGCATTGCTGGCTTGGGAAAAAATCGCAAGACCGCCGTTTTCCCCAAACTGGTTTTTGCCATTCGTGATGGATTGAACCACCGGTTTGGTGATCCCCACTATGACATCAAATTATTGGCGCTGGAATGTGCCAGCAAACGGATGTATCCCGATATTCTCAATTATGATCAAGTTGTCAACGTGACCGGTTCATTTAAAACACCAATGGGTTGTCGTAGTTTTCTCAGTGTTTATGAAGAAAATGGTCAGCAAATCCACGAAGGGCGCAATAATCTGGGAGTAATCAGCCTGAATCTGCCCCGCATTGCGCTGGAGGCTAAAGGCGATGAAGCCCGCTTCCGGCAGATTTTGGATCAGCGTTTGTTGCTCGCGAAAAAAGCCCTGATGACCCGCATCTCTCGCCTCGAAAATACCAAGGCCCGGGTTGCACCAATCCTTTATATGGAAGGTGCCTGTGGTGTTCGTCTGAAAGCCGATGAAAATATTGCTGAGATTTTTAGGCATGGCCGCGCCTCTGTCTCGTTGGGCTATATCGGTATCCATGAAACGATAAATGCGTTATATGGTAATCACGTTCACCTTTTTGATAATGAACAGCGCCAACAGAAAGCCATTTCCATTGTTAAGCATTTACGTCAGGCGGTTGATCAATGGAAATTGGAGACCGGCTATGGATTCAGTTTGTACAGTACGCCAAGCGAGAATTTATGTGACCGTTTCTGCCGCTTGGATTCTGCCGAGTTTGGTGTCATTCACGGTGTCACCGATAAAGGTTATTACACCAACAGCTTCCATCTGGATGTGGAAAAAAAGGTTAATCCCTACGATAAGCTTGATTTTGAAGCCCCTTATCCACCGTTAACGAATGGGGGTTTTATCTGCTACGGTGAATATCCCAACCTACAACATAATTTGAAGGCATTGGAAGATGTTTGGGATTATAGCTATTCACGTGTTCCTTACTATGGCACCAATACCCCCATTGATGAGTGCTACCAATGTGGTTTTACGGGAGAATTTGCCTGTACCAGCAAAGGATTCACTTGTCCTCAATGCGGCAATCATGACCCGGCCCATGTTTCTGTCATTCGCCGTGTTTGCGGCTATCTTGGCAGCCCGGATGCACGGCCATTCAATGCCGGAAAACAGGAAGAAGTGAAACGCCGCGTGAAACACCTTAGTCATGGCCAAATGGGTTAATAACATGAATTATCATCAATATTATCCAGTTGATGTGGTCAATGGCCCCGGAACCCGTTGCACGCTGTTTGTGTCAGGTTGTCTGCATCAATGTCGTGGCTGCTATAACCAAAGTACCTGGCGGGTTGATTCTGGCCTGCCTTTTACACTGGAAATGGAAAATCAAATCATCGCTGATTTAAAAGATCATCGTATTCAACGACAAGGTTTATCATTATCCGGTGGCGATCCCCTGCACCCCCATAATTTACCTGCCATCTTACAATTGGTTAAGCGTGTAAGAGAAGAATGCCCAGATAAGGATATCTGGCTATGGACAGGCTATGTTCTCAATGAATTAAATGAGATTCAGCAAGAAATTATCAGCCGCATCCACGTATTGGTTGATGGGAAATTTGAACAAGAGTTATATGATCCCACATTAATTTGGCGGGGCAGCCGTAATCAAGTTATCCACTATTTACGATGATATTACTTTACGATGATATTACGTTACGATGATATTACGTTACGATAATAGTTACGGCAGCATTAACGTTGCCAGTGCAATTTTTTGCCAAAACCCAGCGTGTTATTCACCATTTTGATTTCATTCAGGTTAAGTTGCCAGATAGGGGTCTTAGCTGTTAAGGCGATGGGAAAATGGCGGCAATAATGCGCCCTGGCCGCAGTTTCAGCCTCACCGGTCAGCAAAATCACTTCGCCACGAAATTGGATACCCTTAATGTGGGCAATATTGCGGGTTTGGTCAGCAACAGTGCCTGCAACGACAGGATTTTGCTGCATGATTTGACCATGCCGGGTATCAGATTCAGTCATAAACCAAAATGCCATATTGTCAGCATCGAAGACATAGAAACAGCTCGCACACCATAAATCTTGAATTGAAGAAGTGCAAAGCGTAAATACATGTTGTTTGGCGAGATATTGACTAATTATTAAATTTTCTTTATTTAAACTCATAGGGTTCCATACTGTTATTTTAGCCTGTTCAGAACAGAACACGACTGGAAATTTATCCAGCTTCGTGTTCTATGTTCGACTCAATATACCAAGGTGGGCTGCATGGAACACTATAAATTATTTATAAATTTCAGCAACGCCATTGAGTTTATTCTGACCATTTGCTGAAACAACACGGAAATATTTTGCACCAGCTTTGTCAGCTTTTTTGGACAACTCTACAGTCAGGCTATCTAGTGTAGCGGCACCAGTAACTGAGACAACACCAATTTTATCTCCCTTAGCAACTTGAACTTCAGTTGCTGCAAATGAACCAAATGAAACCGCACATAATGCTAAACCAGCGACGATATTTTTTACATTTTTCATATTTTGCTCCTCTGCTCACTTTATACAATAGGGTTTATCCCTCGTGATGCAGACCATGTTATACGCCTGTTCCGAATATGATAATTAGCAATTATTGCTATATTTTTTCAATTATTTTGAACAACTTTGGCTACCCAAAGACGCCAGCTTGAATATATTATTAATAAATTCATATTGTTAAATCAGAAAAGCACCCAAAAAATCAGTCTAAAGCTTAATGACACATTAATTTCACGCTGTAATTAAACTTTCGGAATTATTAAAATTAAATAATGAAAATTAAAGTATCTCAATGGTATCTCTACCTGATCAGGGCACAAAATGGCACCTTATATACTGGGATCACAACAGATGTATCCCGTCGCTTTATGCAGCACGCATCAGGAAAAGGCGCAAAGGCCCTCAAGGGGAAAGCACCATTGACATTGGTTTATCAAAGTTTGGTCGGGGATCGCAGCATGGCGCTGAAAGTTGAATATCGTGTGAAGAAGCTGAATAAACAGCAAAAGGAGAGGCTGATTCTGAACCAGCCTCCCTGTATAACGACTTATTTGATAGAAAACGGCTTATCTGAGAAGTTTTTTACTCAATCAGAGAGCCTTATTTTGGCAGAGACCATAGATTATCAAAGTGGGCAGGATAAGTAACCTGACCATGGCAATCACTCAGTGAAATATCAGCCAACATGTAGATCAGGAAATAATCCTCGCAATCAGGCCATTCGCAAGATAATTGATATTCATTGGCAAGTTTAAAACCAAAACGGCCGTAATATTCAAGATCTCCCAGGGCCACAACCGCGCTATATCCAAACTCATTCAGGCTATCCAGCCCTTCGTACACCAATTTTTCACTGAGCCCATGATGACGGTGCTCCTCCTCCACCGCCAATGATGCCAAACCCACCCATTGATGATCTGCCCCATTGATATCAACAGGTGTGAAACCGACATAGCCAATCACATGGCCTTCATCGTCAGTCGCAACAATGCCCAGTGTCAACAAGCCATCTTCTCTTAATTGACTCACTAACTCAGCTTCTGCCGATGTCTCAAAAGACTGACGTAATAAACGATCAATCCCCATAGCATCGACCGGAATTTCGACCCTGATTAACATGACGATAACGCGCGATCGTTCTGATCAACGCCCTCTTTCTGTCCCGCTTTGATAAATTCAGCCAGACGCAATAAACCAAAGCGAAGAATGGATGGCATAGATTCCAATCCAATGGAATCCATTAAATTTTTTACATGCAGTCCCAATTCTGAGTTTCCTTCAATCCGTAAACGACGCTGAAAAAACAGTGTATCAGGATCTTCCCTGCGGGCAGCAATAAGAATGAAATCATTTGCATTACCACTAAAACTGACGTCTTCACTCGCATGCTGCCTGACGACCAAACGATTATCCTGCACACTGATGAACCCGTGTAAGCCGAGATCCCGTATTTCCACCTTCAACCAACGGGAAGTTAAAAACGCCAGCTCCCCTTCAGCCAATGCTGCTCGAAATTGCCAGCCAAGAAACGGTTCCAGCACCTGACGCTGTAAGACGAAAGGAGTAACCTTCGATGGGAAACGCAGTAATGCAGGCCCTTGATTGACCAAATGGAAGTGGATTTTACCTAACACAGCTCAGACTCCTTTTCGTGCAAAGTGACGCGCTATTCTGCCAAAATCCTGCTGTATTTCCCGATCCTACATCAAGAATCGATAATAAATCCCTTATCACAAAACGTCTACAGAACAAATTTCCGGGCAAGCTATTTTTTGAGCATACGGGGCATTTCACCCATAATACGATAGCCACACCAACCATACATGGCAGTAAATTAGCGTTTATCTTCGTGGGAGTTGCACTGAAACTGCTCCAAATCAATCCATTCCATTATTTGGCTTACTACAACCGTGACCGGCTGGGCAGGCGTTGCGCCTCAATTGAGGCCGCTCCTGTATCCTGTAGTACAGTGAGCGACAGGAGAATTATAGTGAGTTAGAGATTGAACGTTGCTCACGCATAGATGGAATAACCCTTTGCCACACAAGAGATACGATAGCCAGTACCCCCATTCCTGCACCTACCCATGTTAGTGTTTCTAATCCCCACTCTCGTACTGTAAAACCCCCAGTCACAGACCCCAGAACAACCCCGGCATTAAAAGCAGCGATATTCATGCCCGAAGCAATATCCATTGCATACGGTGTGTGCCGCTCTGCCAGCATGAGTATCCTTGACTGTAGCGGTGGAATTGCCCCATAAGTTGTCAATCCAAGTAAAGCCACTAAGCCAATCATTAGTACAGAATTGGTAAGACTGAAACTCATGGCCGCCAATACAACTGCAATACCAACAAGAAAGATAAGTGAGGCAATATCCATTCCTTGTCGATCTGTTAGTCTTCCTCCCCAAACTGTACCAACAGCGGCGCCAACACCGTAAGCAAGCAAAACTCCACTGGCGGTTTCAACACTGACTCCTGTAATCGTCAATAATATAGGGGTAATAAATGTGTACAGGGCAAATGACGCGGTATAGGAGAGCATTGGAACGCTTGCCCCTGCCAGTAAACGTCGATCAAAAAGGATAATAAGATGGCGCCAGCCAGCAGAGACTTTCACAGCCTGCTCTCCGGCATCTTTTGACATTTTGAATCCAATACCAATCGTTCCAGCCAATCCACAAGCAGCGATAATTAAAAAAATGGTGATGTCTTACGAACGTGGTGCGCAGCAGGTCTGGGTATAGCACTTCGAGAAACCTGGGATGTAGCAGATTTAATTCGCTCAAATAAACTCATCCAAATCCTGCCGGAATGGCAAGAAGAAACCTCTCCAATTAATATAGTGAGGGCAGGGAAACGACCCGTTCCACAACGTATCAAAAGTTTTATTGAGTTCCTCACCGAAGAGTGGAGAATTCCCCCTTGGGATAAGTAACTGAACAAGCCAGTAAAATTATCATCATCCCGACTTGTTCTTTCATCTCACAAAATACTTTGAATGACGCCACCATCAACTAAAACAAAAGATTAAAATCATCACTGTTGATAACGGATTGGAATTTGCCAAACACGAGCTTATCAGTAAAAATTTAGAGACAAAGATTTATTTTGCCCACTCTTATTCACCTTGGGAAGGAGGAATAAATGAGAACACCAATGGATTAATCAGAGATTACTTCCCAAAAGGGACCGATTTTAATAAGGTATCAGAGTGGGAGATAAATCTCGTCGCCAATCGATTAAATAAACGCCCTCGGAAGACACAAGATTACAAAACACCGAATGAGTTATTTAAAGGAATATCCACTCGTTTACTTCGTTTATTACGGTGTTGCACTTGTATCATAGTAATTATGGTGGTTAGCTTATTATGTGAATGCAAGAAACATTTCAATATATAAAACAGAAATACCATGAATTGGTATAGACTACAAAACATCAGGCTTACGCCATTCAGATATCAAACTATTTAACAGATTTATGATATTAAATAAACACATAAATTATGAGAATTTAAAAATAAGAATTTCTCTTATTCTCTTTCGTTATAAATATAAGCACCCAGACCAAAAATAAAAATCATTTAACGCGCCGGAAAATATCCCGAAACTCCTGATTGAGCAGCATACCGATCGAATTACCTTTTATTAGCTATATTAATGTTTATATCGTATTTTTATTTTGAAAAATATTAGCCAGAAACAAGGTTAATTAAAACCTATCTTCAAGAGATAGTTATGATTATGCAATAAAATTGCATACTAAGATTCTATAATCATTAAACTTAAAATTTAATTTTTCATAACAGAATAAAGGGGCTTAACTTTATTAATTATATGACCTATGTACGATTTTGCATTTTGATCTTAAAAAAAACTTCTCGATATTTGTTGACTATGAATAACAAAAATTCACTTTCTCTCCGACCATGCAGCCATGGTTGTACATTAATTGAACCTAGAATGATAGGAGTAAGAATCCCAAATAAACAATAGATTTTAACAATAATTTAACAAAGCACATTGGCTTACATTTTTATGCTGCCTTTATTTCGGTCTAATTGAGGATATCAATAAAATATAAAACAAAATTATAACTATTTGTTTTTAATGAGGTAAATAAACAGAACTCTTTTTAACTATCAAAATAACGCCTGATCTCATCAAACCTATTTTTTCCCATACTCCCTGTTTTTTAAGAACGATTAATCACAAAAGTTATATTGATCAAAAATTGATTTTATGTTGGAATAAAAAACCTTATAAAGACAAAATTACAGATCAATAGTCTGCTCATTAACCATTCAACAGAGCTTGTTAACTATTTCGTGATATCTCAGATCAGGCAATTCCGTATTGTCATCTCACAATTTCGTCATGATTTGACGATTTTCCTCTGGATACACGGTTCATGGTTGGTAGTAAATAGAACGTAATATTCTGAAATGGATAGGTTTACTGCTGGTTATCGCTTGATGTTTTTTATTTTTACAGGTTTACAGTTATGAACAAAAAATTCGATAAGCCGTGGCTACGGAATCAGCAAAATAGGCTGAAACGTGTAGCATGGGTGAACATTATCACTCAATTTGTGTTTCCGGTTGCTGGCACATTTGTCCCCGCTATCGCTAGTGCCAAAACACAAGCGACTTTTCAAAATGAAAAATTAGCACAACCAACAGAACCTTATATCCTGAAATCAGGGGAAACCGTCAGTACCGTCGCCAAGCGCTACGGTTTAACCGTCACTGATCTGAAAAAAATTAATCAGCTACGCACCTTCAGCAAACCTTTTATGACACTTGGTGCCGGCAGCGAAATTGATATCCCTAAACCTCGAACTAATAAATTTCTGCCTTTTAACTATTCTTCGTTAGAACAATCTGCATTAAATCAACCTCCATTAAATCAATCTTCATTAAATCAATCTTCATTAAACAAGGCTTCTGCTTCAGATGAAGAGTCACACCTTCTGGCTGAGGCTGCCTCTCAGGTTGGTCATCTGTTAATCAACAACAACATTAAGAGCGGAGCAATAAACCAATTAGGCAATCTGGTCACGAGTGAGGCTAATCAACATATTAAAAATTGGTTAGCGCATTACGGCACAGTTCGTCTGCAAGCCAATGTGGATAGTCATGGAAGCCTGAATGGCAGCCAGTTAGATATGTTGTTGCCGCTGCATGATACCCACAACCTGCTGGATTTTACCCAATTCGGTTTCCGCCGTATCGATAAACGCAATACCCTCAATATCGGGTTAGGAGAACGTCGTTTTTTTGCTGGCTGGATGTTCGGCTACAATGCTTTCCTTGACCATGATTTCACCGGTGATAACACCCGATTTGGCCTCGGTGCCGAATACGCCCGTGATTATCTGAAATTGGGCGCAAACGGCTATTTCCGCTTAAGCAACTGGAAAGAATCTCCTCTTCTGACTGACTATGATGAGCGACCAGCCAATGGATTCGATCTGAGAGTACAAGGCTATGCCCCCGCCTTACCGCAACTCGGCGGTAAGTTAGTATATGAACAGTATTTCGGAAATGAAGTTGGCTTAATCAATAAAGATCACCGAAGCCAGAATCCTTCTATGTTTACGGTCGGAATTAATTATACTCCGATTCCATTGCTGACTTTCGGTATTGAGCGCAAACAAGAGATGTCCGGTAACGGAGAAACACAGTTCAATATGGCACTGAACTATGTCATCGGCACTCCGTGGTCAGAACAGAGTAATCCAGATGCCGTAGCATTCAAGCATTCTCTGCAAGGTGGTCGTTATGATTTGGTCGAACGCAATAATCAAATTGTTCTGGAATACCGCAAACGTGAATTGATCTCTCTGGCAATGGAAAACCAGATTATCGGTCATGAGAGTGAAACCAAACCTCTCCATATCAGCGTTAGCAGCAAGTATGGATTTAAAGATATTCAATGGGAAGCCACGAGTCTATTTGTCAATGGCGGTAAAATCCAACATCAAGGCGGGACAAACTATCTGCTGACTCTGCCGAGATATCAACCACAGGGTAATAATCTCTACACGGTAGGCGCCGTTGCTTATGATGAACAAGGCAATACGTCCAAACGAGTAGAAATGCAGGTGCAGGTACTCCCAGCAGCAATCAATGTCAACAGCTCTGCCTTTACAGCAAAAGATAAAGAACTACTGGCAGATAATCGCGATACGACTCTTCTGACATTGACCCTGAAAGATAAAGATGGCAAGCCAGTCAAAGGTGTTGCTTCCGAAATCAAATTAATCTCCAGTGGATTAAGTGGAGAAGGGCGCGATCCACAGATCGAAAAAATGCAAGAGATTCAGCCGGGTGTTTATAAGTCCCACCTTACTGCGGGTGAAAAAATTGGGGTATTAAAAATTACGCCAGAAGTGAATGGGATTACCCTCAAACCGGTCGAAATCATGTTCGTACATCCAAATACACCACTCATCAAAAATTTAACCATCGTTGGCAAATTGGAAATGGGGCAAACCTTGAGTGCAACCTATACCTTTTATGCCAATGAAGGCGATGCAACGGATAAATCCCGTTATGTATGGGGGAATAAAGGCAATGTTGATATTAGCAAAGGGCATACGATTACTGAGTCAGGCAAGCTCCCTAACTATACACTGACACAAGCAGATGCGGGGACAGTGAAAGCGATCGCGGTACAGGCACAAAATGCCCTTGGCCTTATCGGGAATACCCAAACTGTTGATACCAGCATGAGTACCGAACAAGGTAACCATACCCACGATGGGGGAAAAGGGGGAACTGTCAGAGGACTTGCTGATGATGTCATCATCACAACGAGTGCTGATAAGGCAAAGAAAGACGACCCAATTACATTAAAGATTAAAACGCTCTATCACGGGAAGCTGGTCAGAAATGTGGACGTCAGAATGAACGCTATTAAGGCTCTGAATCGCCAGAATGTCGCTGAAAAACCTACCCTATTATTCAATGGCAACACAACTGAATCTCAGGATTTCACTGATGAAAACGGTATGCTCAATATTACCTTGACCGATCCAAACGGGCATGGTGTGAAGACGGCATTCTCTGTCACTGCGGATGGTACTGCGCCGCCACAGACTAAGGATATAATCTTTACGGTTCCGACCAGCCCGGATGTTCCTGTTGCTAATTTTTGGGGACATATGGCTGAAACCATGATAGGTAAAAATGGCGAGGTCTTTAACCGACCCAAATTACAAGCAGAATTAAAAGCCTTAGGTATGGCCGGAATGACTACCTATATCGAAAATGGTGAAACTTGGCCGCGTCGTGTCTATAACGGAGCTGCATGGTACTGCCAGAAAACACATGGCACGTTACCAACAGTAAATGAGCTGTGGGATCTGTACCTCGCCCACCCCAATAATACTATGCATGATGTATACGGCTGGCCACAAGACCGCTCCTATCGCTCTTCAAGCCCGGGGATAGACGAAAAAGGTAAAAATGCCCATTTTGCCGTGAATATAGACAAAGGATTCGAGCACGTTATCAATGAAACAGTCACCGACTACGTTGTCTGCAAGGAATAATGCTATCAATCCGCCCCAATCGGGGCGGATAATCCTTTCCACACCAATCCCTTCCCTATAAATAGATTATCCTGTCAATGCCCTATTGACGGCGTCAAATTTAAACTTTGATAATGGCACATCAAATATATTAGTCATTATTAATCACGCAATGAAAAGATATGTACGAATTTAACCTCGTGTTGTTATTACTCCAGCAGATGTGTATCTATCTGGTGATCGCCTGGCTGCTGAGTAAAACGCCTCTGTTTATTCCTCTACTGCAAGTTACCGTACGTTTACCACATAAGATGATGTGCTACGTCATCTTTTCCATCTTTTGCATTATGGGAACGTATTTTGGGTTGAATGTGAATGACTCGATTGCCAACACGCGCGCGATTGGCGCTGTACTCGGCGGTTTTCTTGGTGGGCCAACCGTAGGGGCAATGGTCGGATTCACCGGCGGTTTACACCGTTATTCTCTCGGTGGAATGACGGCATTTAGTTGCATGGTATCCACCATTGTAGAAGGCGTACTCGGTGGCCTTGTTCATATTTACCTGATGAAACGGGGACAGATTAATAAGTTATTGAATCCGTGGACAGCGGCCATTGTTACTTTCTTTGCTGAATGCGCCCAAATGGGGATTATTCTGCTACTCGCTAATCCGTTCAATGAAGCATTGAGTCTGGTGAAGGATATAGCAGCCCCGATGATTATCGCCAACAGTATTGGTGCAGCGATGTTTATCCGTATCTTATTGGACAGACGCGCTATTTTTGAAAAATATACCAGCGCCTTTTCTGCCCAGGCCTTGAAAATTGCTGTCTGTACAGAAGGGATTCTGCGTAAGGGATTCAATGAAGATAACAGTATGCGTGTAGCAAAAGTCATCTATCAGGAATTGGAAATTGGCGCAGTCGCTATCACTGACAGAGAAAAGTTACTGGCGTTTATTGGTCTCGGTTCTGATCATCACCTGCCCGGCACACCTATCGCTTCCGAACAGTCACGTCGCGCAATTGAAAATAATGAAGTCGTGTACGCCGATGGGAATGAAACCCCCTATTGTTGTTCTCTTAGTCCAATTTGTAAACTTGGCTCTACGCTGGTGATCCCTTTACGGGGAGAAAATCAGAAGGTGATCGGTACGATTAAACTTTACGAAGCCAAAAACCGTTTATTCAGCTCCATCAACCGTACCTTAGGTGAGGGAATTGCCAGTCTACTTTCAGCCCAGATTCTTGCCGGACAGTATGAACGGAATAAGCAATCTTTACTGCAATCAGAAGTGAAGCTGCTTCACGCGCAAGTGAATCCTCACTTTTTATTCAATGCCCTAAATACACTACAGGCAGTTATCCGTCGGGATAGTCAACAAGCCAGTCAGCTTGTGCAGTATCTTTCGACATTTTTCCGCAAGAATTTAAAGCGGCCTGAAGAGATTGCCACGCTGGAAAATGAAATAGAACATGTGAATGCTTACTTACAAATTGAGAAAGCGCGCTTCCGTGAACGTCTTCAGATTGCCATAGAAATACCGGAATCCCTGCGCAATGCAAAACTACCTGCATTTTCCTTACAACCAATGGTAGAAAATGCCATTAAACATGGCACATCACAGTTACTTGATACAGGAAGAATTACGATTAGAGCGCATCAGGAAGCCAATTTGCTATTGGTAGAAATTGAAGATAATGCCGGACTTTATTGTCCAAAACAGATGGGAGACGGACTTGGAATGAGTCTGGTAGATAAACGTCTACAGCTCCGTTATGGTAAACCCTATGGCGTGAAAGTTGATTGCCAACCCGAAGAATTTACCCGTGTCATTTTATGTTTACCATTGGAAAAAGAGGCGAAAAAAGCGGCGTAAATATGAATATATTGATTGTTGATGATGAACCTCTGGCTCGTGAGAATCTACGTTGTCTGTTGGAAGAGGAAACGGATATTCAAATCATCGGTGAGTGTGCCAACGCAGTAGAAGCGATTGGTGCCATTCATCGTCTTAAACCGGATGTGGTTTTCCTCGATATTCAAATGCCCCGCATTACCGGGCTGGAAATGGTGGGAATGCTCGATCCTGATCATCGCCCTTATATTGTTTTTTTAACTGCATTTGATGAATATGCGGTGCAAGCCTTTGAAGAGCATGCGTTCGATTATCTATTAAAACCACTGGAAAAAGAGCGTCTGAGCAAAACGTTGCAACGGCTGCGCTCTGGCTATCAAAAGCAAAATCTGGCGGATCTGCAACGCGAAGATGAGCAACTGAAATATATTCCTTGTACCGGATATAGCCGGATATGGCTGATGCCACTGGATGATGTTCTGTATGTCACTTCGCGCCTGAGTGGTGTGTATGTTATGAATGCCAATGGTCAGGAAGGTTTTACTGAATTGACTCTGCGCACACTGGAAACCCGTACATCCCTGACCCGCTGCCATCGCCAGTATCTGGTCAATATGGCCCAATTGCGGGAAATTGTTTTTGGCGAAAACGGGCAAGCGGAGTTGGTGCTGAGCAACGATGAACGTATTCCCGTCAGCCGTCGTTATCTGAAACCGCTAAAAGAAGAACTGGGGTTAAATTAATCGCTGCTTGAGACATAATTTCGTCACTCTACAGGAAAAATAAACAAAGGAAATGATCTTGGCTGATTATAGGAGCGCTGAGATTTCATATGATGTAAGCGTAAAAGACCCTTTCTCCGTGAAGAGAAAGGGTCTTTTTTAATACATCATTGCGATATTTTCAATGCAACAGCTAACCGCCTATCAAATCAGGCGATAACGTATTTGCTTATACGTTGCTAGTGCTGTTGCCATTGCTTTGACGACGACGTGGAGCACCGCCATTGACATCATCGTTACCACGGCCACGGAAAGAGCCACGCTCACCACCGCCACGACGTTCGTTGTTAAAACGACGGCCACCGTTATTGCCAAAGCCATCACGCTCACGACGCGGACCATTGCCACCGTTACCACCATTACCGCCATTACGGCCACCACCACGACGTTCACGGCGCTCAAATGGTTGTGCATCACCCATCAACTGCATGTTCATTGGTTTGTTCAGAATACGGGTACGCGTGAAGTGAGACAGCAGCTCCCCCGGCATTCCTTTTGGCAGTTCAATCGTAGAGTGAGACGCAAACAGCTTGATATTACCGATATAACGGCTGCTGATATCACCTTCGTTCGCAATTGCACCTACAATGTGGCGAACTTCAACACCATCATCGCGGCCTACTTCAATGCGATACAGTTCCATGTCACCCACATCGCGACGCTCACGACGAGGACGATCACCTCTGTCACCACGATCACCTCTGTCACCACGGTCGCCTCTGTCACCACGATCACCAAAAGCATTACCGTTACGGCGACGGTCATCACGATCGTTGAATTCACGGCGAGGACGACGTACCGGATCTGGTGGCAGAATCAGTGGGCGCTCGCCTTGTGCCATTTTCAGCAGGGCCGCGGCCAGTGTTTCCATATCCAGTTCTTCACCAGTACCCAATTTAGACAACAGAGCACGGTATTGATCCAGATCGCTGCTTTCCAGTTGCTGCTGAACATTAGCCGCGAATTTCTCCAGACGACGCTGGCTCAGAAGTTCTGCATTTGGCAGTTCGACTTCTGGGATCGTCAGTTTCATCGTGCGTTCAATGTTACGCAGCAGGCGGCGCTCACGGTTTTCAACAAACAACAAGGCACGACCCGCACGGCCTGCACGGCCAGTACGACCGATACGGTGTACATAAGACTCTGCATCCATTGGGATGTCGTAGTTAACAACCAAACTGATGCGCTCAACGTCCAAACCACGAGCTGCAACGTCAGTTGCAATCAGAATGTCCAAACGGCCATCTTTCAAGCGCTCAAGAGTCTGCTCACGCAACGCCTGATTCATGTCACCATTCAGTGCCGCTGAGTTGTAACCGTTACGCTCCAGAGTTTCTGCCACTTCCAGCGTTGCATTCTTGGTACGCACGAAAATAATCGCAGCATCAAAATCTTCTGCTTCGAGGAAACGTACCAGCGCTTCATTTTTACGCATTCCGTACACAGACCAGTAGCTCTGGCTGATGTCAGGACGGTTCGTAACACTGCTTTGAATGCGAACTTCCTGTGGGTCATTCATGAAACGACGGGTAATGCGGCGAATCGCTTCAGGCATGGTTGCTGAGAACAGTGCTGTTTGATGTTCAGCAGGGATCTGACTCATGATGTTTTCAACATCTTCGATAAAGCCCATACGCAACATTTCGTCGGCTTCATCCAATACCAGACCTTTCAGGTTGGACAGATCCAATGTTCCACGTTTCAGATGGTCCAGCAGACGGCCTGGTGTTCCCACAACAACTTGTGGCCCCTGGCGCAGAGCGCGTAATTGGACGTCATAACGCTGTCCACCGTAAAGTGCAACAACATTCACATTACGCATGTGCTTGGAGAAATCTGAACATGCTTCGGCAACCTGTACCGCCAGTTCACGGGTTGGTGCTAACACAAGGATCTGTGGAGCTTTAAGTTCAGCATCAATGTTATGCAGTAAAGGTAAGCTGAATGCCGCCGTCTTACCACTACCAGTCTGTGCCATGCCCAGCACGTCACTACCGTTCAGCAGGTGTGGAATACATTGTTGTTGAATAGGAGAAGGCTTCTCATAGCCCATGTCTTCCAGTGCAGAAAGAATAGGTGCTGATAATC
This sequence comes from Xenorhabdus miraniensis, assembly GCF_002632615.1. The sequence continues at coordinate 266,003 of NZ_NITZ01000001.1, forward strand.
CTAAATCAGCAAAAGAGATTTCAGTCTCAGTGGTCATGTAATGGTGCCTCATTAATCGTGGCGGCCAGTCTACATAACACAGTGAAAAGAATTTCTGTCATTTTCATTTAAAATGTGAACTGGCTCAAATTATGTTATTAAACGAACAAACAAGCCCCCACCTCGCAAGATGTGGACTTAAAAATCTGTCGTGAAAATGTTCGTCAGCTATTGTTGGTTCGATTCCGATAAATCATCTTGTCTTTGGCCTAGTAGCGCCAATTCCAACAATGCGTAGCGGTGCTCAACAAAGTTATGAACATTGTTAGCTACCGTCAGCTTGAATAACGCGGCTGCGCTATCCTCATCCCCCAGACTTAGGTAATGTTTACCTAAATAGAAGTCAGTTTCACTGAGATGCTCAGCGAGCGAAGTGTTATCCGCTGAATTCTGTTGTAAGCGCTCCATCAATATTTTCTCATTGATTTTGCCTAAATAGAATTCAACGATATTCCAGCCCCATAGCCCCCGGTTCGCTTTGTCAAAATGGTGCGACAAATTAGTCATTGCAACCTTAGGATCGATTTTCACTTCCACAAGGTACAACCACAACGAACGGAAGGGATCATTTGGATCGTCTTGATAAAACGCCTGCAGATCATCCTGCGCCAATCGATAACGGCCACCGTAATACAGTGCAATGCCGCGATTCATTCGCGCGTAGTTGTAAGTTGGATCAAGCTCTAAAACAGAATCAAACGCTTCATAGGCAGAATCAAAATTACCTGCCTGCGTAAAATAAATTCCTAGATAATTAAAAATTTCAGGAATATCAGGACGGAGAGACAAAGCCACTGAAAAATCATTCTGCGCCAGTGCCCTCAGCCCGAGGCTATCATACAGCACACCTCTTTCATATAAAAGCTGTGCATACTCATCTTCCGTAAGTGACCGACTCGCAAGTATTTGCTCCATGCGAGCCAGAATAACCTCTTGTTGCAATGTCGGTTGTAATGGAATAGCAATAACTTCATTTTTACGCCATCCAGTGCTGCCACATCCCACAAGGAGAAAAATAGCCGCAACATACCACCAGCGCAGAAAAGAATTCATTTCCCACTCCCGAAGTCAGACATTAATCAGAATGCCCAGTTACTCCACCCACATTGTATATTTCAGGCATCCTGCCCAAAACTGACTTTTCCCTTTAACTTCGAACTATAGCGTTATTGACTGCAATTCAAAATAAATTAGGGATAAACGGCGCCCTTTTTACAGGACGCCGCGCTTTACGTCAAATTTATTCTACAGATGATTCCGGTGCCTGTGACACTTCATCGGTAGTAACCACGGCTTCTTTCATGCTCAGGCGGATACGACCCTGACGATCAATTTCCAATACTTTAACCGGTACTTCCTGACCTAATTGCAGATAATCAGTGACTTTCTCTACACGTTTGTCTGCGATTTGAGAAATGTGTACCAGCCCTTCTTTACCACCGCCGATAGCAACAAATGCGCCAAAATCAACAATACGGGTTACTTTACCGGTATAGATACGGCCCACTTCAACTTCAGCAGTGATTTCTTCTATACGACTAATAGCGTGACGCGCTTTATCACCATCAGTTGCCGCAATCTTCACCGTACCATCATCTTCAATTTCAATAGTGGTGCCGGTTTCTTCTGTCAATGCACGGATCACAGAGCCACCTTTACCAATCACGTCTTTGATCTTGTCCGGATTGATCTTGATGGTATGAATACGTGGTGCAAATTCAGAGATATCGTTGCGTGGGCTTTGGATTGCCTGTTCCATCACATTAAGGATGTGCAAACGAGCACCTTTAGCCTGATTCAGGGCAACCTGCATGATTTCACGGTTGATGCCTTCAATTTTGATGTCCATTTGCAATGCACTGACACCATCGCGGCTACCCGCAACTTTAAAGTCCATGTCACCCAGATGATCTTCGTCACCCAGAATGTCAGACAGAACAACAAAGTTATCCCCTTCTTTCACCAGCCCCATTGCGATACCAGCAACGGCTGCCTTAATTGGCACGCCAGCATCCATCAGCGCCAGTGAAGCGCCACAAACGGAAGCCATGGAAGAGGAACCGTTGGATTCAGTGATTTCAGACACAACGCGAACTGTATACGGGAATTCGGCAGGGCTTGGCATGACAGCCAATACACCACGTTTCGCCAAACGTCCGTGACCAATCTCACGACGTTTTGGTGAACCAACCATACCGGTTTCACCCACAGAGTATGGAGGGAAGTTATAGTGGAACAGGAAGCGGTCTGTATACTCACCCATCAGCTCATCGATAACTTGCGCATCACGCTCTGTACCCAGAGTTGCTGTAACCAGCGCCTGTGTTTCACCACGGGTGAACAGAGATGAACCATGAGTACGTGGCAGTACACCGGTGCGAACATCCAGAGCACGAACCATGTCTTTTTCACGGCCATCAATACGAGGCTCACCACGCAGAACACGGCCACGAACAACATTTTTCTCCAGACCGGACAGCACATCAAGCACTTCGCTTTCATCCAGCTCAACGCCTTTTTCCGCTGATTCTGCCAAGACGATCGCAGAAACTTCTTCTTTGATGGTATCAACCTGAGCGTAACGTTCCTGCTTCTCAATAATACGGTAAGCATCGCCCAGACGGGTCTCAGCCAGTTCAGCAACACGGTCATGCAGAGGCTGGTTGATAGGCTCCGGAGCCCAATCCCATTTTTCTTTGCCTGCTTCAGCAACCAGTGCATTGATGTTCTCAATAGCAACCTGTTGCTGCTCGTGACCAAACACAACTGCACCCAGCATTTGCTCTTCAGTCAGCAGATCCGCTTCAGATTCCACCATCAATACCGCACCTTCAGTACCCGCAACCACCAGATCCAGACGGCTGTTTTTCAGCTCATCTCTGGTTGGGTTCAGTACGTACTGATCGTTGATGTAACCAACGCGAGCAGCACCGATTGGGCCATTGAATGGAATGCCAGACAGTGCCAGTGCAGCAGATGCGCCGATCATAGCAACGATATCAGGGTTAACCTGAGGGTTAACAGAAACTACGGTTGCGATGATTTGAACTTCGTTCAGGAAACCTTCCGGGAACAGAGGGCGTAAAGGACGGTCAATCAGACGGGCTACGAGGGTTTCACCTTCTCCCGGACGACCTTCACGACGGAAGAAACTTCCCGGAATACGACCCGCTGCGTAAGTACGCTCTTGATAGTTAACAGTCAGAGGGAAGAAATCCTGACCTGCTTTTACTTTTTTCTGACCAACAACGGTAACGAATACCGCTGTGTCATCCATATTTACCATAACGGCTGCTGTCGCCTGACGAGCCATCATGCCGGTTTCGATGGTCACAGTGTGCTGACCATACTGGAATTTACGAACAATCGGATTCAGCAAAATAATTTTCCTTTGTTAGTGTTGCCGACTTTTAAGATTCAGCAACAATGGATTTTCTCTTCTTGCTACACCCTCACGACTAATGACAGTGCTTACTCCCTTAAGGACTCTCATTAGCCGCGCGAGTCACTGTAGCGGAAGAGGTTCAAATTTCAGAAACGGTATAACGTCTCTCAATTCCGTTTCCTAGAAGAAAAGGGGCCCTATTAGGCCCCTTTCCACCGAAACTCATCGATTAGCGACGCAGTCCCAGACGCTCAATCAGAGCGGTATAGCGTGCCAAATCTTTACGCTTCAGGTAGTTCAGTTGCTTACGACGCTGCGCAACTTTTCTCAGCAGACCACGACGGCTGTGGTGATCTTTTTTGTGCTCTGAAAAGTGACCTTGCAGTTGGTTGATGTCAGCAGTCAGCAGTGCGATCTGAACTTCGCTGGAACCACTGTCGTTAGCGCCACGACCAAATTCAGCAATAATCTGCGCTTTTGCAGCAGTACTTAGAGACATAGTATAACTCCAAATATGTAGTTTAAAATGACAAGTGCCGATCTCTAATTCAGCAACTCATATATAGACGCGGTATTCTACGCTGCAAATAAGTGAAGCGCAAGACAGCACAATCGGTGCCTTTCACTGCATCTACACAATTTGTCTGCTTTGAATTCCTTATCAGTTGCTATCATTATTCGATTTCATTTTCAACAACCAGACGGCGAGGAGCTACCAGCCCATCATCGTCAATCACCGCAATGCCGATGAATTTATTTTCATCACCTTCGGTGACCCGCACCCATTCACCCGAAGCCAGATTATGACTGCTTCGGACTGGCTGCCCTTGTTTAAAATAAGACGCAACCACGGATGCCAAGTGAATCACAGGGAAATGAGCAACAGCGGTATCCATTGGCAGTAACAATGGATCGAGCAGTGTTCCCGCTTCAATTTCCTGATCTTCAGCCTGTTGTTTTAATTCATATAACTGTTCCAGCGTTACCATCCTTTGATTGGGATAATTGGCAACCTGTAAACGGCGCAAATAAATAACATGAGCGCCACAGCCCAAAAGTTCACCCAAATCATCAAAGATGGTACGGATGTAAGTTCCTTTGGAACAGTGTATTTCCAATTCCAACTCATTCCCTTCCCAGCGAATGAATTGCAATTCATAAACAGTGATAGGACGCGCTTCTCGCTCAATTTCAATACCCTGACGGGCATATTCGTACAGTGGTTTTCCTTGATGTTTCAATGCAGAGTACATGGAAGGAACCTGCATGGTATCACCACGGAATGTATCCAATGCATCATCAAGCTGAGACTGAGTTATTTGTACTTCACGTTCACAAATGATGACTCCATGTGAATCTGAAGTATCTGTACGCTGCCCCAAACGGGCGATCACCCGATAGCGTTTGTCAGAATCCAGCAGGAATTGGGAAAATTTAGTCGCTTCGCCAAGACAAACCGGCAGCATGCCTGTTGCCAGCGGGTCCAGCGCGCCAGTATGGCCAGCCTTACTGGCATTGAAAATTCGCCTTACTTTCTGTAACGCATCATTGGAGGAAATATCCTGCGGCTTATCTAGCAACAGTACACCGTGTATCGCACGGCCTCTACGACGGCGACCCATCACTTTTCCTCGTTGTGATCCGCAGATGCACGGCGCTTCTCGTCATTTTTTACGACGTTACTGACCAGATTCGACATACGCATCCCTTCCACCAGAGAGCTGTCATAAGAAAATGTCAGTTCAGGAATGACCCGAAGGCGCATCGCTTTACCTAGCAGGGAACGAATAAAACCGGAAGCTTCGTTCAATGCCTTGATACCTTCTTTGACCATATCTGAATCATGATCTTCCACCAGAATATTCAGAAAAGTCACAAATACTTTGGCATAAGCCAGATCGCGGGAAACCTCAACACCAGAGACCGTCGCCATGCCGATACGCGGATCTTTAACTTCACGCTGTAAAATGATGGCAATCTCTTTTTGCATTTCTTGTGCAACGCGCTGAGTACGACTGAATTCTCTTGCCATTGTTATATCTCCTGACATTTTGGGGGGCATTAAGCCCCCCAAGAATGGAATAAATCTATTGGATAGATAATGGTATTAATCGATGGAGCGTTTAATTTCAATCACTTCAAAGACTTCAATCATATCGCCAACGCGAACATCATTGTAGTTCTTCACACCGATACCACATTCCATACCATTACGGACTTCGTTAACGTCATCCTTGAAGCGACGCAAGGATTCCAGCTCACCTTCGTAAATGACCACGTTATCACGCAGAACACGGATTGGGTTATTACGCTTGATGGAACCTTCTGTCACCATACAACCAGCGATAGCACCAAATTTCGGTGACTTAAATACGTCACGGACTTCGGCCAGACCCATGATCTGCTGTTTGTATTCTGGTGCCAGCATGCCGCTCATAGCCTGTTTGATTTCATCAATCAGGTTATAGATAACGGAGTAGTAACGCAGATCCAGACTTTCGTTTTCGATGATACGACGTGCAGACGCATCAGCACGAACGTTGAAGCCCAGAATAATAGCGCTGGATGCCGCTGCCAACGTTGCATCTGTTTCGGTGATACCACCTACGCCTGAACCGATGATTTTCACTTTTACTTCATCAGTAGACAGTTTCAGCAATGAATCACAAATTGCTTCACATGTACCTTGAACGTCAGTTTTCAGAACGATATTCAGTTCAGATACTTTACCTTCTTCCATGTTAGCAAAAATGTTTTCCAGCTTAGCCTTGTGCTGACGAGCCAGCTTCACTTCACGGAATTTACCCTGACGGTACAGAGCCACTTCACGCGCTTTCTTCTCGTCACGAACAACTGTCGCTTCATCACCCGCAGATGGAACATTGGACAGACCCAAGATTTCCACTGGAATAGACGGGCCGGCAGAAGTCACTTCACGACCAAGTTCGTTACGCATCGCACGGATACGGCCATATTCGAAGCCACACAGAACGATGTCGCCTTTATTCAGCGTACCAGACTGAACCAGAATGGTCGCAACCGGGCCACGGCCTTTATCCAAGAAGGATTCAATGACCACACCATTTGCCATGCCAGTGCGTACAGCTTTCAGTTCAAGAACCTCAGACTGAAGCAGGATTGCTTCCAGTAATTCATCAATACCAGTACCTGCTTTAGCAGACACATTGATGAACTGGTTTTCACCGCCCCATTCTTCTGAAATGATGCCGTATTGTGACAATTCATTCTTCACACGATCTGGATCAGCTTCTGGTTTATCGATCTTGTTCACCGCAACGACAACAGGTACGTTAGCTGCCTTAGCATGCTGGATAGCTTCGACAGTCTGAGGCATTACGCCATCATCCGCAGCCACAACCAGAACGACGATATCCGTTGCCTGCGCACCACGTGCACGCATGGAGGTAAACGCAGCATGGCCTGGGGTATCCAGGAAGGTGATCATGCCTTTTTCAGTTTTCACATGATATGCACCAATGTGCTGAGTAATGCCACCCGCTTCCCCGGAAGCCACTTTAGTGGAGCGGATATAGTCCAGCAGGGAGGTTTTACCGTGGTCAACGTGACCCATGATGGTTACAACTGGTGCACGAGATTCTGCCAGCGTTTCACCCGTATCACGATCACTCATCAGCGCTTCTTCCAGTTCGTTTTCACGACGCAGGATAACTTTATGCCCCATTTCTTCGGCAACCAGCTGTGCTGTTTCTTGATCGATAACTTGGTTGATAGTCACCATTGCGCCCATGTTCATCATCGTTTTGATAACTTGGGCACCTTTGACTGCCATTTTGTTAGCCAGCTCAGCGACGGTAATAGTTTCACCAATCACGACATCACGGTTAACCGCTACAACAGGTTTAGTGAAACTCTGCTGTAAAGCGCTTGGTTTGCGATGTTTGCCTTTGGTACGGCCTACGGCACGCGCTTCTTCGCGATCAGCTTTAGACTCAGAATGCTTGTTGTTTTTCTTCTGACGGGTAGCTTTGCCGCCACGGGAGCGGGAACGACGATCGCCTTCAACTTTGGCGTCATTTTCATCTTCCGCATCGCGGGCATAACGAGAAGTCGTTACGTGGTAGTCACTATTGTTGTCATTGTTATCAGAATTATCAGACCATTTGTCTTGATTTTCTTCTGCCATTCTACGCGCTTCTTCTGCAACACGTTTCGCTTCCTCTTCCACCTTACGGCGCATTTCTTCTTCAGCTTTACGTTTTAAATTTGCAGCTTCAGCTTCACGACGCGCTTTTTCATTTTGCGCGGCAGAGTCAGTCTGAACTGATTTTTGTTTGTTTTCGGTATGTTGCTTAGTCACTTTTTCTTTTTCCGCCGCCTCACGCTGAGAGAGTGTTGCCTCTTCACGTTTGGCTTTTTCTTCTGCTTCACGTTGAGCGCTCTCTTCTGCTTCACGTTTAGCCTTTTCTTCAGCTTCACGTTTAGCTTGCTCTTCCGCGAGTTTTTTCGCTTCAGCTTCAAGCCGCGCCTTCTCTTCTGCCTCGCGCCGAGCCTGCTCTTCCGCTTCACGCTTCGCCTGTTCTTCCGCTTTAGCTTGTTCAACAGCGTCGCGGTTTACATATGTGCGCTTTTTGCGGACTTCAATCGCTACCGATTTACTTTTGCCACCGGTGCCAGGAACGTTCAGTGTACTGCGCGTTTTACGCTGTAGTGTTAATTTACCTGGCTGGCCGCCAGAACCGCCTTGTTCGCGGTTCAAGTGAGCCAGCAAAGCTTCTTTTTCTTTCTGGGAAACAGAGTCAGTTGCGGTTTTCTGAATGCCAGCATCAGCGAACTGCTGGATTAGACGTTCTACCGATGTCTGGATCTCTTCTGCCAGTAATTTTACGGTTACCTCTGTCATTCTGTTCCTTCCTGCTACAGTTTATTTATGCATCATCGCCAAACCAACAGATATTTCGGGCTGCCATAATGAGTTCTCCTGCTTTCTCATCATTCAGTCCTTCGATATCAGATAAGTCGTCGATACCCTGCTCGGCAAGATCTTCCAGAGTACAGATGCCACGGGCAGCCAGGTTAAACGCCAAAGTACGCTCCATGCCAGGCAGATTCAATAAATCTTCGGCAGGCTGCTGATCACCAAGACTCTCTTTCTGAGCCAGTTCCAGCGTTGTCAAGGCCGCTTTTGCGCGCTCACGAAGAACTTCAACGGTTTCTTCATCAAGGCCTTCTACTGCCAGAAGTTCATTGATTGGCACGTAAGCCAATTCTTCCAGTGTAGAGAAACCTTCCTCGACCAATACAGTGGCGAAATCTTCATCAATGTCGAGATGCTTAGTAAATGTATCAATAGAAGCATGAGCTTCTGCCTGATGTTTTGCTTGCAGCTCTTCCGCAGTCATGACATTCAGTTCCCATTTGTCATCACCACGATGTTTTTTCAACAGTTGTGCTGCCAGACGAACGTTTTGACCATTACGTCCAATCGCCTGAGCAAGATTACTGTTTTCTACGGCAACATCCATCGTGCAGTTGTCTTCGTCAACCACAATAGACGCAACATCCGCCGGAGCCATTGCATTAATGACAAACTGTGCAGGGTTATCGTCCCACAACACGATGTCAATTCTTTCACCACCCAGCTCACTGGAAACAGCTTGTACCCTTGCACCACGCATACCTACGCAAGCGCCAACCGGATCAATACGCTTGTCATTGGTTTTCACTGCGATCTTCGCACGGGAACCAGGATCACGAGCAGCAGCTTTGATCTCAATGATCTCTTCACCAATTTCAGGCACTTCGATGCGGAACAGTTCAACCAACATCTCAGGACGAGAGCGAGTAATGAAAAGCTGTGCACCACGAGCTTCAGGACGAACATCATACAGGACGCCGCGCACGCGGTCACCTGGACGGAAGTTTTCCCGTGGTAACATATCTTCACGTAAAATGACCGCTTCAGCATTATTACCTAAATCCAAGGTAATATTTTCACGGTTCACTTTTTTGACCTGACCGGTCACGATTTCGCCCTGTTGTTCACGGAATTGGTCAACAACCATCGCGCGTTCAGCTTCACGTACTTTCTGTACGATAACCTGTTTTGCAGTCTGAGTCGTAATACGGTCAAAAGTTACTGATTCAATTTGATCTTCAATATAACCACCCAGTTCAATCTCTGGGTCTTCATATTTCGCTGCTTCCAACGTAATTTCACGTGTTGGCAGTGTGACTTCTTCTACAGCCAACCAACGGCGGAAAGTATCAAAATCACCGGATTTACGATCGATGCAAACACGAACGTCAATTTCCTGCTCATACTTTTTCTTGGTGGCTGTCGCCAGTGCAATCTCTAATGCTTCGAAGATTTTTTCGCGAGGGAGTGATTTTTCATTAGAAACCGCTTCCACAACAGCCAGAATTTCTTTATTCATCCTAGTTGCCTCATCCGAACTTTAAAAGTGGGGTACCAGGTTCGCTTTCTGGATGTTGCTCAGTGCGAACACTTCGTCTTTTCCATCCACCGTAACCGTTATCATTTCACCATCAACAGCCTTGATGATACCTTGCCATTTGCGACGGTTCTGCATTGCCATGCGTAACAATAAATTGACTTTTTCACCCATAAAACGCTGGTAGTGTTCAGCCTTAAACAGTGGACGCTCAAGCCCTGGTGAAGATATTTCCAGGTTATAAAGCACTGAAATCGGATCTTCAACATCAAGCACTGCACTGACCTGGTGGCTAACATCAGCACAATTATCAACAGTGATACCCTCTTCACTATCGATATAGACCCGCAGCGTTGACACGCGCGCGCGAATAAACTCCAGGCCGACTAATTCAAAACCCAAAGCTTCAACTGGTGCTGAAATCATCTCTGTTAATTTTTGCTCTAATGTGGACAAGCCCACCCCCAAGACATAAAAAAAGGGCTATATTAGCCCAGTAGTTCTGCTGTCAAATAACAAAAAACCCCGATACTCGGGGCTTTATGCAACTGGACCCTGTTTACTGCCAGTGGTCTCAACCAACTTCTCTCTATATCTTTCAAAGCAACCTTGCAAATTAGGATCGATATCTTAACGGCTGCTGGGTGACTACTCTGGAAAAGATACAGGTTGTTAAGAAGTGGTTGCGGGAGCCGGATTTGAACCGACGACCTTCGGGTTATGAGCCCGACGAGCTACCATGCTGCTCCATCCCGCGTTCGAAAACGTGGCAAATCTTACGCTGATAATACTAAAAACGCAAGTTTCTAGATTAATGGTGCCGAGGACGGGACTTGAACCCGTACGCCCGTTGTTTAGGCACTACCACCTCAAGGTAGCGTGTATACCAATTTCACCACCTCGGCACTGATTTTTAGGACTGTTATTTTAATTAACTAATTAAGCCAACAACCCTATTTCAATTCTGTTACTGAAAGTTACTGCGGGATATCACTATTTGGTTTTACTGGTACTGCCGGAACTTCTGTTTGTTTTTCAACTTTCACAGGTTCAGCAAGGTCATCCCATTTACTGCTTGACCCAGTTTTATTGCTGGTCATGTTACCAAGAATCAGACTGATAACAATAAACAACGTTGCTAAGATAGCCGTCATGCGGGTCATAAAGTTGCCAGAACCCGATGAACCAAACAATGTGTTAGATGCACCCGCACCGAAAGAAGCACCCATATCAGCACCTTTACCCTGCTGTAGCAGAACCAGAGCAATCAGCCCGATACCAACCAGCAAGAATATACCTAAAAGAGCTTCATACATATGTTGTACCCGTTTCCTCGTGGGGTTTACCACACAGCTTATTAGTAGCAACGCAATTTAATAGCGACGCCACACTGCATCACCCGCTCACAAAATTAGAAAAATTAACTTATTGAGCGGGTTTGAATACTAACCAAAGCGTTTCAGACAAGCAAGGTTAATTTTAAATACTGGCGCTGATCGAAGAAAAAATCAACAAATTAACCCATTTTTTTCACGGCATCCGCAATACGATGCGCTAATGCCGTGACCTGTTCTTCGTCTTCGCCTTCCACCATCACGCGGATTAGCGGCTCTGTTCCTGATTTACGCAGCAGAACACGACCCTGACCATTCAATTCAGTCTCAACTGATTTCACAGCTTCAAGCACAGGTTCTGATTGCAGAGGATCGGTATTTCCCGCAAAACGAACATTAACCAAAACTTGAGGCAAAAGTTTCATACCGCTGCACAGGTCATGCAAGCTCATGTTATTACGTACCATTGCGCTCAGAACTTGCAACCCTGCGACAATACCATCGCCTGTTGTGGTTTTATCCAGCAAAATAACATGACCTGAGTTTTCAGCACCCAAACGCCAGCCTTTTTCCTGTAGTTTTTCCAATACATAGCGATCCCCGACTTTTGCACGTTCAAACGGGATGCCAAGCTGTTTTAGTGCCAACTCCAGTCCCATATTGCTCATCAACGTACCTACGGCGCCACCCCGCAACTGGCCTTGTCTCAATGCTTCACGTGCGATGATGTAAAGAATCTGGTCGCCATCAACTTTATGGCCCAAATGATCGACCATAATGATGCGATCGCCATCGCCGTCAAATGCCAGACCAACATCAGCCTGTTCTTCCAACACGCATTTTTGCAGTAAGCGAACATCTGTCGCGCCACACTCTTCATTGATATTGATGCCGTTCGGTTCACAACCGATGGTAATAACATCCGCTCCCAACTCTCTGAGCACATTTGGAGCAATGTGATAAGTCGCGCCGTTTGCACAATCCAACACAATTTTTAGTCCATTCAGGCTTTGTTCGCTAGGGAATGTACCCTTACAGAATTCAATATAGCGGCCCGTCGCATCAACAATCCGATTTGCTCGTCCCAGCTCGGCAGATTCCACACAGGTTAGTGGTTTCTCCATTTCAGTTTCAATCGCTTCTTCAACATTATCAGGCAGCTTAGTCCCATCAATGGAAAAGAATTTAATGCCGTTATCATAGTAAGGATTGTGGGAAGCAGAAATGACAATTCCAGCTTCTGCACGGAAAGTACGTGTCAGATATGCCACGGCAGGTGTCGGCATAGGGCCAGTAAAAGAGGCTGATAAACCCGCTGCGGCCAACCCTGCTTCCAGCGCTGACTCCAGCATATAGCCTGATATTCGGGTATCTTTACCAATGATAATTTTGCGAGAACCATGACGGGCCAAAACTTTTCCCGCTGCCCAACCAAGTTTCAAAACAAAGTCAGGGGTAATTGGGGTATTGCCCACTTTGCCACGGATACCGTCAGTACCAAAATATTTACGGCTACTCATAAAGTTATTTTCCTTTGCTGAACGTATTCTTTGCTCACAGCGTGTTTTTTGCTGACATCGTGTTTTTTACTGACGTCGTTTTCCGTGCAGACAGTGTTGCCTGAACGATTTGCATTGCCTGTACGGTTTCTTTTACATCATGTACACGAATAATTTGGGCACCTTGCATGGCTGCAATCACAGCACAAGCAACACTTCCTGTCACACGCTCCTGCGGTGGGACATGAAGTAATTGACCAATCATCGATTTACGTGACATTCCTGCCAGAACAGGCAAGCCCAAATGATGGAATTCTTGCAAATGAGCTAATAGCTGATAATTATGCGATAAGTTCTTACCAAAACCGAAGCCAGGATCAAGAATCAAGTTATTTTTTGCGATTCCCGCCGCAATACAAAGCTCAATTTGACTGTTCAGGAATGTTTTTACTTCCGATAAGACATCTTCATAATGAGGTTCAGCCTGCATCGTGCGGGGTTGCCCCTGCATATGCATCAAGCAGACAGGCAATCCAGTTTGTGCCGCCGCATCAAGTGCTCCTGGCTCCTGCAACGCCCGAATATCGTTGATGATATGGGCTCCGGCCTTGGCTGATTCCTTCATGACGACAGCTTTTGAAGTGTCTACAGAAATCCAGACATCAAAGCGCTGTGCCAGTGCCTCAATCACCGGAACAACGCGATCCAGCTCTTCCTGCTCACTCACCTCATCTGCGCCAGGGCGTGTCGATTCTCCTCCTACATCAATAATGGTTGCACCATCCTCAATCATTTTAGCGGCATGTCTCAGGGCCGTATCAAAAGTATTATGGGTTCCGCCATCAGAGAAAGAATCAGGAGTCACATTCAGAATTCCCATCACTTGTGGGCAAGAAAGATCGAGGACACTGCCTCTGGCTGTCAGTTTCATCGCTAGGGGGCCTTAATGTCAAAACCCCAGGCGGAACCTGGGGTTTAATTTAAGAAGTACAGTCTGTCAAATCCAAGAGCAATAATTTGTCATTACCCTTGGTTTGATAAGATCGTTAACCTCATTATGCAGTTGGATTGCCATCCGCAGGTTTCGCAGTTTGTTGCGGAGATGATGGAGTATGGTTGTTATGACCACCATTATTTCCACCTTCCCAACCTGCCGGCGGACGTACTGCTGTTCGATTCATCAAGTCATCAATCTGAGGGGCATCAATGGTTTCATACTTCATCAACGCATCTTTCATTGAGTGAAGAATATCCAAATTATCCATCAGAATCTGACGTGCACGTATATAGTTACGATCGATGATAGCTTTCACTTCTTGATCAATTAAACGCGCAGTGTCTTCAGACATATGTTTCGCTTTAGCAACGGAACGACCGAGGAAAACTTCACCTTCTTCTTCCGCATACAGCAATGGCCCCAGTTTTTCTGAGAAACCCCATTGTGTCACCATGTTACGCGCAATGGATGTTGCCACTTTAATATCATTGGATGCGCCAGTAGAAACGCTGTCTACACCATAGATAATTTCTTCGGCTAAGCGCCCGCCGTATAAGGTTGAAATCTGGCTTTCCAATTTCTGGCGGCTTGCGCTGATTTGATCGCCTTCTGGTAAGAAGAACGTCACACCTAACGCACGGCCACGAGGGATAATCGTAACTTTATGAACAGGATCGTGCTCTGGCACCAAACGGCCGATGATGGCATGGCCTGCTTCATGATATGCCGTGGATTCTTTCTGTTCTTCCGTCATCACCATTGAACGACGCTCCGCGCCCATCATGATCTTGTCTTTGGCTTTTTCGAACTCAACCATAGAAACAACGCGCTTGTTACCACGAGCAGCAAACAGAGCGGCTTCGTTCACAAGGTTGGCCAAATCCGCACCAGAGAAACCCGGTGTACCACGAGCAATGATAGATGCGTCAATATCAGTATCCAAAGGGATACGACGCATATGAACTTTCAGAATTTGCTCACGGCCACGTACATCCGGCAGACCAACGACGACCTGACGGTCAAAACGGCCCGGACGTAACAATGCAGGATCAAGTACATCAGGACGGTTGGTCGCTGCGATAACGATAATACCTTCGTTACCTTCGAAACCATCCATTTCAACCAGCATCTGGTTAAGTGTCTGTTCACGTTCATCGTGTCCGCCACCTAAACCCGCACCACGCTGACGCCCTACTGCATCAATTTCATCGATAAAGATGATGCAAGGTGCAGCTTTCTTCGCTTGTTCAAACATATCACGAACACGGGAAGCCCCCACACCAACAAACATTTCAACGAAGTCAGAACCAGAAATGGTAAAGAAAGGCACTTTTGCCTCACCCGCGATAGCTTTAGCCAACAGCGTCTTACCAGTACCCGGCGGGCCAACCATCAAGATACCTTTCGGGATCTTACCGCCCAGTTTTTGGAAACGACCAGGTTCACGCAGGTATTCAACCAATTCACCTACTTCTTCTTTTGCTTCGTCACAACCAGCAACATCGGCAAACGTGGTTTTGATTTGGTCTTCAGTCAACATGCGGGCTTTGCTTTTACCAAAAGACATCGCCCCTTTACCGCCACCACCTTGCATCTGGCGCATAAAGAAGATCCAGATGCCAATCAGCAGTAGCATTGGGAACCATGAAATAAAGAGGGTTGCTAACAGGCCTTGTTGTTCTGGTGGTTCGCCAACAACTTTTACCTGTTTATTGAGTAGTGTATCCAGCAGCTTTTCATCCGGAATTGGCATATAAGTGCTGTATTTTCCACCGTTGTCTTTCTTAGTGAAATCAATGTCACGACCCGAAATACGTACTTCGCTTACTTGATTCTGCGATATTTCATTGATGAAACTAGAGTAATCAACCCTACGACCACTGGAATCGCTGGGACCAAAACTCTGGAACAATAACATCAAGACAACTGCGATGACTAACCAGAGAATCAGGTTTTTCGCCATGTCACTCAAGGGATTAACCTCATATTACAACTGTGTTAACAAATAGTAGTCAGGGTACTACACTTTCCGCCCTGTCGCTACAATGTATACTTCACGTGATCGTGCCCGCGAAGCTTCTGGTTTACGAATTTTTATCTTCGTAAAAAGGGAGCGTATTTCCCTCAGGTATTCATCAAAGCCCTCTCCCTGAAACACTTTGACAATAAAACTGCCCCCAGGGGCCAGCACATCACGACACATATCCAACGCTAACTCAATCAGATACATGGATCGGGGAATATCGACCGCGGGGGTTCCACTCATATTGGGAGCCATATCCGACATGACGACCTGGACTTTATTATCACCAACTCTTTCAAGCAATGTTTTCAATACAAGTTCATCACGAAAATCTCCCTGAAGGAAATCGACCCCAACTATCGGATCCATCGGCAAAAGATCACAGGCAATCACTCGCCCGTTATTGCCAATCTGACTGACTACGTATTGAGACCACCCACCCGGAGCAGCACCTAAATCAACAACGGTCATACCCGGTTTAAAGATTTTGTCGCTTTGCTGTATCTCATCAAGTTTAAACCAAGCGCGAGAGCGAAGCCCTTTTTTCTGTGCCTGAAGAACATATTTATCACTAAAATGTTCCTGTAACCAGCGACTTGAGCTTGCTGAGCGTTTTTTATTGGCCATTGTTCTTTCCAACTATACTAAAAAAGAGCCTTACTTTTTTTGCGCTCTCTTATCAAACCCACCACACTATTTATGGTGATAGATATGAGATGGCGGTAGAATATGTCGTTTTCAATCCCAACTAAGCAAAAAAACGATGACTCTTAACAAAAAACAAGTTCAATACCTGAAAAGTCTCGCTCATTCATTAAAGCCTGTTGTTATGATCGGCAACAATGGGTTGACCGAAGGCGTATTGGCTGAAATCGAACAAACCCTTTCGCATCACGAGCTTATCAAAGTCAAAGTTGCAGGCGAAGACCGCGAAATGAAAACTTTGATCGCTGAAGCGATTGTTCGTGAAACTGGTGCACATAATGTGCAAATTATAGGAAAAATGCTAGTTCTCTACCGTCCATCAGAAGAACGCAAGATTAGTCTACCTAAATAATCACGACGTATTTATACAAAAATGCCATCGTGAGCTATTTCTTTATCATGATAAAAAAGGCCAAGTCTGGCCTTTTTTATTCCATGTAAACGTAATAGCCGATTACCATGGTATTTATCAGATGTAATCCACATTCAAAACTTCGTATTCCACTTGGCCGCCTGGCGTGGTGATGACAACAACATCATCCACTTCTTTGCCAATCAAGCCACGGGCAATAGGTGAATTCACAGAAAGAAGATTTTCTTTGATATTCGCCTCGTCATCACCCACGATACGGTAAGTTTGCTCTTCATCTGAATCCACATTCAGTACCGTTACCGTTGCCCCAAAGATCACCCGACCATTGTTAGTCATCTTCGTGACATCAATCACCTGAGCATTAGAAAGTTTGGCCTCAATTTCCTGAATACGGCCTTCGCAGAAACCCTGCTGCTCACGAGCGGCATGATATTCCGCATTTTCTTTCAAATCACCATGCTCACGCGCATCAGCGATTGCAGTAATAATTTGAGGGCGACGTACAGTTTTCAAATGTTCTAATTCTTCGCGCAATTTATCCGCGCCACGTACCGTCATCGGAATTTGTTTCATTTATCAAACCTCTAAATCAATCCTAAGCCCAAACACATCTTCCTGATTTTTGTAATAACAGCACAATGAGCACACCCTATCAGGCGGGCCTCCAGACAATAAAAGGAGTGTAAACCCAGCATAATCTGAAGTTCACATGCATATTTTAACTACTAATCTATCATTCTAACGTAGAGTTGATGATGGATCATCGTTTACTTTTCCTTAAATTGCACCTTAGTATTATTAGTACAAATATTATTGGAATACATCCACCTTCATATGCGAGATCTATGGCTCTTTTAAAAATTACCAGCAGAATAGCTTGTATGCTCAGCTTGAGCCTGAGTGTTTTCAGTGCAAATGCTTCTTCAATTGAGGAAAACACTCAGTATTTGCCGATGGGTACTCATATCTCATTTATTGCCCAAAAAGTCAGCTCAAAAACACCATTAGTTGATTATCACGGGCAACAAATGGCATTACCGGCAAGTACACAAAAAATTGTGACGGCGTTGGCAGCCCTGCTACAGCTTGGTAAGGATTACCGTTTTATCACCACACTGGAAAGTGATGCCAGTATCTCGAATGGCATCTTAGAAGGTAATCTGACAGCCCGTTTTGTAGGCGACCCGATGCTAACGCGCTCGCAACTGCGCAACATGGTCGAAACATTAAAACAATCAGGTATCAAACAGATTAATGGTGACCTCATCATAGATGTTTCCATTTTCGCCAGCCACGATAAAGCGCCCGGCTGGGTATGGAATGATATGACCCAGTGTTTCAGTTCCCCCCCATCCGCTGCAATTGTGGATAAAAACTGTTTTTCAGTTTCACTTTACAGTTCAGAGCAACCCGGTGGACTGGCATTTGTCCGTATCCCCTCTTTTTACCCTGTTAATGTTTTCAGTGAAGTAAAAACATTAGCCAAAGGCTCGCCAGAAGCAAAATACTGTGAACTGGATGTCACATCAGGTGACCTAAACCGATATACTCTCACCGGCTGCCTGACTCAACGTGATGAGCCGCTCCCATTGGCATTCGCCGTTCAAAATGGTGCAAGTTATGCCGGTGCAATTCTGAAAAATGAACTGAGTATTGCCGGTATTGAGTTGAACGGTTCTATACGACGCCAATCGATTCCTCAACAACCAGAAAAAATTCTCGCCCTAAACCAATCAATACCATTGCACAGCATGCTTTCAATCATGTTGAAAAAGTCAGATAACATGATTGCTGATACCCTCTTCCGTACCCTTGGTCATCGCTATTTTAACGTTCCGGGAACATGGCATTCTGGCTCTGACGCAGTTCGCCAGATTTTGAAACAAAAAGCCGGCATTGATTTAGGCAATACTGTCATGGTGGATGGTTCCGGCCTTTCTCGCCATAATTTAATTACGCCTGCAACCATGATGGAGATCTTACAATTTATTGCCCAACACGATAATGAATTGGATTTCATCTCCATGCTTCCTAAATCCGGACATGATGGTACTCTGGCTTATCGTCCCGGTCTGCATGAAGCAGGGCTGGATGGTAAGGTATTTGCCAAGACAGGTTCATTGCAGGGAGTTTATAATCTGGCAGGATTCATGACCGCCGCCAGTGGGCAGCAAATCGCTTTCGTCCAATTTATTTCTGCTTACTCCGTTTCTCCCGACAATCAACGAACTCGCCGTGTTCCATTAGCGCGTTTCGAAAATCATTTATATAAGTCGTTATACCTGAGCCATTGAGATCAAACGAAAAAGGGCGCGGAAAACAGCGCCCTTTTGTCATGTTCGAACATTAGATATGAAGACTAGCGTTTATAAACAAACTCAACGCCTTCGTCGTCTTCTTCGTCCCAGTCATCATCCCAATCATCATCAGATGATGATTGCTGTAACTGTTCCTTGTGGTAGTCATCCCACATGAATTCAACTTTTTCAGGTTGGGATTCTTCCGACGCTTCTAAGCTACGAGGCTGGGTTTTCATAAATTCCATAATATCCCAACAAAGCTCTTTCACACCCTGACGGTTCACGGCTGAGATCATGTAATAATCACCTTCCCAACCAAGCTCATCAGCAATGACTTTAGCCCGCTGTTTAGCGTCTTCTGGATCCGTCAGATCAACCTTGTTGAATACCAACCAGCGCGGTTTTTCTGCCAGTTTTTCACTGTACTTATGCAGCTCTTTGATGATGATACGCGCATTTTCAACCGGATCAGACTCATCGATCGGACAGAGATCAATCAAGTGCAGCAATACGCGGCAACGTTCCAGATGCTTCAGGAAGCGAATGCCTAAACCGGCGCCTTCTGATGCACCTTCAATCAAACCCGGAATATCTGCTACCACAAAGCTTTGCTCGTTATCCATGCGCACAACGCCAAGGCTTGGCACCAGTGTTGTAAATGGATAATCGGCTACTTTGGGTTTAGCTGCCGAAACGGCACGAATAAAGGTGGATTTACCTGCATTTGGCATCCCCAGCATGCCCACATCAGCCAACAGCATCAGCTCCAGCATCAGTTCACGGCTTTCACCCGGTGTTCCCATCGTTCTTTGACGAGGAGCACGGTTCACAGAGGATTTAAAGCGGGTATTACCAAGCCCGTGGAAACCGCCTTTTGCGACCATAAAACTCTGTTCATGGCGCAGCATGTCTCCAAGCACTTCACCTGTGGCAATGTCACGCACGCGGGTTCCGACTGGAACCTTGATGGTAATATCCTGACCACGTTTACCAGTACAATCGCGGCTTTGTCCATTTTGACCACGTTCAGCACGGAAGGATTTTTCAAAACGGTAGTCAATCAGCGTATTGAGGTTCTCATCTGCCAGCAGATAAACGTCACCGCCGTCACCACCATCACCGCCGTCCGGCCCACCTTTTGGAATATATTTCTCACGACGGAAGCTGACGCAACCATTGCCACCATCTCCCGCTACAACCAGTATCCTGGCTTCATCTACAAATTTCATCATTTTTCTCCGTAGGATAGCCACTGTAAAGCTGGATGG
Source organism: Xenorhabdus miraniensis (assembly GCF_002632615.1). The sequence goes on from NZ_NITZ01000001.1 coordinate 286,360, forward strand.
CAGCTAGTACCCAGAGATGGCGTAATCCAGAATATAAAAAGCCCCGCAACACACATTGCAGGGCTTCCGATTCGATTAAGATTCAAAAAACTTATTCAGCTTCGATGCTGATAAATTTACGGTTTTTTGGACCTTTAACTTCGAATTTAATTTTCCCGTCAGCTAATGCGAACAGGGTGTGGTCACGGCCACAACCTACGTTGTTGCCTGCGTGGAACTTAGTACCACGTTGACGAACGATGATGCTGCCTGCCAAAACAGACTCACCACCAAAACGTTTTACACCCAGACGTTTGCTTTCAGAATCGCGACCGTTACGAGTCGAGCCGCCAGCCTTTTTGTGTGCCATTAATCTGCTCTCCTAAAATCTTAAGCGATGCCAGTGATTTTAACATCGGTGAACCACTGACGGTGGCCCTGTTGCTTACGGCTGTGTTTACGACGACGAAACTTAACGATTTTAATTTTCTCGCCACGACCGTGAGTAACAACTTCAGCTTTAATTTTAACGCCTTCAACTACTGGAGCGCCGATTTTGATGTCTTCACCATTCACGACCATCAGCACCTGGTCAAACTCAACAGTTTCACCTGTTGCGATGTCCAGCTTTTCCAAGCGAATTGTTTGGCCTTCGCTTACTCGGTGTTGTTTACCACCACTTTGGAAAACTGCGTACATATAAACTCCGCTTTCCGCGCACCCCCTAAAATTCTTTCCAGAGCGCGCTATAAAATATTCACAATAGGGCGCGAATTCTACGCAAAAACCGCTTGGAAGACAAGTGCAGAATTAGAACAGATGAGAAAAAAACGGAGTTTTTCGATTGTCATTTATTTGAACGGTTTTTCAAGTACAATCGATATATCTTGATATCTATTGATATGCTAATTAATGAGCACAGCTCTGAATCAGAGTCCAAAGCCAAAACATGAATTTAGAATCGATAATAAAACTTACCGCTGATGACATGGCAGCGGTTAATGAAACCATTCTTAACCAATTAAGCTCTGACGTTGCGCTGATCAACCAACTTGGTTACTACATTATCAGCGGCGGTGGAAAACGCATTCGACCGATGATCGCAGTGCTGGCAGGAAAAGCACTCCATTGCGAAGATGGGAAGTACATCACAGTGGCCGCTTTAATTGAGTTTATCCATACCGCAACCTTGTTACATGATGATGTCGTTGATGAATCTGACATGCGACGCGGCAAAGCAACAGCCAACGCCATTTACGGCAATGCAGCCAGTGTCCTTGTGGGAGATTTCATCTATACGCGCTCATTTCAGATGATGACCGATCTTGATTCGATGCGTGTATTGAAACTGATGTCTGACGCCACCAATGTGATTGCTGAGGGCGAAGTTATGCAGTTGATGAACTGCAACGACCCAGATATTTCCGAAGATGATTATATGCGCGTTATCTACAGTAAAACGGCCCGCCTGTTTGAAGTTGCTGCGCATTCAGCAGCCATTCTTGCCAATGCAACCCCAGAGCAAGAAATCGCATTGCGTGATTATGGACGTTATCTTGGCACTGCATTTCAGCTCATTGATGATCTTCTGGATTACGATTCTGATAACAACACGCTCGGTAAGAACACAGGGGACGACCTGAACGAAGGCAAACCAACATTGCCGCTTTTGCACGCCATGAACCATGGAACGCCCGAACAATCGGCACTGATACGCAGCGCTATTGAACAAGGCAATGGCCGCCATTTGCTGGATACTGTACTGGCAACAATGAAACAGTGTGGTTCACTCAAATACACCCGCCAACGGGCGGAGGAAGAAGCGGATAAGGCGATTTCAGCGTTGCAAATACTGGAAGACACTCCATACAAGGCGGCCCTGATGGGTTTAGCCCATGTCGCAGTACAACGACTTTCCTGAGCTTAAATCAACCAGTATCCCAGATTGTTCAATCCGGGATACTGTCTTTATTATCAATATCTTGAATGATTGCGTAGTGGACGAGGCTGGCTAGCCCTTTTCTCAAAATAAATTTAACTATTCTTTCCCTTTCCGACTTGGTCAGCTGATAATAAGCTTCTACCCAAATCATAAACGGGTCCTGTCGTTTATTTCGGTAATACTCGACCGAATTCTCACTGACAGTCAGTACATTCAGAACATCTTCTGGCAAGCTGTTGACATTATATTCAAGCGCCTTTCCCTGCACTCCACGCTTACGGCGTTGTTCCCAACCCTCGCGTCTTGCCATCAGGTTGACTCCTTGGGGAGACGATGGCAGCCCTGCGAGGCCGATGAGTTCCTTTGCAGAATACCACTCTTTTTTCATCTCTTTCTCCTCGCTTTATACCGGAGCAGTGAAGAGAAAGCCAAATTTTAAACATTTGGCTTTTCAAAAGCTGCCTCAAGTAGCGGTAATTTTTTCCAAAAAACTTCTTATGCCATCTCGTAATATCACTTCGGTAATTACCTCCTTTTCTTCCTCGGTGAGTAAATTAAATGCACTTACCCAAATGGATAAAGGATCTTGCTTCTGAACCTGATATTCCGCTGATGTTTCATGAAGTTCCAAAGCCTCCAAGGTTGATTCAGGGAAACAAGAATAATGGTATTCAATCGCCCTTCCTTGAACACCTGTTCGTTTTTGCCTCAACCATTCTTCACGTTTTGCTCTGGCATTAACTCCTTGTGGTGATCTAGGTAACTCGCCTACACCGGTCAGCTCCATTGCCGTATACCACTCTTTTTTCATAATGTTTCTCTATTTTTGTAACCAAGTTCAAAAAAGAAGTTATTAAGAAAAAATTAGAAATATTTTTAGAAAAAATAATGGTATTTTATTTTCTTAATAACAGATTCGTGTTCGTTATTAATTTCACACTAACGCTTTAGTTATACCACTAATGTGGCTTCAAATTTAATAGGAAAGGATTAAAAAAATGATTTCTATGAAATCTGATTGGCATCCTGCTGATATTATTGCTGCTTTACGTAAACGTGGAACGACGCTAGCAGCTGTTTCTCGTGAAGCAGGTCTGAGCTCATCAACTTTGGCGAATACACTTTCTCGCCCATGGCCCAAGGGAGAATGGATAATAGCGAATTATTTAGAATTACATCCGTCTGAAATATGGCCAAGCCGCTATTTCGATCCACATACGGGAGAACTATTAGAAAGAAAAGTCAGAGATAAAAAGAATAATTAGCTATCAATTTAATTATCCAAAGAAAAACCGCTAGTTATTTTCGAACTAGCGGTTTTAGTTATCTAATATATTTAACTTAATTCGTATATTAATAAATTACGAATTAAATAAATCAACTATTAATAAATTGTTCGCCTAACTCAATATCTTTATTCAAAACATCCAGCATGTTATCTAATGACTTCTGTTCGAAAGCACTCAACTTGCCAATATCTAAATGTTCTTCGATACCATTTTTACCCAAGCGAACAGGCTGAGCAAAGAAACGAGCATATTGACCGTCACCTTCGACATAGCTGTATTCGATAACATTGCTTTCGCCTTGCAGACCACGGATCAGAGAAAGCCCTAAACGTGCCGCAGCCTGTCCCATAGACAGAGTTGCCGATCCGCCACCTGCTTTCGCCTCAACCACTTCAGTGCCTGCGTTCTGGATACGTTTGGTCAATGCTTCAATTTCTTCATCAGTGAAGCTAACACCTGAAATCTGAGACAGCAGTGGCAGAATAGTTACGCCTGAGTGCCCACCAATAACCGGAACTTCCAGTTCTTCTGCTTTTTTACCTTTCAGTTCAGCAACAAAAGTATTGGAGCGGATAACATCCAGTGTTGTCACACCGAACAGGCGATTTTTATCGTAAACACCTTCTTTTTTCAGAACCTCAGCCGCGATCGCCACAGTGGTATTAACCGGGTTAGTGATAATTCCGATTAATGCTTTTGGCGCAGTTTTAGCAATCTGTTGAACCAGATTACGAATGATCCCAGCATTGATATTAAACAGATCGGAACGATCCATACCAGGCTTGCGTGCCACACCCGCAGAAATCAATACCACATCTGCGCCTACCAAAGCAGGGGTTGCATCTTCGCCAGCAAAACCAGTGACTTTGACTTCCGTTGGGATATGGCTCAGATCGGCTGCCACACCTGGAGTCACCGGAGCAATGTCATACAAGGAAAGTTCTGAACCTGAAGGAAGCTGGGTCTTGAGTAGAAGGGCAAGTGCCTGACCAATACCACCGGCTGCACCGAGAACTGCAACTTTCATCCTGATACTCCTTAAATAAGTGCTGTAAAAAAAACTTAAACCTGTTTAGTCAAGAGAGTGCTTTCATTTTTCTATCATCGCTACACATCACTACAGTGACAAAATGATGGCAAAGCAAACTCTCAATCCCATCCGTCACTACGTTCTAAAAACAATCTGTTAACAGCCAGATTATCTACCTAATGGCCTTATGATGGAACACCAAAGTTGCTTTATTCTAGACAAAAGGCTTATCTGTTAATGAGATAACGGACACTATTTTGAGAATTATTCCAGTAATATGATTAATAGTCTGCTTGATCTTCTTACACTTCCCTTCCACATGAAAAATACAATTTAATTAACAATACATTTACTAAGCTTAATAGATGGGAAAAATCAATAAAAATGAAATCATTAATAACCAGATAATTATTATGGCTATAGGAGAGAATATTCAATTATGCTCTATATTTGGGTTTTTTCGTCTCTTTCTTGAATAAAAATTCACTCTTTCGCATAATGTCTGCTTCATAATGGATTCGACGATGGTGAAATATGCGTGTTCCTTCGAAACAGGAAGATTTGGTAAAAGCTTTCAAGGCATTATTGAAAGAAGAAAAATTCAGCTCTCAAGGTGAAATTGTTGCAGCACTTCAGGACGAAGGGTTTGAAAATATCAACCAATCTAAAGTTTCCAGAATGCTGACGAAATTTGGAGCTGTCAGAACCCGTAATGCAAAAATGGAAATGGTCTACTGTTTGCCGGCAGAATTGGGGGTTCCCACAGCCACCAGCCCATTAAAAAATCTGGTATTAGATGTCGATTATAACCATAGCATTGTCGTCATACGTACCAGCCCGGGGGCAGCACAGCTAATTGCACGCCTGCTAGATTCATTGGGTAAAGCAGAAGGTATTCTTGGCAGTATTGCGGGAGATGACACTATTTTCTCCACACCAGCACAAAACTTCACGACAAAACAGCTCTATGAAGCCATTCTCAACCTGTTTGACCAAGAACTGTGACTGCTCCCGCCCTATTGAGGCTGTCGCAGTGGGCGAGGGTTTACGGCGGATTTTGCTAAAAGAGGATCGCACCTGCTGGACGATCCTCTTCGCCAATGAACTGACCGATTAGGCGAGATTTGCTTTCTTCGCTAATTCAGCCAGCAATTTCTCATGGATGCCACCGAATCCACCATTGCTCATAATCAGGATGTGATCGCCCGGCTGCGCCGTTTCAACAATCATCCTAACCAAAACATCAATGTCAGCGCTCCAACGAGCGGGTTGAATACACTGTTCAGCAATTTCAATCACCTGCCACGGAATATTGACGGGTTGATAAAGAAAGACTTCATCGGCGCGTCCCATGGAAGGGGCGATATCATTTTTACTCATCCCCATTTTCATGGTATTCGACCGGGGTTCCAATACGGCAAGGATCCGTGCCATTCCGCCCACTTTACTTCGCAGTGCTTCCAGTGTGGCTAAGATAGCCGTTGGATGATGCGCAAAATCATCATAAACCGAGATCTGGTTGACTTCTCCACGCAGTTCAAGGCGACGACGGGCATTAATAAATTCACCCAGTGCCTGACAGGCATCCACAGGTTGAACTCCAACATGATGGGCGGCTGCAATCGCAATCAATCCGTTATACATATTGTGCTCGCCAACCAATGACCAGCTCACTTCACCAACCCATTCGCCATGATGGAATACTTGGTAATGGCTGCTATCCTGACTGATTTTTTTCGCCTGCCAGTTTCCGGTTTCACCAAGCTGCTCTAACTCACTCCAATACCCCATTGAGAGTACCTGTTTCAGGTTAATGTCATTATCGGGAACAATGATCTTACCCGTGCCCGGAACCACTCTGACAAGATGATGGAATTGTTTTTGAATAGCGGCCAGATTTTCGAAAATATCAGCATGATCAAATTCAAGGTTGTTCATGATCAATGTGCGAGGGCTGTAATGCACAAATTTTGAACGTTTATCAAAAAAGGCGCTGTCATATTCATCTGCTTCAATCACGAAAAATGGGCTTTCACCGATTTGTGCTGAAACATCAAAATTACCCGGTACGCCACCGATCAAAAATCCCGGTTTATAACCACACGCTTCCAGAATCCATGCCAGCATACCCGCCGTTGTTGTTTTGCCATGGGTTCCAGCGACAGCCAATACCCAACGTTCCGGCAATACATAATCATGCAGCCATTGCGGGCCAGAGGTATAAGGAATGCCACGATCCAACACGGCTTCCACACAGGGGTTACCGCGTGTCATCGCATTACCAATGATCACTATATCTGGCACAGGATCGAGCTGCGCAGGATCGTATCCTTGAATCAGCTCAATACCCTGTTTTTCCAGCAAAGTGCTCATTGGTGGATATACATTTGCATCGGATCCAGTGACTTCATGGCCCAGTGAACGAGCAAGGATAGCCAACCCTCCCATGAAAGTACCGCAGATGCCAAGAATATGAATACGCATTTATTTCTACCCAATATCATGAACTGTATCACTATTCTAACCATCTAAACTCAGATTAGAAATGCAATAGCCTATGAATCATTTGATTCTTTAGCTAAACTGCCCGCGCATGAGTGCGACACAAAAGTGAAGCACGCTTCCTAAAACCACAATCAAATTCAAGGCCTTTGTCATGAAAACATTAGGCGAATTCATCGTCGAAAAACAGCAAGACTTTCCTCATGCTACAGGTGAACTGACAGCACTACTGTCTGCCATCAAGTTAGGTGCCAAAATCATTCACAGGGATATCAACAAAGCAGGGCTGGTGGATATTTTAGGTGCTAGTGGCGTATCCAACGTTCAGGGTGAAGTTCAGATGAAACTGGACCTGTACGCCAACGAAAAACTCAAGGCAGCCCTCAAAGCACGCGGCGAAGTTGCAGGTATTGCTTCCGAAGAAGAAGACGAGATCGTTATTTTTGATGGCGACCGCGCAGAAAACGCGAAGTATGTTGTTTTGATGGATCCACTGGATGGTTCTTCGAATATTGATGTAAACGTTTCCGTCGGGACTATTTTCTCAATTTACCATCGAATTACTCCGATTGGGCAAACTGTCACTGAAGAGGATTTCCTGCAACCGGGAAATCGTCAAGTTGCAGCGGGTTATGTGGTTTATGGTTCATCCACAATGTTGGTTTACACTACAGGTTGTGGCGTTCACACTTTTACTTACGATCCTTCTCTTGGCGTTTTCTGCCTAACCCACGAAAAAGTCCAATTTCCAGAGAAAGGCAATATGTATTCCATCAATGAAGGAAACTACATCAAATTCCCGATGGGAGTGAAAAAGTACATTAAATATTGCCAGGAACAGGATGAAGCAACTCAACGCCCTTATACTACCCGTTATATCGGTTCTCTGGTCGCGGATTTCCATCGCAACCTGTTGAAAGGCGGAATCTATATTTATCCAAGTACGGCAAGCCATCCAACAGGAAAACTACGTCTACTGTACGAATGCAATCCGATCGCGTTTTTGGCAGAACAGGCAGGTGGCAAAGCGAGTGATGGCGCGAACCGCATTCTGGATATCGAGCCAAATAAGCTGCACCAACGTGTCCCTTTCTTTGTCGGTACAAAGTCAATGGTAGAGAAAGCTGAAAGTTTCATGGCTGAGTTTCCTGATGAATAAGTAGTTTCATTCATTAATGAATTTAAGGGGTGGTTTTCCACCTCTTTAAATATTCCAGTCCCTTCCAAGCTATAAACTCATTTACTAAACTCAGAGCCTGTTCTCAGCAAACGTTAATATTCCCTTCTCCTTAAGATAAAGAGTCATCACGGTTTTTATTGGAAAAAATCAATTCAATACAAAAAGTCATTATTTTTTGTTATCAATTGATAACAATTTCTCATTACGCAATATAACAAAAGATTTCCTAATGTAGGTAAAGACAGAGAATATTGTCTTTTTATTAAACAGATAGTTAATCCCAAAAAAATTCAACTTTTCCACATCAAAGACACAATACTTAAGGTGCTGGCAACAGCCCATATTTTATAAGGAGCTCATATATGGACTCGTATATTAATCATAAAATTATTCGACTTTCTGTTCTTATATATTCTCTTTCTTTACCTTTTATTCCGGCAAGTGCATTTTCGACAGATAAAGAACATCATGAGATTAAAACAGAAAGGAAATTCTCAGAGAAAATCCAAAAAGAAAATAGATTTAATAATGAGAATAAAGCCAATAATCATGACGAAAATGCCGATGTAGGGACTATCACCCAAAATATTCAACACATTGGTCAGTTGCTATCCTCTTCCCCGTCCGAACTCACAGAACAGGCTAAATCCTACGCGTTGGGGAAAATAAATAATTCGATATCAACTGAAACTCAAAAATGGTTGTCCCAATTTGGGACAGCCAAAATTAATTTTTCCCTTGATAGAAAGGGAAAACTGGATAACGGCTCCTTGGATCTGCTGCTACCGTTCTACGACAATAAAACGGACTGGCTGCTGTTCTCCCAATTAGGTTATCGCAATAAAGATAACCGCCATACGGTAAATTTAGGGTTTGGTGGACGCTATTTCACCCCGACTTATTGGATGTATGGATTAAATTCCTTTTATGATCACGAAATCACGGGGAGCAATCAACGATTAGGTTTAGGTGCAGAGGCTTGGACAGATTACCTCAAACTCTCAGCGAATACTTACTGGCGCTTGAGTCAATGGCATCAGTCGCCGAAAGAGCAAGGCTACGAAGAGCGACCTGCCAACGGGTTTGATCTCAATAGTGAATTTTTCCTTCCCCCTTACCCTAACCTTGGTGGTAAGTTGAGCTACGAGCAATACTTCGGTGATAACGTCGCCCTGTTCAATCGGGATACCAAACAGAAAAATCCCAGCCTCACCCGGTTTGGTCTGAATTACACACCCATTCCGCTGATTACTATGGGAGTCGATTATAAGCTGGGCACTAAAGGAAACAGCGAAACGCTTTTCCTGGCGAATCTGAATTATCGCTTTGGAATTCCCTTTGCTATGCAGATTTCACCTCATAACGTTGCTTCCCTGCGCACATTGGCAGGCGCCCGTTATGATTTGGTGCAAAGAAATAACAACATCGTTCTGGACTACAGGAAAATATCAGAATTATCCATTAACTTACCCAGTGACTTAAGCGGATACAGTACCCAGCCGGTTCGGATAAGTGCGAAAATCGCTGCCAACAAACCCTTAAAACCGACTGTCTGGACAGCTAACAAAGAATTCGGGGAAAATGGGGGCGTTATCGCATATTCTGATAGTAATTACGCTGACGTAACCCTGCCGAAATATAATATTCAAGGAGGGAACAGCTATACCCTATCCGCCACCGTCGAAACAGAAGACGGTAGCAGTGTCAAAAAAGCCCAAACAAACCTGACCGTTGAACCATTTGTCATTAAAGACCAAAGCATCAAACCCATTGGAAACGGCCCTGCGATTGCCGATGGGAAACCCGCCTACAATCTGGCTGCAACGATCACTTACGGCAATACAAATAATGCACCTCTCAAGGACGTGACCATTCCAAATGTAAAATGGACCCTCGATCCCCCTACTGCGAATGCAAAACTGGAATGGGATACATCAGGTGCACTCAATCAACAAGGTCAACTCATCGCCACTCTGGCAAGTACCGCAACCCTCGACAAAAATACCAAGGTTTATCTGGAAATAGCGGGTATGCCAAAAGTGGAGATAAAAGGTGACAAACCCATCGCTTTTATCGATGTTGCCTCCAAATTCAGTATCTCAGATCCGAAGGTTGAACCTGAAGGCCCGCTTTCAATTTTTGATGAAAATAATATTTATACCTTTAAAGCCACTATCTTGGATGAGAACAATAATCCCCTGAAAAATCAAAAGATAGAAGCTACGTGGAATTCAGGAATAACAGGTCACAATAGTGGTAAAGTTGTTTTCACGCCCAGCACGACCACAAATGATCAAAACCAACTGATTGCAACGCTTAAAAGTACCGAAGAGCTGAAAGATGTCATTGTGAAGCTCAGCATTAATGGCGGCAAAGAATATTCATTTAAACCCGTTAGCTTTGTCGATGATTCCAAGAGTATTGGTATCAAAAGTATAAACCTGGAGGGCAACCCGCCTTACATAGCATTAGGGAATAATAAGCCACAGACTATTAATCTAGTCATACATAATGAGCGCGGAACCCCCTATTATCAGCAACCCATCCCGAACCTTAAATGGTTCACAGAGCCTGAAGGTCTGGAACAGCAAGGGTTGTCCATTCAGCCACAGGAAACTTCTGGGCAATATGTCACAGATCCGCAAGGTCAAATCGCAGTGCGCATCACCAGTACTCAAGCGATGAAAGGTGTGAGGATTGGGTTCTCAGTCAATGGTGGAAAAACGAGAAACTACTCTGAATCGTTCGATTTCGTGGCACCCACCTCGCAAGACTTAGGCGCGACATTAACAGGAGATATCACAACCAAATATTACGATTCATTGCCAGGTATTACTGACAGAAACGGATATGTTCTTAAGGTAAAAGTCATTGATAAGGACAAAAAAGAACCCATTAAAAATCAAAGCATTGAAGACATGACCTGGGCTACAAAATGGCAAGGATCAGAAAACCATCTGCCAGAAGATTTTGTGGTCATTAACGTACCCGGCCAAGCTGCCTGGACTACAGACTCCAACGGTTATGTGACGGCTTATTTAACAAAAGCAGAGAAAAAAGGAGAGCCTGAAATGTACAGTCCATATGGTATTAAAGATATCATGGGCACTGTTAAATTAAGTTCTGGCGAAACGCTCGTGTCTGCTCCTGTCAATTTCGATCCTCAATCCCAGGAAGCAAAGTTACGAATATACACATTCGAATCATCAGCACATAAACCGACAGATTCGTACAAGGATGTTAGCGAGCAAGAAAAACCGTTTACCTGGACTAACATGTTGTATTTTTACCTAGTAAGAAATGATGGTAAGTTACTCAATATCGATGAATTTCCAGGGGGTAAATTTGACATTAAAACATCCACATCAGATACCGGGATTGAATTTGATGATGATAATGGCATGATATACACCCCTACATTACTTTCCATGCACACTTTCAACCCCGGGCCGGTAACAGTGACTGTTCGTTTAACAGAATCCAATACGGGCAAGCTGTCAGAGCATTATTATAATTTCAATCCCCACCGGTATTTCTTCTTCCCTGAATTGACAGTGTCTGCGGATGCTCCTCATAACGAACTCAATAAATCTTGTGAAAGCCTTGACCGATTTCGTAAGTCAACAACAGTAACAATGGATGATATTGGAATTGGAGATGTAGGTGGAGGCAATTCATACTCTCGTGAATTCCCTGTAGAAAAGTTTCCAAAATTTGGGCTCTTCTATACAAATAACACTACGCCTTACATAAGGATCAAAGAATCAGACGCTGATAACGCACCTTACTTAGTATACAACTATAAGATCGGGAAAATAGAAGAAAAAGGCGCACTCAAAGAGGATGCCAAATTAAATCTGGTGTGTAAATTAAAGTAAGTTGCTTCACTCGTCATTAATATCACGCACAGCCTCAATAATCATTGGGGCTGTGCTATAAAACTGCCTATAATCTTGCTTATCCGTCGCGATCTCAGCCGAAAAACCAGAGGACTTTAAACCTGTTTTGTCTATAATACCCCACACTCCATTTTGGTTTTAAATTGAAGGAAACCTTTTATGAGCCTGAACAACGTACCGGCGGGTAAAGAACTACCAGAAGATATCTATGTTATCATTGAGATCCCAGCTAACGCAGATCCTATTAAATATGAAGTAGACAAAGAATCTGGCGCTCTGTTTGTAGACCGTTTCATGTCAACAGCTATGTTCTACCCATGCAACTACGGCTACATCAATAATACTCTGTCCCTTGACGGTGACCCTGTTGATGTACTGGTTCCAACACCATATCCATTGCAGCCGGGTTCTGTCATCCGCTGCCGCCCGGTCGGTGTTCTGAAAATGACCGACGAATCTGGTGAAGATGCAAAACTGGTTGCTGTTCCTCATACCAAATTGAGTAAAGAATACGATCACATGAAAGATGTGAACGATCTGCCAGAACTGTTACGTGCGCAAATCACTCACTTCTTTGAACATTACAAAGATCTGGAAAAAGGCAAGTGGGTTAAAGTAGATGGCTGGGACAATGTCGAAGCCGCTAAAGCTGAAATTATGTCTTCTTTCGAACGCGCTGCCAAAAAATAATCTTAACGGTTAACAGCGGGTTTTGATTGTAAAAAACCTCTGCCTCTTCATGAGCGCAGAGGTTTTTTTAACGCTCACTTTCATTAAAAAATGCTATAAACAGTGGATCGTTGTTCTTTATTCTTCTCCGTAGCGTTTCAACCAGTCACCACTTGTTATCCGACTCAATCCTTCTACAGGCAATTTATAAAGATAAATCCACGCCTTACCATAAGGTGTTTCGATCAGTTCCCTTTGATATTCCTGAGAGTTCTTTTTCAACTCATCCAGCTCTGTCAGTATAGGTGGCGTAATGCGATATACTTCACATTCGATTGTTCCTTCACCACGGATAACAGCGGGATAATGCCCAAGGTCATAAATCTCATAACCTTCTAACTTGTGTTCTCCTAACAGTTGGGCATCGGTCATCCAGTGATGATTACCTTGTTTGCGCCTCAGGCTACCATAAACAATAACTCGCATTTTTAAAACTCAAACTCATAGAGCAGATCTAAAGCTTGATCAATACCAGATACTGCTTCCAGATACAATCTTGGCATAACACGATAGCGCAACGTCAGTGTTGCCAAAGTGTCAAAAATACCCACTCCATACTTCACTTGTAAGTCTTTGGTAATCCTTCCACTAACGACAACCTGCGATTTATCGCCAACGCCTTGAGTATCCAACGCCAAATCAGAGACACCAAAAGTTTCACCAATCTTGCCAACTAACTGACCACTCTGCGCAACACCCAAACCAATCAGCATTGCCGTCATCTGAGAGTTGTCAGAATCCCCTTTTTCCAAACCTTCTCCACGCAAAAGGAAGGATAAAGCTTCTTGTTGTGATTTTGCGGGATCAGAGAAAATTTCCACTTTAGGCTTATCCGCCAGACCGGTCACTCTCACTCCGGCAATAACGCCATTCGCCGTCGATTCCGGATTGCGGATCGCTTCAATATTCAATAATGGCTGATCTGGTGGGCCAGAGAACATAATCGTTCCTCTGCGTACCTGCAAATCTTGTCCATAAGCATGGAAGCGCCCTTCCGGAATATCAATCTGACCATTCAGCCCCAGCCCCTGTTTATCCTGGAGGACTTTTAAAGCCCCCTTAAGCTGTGCTTCCAAACCAAATGCACTCAAACGCACATCATTACCAATATGAACATTCAAGTTACTTTGAATCAGAATAGACGATTTTTTCTTCCCTATCGGCTGGAGATTTTTATCCAGCATCACTTCATCAGAAGAAACACCTACCGCTGATTCCGGCAGTTCCTGAACCGTAATGCGCGCCCATGGAATATCAACATTGCCATCAAGTTTCAGTAGATTTGGTGTCGCTTCAAGCACCAGATTCGGGCTGACATCGACCTTAACCATTGGCGGAACAACCACACGTAATTTGTCGGCATTAGCTGCAATTCTGGCATACCATGCGTCCAAGCTGCGCCAATCCGCATGACCATTTAGGTTTAGTTGCCCCTTAGGCGTTTTGATCATCCCATTCAAATCAGAGCTGACACCATCAAAATGAACGGCTAACTGGCCTTGAGAGATATCGAATGGCAGCCAATGACTACTCATTTGCAGGTTATCGGCTTTAAGCAGACCGAATAACAATGGGTTCTTGACATTCCCTCCAAGACGCAAATTCGCATTCACTCCGCCTTCCGCTTTTTCACCTTTGCCCAGGATAGGTTTAATCAACTTCAAGGAGAGATTTTGAATATCTACGTTACCCGATAATTTGCGACGGCCTTCCAAATCAGCCACCTGAACATTACCGTTCAACTGTCCATTGCCAACCAGTTTGACTAACCAGTCTAAATTTGCCTTGCCATTTTTCAGACCCGCATTCAATGTCAGCGTTTCAAAATCGATCGGTAACGTAATACCTTCTACAACCTGCCGGATCTGAACACTATTCCCTTGCAAGGCGATTTTTGCTTGCGGTAAGCCTTGACCTGCTACCCATTTGACATCAGCATCACCACTGAATACCCCCTTAAGCTGAGTGCTTTTATCAAGGAATGGTTGGAGCATAACCAGGTCAAAGCGTTCAAACGCAACTTGGGCATGACCATTTTTCCCTGCTTCAATCGGTTTTGAAAAACACACTTGAGCATTGGGGTTGAGCCAACAGTGCGCCCCGATAATGGCTTTCTGTTGTAGGTTAGAGTAATCAATCGTAATCGCTTTACTTAAGCGCCATTCACCAACAACCGTATCAAAATGGGTATTATTGATATTGCCTTTCCAACGTTCCTGTTGGCGATCAAAACGTCCATTAAGTGCCAACTCGCCTGATACTGGAGAACCCTCAACTTTTACTTGTAAAGCATGCTGCTTTTCTGTGCCCTTGGCACTGAGTATCAGGCTATTGATGGCTAAATCTGCCTGTTTCAAATGGCGAACAACAACCGATAGCTGCCCTTGAATCTGTTCCGCCGAGCGTATATCCCCCTTAATCATGGCGCTATCCACTCGCAGAGAGTCCTGCCACCGCACCCCACGCGCATTCAAATCCGCTATGATTTGAGGAGCTTTCATATTTCCGCGCAGTTTGACATGACCAGTGATAAAACCGCCCAGCCCCGGCAGTAACCCATCCAATTGCGGCGCGTTAATATCGCTATCCAGTTTCCAAGCCTCATCGGTAAGCCGCCCTTGCGCATTTAACGTATTACGCCCAAACGCAAGATCAAACTGAGGAATATCCCACTGCCCTGCCGCATTGCCTGATGCTTTACCATAAACTTTGACTGCGTTCTGCTTTACATGACCGTGAAGGGCAATTTCCGGAATCTGAAGTTGCCAGCTTCCACCATATAAACTGCCGCGTACTGCCATTTTACCATCCATTTTGGCCGGCCATTCCGGCCACTGTTTGTCCGTATTAATGCCATCCAGAACCAGCTTGGCATTCCAACTTACCGCCTTACTCCAATCAACAACCCCCGTAACGTCAGCTTTGCCCTGTAATGCAGCCAGACGCAAACGTGTTAACCGGAGAGATTCTTCATTGCCTTTTGCATCCAGCATTAGCAATGCCGGAGGAATATCGCTCCCCTTAATATCAGAACGAAGAGAAAGATCGTAACGGCTGGCTTGACCATTAAAACGCAGTTTTACGCCATCAAGCTGATATTCCGCTTCTTCTTTCAATGGCCATTTCAGTTGGCTGCTTTCCAGTGTCAAGCGTAAAGGCAAGCCTGCCTTTGCCAATTCAGCCTGCGCATCCAGATTGGCAGAAACAGGCCCGGAAAGGTGTAACGCGAGATCAAGCTGCTGTAAAAAAGCCCCCTTCAGCGTCAGGTCGATTTTTTGCCCTTTCAATTCATTCAGGTTATTTAAATTATCTACTTTCCCTTTAACCATCAGGTTGATTGGCCACTGCTCAGAAAGTTTTGCTGTGCCCTGTATCGCAAATGAACCTTCTGGAGACAACACATTCAAGGTTTTTACATCGATTTGCTGTCCCTGATTGCTGGCCTGTAGCCTCAAATCATTAATCGTGATGTCGGTATCTCCGGTCAGACGAAGCTGGCGGCCATGAATACCCTCTACAGTGATATCAAGGGGAATCGGAATATTGGGTAATTTCGTTAAGAGCGGTTTGGCAAACAGCGCCTTTAAGGTTTCACTCAAGGGCTTCTCAGCTTCTATCTGCTGTTTAGTCTTTGGCGTTGTTTTCTGTACTGCACCAATGGGTTCAGGCGGCGATTTTGGCAATTCGACCAACAGATTAATGATTTCCGTTGGCTTTAATCGTAACTGTTTTTCCCGCCACTGAGCGCCAGATTTAAATTCATCCAATGCAATAGCGATATCATCCACCGCGACATGGATATTTTTCAAAGAAAGCAAATCCAGTGAAATAGGATAAGGCGTTGTCAATTCGGTCAAGGGTGCCGATGTAGGGGATGGTTCCGATGGTGGAAGTTCAGCCGTATTTACCGAAACAGAGACTCCCTCAGTCGTCAGGGCACTGACACATACGTGACTGTGTTTCAAACAGGAAAGCCGTAGTGAGAGATGTAAATTGTCAGCACTGACATTAACGCCCGGCATCTGGTATTTCACGCCTTTTAGCGTCAGGTCGCGCCAACCTCCGCTGACACTGGCAATATCCAATCCGGGCACCCAACGTGCCGCACTGTTAATCACAAAGTGCAGACCAGTTTGTGTGCCAACCAATCCTACAACCGTCATCAATAACAGGCCAACAATCAGCAGGAAAATAATACTGACCCTTTTTACCCACTTCATAGTTCAGCCCCTAGACCGATATAAAATTCAACATTGTGATTATTTGGATCTCCGATTGGCGTTGCCAAATCAAATTTTATCGGCCCAACAGGTGAAGCCCAGCGCACACCTATCCCCGCGCCTGTTTTGAAATTATTTCTTCTAATGTCATCCACTGCCTCGCCTGAATCTACAAACAAAGCGCTCCACCAATTACCATAAATATTGTATTGATATTCCAACGAACCAACGGCCAGTTTTGATGCCCCGACTAATTTACCCTCTTTGTCTGTCGGTGAAATTTTCTGGTACTTATAACCACGAATACTGCGATCACCACCGGCAAAAAAGCGAAGATCCGGCGGCACTTTTTCGAATTGGCTGGTTTCTATCCAGCCCAGATCTGCCCGTACCACAAAACGATGATTTTCCCGATAAGATCTGACCCAAACGTGATGTGCCTGTAACACGAGGAAGTCCACATCAGACTGCCAAGTCTTATCAGAAATATCTATTGAATAACGCTGACTATCGCCCCAAAAAGGCATAGTTCCCCCACGCTGGCGAAGGCGGCTGACACTGATCCCCGGATAAAGCAGCATGGTGGTATTTGTTACATTGGCCTGAGTAAAGTGGCTGAGACTCCAGCGAATATTGACACCATACTGCCAGCCAGTGGAGCGATCCCAGTTACGGGCAAGGTTCAACGTTGCTGTGTCCGCAGTCGTGTCGTTGATATCCTTACGTTTATAGCCCGTTTGCAGTTCAAAATATTCTTCGAGTGGATTGGCCTTCAGCGGCATCTTGTAAGATGCGTCAATGATTTGTTCCCGCGCAGAAAGGTTAAGGCTGGTGCTCAAACTATGCCCACGGGAATTAAGCCAGGGCTTTTTCCATTTTGTTTGTACACGAGGGCCAACATCAGTAGCATAACCCCCACCCAATTCAACATAATTGGCAGAACGAGGGACTAACGAAGCATCCAGTGGCAATATCTTATCCTGACTCTCGCGCCCTACTTTAAAATCAGGTACAACCACCGCAGAATTAAACCAACCCGTATCCACCAAACGACGGTTGAATTCCGCCAACTGTTCCGATGTGTAATATTCATCTTTTTTGAAAGGAATCAGGTTATTAAGGTAAGTTTCACGAATTTGCGAACCATGGAATATTACAGGGCCAAAACGATAACGTTGCCCACTATCGAAATCGAAATCCCAAATCGATTCATGCAGCTCTTTTGATACCCCTAATTCACTCTTCTTCATCACGGCATCAAAATACCCTTTTTTGATCGCAAGATTAGTCAATGCACCTTTAAAACTTTCATATTCCCCGTGATTAAGAATGGTCCCTTTTTTAGGTGTATTTTTTTGGATGAGGACGGCATAATCTTTATCTGTTTTTGCACCACCTTCTAAATCAACATTCACTTCAGTCACTCGCACAGGCTCACCAAGGGTGACCTTTGCAGTCAGAACAGGGCGGGCTGGCGGAGTATTCTCTTGATAGGTAAATTCAACAGTAGGATCATAATATCCCAGTGGACGAAGTCCTTGTCGTATCGCTTTCTCCACACGCGCGCGAAAACGACCATCAGGAGATACTTCATCAGTACTGATATTTGAAAGTTGTACTCTGGCATTTTTTTCCAATTCGCCAGAAAGCCCTTCTACTTTTAACCGTAAATTTGCACTGTAAGCCGATGGAGTGACGATAGATACAAAAAGCGCGCATATGAGGGGGTATCGTGACACTCGAACTCCTAATATTTATCTATCTACAGGGTAAAATCCAACAATATAAAAATGCTGTAATAAGTTAATTCTGGTAAAGTTTTAAAGATATACAAACAACACTTAACCATAAAATCCGTGAATAATAGGAGGAATCTTGCCAAATTCAGTCAATGAAAGCCAACATGTTTCTTCACAAGATGCTTTATCTGGTAGGGCCACCCCATTAACTGTATCACCCTACCATGTCATCACACAGCATGCGATAAACAACATTCCAGAAAATATGGAAATCGCCTATGTAGGAATGGGATGTTTCTGGGGCGTTGAACGTCTTTTCTGGCAACAGGAAGGCATTTATACCACCTCTGTAGGTTACAGTGGCGGCACAACGCCAAATCCGACTTATGAAGAAGTTTGCACAGGCTTAACCGGACATGTCGAAGTGGTCAGGATCGTGTTTGATCCAACCAAAATAACCTATACACAGCTATTAACGCTGTTCTGGGAAAATCACGATCCCGCCCAAGGTATGCGTCAGCACGGTGATATCGGCACACAGTACCGTTCTGCCCTTTATACCGTTTCAGCCCAACAATATGAGCAAGCGATTGCCAGCCGCGACCAATTCCAGCAAGCAATGCTCCAAAATGGCGACCAACGTACTATCACGACAGAAATCCGTGAAGCCGGGCCATTTTATTTTGCCGAAGATTATCACCAGCAATATCTCTACAAAAATCCTGAAGGATATTGTGGATTAGGTGGTATTGGAATCTGCTTCCCACCAACGCACAGAAACTAGTCAATTTCGTTAGCCCAATGTTATAATTATTGGGCTAGATTCAGCGCCTGATGGAATTAGGCTATTATTTACCTTACGGCATATTGCCGTAATTTTTTATTTATATGTTTTTCCATCTCCCCTCCAGCGCTATTCAAATAACACCTACCCTGTCACTGGAGACACAATATGGACACTTTATGTTAAACAGTTTATTAGTCATAATCTTGCTTTGTGCCATTAGTGCATTTTTTTCGTTATCAGAAATTTCTCTGGCTGCTTCAAGAAGAATCAAATTAAAACTCATGGCTGATGAGGGAAATCTCAACGCTGCCCATGTCCTTAAGCTACAAGAAACTCCCGGCATGTTTTTTACTGTCGTTCAAATTGGCCTGAATGCCGTCGCAATTCTTGCGGGGGTTGTTGGAGAATCCGCTTTTTCTCCCGCTCTGAAGGCCTTGTTTATAAAGTTCATGCACCCGGAATGGGCAGACCAGCTAGGTTTTCTCTGCTCTTTTACCATCGTTACGAGTATCTTTATCCTGCTCGCTGATTTAACCCCTAAACGCATTGGTATGACTCAGCCCGAAGCCATTGCCGTGAAAATTATCAACCCAATGCGTTTCTGTCTGGCTATTCTTAACCCGCTGGTCTGGTTGTTCAATGGCCTCGCTGACTGTATCTTCAAAATCTTTAAGATCCCAATGGAGCGCAACGAAGACATCACCTCCGATGATATTTATGCTGTCGTTGAAGCAGGCGCAATTGCAGGCGTACTACGTAAACAAGAGCATGAGCTGATTGAAAATGTTTTTGAACTGGAATCACGCACTGTACCTTCTGCTATGACCTCCCGTGAAAGTGTGGTGTATTTTGATAAAAGTGAAGATGAAAACAGCATTAAAGAAAAGATCTCCACCCATCCCCATTCAAAATTTCTTGTTTGTGATGACGATATTGATCATGTCATTGGTTATGTAGATTCAAAGGATCTGCTCAATCGCGTCCTGAACGGGCAAAGCCTCAACCTGAAAGAGGGTGTTCAAATCCGCAATGCCCTGATGATCCCAGATACTCTCTCACTTTCTGATACCTTGGAAAGTTTTAAGGCCGCGGGTGAAGACTTCGCGATCATTCTCAATGAATATGCTTTGGTAATGGGAGTCATCACTCTCAATGACGTTATGACCACATTAATGGGAGATTTAATCGGTCAAGGACAAGAAGAACAAATCGTTGTTCGCGATGAAAATTCATGGCTGATTGAAGGTGGCACACCAATTGAAGATGTCATGCGAGTTCTGGATATTGATGACTTTCCAGATTCCAGTAATTATGAAACCATCGCCGGCTTCATGATGTTCCGCTTACGCAAAATTCCCAAGCGTACAGATTCTGTGAAATTTGGCAGCTATAAGTTTGAAGTGGTGGATATTGATAACTATAAGATCGATCAATTGCTCGTGACAAAAGTTGTTGATCCCCTTGCTCAACCCAACCAATCCTGTACCAAGCAACCGCATGAAGTGTAAAAAATAAATAGCGAAGACCAAAAAACGGCCGCAAGGCCGTTTATCATACTAATAATGCGCAATTAATCATGGCACATATCTATCAGTAAATGAGCATTTGTAGAAAAATCACCCCATTTCGGTCTGTAGGCGCAATACTTGCTGATTAACTTCACTCATTACATTGAAATGACGTTTATCTTTTATCTTCGGTGGTAAAATCTTCCCGTAGTTAAATTCAAAAGCACCCATATCTTTAATGTATAAACGCCCACGAAATAGGGTTTTTACGTAGAGAGCAATTTTCAGTGGGTTATAGTGGTGAAAGATTTTCATCTCTGTTTTTTTCCTCCCATGCTTCTTACGATACCATTCTATTGCATCACGCAATTGCATCACACAATCGCATCACATAACCAGTGAATCAAAAGACACATCACTGTCATGCAGAATGTATAGACTACATTTATAGAAATTTGTTCCCCTCAAATGCAAAGATTTAATCACTAATTCAGCATAACATCATGAAATTCAATAGAATCATTCAACAAAAACACATCATTAAGCTTATACATTGTTCCAAATGTTACCAAAATGTTTAATTTATTGAGGACAGACCAGTTAACAAGCGCTATGCTGAGTATGATGTTCCCTGATAACATGCCATACCATGCCAAATAAGGTATAAATATGATAAAAAACATTGCGTTATCTGCATTATTGAGTTTAATGCCAATATTTGCATTCGCCCATAACATCACGTTGGGACAACAAGTTCCTGCGGTTAGTGTGACAGATAAAGGTGAGCTGTTGCTTAACGATGGCAAATTCAGCTACCAAAATTGGAGTACGACCGAGCTTCCGGGAAAAGTGAGAACTATCCAGCATATTGCCGGTCGTAGTTCTGCAAAAGAGATGAATGATCCTCTGATTCAAGCATTGAAAAATGCGAATTTACCTAAGGATCAATATCAAACAACCAGCATCGTAAATACTGATGATGCTATTTTTGGCACCAGCGTTTTTGTCCGTAATAGCCTTGAAGACAGCAAAAAGCAGTTCCCGTGGTCACAATTTATTGTCGATAGCAACGGGTTGTCTAAAACAGCCTGGGGATTGGAACCTAAAAGTTCAGCAATCATCGTGCTGGATAAAAACGGTAATGTGAAATTTGTCAAAGATGGCAAACTAAATAACGAAGAGATCACTCACGTTATCAGCATCATCAAAGACGAACTGAAAAAATAACCTGAGCCGCAATCAAATTTTCAATTGCGGTAATTTTAATGATCGTACAGTGATAATGGCTCTAACATTGTGAGCCATTATCAACTTAACATTAAAAAATACTGACTCTGAACCCTGGATTCAGGAAAGATTCACACGGTGTGTAATTCAATGTTTTTCCTTCCCAGTCCGTGACATGTGCACCTGCGGCAATTGCAACAGCATGACCCGCACCAGTATCCCAAATATTGGTTGGCCCAAAACGGGGATAAAGTTGGGCTTTTCCCTCGGCAACCATACAGAATTTCAATGAAGACCCTACCGAAAGGGTATCATGAGCCCCTAATTGGGCAAGATAGTCTTTCAATTCCTCATCATCCCGATGAGAACGGCTAACGACTACGATTGGTCGCGTCGCAGACATCACTTTAATGGGAAGGGTTTGACCATTGGCTTCCTTCCACGCCTGACGACCTTGCCCTGAATATAAAACATTCTGCACAGGAACATAAACGACCCCCATGACAGGTACACCATCTTCAATTAATGCAATATTGACGGTAAATTCACCGTTCCGACGAATGAACTCTTTCGTCCCATCCAGTGGATCAACCAACCAATAGCGCTGCCAGTTCTTCCGTTCTTCCCATGAAGGAGGATCTTCTTCTGATAACAACGGGATATCAGGCGCAATGCGCGATAATCCTGCTTTAATGACATTATGAGCGGCAATATCTGCAACAGTAACAGGTGAGTCATCCGTTTTATGTTCCACTTGTAACGGTTCCTCAGCCTGATAAACTTCCATGATCGCCGCGCCTGCTTCCCGTGCTAATTGGCAGATCTGTTGTAGCATCATACACCTCTGCATTCATTGTTCAGCTATCCCCTTACGCTTTCAAATTGAAAACTATCTGGGCATACCCCTTGAAGTTACATTTTTAGCGCATTTTTTACTGGAATGGCGAATACTTTATTGCTCAATGGTTCCCAAATTCCCCAATAATCCCAAAATGCACACAAAAAAATGGCCGGTTAACCGGCCATTTTTTTGATCCAATAGAAAATTACAGGATTTCCAGCAATTCCACTTCGAAGATCAATGTGCTGTAAGGAGGGATAGACGCGCCTGCGCCACGTTCACCATAAGCCAAATTGTGAGGAATATAGAGTTCCCATTTAGAACCTACTGGCATCAGAGTCAAAGCTTCAATCCAACCTGGGATCACGCCGCTGACAGGAAATTCTGCTGGTGTGCCACGTTGTACTGAACTATCAAATACCGTGCCATCAATAAGACGGCCAGTGTAGTGAACACGAACACGGTCAGTACGAGCCGGAATAGAACCTTCGCCTTGTGTCAGAACAGAAAACTGCAAACCAGATTCAGTACTGCTTACGCCTTCACGCTGAGCATTTTCTGTCAGAAATTTTTTGCCTTCTTCTGCCATCGCCTGCTGGCGTTCACGACGAACGCTATCAGCACGTTCATGTATCTCACGCAGCGCACGATGCAGCTCTTCTACAGGAATCGCAGGAGAACGGCTTTCCAGCGCATCACACAGCCCTGCCAACAGCGCTTCGGGTTCCAGTCCCTGTAAACCAGATTCCTGTAATTGTTGCCCAACCTGCAAGCCAATACCGTAACTTGCCCGCGCTTCAATAGACTCAAAAGAAGGTGTTGTCATGAAAATACCTGTTATTAAATAAGTGAAGGTTCAAGCATAACAGCACTGTCTGGATGGGTAAACGCGTGAGGAGTTTTTAAAGGAAGTTTTACTCTTGTAAAACAAAAATACATTATCACACTTTAGTATAACTTGAGTAAAAGGAGGGCCAGACATGACTACGGTTGTCATCCGCCAATCTGGTGAAGCTAACATAGTTAGAAAGTCATTGTGAAAACGCTTGATTTGCATACTGACAAAAAACGCTGGCATTGCCAGCGTTTTTTGTCACATGTTCTTCAGCTAATCAGGGATTAAGCTTCTGGAACGATGTTAACGTTCAATTGTGCGAATACATCGCTGTGTACTTGGAAGTGAACTTCGTGCTCACCAACAGTACGCAGAACGCCGTTAGACAGGCGAACTTCGCTCTTAGATACTTCAACGCCAGCAGCAGTCACTGCATCAGCGATGTCACGAGTACCGATAGAACCGAACAGTTTACCTTCGTCACCCGCTTTAGAAGCGATGGTGACAGAACCCAGTGCATTGATTTTCTCTGCACGAGCTTCTGCTGCTGCCAGAACGTCAGCCAGTTTAGCTTCCAATTCAGCACGGCGAGCTTCGAAGAATTCGATGTTTTTCTTAGTTGCAGGAACAGCTTTGCCCTGTGGTACTAAGAAGTTACGGGCATAACCCGCTTTAACGTTAACTTGGTCACCCAGGCTACCCAGGTTTGCTACTTTATCAAGCAGAATAACTTGCATTACCTTATCCTCTCAAAGTCGTTAATGGACTGAGCCTATTACTGATGACGATCAGTGTAAGGCAACAGAGACAGGTAGCGCGCACGCTTGATAGCACGAGCGAGCTGGCGCTGGTATTTTGCACGAGTGCCAGTAATACGGCTTGGTACAATTTTACCGCTTTCGGTAATGTAGTTTTTCAGCGTAGCAATGTCTTTATAATCGATCTCTTGTACGCCTTCCGCTGTAAAGCGGCAGAACTTGCGACGACGGAAATAACGTGCCATTTGGCTAGTCTCCAGAATCTATCAATTCAATCTGCTCGGCATGAAGAACCAATTTGTTAAGACCATTACGCCCATAATGGGAATTAATGAATCCTGAAACAGTGATTCGACTGCCGACCGTTATACTGTGAGTATATTCCTGTAACAATTGTCCGCTGGCAATGACGGGCATTCTGCACCATGACTGCCTGCTGAATCCGGCTTCCTGTTGCTGTGAACGATGTTCAAGCACAAACTGACAATGTGGAATGCCGGATGGACTGACTCTTCGTATCGGTGTCTTGCACACTGTGCCAGAGAGCACCAAACGATTCGTTGTCACGGTGATTACTCTTCAGAATCCCCAGCTTCATCAACATCATCAACCAGGTCTTCTTCCAAGACCAGATCACGGCTACGACGTTCGTCTTTAGCCTTAACCATTGGTGATGCTTCAGTTACTGCGTGCTTAACGCGCATAACCATGCTGCGGATAACGGCATCGTTGAAGCGGAAATTAGTTTCCAGCTCATCAATCGCTTCTTGTGGCGCTTCAACGTTCATCAGAACGTAGTGAGCCTTGTGCAGTTTGTTGATTGGGTAAGCCAGTTGACGACGACCCCAGTCTTCCAGACGGTGAATCTGACCTTGCGCGTTAGTGATAGTCGCACTGTAACGCTCGATCATGCCCGGAACCTGTTCGCTTTGGTCAGGATGGACCATAAAAACGATTTCGTAATGACGCATTAGCATTGCTCCTTACGGATTATTCAGCCTCCTGTCAGGGTCAGCCGTGGCCCATGGAGGCAAGGAACGTGTTTAGTACGGCTGAAAAATCGACGCGTCACTATACCCGCACAATACAAAAAACTCAAGATACCGGTAAAGAAAACGCGTTTATTCTTCTTTCAAACGCTTTCCAATGAAAGAACTTAAGAATTATTGAGTGTTTCTCTGACGCACGATTTCAAACAGGCATACCCCTGTAGCCACCGATACATTCAGGGAAGAAACTGAACCTGCCATAGGAATACTGATCAATTCATCACAATGTTCGCGGGTTAGTCGGCGCATACCCTCACCTTCCGCCCCCATGACCAAGGCCATTGGACCAGTCATTTTACTCTCATATAACGCATGGGTCGCTTCTCCCGCAGTGCCAACAACCCAGATATTGTGTTCTTGCAGCAAACGCAGGGTACGGGCGAGGTTAGTTACGCGGATCAGTGGAACGCTTTCTGCCGCGCCACAGGCAACTTTTTTCGCTGTCGCATTCAGTTGCGCTGAACGATCGCGCGGAACGATAACCGCATCAACCCCCGCAGCATCTGCAGTACGCAGGCAAGCACCCAGATTATGAGGATCGGTGACACCATCCAATACCAGCAGGAACGGACGATCCAACCGTGACAACAAGTCAGGCAAATCATTTTCCTGATACTGACGCCCCGGTTTAACCCGTGCGATGATACCCTGGTGTACCGCGCCTTCTGTCTGGGCATCCAGCCATTGGCGATTGGCAAGTTGCACTACAATTCCGATGCTTTCCAGCTCCTGCAACAATGGGGTTAAGCGGCGATCTTCACGCCCTTTCAATACATAAACTTCCATGAAGCGTTGTGGGTCACGCTCCAACAAGGCTTTAACGGCATGAATACCGTAGATAATTTCACTCATGACTGGCTAATACCTAACTCACTGATTAACTGTTTTTTACCGGCTGTTTTATGGGCTATTAACCCGCGCTCTTTTTCGCGCGTTTCGCTTTCAGTTTTGCCGTAATTCTTTTGGTTTTGTCTGACTGTTTTTTCTTTTTACTTGGCTTAGGCGATGCAGGCTTTTCCGCACTTTTCTTTTTACGGAAAGTACTGTCCGGCTCAAAATTGGCTGATTTTTTATAATCACGGCCTTTTTTGTCATTTTTACGCTCTGGCTTGCCTTTTTTCGCCTTATCGCGCGCGGTCTTTCCTTGATTCTGCGCCTTGCGGGTCGTTGAAAGCAAGGTGAAATCAATATTACGCTCATCCATGTGAACCGCTTCCACGCGGATTTCAACTTCATCACCAAGGCGATAAGTCTGCCCAGAAGATTCACCAATCAAACGCTGGCCAACATTATCATATCGGTAATAATCGTTATCCAGCGTCGAAACATGTACCAAACCATCAATGAACAGATCATGTAAGCGAACAAAGAAGCCAAAACCTGTCACGCTGGTAATCAATCCGGTGAAAACATTGCCTACCTGATCTTGCATGAAATCACATTTCAGCCAGTCTGCTACATCCCTTGTTGCTTCGTCAGCACGACGCTCGGTCATGGAGCAGTGGTCACCCAGTTGCAACATATGATCCATGTCATTGTGCCATCCGCCTGTCGGCGTCCAGCGATGTTCCGCAATACCAGGCTCAACAACACCATTTTCTTGCGCGAGTAAGTACTTGATCGCTCGATGTAACACCAAATCAGGATAGCGGCGAATCGGTGAAGTAAAGTGAGAATAAGCACGCAACGACAAGCCAAAGTGACCACGGTTTTCAGGCTCATAGATCGCCTGTTTCATTGAACGCAGCAACATGGTTTGCAACAGCTCATGATCCGGCCGATCCGCGACGTCTTTCATCAACTGCGCGTAATCTTTCGGTTCTGGTTTCATCCCACCCAATAGGCTCAGCCCCAATTCGTTGAAGACTGAACGCAGGTTCAGAATACTCTCTTCTTTTGGCCGGTCATGAATACGATATAACGCAGGCTCATGATATTTTTCAACAAAGCGAGCCGCCGCGATATTTGCCAGAATCATGCACTCTTCAATAAGTTTATGCGCATCATTGCGTACAACTGGCTCAATCCGCTCAATACGACGTTCCGCATTAAAAATAAACTTGGCTTCTTCAGATTCAAATGAAATAGCACCACGCTGTTCACGTGCCTGTTCTAATGCCTGATAAAGTTCATGCAGATGCTCAATATGCTTTACCAATGGCTTATAGTGCTCACGCAATTCCTGATCGCCCTGCAAGATTTTCCAGACTTTTGTATAAGTCAAACGAGCATGTGAATTCATTACTGCTTCGTAAAACTTATAGGAAGAGAGTTTACCTTGGGCAGAAACCGTCATTTCGCACACCATACACAGGCGATCGACCTCTGGATTGAGGGAACACAACCCATTCGACAGCACTTCCGGCAACATCGGTACAACCTGAGAAGGGAAGTAGACTGAATTACCCCGGCTACGTGCTTCTGTATCCAACGGTGTTTGCGGGCGAACGTAATAACTGACATCGGCAATCGCAACCCATAACCGCCAGCCGCCACCGCGTTTTCTTTCGCAATACACGGCATCATCAAAGTCACGGGCATCTTCGCCATCGATCGTCACCAACGGTAATTCACGTAAATCAACACGACCTTGTTTGGCAGACTCTGGAACGTTTTCATCCAAATCTGCCACCTGTGTTTCTACCATTGGTGACCAGCTATGGGGAATTTCATGGGTACGAAGCGCAATTTCAACCGCCATGTTCGTTCCCATCGTTTCGCCCAGCACTTCAACAATTTTACCTATGGCCTTGGTTCGGCGGGTCGGGCGATTCGTCAATTCAACCACCACAACGTTCCCCATTCTTGCCCCACAAATTTCCTCTTTGGGGATCAAGATATCGAAACACAAGCGGCTATCATCAGGAACGACAAAGCCCATACCAGCATCCATAAAGTATCGCCCAACGATTTGGCTGCTCTTTGGCTCCAATACCCGCACGATGCGCACTTCAACGCGGCCTTTTCTGTCTGGTCGCAAAGGCTGCGCCAGTATAACATCACCATGGATTGCTATTTTCATCTGATCAGAAGGCAGATAAAAATCTTCTTTGTGACCTTCCACACGCAGGAAGCCATATCCATCACGATGCCCAATCACTGTACCTTTCAATAAATCCAGCCTTTCTGGCAACGCGTAACATTGACGGCGGGTAAAAACCAACTGCCCATCGCGTTCCATTGCCCGCAAACGGCGGCGCAATGCTTCCTGTGCTTCTGCACTGGTTAACTGAAGTTCTTGTGCTAAATCCTGACGGCTTACCGGAGTGGTGTGTTTAGAAATGATATCCAAGATGTATTCACGGCTTGGGATAGGAGATTCGTATTTTTCAGCCTCTCGTTCCTGAAAAGGATCTTTTGACATCGTCATTCCTCTGTTGTCATCAGCAAGCTGTTTATCCCCCTGCTTCACTTAATCAGAAGCAATTGATAAAGGGGACGATTGTCTTCAACCATATCGGCCAAAGTATGTTTATCCAACTCTTCCAAAAAATTTTCTACCGCTTGATTCAAGACTGATTTTAAGCGACATGCAGGCGTTATTTGACAGGCACTACAGTTAACCAATGAAAGTGGTTCCAATGAACGAACCACATCACCAATTCTGATCTCGCTGGCAGGTTTCCCCAGACTTATGCCACCATTTTTTCCCCTGACAGCGTTCACCAACCCTAAGTGACTAAGTTGATTAATGATCTTTACCATATGATTACGTGATAAACCATAAACTTCAGTTACCTCTGTAATGCTGGTCATTTGACCTTCCGGTAAAGAAGCCATGTAAATCAAAGCACGTAGTCCATAATCAGTAAAACTGGTTAACTGCACACTCACCTCTGGGAGACTGAATATAACGGGGTTTATTTGGAACCAAAAAATGTCTGTTTGTTGGTTTTCGTTAGTTGTTCATTATTATGTGGGTATTTTAAAAATTAAGCAAAACGGGTGATTCGTTTGTGATGGTTCCAGAATTTATGTTTATACAGATTATCTTTCAGATTTGATTCAAAATCCGTAATGGTTTGACCATCCACGCCTTCCGGCCCCGTATTGAACCACATTAGATGGACCTGCCACCATCTCTTTCTGAGCTTATGCCACAATCTTGCGCTTATTCCTTATGTAGCAAGTTTATATGCTTGCGGCACACTTTCTATCATAAAATCAACGTGACATTTTTAACTGATTGAGTTACTTAATTTCTGTTGTTTTGGGATAGGGATAAATAAAAATCTGGCAAGTTACAATCATTCTTTATGAATGAGTAATTTTTGATTTTAATAGTTTATTGTTATGTGATTGATGTGGCTATTTTTTATATAAAAATGTTATATTCTAATCATTAATTAAGAATGGAGAGGTTATATGGATGATTAAAGAAATATTGATGCAGGAAATAAGTAAGGTGTTAGCCAATAGCTCGACTATCGCAGAAGAGAAACTGGCTGTAATGATGATGTTTAGTTTTCAATTATTATCAGCAGCTCAGGCTGACATGATTAACATGCGAGTTGCCGACGGCAGAGTTTTAACATTAAAACTTGAGTCCGGAAATTTAACACTTTGAGACTATGATTTATTATCTTATGTAATTTGATGGGGTGTTAAATGAGCAGAAGAATTTCAAGTGAATTTTTGGATGGGCAGCTTGTAATTGATAATGGAAAATTAAAGCCTCTTACTCATATGAAAGAGTATAGAAAAAAACAATATGCTGAGCTTGAAAGAAAATTAAATGATAAAGGGAATGAAGAGCATTATGCTCTAATAACGTTAGAAGAGGCTCTTGGTTTTTTAAAATCTGCTTTATGTAAAGGTGGTGAGCATAAGACATGGAAAGATAAAGTATTTGCATGCACCGATCCAACATCTTCGTTTGCGGGAAACATGATTGAGTCTGTTGGTGTGATGAAAATAATTAATGAGTTTAGGAGCTTAGGTGTTGAAGCTAAAGAGTATAAAGGAAGAGGAGGAGCTACTCATATTAAAATAACAGGTAAACAAAGTGTTAGAAAATTTATCACAGGAACAAATTATCGTCTTGATAATCAAAAGATATTAAAAATAGGCATTGGTTCAAAAAGTATAGTAAATGGCATAGTTTCAGGGGTTAAGTTTTGTATAATTTTTTCTCTTGCTTATAGAGCTGTTGAATTAATGACAAAAGATGAATATGCTCTTGCTGAATTTTTGGGGAATATAACAGTTGATGCCGCTAAGTTATTGATTACTACGTTAGTAACTGCCACGGTTGGTAAAGTAGCATCTAGTTATTTTTTAGCCGCAGGTGTAAGTATAATTGGTGTTTCTGCTGGATTGTTTTTTATTGGTGTAGGAATAGCAATCGCTTTATATTATCTTGATAATGAATTCGGGATAACAGACAAAGTGATAAAGAGTATTAGAGAAGCGGATGAAAAAATATCGGGGGATTATTATGAGATTAATCGTCAAGCTATGGCGTTAAGTATGCCAGCTATTTGGCCATGGAATTAAGTATGCTAGATATTTTTTATGGTGACTACAATGGGGTTTCCGTATGTCAAATAAGGCTAAAAATCAATGCAAAAATCCAGTTATTCTCCCTTTTTGGAGTAGAGTATTTTATATACTAATATTGTTATTGGTTATGCTTGTTATGTCCATGGTGGTTTTTTTTTCATGGCGTGATTTCATTTCACTAATTAATTTAAATGAAAGAGTGTATTTTTCTTGGAGGGTGTTTTTTATTTCTTTTGGATTTCCGATAAGTTTTCATTTGTTGTTTTCTATTACGTGTGCTTGTTTCTCAGATACCCCTCGCCCATATAGAGGTCGTGTTGTTAATTTTCTGGTATGGATATTTTTTACGGCCTTATTTCTGAGTGTTCCTGTATCTTTATATGTTGATAATAAATTAAAATCTTCTGGGTATGTAACGTGTAGTAAAAAGTCTTTAATTGCACCAAATGAATATGTTAGAAATATAAAGTTATGTCACTAAGCATATATTAAATATATGCTTAGTTTTTTACTTAGTAAACTCTGTCTTCCCATATGCTATAGGCAGATGTACCCGCTGTTACATGATTCCATGAGATTGATTTATAGTTAAGTATAATTCTTTCATATGGCATGGCATCAAAATCATTTATAGAGTGCGGATAGGTACAGGAAATCTCAGAAATTGTTGCTTCCGTGATTTTAACCTCATAAAAAAGCTCTAACTGTCCAGTTTGACTGGTTCTGTAAAAAATAAATTTACCATCTAGCGATTCGTTGGAATCTATTGCTATCGCCAATAATGGAGACGATTTATCTATGGGTTTGATAAATTGTATGGGGTGATGACTTACATTCTGTTGACGGGATATTGAGTGATCTAAACTGAGTACCTGTATTTGATCTTCGTGTCCTTTTTGATACCGATTTCCTATAGAATCGAGAGTTGAACACCCTGCTGATATTAAGCCTTGCTTCTTACCATTTAAGGTTAGATAAATCATGTATGACATTAAAATTACCGCCCTAATGTTTTTTATTTAAATAACGATGGCTTAGGTTTTAGCCAAAGAAGAGTAATTTAACATATTAAAAAAACTTGCAATGGAATTATCAAGGCAAAAAAGATCTACTTGAAATCCTTTTTGGTTATCATGTGCTAGGAGTTCCTGATGGAGTACATGAACACCAAGTGTTTGGAATAATGCTCATACAACAACACTAGAGAATTATAAAATAAATGAAAAAACTTTACCTTTATATACACCTGAAGCAATTCAGGCAGCTGATGAAGTAGAAGCATAAATATAAGAAGGGATGATATGAGCTGATTAGAGAATAATGATACACAATGAAACTGTTGAAGATATACTTTTACATTTTGCGCCTAAGAAAACACATCCAACTATAGATCGAATATATGTTAGGCATCATTTTGGTCATGTGTTACATGGTTAGATAACCGGGCATTAAGCCCGGTTATTTGCCCAAAAGATTAAGCTATCAATTAAGCATCAAATGGGTCACGCAGGATCATCGTTTCTGCACGATCTGGACCTGTAGAAATAATATCAACAGGAACGCCGGTCAGCTCTTCTACACGCTTGATGTAGTTTAATGCTGCTTGTGGCAACTGGCTGTGCTCTTTCACACCGAAAGTGCTTTCATCCCAACCTGGCAGAGTTTCATAAACTGCTTCCAGACCTTCCCAGTTTTCTGCTGCCAAAGGAGTAGTATCAATGACAGAGCCATCTGCCTGACGATAGCCAACACAGATTTTGACTTCTTTCAGGCCATCCAGCACGTCCAGTTTGGTCATGCAGAAGCCAGACAGGGAGTTGATTTGGATCGCACGACGGATAGCAACGATATCCAACCAGCCAGTACGACGGCTACGGCCTGTAGTCGCACCAAATTCCTGACCTTTCTGACGCAGGTATTCACCGGTTTCATCAAATAATTCAGTTGGGAATGGGCCTGCACCAACACGGGTGGAGTAAGCCTTGATGATACCCAGTACATAGTCAACGTAACGAGGGCCCAGACCGGAACCAGTCGCAACACCACCCGCAGTAGTATTGGAAGAAGTCACATAAGGATATGTACCGTGGTCGATATCCAGCAGCGTACCTTGTGCGCCTTCAAACATGACCAATTCACCTTTCTGAGTTGCTTTATAAAGCAGGTCAGAAACGTCAACTACCATGCCAGTCAGGATGTCAGCAACAGCCAGAATATCATCCAGTGTTTTCTGGTAATCAACCGCCGGTTCGTTGTAATAGTTAACCAGTTGGAAGTTGTGGTATTCAATGATTTCTTTCAGCTTGACTGCGAAATTTTCTTTATCGAACAGATCACCGACACGCAGACCACGACGTGCGACTTTGTCTTCATATGCAGGGCCGATACCACGACCTGTTGTACCAATCGCCTTGGCGCCACGTGCTTTCTCGCGGGCATTATCCAATGCAACATGGTAAGGCAGGATCAGCGGACACGCTTCAGAAATCAGCAGGCGCTCACGTACAGGAATCCCACGTGATTCAAGCTCTTTCATTTCTTTCATCAAAGCATCTGGTGCTAAAACGACCCCATTTGCGATAATGCTAATGACGTTTTCACGTAAGATCCCAGATGGGATTAAGTGGAGAACGGTTTTTTCACCGTTGATGACTAGTGTATGGCCGGCATTGTGGCCCCCCTGATAACGAACTACGTACTTAGCCCGTTCAGTCAGCAAGTCGACGATTTTACCCTTGCCCTCGTCACCCCATTGGGTGCCCAATACGACAACGTTCTTACCCATTTCAAAAGTTCACTCGGTTGCTTAAAAATGGATTCTACCATCTCATTTAGCACCTTTCAGTATTTTTTGTTACTTCTGTTATTTCGTTTCATCATATAAATGGGCTGATAAGTAAACATTAGTAATGAAAATAACAGACAAAAAAGCCACTATATGTTTTTTTACAGTGGCTTAGGAAGCGGCCAGACACACGCTGGCCGCTGTAGGTTTATTTTGCCAATTGAAAGTAGATTGAAGGCTATTTGCCCATCAAAACCACTTAATCATTCGCACGATTATGCTGCTTAGATGGCTCTTTCATATA
Organism: Xenorhabdus miraniensis; assembly: GCF_002632615.1. The sequence goes on from NZ_NITZ01000001.1 coordinate 320,465, forward strand.
ACGGAAGAAATCGTTATCCGGGCTGAGCACCATAATGTTGCCATCATTTTTAAAGCTATTTTCGTAAGCACGCAGGCTACGGATAAATGCGTAGAACTCCGGATCTTTGCTGAATGCGTCAGCAAACAGTTTGGTTGCTTCCGCATCACCTTCACCGCGGAAAACCAATGCCTGACTTTGTGCTGCTGCCTTGATTTCAGTCGCTGTCTTATCCGCAGCTGCACGGATTTTCTCAGCTTCTTCCAGACCCTGTGAACGATGGCGACGAGCTACCGCTTCACGCTCTGCACGCATACGCTGATAAATTGCGTCTGAGACTTCATCTGGCAAGTTAATTTGCTTAATACGAACGTCCACAACTTCAATCCCCAATGCCGCCATACTGTTCGGGTTCAGGATTGGTTGTTTACCTTTCGTTTCTTTCTCCACTCGGGCCGCCGCCGAAGCAATCTCGTTGTCGGCAGTATCATCATCACTGGTTCCCAAGTTCAGCGCATCACGCACATCTGTTGTCAGACGACCACGAGAATCTGTCACGATGCCACGTACATCCAAACGACCAATCTCAGAACGCAGACGGTCACTGAATTTACGTTTCAACAGCAGTTCAGCCTGCGAAATTTCTCCATTACCTGTTGCCAGATAATATCTGCTGAAATCGTTAATGCGCCACTTCAGATAAGAGTCAACAATCAGGTCCTTATTTTCACTTGTCAGGAAACGGTCAGCTTTGATATCCATAGTCTGGATACGCGCATCGAGCGTTTTAACAGTTTCAATAAATGGAATTTTGAAGTGCGGGCCAGGCTGATAAACGACAGGTTTATTTTCAGCGTCACGCAAAACTTTTCCAAAACGCAGCACGATGCCACGCTGACCTTCATATACGATAAATATCGACGAATACAGCACAACCAATATGGTGGCAATAGCAAAGACGAACGACTTACGCATGATTATGGTCTCCCTTGTCTTAGCGTATCACCACGCAGGTTGTTTAAATCACCATAGCCTGAACCGGAGTTATTATAATTTGAGCGCCCTTGTGTAGACGTAGGCTGTGTCGTATTACGCGGTTCTGGGGTGACCTTGACGTCCTGATGGCGTGTTGGCACTTCAGACTGATTACGTAAAACTTGATCTAATGGTAATACCAGCATGTTGTTGCTCTTTTCGTTTGCAATAACTTTGCGGGTCTGACTCAGAACACGTTCCATTGTTTCGATGTAAAGGCGCTCACGAGTAATTTCCGGTGCAGCTTTATACTCAGGCAGAATTTTGGCAAAACTTGCTACTTCACCCTGTGCATTCAATACCACACTCACTTTATAGGCTTTAGCATCTTCAATGATACGTTGAGCATAACCCTTGGCTATTGGCAGAACAGAGTTTTTGTAAGCGTCTGCTTCACGAATGGTTTTTTGCTCTTCTTCGCGGGCAGCGATAACATCATCAAATGCCGCTTTCACCTCTTCTGGTGGGCGTGCAGTTTGGAAGTTAACGTCCAGCAACGTGATCCCCATTTTGTACGGGCGAATAGTTTCTTCCAGTACCTTTTGAGTATCGTTACGCACAATCGTACGGTCTGCCGTCAGAATTTTTTCCATTGAATATTTGCCAACCACCCCACGTACAGCACTGTCTGTTGCTTGACGCAGGCTGTTGTCAGGAGTGGTGACATTGAAAAGATAAGCTTCGGGGTCAGTGACACGGTACTGAACGTTCATCTCAGCACGTACAACGTTTTCATCTGATGTCAGCATGACACCTGATGTTGCCAGTTCACGAACAGATTCAACGTTAACGGCACGGACTCGATCGATAAACGTCATTTTCCAGTTCAAGCCAGGCTGAACAACGTGGCTAAATTTACCCAACCGGGTAACTACACCACGCTCTGTTTCTTTAATCGTATAGAAACCACTTACAACCCAGACAACAACTGCAACAGCAACGGCAAGACCAATAAGACGCCCGCCAAATTTAGAGTTCTGTTCAGAACCATTTCCACCTTTGTTTTTACCGAGACCACCGAGCTTTTCACTCAGTTTACGGAACAGATCGTCGAGATCAGTTGCCCCACGGTTTCGACCACCTTTATTGTTGCCGCCGGAGTTGCCGCCATTATTATTGCTGCTTCCCCACGGGTCGCGGTCCTGTCCGTTATTACCGGGCTGATTCCACGCCATGTTTTAGCTCCACTTTTTAGTTTTTACTGGTTTTTCAGAGGTGACTGCTCTCCACCCTGATGGGTGAGGCTTCCCACTTCACAGGCCGTTGCCTGTTCCTGACAGGTCTGACAGCGGCCTCCATGGGCAGAAACAACGAATTTCGTTGTTTTTGTAAGCAACCAATATTATTTGGTGATACTTTTGACAGTGCAATTCAGTCACTGCAATTTTGGCACAGTCATTTCATCACCGCCATTCCATCTCCGCTACGCCATGACTATAAGCACCTTGAAATGGCGGGTAAAATGATACCTTGTTTGTCGCTCTGCGCCAATCAATCAGACAACATAGTCGGGTAAATTTGGGTCTTGTTTGCACAGGCGGCGCCAATCCACCATTGGCATTCTGATTTCAATACCCATTTGACCATTTTCTTCCACCCATTCACGCTCAATAGCCTGAAGCTGGTAGAAACGACTGCGCAGACGCCCCGCTTCCGGCGGAAGATGTAATTCATAGTGTGCAATTTCACCTGAAAGGCGTTCAGTCAAGGCCTGCAATAGAAGCGGAATGCCTTCACCAGTCTGCGCGGATAACCATACCCTGACAGGGCGGTTTTCCTCATCGCGGTCGATGCGTGGAACAAAATCTTCCAACATATCGATTTTATTCATGACCAAGAGAGAAGGAATTTCATTAGATTCAATCTCTTCAAGGACACTATCAACAGCAATGATGTTTTCATCAAGACGGCTATCAGCCGCATCGACAACATGCAGCAGCAATTTTGCCTGCCGGGTTTCCTGCAAAGTCGCTTTAAATGCTGCAACCAGGTCATGAGGCAAATGACGGATAAAACCCACTGTATCCGCCAAAACCACGGCACCAACGTCATCCACATCTATTCGGCGCAGAGTCGGATCTAAGGTGGCAAAAAGCTGATCAGCTGCATAAACTTCAGCAGAAGTTATTTTATTAAATAAGCTCGATTTCCCTGCATTGGTATAGCCAACAAGAGAAACGGTAGGAATATCTGCCTTGTTGCGTGCCTGACGCCCCTGTTCACGCTGTTTTTCAACTTTGCTGAGGCGCCCCAAAATCTGTTTGATTTTGTCACGCAACATACGACGGTCACTTTCCAGCTGAGTTTCTCCGGGACCACGCAGACCTATTCCCCCTTTCTGGCGTTCAAGGTGGGTCCAGCCCCGTACCAGACGGGTAGATAAGTGACGCAATTGCGCCAATTCAACCTGCAACTTGCCTTCGTGCGTTCTTGCCCGCTGAGCAAAAATATCCAGGATCACGCCCGTGCGATCAACGACGCGACATTGGCACAAGCGTTCAAGATTACGTTCCTGGGCCGGGCTGAGTGTATGGTTAAATAAAACCACATCTGCGCCACTGTTTTTGACAGCTTCGGCAATTTCCTCTGCCTTACCCTCTCCGACAAAATATTTCGGATGAGGCGCCTTCCGGCTTCCCGTTACAATCTGCACAGGAGAAACACCTGCGGAAGTTACCAATGACTCAAACTCACTGAGATTTTCCGTATCTTTTTCCTGTGAGAAGAAAACATGCACCAGAACGGCTAATTCTCCGCCTTCATAACGATCAAACAACGGTGCAACCCCTCAGGCTAAGTAAAAATCCATAGGAAAAAACATAGGTAAAGTCTCCCTACCTATGTTTTTATTTACGTCATGCACAGCCACTGGCTTACTCAGTGGCATCAGTTTCCTGTTGTACTGCCGGGTTAGCACCAGCATGATAATTTCCAACGCCAGTTGTCACATTCTGATTGCTACCATGATGAGACACAGGACGGGAAGGAACAACAGTTGAGATGGCATGTTTATAAACCATCTGACTGACAGTGTTTTTCAGTAAAATGACAAATTGGTCAAAAGATTCAATCTGACCCTGTAATTTGATGCCGTTGACCAAATAAATAGAAACCGGGACCCTTTCACGCCGTAAAGCATTCAGGAATGGATCTTGCAAAGATTGCCCCTTAGCCATTCTATATTTTCCTTATTTTGTTGTTTTTAACTAAGAACCGATTGGTTCGAAAAAGTAACTACTCAAAAATGATGCTTTGTACCGATCAATTGTACACAATCAATGAATTTATGTACTAATAACCTGCATGACTGTGTTTAGTGATTGTTTAGGTTGATCGCTATCCAACCAAGTCACATTGTCCCAACTCCTGAGCCACGTAATCTGACGTTTCGCCAGCTGGCGCGTCGCACAGATACCACGATAGATCATCTCATCATGAGATATTTCGCCTGCGAGGTAGGACCACATCTGACGATAACCAACACAACGAATGGAGGGTAAATCTGTATGCAAATCACTACGAGCATAAAGCGCTTTCACTTCATCTTCAAACCCTGATTTGATCATTTGTTCAAAACGGGCTGCAATACGCTGATGCAAAATTTCACGGCTTGCAGGCGCGATCGCAAATTGATGAACGCGATACGGCAATATTTCTCCAGACGTTTCTGTCAATTCAGTTAGAGTTTTACCCGAAATTCGAAAAACTTCCAGTGCACGAGTAAGACGTTGTGGATCATTAGGATGAATCCTTACAGCCGCAACCGGATCAATTTCCTGTAACTGCCGATGCAATTCATCCCATCCAATCTCTGCTGCCTGCTGTTCAATCTGCGCCCGAACTTCAGGATTGGCAGAGGGCAAAGGCGATAATCCTTCCAGCAATGCTTTGAAATATAGCATGGTTCCACCAACCAGGAGTGGAATTCTCCCCGCCGCCGTGATCTCTGCCATTTCTTTTAGAGCATCACGGCGAAAATCGGCAGCGGAATAGGTTTCGGCAGGATCGAGAATATCAATCAGGCGATGGGGTGCCTGTGCCTGCTCTTCTGCGGAAGGTTTTGCTGTCCCAATATCCATTCCACGGTAAATCAACGCGGAATCAACACTGATTAATTCAACCGGAAGATGCTGACGCAAGGCGATCGATAATGCCGTTTTTCCTGAAGCCGTTGGCCCCATGATAAAAATGGCTGTCGGCAGATGTTGAGTTTTTAAATCACTCATGATTAAGGCGTGCCACCACTGCTTGTAAATCAATTAACTGTAATAACCCTTCCGGTGGCGATACCACCAGTTGAGGGCAAAGACGCTCGACGTCAGCCAAAAGTTGGACGGCTTGTGCGACGTTCCACGTTTCATGCTCACTACCCAAATGACGGGAGAGCCAAATTGCCACCTGCTCAGTAGAAGCGGCTGACAATCCGCCAAGGTAATCCAACAGCTCCGGCAGAAGTTTTGGCAGGTTCTGTTGACGCAAAGGCAACGATACCGCATGAATGGTCACTTTTCCATGTGCGACTGTCGATTCAATACCAAAAGTCTTCAGTAGCTCACTATTTTGCTTCAAGGTGTTCATTTCTGTCTGATTGAGAGCAAGCTTCAGCGGGATCAACAAAGGCTGAGATTTAAGCCCCTGTTTTCCCGGTGTCAGTTCTCCCGGTGTCAGTTGCACCTGCTTCAACCAGCGCTCAGCGACTGGAAGCGAGAGTAAACCTATCCCTAATGGCGATTCAATCAAGGCATGGCAATCAGCATAAATACTCAATACCTTTCCGAACGTGTATTTTTCAAGGCCACTGGATTTTTCAAGGTGATACGTATTGCCAATACTAACCGCATTATTTTTTCCCTGCCCCGGTTGCACTGGGATGACCGGAACAGACATTGAGCCGGAACTTGACGGATTAGGCGTTGAGGTGACTCTTTGCGGGAACAAAGGACGCTTTTCTTCCGGTGAAAACTGCATCAAATTCTGGTACAGTTCACCCTGTTTTTTCTGATAGCCTTCTCCATGATGCGATGGCTGTGTTTCACGGCTTGAATACTGTCGTTCCCCATGTTCCTGCTTTTTGCCGTTATTGCCGTTATTGCCGTTTTCATCAGTATCATGACGTCGGGAAGATTCAGAATCCGCGGGTACGTTGCTCTTTCGAAGAAAATGGTTTTCTCCCGCAGAAGGGCGATTCTCTGGCACCCAATTTGCAGCCGTCTCCTGACAACCAAACGCTAACTCCGCGTCCTTGCTACGTTGTTTCAATACCGCAGACACACCCTGATAAATAAAATCATGCACCAACCGCGCTTGATGGAAACGAACCTCATGTTTGGCGGGATGAACATTGACATCCACCTGATGCGGATCAATCTCCAAATACAGAACATAAGCAGGCTGTTGCTCCCCTTGAATCAAATCTTGATAGGCTTGGCGAATCGCATGATTAATCAGCCGATCCCGCATCATACGTCCATTGACGTAGCAATATTGAATATCGCCTCCTGCCGTAGCGCTCATTGGGTCAGCCACCCAACCTTTAATGGACAGGGAATCATGTTGCCATGACAACGCCAAAGCCTGCTGTACAAACGCCGCACCACAAATCGCAGCCAAACGCCGTTCATGCTGAGATTCGTCTTTAGCGGGACGATACTGGCGCACCAGCTTTCCGTTATGATTCAGGTTGATGGCAACATCCAGCCGCGCCAGTGCAATTCGGCGTACCACTTCATCAATGTGACCAAACTCCGTTTTTTCCGTTCTCAGGAATTTGCGGCGGGCAGGCGTGTTATAAAACAGATCCAACACTTCAACCGTCGTACCCACAGGATGCGCAGCAGGTTTAACCGTCACTTCCATATCACGGCCTTCGGCATAAGATTGCCACGCTTCTGTCTGGTTTTCAGGGCGAGAGGTCAATGTCAGCCGAGAAACAGAACTGATACTCGCCAGCGCTTCTCCACGAAAGCCCATACTCATAATCGCTTCCAAATCATCCAATGAAGCAATTTTACTGGTGGCATGACGTGCCAATGCTAACGTAAGGTCTTGTTGACTGATTCCGCAGCCATTATCACGGATTCGAATCAACTTTGCGCCGCCACGTTCAATATCGATATCAATGCGGGTAGCACCGGCATCAAGGCTATTTTCCACCAATTCTTTCACCACTGATGCAGGGCGTTCAACCACTTCACCGGCGGCAATCTGGTTTGCCAATTGTGGGGGTAATATCTTGATAGCCATTATTCGACCTTACTTACGATTTTAAGCCTATTCTGATAGGCAGATATATTGGTTACTTTGGCGCTGTCTGCAATGGATTAGTCTGGAAATAATGACGTAATCCTAAATGGATGGCTTGCGCCAATTTTTCCTGATATTGATTGGAACCCAATAACTCTTCTTCAGACAGATTACTGATAAAGCCGGTTTCCACTAAAATAGACGGGATATCCGGCGAGCGTAAAACACCGAGGCTCGCATGCTCTGGCGTGCGTTTATGCAAAGAACCAATTCTGGTGAGCTGGCTCAATACTTGCATAGCGACATCATAACCAACTCTCTGGGAATGGCCGAATTGTAAATCCAACACAGCCTGACTCAAATATGGGTCAGTGCCATTGGCAAGGGCATCTCCTGCGCCTCCCAGCAACTCGGATTGCTTCTCATGCTGTTCCAGCCAATTACCCAATTCGCTGTTTGCACGGCGGTTAGAGAGCACCCAGACAGAAGCCCCTCTGGCACCACGATTAGGAGCCGCATCCGCATGAATCGATATCAACATATTGGCTCTATGCTTACGGGCAACTTCGGAACGTCCCGCCACAGAGATAAAATAATCGCCATTCCGCGTCAGTACAGGCTTAAACATGGGATCACTGCGTAAAAGTGCTTCCAGTTTACGGGCAACACTAATAGTTACATTTTTTTCCTTCAATCCACGTTGACCAATCGCACCGGGATCTTGCCCACCATGCCCTGCATCAATGGCAACCACAATCGGGCGGATACTTTTTCCAGATTGAATTGCCTGTTTTTTCACGCTCTTATCATTAAGGTTCGTGGATTCATGAGATTTCGGGGCAGGTTTTGCCTCCGGTTTCATTGACTGAGCATCAGAAGCAAGTGATCGCTTACTTTCATTTTTAGCAGCATTATCCCTGAAAATAGGTGCTCTATTATTCACTGCCCCCTTAGTTTTTAGGGTAATAACCAGCTGATATTTACTACCTGTTTTCTTCACTGAAAACGTCTCTGTAGCTTTATTCGCCAATTCCAGCACAACCCTCTGATGATGTGCATCAGGCGGCTGACTGGAACGTACCAGCCTGACCAAATCCTGCCCGGATAAGCGCATCGGTAGACCAACGATTTTGCCAGATTGACGAATATCCACGACTAATCGTTCGGGAGAATACAGAGGAAAAAATCGATAATCAGGGCGCCCACCAGTGAATTCCAACGTTACTGTGGCCTCAGAGGGGCTATTATTCACAAGAACATTCGACAACGTAGCCGCCATAGCCGTTGTCATGACCAACTGACTCAACATGATAAACAAAACACAGGCCATCACCCAGTGGGCATGCCATTTTTTTACCACATTCACGCAAAAGGCATTCATCATGGTCGGGTATTCCTTCATAAGGACTTCAAATTATCCAACAGACTTTCACCATATTCAGATAACGCAACAAAACGCGCCTGCCGGCCTTCGCTGTCATAACTCAAATGCAGCTCAATATCGGCATCAGGCAGAACACCAACGCCTTGTTGAGGCCATTCCACCAAACAAATAGCATCCTGGTGGAAATAATCACGGATCCCCATAAATTCCAGCTCTTCAGGATCAGCCAGACGGTATAAGTCAAAATGATAGACAGGTCGTGGTTGTAAAGCGTAAGGTTCGACCAGCGTATAAGTTGGGCTTTTCACATGCCCCTGATGGCCGAGCGCCTGTAGGAAACCACGGCTAAATGTGGTTTTTCCTGCGCCAAGATCACCATATAAATAAATAACATAGCCGCGATCGCCGACTGATGCCACTGCATTACCCAATGCAACTGTGGCATTTTCATTTGGAAGTGGTAAAACGAGTTCTTTCATCGAAAAATATCTATTTTATTTATTGAATTAAGAGCCTGAACAGATAGACATATCAGCAAAATAGCTTAACCGATAACCATAACATAACTCAGGCATGATCATTGAATATCTTATGCAGCGCTGTAACGCCATATTCCGTATTTTTTGTATTCAACCTACACTGTGTTAATCTACGTTCCTCTTACAGCAGTAAATTGATATCCCATGGCAGCCCCTCTCGATCTGAATCTTCTAGCAGCAAATATCAAACAATGGGGTATTTCCCTCGGTTTCCAACAAGTCGGTATCTGTGACACTGATTTATCGGCAGAAGAACCGAAGCTACAGGAATGGCTTGATAAGCAATACCATGGCGAAATGGACTGGATGGCACGTCACGGTATGATGCGCGCCCGTCCCCATGAACTGCTGCCCGGAACTTTGCGGGTTATCAGTGTGCGCATGAATTATCTGCCCGCTAAAGCGGCTTTTGCCAGTACGCTTAACAATCCACAAATGGGCTATGTTAGCCGCTATTCGTTGGGCAGAGATTATCATAAACTGCTGCGCCAACGTCTCAAAAAACTAGGCGATACGATCCAAGACTATTGCACCACCCATGAATATCAGGGGACTCTGAATTTTCGTCCTTTTGTCGATTCTGCTCCTATCATGGAACGCCCACTGGCAGCAAAAGCCGGGCTTGGGTGGGTTGGTAAACACTCACTTATATTAAATCGAGATTCAGGCTCCTGGTTTTTCCTCGGTGAATTGCTGATCGATCTTCCCTTACCTGTTGATGCTCCCCAAGAAGAACAATGTGGGCGATGTGTGGCCTGCATGACAACTTGTCCGACAGGGGCCATCGTTGAGCCTTATACCATTGATGCCCGGCGGTGCATTTCATATCTGACAATTGAATTGGAAGGCGTAATACCGGAAGAATTTCGTCCATTAATGGGTAACCGGATTTATGGCTGCGATGATTGCCAGCTTATCTGCCCGTGGAACCGTTTTTCACAATTAACGGATGAAGCTGATTTCAGCCCACGTGCAGCACTGCATACTCCAGAGCTGCTTGATCTGTTCAGTTGGAGTGAAGAAAAGTTTCTGCGCATCACGGAAGGTTCAGCAATTCGTCGCATTGGGTATTTGCGTTGGCTGCGCAACATTTCTGTTGCCTTAGGCAATGCGCCTTACCAAGATGACATCGTGCTAGCTTTGGAAAAAAGAACGGGATTAAGTGATGTTTTGGATGAACATATCCACTGGGCCATTGATCAACAAACAATCCGCCGTAATGCTAATTCAATCGAAGTTCAGACCTCACAACAAAAACGTTTGATACGTGCTATTACTAAAGGCCTACCCAGAGATGCTTAACAATCAACCAATCAAATTTTTTGTTAAAAAAACCGTCAGCTTCCTTGTGAATAAAATAAAAATGCTTTTCTGAACAATAAACAAATCATGGGCAAGTATTGATCAATGTATTTTGAAATGAAGTTAATTACTTTAATTAATCAATAAGTTAAATATAAATCATTACCTTGGGTGATAACTCAAAATATTCAAACACGGCAAAGCCCCCTGTGGATAACTCTGTGCAACAAGTAGAGCATCATCAAGTGACTCAATATGACTGTAATTTTAAATTCTGTGGATAAAAACAAGAATTGAATTCTAGTAGAAAACACCAGAAATCAGCAGTGAAATAAAAAACCCACTCATCCATTCTAGACGCTAGTGGAGAAATTTTCCTCTGCCTCTTCAAAAATGAGGCGGCATTATGGACTTGTTAGAGCAGGATAGCAAGCGCTTTATCGACAATTTATTTTTGGCGGGGATTGCATTTTTAATAGGCTATATAATTGGGGTAGAAGTCAGGTAGCTGTTGGAAAATAAGATATGGATTGTAATAAGTGCCAACATCTCCACGCTGGCACTTTCCCTTACCGACTATGGCACTTTTACCTTCTCAACCAACGCCCTTGATGATTCCCAATCATATTGCTTATAAAAACGTCCTAACGTCTGATAAGGGGCACCAGCATAAAACAATTCATATTGATGATGCCTTGAAGCAAACTCTGACCCAACCGCATCCCACACTAACTTCATCAGCCTGACTCTTTCGATAGAGGAAGCAACTGACGAATATTGTGTTTTCTCAATTATTCCTAAAATTTCATCATTTTCTAAATCTGCCTCACTGGATGGCAACATCAGAATGCCTCCACCCGCTAACTTTCTGATTATTTCCAACACATTAGGATATATTGACTGCGACATAACCCGATATGTATAAAGCAGGGTCTTATCTGGTATATAAAATCCGTTATATATTTTTGGGCAATGGATGACGCTTTTAAACAGCGCTTCCATATTCATGGCATAACAGGCTAACTGTGCAAGTGATTCCTTCACGGCAGGGATCTGACACACGCCGTTTATCTCAGCCATATTCTGAGCCAACCCCGCCAAAAAATGCAATTTCACAGCATAACGAGCCAGGCCTTGAGTATCCATTATCACTTCTGTCGCCGTTGAGTCTAACTGTCTGAGGCACATCTCAATATCTTCGAAGACAAAGACCCTTTCCCAGGGCACCAAAACATCATCAAAATAGAGCATGGAATCATTTTCATCAAACCGGGACGATAGCGGATAATCCTTGGGATTTACCCCTAGTTCGTAAGATTGTCTTGAAATGATTTTGATGCCATCCGTATTAAGTGGCATAGCAAAAGAGAGTGCATATCGCTCATCAACGCCCTGTTTAAGGGGGTAATGCGTACCAACAAAAACTTCATCTGCCAGAGCTGCCCCGGTTGCCAGCATCTTTGTACCTCTGACAACAATGCCTTTCGCATTCTTTTCCACCACACCAAGAGTGTGATAAATATTTTTAGTATGCTCACCCGGTGTTTTTGAACGATCACCTTGTGGGCTAATCAGTGCGTAAGTCAGATAGAGATCTTTTTCACTCGCATAAGCAAAATAATTCCGCAGAGCATCCGCTCGCTCTTGTGAATAAGATTCAAATAACTCAATATGCGTCAGCATTCCTGTAAGTGCCGATGGAGTATAATCAGGGCTTCTGCCCAACCAGCCAACCGTCTGTTTCGCCCATTCATAGGCAGCATGACCGCGTGCAACTAATTTTTCCGGTGTAGAAGGTAATTCCCAGTACAGGCTGATTTGCTCTCCTGTTGCTGTTTTAAAGGCCATGCTATCAGCATGCTTAACTTTATAATCATATAAATTCGCTACAGACCTGATAGCATTTCTGAACGCGGGATGATCCACATGATTTGTAACTTTCTCTCCATTAATAAAAATGGTTCGTCCATCACGCAGATCATCAAGATATCGTTCTCCGGTTCTTATCATCTTTTCTATACTCCCATCAATAATGACGATTGTTTTAAAGATCAAGAAAAGAAGTCTTTTTAATCAACACCGAATTCCTAATTTATAAAGATAATGGCTCTATTAAGGACAGACATAATTACAATACATATGCGTATGATCAAAACATTGCTGAAAAAGAGGATCTATTAGTACCACCGATACCCACTGTAATAATGCTACAGCCAGCAGGTTTTTAATGATGATCATGGAGATACACTGCCTTCCCAGTGCCAACGAAAAAGAACTTACTTTTCAACATACTGGGATATACTCCTGTGGATTGGTCAGAAAAGCGATATCAAATTCCAGCGCTATCGTGATAATGAATAATAGATGGATTACCTTCTTCGACTCTGATTGCCAAAAAATTAGGCAATATGCCCGGAATATTGTGCGCCAGCCCTGAATACCTGCTAAAACATGGTACACCAAAGCATCCGCAAGATTTGAGTCATCATAAGTCGATTATTTATTCGCTCCACCAGCATATTTCTCCCACTCGCCTACAACTGTTTCGCAATCATGTAGTTCGCAAACATGAAATAGAACAAGTAGAGCTATCCGGTAGCTTTTACCTGAATAATGTCGGTGCGATTTACCAAGCTGTGTACCATGGTGCAGGAATTCATGCAGGCCCAGCCTGGCTGTTTGATGAAGCCATTGATAGCGGAAAACTCATCAGACTATTACCTGACTGGCAGTTATCTGCTTTACCTGTTCATCTTCTAAGAATGAAAAGTCACTATGTTCCTAATCGGATATCGGTGTTGATTGATTGGATAGCATTATGTTGGAAGGATATTGATAAACTTAAGAAAACAGAATGAGGTAAGAATGATTGGAGCGGGAAACGAGACTCGAACTCGCGACCCCAACCTTGGCAAGGTTGTGCTCTACCAACTGAGCTATTCCCGCGTCGCTGATGGCTATTATTAGCCGGAGATACCTGAATACTGGTTAACACTAGTCAATACTATGAATAGCAAAACAATTATCTTAACCTGCACATCAGGAATGCGCGCCATTATGAACATGTCCAGATAAGATGGCAAGCCCTTTACATTTATCTTCATGCTAAACGCTCAAAAGACACCCGCTCAGTTCTTACACAAAAATGACATGCCATCTTCGTTGCAATTATTTAGAATAGCTTAGATCCCATGAAATTAACATTAAATAAACAAATAACTAACATCTAATAAGATTTATGCTTGTCGTAACCATTTGATAGAAATAGATTAGCATCAATTTTGGTCGTTACTTAGATGATTATTCTCTTCAGAGAGGGTCAAAGATATGGCTCGATATTATCAATCTAAATTTGTCACAGGCACTGAAGCGCTGGTTGACCTTCTACTCGCTCAAGCTAAATTAGATGAACTCCATAATCTTAATACAGCGGGATTCGTTTCGGGTTATCGCGGTTCACCTTTAGCCCGTTTAGATCAAACATTATGGCAACACAGCAAAGAGCTTATTCAAGCTAATATTCGGTTTCAGCCGGCAGTCAATGAAGATCTTGCGGCAGATGCACTGGTAGGTACACAGAAAGTGGAATCTGACCCTGACAGGCAAGTTGATGGTGTCTTTGGGATGTGGTACGGCAAAGGGCCGGGAGTCGATCGTTCTGGCGATGCACTGAGACATGGCAATGCCTATGGCTCCTCACCACACGGTGGTGTGTTGGTTATCGTCGGGGATGACCATGGCTGTGTCTCTTCTTCCATGTCCCACCAATCCGATCTCGCGATGATGGCATGGAGTATGCCTATTTTGCATCCGGCATCGGTTGCTGATTACCTCGATGTTGGTCTATGGGGGTGGGCAGCCTCACGCGTAAGTGGCGCATGGTTTGGATTCAAGGCGATCAGTGAAGTTGTGGAAAGTGGTGCCATCAGAGAAAGTAAACCCTTCCCCGAGTACAAAATCCCTCACGTTGATTCTGGCCCCGATGGGCTACACTGGCGTTGGCCAGATCTCCCCGGCCCGCAGATTGAAAAGCGTTTAACCTATAAACTAAAAGCCATTGAAGATTTTGCCAAACTGAACCCCATTGATTATCTCCTCACACCTTGTGAACATCCACGCGCCTTATTGGTCACAGTTGGCAAAGCCCATCAGGATGTCATGGAAGCTCTGCGTGTTGGAGGGCTGACACCTTCCGAATTGGCACAACAAGGAATCGCGCTTCTTCATGTACGCTTGGTTTTTCCTTTATCGCCGCTTCTCAGCGAACTAGCTGCACAAGTGACTGATATCTTTGTCATTGAAGAGAAAGCAGCCATCGTTGAAATACTGTTAGCACATCAATTAGTTAAGCTACGAAAAAGCGTCAATCTGATAGGAAAACACAACCATCTCGGTCAAAAATTGTTGCCGGCTGACATAGAATTACGTCCCTCACGGATCGCAACTCCACTTTCTGGATGGTTACAACCGTTCGGTCTCTTTCTCTCCGTACCGCCAGAATGGTCGGCAGCGATTATTCCGCATGATGCCACTTTGCCTAAACGAACACCTTATTTTTGTGCAGGATGCCCTCACAGCACTTCAACCCGCTTGCCGGACGGTAGCCAAGCTCAAATTGGCATAGGATGCCATGTCATGGCTGCGTGGATGGATCGCAACACAGGAAACGGTCTCACGCCAATGGGAGGAGAAGGTGTCGACTGGATAGGACATGCCCCTTTTGTCAATCGCTCTCACGTATTTCAGAATCTGGGAGATGGAACCTATTTTCATTCCGGTCACTTAGCTATCCGTCAATCTGTTGCTGCGGGAAGTCACATTACCTATAAGTTATTGTTTAATGATGCCGTTGCAATGACAGGCGGGCAGCCACTGGATGGAAGCATTACAATATTACAAATTGCCTCTTTGATGATTTCAGAAGGGGTAAAAGAAGTCGTTGTCGTGACAGACCGTCCTGATAAATATAAATATAAATATAAAGATAAAAGCCGTCTTCCCGCCAATGTGAAGTTCTATGGACGGGATTATCTGGAAGATATACAGAAACGACTTCGTGAGATTGTTGGCGTAACCGTTATCATCTACGATCAAGAGTGTGCTACAGAGCTTCGCCGTAAAAGAAAACGTGGATTAGCCCCCAAAGTGATGAGACGTGCTGTCATTAACGAGCAAATTTGTGAAGGCTGTGGTGATTGTCAAATACAATCGAATTGTCTCGCTGTGATCCCGACAAAAACCCTTTTAGGCACTAAGCGCACGATAGATCAACACGTTTGTAATTCGGACTTATCCTGTCTGAAAGGATTTTGCCCAAGCTTTATCACCGTCGAAAATGCCAATCCATGTCCCGATCTCAGCAAAATTCTCTCACAAACCGATTTAGAAAAAATTATCCAGAAGCTACCACTACCAACACCCGCCTTGGCAGAAACCCCTTATGAAATCCTATTGGTTGGGGTCGGCGGTACAGGCATCGTCACCGCAGGACATCTGCTTGCAAATGCCGCCCAATTAGATGATTGTGCCGTCAACTTGCTCAATTTTACCGGTTTTGCCCAAAAGGGAGGGGAAGCACTAACCCATATTCGGTTATGCCATAACGCCAATAAATTGCATCAAGTCAGGATTGATCGAGGGAGAGCTAATCTGGTTATCGCTGCTGATCTCGTGGCTGCGATAGGGCAAAATGCGCTGGAAGTTATGTCGAGGGGTTCGACGAAATGTATCCTGAACACTCATGAAACGCAAATTGGCGCAATGCTCCGAGCCCCGATGTTGGATCTTGATCAACCTAAGATGCTAGAGCAACTTAACCAACATACTCATACCTTACTCTCTATTGATGCAGAAATGATGGCTACTCATCTGGTAGGGGACCGGAATCAAACAAATATCATATTAATCGGTTATGCCTGGCAACTCGGCAAACTCCCGATCACGTTATCTTCTATCAACAATACCATTCAAAAGCTGGGAAATTCAGCGGATAATGCGCGACGGGCTTTTCTGATAGGCCGTATCGCGGCTGTGCAGCCAGAGATTTTACAAGAGCATTTAAATATTCATCCACAAAAAAGCATAAAAAGCCTGGATGACCTCGTGATGCATCGATATCAATTACTGGTTGATTATCAGAATGAAAGATACGCGATACATTATCTCAGCCGTGTTGCCCAAATTCAGATGGTAGCGCAACAGATTGATGCCGAAGAAATTACCAGAGCCGTTGCTGAAAACTTATTTAAATTGATGGCGTACAAAGATGAATATGAAGTTGCACGCCTTTTTGTCAAAACCGATTTTTTCGATAATCTCCAAACCCAATTCGATAATACAAATAAAATTCGCTTTCACCTCAGCCTTCCCCTTCTCAATCGTAAAGATCCCCGCACAGGTCAACGAGGAAAACGGGAATACGGTTCATGGATTATTCCTATCCTCCGCTTCCTTGCCGCGTGTAAATCACTGCGTGGCACTGTTTTCGATATTTTTGGCTATCAGGAAGAGCGTAAGCAGGAAAGAAATTTGCTGCTTGAGTATGAGCGATTAATCGATGTTTTGATCGAAAAAATGGATAGCAATAATTTGGCAATCTGTCAGCAAATTGCAGAATTGCCTAATCAAGTGCGTGGTTTTGGACATGTGAAGCAAAAAGCGATGAAATATATGATGGAATGTAAGGATACCCTGCTGAAAGAATTACAAAAAACGATGTGACAATAAAAAAAGCGCCGAAAGGCGCTTTTTTTATGACTTGCAGATTCTTATAAAATCTACCGTCCTGAATTTGGAGCGGGAAACGAGACTCGAACTCGCGACCCCAACCTTGGCAAGGTTGTGCTCTACCAACTGAGCTATTCCCGCATTTTTATGGCTGATATCGGCCTAATTCTTCACACCCGCATAACTTTTAATAATTTGGAGCGGGAAACGAGACTCGAACTCGCGACCCCGACCTTGGCAAGGTCGTGCTCTACCAACTGAGCTATTCCCGCTTAAATCTTGGTGTGACGTACTGTTGAAATTATTCATCGGTACGGGGAGCGCATTATACGAGGAATTATTCTTCTGGCAAGCCCCAAAACATAAAAAATCGCATTTTTTCTCTGATTGATGATTAAATCGGCAAACCATCCGCTTAATCATCAACAAAGCGATCAATTTACATACAAGCCTTTTACCAATTCCTGATTTTTTTCTGGATAACGTCTATTTCTGGATAAAGTGCTCACGGTAATACACCAATTCAGCAATGGATTCCCGAATATCATCCAATGCCTGATGGGTATTTTTCTTACTGAACCCTGACAACATTTCAGGTTTCCAACGACGGGCCAACTCTTTCAGCGTACTGACATCCAAATAACGGTAGTGAAAATATTTCTCCAACTCTGGCATATAACGGAACAGGAAACGGCGATCTTGCCCCACACTGTTGCCACAAATTGGCGATTTTCCTGCCGGAACCCACTGTTCCAGAAAAGCGATAGTCGCCTTCTCTGCCTGAGCATCATCAAACCGACTCTGTTTCACTCGCTCGACCAACCCACTGGCAGTATGCGTCCGCACATTCCAGTCATCCATTAATGCCAATTGCTCATCTGACTGGTGCACTGCAATCACAGGGCCTTCTGCAAGGATATTTAACTCTGAATCTGTGACAATCGTTGCGATTTCGATTATGCGATCCCGCTCGGGATCTAATCCCGTCATCTCTAAATCTATCCAGATAAGATTGTTCTCACTTTTTGACATGATATATCCTAGTTTCCTTCAAAAGAGGTAGTCTGTATCGGTGATGTATCATAACGTTTTTGATCATTCACAGCGATAAACAGCAAGATAGATAAAATAAGTGAGGTTCGGTGGCTAAAAGTAAACTTTCCAAAGGGCAGCAACGCCGTGTGCAAGCCAATCATCAGCGCAGGCTGAACAAGGCTAATGCCAACAAACCAGAAATGGATGATAGCCAGTTTGGTGACCCACAGGAAGGGCTGGTGATCAGCCGATTCGGGCAACATGCCGATATTGAGGCCGCAGATTCTTCCATACAGCGTTGCAATATTCGCAGAACAATCCGCTCATTAGTGACTGGTGACCGTGTTGTATGGCGCCCAGCGTTGCAACTCCAATCTGATGTCAAAGTTAATGGGATCGTAGAAGCGGTTCATGAGCGTACTTCTGTACTGACACGCCCCGATTACTACGATGGTATCAAGCCCATCGCGTCAAATATCAACCAAATTGTGATTGTTTCCGCTATATTGCCTGAGCTTTCACTGAATATTATTGATCGCTATTTAGTCGCATGTGAAACACTCAACATCGAGCCTTTGCTCGTACTCAATAAAGTCGATCTGCTGGATCCCGAAAGCCGTACATGGGTTAACGATGTCATGAACATTTACCGCAATATCGGCTATCGCGTCCTAGAGGTTTCCAGCCATACTGGTGAAGGGATCTCTGAACTTACCTCCCTGTTGGCTGATAAAATCAGCATCTTTGCAGGGCAGTCCGGCGTTGGAAAATCCAGCTTGCTCAATACCCTGCTGCCTGATACTGAAGAAGATATCCTAGTTAACGAAGTTTCTGATAACTCCGGCCTAGGTCAGCACACCACCACGACAGCACGCCTCTATCATTTCCCGTTAGGGGGCGATGTAATCGACTCTCCGGGTGTTCGTGAGTTCGGATTATGGCACCTGACGCCAGAGCAGGTTACACAAGGCTTTATTGAGTTCCGGGAATACCTTGGCGGATGCAAATTCCGGGACTGTAAACATCACGATGACCCGGGATGTGCCTTAAGAGAAGCGTTAGAACAAGGCATTATTGCAGAAGAGCGTTTCGAAAATTATCACCGGATTCTGGAAAGCATGGCACAAGTTAAACCACGCCGAAATTTCACAGGCGGTCAAAAATAAGACAATAATTAACGATACCCTGACATTCAAAATAATGGCAGGTACAATAGAAAACTTTTGTCCAATTTGCCAGAAAAAAATCCAAGAGGTTGACGTGCTGGATAATCTTAAAATCAGGTTACAATATTTACTGCCAAAACAATGTATTACAAATTTGGCAGGCTGGTTTGCCAATAAAAAGGCTGGCTGGCTGACACAACTTGTAATCAAAGCTTTCGCCAAAACTTATAAAGTGGACATGAATGAAGCCAAAGACCCTTCATTCACTGCTTACTCAACATTCAATGAGTTTTTTGTCCGCCCATTGAAGGAAGACATTCGCCCTATCGTCAGTGAAGCCAATCAATTGGCTCTGCCGGCAGACGGAACCGTCAGCCAGCTTGGGGCGATCCGCGAAGAGCAAATTATTCAAGCCAAAGGCCACTACTACACTGTTGAAGCTCTTCTGGCAGGGCAATATCAACTCGCCGGGCAATTCCGCAACGGCCAGTTTATTACCACTTACTTATCGCCAAAAGATTATCACCGTGTCCATATGCCATGCGACGGTGTGCTAAAAGAAATGATCTATGTTCCCGGCGATCTGTTTTCAGTCAATCCATTGACGGCAACCAATGTACCCAATTTGTTTGCGCGTAATGAACGTGTCATCTGTGTGTTTGAAACAGCATTCGGGCCAATGGTACAAATTCTGGTGGGTGCAACGATTGTTGGCAGTATTGAAACCGTTTGGAGCGGTTGTGTCACACCACCACGTGAAGGCATCATCAAACGCTGGGCGTATCCGGCAGAAGGTGAAGAAGGTGCAGTTTCTCTCAAAAAAGGAGAGGAAATGGGGCGCTTCAAACTTGGTTCAACTGTTATCAACCTGTTTGCTTCCAATCAGGTGAATTTTGCCAATAATTTATACAGCGGTTCACAAACCCGCATGGGTGGTTTGCTGGCTCAGGCTATCACGGCAGAAGAATCGACAGAGAACACCGATGAACCAATCAATGATGAACCAATGAGCAAAGACATCGTCAGCTAATTTTAGATCCAAGGAGCCCCTTATTGTGCGCCTGATTATCAGTTTACTTCTCAGCCTGTTGATTGCAAATCCGGCTTTTGCCGCTATCACACAGTTGGATGAAACCCAGCTGAAACAAGAGCTAAAGCAGGTTGAAGGTAGTAAGAATCCACAAGGTTCTGAAATCGCGCAAGCACTTCAAGGGGCTATAAATTGGGTTAACGATACAAAATCCGCCGATGAGCGCACTCAAAAGTATCAACAGTCGATTGATGATTTTCCATCTATCATCAGAGAATTACGTCAGAAAATTCTTGCCGAAAGTAATACTGTTCCCCCCATTCCTGCTAATCAGTCTATCAGTAACTTAGAACAACAAATTATTCAGGTTAGTAGCGAATTACTGGAACAGGGACGCCAATTACAGCAAGAACAGGATAAGATCCGGGAAATCAGCGACTCCATGAACCAGTTGCCTCAGCAACAGGTTGAAGCAAAACGTCTGCTGACAGAAGCGACGTCCCGCCTCCAATCTTTGGGTTCACCTGCCTCTCCCCTCTCTGAAGCACAATTGACTTTGGCCCAAGCAGAAGTCAACGCCCGTAAAGCCGTGACCAATGAACTGGAAATGGCACAACTTTCTGCTAATAACCGACAAGAAATTGCCCGCATACGGGCCGATTTATTTAAAAAGCGCTATCAACGGCTGGATCTTAAACTCCAACAATTGCGCAGTCAGCTAAACAGCCAACGCCAACAAAAAGCAGAATCCGCACTTGAACATACCGAAATGCTGGCAGAACAGAGTGGAGGGAAACTGCCACAATTTTTGCTGGATGAGCTTCAGCAAAACCGCCAATTATCACAAATGCTCAGCCACCAAACTCAGAGCATGGATGTTATTGGATCACAACAGCGCAAGGCTGCCAGTGATATTTTGCTGGTACGCCAGACACTTAATACTATTCGTGAACAAGCACAATGGCTAAGCGACTCCACTGCACTTGGGGAAGCTTTAAGAGCTCAGGTCACTCGTATCCCTGATATGCCAAAATCCCAGCAACTCGACAGAAGTATTGCCGAATTGCGGGTTGAAAGGCTGAAATACGAGGATATGCTGGAACATTCACAGAACGACCCTGACCAGACGTCATCTTCATATCATTCCCTGACTCCGGCACAGAAACAAGTTTATGAATCCCTGACCCGGACTCGGAAAGAGCTGTTAAATTCTCTGCTTTCAGGGTATGACAACGAAATTCTGGAATTAACAAAGCTCAAAGTAGCCACCAATCAATTAAATGATGCGGTGAAAGAAGTTAGGGACGCCACTCATCGCTATCTGTTCTGGGTCGCGGATGTTAATTCCATATCGCTGGATTATCCACTACAGGTAGTGCAAGCTCTGACGCGCCTTCTGTCTCTGGATACATTTTCACAGTTAGGTGCAGCAATCCATAATATGCTGACCACACAGGATACTCTGCTCTATTTGCTAGGTACTTTGCTACTAGTGATTTTCAGTATCAGCTCGCACCGCCAGTATCATGCTTTTCTTGAGCGTTCCAGCAATCGCATCGGCAAAGTGACACAAGATCATTTCTCTCTTACTTTGCGCACTGTTTTCTGGTCTATCATCGCGGCATTGCCGCTGCCGATGCTCTGGTCAGCCATTGGTTATGGCCTGCAAAATGCGTGGCAATATCCGATGGCTAACGCAATTGGTGATGGTGTACGTGCAACAACGCCAGTTCTATGGATCTTTATGCTCAGTGCCGCGTTTGCTCATCCGAATGGCTTATTTATCGCACATTTTCGCTGGCCTGAAGAGCGCATAAAACGGGCAATGCGTTTCTATCGCCTGTCCATTTTCCTGATCGTGCCTCTCATGATGGCATTAATCACCTTTAACAACTACAGCGACCGGGAATTTACCCCTACCCTCGGCAGGCTCTGTTTTGTGATGCTCTGTATTTCCTTAAGTCTGGTGACTAACAGCCTAAAACGCGCCGGTATCCCGCTTTACATGGACAAATATGGATCAGGTGAAAATATCGTTAGTTCTGTCCTATGGTGGATACTGCTTTCTGCCCCAATCTTAGCAGCGTTTGCTTCGATCCTCGGCTATTTGCAAACATCACAGGCTTTGCTGGGGCGTCTGGAAACCTCCGTTGCTATCTGGTTTTTCTTGCTGGTCATTTACCACATTATTCGTCGATGGATGCTGATCCAACGGCGCAAAATTGCTTTTGAGCGTGCCAAACAGCGCCGTGCAGAAATACTGGCCCAACGCGCCAAAAGCGAAGAGGATTCAAGCAATATCAACAGCAGTGTAGAAGGCTCTATCGAAGTTGAAGAACCTGTTATTGATTTGGATGCAATCAGCGCCCAGTCATTAGGGTTAGTACGTTCGATCCTGACAATGCTTGCGCTCGTTTCACTCATTCTATTGTGGTCTGAATTACATTCAGCGTTTTCTTTCCTTGAAAATATCAGGCTCTGGAACGTGAGTACGACCATAAACGGTGTCGATACTGTCCAGCCAATTACTCTCGGCGCAATACTTGTTGCGATATTGGTTATCATCATTACTACGCAACTTGTCCGTAATTTACCGGCATTGCTGGAACTTGCCCTGTTACAGCATTTGGATCTATCACCAGGTACAGGTTATGCCATCACAGCGTTGACCAAATACAGTATTACCCTGATTGGTGGCTTGGTTGGCTTCTCCCTGATGGGTATTGAGTGGTCTAAACTTCAATGGCTGATTGCCGCGATGGGGGTGGGTCTTGGTTTTGGTTTACAGGAAATTTTCACCAATATTATTTCTGGCTTGATTATCCTGTTTGAAAAGCCCATCCGAATTGGCGATACCGTGACTATACGTGGCCTGACCGGCAGTATCACGAAGATCAATACACGTGCAACCACTCTGTCTGACTGGGATAGAAAAGAAATTATTGTTCCCAATAAGGCCTTTATTACTGAGCAGTTCATCAACTGGTCTCTGTCTGACACGATCACCCGTATCGTTCTGACTATCCCTGTACCAGCCGATACTGAATCCGCATATGCTACCGACATATTAATGACTGCCGCCAAAAGCTCACCATTAATTCTCGATAATCCGACGCCGGAAGTCTATTTGGTAGATTTGCAGCAAGGTATTCAGATTTACGAGTTGCGTGCTTATGCCGCAGAAATGGGGCACCGTATGCCTGCCCGTCATGAAGTGCACCAGCACATTTTGCAGGAATTCCGCAAACATGATATTACCTTGCCATTCCCGCCTTTTCAGGCACGTGTTGATATTTTTGGTCAAGAAATACGTAGTTCGACAGCCAATACTTCGGGCCGAAATCCACCACGTAAATCAGGGGCACTCTAATATTACTGCGACATGATCAAACGCATACCTTTTCAAGTTAGCGGATTATTGGCATTAAATGGTGTTTCTATTTTAGGAAACGCCATTACTGAGATTGCTATTCCGTGGCTGATTCTGGAAATATCGGGTAGCCCGCTTTTGGTTGCTACAGTGATGTCCGCAAAAATCCTGCCGTTGATCTTCTCCATTTTCTTCAGCGCACAACTAGTGGATAAATACGGGGCGTTCCGCATTTCAGTGTTATCTGATGTGGTGAATTTCCTCAGTGTCCTGCTGATCCCAGTGTTTTATACAATGGATATACTGCACTTCTATCTGTTGGCTGTTTTGCTAATATTTTCCACTATTCTGGATTCTCCGGGGAGATTGGCAAAAGATGTGATGCTGGCAAAGGAGATCAGGAAAAATAAACGGGAACATGAGTTGATCAATGGGATCAACAGCACCGTTGAGAATATTTGCGATTTGATCGGCCCTGTTATCGGATCATTCATTATCGCCCTGCTCGGTACGATCAATGCCTTATATTTCGATGCCATAAGTTTTCTGGCTGTCGCACTGGGGCTGATTATTCTGAAAAAATACTTTGTCGCCGATATCAATGAAGTCACTAAAACGCCCCCTTTATCATGTCATTATTTCCTTGAAGCATTCAGGTATATAAAATCTGAAAAAGATCTTTTTGCCGTACTTATCATCAGTTCAGTCGTTAATTTTGTGCTCACACCGCTCCTGATCGTTTATTTACCGTATTTAAATAAACAGGAATTTAATTCTGTTTTAAGCCTCGGTATCTCAATGACTTGTTTTGGTGCAGGAACAACACTTTCTTCATTGCTGTATGGTGTTTATGGAAAATATTTTTCCAGCAACCGCATCATCCTTTTGGGATACAGTCTATTCGTGCTATCCCTGATATCCCTGAACCTATTCAGCGGGCAATATGTCCTGTTCATCCAGCTTTTCGCTATTGGCATGTGCATTGGGTTTTCTGCACCCGTTGAAGCCACTCTGATTCAACGCCAAGTACCAGAAAAATTGTTTGGCCGCATAATGACGCTGTTTTCCTCGACACGATTCCTTGCTGTACCTGTCGGGTATCTCTGTTTTGGTACAGTACTGGAATCCAGCCTTGCCAGGCAAACACCATTGATTATGGCTGTAGTGGTATTCGGCGGATTAGGAATTTACGGGCTGATACAAAGGGGAGAAAAGTGAAAACGACAATTTCTTAGGTTAGCAAGAAATAAATAATCTATAATATTCAGAAGAGAGGCATTATTCGCTTACAGCGATTTTTTATAAAAAAAACGCTGTCCGAAAATTATGAACAGCGTTTAAAAATGATGGCAAACTGAACTTTTAATTTAGGCTATAACTTAAATTATTAACGAATTTTTTTCGGATCTGCTCCGTATTCGTTATCTCCCTGAGTACCTTCCAACAGGGTAAATACGAATAAAGCAATGTTTAATAATGGAACAAAAATCAATAAAATCCACCATCCAGAGCGGTTAGTATCATGAAGTCGACGCACCGTTACTGAGATGTTTGGAATTAAGGAGAAAAGCGTATAAGCACCAACCAAGACCAAACCAATAGACACATCAATTGCTGAACCCAATATACAGAGTGCCAGGATTGCAATCATATTGAACAAATAAAACATCCAATATTCTTTACGACGGGCACGCCCTGAGAATATAGCATATTTTGTAAAGACACCAAGATACCAATTCATAATATCACTTAATTGAAATTAGATTATATAAATAAAAAGCAGACAAACTATAAAGGATGATTAACTTTACACTTATTTACCTTTTAAAGTCTATGTTTTATTATTCCCAGAGTAATACTGTATTATTTATATCATTATTAGATAATGAATTAAAAAATTCTTCCCAATGCCAAATTCTAAATAAATCCAATATAAATATCTCTGGCACATATCAAAGTTACACACAAAACTATCCAAAAAATAAAGCCAATAAATTTATTATTAACACTCGTTAGAGGTTGGTTTATTTTCAATGATGATAGTTAATCATGTTATATATATAAAATAACTAATATCGACATAAAAATACTTTATTTCACTACCCAAGAGCAAAAAATCAAAAAATGCTGCGACAACCACGAATTTATTTACATAATTTTAACAGAAATCCATCATCAAAAACTCGCTCATCAATATTTACAACCCATTCTTCCTCCTTCATTTTTAAAAACCGACCTGTTTTGTTATATGGGGTCATGACATCAATTTATCATTCAAATCTATAAACCAGATTTACAACCACAAGATTCACCAATTTGTAATTCAAACTCAAACTCGCGTTCCTGAGCTTTCCCATCCCAGGTTCTCAATATTTCAATGGCTGTTTGCGCCATTTTGTCAATTGGCTGACACACTGCCGTTAAAGACGGTACATTAAACTGTGATTGTTGCGTGGCATTAAAACAAACTAATGCAATATCATCAGGTACAGCAATTTCATGCTCAGCCAACGCACGCAGGCATCCAAATGCCTGTAATTCATTGGTAGCAAACAGAGCACGAGGCCGCTTTCCTTTTAACATTTGTAAAGTGACTTCGTAGCCTCCCTGACGGGTATATTCCGTGGAAAAAATCCACTCATCACGTACCACCAAATTTGCCTGCATCAAAGCATCACGCCAACCTGACAGCCGATCTTGTGTATTCAACATATCAAGAGGGCCACAAATAATGGCAATATCCCGATAACCATGCTGAGTAAGATGTTGGGTCACCTTGAATGCGGCGATCCGTTCATTGACACGAACTGCACTGACATTTGATCCCGCATTGACCCAGTCTAACATCACGCAAGGTGTGCCACTGGCCTGAACCAAATCAATATATGGATGGCGATCAACACTCGTATACAGCAGACCATCAATTTGACGATTCAATAAGTTGTTGAGCAACTCTTTTTCACGGGTACGATTATCCCCGGAATCCCCTGGCAGCAAAACTTGCCCGTGTTTGAACGCTTCCTGCTGCAAGGCATGAGCAACAGAAGAAAGAAAAGGATTGGCAATATTTGGCAAAATAAGCCCGTAAGCATGTGTCGTCCCAGAAACCAATGCCTTTGCAATACTATTAGGTCGGTATCCCGTTTTCTGAATCGCTGCTAATACACGCTGGCGAGTCGCTTCTGCAACAGGTCGGGGGCCATCATTGATGACATAACTGACAACCGCTACTGAAGTTCCAGCCTCTTTTGCAACATCACTACGCGTCACTCTTTTCAAGTGTGAATTCATGATATATGTCGCCCGCAGGTTAAGATCGATTCTAAATCGCGTCCTCAAGTAAATTGAGATCCCGACCACGTGTTTCTGGTGCAAAGAATGTCGTAATAAAACCAATACCTGCCATCAACGCAAAATAACAGGCAATAGGCCACCAATGCCCTGTAAAAGATAATAATGCTGACGCAATTAATGGTGCAATGCCACCCGATAACATGGCTCCCAACTCTTTCGCGAAAGCCATCTTAGTATAACGATTCGCCACGCCAAAAAGCTCTACCCCCCACGCAGCCTGAGCACCAAAGATCCCCAAAGAAGCCAACCCCATGCCTACAACAATAGTTGGGATGACAATCATAGGTTCGCGGCTTTCCAGTAAGATAAAAACAGGAAATGCGTAAAGCATAAGTAATAAGCAAAACCAGCGATAGGTAATACGGCGCCCAAAGCAATCTGACAGATAGCCTGACAATGGTATGATCAAAAAACCCAAAATGGATGCGATAGATACCGCAATTGTGGGAATAAATTTGTCCAGCATCAGTGCATTGGCAACATAACCGATGATGAATCCCTGAGCCAGATACGAAGGGCCATTTTCGCCAATACGTAAGCCAACCATGATCCAAAAAGCCTTAGTACGTTGCCAAAAACTCCGATTTTCATAAGCCACTCGTTGCTTCTCACTTGCAGCCGATTGCAAACGTTGCTCTGCCAACTCTGTCTTGTAACGTTCAAAAACAGGTGTCTCATTCATATATCGGTGAATATAAAGTGCAACTATCGCAATCAAGGCACTGGACAAAAATGGAATACGCCACCCCCAATCGAGTAAATCTTCTTTATCCATTGTCAATACCAGCAACCAAACCAGCGATGCCAGCAGAGTTCCACTATTTGAACCCAAGGCAATGACAGAAGAAACCAAGCCCCGTTTTGCGGGTGGTGCAAACTCCCCAAGTATAACCGTGCCGCCAGAGAGTGCTGCACCTGCCCCTAATCCCTGTATAAATCGCAATATGACCAAACAAGCAGGTGCCCAAGCTCCGATATGAGCATAACTTGGAATCAATCCAATTAACGTGGTTGAGATCCCCATCAAAATAATCGTCATTATCATGACGATCTTTCGCCCTTTGCGATCACCTAACCATCCAAACACAAGAGCACCAATGGGACGAGCGATAAATCCAACTGAATAGGTTGCAAAACTGGCAAAGAGGGCGATGGTGGGCGTCATATCGGGGAAAAAAATATCCCCAAAAATAATACCCGCCGCTAATCCATATAGAGCAAAATCAGCATATTCCATTGTCGTTCCCAACCAACAGGAAAAAATGGCACGCCGAAACCCCTTGCGCCCTTCTTTTGTTGATAGACACGTTTCAGAAGCATGCTGTATCTGAATGGCAGCTAATGCCGTATTTTCATACGGCATTGCAATATATTCCCTGAATGTTGGAACAGTAAAACTTTAATTCCAACGAGGTATATCTAAAAATATTATTGTTATTCATTAATGATATTTATACATAAACTTATCTACTCGCGTAGAATATTCAAATAGAAGAAACCAATAATCTAATGCCAGTCACAAATATTAGGGAAAAATTAAGCTTTGTAATTAATAAATTTTTAAAGGAAGATATTAAAATTTATTTCACAACAATATAATCACAGAATTTACCCATTAAACTTTTCAATATCACAGCCAGATTAAAAAGATAAATCCATGCGAATATATTAACAAAAAAACATTCACACCATAACAAAACCAATTCAAATTAAAATAATTTCACTTGAAAAATAATTGCCTTCTATTTATTTAGAATAAAAAACAAAAAGCACACTCATACAAAAGTTAAAAATAAGTAATACTATTAATTATCATGGTTAATATTAAAAGCAAAAAACAGCCCCCCCAATAGGAGGCTGTTTTCTCTCAATAATTCAGATTATTAGCATCAAACTTGATACATTTTCCGCAAATAACAAGAAACTGCGTCATCAGAATTGGAGCCTATAACTTCCATCTCCGGTAAAATGTCTTTCAAACGCTGATGTGCGCCCTGCATAATGCAACCCTTGCCTGCCACACTCAACATTTCACGGTCATTCATACCATCACCAAAAGCAATGCAGTCGCTCAACTGATACCCGATGGATTGACAAACCTGCTCCAGCGCATGACCTTTGGAAACACCACCAGCCATCACTTCCAAACAATTTCTCAGTGAAAAACTAACATTGACTTTTTCTCCCCAGCGCGCCTTGATTCTCTCTTCCAAATCCACCAAATAATCATGATCGTCACTGGTGTAATAAACCTTGCACACACCATCTAGGGGAAAATTATCCTGCTGAAAAAGCTGGTAATGGAAAACTGACTCCTGAAAAAATTCTTCCTGTTCAGGAGCTTCACGGTTCATTAACCAATCGTCATTATTGAAGTAGTTAGTCAGCACATTGGGATTATCGAATTCCAATAGGCATAAATCATAAGCAATTTCAGGATCTAAGTTGTGGCTGAATACCAATTCATCTTGCGTATTGTGAACTCTTGCGCCATTAGAAGTGATCATATAAGCATCAATGCCCAATCCATCACGGATCTGCCCCACATCGATATGATGACGCCCTGTCGCAAAAATAAAATGAATCCCTTGATCTGTCAGCAGGTTCAACGTTTCCTTGGTATATGGCGTTAATTTATGGTCGGGAGACAACAACGTGCCATCTAAATCTGAAGCAACAACATGATACATAGTTATAGTTCCTAAACTAAATCAGTTCTGGTCAAAAAAATCACAAATTGCATTAAGGGCCTGCGCCCGCAATACATCTTTTTCGAACAGGATTTCGTGATGAGCCCCTTGGATAACCAGAGGCTTTTGTTCTTCTTTTCCTGTTCCCGCTTTTTGGCGTGATTCGCAAAAAGCCAGTAGCTCCCGATTATTCACTACCTTATCTTCACTCGCCTGTAACACAATGAGTGGAGTCTGAATTTTACCCGCATTTTCAACCAGACTATCGCCCATTAGCATACTTTCACGCATCCAATGGTAAGTCGGTCCACCAAGGCGCAATTCAGGATAATCAACATAATAGCGTAAATAACGCTGATAACGTGCATAACTGTGCGTTAATAAATTAATGAAATAAGGCAAAGGTTGCCATTGCCCCGTCGATAAGGCATAAGCATTGCGTCTCCTGGCATTGGGTTCTGCCTGATTAACCAGAAAATTCGCCAACCAGCGGGGCATGGGTAAGTTGATACCAAACATCGGCGCACATAATGCCACTGCACGAAAAACAGGTTCTTGGTGACGTTGCAGGAAACGGCTCAAGATAGCCCCTCCCATTGAATGCGCCAACGCATAGTAATGATGAGACGGACGGGACGTCACTTCCAGCTCGATGAATTTCGCAAGGTCATCCACGTAATGTTCAAACGCTTCCACATGGCCTTTTTGTCCATCATCCAACATTCGCCCTGAACGCCCTTGTCCACGATGATCAATGATAAAAATATCGTAGCCTAGATGGTAAAAATCATAGGCTACTTCAGGGTATTTCACGTAACTTTCACTGCGACCGGGCAAAATCACGAGTGTTTTGTCATGATGGGGTGAACAAAAGGAGACATAATGGATGGGAATATCATCAACTCCCATAAATTGCCGCTCTTCCCTCGTTCGCCAAAAATCCAGTAATAATCCATTCGTAAAGGCAGAGAACTGAGGTTCGCGGTTTAACCAGCTTTCTTTCAATGTCTCAGGTGCCATTTATCTTCCTCGGTTAAGTACCCTTCGGTTATTCAAACCCCTCAAAATGTTCGCGGATAAGCGTCATAAACGCATCGCCAAAACGCTCCAGTTTTCTCTGCCCAACCCCATTGATTAGCAAAAGCTCATCAGGCGTAATCGGGCACTGTTCTGCCATCTCAATTAACGTGACATCGTTGAAGACGACAAAAGGCGGAATGTTATTTTCATCAGCAATGGATTTACGCAGTTTGCGCAATTTCGCAAATAATTTACGATCATAATTGCCACTGTATGATTTGTTTTGCTGATTACGGCTTTTCAGGTTTTGGATACGCGGTACGGCAAGTTGTAAAGGTACTTCGCTCCGTAATACAGGCCGTGAAGCCTCTGTCAATTGCAACGCAGAATAATTGGCGATGTTTTGGCTAATCAGTCCCAAGTGAATAAGCTGACGCAAGACGCTCATCCAATGTTCCTGGCTTTGCTCTTTACCGATGCCATACACGGGCAATTTGTCATGCCCAAAATCTCTAATGCGTTGATTATTCGCACCACGTAATACTTCTACAATATAGCCAATCCCAAAACGTTGTCCAACACGATAGATGCAAGATAATGCTTTCTGCGCTTCCACCAGCCCGTCATAACGCTTAGGTGGGTCAAGGCAAATATCACAGTTGCCACAGGCTGTCTGGCGGCTTTCACCAAAGTAGTTCAGCAAAACCAAGCGTCGGCAAGTCTGTGCTTCCGCAAATGCCCCCATGGCATTGAGTTTATGTCGCTCAATATCTTGTTGTTCACCAGCCGGCTTTTCTTCCAGACAACGGCGCAACCACGCCATATCCGCAGGATCGTAAAACAGCACAGCTTCAGCAGGTAAACCATCTCGCCCCGCACGACCCGTTTCCTGATAATAAGACTCGATATTACGGGGAATATCAAAATGCACGACAAAACGCACGTTGGGTTTGTTAATCCCCATACCAAATGCAACGGTTGCCACAACTACCTGCAAATCATCACGCTGGAAAGCATCCTGCACCCATGCACGTTGATTGTTTTCCAACCCTGCATGATAAGGTGCAACGCTTAATCCACGCTTTTGCAAACGCTCTGCCGTTTCTTCCACTTTAGTACGGCTATTGCAGTAAATAATTCCGCTTTTTCCCTGCTGAGCATGCACAAATGACCAGAGTTGATCGAGCGGTTTATATTTTTCTACCAACGTATAGCGAATATTGGGGCGATCAAAACTACTGATATGGATAATCGGTTCGTGTAATTCCAATAAACGCACAATATCCTGACGAGTGGTTTTATCCGCTGTTGCCGTCAGTGCAATCACAGGAAGAGCAGGGAACCGATGGCGAAGCTGACCCAGTGCCCGATATTCCGGGCGAAAGTCATGTCCCCACTGGGAAATACAGTGGGCTTCATCGACAGCCAATAAAACGGGCTGCCAGTCTTGGAGCTGTTCGAGAAAGTTATCTGTTACCAAGCGCTCAGGGGCAATATAGAGTAGTTTAATGACTCCCTGACGACAGCGTTGAATAATATCAAACTGCTGTTCACGGCTTTGCGTTGAATTCAGACATTCCGCTTCTACGCCATTTGCCCGCAATTGGTCAACTTGATCTTTCATCAACGAAATTAATGGTGATACGATCAGCGTCAGCCCATTTTTTACCAATGCCGGGATTTGATAACACAACGATTTACCGCCTCCCGTTGGCATAATCACCAGACAGTCGCGCCCATCAAGAACGGCGTCAATAACCTGTTGCTGTCCCGGGCGAAATTGCTGGTATCCGAATGTTTTTCGTAATGCTTGTTCAGCCAGCGATGCCGTGCTGATGAGTTCTGCGGTAGACACGCTTTTCCTCAATCGTTACTAAAAAAGCCTAAAAACAGGCTGTAAAAAATACAGACGCAATCTAAGCGCCAGCATATTACGCTATCTCACTGTCGTAGCAATGAGCCATAGCAATTACAGCATATCATTCAGCATGACACCGATACCAAAACGGGTCTGCTTGAAATTATAATCAATCATTGATTCGCCATAACCGCAGAAGAGCTGCGTATAAAAACGAACATGCTTCGATATTGGATAACTCCAACCCAACTCTCCGCCACCATAACCGCTATTCCAGTTATAACGCCCTTGAGCGGTAAAGACACTGTCTCCCCAGATATATCCTACCTTCAGGCGGTAATATCCCATGTAGCGACTCATGTCTGGGTTATCATCACGGTGGGAACTTTCTGGCAGACGATACCACGGTTTCAAATCCACCTGCCAATTACCGTTTTGCGCCATAAAACGTGCATAGAGGCGGTTCCAGCTACGAGAAGTGGCTTCTGGACGTCCATTTGATTGATGGTTAAATCCCATCTCAACTTCCCGCAGATGCCAGCCAGCAAATTCATAATCAGTCAACCATGCCAGAAAAAGTTGTGGTTCATAATTTGTTTCACGGAATGGTGATGACTCTTTCTTATTACTGAGCTGCCACCATGAGCGCTGGGTATAGGAAGCGCCAAGCAACGAGTCTTCACCTACAATATTTCGCCACAGTCGGAAGCCAAAACTTATTTGAAAACTGACTTCATCCTTGCGGGCGTGATCTGCCCAATAGTAGCTATTAATTCCCGGCTTATTAATCCTGCCGCCATAAGTATAAACAATGTAATTCGTATCATAAGGGTAAAGTATTAAAGGAGATTCTTGCTTACCTAACATCGTCGAAAGCACACTCCCTCTCACTTCATCAACCTGCTTTTCTGCTGCGTGAGCCAATGGTGATAATAAGCAGGTAATAACCAGTATCTTCCATAACAAACGCATTTCTGGTTTTCCTATTGTAATAATTTCAAAATAAAAATTTTCGCTTATTCTACACGCAGCATGGTTATTTTTTGTAGTCCGTTTTTTTTTAATAAATCGTTTTTCGAAGCGCTTCACAGACTGGCAAGGTCGATAATAAAAGCATAAACTTAACAAGTTATTAACCAAAATAACCATTAAAATATCAGTGGATTTACTTCTTATTATCAGGAAACCCACCTATGGAAAATATACAGCGAGCAGACAGAGCATTAACATCAGAAGAAACATTAACACCAGAAGAAGCCCGTAAATTTATCGGCGAATTGTTTGTTTATCACATGCCATTCAACCAACTTCTGGGACTTGAGCTGCTCCGCTTTGAGCAAGATTACGCAGAATTACAATTTTGCAATCAAGAAAAATTGGTCGGAAATATGGTTCAGAAAATTCTGCATGGTGGAGCCATCGCTTCCATACTGGATGTTGCCGGGGGGCTGGTTTGTGCAGGCAGTGCCCTGACTACATTGGACACACTCACAATTGCAGAGATGCAGAAACGTCTGCCGACTGTCGGTACGATTGATTTACGCGTGGATTACCTGCGCCCCGGACGTGGTGAAGTGTTTACCGCCAGTAGCAATATTATCCGCGCTGGCAATAAAGTTTCCGTCGCCAGAATAGAACTGCACAATGAACAAAAAGTACATATTGCCAGTGCAACAGGGACTTATTTAGTTGGCTGATATTTTTATTACTAGGGCGTGTTGACGTTTTGTGAGGGGAATTTGAACAGCATGATGATCTGGTATCATTGTCTTCGCGAAAAAACTGTTACCCCAGCCCATCATGCCAAGAACCATGTTATCAACATCTTTATGGAACAAGCTAGCTGTATTGATGCAGCAAAGTGGTTGTATTTACCATAAAAAAGAGCATTACCTGACTTTTGAAGGGATCCTTTATCGAATATTAAGATTGATCTGAGAACTGCAACTATTGGCTCATAAGGTGGAATTTATAATAATTGTGTATTTAAAAATTGTGACTTCACAAAAGGGGAATTTTACAGGCCGGAAATAGTAAAGTGTTTGTTCTATGGTTGTAAAATTAAGGGCGTTGATTTCAAAGCAAGTTCATTTGAGAAATGTAAGTTTCTAGGAAAATTGAATGATGTCATCTTTCATGGTTGTTATATTAGTGATCTAACTGAAGGTGCTAGTTCTAATATCATAGATGGTGGCAAAAAATAGCGGTTACTGTTTTTTCTCTTCATAGTATGTGAATGCTTAATTGTCTTTTTTATGGTGTGGTTTATAAAACAAAGGTAGCAGGGGAGAACATACGTTCGGAAAAATTGCACTTTCAAATTTTTTTGCTGATAACTGATAATATTGTAAAAATATTTAATATCAAAAACCACGCCCTACAAACGTGGTTATTAACTAATTTTGGTTCAGTATCGGCTATTTTGTCTGATAAAACGCCTCGTACAGTTCCTATACCTCACCACTGTCAGCCATCAGGCTCAGATTGCTCTCAGGAGATCCAAACGGCTATCAGCACCAAGCTATCATTCCTTTACTATCAGTATATTTTGCTGTATCGATACCCGAAACTTCAAAGTGCATCGCGGGTAGTAGGTTAGAGTACCAATTTTGCGGCACGTATCCCATCCGTGACAGCTACTTACAGATCACGAAACAACCCAAAACATCTATTAACAGGCCGCCACTCTGGGTATATGATACTCCTACTTATAACAAGCTACGCTGCATCAACCGTTATACAGCACCTACCTTAACAACTATCCACTCAGGCAATACCAGAAAATCGCAACAAATTGTCTTAAAAAGTTATTTATTGAAATTCCCACCAATAAACCAACCAGAGAACAAGCCATGAACCCAAGAACCAAAGCAGAAGAAGAAATCCTCGCAGGAACCCCCGTCTCTGCCGTTGTCTATATCTGGTATCCCTGCCACAGATTTTTTGCGGGACATGCCTCTATTTATATCGGTGGGGTGCCGAAATATCCTTGGTCTGATGATTTTTCCTATAGCCCAATACCTAAAGACAATGAAAGGCAACCTATATCGCCACACGAACCAATAACACCAAACGAAAGAAAGGGTTCCACAGTTTCCATTTTTTCAAGAATTACAGGTGCTCATTCAATGAGTTCCCTCTTTTCAAGAGGTGCCCCCCCTGTTACTCCCTATACCGTAGCAGAAGGAGATTGGCCATCAACATCCGCAAACAATCCATGGCGTCCGACAGATGATAATTATGTCAGTTTCCTTGCTGATCCAAATATACCGCGAGGAATTTTATCATGTGCAGGTGTCTTTAATAATCTTCAGGAGGATTTTGCCGTCCCCCCTCATTTGGAATATTATCTGATTGGCTTAGATGTTGTAAAAATGCAACACGAAAAGAATAAAATCTATAATGGAAAAATGTATGGCAATCTCCAGATGAGCCATAGTTATAACCCCATCAATAAAAATTGCTCAACAATGGTTGCCAGAATATTAAAAGCAGGTGGAGTAGAAGATTTATTAGGCGCTGGCTATTCCATGGGCCAATGTCGAACACCTAAAGATATTGCACTGTGGTGTAATAAACTAAGAGATCATGATATGGCAGTAAAAGTAAGAGGACTGGATTGTCCAGATAAGCTGAAAGCACCATTCAGGGCGTTACTGGGTTTTAGATAAATATATTTATCACCTCGCCAATATTGATCCCTGACCTGATCCCTTTAGCTCCCTGCATCACTATCCATCAGGGAAATAAGCCAATCTCATGCTGACTATCATTCATTTAAGAGATATTGCTTAATGTCATCACACGTAGTTATCTTAGAAAAAAAGAGAAGCTCAAGGCACCAAAAAAGATCATTTCACTGCAAACAATCAATAAAATCAGCATAATATGCTAATAAAACAGACGATTAAATTTTATTAGTTCATTAGGCCATTAATACCTTGTAAATCATTCATCCCGATGCCACATTGTATTGGTTATGGGCTGATACCCTCACACCTCTTCTTAATTCTCTAAACATTCAAGGATATTATGAGCAACCAACAGACTGCCAAAGGTATCTTGTATGCCTTAGGAGCCTATTTTATTTGGGGGCTGGCTCCCATTTACTTCAAGAGCATACAATATGTTCCCCCCGATGAGATCGTATCGCACCGTGTTATATGGTCTGTATTTTTTATGGTGCTGATGCTGACAGTCACTCGTCACTGGCGTCAGGTCTGGGCGATTGCCCGTCAACCAAAGACCTTGCTGCTATTGGGTTTTACCGCCTTCACGATTACCAGTAACTGGCTAACTTATATTTGGGCGGTCAACAATAACCATCTTCTTGAAGCAAGTCTGGGGTATTTTATTAACCCTCTGGTGAGTGTGTTGTTTGGTATGTTGTTCCTTGGTGAGCGTTTCCGCCGTATGCAGTGGATTGCCGTAGTATTGGCATTTACAGGCGTACTCATCCAGATAGTGCAATTCGGCTCTGTTCCCGTGATTGGCTTGTACTTAGCGACGACATTTGCCGTCTATGGGTTGATCCGCAAAAAACTAGGGGTGGATGCACAAACGGGTATGTTGGTTGAGACAGTTTGGGTATTTCCTGTCGCGCTGAGTTACCTGTTGTTCTTCACCAATAGCCCGACCAGCAATATGTTGGAGAATACATACTCCTTGAACCTGATGCTGATTGCTGCCGGTATTATTACGACTGTGCCACTGTTGTTCTTCACCGCGGCGGCGGCACATCTGCGTTTGTCCACGCTGGGTTTCTTCCAGTATCTTGGCCCAACCATGATGTTCTTGTTAGCAACGCTGGTTTATGGTGAAAAGATTGGTCCAGATCGTTTGATCACTTTTGGCTTTATCTGGGCTGCGTTGATTCTGTTTACACTGGATGCGCTTTATACGCAGCGTCGCTTGCGGAAATAGTCAATTATCTTTAATAATTTCAGAACTGACCCAATACTTTATCGAGAATTTGGGTCAGCGTTCTGATTAGTTTATTCATGACGTTACTGATATATTTTAGCCCAATCCTCTAATGGCAACCCAATTACACGCGAAAATTCACGGGTATTATTTGTTACCAATATCGCTCCCACAGATAACGCATGTCCCGCAATAGCAGTATCATTATTCCCGATTGGCGTGCCAGCAGCAGCCAAAGCGATTTTTATTTTAGTTGTTACGTCTACCGCAGATTTATCCCACGGTAAAACGCCATCCAATCGCTTGCAAAATTCATCCACCAACACCGCATGCTTCGGAGAAGCTTTCTTCCCAACCGCCCCAAAACGCATTTCCGAATACGTAATAGCAGATACCACTATTGAATAATTGTTCATTACACATTTCTGTAATTGATTAATCACCGCAATGGGCTGTTCACGCATAATAAATGAACAGATGTTAGTATCCAGCATATAAATTTTTTTCATAACTGAACACGCCCTTCCTCAATAATATCCGGGCGTTCAGATAGAAAATCTGCGTCCGCTTTATCCTGATCTAAAAGTGAATTCCAACTTGGTTTTACTGGGCGCAATATAATGGCTTCTCCTTCTCGGATAATTTCCAATTCATTAACGCCCTCAAAATCAAGATCCTTGGGTAAACGGATAGCACGATTATTACCATTTTTAAAAACAGCTACAGTTCTCATGTGAAACCTCCTGCATTAAAAGCATATGTATAGCATATGCTAACATCCATGACAGATCAATATATGAACAAATTTGAGTACAAAAAATATGTATTTTTCAGGTTGCAGTATAACGAGAGACAGTCCCCAGAAACATAGCTGACTATGTCACTGGGGTCGGTAGCAGTCGCCAACAAAGCAGCTACTTAAGAACGAAAGCCGGAATTATTACAGCCAATTTTTCCGCTTAAAGTAGAGATAAGGTGCCAGCCCCGCGGCAATCATCAAACCAATCGCGCCGGGGTAACCGAATGTCCAGTGTAACTCCGGCATAAATTCGAAGTTCATTCCATAGCTGGAAGCCACCAGCGTTGGTGGCAGGAAGACCACGGAAACAACGGAGAAGATTTTGATAATCCGGCTCTGTTCGATGTTGATAAAGCCCATCGCCGCCTGCATCAGGAAGTTAACTTTCTGAAACAACGATTCGTTGTGCGGCAACAGGGATTCAATATCCCGCAGAATTTCACGAGCCTGCTCCAATTGATTGGCAGGCAAACGGGCACGGCGCACAAGGAAGTTCAGGGCGCGTTGGCTATCCATCAGACACAGACGAACTTTCCAGCCAATGTCTTCCTGCTCTGCAAGGTTAGACAGAGCCGAATCAAATTCATCCCCCTGTTTGCCTTCCATAATGACCCGGCTCAGGGATTCCAGCACGCTGTAGATATTTTCAATGACATCCGCCAATTGTTCGATTTTGGTTTCGAACAAGTCCATCAGCAGTTCATAGGCATTCCCGTCAACCATTGTCTGATTACGGGCACGCATTCGGTACAATCGAAATGCAGGGAGTTCACGCTCTCGCAATGTGTAGAGACGACCGTCACGAATAGTAAATGCGACTGTCGAGTTGCCGGCATGGTCTTCGGCGTCTTCAAAATAGAAGAATGAGTGGACGTGCATGCCATCTTCATCTTCAAAAAAACGGGCCGACGCCTCAATGTCATCCAATTCTGTGCGGGTCGCCAAGACTTGTCCCAGCTCATTCTGGACGCGGAGACGATCATCATCACCCAATCCCACTAAATCTACCCACATGGAGTCAGATAACTGATCACCTTCTTCAAGTTCAAGACGGAGCAGGCGATTATTCTCTAATTTAAATGCGTTCAGCATGTACCATAAGTCTCCTTATACTCCCTACGTTTATCGTAAGGCGCGAATGTTACGCTTAGAAGAAAAAGCCTGTCAACATTCGACCGGATTATTGGCCCGTTTCGAGTCTGGCATAAGCAGCCACCAGCCACTTAATACCTTCACCCTGAAACGCGATTTGCAAGCGGCAATGCTCCCCACTGCCTTCTATATTGATAATTGTCCCTTCACCAAATTTGGGATGGTGTACGCGTTGACCCAGTGCATAACCACTATCGCTGGCACTGATCGGCGTACCCAGCCGTTTGTGACTGACCGGACGGGATACTGTAGCTCGCAAACGAACTTCTGTTACACATTCTGTCGGCAATTCACCAATAAAACGAGATGGACGGTGGTACACTTCTTTACCATATAAGCGACGACTTTCAGCATAGGTCAACGTTAGTTTTTGCATCGCCCTTGTGACACCCACATAGGCCAAACGACGCTCTTCTTCCAATCGTCCGCCCTCTTCAATGGACATCTGGCTCGGGAACATACCCTCTTCCATGCCCACAATAAAGACTTGCGGAAATTCCAGACCCTTTGCCGAGTGCAAAGTCATCAATTGTACAGCATCCTGATAAGCGTCTGCCTGGCTTTCCCCAGATTCAAGCGCCGCATGAGAAAGAAAGGCTTGCAATGGCAGTAGATCCTCGTCTTCATCCTGATAACTGAATTGACGAGTTGCCGTCACCAATTCTTCAAGGTTTTCGATACGCGCCTGCGCTTTTTCACCTTTTTCTTGCTGATACATTGCCCACAAACCAGAATCGCGGATAATACGATCAGTTTGGACATGCAGCGGCATTTCCTGTGTTTCTGTTTCCAGCGCTTCAATTAATTCGATGAAACGCTGCAATGCCGATGCAGCCCGTCCTGCCAGCACTTTCTCCTGAATCAGCGACAAGCTGCTTTCCCATAAGGTTTTTTGCTGATCACGCGCCACTTGGCGCACAACATCAAGCGTTCTGTCACCAATGCCGCGTGTCGGTGTATTCACCACACGTTCAAAAGCTGCGTCATCATGACGGTTTGCCACCAAACGCAAGTAAGATAAGGCGTCTTTGATTTCCTGACGCTCGAAGAAGCGCTGACCACCATAAATGCGGTAAGGCATGGAAGCTTGTAACAAGGCTTCTTCCAGCACTCGGGACTGGGCGTTACTGCGATACAGAATCGCACACTCTTTCAATGCCCCGCCATTATCCAACCAATGCTTGATTCGGCCAACAACATAACGGGATTCATCCAGCTCATTGAAGGCGCAATACAATGAAATAGGCTCGCCTTCACTTCCTTCTGTCCACAAATTTTTGCCCAAACGATCGCTGTTATGCGCGATCAAGGCATTGGCAGCCTTAAGAATATTACTGGTCGAACGGTAATTCTGTTCCAGACGGATAGTTTCCGCGCCCGGAAAATCTTTAAGGAAACGCTGGATATTTTCCACCTGCGCACCACGCCAACCGTAAATGGACTGGTCGTCGTCCCCGACAATCATTACCTTGCCGCTATCGCCAGCCAGTAGATGAATCCAAGCGTATTGAATACTGTTGGTATCCTGAAATTCGTCTACCAGAATATTAGTAAAACGTTCCCGATAATGTTGCAGAATCTGCGGCTTATTCAGCCACAGTTCATGGGCACGTAACAGCAACTCAGCAAAATCGACCAATCCGGCGCGATCACACGCTTCCTGATAGGCCTGATAGATTTTCAGCCAAGTTGCTTCCACCGGATTGCCGTAGCTTTCGATATGTTGCGGACGCAAGCCTTCATCTTTTTTACCATTGATGTACCACATGCCCTGACGAGCCGGCCACTGTTTGTCATCCAGATTCATTGCCTTGATGATACGCTTGATTAAGCGATGCTGATCTTCACTATCAAGGATCTGAAAATCCTGCGGCAGGTTGGCATCAAGATGATGGGCTCGCAGCAAGCGGTGGGCAAGGCCATGGAATGTACCGATCCACATTCCACCCTGACTGGTGCCAATCAGGCTTTCAATTCTATGGCGCATCTCCGCGGCGGCTTTATTGGTAAACGTGACCGCCATGATGGAAAACGGTGAGGCATTTTCAACTGACAGTAACCAGGCGATCCGGTGAACCAATACGCGCGTTTTACCACTACCAGCCCCCGCCAGCACCAACATATTAGTACGAGATGCCGCGACCGCTTCGCGTTGTTTATCATTCAGGCTTTCGAGCAGATAAGAAACGTCCATAATTACCATCAGTTATTTGCAATGACTCAGTATCACTGTTTTTTTATACAGATTACAATCTGAAATTATATCAGTGCTATCAAAGAAGCCAAATCAGAAATCTCAACATGTGGAACCAAGCGCCCTTCGGGTTCCTGCATCAGATCTTTATTCTCAATGTTAATCCAACACGCCTGCATTCCACTGTACAGGGCACCTTCGACATCTGTATTTAAGTTATCCCCCACATGCAGGATCTGATTTATCGGCAGATTCAACCGTTCAGCCGCCAGATGGTACATATCCGGATAAGGCTTGGAACGCCCATCCAATCCGGCTTTCAGCACAAACTCGAAATAAGGGGCAAGCCCACATGCCTCAGGTTCAGCATTCCCATTGGTGATCGCGACCAACGGAATTTTTTCCGACAACGCGGATAAGGTCTTATGAGTCGATTCCGGAACGGTGATTTTATTACGCCAGTACCTAAAGCAAGACATAATCTCATCCGTGCCACGTATCGTTTCCTCATAGTTAAAACCG
The DNA here is from genome assembly GCF_002632615.1 of Xenorhabdus miraniensis. The sequence continues at coordinate 362,786 of NZ_NITZ01000001.1, forward strand.
TGATGGTTAAACATCAGCTCGGCGGATTGCCGACGCCATGATGTAACGTCGTGATAGATTTCAGGCTCTTGCTCAAGGACAGCCTGACGATATAAATACAGATCTTCACGCTCAAAGTAGCGAAATTTGGCATCGTACTGCCTGATAAAACACAACACTTCTTTTTCGGTTTTATCGATCACAGGATGGTTATCGTAAAGAGTATCGTCCAGATCGAATGTCATCGCAGCAAACGGTGCGAGAGGCCGATAAAAACGCATTATGATTTCCCTCGTTTAGCTCTGGGGTGGGCGACATCATAGACTTTGGTTAAATGCTGGAAATCCAGATGCGTATAGATCTGAGTCGTTGACAGGTTGGCATGACCAAGCAATTCCTGTACAGCACGCAGATCACCACTGGATTCCAAAATATGTGTAGCAAAAGAGTGGCGCAATTTATGGGGGTTGATATGGCTATTTACGCCTTGCCGGATACCCCATTGCTCAAATCGTTTTTGTACGTTACGGGCAGAGATCCGTTTTCCACTCTTGGTGGAAATAAAAAGCGCATTATCTTCCGGCTCAAACAGCTCCCGCATTTCCAGCCAACGCTGAAGCCATTCCTGCGCCATATGGCCGAACGGCACTTTACGCTCTTTGCTGCCTTTGCCATGTACCCAGACTTCGCCACCCTCCAGATCCAAATGGCGACAATCAAGGCCAACCAACTCAGACAGACGCAGGCCCGCGCCATACATCACTTCCAGCATGGTTCTGTCACGCACTGACAGAGGATCATTCAAATTGATGTTGAGTAATTGATTAACTTCATCCACATCCATGTTTTTCGGTAAGTGTCTTTTTTTACGGGGCACACTGACACTTTTAGCAGGATTGGCATCCAACTTTCCCTGTGTCATCATCCAGTCAAGAAAAGTGCGTAAGGATGAAAGACGCAGGGCGAGGCTGGCTGACTGCAATCCTGCCCGGCGACTGCGAGAAGCAAACATTCTGACTTTTGCCGGATCAAGCGCCTGCCACTCACAGACTCCTATCTCCAGTGACATTTCCGCCAGAACGGCTAAATGGCGTCGATAGTTGGTTATCGTAACCGGGCTTAAGCGCCGTTCAACCCTCAAATAGTGTAAAAAGGCTTCGACAGGCTCCAACAGCAGATCGATCGGCTGATTCATGCGCGTTCAATCCAGCGGGATAATAGCCCCGGCAGCAGTTTCGCCAAATGGCCGAGAAGGTCAGTTCCCATATCTTCATGATAATGCCGTTTATCATGGCTATTGAAAATCACCATACCCAAATCCCCTTGTGACCCTAAAAGGGAGATCGCCACAGAACCGACATGACGCGCTTGTGGCATCAGTAATAAAATTTCCGGGCCGTGCAAAATGCCAAGGTAATGATTTGTGTCACCAAATCGCTTTATGCGGACAGGTTCAAAAGAATGGCGGGATATCGCCAATTCCGGTGAATTCAGTGGTGCCCCAAGATGCCATTTATCACTGAACAACCGAATATAGCTGTTACTTAATCCAAGTGTTTTTGTCCATGAACTCAAACGGGAAAGAAAATCCTGCAAGCTTTTGGCACCAGAGAGATCTGACAGTAATTGCAGCAGACTGCTAAATAGCACTTCATTTTGTTTTGCCTGCTCCATCAAATGGATTAAATCATCTTCCAAATAACGGATGCGTTTCCTCTGGCGGTTCATATGCCATTCCACCAAAGAAACGCACTCCCGCACCGGATGGGGAACTCTTATATTATCGACCAGATTGGCATTGCGGATAAAAAAATCTGGATTATTCAGCAAATAATCCACTACCGCTTGATCATTCAGCCTGTCTTCGATACGCAATGGTTCGTCTTTTTCACCCATTTTCCAATGCCCCATATTCCAAGAATGACTCAATAAACACTGAATCAGTCACAAATGAATCGTGCCGTCATAAACGTGGGTTGCAGGCCCGGTCATAAAGAGAGGTTTGCCCGGCCCTTCCCAACGAATCTGCAAAGAGCCGCCCGGAAGATCAACCTGAACCTGCTTATCCAGAAGATCTTGCTGGATACCTACCGCCACGGCTGCACATGCACCACTGCCACACGCCCGTGTTTCGCCCGCCCCACGCTCAAAGACCCGCAGCCGAATACGGCCCCGATTCATAACCTGCATAAAACCAACATTTACCCGCTCAGGAAAGCGCTCATGATTTTCCAACACAGCTCCCAGCACTTCCACATCAGCCGTGTCTACATCTTCAACCTGTATGACACAATGAGGATTACCCATCGACACTACACCACACAGTACCGTGCGTTCTATCGCCCGGATAATATAGGTTTTCTCCGCTTTATTGGCCCGAAAGGGAACGCGTTGCGGCTCAAAGTCTGGTTCCCCCATATTGACACAGACTTGATCATCATTTGTGATGCTCAATACCATCCGGCCTGCTCGCGTACTGACTTTAATATCACGCTTATTCGTCAGTCCCTTCAAACGAACAAAACGGGCAAAGCAGCGCGCCCCATTACCACACTGAGAAACCTCGCTGCCATCTGAATTAAAAATACGATAGTGGAAGTCCAAGTCAGGATCATAAGGCGCTTCAACAATCAGAAGCTGATCAAAACCTATCCCGGTATTCCGATCAGACAGACGGCAAATTAATTCTGGAGAAAAATAAACATTTTGGGTCACTGCATCAACGACCATAAAATCATTGCCAAGACCGTGCATTTTGGAGAACTGCATATACGACTCCAAGAAAAATCACATTACCGACTCACTGTCTTTGAGCATCCGCTGGCGTACTGTCTGACGTGCTTTCTGGCTGCACTTTATCCACCTTCTTCACAGGAGCCTGTGTTGCAGATGCCTCCGCAGGTGGAAAATAAAGAGGGCCTTTCAAACCGCAACCAGCCAGAGAGAGTAGTGTTATGATAGTCAATGACCAACGGAGTTGTTTTTTCATCATATTAATGCCTGTGATTCATGCGCCAATACTCTCTATAATCGCAGCTAGGCCCTGAAAAGCAAATAGGAAATAAACATGAACGATAGCGAATTTCATCAATTAGCCGATCAATTGATGCTTCATCTTGAAGAACAACTGGATAATTACGATGGGGATGCAGACATTGACTGTGAAACAAATGGCGGTGTGATGACGCTAAGTTTTGAAAACGACAGCAAAATCATTATTAACCGCCAGGAACCTTTCCATCAAATTTGGCTGGCAACCAAAAATGGGGGGTATCATTTTGATTATCGTGATAATCAATGGATTTGTGATCGCAGTGGTAACGATTTTATCTCCATGCTGGCACAAGCCATTACAGAGCAGAGCGGTGAAGCATTTCAATTTTCGTGACCACCTTTTACAAGCGCCTAAAAAACAGGCGCTTAATGTTACGGCCTTATTGACGACTACTTAATACTTGAAACCTATTGGGATATATCAACAGTGATACAAAGAGCGATAGGTATCATGAGCACCACAGGATTCCTCAAGGCGGCCATCATAGGGTCTTGTATCGTTGGTCTCTATAGTATCCAGCGGGAACGTTCCATCCACAAAAGGCGCCACATGAGTACGCTCGCCTTTCTTAACGATTTGATAGAACTGCGGCAAGTTGAAATTGATAAAACTGGAACCATAAGTAAAGCGATCGTGTGATGAAGAATAAAAACGGCTGATATCACGTACCAACTCTTCTTTACTTCCTTCACAATGCGAATAGATTTCTACCCGATTTGATTCGTCGAGGATATAAATATTGAATCCTTGCTTCTTCTCAATATCTTCGAAAAAAAACTGGATAATACCTTCACAAGCAAACCCATCGATCACAGGCGGTAAATGTTTTTCTTTGGTATCAATTTTGACTGGCAGGCCATGCAGTTTGGTATTGGAAATTGCACCATAGAATTCCACTGCATTTTCCAGTTTTTGAACCGAAACGTTTAACCGTTCAAAAAAGAGACCCCAGGTTTGGCCTGAAATACGTAACGCCTTAAAGCGATTAGGATCCTGACGATTACTGGAAAGACGCAACTCTATACATTCTGAAACCAGTTGCTGAATACGGGTACAGATAAGCCCGCCCAGATGTTTGCTGTAACAGAAGACTTCAACGTCAGACGGCGGTGCGGCATCCTGATGCATTTTACCTAATATGGTCTTTAATGCTTCCAGTACTGATTGTTCTCCACTGAAATGCAGGGTTCTCACTTCATTCCATGAGTTGCGGTAAAGTAAATCGATGCTGCCCACCAAACATTGCTGCAACTCACCAAAGCTGAAAACATTCAGTTTTCTCAGATCAAAATGAACAAACTGATTGGAAAATGCCGCTGTCGGATCTTCTTCCAAGTTGACAATGATCGCTAAATGGCGAATTTCACAAGGGCTGTACAAGGCTTTTGGCGTAGGTGCCGGAAGACGGATCGGAAAATGCGTGGCAATATCATTGACCAAATCACACAATTTATTTCTGTCGCACTGTGATTTCCCGTGATGAACATGAATCCGGGTGCCTTTGGTCAGTAATCCATTAAAATATGTCCAGGAAACTAACTTATTCAAATAGCGGTTATATTCCAGCGGTTGGTGCCCAATTATCGATTCTATCGTGGGAGCACAGTTGTAAAGATACCAACCACTGCGGTTGACACGCCCCGGCGGAACATAAATGAACGTCAGATCTTGCTCTGACAAATCCGGAGATATCTGAGGATTCACCAGCGTCACTTTACCGGGTAATGCTTCAAAAGCCGCATACAATTTACGGGTCAATACCCCGATATCCTGCGGGCTGGCACTCACACTTAAATTGTTACGGCGGGCAAAACGAATCAGGTTGCGATAACTCTGCATCATGGTATCGAGCAATTCATTATGTGCCTCACGCACCTGCTCAATCTTCCACGAGTTGCGATTATCCAACATAGCGAGTTTGTTATCATCCCAATCCCATTCATGCACCAACTGGGATATGACCTGACGACGCCATCCTGTACAGCCTTTATCATCACGGCCTTCCAGTGACTTTTCACATACCTTCAGGTAAAAACAACGACGCGCCAAATCTAGGCGCGTAAGGTCGTTTGTGGCAGTCAGATAACGGGTTACACGTTCCAACATCATGCTATAAGCATCAAGGCCAAAGGAAACAATCGCGCCATCATGGAAGTACTGTTTCATTTCCATAGCCAGTAGTTTTCCATTGGGATATTCCCATGAATAAGCTTCCAGCAACAGACTTTTCAATACCGCCTTATAAGGAGAATCCACACTTTTATAAAGCTGCCAAAGACTCGCTCCAAAATATTCTTCCGCAGACAGCTCACCCAAACCGCCCAAATCCAGCCATTCATTTGGCGTTAGAACACCTTGAGCATAGAGGGAAAGCACATATTCATCGTAATGTGCTTCCTCTTCCACAGGAACCATCGCCCACAGCAAGCGTTTACCGGCCATACAAACCGCAGTGCGATAAAATTCATCAAGCAGGAGAATATGTTGGGTAGAGCCGCAATCTTCACCACCCAGACTGCCGCTGGCATGATGCCGAAAACGATTTTCATCAATCAGAAAGAAGGTAACCTCAATTCCCAGCGTCGCTGCCCACTGTTCTATCAAGGTACATTTTTGCTCCAGTAACGCTTTCTCATCACTATCCAGCCAGGATTGATGACAAACCCAAATATCCACGTCAGAGGAACAACTTTGGCCTATAGAGGAAGTACTGCCCATTGAGTAAATTCCCGTAATCGGCAATTCACCATTGGAGGTATGCGACAAGGCACCAGCAAGCTGGCTTTCCAGATCATTAATCCAAAACTGCTGTGATTCATCAGGCGTAAAAAAGCAAACGCCATGAGGAACGTTGCCTTTGATATAGCCTGGCATCATTGGATGATGATAATGTAATAATACTGGAATTAAACTATAAACTTGCTTAAAAGCGTCACTCATTGAGCTAGTTGCGCGCTCTAGTCTAAGTTGGTTAATTGCATCCAGTCGCTGCTTCAGCGTTTCAATATAGAGATACAAGAGTTTCGCCTGATATCAGTTCCAGTGCCTAAAGTAGTCCCCTGTTTCCGATAACGCGTGGTATTACAAGATTATTTAAAATTATTTTTACAAACTTATTGTCGGAAACGTGATCAATTTAACACCTTGCAGTCGAAGCGTAAAGTATGCGCTACCACTCTTTCGCCTCACCTGCAATAGTCAAATAGCAATTAACTCTTTGTAAAATATTAATTTAATCACAAAACAGATACAAAAATATGTTTTTTCAAATAAGTATTATAGTTGATTATTTTTCATATAAAGGATGTAAGGTCTTGTAAAGCATCAGACTTCCAGAGTTATATTCCCCTGATAATATTTTTTAATTGTTAATAATCTCTCGTCGTTTTTTACTAACCAACTCATCTTAAAATGTTAATTTGCTTTTAAATCAATCTTTTTGTTTATTTTCTCCATTTAAATAAAACATTATTTTAATATTTAAAATTATTTTTATCTTATAAACTGTATATCCATATACTATTTTACTTTTTCTGGTCTTTTCGTAACTGGAAAAAAAATCATTGAAATGTTAAAACTGGCGCTATTTTCTCACTCATTGGTGGCTAATTAGTGGCTAAAAAGCCGCCATACCCAATATATTTATCCATGACAATGAAAATCATTCGTATCGCTACCCGCCAAAGCCCATTGGCTATGTGGCAAGCGCAATATGTTCAAAAACAACTGGAACACTTTCATCCAGAATTAAAAGTAGAGCTGGTTCCAATGGTCACACGTGGCGATATTATCCTTGATACACCATTAGCAAAGGTGGGAGGCAAGGGCCTGTTCGTGAAAGAATTAGAACTGGCATTGCTTGAAAAACGCGCTGATATTGCTGTCCATTCCATGAAAGATGTCCCTGTCGAATTTCCCGACGGTTTGGGGTTGGTCACAATCTGCGAACGGGATGATCCACGGGATGCTTTTGTTTCAGTAAAATACGCTTCGCTTGATGATTTGCCAGCAGGCAGTATTGTTGGGACATCCAGCTTACGCCGTCAGTGCCAAATTCGCCAGCTACACCCTGATTTTGTCGTCCGTGATTTACGCGGTAATGTCGGCACCCGCCTGAGCAAACTTGATAATGGCGACTATGATGCCATTATCCTTGCAACGGCAGGGCTAAAAAGACTAGGGCTCGAAGAACGCATTCGCACGCCATTGGCACCAGAGTTACTGCTGCCAGCCGTCGGTCAAGGTGCTGTGGGGATTGAGTGCCGGCTTGATGATCAGCAGACCCGTGAACTGCTGGCGCCCTTGAACCATGCCAGAACAGAAACTTGCGTTCTTGCTGAACGAGCTATGAATACCCGCCTTGAAGGGGGTTGCCAGGTACCGATTGGCAGTTATGCCATCTGGCAAGAAGACAAGATCTGGCTACGTGCTCTGGTTGGCGCGCCTGATGGGAAAGTGATTGTACGCGGCGAAAGAAGAGTATTACCAGAAGAGGCCCGTCAGGCTGGAGTAGCATTGGCGGAGGAGTTATTGGAAAAAGGCGCCCGCCAAATTTTGGCCAGCGTATACCAGAGGAATCCACCTGAATGAGCATTTTGATCACCCGCCCTGCTCCCGCAGGAGAGGAATTGGTCAGGCGATTGCGGGCTATCGGAAAAATAGCCTTCAGTGCACCACTCATCGAAATTTGTCCGGGAGCCGATTTGCCATTGCTGTCACAAAAACTGCAATGGTTATCTGCGGGGGATCTGGTTTTCCTGTTATCAAAAAACGCCGTTCATTATGCCAATCAGCAGCTTGTTCAAGAGAGCCTGTCATGGCCTGATAAGCTCTCTTACTATGGCATCGGTAAATCGACTTCCCTGATGTTTCATCAACAAACCGGGTTAGAAATCGCTTGGTCCAGACAAGGTGAAACCAGTGAAGATCTACTGAAACTTCCCGCTCTACAGAAAACGAGTAATAAAAAGATTTTATTGCTCCGAGGTAATGGCGGCCGTGAGGTCATTGCTTCCACGTTAAGAATGCGGGAAGGAATAGTGGATTACTGTGAATGTTATTCACGACAGCCAGTTAAATATCATGCAGCCGATTTCAGTTATCACTGGCAACAATATGGTATAAAAACCATTGTTGTTACAAGTGGCGAAATGCTGCAACTGTTATATAACTTAGTAACTGATAGCGATGGAAAAGCGTGGTTATTGAGTTGCTGTCTGGTTGTAGTCAGCGAACGCCTTGCTAATATTGCCCAAACATTGGGCTGGCAAACAATAAAAGTAGCCAAGAGTGCAGATAATGACGCCTTAATCCAGGCGCTGGAATAAACCAATATGGGATGTCCATTATGACGGAACAAAAGCAGTCCACCGATGCGGTTGAGACAAAACGCCCTCAGCAGCCTGAAACGGCTCCCCATAAACCCAAACGTTATGGATGGGTAGGCAATACGCTCTCAATTGCCATTTCGCTGGCAATCGGTGTTGGTGGTCTTTACATTTATTATCATGGTAAACAGCAGAATGCAGCATTAAGCGCCGAAAATCTCGCTCTTCAGCAAGAAATCGCCTCTCTGACTCAACAGCACTCTGCCGATAAACAAGATGTTGATGCCAAACTCCAAAAACTCGATTCTTCCTTACAAGAATTCAAAGCACGAAACCAGCAACTGGATGATCATCTGGCAGAGCTTCAATCCCGTGTTTCAGAACTTTCAAATACGGATATCGAAAACTGGCGACTGGCACAAGCAAGTTCTCTCGTTAAAATGGCCGGGCGCAAAATATGGAGTGAGCAAGATGTCACAACAGCCATCGCATTGATGAAAGATGCTGACCAGAACCTTGCTGAGATGGATGATCCCAGCCTGATCTATGCCCGCCAAGCTATCAGGGAGGATATTGAATCTCTGACTAAAATCAATCAGCTTGATTTGGATGGTATTATTCTGACTCTGAACCAACTATCAAACCAAGTCAATAACTTGCCCCTGTTTGACAAAGTGGAACAAGCCGCGCCGATGGAAACTAACAATGATGAAATCACGGCCTCACTTTCCGACTGGCGTAAAAACCTGAGCAGTAGTTGGCACAGCTTTATGGATAACTTCATTACTATTACTCCTCGTGATAGCAACAAAGAACCACTATTGGCGCCTAATCAGGATATTTACCTACGCGAAAACATCCGTTCCAAGCTGCTGATCGCTGCACAGGCAGTTCCCCGCCATCAGAGTGAAATTTACAAGAAAGCGTTGGGTTCCGTTGGAGAATGGGTAAGAAGTTATTTTGATACCTCTGCTCCAGATACAGAAAATTTTTTACATAAAGTTGATTCACTGCAAGAGCGTCCTCTTTCTATTGATGTTCCTGAGCAATTGAGCAGCCAACCAATATTGGCAGATCTTGTGCGTAAGCGGATCTACAATCTACCGCATTCCATATCATCCCAACCAGAAACCGAATCAGGAACCAAGCCTGAAATTCAACCAGAAACGCAATCAAAACCGGCTCCAGCAGCAGAAGCATCCGGTCAGGCAGATACATCTTCTGAGGAGAGCTAAGTATGCTGAATATATTATTGCTGTTCATTATTCTTATTGTGGGCATCATACTTGGCCCCTTGATGTCCGGGCATCAAGGGTACGTTTTGATCCAAACAGACAGTAAGAATATCACCACCAGCATCACTGCTATGGTGATTATGTTTCTCTTGTTACAATTCCTGCTGATTTTTATCGGTTGGTGTTATCGTCGGTTAAAGCGTACCAGCACGTTCACCCATAGCTGGATCTTTGGTGGATATAAACGCAGCCGGGCACGTTCACAAACCAAACAGGCCCTGCTCAAACTGGCTGAAGGAGATTTCAAGCAGGTTGAGCGTCTAATGACCCGCAATGTTGATCATGCAGAGCATCCTGTCGTGAACTATTTGTTGGCGGCAGAAGCTGCTCAACAGCGCGGTGACTATTTCCGTACCAACCAGTATATTGAGCGTGCCGCAGAAGTTGCAGATAAGGATCAACTCCCTGTCGATATTACCCGTGTACGTATCCAATTGGCACAAGGCGAAATTCATGCCGCACGCAATGGTGTGGATAACCTGCTGAACTATGCCCCTCGCCACCCTGAAGTGTTGCGGCTGGCTGAACAGGCTTATTCTCTTTCAGGTGCTTATCAATCATTGATTGATATCTTGCCTTCAATCATGAAAATTGATCTGCATAGTGAGGAAGAAATCCTTAAACTGCGTCAGCAAGCCTATGTCGGGTTAATGAATCAAATTATGGCAGAAAAAGGCAGTTCTGGTCTGAAGGCATGGTGGAAAGAGCAAAGCCGCAAGATTCGCAATGATATCGTGCTACAAGTCGCTATGTCCGAACATTTGATTGAGTGCAATGATCACGATACAGCCCAGCAAATCATTCTGAATGGATTAAAACAGCAATACGACGAACGTCTCCTGCTCTTGATCCCGCATCTTAAAACCAGCGATCCCGAAGCCATACAAAAAACGCTTACCCATCAATTAAAGCAACACGGTGCGACACCGCTGCTCAACAGCACCATAGGACAGGTTGCTTTACGCAATGGTGAATGGGCTAACGCTGAAACGGCCTTTAAAGCAGCGCTTGCACAGCGACCGGATGCCCATGATTACGCATGGCTTGCCGATGCACTTGACAGATTGCAAAAACGCGAAGAAGCCGCCCAAATCCGTAGCAAAGGTTTTATGCTGACTTTAAAGCGCAATGACAACCTTGAAAAATAACGAAGCATAAACCCGGCTATTTCACACCTCAGTTAACAACTGATATGGATACCATTGAGGCATTAACTGAGGTGCGCCGTATTTCTACAGGCAAAAAAAACACCTATCAAAAAGACAGGTGTATAAATACAATCAGGTCTACAGACGGATAGTGCCTCACTCAACGTTGTGTCCGGTTTGTGATGAAAAGACAGGGATGCTTACTCATCTATAACGTGGACCATAGGCACTGACAATCAGCTCTACATCATCCCGGAGTTTATGAAGTCATGTGCTGTCATAAGGAGTGGGATGAGCATCTACAATTTCTTATTTGCATTTTACGTGCCAACTTTTTCAACCAAGATAAGATTTCCTTACCCACGCTTTGACTGACTTTCTATATTAGATATCCTGATTTTTGCTAAAAACAATCAAAAATACCGTCTCCCATTTGAGACGCGCTTCAAGGCGTTCACATTTAGACAATAAAAATCAATGAGTTAAATGTCGTTATTCTGAGACACCCGATGGTATGGTTTGTCGTTGAAATACAACATCAATCTAAAAATAACTTTTAAAACAATCAGTTGATGCGTTAAGAAAAACCATGATATTCAATGCCACACCAAGGGAATCGACAAAGAAATTAAAAAGAAATAAAAGGGAAAAAATAAGTGTTTTTATCCGCAAGGGAGAGTTTTTTATTGGTAGGAAAGTTTTTGATTGGCAAGGCAATACAAAGAAAAATCCCCGCTATTGCGGGGATTTCTCAGAATCTGGTCGGCGAGAGAGGATTCGAACCTCCGACCCACTGGTCCCAAACCAGTTGCGCTACCAAGCTGCGCTACTCGCCGAAATATATTTTTTCTCTTTTTTATGGTGCGAAGGGGGGGACTTGAACCCCCACGTCCGTAAGGACACTAACACCTGAAGCTAGCGCGTCTACCAATTCCGCCACCCTCGCGTGTCATAAAAAAGATGGGGTGGCTAACGAGACTCGAACTCGCGACGACTGGAATCACAATCCAGGGCTCTACCAACTGAGCTATAGCCACCATAACAGCTATCTTTTATATACTGTTTTACTACTTAAAATTACTGCTACAACGAAGCGCTATCGACCACGATAACTCATTGTCACTGCTCTTGCACGCTTAAAATGGCGCGCCCGACAGGATTCGAACCTGAGACCTCTGCCTCCGGAGGGCAGCGCTCTATCCAGCTGAGCTACGGGCGCTTAACGCCGTTGCGGTGGAGGATAGTACGGATTTAATGTCGTACTGTCCAGTGCTTTTTTAAAAGAAATGATTCGTTTGCTTACGCTTTACTCATTTAGTTGATAAAGACAACACTTTTCCACCGCGAGGGGTCTTATTGTATAAGAATCAACCTGCCAAACTAGTGTGATTTTTTCTGCGAATAAATTCTATTAACCAAGAAATAAATACATGACACAATCAGCAAAAATGCCCCACCTACCATCAGTGAGAAACGCGTATCCGGGTTAACCGCCATTCCGACTAATACACAGCTCAGGAAAATCAAGGTCAGGTAATTGACATAAGGGAACAGGATCGATTTAAACCGATGCTGTTTCAGCGCTTCTTCGTGATGTTTGCGGAAACGCAGTTGGCTTACCAGAATCACAAACCACGGCACCATACCGGGCAATACACTAGCACTATAAACGTAAACAAATACCGACTGTGGATTTGGAATCAGGTAATTCAGGCTGGAACCGGCAATCAAACAACCAATGGTGATGGCGATACATTTCACCGGCACACCATTCTTCGACAATTTCAGCAGCGAAGCAGGCAATTGACGGTTTTGAGCCAGGGCATACAACATCCTGCCACCGCTGTACATGCCGCTGTTACACCCTGAAAGTGCCGCGGTCAGTACGACAAAGTTAATCACTGCGGCCGCAGAAGCAATACCTACTTTAGCAAAGGTCATCACGAATGGGCTGCCATGCGTGCCAACTTCTGTCCACGGGAACAGCGTCACAACAATAAAAATAGCACCAACATAGAAGATCAGGATACGCCACAGAATATTGTTGATCGCTTTCTTAAGTGTAACTTGTGGATTTTTCGCTTCACCCGCAGTGATACCAACCAGTTCAACTCCCTGATAGGAAGCAACAACAATACACAGAGCAAATAAAAAGCCTTTCCAGCCACCGGAGAAAAAACCATCATGTGAGGTTAGGTTATCTAATCCTATAGGTTGCCAGTCATTGCCTAAACCAAAAAAAATCAAACCAATGCCAATCAAAATCATCACAATAATCGTTGTGACTTTGATCATGGCAAACCAGAACTCCAGTTCACCATACAGCCGTACAGCCGCCAAATTCGCCAAAGCCACTAACCCGACCGCTACCAGCGCAGAAACCCACTGAGGCAATTCCGGGAACCAGAATTCGGCATATACGCCGATGGCAGTGATTTCTGAAATGCCCACAGAAACCCACATGAACCAATAGCCCCATGCCGTCAAACAGCCCCAATAAGGACTAAGGTACTTATGCCCAAAAGACGCGAATGAGCCGGTGACAGGTTCAAGGAACAACATTTCGCCCATTGAACGCATGATGAAAAAGACAAAAAGTCCAGCAATAATGTAAGCCAGCAAAACGGAAGGGCCAGCCCATTTCAAAGTACTGGCCGACCCCATGAACAGCCCTACGCCGATTGTGCCACCTAGCGCAATCAGTTCAATATGACGTGCCTCAAGTCCCCTTTGCAGGCTCTGTTTTGAATCACTCATAAAACTCCCTATCCACTTTTATGATGTCTATATTTGCAAACAGAAAAAATACAGGAATTGATAATCAATCGTTGTAAAAAAGGCAGGGATCAAAACACGTTTTGCCAATCAGTGAAATAAAAAATTATAAAATTACACCAATACCAATCTTGTTTGGCATCGCAGTTGGGGAGAACAGCATCAACAATGGCTACTATCTAATCACACAACAAGGTAGTTATTTCACGTTCTTGCTAAGCGCGAAGGGACGGAGATGAGAGACAAAGCGGAAACCTGCCACATATGAACAACACACTTTCCACGTGGCAGGCTTAAAACAAAGAATTGCCGGGTTAGAGCTTGCCCCCGTAATAATAGCCAAGGAACCTCAATAGCTTGAATTGCCTACGGATGCGGCTTGGCTGAGATAGCAGGCGATACAGCCATTCCAAGCCTAAATTCTGCCAAATTTTCGGTGCTCGTTTGACATGCCCCGTAAAAACATCATAAGTTCCGCCAATTCCCATATATAGTGCATCTGGATGTATTTTTCGGCAGTCACGCATAAAGATCTCCTGTTTCGGCGATCCCATTGCGACAGTAATAATCGCTGCACCGCTGGCATGAATCCGCTCAAACACCGCATCACGCGTTTCTGGTGTAAAATAACCATCCTGGCTGCCCACGATATTAACGTTCCATTGGGTACGCAATTTACTTTCTGTCTGTGCCAGAACGTCAGGCTTTCCACCTACCAAAAAGACGGGGGTTCCTTCACTGCCGGCCCGTTCCATCAAGGCTTCCCACAAATCAGCTCCCGCAATCCGGGATACATCTGCATCAGGGTATTTACGACGAATGGCCCGCACTATGCTAATGCCATCGGCATATAAATATTCAGCCTCATTCAGCAACAGGTTCAGTGCATTATCTTTTTCCGCAGTGAGGATTTTCTCTGCATTAATCGCAACCAGCGTACCGGTTTTTACTTGTCCATTCTGGAAAAGATGATCAAGAAAATGCGACATACCACGAAATCCCCAGATATTGAGGCCACGAATACGGTATTTAGGAACGTTATTCAACACCATTTTTCTTCCTTACATCCAAAATCACAGATGTTTTTCGCGAGGTAGCTAAGTTACTGACTACAAACTTTCTAACCAGCCCTGCACTTTCAAACAGCCAGTACAGTAATTTCGCCGCGATCAGGCATAGGCCAAAAACAATGCAGAAGAACACGACCCGAGAAACAAAAGAATCTACACCTTCACGGGCAAGTACAATCATATTAAAAATGGCACCAAAACAGAAAGCTTGCAAAATCGCTGCCTTATAGCGATTAGTTTCTTGCTTCCCTGCTTCATAAATCCAATCAAACCATTTGATAAGCAAACCGACAACAATCGCGCCCAGAGGGATAAAGAACACGCCTCCCATTACCACGAGCGAACCAATCAGCGTTGGTGAAATCGCAAGGCCAGAGTGGTTATTCAGCACGTCCCATGTAAAGTAATTGGCTGTATTCCAGACCAGATTGGGTCTATCCGGCCACAGCCAACTGGGAATAAAGACATAAAAATCACGGATGATCGGAGCCAAACCCTGAAAATCTATTTTGCTGTAGTTATCCAGCAGCAGAGCCAGATTTTCCCACGGCGAGAAGGTATCCCGCGTGAGATACAGAAACGTATAAAAGGCTTCCGCACCACTCACATCCAGGCCATAACGCTTTAACGCCAGCCAAAACATGCCAATAATTCCAAATATGCCCGCAGCAAATAGCATCCATAACGTGATCCAACCACGGACAATGCCAATAAACAGGAACAGTGCAAACGCAATAATAATATTAGCCCGTGTTCCTCCAACAATCACATAAGTCAGAATGCCAAATCCGACAGTTCCTACCAAAAAACACACCCAACGCATTTTGGTCGGATTCAGAAAAAACACCACCAACATGGCAGGAATGAAGAAATAGAAGAAACGCTTGAGTGCGACACCGGAAACTTGGCTGGAAAATATCTGGCTATAGGACTGTAACTTAAATAACAAAAAACCGTTCTGCATAAAGAACGATCCCACCGTAACGACAGCAATGCCAGCAAGCAGCAGCCATGTGAGATTAGTTTCCACCCGATTCATATTGAATAAGGGCTTTCGCGCAGAAGCAACCCATGGTGTTTCAGGTTCCCTATTATTTCTGCGTGTCTTATAGCTAAGGCGCGTTTTATACGCTACATAGTAAATAGCGTAAAAACAGCCTGACGCCAACATTGCATGCAGCAACGAATCTACCGGAACAACCTGTACATCAAACTGGAACACTAACATGCTGGTCAGCGGGAAGCCAAAATAGAACGTCAGCAGATACAGTAATGAGAAAAAAACATTAAAATTAAAGCGGACACGCCGAAATTCTTGATACGTCAAGGTCAGGATAAAGACCAATGAACTCACGTAAACGACAAACAGCCCACCGAATTGTGTCAAGGTCATTGATATTCTCCAGATGCCGCCAATAGGGCGCGTTTCCACCCATCAATAAAATTGGGATCAAAAAAGGCAATCGCCTTTTTATCAAGGGACAGCATCTGACGCTGTGCTTCCTGCACCCAGTGTTTATTCAATTCATCACCATCAAACAGAACAGGCACCTGCTGCTCCGTCAAATCATGCCAGAATGGATTCTGGCGGCTCAAAACAAACGGAATACCAAATTGAATCAGCAAACAGAGTGTTCCAATACCCTGTTGGCGATTGAAAATGAAATAGCCCAAATCGCATTGACGCAGCAGCGACAAATATTCGTCAAACGCCATTTTATCCTGCAAGACACGGACGTTTTGCGCTGGAAACAGCGACAATGCAGTTTGTTTTACGCGCTGGATATAGGGTTGGTTATTATCAGGGTAACCCATCGGAATAATCACCCGTGCCTCATCCCCAAATTGATGGTGGATCTTATACAATGCTTCTATATGAAGGTTGGATTGATCTCCTGAATTTCCCAGCAGAATGGTGATCCCTTCCGGTGAAAATGTTTTTTCCGTTACCGTAAGAGTAGGGTCCATCCGGGTTGGGAAATAGAGCAATGATGATGGCACTCGCGTTTTGGATTGACCTGTGTGCCGGAGAAAATACCGGAGATCACCGCGCGTGGCAAAAATATGCCCTACTCGTTTCTGTGCCAAGCGACGGAGCAGATAGAATAAGCGAAATTTCAGTTGACGGGATTCTTCATATAAATCAGCTCCCCACGCATGCCACCAAAATTGATGTCGTTTAATTTTGCCCACTAATAAAGCCAACCACAAAGCAGCGTTAAACTGCCCGTGGAAGAAAAAACGGGTTGCTCTATCTGCCTTTGCCTTTTCAATCACCGCCTGTGAAAGAGCGGCTTTATTCTCATAAACAGAGATAGTCAAACCAGAATAATTAGAATTCGATAGCCATGTGTGGTCTTTGGACACCACCATAAAACACGGTTTGGCCGAAAAAGGTATTTCTCGAGCCAGGACGTCATTAAAGAAACGCAGCAACGTTTGATTGTGATGTGGGATATCCGATCCCAAAACGTGAATTAGGGTTGTCATGCTCGCCTGCGATAAATGATAAATACGCTACAACAAAGAATGAAATAAACAATGTAAGTTGCCATATATGACTGAGCTGCACCCAATGCCCCATTTTTCGGTATTAGCCAATGAGAGAAACCGCTCAGCAAAAGGAACTGGCTGACCTCAGCCAGAACATAAAAACGCAGTGCAGCTTTTGCTATCACCAGATAACCAAAAACATAAGCGCCAACTTTCAACACATCACCCACTAACTGCCATGCGAATAACTCCCGCATCGCGGTGAATTTATCTGAAAACAGCAACCAAATAACAAAATCACGCAACAACCAGACTGAAAAGCTGGCAGCAGCCACAGCAGGTAAAACAAATTTCAGTGCCTTCACTATTTCGCTGGTAATATCCTGCTTACTCTCTAAACGAGAAAGAGTCGGCAGCAGATAGACCGTGAAAGAAGCCGTAATAAATTGTAAATAGGCATCAGAAATGCTGCTCACTCCCTGCCAAATTCCAACCTCTTCCCAGCTATAACGTGCCGCCATTAAATTTCGCATCATGACATAAGCAACGGGCAACGTTATGGAGGTCAGCAATGCCATAAGGGTAAATTTACCCAAATGACTGGCAATCGCCCGATCCCACATCGGTTTCAAGGCGGAAAATTCAATGACTTTGCGGTGCAAGATCATCAACCCTGCGGGAAAAACCACCAACGCAGGAACTAAGGCCAAACCAGCCAACGCACCTTCATAGCCACCCAGCCAATAACAGAGGCCATAGGCAATCACGCCCGCCAAACTGCCCAGAATAATTGCCAGCGAGTTTCCCTGAGCATCCCTGAATCCTTTCAAGATAGCCAGAAAATAGTTGGCGTAAGCGATGCCCATTTGAATAAATGCGAGCGCCTGCACAACAGATTTGTAATGATTGTGACCAAATAAACCAATACTGATGACATCACTGAACAAGAGGAAAATCACCGCCAGCAGGGTCGAAAAACCGAGAATAATCGAGGATGAGGTTCCCAGTATGGCCCTGAGTTTTTCCGGTTGCTGATGATGTTCCGCCACGTATTTAGTGACGCCATTAAAAATCCCCGCACCAGACAACACGCCTAATACGGTAATGAGTTGACGAAAGTTACCGGCCAGCCCCACACCTGTTGGGCCAAAAGAGACCGCCAGCAATTTAATAATCAGCAGCCCCGCACCAATTTTGATCAGTGTGGAGCCAGCCGTCCAAACAGAAGCTTTAGCAAGTGACATATCAGGCGAAAAATTCCTTGATACGGTTTATAACAACTTGCTGTTCTTTGTCAGTGATATTGTAAAACATCGGCAAACGCACTAAACGGTCACTTTCACGGGTCGTAAAACGATCTTCTCCGTGGAAACGGCCACATTTTTCACCCGCAGGACTGGTGTGCAATGCCACGTAGTGAAATACGCTCAGAATACTGTTCTCTTTCATGTAACGGTTGAATTCACTCCGTTCTTCCACATCTTTCAGCTTGATATAGAACATATGGGCGTTGTGTTCTATGCCTTCCGGGATGATTGGCAAGGTCAAGTGTCCCGCATCGGCCAATGGCTTCAGGGCCTGATAATAGTTGTCCCACAAGGCCAGACGACGCTGGTTAATTTCTTCAGCAAGCTCTAATTGTCCCCACAGATAAGCGGCTTGCAGATCAGATAACAGATAACTGGAACCAATATCACGCCAGGTATATTTATCTACTTGCCCACGGAAAAATTGGCTACGGTTAGTGCCTTTCTCACGAATGATTTCGGCACGGGCGATCATGGACTTATCATTGATTAATGTCGCACCACCCTCACCACCCGCCGAATAATTTTTGGTTTCATGAAAGCTGTAACAACCAATATGTCCAATTGTGCCCAATGCACGACCTTTATATGTGGACATGACCCCCTGTGCCGCATCTTCCACTACATACAGGTTATATTTTTCTGCCAGTGCCATGATGGTATCCATTTCACAAGCAACACCCGCATAATGCACTGGCACGATGGCGCGGGTTTTCTCTGTAATGGCCGCTTCAATCTGGGTTTCATCAATATTCATAGTATCAGGGTGAATATCTACGAACACGATGGTTGCTCCACGCAGAACAAAAGCATTGGAGGTAGAAACAAAGGTATAACTCGGCATGATGACTTCATCACCCGGCTGGATATCCAGCAAAATAGCCGCCATTTCCAGTGAAGCCGTACAAGATGGTGTCAACAACACCTTTGGACAACCAAAGCGCTGCTCTATCCAGGCTTCACAACGTTTGGTGAACTCGCCATCGCCGCACAATTTACCACTGGCCATCGCTTGTTTCATGTATTCCAATTCAGTGCCGACTACCGGGGGTTTGTTAAATGGAATCATTTCATCCTCTGTATAACCAATATGCAGTGCTCTCAATAATGGCACCGCGACGTGTATAAAGACGCAAGGCAGTGATGTTGCTGATTTGTGTTGCCACTCTCAGCCGTTGTATCTGGTGGTTTTGGCACCATTGCTGCGCCGCCGACATTAATTTTTTTCCAATTCCTTGATGATGATTCCCCGGTGCAGCCGCCAATAAGCCAATACGTGCTTCATGGTTTCCAATATCTCTCAGGGTGACAAATCCCATCATTCTACCGTGTTCATCATTGATAAGCAGACATTCGTGGTCAAACGTTCCCAAAACGGCTTTTTCGACCCAAGTCGCATAGAATCGACTACTGTCACCCGGCTGATACCACGGCTTACGGAAACGGCTATCCGTAAACACACGAGACGC
Organism: Xenorhabdus miraniensis; assembly: GCF_002632615.1. The sequence continues at coordinate 382,704 of NZ_NITZ01000001.1, forward strand.
TACTGATGTTAATTCGGGTATATCTCGTCGTTTTGCAGAAATGAGTTCTTGTCCCGTATGAATATCAGCATTATCCCCGACACCAATCGATAACAGTAAATCCACCTCGCCTTCCACCAAAGAAAATCCCAAAGCGGACAGCCCGTCAATAATGGATGTTTGCTGTGCAGGAACTTTTGCCTGTACCACTGCATACTCATCCAACTGAGCCGTCGTTAGTGCTGCGGCTTCTGGTGAAAAATTCAGACGCGCAGTGGATAACCCAAAGAATTGGCTATCCCAAATCAAAGGTTCAAGGTTGGCGTGAATAAACATTGAGCAAATCCATCAGATATTTGCCGTAACCCGTTTTAGCCAGCTCCGCCGCAGCCTCTTTTAATTGCTCAACGCTCAGCCAACCATTACGCCATGCTATCTCTTCCAGACAGGCAATTTTGAAGCCTTGCCGTTTTTCAACGGTCTGAACAAAGGTGCTCGCTTCAATTAAACTGTCATGGGTGCCCGTATCCAGCCAGGCAAAGCCACGCCCTAGTAATTCAACATTCAATTCGCCGCATTCCAGATACATTTGGTTGATGCTGGTAATCTCTAATTCACCGCGGGCGGAAGGCTTCACTTGTTTAGCAAAATCAACCACTTTGTTGTCGTAAAAATAGAGTCCTGTCACCGCCCAGTTGGATTTAGGCTGTACGGGTTTTTCTTCAATGGAAAGTACCCGATATTGCTCATCAAATTCCACGACGCCAAATCTATCTGGATCCATCACTTGATAACCAAATACGGTAGCCCCTGTTTCACGCGCCACCACGTTTTGCAGTTTTGGGCTAAATGCCTGACCAAAAAAGATATTATCGCCAAGCACCAGACAACAAGTATCATTGCCAATAAACTCTTCGCCAATCAAAAACGCTTGAGCCAGTCCATCGGGAGAGGGCTGTTCAGCATAGCTCAGACGAATGCCAAATTGCTCACCATTGCCCAATAGTCGCCTAAAAGCGGGTAAGTCATCGGGTGTAGAAATAAGCAGGATGTCGCGTATTCCCGCCAGCATTAAAACTGACAGCGGATAATAAATCATCGGCTTGTCATAAATAGGCAATAATTGTTTTGATACGCCACGTGTTATTGGATACAAACGGGTGCCAGACCCCCCCGCCAGTATAATTCCTTTCATGCTATCCCCCAGACGGGCTTATTCGTTTCCCAGCCCAAGACGTTCCCCTGCATAAGATCCATCCTGAACCCTACGCCACCAATTTTCATTCGCCAAATACCACTGCACGGTTTTGCGGATGCCAGACTCAAAGGTTTCTTGTGGCGTCCAGCCCAGTTCGCGCTCAATTTTCGCTGCATCAATCGCATAACGCATATCATGCCCCGGACGATCCGTCACATGGGTAATCAGATCACGATAATGCTCTACCCCCGCAGGTTTTTCGGGGCGGAATTCTTCCAGCAAGGAACAAATCGTTTCCACCACATCGATATTTCTGCGCTCATTATGTCCACCGATGTTATAGGTTTCACCGGGTTGTGCCTTGGACACCACCAAATGCAATGCGCGTGCATGATCTTCCACATACAGCCAGTCACGGATTTGCTCACCTTTGCCATAAACCGGCAGTGACTTACCCGCCAACGCATTCAGGATCATCAATGGGATCAGTTTTTCAGGAAAGTGATAAGGGCCATAGTTATTGGAACAATTGGTGATCACTGTCGGTAAACCATAAGTACGACGCCACGCCCTGACCAGATGGTCGCTGGAAGCCTTAGATGCAGAGTATGGGCTGCTCGGTGCATAAGGCGTTGTTTCAGTAAAGAAACCGTCTTCACCGTGCAAGTCACCATAAACCTCATCTGTTGAGATATGGTGGAAACGGAATTTGGCCTGTTTTTCCTGATCCAATTGCTGCCAAAACGCCCGCGCCGCTTCCAGTAAAGTATAAGTACCAATGATGTTGGTTTCGATAAAGGCGGCTGGCCCATCAATGGAACGGTCAACATGACTTTCTGCCGCCAGATGCATAACCGCATCCGGCTGGTATTGCTGGAATACACGATCCAAGGCATCACGCTGGCAGATATCCACTTGTTCAAACGCGTAGCGAGGATGATTAGCCACCGGAGCCAATGATTCAAGATTACCGGCATAAGTCAGGCTATCGACGATGACGACGCTGTCTTCTGTCTGGCTGATAATGTGGCGAACAACCGCAGAGCCGATGAAGCCTGCACCACCTGTAATGAGAATACGTTTCAACGCCAAACTCCTTTTGTATCAACAACCCATTTTTGTTTTATTTCATCGCCATGAATGGCTTTAAACTGACAGTGATCCACCAGCATCAATACAACGTCGGCCTCTTCCAATGCCTGGTTCACGTCCATCAACTCAACCAAACCTTTCAATGATTTTGGCAGTCCATGTACATTGGGCTCAACAGCCACGGTTTTCCCTACATGCCACTGTGCAACCATTTCAGTGATATGAACCGCCGGGCTTTCGCGCAAATCATCAATGTTCGGTTTAAAAGCCAGCCCAAAACAGGCAATTTTAACTTCACTTGCCCGTTTGCCGCTTTCTGCCAGACAATTTGCCACTGCCGCTTTCACTTGATCAACCACCCAAAGCGGTTTTCCATCATTAACTAAGCGTGCGGTATGAATCAGGCGAGATTGTTCAGGATTTTGGGATACGATAAACCACGGATCGACCGCGATACAGTGCCCGCCAACACCCGGGCCGGGCTGCAAGATATTTACGCGAGGATGACGATTTGCCAGACTAATCAGCTCCCAAACATTAATGCCTTGTTCAGCACAGATCAAAGAAAGTTCATTGGCAAACGCGATATTAACATCGCGGAAACTGTTTTCCGTCAGTTTGCACATTTCTGCCGTTTTGGCATTAGTGATAACACATTCGCCTTCAAGGAAAATTTTGTACAGCTCGCTTGCTCTGGAGGATGATTTGGCTGTCATCCCCCCCACCACGCGATCGTTTTTGATCAATTCCACCATAACCTGGCCCGGCAGTACGCGTTCTGGACAATAGGCGATATCAATGTCTGAATCTTCACCCGATTGTTGGGGAAATGAAAGATCAGGGCGTGCCGCAGCCAACCACTCTGCCATCTGTTCTGTTGCACCAACCGGCGAAGTAGATTCCAGAATGATCAAGTCTCCTTTCTTCAGGACTGGCGCTATTGATTCCGCAGCAGAGCGCACATAAGCCATGTCCGGTTCGTGATCGCCTTTGAAAGGCGTAGGCACAGCAATCAAGAAAGCATCCGCAGTTTGTGGAACTGTTACGGCTTTCAAATAACCGCCTTCAACGGCAACTTTCACTACTTTATCTAAATCAGGTTCAACGATATGAATTGCGCCACGGTTAATCGTCTCTACCGCATGTTGATTGACATCCACACCAATGACGGTTTTTTTGCGGGAGGCAAATGCTGCTGCGGTGGGTAAGCCAATATAACCAAGCCCGATCACAGAAATTGTTTCAAAACTCATAATGTCACCTGATTTTTCTTTAATGCTTCAAGAATTCGCTGGCAAGCCTTACCATCACCGTAAGGGTTATGGGCATGGCTCATCTGTTGGTAAGCAATGTCATCCGTCAATAAGCGCGTCACTTCTGCAACAATAGCTTGTGTATCAGTCCCTACCAATCGCACCGTTCCCGCACCAATCGCTTCAGGTCGTTCGGTGGTGCTGCGCATAACCAGAACCGGTTTTCCCAAAGAGGGGGCTTCTTCCTGAATGCCCCCTGAATCGGTCAGAATCATGTAGGCATGATTCATCAAATAGACGAATGGCAGGTAATCCTGAGGTTTGATAAGGATAACGTTATCAATGTCATGCAAAATACGCTTAACGGGCTCACTGACATTTGGGTTCAAATGAACCGGATAAACCACCTGAACTTCAGGATGCGCTCTGGCAATCTGGGCTAACGCTTCACATATGCGCTCAAATCCCTTACCAAAGCTCTCACGACGATGGCCTGTCACCAGAATCATTTTTTTATTCGGATCAATGAAGGAATAAAGTTCAGCAAGCTGACCATATATGGCTTCGTCATTCATGATATGGTCACGTACCGACAGCAGCGCATCGATAACCGTATTACCTGTAACAAAAATACGATCTTCTGCAACAGACTCTTTTAAGAGATTATTTCTGGCGTTTTCCGTTGGCGCAAAGTGGTACATCGCCAAGTGCCCGGCAATTTTACGGTTGGCTTCTTCCGGCCAGGGAGAATAAAGATCTCCGGTTCTCAGCCCTGCTTCGACATGGCCCACAGGAATATGCTGATAGAATGCGGCCAGACTGGTCGCCATAGTCGTAGTCGTATCGCCATGCACCAGCACCACATCCGGTTTAAATTCTTCCAATACAGGCTTTATACCTTGCAGGATCCGGCAGGTAATATCCGTGAGGTCCTGCCCTTTTTGCATGATATTGAGATCAAAATCTGGCGTTATTCCGAACAAGTGCAACACCTGATCCAACATCTCTCTATGCTGGGCAGTGACACACACTTTTGCGTCAAAGGCAGTATCCCTGGCCAATGCGTGTACCAACGGTGCCATTTTGATGGCTTCCGGTCGGGTACCAAACACAGTCAACACTTTCACAGTGGCTCTCTTATTTTGTCAATCATTGCAAATGGTTCCACAAAAGCAGAGGGTTAATTACCATTTCCATTCCTACTTCCGAGCAAGATGCACGCAGATACAAGCTACCGAGAACAGTCATTAACCCTGAAAAACTGATGAGTTATTTACATGAAGTTATTATATGAACTGACGGAGCGTGAGCGCCTTGCCAAAGCAACGCCAGCACCAACCAACATGCCAACGGCACCCCACATAATCATCATGAAAGCACGGCGAGGGCTGTCTCGGTTGACAGGTTCCTCGGGTGTCCTGAGATAACGGTAAGTCTGGAAAGTATCCTGTAAAGTTGGTCCGACATTCAATGTAGCCAGCATCGCCATGTTTTGATCATAATCGATGCTGTAATTCGGACCCGTCGCTTCCAACGTTTCAATCTGGGCTTGCAACAATGGCATACCCAACATAAACATTTTGGATTCAGGTAGTTCATCGATAGGAATGTTTGTTTCATTACGATGAATACCTTGTTTCTCAGCCACTTTCAGTGACTGCTGCAAGACATTCAGTTCACGATTGTACATTGCCTTGGCTACCATCTCCTGACGTTTAACCAATGCCTTCATTGACTGGGTTCGTGTCGCCCACGCACCTTTAATTTCGTTGTTCAGATGGGTACTCGCCCGTTGATTGGCAAATGCAATATATCTGCGCAGCAGTTGGTTCGCATCAACTGCTGTTTCTGCTGTTAACTTGATATTGTCATTGGGTACTTTTCGGTCATCACTCCGCGTGATTTGAATATTGTTGATCAACTCATCCAGCAACACAGCATCCGCTTTGGCCGTCCCTTTCCTGCGCTGTTTGTAATAATCAGAATCAAGCCAAAATTCACGACGGGTATCATACGCCTCAACCTGTATCATGAATTCTTTGTATGCACCATCGGGAATAGTCGGCAATTGTGCTTCTGGTGAGGCATTGATATGGGTATCTAAATTACGCAAAAATTGTTGTTGCGAGTAATAGCTACCCAGATTATTGGTCGTCGGTAAATCCACAACAGCGGTTGCGCTCCACTTTTGCTGCATCAAAAAAGATGCACCCAGAGCGACGGCAGCGAAAATGATTGCCAGTGCGATAATCCATATCTTTCCACGCCACAGAGCATAACACAGCGCACGAATATCCAGCTCGTGCTCTATAGCCTGTTGATCCTGTTTAGGTTGCGTTTCTGAGTTTATCACTGCACAAAACCTCTTTGATAAGTCAATGTATTAATGATGACTTGCTGTCCGGTGCATACGACGTTTACACCGTTTGATAAAACGGGCTACCCGCCATGCTCGTTTGATGCAATAGCCATATAGCACAAAAGCAAGCAAAAATAATGCCAACATCACCCATTCAGGAACAAAACTTAACCATTCTCCAATAATTCCAACCGATGCCAACAAAACTGCGGCTAAAGTAATCAAGATGAATGCCTGACGAGAAGTAAATCCGGCACGCATGATCAAATGGTGGATATGTTGGCGATCCGGAGAAAACGGGCTCATTCCCTTACGCAATCGACGGTACATAATCGCAACCATGTCCATCAATGGAATCGCGATGATCCATAGTGCTGTCACAGGACGAATAGAAGCGCTTTCTCCTTGAGTCGCTGTAGTCAGTAACCAAATAATAGTAAAACCAATCAGGGTACTTCCTGCATCCCCCATGAATACTTTGAAACGTTTTCCGACTAATCCTAAATTGAGAAATATATAAGGCAAGACCCCTGCAATAAACGTAAAACACCAAAATGCCAGTGCGGTATTGCCATTTTCATACAACAGAATTCCCAATGCGCCGAACGAGACACAAGAGAGTCCGCCCAACAAGCCATCAATACCATCCACCATATTGAAAGCGTTGATAGCAGCCCAAACAGCGAATAAAGTCACAACATAGCTGAATGGGCCTAGTGTCATTTCCCATGGCCCGAAGGTATTACCCAAGCTTTCAAGCTTAAGGCCGGCAAAATGCATCATGCCGATACCAACGAGCGCCTGGATGGTTGCCCGAATCTTTACGCTGATATCAAAACGGTCATCTAATGCACCGATAAAAACTAATATTCCTGCACAAGCCAAGTATAGCCACTTATGAGGAATGAACTCTTTCGTGATAACGAATGCAAAACAAACACTAAAAAAAACAGATATCCCACCAACCAAAGGAACTAAGCCTTGGTGGCGCTTACGGTAATTTGGTTTATCAACCAGACCAATCTTTTTTGCTATCTTGCGAGACACAAACAAAAATGCGAATGAGAATATAAATACGCAAAAAATTTCGGCACTCATGCTAGGAATATTCACAATAACAACTCTCTGTAAAAATAATGATGGGGCATCTATTTTTCATTCAATTATGGATGTCCCATTCAACCCCAAACCCATAAATTCCCTGTCAACAAAACAAGGCGTACTAACTTATAAAAATTATTAAATGGATCATGCAAATAGTAGAACGTGACTGATAATCATCTACGGAGCAACTATCTATAAAGCACTATAAAACGCAAGTTCAGAAATACTCATTTAATCATTCGAAAAACATGCAAAAAATGTACCATTTCAGGGCAATAGAGTAAGTCACTGATAAAAAAAACGCCACAGGAATGTGGCGCTTTGGTGTAATGGCTGCTTTTCTTTATTCAAAACTATTTCAGAACTATGAACGTTTCATAAAGTCGAAGAACTCTTCGTTTGTTTTTGTCATAGCCAGTTTGTTGATAAGGAATTCCATTGCATCGATTTCACCCATCGGGTGAATGATCTTACGTAGGATCCACATCTTCTGTAGTTCATCCTGTGCAGTGAGCAACTCTTCTTTACGTGTTCCAGAACGGTTGTAATCAATGGCAGGGAAAACACGTTTTTCAGCAATCTTACGGGACAGGTGCAGCTCCATGTTACCTGTACCTTTAAATTCTTCGTAAATGACCTCATCCATCTTAGAACCGGTATCAACCAGCGCTGTTGCGATGATGGTCAGACTACCACCTTCTTCAACATTACGTGCTGCACCAAAGAAACGTTTTGGACGATGCAGCGCATTCGCATCCACACCACCGGTCAATACCTTACCGGAAGCAGGAACCACGGTGTTATAGGCACGAGCCAGACGAGTAATGGAGTCCAGCAGAATAATAACGTCTTTTTTATGCTCAACCAAACGTTTGGCTTTTTCGATAACCATTTCAGCCACTTGCACGTGGCGGGAAGCCGGTTCATCAAAGGTTGAAGCAATCACTTCACCTTTTACCAGACGTTGCATTTCGGTCACTTCTTCTGGACGTTCATCAATCAGAAGAACCATCAGAACACAGTCTGGGTAGTTGTGGGCGATGTTAGCTGCAATATTTTGCAGCAGCATGGTTTTACCTGCTTTTGGCGGAGCAACAATCAGGCCACGCTGACCACGGCCAATCGGCGCTGCCAAATCCAGAACACGGGCAGTCAAATCCTCAGTAGAACCATTACCACGTTCCATGCGCAAACGGTTGTTGGCATGAAGTGGTGTCAGGTTTTCAAACAAGATTTTACTGCGGGCGTTTTCAGGTTTGTCAAAGTTAACTTCATTAACTTTCAGCAAGGCAAAATAACGTTCACCTTCTTTTGGCGGGCGGATTTTCCCTGAAATGGTGTCACCGGTACGGAGGTTAAAACGGCGGATTTGACTAGGAGAAACGTAGATATCATCAGGACCTGCAAGGTAAGAACTGTCTGCGGAGCGGAGGAAACCAAATCCATCCTGTAATATCTCCAGCACACCATCTCCGAAAATATCCTCTCCGCTTTTCGCATGCTGTTTGAGAATAGAGAAAATGATGTCTTGCTTACGCATACGAGCCAGATTTTCCAGCCCCATATTTTCGCCGAGAGTAATCAACTCAGATACCGGCGTATTCTTTAATTCGGTAAGATTCATAATGGTGGGTTCTTTAACTCGGGGTATATCTCGAACTATGAACGTGAATGGTATGGCAGCGTTATCGGTGCCTGTTTATTTGTACCAGAAACGAATAAATCCTTCTAACATATTAAATTATATTACAAGGCAATAGTTTGAAGTACTCTGATTGATTTCAAAATAAGGCTGACAAACTGTCAAAACACGACTGAGATAATAACGAAACGTGGTTAACTTCAATATCGGAACTGTCTCAGCGTAAGCATTATCTCGGTGTGAGCACTGTTTATAACTATGAAAACACCCTTTTATAACTATAAAAACATCCCGTTTAAAGATGTTCAGCATCAGGACGCTATCAGCGTACCAAGCTATATACCGAATGCTCCGTATATAGACTCAGAAACTTTACTCAATGCGATATACTATCAGATACTTCAGGTGATCCAGAAATAACAGATTTATCAGACACTACAGATTGTTTAGTATGCAACAGGCTTAATGTCAACTCTTTACATCAATAAACCTTTATATCGAATAAAGAATTCACTCATGCAAGGTTTCATACAAGTCATGTTTCATACAAGCACGTGGCCGCTAACTTACCACGCTTCGTAGCGGACGTCTAGCGGTCAATAGGATAAATCACTCTATACGCTAAACGCCCGTAATTACTGTGACCAGACTCTAAATTAGAGGTACTGCTCCAAAAACTCTTTCAACTGAGTTTTTGACAAAGCGCCCACTTTTGTCGCCGCGACTTCGCCATTCTTAAACAAAATCAGTGTAGGAATTCCGCGAATACCGTATTTTGGTGCTGTATTTGGGTTATCATCAACGTTCAACTTGGCGATGGTCAGTTTGCCTGCATATTCTTCAGAAATTTCATCCAGAATAGGGGCAATCATTTTGCAAGGACCACACCACTCAGCCCAAAAATCAACGAGGATCAGACCTTCTGCTTTCAGTACATCGTTTTCAAAACCAGCATCGGTCAGATGGGTAATATTCGCACTCATTTTTTTACTCCAAAAATAAAATCTTTTACAGTATCACTGTACATTAACCAACATACGGGTGTCTTTATTTCAGCGGATACACTTTCTTAAAGCAATAGTTAACTGATATTCTACCACTCTATGAGCAAAACACATTTGACAGAAAAGAAGTTTTCCGACTTCGCATTGCACCCCAAAATCTTAGAAGCTCTTGATAAAAAAGGGTTTTCAAACTGTACGCCAATACAGGCGCTAACATTGCCTTTTACTGTCGAAGGCCGAGATGTTGCGGGACAAGCACAAACCGGAACAGGCAAGACGCTGGCATTCCTGACGTCTACGTTCAACTATTTACTGACTAACCCTGCTGCTAAGGAGCGTAAAATCAATCAGCCAAGGGCGCTGATTATGGCTCCTACCCGCGAACTGGCTGTCCAGATTTATTCTGATGCAGAAGAACTGGCAGAAGTCACCGGCTTAAAAATGGGTCTTGCTTATGGTGGCGATGGCTATGATAAGCAACTTAAAGTGTTAGAATCTGGCGTCGATATCGTCATTGGCACAACCGGTCGCCTGATCGATTACACAAAACAGGGGCATATCCAGCTTGGCGCCATTCAAGTTGTCGTGCTTGATGAAGCTGATCGCATGTATGACTTAGGCTTTATCAAAGACATCCGTTGGTTGTTCCGCCGGATCCCGGCAGCGACTGAAAGAATGAATTTGCTGTTTTCTGCAACGCTGTCTTACCGGGTGCGTGAACTGGCTTTCGAACAAATGAATAATCCTGAATATGTGGAAGTAGAACCCTTGCAGAAAACAGGGCATCGCATTCAGGAAGAGCTGTTTTATCCTTCCAATGAAGAAAAAATGCGTCTGCTACAGACCTTGCTGGAAGAAGAGTGGCCTGATCGCTGCATCATTTTTGCCAACACCAAACATCGTTGTGAAGATGTCTGGGCTCATTTGGCTGCTGACGGTCATCGTGTTGGTTTGCTGACAGGTGATGTTGCACAGAAAAAGCGCCTGCGGATCCTCGAAGAATTCAGTCAGGGCAATCTGGATATTCTGGTCGCCACCGATGTTGCCGCCCGTGGGCTGCATATCCCCTCAGTAACGCATGTCTTTAACTATGACCTGCCGGATGACTGTGAAGATTATGTCCATCGAATTGGCCGGACCGGTCGTGCCGGAGAAAGTGGTCATTCCATCAGCCTGGCCTGTGAAGAGTACGCGCTGAATCTGCCTGCTATTGAAGAGTATATTCAGCACCAGATACCTGTCAGCAAATACAACAGCGATGCGTTGCTGAAAGATTTACCCGTACCCAAGCGCCGTAACCGCGCCCGTTCAGGGGGACACCCACGCCGCACCAATATGCCGCGCCGTGGCAACCCAACGCGCAGTCGCAAGCACCCAAGCTAAAATGACGCAATGATGAAATAATATTATGCTGAAATAATACATGCCGGAATAAAATACTATGCTGAGTTCTTCTTCGCTCTATGCCGCTATCGATTTAGGCTCAAACAGTTTCCACATGCTGGTGGTCCGTGAAATATCCGGTAGTATTCAAGTGGTCACCCGCATCAAGCGCAAAGTCAGGCTGGCTGCCGGGTTGGATAAAAATAACCATTTATCACAGCAGGCAATGGAACGGGGATGGCAGTGCCTCCGCCTTTTTTCCGAATACTTGCAGGATATTCCTGCCACGCAGATCCGCGTTGTTGCTACAGCGACCTTGCGTCTTGCAGCAAATTCGGATGAGTTTGTGAGAAAAGCTTCAGCAATATTGAGTAGTCCTGTCAATGTCATCAGTGGTGAAGAAGAGGCTTGCCTGATTTATCAAGGCGTTGCCCACACCACAGGTGGGCCTGAACAACGGCTTGTCGTGGATATTGGAGGTGCCAGTACAGAACTCGTAACAGGCACCGGGGCTAAGGCCAGTCAGCTATTCAGTCTTGAAATGGGCTGCGTCACTTGGCTGGAACGTTATTTCAATGATCGCAGCCTGACAGAAGAAAATTTCGCAAGAGCGGAATCGGCTGCCCATGTCATTCTAAGTTCTGTCACCACAACTCTGCTTGAGCAGGGATGGCACATTTGCGTGGGCGCTTCCGGTACAGTACAGGCTTTGCAGGAAATCATGATCGCTCAGGGCATGGATGAGTTGATTACCCTGCCTAAGCTTCAGCAACTTAAACATCAGGCAATTGAGTGCGGCAAGCTGGAAGAACTGGAAATTGATGGACTGACACTAGAACGGGCATTGGTTTTTCCCAGCGGTTTGGCAATCTTAATTGCTATTTTTCAGGCATTGAAAATCGAGAGCATGACACTGGCAGGTGGCGCATTGCGTGAAGGTTTGGTTTACGGGATGCTGGATTTGCCAATTGAGCAAGATATTCGCGCAAAAACCCTGCGTAATATGCAGCATCGCTTTCAACTGGATATAGAACAAGCACAACGTGTCAGGCAGCTGGCAGAACACTTTTGCCAGCAAATCGCCAAGCCCTGGGAGTTGAATGAACGCTGCCGCGAATTATTGAGCAGTGCATGTTTACTCTATGAAATCGGCCTGTTCATTGATTTTCGTCAGGGATCCGCGCACTCCGCTTATCTGGTTAGCCACTTAGATCTGCCCGGTTATACACCTGCGCAAAAACGCTTGCTGGCTACCCTGTTAAAAAATCAAAGTGGCCCTGTGGACTTAGCATCACTCAGCCAGCAGAATGCCCTGCCATCATTGCAGGCACAACGGCTATGTCGTTTATTGCGCCTCGCAATTATTTTCGCCAGCCGTCGGCGAGATGACTCTCTACCGGCTTTGCGGTTACGGGTAGAAGAAAATGAAACTCTCATGATCACCCTTCCCTACCAATGGCAGATGGAACACTCACTCAGGGCTGAAGCATTGCAGCAGGAAATGAAATGGCAAAGTTATGTCCAATGGCCGCTGCTTCTTGAAGAACAGAATAACTCCCGACCTAGCTGATCCTGTATTTCCATACCCTGTATTCATGCCGGATACAGGGTTTTCATCAAGTGGCTTACCTGCCAATATTTTTCTGTCCAAGCCCCAAACGCGATTTAATATCCGCAAGGCGTGATTGCCCCTGTTTCATTCGTTCTTCCGCACTTATCACCCGCTTCCCCCGCGGCCAATGCAAGTCATCTTGTGGCAATTCCAGCAAGAATCTGCTTGGTTCAGGACGAATGAGTTCACCATACTGGCGACGTTCTTTACTCAGTGTGAAAAAAAGCTCTCTCTGCGCACGGGTAATGCCGACATAAGCCAGACGGCGCTCTTCCTCTATATTATTTTCATCAATGCTGCTTTGATGCGGTAACAAGCCTTCTTCCATTCCCACCAGAAACACATAAGGAAATTCTAATCCCTTAGAAGCATGTAACGTCATTAGCTGAACCTGATCCAGCTCTTCATCTTCCTCTCCCCGTTCCAGCATATCTCGCAATGTAAAACGAGCGACGACTTGAGAAAGCGTCATGGGATCATTCAAATCATCGCCTTCAAGCATTTCACTCATCCAGGTGAAGAGTTGGTTGACGTTTTTCATTCTCATTTCAGCCGCTTTTGGGCTGGGCGAAGTCTCATATAACCAGCTTTCGTAATCCATACCACGAAGTAAGTCTCTCACTGCCAGCAATGGCTCATGCTCCGCCTGACGGGATATTTCATCCATCCAATGAGTGAAACGCTGTAATGCAGCCAGACCACGCCCGCTCAGATGTTGTTCCAAGCCAAGGTCAAAACTGGCCTGATACAGACTCTTGTTACGTTGATTTGCCCACTCTCCCAATTTCTGGATCGTTACCGCACCAATTTCTCGCCGTGGTGTATTAACGATGCGCAGAAACGCACTATCATCTTCAGGATTGGTTAAAACACGCAGGTAAGAGAGCAAGTCCTTGATTTCAGGTCGGGAAAAGAACGACGTTCCTCCCGAAATGCGATAAGGAATACGGTTTTGCATCAACATTTTTTCGAAGATCCGGGACTGGTGATTACCACGATAAAGGATCGCGTAATCTTTATATTCCGTTTTATTGATAAAGTGATGAGCGATCAATTCTCCTACCACACGCTCAGCTTCATGATCTTCATTATTCGCTTCTATCACCCTGAGCGGGTCACCATAATTCAACTCTGAAAAGAGTTTTTTCTCAAATACATGAGGGTTGTTGGCAATCAGGATGTTCGCCGCTTTCAATATCCGTCCCGATGAACGGTAATTTTGTTCCAGCTTAATGACATTCAACTGCGGAAAGTCCTCTTTCAGCAGGATCAAATTTTGTGGACGAGCGCCGCGCCACGAATAAATGGATTGATCATCATCACCAACCACCGTAAAACGTGCACGGTTACCAACCAATAGCCTCACCAATTGATACTGGCTCGTATTGGTATCTTGGTATTCATCCACCAGCAAATAGCGAATTTTATTCTGCCAACGTTCCCTGACTTCTTCATCACGCATGAGCAGCAGTGTCGGTTTGGTGATCAGATCATCAAAATCAAGGACGTTACAACTGTTCAGATGCAAATCATAACGGCGATAACACTCTGCAAATTGATGTTCTTGTGCCGAACGGGCTGTCCTGATCACCTGCTCTGGCGACATTAAGTCATTCTTCCAGTTGGAAATGCAGGAGATAAGTTTTTGTAACAGATCTTTATCTTCTTCCAGCAGATCCGCGGTAAGATCTCTCAGCAATGCCATCTGATCTTGATCATCAAACAGTGAAAAATTACTTTTCATGCCCAGCGCCTTGTATTCGCGCTTGACGATTTCTAAGCCCAAAGTATGAAAAGTTGAGATCGTCAGCCCTTTCGTTTCCTTGCGGCCTAAAGTCTGCGCGACACGCTCTTTCATCTCACGTGCCGCCTTATTGGTGAAAGTCACCGCGGCAATCTGGCGCGCTTGATAACCACAGGTACGGATCAGATGGGCTATTTTATTGGTGATCACCCGGGTTTTACCGGAACCTGCACCTGCCAGAACCAGACAAGGCCCTGTGACAAATTCAACCGCTTGTTGTTGGTTTGGATTTAATCGCATACTGTTTCGAAGATTATATCTGGATGAAAGATCAGGAAACAGAATTGTAGCAGAAAGTAAGTCTCAGAGGCGGTTTTCTTTACGTAAGTAAATTATTGCAAGATAAAAGAGTAAGAAGTGCCAATATATTCCATTTTTAAGTTTTCAATTCATATTAAGGTTCTCGATCATTTTATTTTTCAATGGATTAATAAAAAACAGAAAAATCAAGAATAAACACCAACCGATAACCTTAGCCGAAATTATTCTTATCCCTCTGTTATTTATCCATTTTTAACTTATATCCAGACATATCAGGGAAGCAGATGGGCAAATCATTATTATTCATTACCTTGCTGGATAGCCGTTATCAATATCATCATAAACCTTTTTACATGAGTATTAATTGATTATTAGTAAGGTAAAATTAACCCGATTATTTTTCACTGCGGATTTCAATTAATTCATCTGAATAAATGGTGATTTTCTATTAATTGAAATACATAACATTTGTTTACTTTCATTAGTGCTATAACAATTATTACGTTATTAACATGAAGTCAATAAAAGGGAGATAATATGGTGCTACGTAAGACAGGCTTTTTCTTTGACGAATACTGTTTCTGGCATAATTCTGGGTTACAACATGTTGTCGTACTCCCCGTTGGTGGATGGGTACAGCCCCCCAGCAGTGCGGGACATGCTGAATCACCAGAAACCAAACGCAGAATGAAAAGCCTGATGGATGTTTCGGGTTTAAGTAACTCATTGCGATTACGGAGTGCTGAACCTCTTGATGACGCAACGTTAAGACTGGTTCACACCGAGGATTATTTACAATGTCTTAAATCCGTAAGTGATAATGGCGGAGGAGTGTTAGGATCTGAAGCCACAATAGGACAAGGCAGCTATGAAATCGCTAAATTGTCCGCCGGACTCACCTATGCGGCAGTAAAAGCCGTGTTACAAGGCGAATTAGATAATGCCTACAGCCTGTCCCGCCCTCCCGGACATCACTGCCTGCCGGATAAAGCGATGGGCTTCTGTTTCCTTGCCAATATCGCCCTTGCCATTGAACATGCCAAAGAACAGCTTGGCGTAGGCCGGGTAGCCGTTATTGACTGGGATGTTCACCACGGCAATGGCACACAACATATCTTCTGGGAGCGTGATGACGTTTTGACTATTTCACTGCATCAGGATGGTTGTTATCCAGAAGGCTACAGTGGTGAAGAAGATATCGGTGCAGGCAAGGGAGAAGGCTTCAATATCAATATTCCATTGATGGCCGGCGCTGGACATAATAGTTATCTCTATGCCATGGATCAAATTGTGCTTCCTGCCCTGCGACGCTACCAACCAGAGCTGATTATCGTTGCCTGCGGCTATGACGCCAATGCCTTTGATCCTCTCGCACGGATGCAGCTGCACAGTGACAGTTTCCGTGAAATGACCCGCAAGGTACAACAAGCAGCGGATGAATTGTGTCATGGCAAATTAGTTATGGTGCACGAAGGTGGTTATTCAGAAGCCTATGTCCCTTTCTGTGGATTAGCTGTCATAGAGGAACTCAGTGGCATTCGTACCGATGTCATTGATCCTTCACTGAACACTATTCAATTGCAGCAACCTAAAGAGCGATTTGAAGCATTTCAGCGTCAGGCCATTGATGAGCTGAAACGGCAATTCAATCTGTAAGAATTACCTATAACCAGTAGATTTCAAATGATTGCCTGAAGATGGAAAGAACAACCTGCCCGATGAAATAACGTCGGGCAGGGAATATATTATTTTCTTCGCCGACTGATATTATCCGCCAACCGCAATACGTTTCATATCAGTCATATAACCACGCAGGGTACGACCGATAGTTTCAATCGGATGGTTACGGATCGCTTCATTCACATCACGCAGTTGGGTATTGTCGATACCACGATCTGCGACTGCCTTCCCTAAATCTCCCGCTTGCAGAGTTGCCATGAATTTTTCTTTCAGCAACGGAACCGCAACGTAAGAGAACAGGTAATTGCCATATTCTGCCGTATCGGAAATGACTACGTTCATTTCATACAGGCGCTTGCGGGCAATGGTGTTCGCAATTAACGGCAGTTCATGCAGGGATTCGTAATAAGCTGATTCTGCAATAATGCCGGAATCAACCATCGTTTCAAATGCCAGCTCTACGCCAGCCTTGACCATCGCGATCATCAACACACCATGATCAAAGTATTCCTGCTCACTGATGTTGCCATTGTAATCAGGGTAATTTTCAAATGGCGTTTTGCCAGTTTCTTCACGCCAAGTCAGCAGGTTTTTATCATCATTCGCCCAATCAGCCATCATTGTGGAAGAGAATTCACCAGAAATGATGTCATCCATATGTTTTTGGAACAACGGAGCCAGAATAGTTTTTAACTGCTCAGAAAGGGCATAGGCACGCAGTTTCGCCGGATTGGAAAGGCGATCCATCATCAGTGTAATCCCCCCTTGTTTCAGGGCTTCTGTAATGGTTTCCCAGCCAAACTGAATTAATTTACCTGCATAGCCTGGTTCGGCACCATCAGCAATCAGGTGGTCATAACACAGCAGAGAACCTACCTGTAACATGCCACACAGAATGGTTTGTTCACCCATCAAGTCAGATTTAACTTCTGCTACGAACGAAGATTCCAGAACACCTGCGCGATGCCCACCTGTTGCGGCTGCCCACGCTTTCGCAATCGCCATCCCCTCGCCTTTTGCATCATTTTCTGGGTGCACGGCAATCAGGGTAGGAACACCAAATCCACGCTTATATTCTTCGCGAACTTCCGTTCCCGGGCACTTAGGAGCAACCATCACAACCGTGATATCCTTGCGTACCTGCTCACCCACTTCAACGATATTAAAACCGTGGGAATAACCCAGTGCTGCTCCTTCTTTCATCAAGGGCTGAACAGCCTGAACCACCGCTGAGTGTTGTTTATCTGGTGTCAGGTTAATAACCAAATCGGCTTGTGGAATTAATTCTTCATAAGTGCCAACCCTGAAGCCATTTTCGGTTGCTTTACGCCATGACGCACGTTTTTCATCAATGGCTTCTTTACGCAAAGCATAAGAGATATCCAAACCCGAATCACGCATGTTAAGACCTTGGTTTAGCCCTTGTGCACCACAGCCGACGATCACCACTTTCTTGTCTTTTAAATACCCTGTCTCGTCAGCAAACTCTTCCCGTGCCATAAAACGACATTTGCCTAACTGTGCCAATTGCTGGCGCAAGTTCAACGTATCAAAATAATTAGCCATGGTGACTCCGTTATAATTAGGTGTGATGTTGTTTGCATAGTGCCAATATATGACATGAAAGCCATTGCTTAAATTGATATATTAACAAGACTATATTGCAATTTATGCAATAGTGATCTCTACACTAAAAAGTCTTTAGGCAAAGGGCGCGAAACAATGGATCTACGTGATTTAAAACTGTTTTTACACCTTGCAGAAAGTTGTCACTTTGGACGCTCTGCCAAGGCTATGCACGTCAGCCCATCCACGCTTTCACGCCAGATCCAGCGCCTTGAAGAATTATTGGGGCATCCACTTTTTCTACGCGATAACCGAACGGTAAAACTGACCACAGCCGGCGAACAGTTAAAGCAATTTGCTCAACAAACACTCCTGCAATATAAACAACTACAGCATTCGTTAAACCATCAAAGTTCATCACTAACAGGAGAGTTACGCCTGTTCTGTTCAGTGACTGCTGCATATAGCCATTTGCCACAAGTATTAGATAAATTCCGGGCTGAACACCCTTTGGTGGAAATAAAACTGACAACTGGGGATGCTGCTGATGCCGTGGATAAAGTCCAATCTGATGCTGCTGATTTGGGTATTGCGGGCAAGCCAGAGAAGCTACCTGATAATGTTAGTTTTACTAAAATAGGTGAAATACCGTTGGTACTGATTGCGCCCTCCCTTCCTTGTACCGTGAGAACCTTGGCGACACAGGCCTCCCCCGATTGGGATAACATTCCTTTTATCCTGCCTGAGCATGGCCCTTCCCGTAAACGCATTGAGCTTTGGTTCCGTCGGCACAAGATCCTGCATCCCGTCATTTATGCAACAGTTTCCGGTCATGAAGCCATTGTTTCTATGGTGGCATTAGGTTGTGGGATTGCATTAATCCCTGCGGTTGTCGTCGAAAATAGTTCTGAAACGGTACGTAACCGCATCTCTCTGCTGGAAAATATTTCTCTGGTTGAACCGTTTGAATTGGGTGTTTGCGCGCTGAGCAAGCGTTTAAGCGACCCTTTAGTTAAGGCGTTTTGGAAGCTGTTGTAATCTGCGAACGGCTGTAATCTGGGAATAGGTCATTCGATATGAGACGCAAAATAGACAGGCATCTTGAAGCAGTCAGGTTATATGAGTATCACAAACAATACCTAGTGCTTTCTCATAATATGAAAACAGAGTGGCATCGCCATCCTTGTATCCAATTGAGTGTTTCATATGATTATTCACAAATGAAAATTGATACTGAACAAGGATCACAGCAAGCCTATGGTTTTATTATCGCCGGCAATATTAAACATAGATTACATTCTGAAAATAAATCCTGTTTCCATTTCCTGATAGATCCCGCTCATTCCTTATATCATTTGCTGTTACATCAAATGAAAAATGCCGACATTATCTATCTCAAACCAGACTCCGCCCGTTTAATAGCAGATTATTTCATCCATTGCTTACAATCAGACGTACCACCAAACATTCTTGCCCTAAACAATTATTTGAATGATATTGATGATTGTCATTGCTCTCAGGATACCCGAATTATAAAAGCGACGACGCTTATTACTGAATTACCCGTTAAAAGCATCTCTTCCAGTAAATTATCAGGTCATCTCTTTCTTTCAGAAAGCCGATTTTTGCATTTATTCCGGCAGGAAATGGGAACAAATTTCCGTGGTTATTTATTGTGGAAACGCTTCCATCACGCACTTGAAAAAATAAACTCACCAGATTCATTGACGCTATTGGCTGCCCATAGCGGATTTTCTGACAGTGCGCATTTTAGCCGAACAGGTATGATGTTATATGGATTCAGCCCTTCTGAATTGAAAAACGCCAGCATGGCTTTTTCTGATATTTGCCTCAGAAAGATTTCTTCGAAAAAAAGATAAGATAGCCAGTTTATTCAATTAAAAAATTTCCCCCACCACTAATCTACCTCTCCATTAAGCTCATTTTAAAAGCCAACACCAGGTAAACATAAATAACGCTATTTTCGCATTGTGATGATAAAAAATGGTGGAAAAAATAATGCCAAAATCGTCAGTAATTACAGACAAAAAATCAAAACGTAAACTGGCTCTGCTCCTTGCAACCCTGCTATTTGTCTCTGCTGGCTTAGGTTATCTCGCTTATTGGTTTACTGTGCTGCGCCATTATCAAATAACCGAAGATGCTTATGTTGTTGGCAATCAAGTGCAGGTAATGGCACAGATTTCAGGCAGCGTAACAAGTATTCATGCTGACAATACTGATTTTGTCCGTCAGGGCGACATTTTGGTGAGCTTGAATGCCATTGATGCTGAGCACGCTTTTGAGCGGGCAAAAAATGTACTTGCCAATAGTGTCCGGCAAACTCATCAGGTCATGATTGATAATGAGAAATTGCAAGCCAATATCGATCTGAAACAGACAAAATTGCAGCAGGCAATAGATGATCTAAAACGACGTGAACATTTAGGGGTAACGGGTGCCATCGCGAAAGAAAGCCTGATCCATACTCGTAATAATGTCCAGATGGCAAAGTCTGAACTGCGTTTTGCGCAGCAACAATATCATGCCAACAAGGCAATGGTTATCGACACCCCGCTGAAACATCAGCCCTCTGTTAAACTGGCGGCAACCCGGCTCCGTGATGCTTGGTTAACCTTACAGCGCACCCGTATTGTCGCCCCCGTCACAGGTTATGTATCTCGTCGCAATGTACAAGTAGGATCACAAATTAAAAATGGGGCTCCTTTCATGGTTATCGTTCCTGCTGACCAGCTTTGGGTGGAAGCAAACTTCAAAGAAGTCCAGCTTACCCATGTTCGCATCGGTCAACCTGTAACGCTAACCAGCGATTTTTACGGTAGTGACGTTTCTTATACAGGTAAAGTTGTCGGTTTGGATATGGGGACGGGCAGTGCCTTTTCTTTATTGCCGGCTCAAAATGCCACTGGGAACTGGGTAAAAGTTGTCCAACGACTGCCTGTCCGAATTACTCTGGAATCACAACAACTCATTGATTACCCATTGCGCATCGGGTTATCTATGCACGCCTCTATTGATACCAGAAATCAAGACGGCGTAGTCCTCGCCCAAGTACCTCGCCAAGGGATAGTGTATCAAACCGATGTTTTGTCTTACGACACCGAAGAAATTGACTCGTTGATTAGTGACATTATTTCGATGAACACCAGCAAAGGATGAGATCAATATGTCACATAAACCATTATCGGGAGCCAAACTGGGCTGGCTGACACTGGCCTTGGCACTGGCTGCTTTTTTGCAAATACTGGATCTGACAATTGCTAACGTTGCAATATCGACCATTGCCGGTGATCTGGGTGCTTCCACTTCTCAAGGGACTTGGATAATTACTTCGTTTGCCGTTGCCAATGCGATTTCCATTCCATTAACTGGTTGGCTGGCAAAACGGTTCGGTGAGGTCCGTGTCTTTTTAGCATCAACGATCTTATTTATTATCGCATCCTGGTTATGCGGCATATCCAATAGCCTGGAAATGCTGATTTTATCACGCGTTGTACAAGGCGTTGCCGCAGGCCCAATTATGCCTCTCTCACAAAGTTTACTATTGAATAACTATCCCCAGCCAAAACGCAACATGGCATTGGCGATGTGGTCGATGACTATCGTGGTTGCTCCTGTCTGTGGCCCTATTCTCGGCGGTTGGCTCAGTGATAGTTATCATTGGGGTTGGATATTTTTGATTAATATTCCATTCGGTTTGGCGGTTGTTGCTATCGCCTGGATATTACTCAAGGATCGGGAAACGAAAACAGAAACGAGTCCGATTAACGCGGTAGGATTGATTTTATTGATTGCTGGTGTTGGTTGCTTTCAGTTGTTGCTTGACCGCGGGAAAGAACTTGACTGGTTTAGCTCATCGGAAATTATTACATTAGCCATCATCGCAGTGGTTTGCCTCACTTTTCTGATTATCTGGGAGCTAACTGACAACGCCCCTATCATTGATTTATCGTTATTTAAATCCCGTAATTTTACGATTGGGACAGTGTGTATCAGTCTGGCATTTTTGCTTCACATCGGGACGCTTGTTCTGCAACCTCAGTTATTACAGATGGTGTTTGGCTACACCGCAACTTGGGCAGGATTAGTTCTGGCTCCTTTGGGTATCATGCCAATCATTCTTGCACCACTTATTGGTCGTCTCGGTTCAAAAATCGATATGCGCTATCTGGTAATGTTCAGTTTTACTGTTTTTACTTTGTGCTTCTTCTGGCGAGCTTATACTTTCGAACGTTCTATGGATTTTGCCGCCGCAGCCTGGCCTCAATTTATGCAAGGATTCGCCATCGCCTGCCTGATTATGCCGCTTAACGCCATCATCCTATCCGATATTAAACCTGATAAAATTGCCTCTGCGGTGAGTTTGTTCAACTTCCTGCGCACTCTGGCAACATCGGTAGGAACCTCTATCACAACAACTATTTGGTCGAACCGTGAGTCAGTTCACCATGTCCAACTTACACAAGCAGTAAGCCCCTATAATCCCATTGCAACCCAATCCTATGAAAATATGCAGCAATTTGGCCTGTCACATGCACAGATCAGTAGTAAATTGGCGCACGAAATCACTAATCAGGGGCTGATTATCGCTGCCAATGAAATTTATTGGTTATTCGCCTTTCTTTTCCTGATCATGCTCTTTCTAATTTGGCTGGCCCACCCAACCACCACAGATAAAAAGCATAAAAATAAGGAATAAAAATAAAGAGTAAAATCAGCAAATAACCCCCAAAAGGGGGCTATTTTGTTATTAATTGCTTAAGTCAAAAATAATTTAAATGAGGGATTTTCTGTTTCATCATGATATTCATAGCCTAACTCATCTAAATGGCGATCAAAGCATAACTCCGAGCCTGAAAGCTCAAAAGCAGCCAATACACGCCCATAGTCTGTGCCGTGGCTACGATAATGGAACAGGGTGATATTCCAATGCGTGCCCAATGTTTGCAAAAATTTCAGCAACGCCCCCGGAGATTCAGGAAAGGCAAAACTAAATAATCGCTCCTGCAATGGCTTGGATGGTCTGCCGCCTATCATGTAGCGAACGTGCAGTTTCGCCATTTCATCATCAGTAAAATCAGCGACCTGATATCCCGAGGCTTTTAGTTCTTCAATGATTTCACGACGTTCAGCATTTCCACGACTTAATCTGATACCGACAAAAATACAGGCTTTGCTTGGATCGGTGGAGTCCGAGTAACGATAGCTGAATTCTGTCACAACACGGGTTCCCAATATTTGGCAAAAATTCAGGAAACTGCCCTTTTGTTCAGGAATAGTGACCGCCAGCAAAGCTTCACGTTGCTCTCCCAGCTCACAGCGCTCTGAAACATAACGCAGACCATGAAAATTCACGTTGGCGCCAGAAAGAATATGCGCTAACCGCTCTCCTTGAATCTGATGTTGCTGGACATATTTCTTCAATCCCGCCAATGCCAGTGCACCAGAAGGCTCAGCAATTGCCCTGACATCTTCGAAAATATCTTTCATGGCGGCGCAAATGGCATCACTGTCTACCGTAATCACATCATCAACATATTGCTGGCATAAACGGAATGTTTCATCACCAATACGTTTAACTGCTACACCTTCCGCAAATAATCCAACCCTTGGTAAATCAACCGGATGCCCAGCTTCCAGCGCGGCTTTCAGGCAAGCGGAATCTTCAGCTTCCACGCCTATCACTTTCATTTCAGGTACAAGTTGTTTGATAAGAACTGCGACCCCCGCAATTAATCCCCCTCCACCAACCGGAACAAAGATGCGGTCAAGGTAAACATCCTGCTGCAACAATTCCATCGCTAAAGTTGCCTGACCCGCGATCACGGTAGGGTGGTCAAACGGGGGAACAAAGGTGTAGCCATGCTCTTTTGCCATTTCGATCGCTTTTGCTTTCGCTTCATCGAAGTTTGCGCCGTGTAACAGCACTTCCCCACCAAAACCGCGTACTGCATCAACTTTAATATCCGCTGTAGCTATTGGCATCACGATAATAGACTTTACACCAACCTTACTGGCCGATAACGCAACGCCCTGCGCATGGTTGCCCGCCGATGCCGTAATGACGCCTTTGGTTTTTTGCTCTCCCTTCAAACCTGCAATCATCGCGTATGCACCACGCAATTTGAAACTGTGTACTGACTGGCGATCTTCCCGTTTAACCAAAATGGTATTATTTAAACGAGCAGAGATTTTTTTCATTTCCTGTAAGGGCGTAACTTGTGCAATATCATAAACTGGTGAACTCAGTGCGGCTTTGAGATATTCCGCTCCTTTGGGTTCAGAATTAAGAGAATAAACCGCCACCATTAACCCCCCAGCTTAGCCTTATCACGCACAGCCCCTTTGTCAGCACTGGTCGCCAACGAAGCATAAGCCCGCAATGCAAAAGAAACCTGACGTTTTCTGGATTTAGGTGTCCACGCCTCATCACCGCGGGATAATTCAACCTGTGTGCGTTCAGCAAGTTCTTTTTCACTAACATCTAACTGGATGTTACGGTTTGGAATATCAATATTGATGATATCGCCATCATAAATTAACCCTATTAAACCGCCACTTGCCGCTTCTGGGGAGATATGACCTATGGATAACCCCGATGTGCCTCCGGAAAAACGGCCATCAGTGATCAACGCGCAGCTTTTGCCTAATCCCATCGATTTCAAGTAGGTCGTGGGATAGAGCATTTCCTGCATGCCGGGACCACCTTTCGGGCCTTCATAGCGAATGACAACCACATCACCTGCCACGATTTTCCCACCCAAAATCGCGTCTACCGCATCTTCCTGGCTCTCATAAACTTTGGCAGGGCCACGGAAAATCAAGCTGCCTTCATCCACCCCCGCCGTTTTCACGATGCAGCCGTCCACAGCAACATTACCAAACAGAACAGCTAAACCCCCATCTTGACTGTAAGCATGTGCACGCTCACGAATACAACCTTTCTCACGGTCAGTATCCAACGATGGCCAACGACAATCCTGCGAGAAAGCTTGGGTAGTACGAATTCCGGCCGGCCCTGCCGCATACATACTCTTAACACCTTCATCTTCTGTCAGCATGATGTCGTACTGAGCCAATGTTTGTGGCAAGTCCAAACCCAGGACGTTTTTTACATTTCGCTGCAACAGCCCTGTACGATCCAGTTCACCAAGAATACCAATCACTCCACCAGCACGGTGTACATCTTCCATATGGTACTTCTGGGTACTTGGAGCAACCTTACATAAATGAGGAACCTGACGAGACAGGCGATCAATATCTGCCATCGTGAAATCAACTTCACCTTCTTGCGCCGCTGCCAATAAATGCAGAACTGTGTTCGTCGAACCGCCCATCGCAATATCCAGTGTCATAGCATTTTCAAATGCGGCTTTAGTTGCAATATTGCGTGGTAAGGCGCTGTCATCATTTTCTTCGTAGTAACGTTTGGTCAATTCAACAATGCGCTTACCCGCGTTGATGAATAGATTTTTGCGATCTGCATGTGTGGCGAGCAGTGAACCATTCCCCGGTTGCGAAAGCCCCAATGCTTCAGTCAAACAGTTCATTGAGTTCGCAGTGAACATGCCAGAGCAAGAACCGCATGTCGGACAAGCCGAACGTTCGATTTGGTCACTTTGTTCATCACTGACGTTTGGGTTGGCCCCCTGAATCATGGCGTCAACCAGATCCAATTTGATGATCTGATCAGATAAGCGTGTTTTACCCGCCTCCATTGGGCCACCGGAAACAAAAATAACCGGAATGTTCAGGCGCAGAGAGGCCATAAGCATCCCCGGTGTGATTTTGTCACAATTAGAAATACATACCATGGCATCAGCACAGTGGGCATTGACCATGTATTCCACCGAGTCTGCGATCAATTCACGCGAAGGCAGTGAATAGAGCATGCCACCATGTCCCATCGCAATGCCATCATCAACCGCGATGGTATTGAATTCTTTCGCCACTCCCCCTGATGCTTCAATCTGTTCTGCCACCAGCTTACCGAGATCACGCAGATGGACATGGCCCGGCACGAACTGTGTGAATGAGTTAACAACGGCAATGATGGGTTTCCCAAAATCGGCGTCTGTCATACCTGTAGCCCGCCATAAAGCACGGGCTCCCGCCATATTGCGGCCATGTGTTGTTGTAGCAGAACGGTATTTCGGCATTGTCTTCACTCCCAAATCTGTCTTATCTAATTAACTTCAACAATTAAAACAGGCGGGGAACGACCGCCTGTTGGGGGGGTTATATTTTTTATTAAGGATTAACGGGATCCAGCCAACCCCATTTATCTTCTGTCGTACCATTAAACAGGCCAAAAAACGCATTTTGGATTTTTTTGGTGATAGGGCCACATTTGCCAATACCAACCTGAATGTCATCTACGCTACGAACTGGCGTGATTTCCGCCGCAGTTCCTGTCATGAATACTTCATCCGCCAAATAGAGTGATTCACGAGAAAGTGTCTGTTCGCGGACTTCCAGGCCAAGATCCTGCGCCAACTTGATAATCGCATCACGAGTGATCCCCGGCAGGGCAGCGGAAGTAAATGGCGGTGTGAACAGAATTCCATCTTTTACTTCAAATAGGTTTTCACCTGCCCCTTCTGAAATATAACCATTAACATCCAGAGCAATCCCTTCCTGATAACCATGACGTCTTGCTTCACTTCCCACCAGCAGAGACGAGAGATAATTACCTCCTGCTTTCGCTCCTGTCGGGATAGTGTTTGCTGCTACGCGATTCCATGACGAAACCATCGCATCAATGCCTTGCTCTAACGCTTCTTCTCCGAGATAAGCGCCCCACGGAAAAGCCGCAATAATGACATCTGTTTTATAGCCAGCAGGAGGATTCACCCCCATTCCAACATCACCAACAAATACCAATGGACGAATGTAAGCACTGACCAATTTATTTTTACGAAGTGTTTCACGGCAAGCTTCCATTAACTCATCAACACTCTGGCTCACTGGAAAACGGTAAATCTTGGCTGAGTCACGTAAGCGTTGCATATGTTCACGATGACGAAATACAACAGGCCCCTTGTGAGAATCATAGCAACGGATACCTTCAAATACTGAAGTGCCATAATGCAGGGCATGGGACATAACGTGAACTTTAGCATCAGCCCAAGGCACCATTTCACCATTGAACCAAATATAATCAGCTTGCTTTGTCATTCTAAATCTTCCTTCGATTGCGCACTATGCGCTTATTAATTGTGATTTTTTATGTTGGATCTCAACACCAGCAACATCCACTAATTTCATCAATTGAGAAAAAAGTAAATTAACGGGGCGCTGACTGGCTACTGTGAGTTCAATGCTTACATTATCACTATCTGTTGTATGATCCATATTCAATGCGCGTATCTGAAATCCACGATGACGGGTAACTCTCAGAATTCGTTCCAAAATCTCAGGACAAAATTTTGCCTGAATAGCAAGTTGATGCTGCATCATAATGACTTCTCCAACATGGTATCGTTGCTTGCGCCTGGTGGAACCAATGGCCAGACATTCTCTAGTTCATTAATAGATACGTGTAATAAATAAGCGCCATCACTGTTGAACAAAGCATCCAAAGCTTCACTTACTTGCGCTTTATCTGTGATTTTTTTACCGGGAATATCAAAGGCTTGCGCCAATTTAATAAAATCCGGGTTATCAGTTAAGAGAGTTTCGCTGTAACGTTTTTCAAAAAACAGTTCTTGCCACTGGCGAACCATTCCTAGTCGCTGGTTATCTAATAAGATCATTTTGACCGGCAATTGCTTACGTTTGATTGTTCCCAACTCCTGAATATTCATCATGAAAGAGCCGTCACCAGATATACAGATAACCGTATCTTCAGGACGTGCCATCTGAGCACCAATTGCCGCTGGAATGCCGAACCCCATCGTGCCCAAACCACTTGATGTGATGAAATTCTCTGGCTGGCTAAATGTCATGTGCTGGGCAGTCCACATTTGATGTTGTCCAACATCAGTTGTAACCACAGTATTAGGCGATGCACGATCCGAAATCTGTTTCAACAGCAGCGGGGCATAAATGCTTTTCCCCTGATAGTCATAACACCACGCATGATCATTTTTTAATTGCTTGATTTCTTGCTGCCAATCCTGAATTGATACAGATTGCTGTAACTGAGGTAACAATGTTTTTAAATCACCCAATAATGAAACATGGGTTTGACGTAATTTATTGAACTCAGCAGGATCAATATCTAAGTGGATCACTTTGGCATGAGGAGCAAAGGTATTCAGCTTTCCTGTTACGCGATCATCGAAACGAGCACCAACGGCAATTAATAAATCACAGGATTGAACAGCAAAATTAGCCGCTTTGGTTCCGTGCATCCCTAACATACCCAAATAACACTCATGCTCAGGATCCGCAGCACCTAAACCTTTCAAGGTGGAAACGACAGGTATTCCTGTTTCTGCAACAAAACTGCGCAATTCAGGAACGGCACCAGACATTCCAACGCCTCCGCCTACGTACAAGACGGGTTTGCACGATAACGCCAACAGTTGACGAGCCTGATCCAGCTCTTGCTCAGGGAATGGAAATGTTGGCAAGTCTGATAAATCTGATACTAGATACGGAGTAAAATCACCTTGAGCCAGCTGAATATCTTTCGGTAAATCAACTAAGACAGGGCCGGGACGTCCATTCATGGCAATCGTAAAAGCATCCGCCATGATTTGGGGTAATTTTTCCAGTGAATCCACAAGAAAACTGTGTTTTGTGCAGGACAGGGACATTCCCAACATATCGATTTCCTGAAAGGCATCCGTCCCTATAAATTCCGAACTCACCTGACCGGTAATCGCCACAACAGGAACAGAATCCAACAATGCGTCAGCTAATCCCGTGATTAAATTTGTTGCACCCGGCCCTGATGTTGCGATACAGACTCCTGGCTTACCACTTGCTCTGGCATAGCCGATTGCTGCCATGACAGCACCTTGTTCATGACGGCATAACACGTGCTCAATTCCCCCGTCATACAGCGCATCATAAACCGGCATAATAGCCCCGCCGGGATAACCAAAAACTTTTTCAATTCCCTGCGTTCGTAATGCTTTTATCACCGATTGTGCCCCGTTCATTGCCGCCTCCCCTGTTATGTTTACCTTGCAATTGGCCGTTGTGATGTTGTGTTATGCTCGTTGTCAGGTGCTAAAAACCGTGCAAAAAAAACCCCCGCGCCTTTCGGTGCGGGGGTCTTTTTTGAATCCGGCTATTTTTCTGTCTAAGCCTTCATTCGTCCAAGTGCAGCCCCGCACGGTGGAATAATCACCACCACGCTCACAATAATTAGGCTAATCACTAGGACAAATGTGTTCATAATTTTGTTCGTTTTAACTCGTATGCTTGACGTATATTTAAGAGTTACCACTTTCTGTGATCATTGACAATGATTATTTTTATTTTTTCATAACAAAATTATTTTATTTATACTTTTCATTCAGATAGATATATAAACAGATAAATCCACTGAAATTTATTACTTTTTCACTCGTAAAGAATCACTATCTGTTTGTTTTGTAAAATATTTAACAAACTAAATAATAAAAAATAAGTTAATCATCTAGCTACAAATAATACGGCATAACAACACAACCCAAATTAGTATAGTTGGTTAATAGTTATTACCATTAACAAAATACATTCCCAAGAAAACATTAGAAAAAATAATTAATAAAATGAGTAAAACAGTTTAAAAGCTATGACATCTGTGTGCCTTTAGAAAACGTTAGTGGAAGACTTCCGGTTATTACATTATTCATAAATAACATTAAGTTATTATCTATCTCTAAATAAAAAATAATCCTACGACAGTCGAAATGATAAATATATTTACGAGCTTTTTCGCAAAATAGGCAAAGACGACTTTTTATTATTTTTTATCGATTCATGATAACTGCTTTCTTGCTAAGGAGAGCACCATGACACTCGCTGTCATTCACACACGGGCAACAATTGGTATCAATTCCCCCATCGTCACAATAGAAGCACATATCAGTAATGGCTTACCCGGTTTAACACTCGTCGGCTTACCTGAAACGACTGTTAAGGAAGCCAGAGATCGTGTCAGGAGCGCTCTGATCAATAGCGGTTTTACTTATCCCCCTAAAAGGATAACTGTCAATTTAGCACCAGCAGATCTCCCCAAAGAAGGAGGAAGATATGATTTACCTATCGCTATAGCAATCTTGGCAGCATCAGAGCAAATCACAACAGAAAAGCTACACCAGTATGAATTTTTAGGAGAATTAGCGCTTTCTGGTGAAATACGACGAGTCACGGGAGCTATCCCAGCGGCATTGAGTGCAAAAAAGGCAGGAAGGCAACTTATTCTCTCCTCAGAGAACCAAGCTGAACTGGCAATCTTGTCCCAGAACGAAACATTAATGGCAAACCATTTACTTCAAGTCTGCCATTTCCTGAAGGGAGAAAAAGCTTCTTTATCCTCCCCTTCTCCCATAGAAATACAAACTGAATCATCTATCTTAGATATGCAGGATATTATCGGACAGGAACAGGCAAAACGAGCGCTGGAAATTACTGCCGCCGGCGGTCACAATCTTCTGCTACTTGGCCCCCCAGGAACAGGTAAAACCATGCTTGCGAGCCGGTTATGTAGTTTGCTACCTCCATTAACGCATCAGGAAGCGCTAGACGTCGCTGCAATCAAAAGCTTAGTTGGTAATCCAGTTAACCCTCAAAAATGGCATACACGACCATTTAGAGCGCCTCACCACAGTTCATCAATGGCGGCTCTCGTTGGTGGCGGCTCAATACCTAAACCCGGAGAAATTTCTCTTGCTCATAATGGTGTGTTATTTCTGGACGAATTACCTGAATTTAATCGAAGCGTTCTTGATGCACTTCGTGAGCCTTTAGAGTCCGGTGAAATAGTCATATCCCGAGCAAGAGCAAAAGTCTGTTTCCCCGCCCAAGTTCAACTGATTGCAGCCATGAACCCAAGCCCAACTGGCTACCATCAGGGATTGCATAACAGAAGTAGCCCGCAACAGGTATTGCGTTACCTTTCCAAACTCTCAGGCCCTTTTTTAGATCGTTTTGATCTTTCGATTGAAGTTCCTTTGCTTCCTCCCGGAATTCTCAGTCAGTCTTCAGTAAAACATGGAGAAAGTAGCCATGAAGTTAAAAAACGGGTACAAACCGCCAGAAACATACAAATAGAGCGATGTGGGTATATCAATGCTCATCTCAATAGCAAACAAACTGAAAAGATCTGCAAAATTAAAATTGAAGATGCCATTTTTCTGGAAAATACTTTATTGAAATTGGGACTATCTATACGAGCCTGGCACAGAATACTCAAAGTTTCCCGTACAATCGCAGACTTAAAAGAACAAAAAGAAATAGAAAAACCAGATATTATGGAGGCACTCAGCTACCGATGTATGGATAGGTTACTTATTCAACTACAAAAACAGTCTGGGTAAATTAGAAGAGGGGCGATTTGCCCCTCTTAATAGATGATTAATATCAATGCTGGTATTAATCATCAGTATCGGTATAGTCCTCTGTGGAATCTACCTGCGGTTTCCCGCCGGAAAGAGTATGAAAACGTTTTGGACGGCTAATTTTTGCCAAATATTTAGTCCATACTTTTTCCTCTGTCGTTGCAGGTGCACGTTCACCTCGACAAACTGCAACAAACAGTTTTTCTTCTTCTGTTTGAGGTTCACGTTTACCAAGATCCAATTCATTGAACGCATGACCATGACGTTCTAACAATTGGGCCTCTTTGATGGTGAAATCACCATGACGGGAAAATCCACGTGGATAGTTTTTATTATCAAAAAAACGATTAGTCGTGATGAAGCTTTCAGCCATCTGACACACTCCTAACTCTAATGTCATACCAATTATGGCGCGGAGTATTAGGGAGGCTTGACATTCTGTAAAACAAAATATTTAAATCTTAACGACAAAAACTATTGGAGATGCATGTGGACACTGAATTACTGAAAACCTTTTTGGAAGTCAGTAAGACTCGTCACTTTGGTCGGGCAGCTGAATCGCTCTATCTAACACAATCTGCTGTTAGCTTTCGGATCCGCCAACTCGAAAATCAGTTGGGTACCAATTTATTCACACGGCATCGCAATAATATCCGCTTAACTGCGGCCGGAGAGCGCCTTGTGCCCTATGCAGAGTCGCTAATGAATACTTGGCAATTAGCAAAGAAAGAAATCAACTACGTTGCCCAGCATACAAAACTTTCCATCGGGGCTACAGCCTCCTTATGGGAAGGTTACCTGACATCCTGGTTAAATACGTTTTATAAATTCCATCAAGAAACGAGAATCGAATCTCTGGTATCTACGCGCCAATCACTGGTCAAACAACTACATTCTCGTGAATTAGATCTTTTAATTACCACGGAACCACCAAAAATGGATGAGTTCCAAAGTCAGTTGATTGGTAACATCCAGCTTGTTCTATTAACGACCCAGCGTAATCTTGAGAAAGGCGTTGAAAACTACATTAAGTTGGAATGGGGCGCTGATTTCCATCAACAAGAACAACAAATTTTAAAGCATGATCATCCACCTATCATTACAACCACATCAGCACATATTGCAAGAGAATTATTGGATAGCGTGAATGCTGCAACCTTCCTCCCAATACACTGGCAAGAAAAATACCCAAAACTCGTAGCCTCACTTGATAATGAGTTAATAGAACGACCACTGTACGCTGTGTGGCTGCAAAACAGTGATCAACAAGCCTTTATCCAACAGTTACTAAAAATTCCTGTTGAAAAAGCACCTATAACTGCCTGAAGGCTGTTTTTATAGTAAAAATAGGGAGAATGCACAGGAGACAAAGCCTGCAATTAAATTAGATAGATAGAAACTATATGGAGAAATAACAGAAAAAAGAGGAATGACAAATAAAAGAAAAAACCCAGCTAAAGCTAGCTGGGCTATTAATCTGAAAGCTATATCAATTATTACTTAGTTATTAACTGGCAGGGGCGGAGAGGCTCGAACTCCCAACACCCGGTTTTGGAGACCGGTGCTCTACCAATTGAACTACGCCCCTAAATACGGTGGCGGTGCGGACGGGACTCGAACCCGCGACCCCCGGCGTGACAGGCCGGTATTCTAACCAACTGAACTACCGCACCACCGAATTTCTTTCTCCCGCTGCCTTTCGAACCGGCAACCGGCTTTTAATTGAATGTCTGGCAGTGTCCTACTCTCGCATGGGGAGGCCCCACACTACCATCGGCGCTACGGCGTTTCACTGCTGAGTTCGGCATGGGGTCAGGTGGGACCACCGCGCTGTTGCCGCCAGACAAATCCTGTATTCAATCCCGAACAAGCTGCTTTTCTTTCTCTGAAACGGTTATCTCTCTCACCCTTACCCAAAACACCTTCGGTGTTGTCAGGTTAAGCCGCACGGTTCATTAGTACTGGTTAGCTCAACGTCTCGCAACGCTTACACACCCAGCCTATCCACGT
>NZ_NITZ01000001.1:416270-419248 GCF_002632615.1 Xenorhabdus miraniensis
ACCCAAAACACCTTCGGTGTTGTCAGGTTAAGCCGCACGGTTCATTAGTACTGGTTAGCTCAACGTCTCGCAACGCTTACACACCCAGCCTATCCACGTCCTCGTCTCGGACGTTCCTTCAGTGTCCTCAAGGGACAAGGGAAGACTCATCTCAAGGCAAGTTTCCCGCTTAGATGCTTTCAGCGGTTATCTCTGCCGCACTTAGCTACCGGGCAATGCCATTGGCATGACAACCCGAACACCAGTGGTGCGTCCACTCCGGTCCTCTCGTACTAGGAGCAGCCCCTTTCAATCTTCCAGCGCCCACGGCAGATAGGGACCGAACTGTCTCACGACGTTCTAAACCCAGCTCGCGTACCACTTTAAATGGCGAACAGCCATACCCTTGGGACCTACTTCAGCCCCAGGATGTGATGAGCCGACATCGAGGTGCCAAACACCGCCGTCGATATGAACTCTTGGGCGGTATCAGCCTGTTATCCCCGGAGTACCTTTTATCCGTTGAGCGATGGCCCTTCCATGCAGAACCACCGGATCACTAAGACCTACTTTCGTACCTGCTCGAGCCGTCACTCTCGCAGTCAAGCCAGCTTATGCCTTTGCACTAACCTCACGATGTCCGACCGTGATTAGCTAACCTTCGTGCTCCTCCGTTACGCTTTGGGAGGAGACCGCCCCAGTCAAACTACCCACCAGACACTGTCCGCAGCCCGGGTCACGGGCCTACGTTAGAACATCAAACATTCAAGGGTGGTATTTCAAGGATGGCTCCATGCAGACTGGCGTCCACACTTCAAAGCCTCCCACCTATCCTACACATCAAGGCTCAAGGTTCAGTGTCAAGCTATAGTAAAGGTTCACGGGGTCTTTCCGTCTTGCCGCGGGTACACTGCATCTTCACAGCGAGTTCAATTTCACTGAGTCTCGGGTGGAGACAGCCTGGCCATCATTACGCCATTCGTGCAGGTCGGAACTTACCCGACAAGGAATTTCGCTACCTTAGGACCGTTATAGTTACGGCCGCCGTTTACTGGGGCTTCGATCAAGAGCTTCGCCTTGCGGCTGACCCCATCAATTAACCTTCCAGCACCGGGCAGGCGTCACACCGTATACGTCCACTTTCGTGTTTGCACAGTGCTGTGTTTTTATTAAACAGTTGCAGCCAGCTGGTATCTGCGACTGGCTTCAGCTCCGAGCGCATGTCTCTTCACCTAATGCCAGCGTGCCTTCTCCCGAAGTTACGGCACCATTTTGCCTAGTTCCTTCACCCGAGTTCTCTCAAGCGCCTGAGTATTCTCTACCTGACCACCTGTGTCGGTTTGGGGTACGATTCAGTGTTACCTGGTGCTTAGAGGCTTTTCCTGGAAGCAGGGCATCAACCACTTCAGCACCGTAGTGCCTCGTCATTACGCCTCAGTGTTGCAGTACTCCGGATTTGCCAGGAGCACACACCTACACGCTTAAACCGGGACGACCGTCGCCCGGCTGGCCTAGCCTTCTCCGTCCCCCCTTCGCAGTAACACCGAGTACAGGAATATTAACCTGTTTCCCATCGACTACGCCTGTCGGCCTCGCCTTAGGGGTCGACTCACCCTGCCCCGATTAACGTTGGACAGGAACCCTTGGTCTTCCGGCGAGCGGGTTTTTCACCCGCTTTATCGTTACTTATGTCAGCATTCGCACTTCTGATACCTCCAGCATGCCTCACGGCACACCTTCGCAGGCTTACAGAACGCTCCCCTACCCAACAACACATTCGTGCCGCTGCCGCAGCTTCGGTGCATGGTTTAGCCCCGTTACATCTTCCGCGCAGGCCGACTCGACCAGTGAGCTATTACGCTTTCTTTAAATGATGGCTGCTTCTAAGCCAACATCCTGGCTGTCTGAGCCTTCCCACTTCGTTTCCCACTTAACCATGACTTGGGGACCTTAGCTGGCGGTCTGGGTTGTTTCCCTCTTCACGACGGACGTTAGCACCCGCCGTGTGTCTCCCGTGATAACATTCTCCGGTATTCGCAGTTTGCATCGGGTTGGTAAGTCGGGATGACCCCCTAGCCGAAACAGTGCTCTACCCCCGAAGATGAGTTCACGAGGCGCTACCTAAATAGCTTTCGGGGAGAACCAGCTATCTCCCGGTTTGATTGGCCTTTCACCCCCAGCCACAAGTCATCCGCTAATTTTTCAACATTAGTCGGTTCGGTCCTCCAGTTAGTGTTACCCAACCTTCAACCTGCCCATGGCTAGATCACCGGGTTTCGGGTCTATACCCTGCAACTTAACGCCCAGTTAAGACTCGGTTTCCCTGCGGCTCCCCTAAACGGTTAACCTTGCTACAGAATATAAGTCGCTGACCCATTATACAAAAGGTACGCAGTCACACCCGCAAAGGGTGCTCCCACTGCTTGTACGTACACGGTTTCAGGTTCTCTTTCACTCCCCTCGCCGGGGTTCTTTTCGCCTTTCCCTCACGGTACTGGTTCACTATCGGTCAGTCAGGAGTATTTAGCCTTGGAGGATGGTCCCCCCCTATTCAGACAGGATACCACGTGTCCCGCCCTACTCTTCGAGCTCACAATACCAGCGTCTTCGGATACGGGGCTATCACCCTTTACTG
Source organism: Xenorhabdus miraniensis (assembly GCF_002632615.1). The sequence continues at coordinate 418,885 of NZ_NITZ01000001.1, forward strand.
CCGGCCTTTCCAGACCGTTCTCCTGGCGCTGATGCTGATGCTGGCTCTGGGCTGTTCCCCGTTCGCTCGCCGCTACTGGGGGAATCTCGGTTGATTTCTTTTCCTCGGGGTACTGAGATGTTTCAGTTCCCCCGGTTCGCCTCATTCACCTATGGATTCAGTGAATGATAGTGCAACGGATTGCACTGGGTTTCCCCATTCGGGTATCGCCGGGTATTGCGGTTCCTATCACCTGACCGGCGCTTTTCGCAGATTAGCACGCCCTTCATCGCCTCTGACTGCCTAGGCATCCACCGTGTACGCTTATTCGCTTAACCTCACAACCCGAAGGTGTCTTCAGATTGCAGGGTTGAGAGACTCATCA
>NZ_NITZ01000010.1 GCF_002632615.1 Xenorhabdus miraniensis
GCAAGTGCGTAATAATGTCTATTTTCCGAATGCGAAAACGTTCCGTGAAACCCTTCGTCACTTTTTTCATGTCACTTTGCCAGAAAAAGCGAAAGAACTTACGACGCGGCTGACTGACAACTTTCAGATTTTAATTCCTGCATCTTCAAGTTAGGTTGGTATACAGGCTAATTGCGCAGGAACCAACGCTGATCATTCGTAATCAGAAACGCGCTATAGAAGATCGTTTACCAGATTCCCGTATCAGAGAAGTCGCTCAGGATAGTTTGTGGGATTACAATGTACCTCATGAAACGTTGCTTGATAGCTCAACATATTCTCCAGACAGCATTGTGGTGTTAATAAGCCAAGCTATTATGCAACAATCTGCCCTCATTTCCCCTTTTGCCAATCCAACCGCTTCTCATTTATGGTGTTTGGGGACAGCATTGCGTTATACTGAATTCAAACGTTTTAAGTGTGTTGATCTGGTCTGGCAAGAAAGCGACCCGCAGCAGTGGCAAAGCAATACTTTTTTCGATTTCACTTTTACAGTCCAAGAAGAAAAGGAATTACTGGTTTTTTTAAAACAGCAGTCTGTTTTATTTAAGTATTTGAATGTGAAATCCCGTGCCTATTCCTACCTGTATGATTTAGCGCAACAGCACGGTTTACGGTGCCATGAAACAAGCAAGTGGATGGCCCCCATTGTAAACATACCTCCTAAGATAACAGTCGCTGACTTTTTGATCCAACATTCAACGCGATTAAAACGCAGCCTTAAGAAAGCACGCACTCACCATACCGTCACCCGTTACAGTACCTCGGGACACACTGAGCAACTCTGGCAAGATGCCCTGTACGTCGATGCGCAAAGCTGGAAAATCATTCAGCAAAGTGATATGCGCAGCCTGAACCGTGAAGATCTCCAATATCTTCCTGGCCTGTTGTCCAAAAGTAACCTATATCATCTGGCGGTCACTTATGATGATAACGGTACTCCCGGTGCTTGGTCACTGATGATAAATAACGGTGCAGGTCAATGGTATGCCACTAAATGGGGTTGCAGCCATCAAGGTAGAGAAATGTTAATGGGAATTAATTGCCTGATTAGCCATCTGGAAATGCTCTATTGCTCTTACACCGGCCTTCAGGTTGATCTATGGGGCAGAGAAAATGAATTCTATGACCAATTAGCCACTGAATATATTGAGCGGCTTCATCTCAGGATCGCACCATGATATCTCACCGCAATATACTTTTTTTGCAAGGTATACACACTCAGCAAGAGATCATGCCCCTGGACAATATAATAAATCATGGCTGTTCAGTACGGGACTTTTTCCACAAGGATCTACAAACCGTAGCGGCGCAGGGGCACTGTCTGATGCCAGAGTGGATATGCCAAAGCATGGTTGGAGCCGTTTACGCAGCGAATTGGCAGCCACTTTTCTATCCAGTTTTACCACCAGAGCAGGCCAGCATGATTTTGCAAGCGGATATCCAAGCCCTGATGGAAATGCTAAGCCCCCTTCCACAACCCTGTGCTGTGCTCCTCGCCCACCCTTTAGGTTATATCGATCCGGGGTGCATAGAATTTTTGCGAAAGATTCAAAACAACCACAATATCCATGTGTTTCTCGATCTTTCTCAGGGCTATGGAAGGAAAGATTGCCGACAGGAAATGCTACGTGTCCATGCCGCTTATTATTCTTTCAATGGCAATAAGCTTATCCGTACTGGTGGAGCATTACGCCTCCGTCTAACAGACAAAGAACCTATTCCCTCCTCTGTCAGAAATATTTTTACTACCTTTTATACCGTAGCCGAAGAAAAATTCACGGTATTAAGAAACCATCTCAAAGCTCACGTTATTGATGATGATATTCACAATGCCTCACTGTACGCTTCTTACCAATCAAGTCCCTACCGTACTGTCTTAGATTGGGAGAAATGTTCTTCCTCCCTGCAAACATTTCTTAAACGTCAGGGACTGGTTCAGCCGTTACTCGCTGAGCCCAGACAAGAAAAAGGGCATCCAAGCTCAAGCTATCATCGGTGGTGTGAGAAAGTTATGTTGATGTTCAGTTCACCAAGAATCGAATGGAGTCAGTAAGATGTTAGAACTCAAACAAGTTACCCCTCAGTCCCCCTTATGGGACTCATTTCTTCATCTTTATGGAGAATATTTTCAACGCCATTGGCCGGAAGTCTTTGGGGATCAGTCAGAAGAAGCGATTGCAAGGGAAAACCATACTGCCCTTGAACAACGCATCCTGCAAGGTGACAGGGGGCTGTTTTTATTGCTGAATGCCGGGCGATTGGCAGGATTAGCCAATGTATATCTTGAACGGGAAGAAAAAGTGACCCTGAATATTGCTGAATTTTATATCAGGGATGAATACCAACGCCAGAAGCTAGGTTATGGATTATGGCATACCATATTGCAATGGGGACGTCGGCACGGTGCAACACATGTTCATCTGGAGACAGATACCGACAAAAATGCCAACTTTTTTTGGCAATCTCACGGGCTGTCAAGCCATCAAGTAGGTAAGCGCATACACTATAATGGCTCTATACCCCCCCTCAAGATACTTTGGATCAGGCATGGGCAAATTATTCCGCTTGATCACTTAGATTACTGCCCTGAAGATAATTTGATCGCCCTTGATGCTACTTCAATCAAACAGGCGGAAGAAATTGGCCTACGCATATTGGGAAAACTTCCGTGGCAAAATATTTATACCTCACCTCAACGCCGGGCACTTGAAACCGCCAAAGCACTCAGCTCAGCATATCAGTCTTGTTCAATACAAGAAACCGATGCGCTTTGTGAATTTTTCCCAGAAGAACTTATTGGTATGAAACTGGTGGATATTCCGCCTCGCTATGGTGAGGATTATGCCTATCGATTACTGCATACCCCCCTTGATTCACCTTTCAAAGATTCAGAACAGGTGATTGACGCAGCTGATAGGATTCATCGTTTTGTTATGCAAATAGGTGATGAAATTTCCATGTCTTCCATGCGGATTATTATCTCCCATCAAAATCTGCACAATATTTTTTTAGCTCATTTAATGACAAGAGATCTCAACCTTTCTGGACGATTACATCTTAATAATCTTCATGGCAGTACTTTTTTATATTGTCCTTATACTAAACAATTTGATATAGAAAATGTAAATATTCCTTTATGAGAGAATAATATGTTGAAAAATATTCCATATATTATTTTTGACGCAGATCCATTCTGTTTTGGTCCAATATCCACCACACTAAATGTGGTGGAGAAATTAAAGCGTCGAAATAAATTAATATCGGGCACGCAATTTATTTTGTTAGGCACATTGACCTCTTCTCAATTAGGTCAAAAATCCGGCTTATTTGATGCAATCTATGAATGTGATACCACTTCTGTTACAGAGCTTTCATACTATTCTGAGCTTATTTCAGGTGCAAGTCTGTATATCAGCAATACTAATCTTAACTCAATTAATTTCGTTTCTAAACTTGATATACCAATTATCTATATCGATACCCTATTTTGGATGTGGGGTAATCTTCATGTCGATTTACACCAAACAGAAAAAACCTTTATTCAAAACTTTCATGGTATAGAGCGTAATATTGAACGATTCCACGATAAACTCGGCAATTATCAAATCATACCACCAATTCTTCACAGCTCTCTGCAACAATGCATGATGGATGAGCATCCTCCAGAAGGGATATTAATTACTCTTGGTGGCATTGACACAGTCTACGCTGATACAACAGATTTTTATTACCATTTCCTTGAAGAGTTATTGTCTATTCCCTCTCTGCAAAATGAAACTAACATTACGATTGCGGGTGGAGGTAACACTATCGTAAATCTGGCAAAAATGTTTGCTAAAACGCATCCTCATATTCATATTGGCTGCTTTGCAAGGCATAGTTTTCTGCAAAAATTACATCGTGCCCGTAAGGTATTAGCCAATCCCGGTCTTACAACATTTTATGAGTGTGTTGCGCTCAATAAGGATGTCTTTTTCTTACCACCACAAAATTATAGTCAGCAATTACAATTAGACGTGTATCTGCAACATTATTACAGTCACGAATATGGTTTTTTATGGCAACCGGAATATGGTTACCCAGATATCCCCCAATACCTACCAGAGAAAGACGGTTTAGCGTTAATTAAAAAATGCAATGACTTATTTATTAATAACTCCACAGAAATAAAACGTGCTATGGATATGATTAATCAATTTCTTGCAAAAGAAACAAGAAACATTAATTTTTGCCATGATATTTTCCAAAATAATTCAGACGACATTATTGTTGATTATATTGAAAATCGGATTCCCAATCAAAAATCGTAACATAACAATAAAATTTAAATGCAATTTAAACATAGCACAAAGATGAGAATATAATTTATTCAGAGAATAATCTGATAATATCAGTGTAAAAAAATAGATGTTCACCATCTATTTATAAACATTAAATCTTATTTCCATAAGAGGCGATTCTATGTCCATGATATTTTCCGATCTTAAAGTATTTATTGGTGGCCCTATTCAACATGCGTTGAAACGCAGAGTATTAGACAATAATTTGCAAGTTCATCTTAAATCTGCCATTCATCAATTAGAATCACTCGGTGCAGAAGTTTTTTCAGCCCATCGTACAGAGCAATTTGGAGGAACAACACACCTATTTACACCAGAAGAAGTTGCTCAACGTGACCGCCAATGGATGGAGCAGTGTGACATTTTTGTTGCTATTTTGCCTGTCTGCCCACAACAGAAACAATTAATCAGGACGGATGGCACTCATATCGAATTGGGTTGGGCTTCCACTTTAAGACGTCCCATTATATTGGTCACCGAAAAACCCTTTGATAACTCTGCCAGCCACTTACTAAAAGGCTTATCAGCTATTGCTCAAGTTCATCATCTCCCCCTAAATGATTTTGAACACAATCCGGCGCTATTAAGCCATACGATTCAATCCATAGCAGAAAAGATAGTAGAAAAGAAAGTGACCCTAACATCTTCAGCCGTCGTATGAAGTGAGGAAATAGGGGCCATTGCCCCTATTCATCAAATATCTCTTATTACGAATGATAGTCCGAATTTTGGTGGAGCCATTCGTCGTGCCAACTGATTAATTCATCACGCAATTGCTCCGGTAACACCGCGACATGGCATCCTTCTATTGCACCAGCCAAAGCAAGCAACAAACTAACATTTGTTTTTTTCCTGTGCTGTTGTAGTTTGAGATAAGTTGCTTTGGCTCCCAGCATTTTCAAATCTTCTACTTTAGAGATGCCCACTTTCCATAGTTGTCTCTCTAAAGCAATCCCTAAATTGGGGAGATCTTTAAGCCTGAGAGGCATTTTCTGCCTATCAACAATTTCTTCCATAGTATATTGGTAGGCTAATTGCATATATTCAAACAACTGTTTTTGATCTTGCCAAAGTGATTCATTAACGCGGTAATACCGCAAGGTCACAGGTATCCCCCTTTTTGAATAAATAAATTTTTCCATGCCCCTAGTCTGAAATAACACTTCAGCACGGCTACTTCCTCGTAGATAAAGTTCCCCCTCAGAGCTGATAGCAAATAAAACACCGTCAATTAACAACCCAATGCCACCAAATTGAGATTTCTTCTTAAGCTTTCCCAATAAAGATACGCCGTATTGTAATTGGGTAAAACGCGGTTCGGATAAAAACATTTTTATCACTCCATGAATCACATTCCAACATAATGTTTAACCATGCCTGCTATTAATAAAATAGATAACAAGAACAATTAATTAAAACCATACGCAATCTATTTCCAACTGCCAACCGTTAAGTCAGAAAAATCCGAATTTCTGTGAATTTTTGCGAAGCGCTTTGAAAAAAAGAGACTTGCTTTTAATCAAATAGCGTTATACTGTATAAATATACAGTTCATTATGGCGAGGAACATTATGGGCATTCAATCATCGTGGAGATATCCCACTGAGAATAAAACGGTAACTGCTGACACGGCAGATAACGAACATAAAACAGACAAAAAAATGGTTGGGATAACCGTGAAAAGACCGTCTTTTATAGAATCACTCCGATGCGCTTCATCAACAGTCACTTCATCAACTGTAAAAGGTATGGTCAGTGAATTGGTCTACAACGAGCACCAACCAACGATTAATCACATTCTGCTTCCTTTATTACGTCAGTCCGGAAATGAAAATCGATGGTTACTCTGGGTAACGCCCAACAAGAGGTTAAGCCGCCAATGGTTGATAAGCTCTGGGCTTCCTTTAAATAAAGTCGTCCAGCTAAACCAAATCCGTCCCATTGCTTCAATTAGTGCCATGGAAAAGGCTTTAGCAAGTGGTAATTACAGTATTGTATTGGGTTGGCTGCCTGAATTGTCTGAATATGAAGTGAACAGATTACAATTGGCGGCGCAAAGAGGCACCGCGATCGGTTTTATTATGCGGCCACAAAACTTAACTCATCAATTAGTTTCATCATCAAATAGGTTACATATTCACTCTATTTACTATCACTAACAAAATTTAGGAATTATCCCAATATTTTTTATAAAAAATAAGCTACTAATTGATAATCAGCCTCCTTTACAATAAAAATCAACATATTGATATGGTCAATATTGTAAATATTTGTCAGAAATATTTTTTATTTGTATACCACTAATTAAAAATTTTGTGCCACTAGTCACAGTGTACTTGTAACTTTTTAAGTTCGTTGTAGACTTTACACAGTTTAGGTTTGTGCTTACCACTCTTATATTTCAGGAAATATCTCCTGACAGGAGCACAGTTACCTAAGCGAACATTTTAACCAATGGCTAATAATAAGGCTTTTAAGGCCAATTGCCTATTTGGATGATAACGAGGCGTAAAATGAAAAAGACAGCTATCGCAGTAGCAGTGGCAGTGGCAGCTTTCGCAACTGCTGCTCAAGCAGCTCCAAAGGATAATACTTGGTATACCGGTGCTAAGCTGGGTTGGTCTCAATACCATGATGTAAATTTCTACGGTAATGATTATGATAATCGAATTGGCAACGGCCCAACTCGCAAAAGTCAACTAGGCGCAGGTGCCTATGTCGGTTATCAGGCAAATCCATATCTGGGCTTTGAGCTGGGTTATGATTGGTTAGGTCGCATGGGTTATAAAGGCAGCGTTGATAACGGTGCTTTCCGCGCTCACGGTGTTCAACTGACAACAAAATTGAGCTACCCAGTGATGGACAATCTTGACGTCTATACACGCCTGGGTGGTATGGTCTGGCGTGCAGACTCTTCTGCAACTTACAACGCCAATGCTGCATCTCCTAAACAAGTAAATAAGAAAGACCATGATACGGGTGTTTCTCCTTTGGCTGCGATTGGTGTTGAATACGCATTGACCAAAAATCTGGCAACCCGTCTGGATTATCAGTGGACCAATAACATCGGTGATGCAACCACCGTTGGTGCTCGTCCAGATAACGGCCTGCTGAGCGTTGGCATTTCTTACCGCTTCGGTCAAGATGAAGCTGTTGCTCCGGTTGTTGCACCAGCAGCTCCGGCTCCAGTCGTTCCAGCACCAATTGTTGAAAACAAGAGCTTTACTCTGCGCTCTGACGTTCTGTTCAACTTCAACAAATCAACGCTGAAAGAAGAAGGTAAACAAGAGCTGGATAACCTCTACAACCAACTGGCTAAAATCGACCCGAATCAGGGGAACGTTGTAGTAATGGGTTACACTGACCGCATCGGTAGCCAGAATTACAACCTGCCATTGTCCCAAAAACGCGCTCAATCTGTTGTAGATTATCTGGTTGCTAAAGGCATCCCAGCAAACAGCATTCAGGCAGAAGGCCGCGGTAAGGAAAACCCTGTTACTGGCTCTACCTGTGACAACATCAAAGTTCGCGCTAAACTTATCGACTGTCTGGCTCCAGATCGTCGTGTAATTATCAATATTCAGGGCACTAAAGAAGTTGTTACTCAACCAAAAGTAGCACAGTAATCTTGTTCTGATAGATTGATCAACAAGACCCCATTTTAGATGGGGTTTTGTTTTTTCTGCCCATATTTTCTTTTCTGTGCGTAGATTGAGTTTGTGAGTAAGTTGAGACTATTTTCTCAAGAGACTATTTTCTCAATATAGCTTCTAAATCCTGCTTCAAACTCGACATCTGGTGCGTATACTTTTCTCGATATTCAGCGTCTTCCAGCAACTGTATTATCGTTTCCGATAAAGTATTACCCCGACGTTGAGAAAGAGCTGAAAGTCGCTGCCAAACATGGAAGTCCAGATCGATGGATTTTTTACGTGAGTGCTGGTGTTCTGCATTAAAATGGCGTTTACGCCGTGCCCGAATTGTTTGTTTCATCCGGTTAGATAAATCCGGATTCATGTGCTGCGAGATCCATTCCAACACCTTAATTGGTTCACATTCCAGCTTCATCAATTCATTGACCGCATCCTGCGCTGCACTTTTTTCAATATATTTAGTAACCTGTTCGCCTTCACGGTGCTTTTTTGCCAAATATGCCCATTTCCAGCCACATTCCAGATTTTCCAATTGTTGATATTTCATTTCATCTCTCAGTGACAGCGTAACTTAAATTAAGCATAGCAATTATTTCTTTGAATTGCTCATAGCAACACAAGATATTGGCCTATTTTACAAGCAATAAATGTGTTAGCTCAAATATCGTTTCTTTTAAGATTCTGGCATGTTGGTTCATTGTCTAATCTTGTATAATAAATGTTTCCCTTTTCACTATATGTAGCTACCACTTTGACGAATATAAAATTAGACTGGCAAGCATTACAGCCAAACAATGCGCCTTATCAAGCACTCTTTAATTCTGTCGCTGAACTGTCCCCCATCACAATGGATGAGGTTCAACCCAGACTACACAGTGGGTTAACTCTTTTTTGTCAGGCTAATCTGCGCCAACCTTTTATGCTGCTAAAGGCTGAAGAGAGTGATGCTTATCTGTCTCTTTTATCTCATACGATTTCCTCTTTACTACCGAAAGATCGTCCAAATATTGGTGGCTATTATCAAATAGAACACCAAACCCTTACTTGGCATTCATCCGGAGAAGGTATGTTTGCTCCGACTGAGCGAGTTGCTTATCGTGAGTGGATTGAAGCAGAGCAATTATTTGGCAATATCTATACGCATCAAGGTGTAATTCAATTGCAGCCCGGGCTTATCCATCAAGTCAATGGTGGTATTCTCATTTTGCCTCTTCGGACTCTGCTTTCTCAGCCATTAATGTGGGTTCGTCTCAAACAGATGATTACCCAACGCCGCTTTGACTGGCTGTCACAAGATGAAAACCGCTCCCTTCCCTTTCCTGTACCATCAATGGAGTTGAATCTGCGTCTGGTTTTAGTGGGAGACAGGCTAAGTCTTGAAGAACTACAATCCATTGAACCCGAACTGGCAAACAGCGCACTGTACGGTGAATTTGAGCCGGATATCCTCTTTCACGAAGAAGGTGATCTGGCAGTGTGGTGCCGTCATGTTAATGGTGTTATTCAACAACAGGAACTGCCTCCACTGAGTGCCGATGCCTGGCCTGAACTGATCAAACAAGCGACCCGCCATACCGAAGATCAACTCTGTCTGCCTCTGGATATTCAGTGGCTGCAACAAAAATTGGAATCAGCAGCCAGTTACCAGCAAGAAAACCAGATCACCGGGCATTCCCTGCAACAAGCAGAAGAGAATCGTACTTGGCGCCATGGTTATTTATCCGAACGCTGTATGGATGAAATGCTGAAAGGCCAAGTTTTGATTCGCACACAGGGTTCAGTTATCGGTCAAATTAATGGGCTTTCAATACTCGAATATCCAGGGCATCCTGACCCAATAGGAGAACCCTCCCGCATCAGTTGCGTTGCTCACTTAGGGGATGGTGAATTTATTGATGTGGAACGTAAAGTAGAATTAGGTGGCAATATTCATGCAAAAGGCATGATGATTATGCAAGCTTACTTAATTTCTGAATTGAAGTTGGATCAACCACAGCCATTCTCTGCTTCTATTGTATTCGAGCAATCCTACGGCGAAGTAGATGGTGACAGCGCATCACTGGCGGAATTATGTGCCCTGATCAGTGCGTTGTCACAACAGCCTATCGATCAGCAAATTGCGGTTACAGGTGCGGTAGACCAATTTGGTCACGTACAACCAATTGGTGGAGTCAATGAGAAAATTGAAGGATTTTTCCGCATATGTCACTACCGTGAACTCACCGGCTCTCAAGGCGTTATTATTCCAACAGCCAATGTGCAACACTTGTGCCTAAGTCAGGATGTCGTTAATGCGGTAAAAAATGGACAGTTTCATATCTGGGTTGTTGAGCATGTCTCTGAGGCCGCATCACTACTAACGGGTATTCCTTATTACGATCCACAAAAAGAACACTTGTTAGCTATGATATATGAACGTATTGCACAGGCTAATAATCAAGAGCGACCTCGGTTACCTTGGTTTCTACGTTGGTTAGGTTAATACTGCCATTATCTGATCGGAGTTGTTCGGCGTACAAGTGTACGCTATTCTCTAGCCCTACATGATTAGTAAGGCTATCTGAGAATATGTTTAAACAACAAGAATCCTACACAAAAGAAGAACTTCAAGCCTCTGGACAAGGTAAATTGTTTGGTGAGAATGGACCACCACTGCCTTCTGGCAATATGTTGATGATGGATCGCATCACGAAAATGACAGAAAACGGTGGTATCTACGATAAAGGGTATGTCGAGGCTGAGTTTGATATCAACCCTGAGTTATGGTTTTTCGACTGCCATTTTGTCAATGATCCCGTGATGCCGGGCTGCCTTGGTCTTGATGCAATGTGGCAGCTTGTTGGCTTTTTCCTGGGCTGGATCGGCGGAGAAGGTAAAGGCCGAGCGCTTGGTGTGGGAGAAGTGAAATTCACAGGTCAGATATTACCGACAGCAAAAAAAGTGACTTATCGCATTAATTTCAAGCGAGTCATTAACCGCAAGTTAATTATGGGCCTGGCTGATGGTGAAGTCTTGGTAGATGGTAAACTGATTTATACTGCGACTGATTTGAAAGTAGGCTTGTTCAAAGATACCAGCGCCTTTTAATGATCCCGCTTTGGTAACTAACTTTTTTCTCCGATGCTGAACACCTCCGCCATCGCGGAGGTGAATTTCTCATTTAATACCAATAGATTTATTTGCCATCAAACGCGATCTTCTTTCGCCTGACGCCATCCCCCCAACCAATACGAACGAGCATCCAATGAATGATAAGGACAATTCTCCCGCGGTCGTCCCAAAATACCAGCCTGATAGCCTCTGGAAAGCGCTCTTGCTAAACGGTCTCTTTTTTGTCTTTTCATGCCTTATTTCCTCATTTGTTACCATGAAGATGAAACGCCGATCGTTTTTATTCAATTGGTTCTAGTGATACCTTTATATTAAATGAATAGAAAGATAATCATAAATTATCATAATAAAATATTTGCACTACTCAGTTAACGTTGAGAGGCTATCTGCCTGGCAATGGATTTAGTCAACTGGTTGTAGCCTTTTGCTAATGTAAGAACTAATTCAGAATAACCATCTTTTTCCTGTTTCAATTCGAGATTAAATGGTCGTTTGGTTACATTATCCGGGTTAGACAATACCCAGTATCCCTCAATCAATACCCGCCCATCATATCGCCCATGAAAAGCAGTTATTGTGATATCTAACGCATCTGCATCTTTTTCCAGTTCTTGTCCAGAAACCAAACGATGCGGGAATGTCGCGCTCAATTCAGAAATCAGAATGTGCTTTAACTGCTGTTGTAATGGGCTGGCCCACAAATGATTTGATGCGTTGATATAGCTGACCTCTCCGGTTTGATACGCAATTCCGGGTGCAGCAAGGTAGTCAGAAAGATTAACGTCTTTTATCCATAGTTGCCGTTCATGTTTAGCTCCCAGCTTATTCTCCTGTGATGATAAGTTTCCCGAAGAGACTGGCTTTTCCGATGATGAATCAGCTAAAACGGGCAGTTGGTAATACGTTTTTTGTGGCTGACTGCCGCTGCATCCTGAAATAAACAGACTTCCAACAACAAAAACACTGACAGAGATAAAAAATGCCAATTTTGGAATCAATTTTTTCATTACTTAGGTGCCTTTTTAGGTTCAGGATCTTTTATCGCTTCCGCTTCAAATACCAACGCATTGCTCTTATTATTCAGTGTCTTCAAGACAGGCTGCAATTCACGCATTACTTGATCCAGCCGCTGCATATTGTCAACCAACTTGTTATAAGCCGGAGAACCAGGCTGAATGCCCTGCATACTACGATTTAACTCATGCAGCGTATTTTGGATATCTTTAGGAAGCCCCTGTGCTTCTTTACTCGCAAGAATGCGGTTTAATTCATCCATTGTTTTTTGCGCAGTTTTAATCGTTTTCTGGCTTTCTTCGAGTGTTCGCGTTGCCTGAATAAATACCGATTCAATCGGCATATTATTGATCTTATCCAGCGCCGTAATGACTTTTTGTTGAATTTGTGCCAAGCCACCACTTACTGTAGGCAGAACGTCATAACCAGCAACTTTATGTGGATTTTCCCAGACTTTTTCATCAGGATAAAAATTCAGGTCAATAAACAGCGCGCCTGTCAATAAATTGCCCGATTTTAAGGAAGCTCTCAAACCTCGTTCAATAATTTCTTTCAGTTCCTTGTCTGTATCGAATCCATCTCCCAGCTCTTTTTTGAAACGTCCCGGCTCTATGTGAATCAATACAGGAATTCGAAAATCACTATCGACACGCTGTTTAATACTCTCGGTATAAAAAGGAACTTTTACTACGGTTCCCACTCGGATACCACGAAACTCAACAGGCGCTCCCGACTGTAAACCACGCACTGAGTCAGAGAAAAATAACAAAAAGCCCTTATGCTCTGTATAAAGTGAGTTTTGGATATTTTTCTCATTGTCATAAAGTTTAAAGACTTCTTTTTCTTTGACAGGGTTGCCCAATCCCCAACCCGTCGGTACATCAAAACTGACACCACCGCCAAGCAAAGTTGATAATGAGGCAACGTCAACCCGTATACCTTGTGATGACATATCAAACGCTACACCACTGTCTTTCCAAAACCTGACATTGGTTGTCAATAAACCGTCATAAGGTGCATTAACGAAAATTTGGTAGCGAACTAACCGAGAAGTCGGATCAAAAGTACCAGCTTCAACTGAGCCTACACGGTATCCCCTAAATAACACCGGATCACCGGGAGAGAGCCGCCCTGCTTTTTCACTTGTCAGTATAATACGAATCCCTTTTGCATCAGGGGAAGCAAGTGGCGGTGAATCAAGCAGTGAGAATTTTTTTTCCTCGCCGCCTTGTGTACCAGGTTGTAATTCAATAAATACGCCTGACAGCAATGTACTCAGGCCAGAAACACCTTCACGCCCAATCTGAGGTTTTACAACCCAAAATGCAGTATCTTTGTGTAAAAGCCGCTCCATGCCATCATTCAAACGAGCTTTAATGATCACCTGCCCCAAATTATCGCTTAATGAAACTTTTTCAACGACACCAACGTCCACGCTGCGGCTTTTAATTTTCGTTTTTCCCGCCTCAATGCCTTCTGCGTTAGACGTAATCAATATCACTTCAGGCCCTTGATGGCTGAAATGGTAAAACAGTATCCAAGCACCGATAAGCACAGTGATAATTGGTACTATCCATACAGGTGACCAACTCTTGAGTTTGCTGATCCTGGCCTGAGCCAGATCTTCTTCTTTATCCGTCACCTTACGACTCCTCATTGTCATGTAAAGCAAATTTACTATTGGCTTTATCCCAAGTTAAACGTGGATCGAATGTTATTGACGCAAACATCGTCAGGATAACAACCAGAGCAAACAGCACTGCCCCTGTAGCAGGATAGATACTCATTAGCTGTCCCATACGAACCAGCGCCGATAATACGGCAATAACGAATACATCAATCATGGACCAACGACCAACAAATTCCACCATTTCATAAATAAAATGCATTGTTTCAGAATCATGGCTACTTTGGCTCTTTGCATCCCAACATAACCAACTAATGGCCAGCATTTTCAATAAGGGCACCATGATGCTGGCAATAAAAATGACTAACGCAACAGGGTAAGAACCCGAACTCCAAAGTAAAATAATCCCTTCCAGAATGTTGGAGTTGATGTGGCTCCCCAATGCCTGAGTCACCATGATTGGCAGAACATTCGCCGGAATATAAAGTATGACTGATGTAATCAGTAACGCCATTGTGTACTGAAGGCTATGGCGGCGGCGGGCATGCCCCTTTGTGTGGCAACGTGGGCATTCGGATTGCTGGGCAGGCAAAATGGCGGTACAACATTGACACAACCTGACTCCCTGCACCAGACCAGGTTTCCCGGCCTGTAAAGGTTGGCAAATTGCAGGAGCTGGTTCTATTTCATTCCAAAACCAATGTCTGTCAAGGCACTGAAAAGCCCTGACCTGAAACAGGCAAAAAAGGCAATAAGGCAGGAAACTCAAACCGATATTAACTTCACCATATGCCATGAGCTTAACAAAGCTCACCAGCACTCCCGCAAGGAAAATTTCTGCCATACACCATGTTTTCATCTTAAACAGGATACGTGCCAGTTCTATTTTCAAACGGCGCACCATCCTGACGTGTTGGCATAAAAGAATAATGGCAACCATGCAGAATGCCGGCACAAGCTGAACAAAGATCAGGAAAAACACGGCCATGCTTGAATAGTCTTCACTATACATTACCTTGGGGATCTGAGTCAGTGTGATTTCACTGACAATCCCCGCGACACTCATGCTGACAAAAGGAAACAGGCATGCAAGAAAGAGCATCATTAATGCACTTATTGCATAGCCTGTTGGCTGATTGCGTGGCTCTTTCCACTTTGCTGTCAGCAAAGTACTACATCGAGGGCAAACAGCTTTTTTTCCTTGTTCCAAATCAGGCACAGCCACCAGCATGTCACACTGGGGACAAAGAACCAGCTTGTCATACTGATGGTTATTGGAACACAAAGCATTTCTCCTTTAGCAAAGCCTACATGGTTTTTTTATGCAGCAGCTATCATCCATTTTTCATCATTTCTAATTCCTGCCAACGATCAAAAGCTTTTTCCAATTCCTGTTCTTTATTTGCCAATTCATTCAGAACATTTTGGGTAATTTCGTGTGATTGGTTGAAGAATTCAGCATCACTGACCTGAGATTGCAGTTTCTCTATTTCTTCTTCTAACTTTTCTAATAATGATGGTAGTTGTTCTAACTCACGCCGTAAATGGTAGCTTATCTTATTGTTGGTCTTTTTCGAGGTATCTTTCGGTTTTACAACCTTAGTTTCAACACTGACCTTTTTCTCTGCGATCTGGCGCAAGGAAATACTCTGCTCTCGTTGTTGTTGAGCATCGTAATAACCTCCCACATAATTGTTGATTTCACCGTCACCTTCAAAAATCCAGCATTCAGTGACTGAGTTATCAACAAATTGACGATCATGGCTCACCAGAATCACGGTTCCGGTATAACCATCAACCAGTTCTTCGAGTAGTTCCAATGTTTCAACATCAAGGTCATTGGTCGGTTCATCAAGAATCAGTAAGTTGCTTGGTTTCAGGAAGAGACGTGCCAGCAACAGACGATTGCGTTCACCACCAGAAAGTGCCCGCACGGGCGTCATGGCTCGTTTGGGATGGAAAAGGAAATCTTGCAAATAACCCAGTACATGGCGGGAGCGACCGTTAACCATCACTTCCTGTTTACCTTCAGCAAGGTTATCCATGACGGTTTTATCAGGATCCAGCGCCGCACGATGTTGATCAAAGTAAGCGACTTCAAGTTTTGTACCACAATGAATGCGCCCACTGTCTGCCGACAAATCGCCCAGCATCAGTTTCAATAGTGTTGTTTTACCGCAGCCGTTTGGCCCCACTAATGCAATCTTGTCGCCACGCTGAACCTGAGCCGAGAAGTTTTTAACTAATGTTTTATCACCAATCTGGTAATTTACATTTTCCATTTCAAACACGATCTTACCGGAACGCGTCGCTTCTTCGACCTGCATTTTCGCCGCGCCCATAACATTGCGACGTTCAGAGCGCTCTACACGCAACGCTTTCAATGCCCTTACACGGCCTTCATTACGGGTACGTCGTGCTTTAATACCCTGCCGGATCCAAACTTCTTCCTGCGCCAGTTTTTTGTCAAATTCGGCATTTTGTAATTCTTCAACCCGCAACGCTTCTTCTTTGCCTTCAAGGTACTTATCGTAGTTTCCTGGCCATGATGTCAATTTTCCACGATCCAGATCGATAATGCGTGTCGCCATGTTGCGAATGAATGACCGGTCATGGGAAATGAAAACAAGACTTCCGTTGAAATCTTTCAGGAAATTTTCCAACCATTCGATCGTGTCAATATCAAGGTGGTTGGTCGGTTCATCCAGAAATAACACTCTTGGCGAACAAACCAGCGCCCTGCCCAATGCAGCCTTACGCAACCAACCACCGGACAGTGAAGATAATTTCGCGTCTGCGGGTAAGGACAATTGTTTCAATACATCGCTAATCCGGCTATCCAGTGACCAAAGCCCCTGAATATCCAGCACCTCCTGTAATTCTGCAAGGCGGTTGAGATTCTTTTCACTCGGATCGGTTTCCACCAAGCGTGAAGCATGGTGGAACGCTTTAATATATTCAGCCTGCTCTTTTACCCCTTCGGCAACAAAATCAAATACCGTGCCTTCTACATCGCGGGGCGGGTCTTGCTGTAAGCGGGCAACAATCAAATCCTGTTCATAGATAACCAACCCGTCATCCAAAGGCTGCTCTTTCGCCAGCACGCGTAACAGTGTCGATTTTCCCGCACCATTACGCCCGACCAGACACACTCTTTCATTGTCTTCTATATGCAGTTCAGCATTATCCAATAACGGTGCATCACTAAAAGACAACCAAGCACCGGATAAACTAATCAATGACATAATATTATTTTTCCTCGCCAGCGTGGCGTAGCAACCAGCAATTATGAATCTGACGGTTACGGGCAAAATCCTGAGATAACGTTTTTTCTGTTATTTCGTCTGCAACCAATCCTAATTTCTCCAATTCGGCAAAATCCATTTTGAATCCCCGTTTATTATTGGAAAACATCAAAGTCCCACCACGACGTAACAGGCGTTTTAATTGCTTCATTAATGCGATGTGATCACGCTGAACATCAAAAGTGTCTTCCATTCGTTTGGAGTTGGAGAATGTTGGAGGATCAATAAAGATCAAATCGAATTGTTCACGCGTTTGTGCCAACCATCCCAGACAATCAGCCTGAATTAAACGATGCTGACGTCCAGCTAAGCCATTTGCCTGTAAATTTTTCTCTGCCCATTCAAGATAAGTACGGGACATATCTACGGTGGTTGTCGAGCGAGCTCCGCCCAATCCTGCGTGAACCGTCGCCGAACCGGTATAAGCAAATAAATTGAGGAAATCTTTATCCTGGCTCATTTCCCCTAATTTTCGGCGGGCAATGCGGTGATCAAGGAATAAGCCCGTATCCAGATAATCGGTCAAGTTAACCCAGAATTTTGCCCCATATTCATTAACCAAAAAGAACTCTTTCTTTTCGGCCATCTTTTCATATTGGCTATTGCCTTTCTGACGTTGACGCGTTTTCAGGATCAGCTGGCTGGATGACAGGCCAAGCACATTCATTGTTGCACTGATGACATCAAATAAACGTTGGCGCGCTTTATTCGCATCCACAGATTTCGGGGGCGCATATTCTTGAACAATGACTTTATCCGCATAGCGATCAACTGCAACATTGTATTCCGGTAAGTCGGCATCATATAACCGATAGCAATCAATACCTTGCTGTTTGGCCCATTTACTGAGTTTTTTCTCATTTTTACGCAAACGGTTTGCGTAATCTTCAGCAATACCAACATCCAAAGACTGTGGTTTATCCGACAATTGATAATTCTTCTGGATACAATCCAGCGGGCCATTTTTCGCCTTGAACTCTCGTTCTGCACGTAACTGCAAGCAGCTCAACAGTTCTGGCGAAGCGCTGAATAGTGATAAGCGCCAGCCGGGGAAGCGGTTTTTCATTACGCGGCCAAATACACTATGCAGTGCAATCAACGCAGGCTCACTTTCAAGGCGTTCACCATAAGGCGGGTTGCTCAGTATCGTTCCCGTAACCCCTTCTGGCAATGGATTTTCCAGCTTGCTGGCATCTCCCTGCTGGAACTGGATAAGTTGGGATACTCCTGCCCTGCGTGCATTTGAACGAGCCATATCCATGACACGGCGATCAATATCTGTTCCGAAAAAGCGGGAAGTGGTTTCCTGTAATCCTTTACGGAAACGTACTTGTGCTTCTGTGGTCACTTCACGCCAGATAGTTTCATCGAATTTCAGCCATGAAGTGAATCCCCAATATTTGCGATGTAAACCTGGTGCACAATCTGCCGCCATCATAGCGGCTTCTATTAACAATGTGCCTGAACCACACATTGGATCAATCATTGGCGTTCCTACGTTCCAGCCAGAACGCAAAATAATTGCTGCCGCAAGGTTTTCTTTTAGTGGCGCTTGCCCTGCCAGATCACGATAACCACGGATATGCAAACTGTCTCCACTTAGGTCAAGTGAAACCGTCGCTTTTTCTTTATTCAAGAAGACATGGACACGGACATCAGGTTGTTGTTTTGCAACATCAGGACGCTGCTTTATTTTACGTACAAAACTGTCAACAATGGCATCTTTGACTTTCAATGCGCCATATTGTGTATTTCTGATTTCTTCATTTGTGCCGCTGAAATGCACGGAAAACGTGCTATCGACCGAGAAAATTTCACTCCAATCGATCGATTGGACACCAAGGTACAGATCTAAGTCACTATAAACCTTGAACTCATTAAGCGGCATCATGATACGAGATGCCAGCCTGCTCCACAGCAGGCTTTTATACATCACCCGATCATCACCCTGAAAATGAACCCCGCCTTGGGCAATCTTGCAGGATTGCGCTCCCAGCATTTCCAGTTCGTTTTTTAACAGTTCTTCCAGTCCACGTGCCGTGCTGGCAAAGAGAGAGTTCATTTTATTAATCACCACAAAAGTTCAATACAAAAAATTGTGGCACATTATAGCCAATACCGACGACATGTCATAAAGTTGCTTATTCGATAAAAAAATAAAAATGTTCTGGAGATAATGGATGATAACTTTGTCGCGCCTCTATACTTATCCCGTCAAGTCTATGCGTGGATTGCAACTTTCACATTCCCTCGTCAATGAAAGTGGCCTTACGTTTGATCGCAACTTTATGATAACCACAACGGATGGTACTTTTATTACTGGCCGCCAATATCCACAACTGTTGCTGTTTACGCCAACAATGCTCCATAACGGTCTTTATCTACAGGCACCGAACGGAGAAAGTGCAACTGTACTTTATACTGATTTTAAAGAAGAGCGTTTACCCACCGAAGTTTGGGGGACTCATTTTACTGCTTTAGTTGCCCCGGATCTGATCAACACTTGGTTAAGTGGTTTTTTTGATACCCCCGTGCAACTCCGCTGGCTAAGCGAGGAACTCACCCGAAGGGTCAAGAAATTCCCGGATATTTCTCTATCATTCGCGGATGGTTACCCCTATTTAATTATCAATGAAGCCTCTTTTCATACTTTACAACAACGCTGTCCCGCAAGTATTAAAATAGAGCAGTTTCGTGCCAATATGATTGTCACAGGTGCTGCGCCTTTTGAAGAAGATAGTTGGAAAGTCATCCAAATTGGCGATGTTATTTTCGACCTTCCCAAACCGTGCAGCCGTTGTATTTTGACAACGGTCAGTCCTGAAAAAGGTCGTAAAAATCCTAAAGGTGAGCCACTGGCAACATTACAGTCTTTTAGAACCGCCAAAGAAAATGGAGCTGTCGATTTTGGGCAGAATGCCATTGCCCGTAATAGCGGCATTATTCGCGTCGGCGATCGTGTCACCATTTTAGAAAAGAAAACCCCGCGTGAATATGGCAGCGGTGAGCAAGCGAATGATTTAAATATACAGAAAATTGCTGAGCAATCTATTTCTATTGAATTCAATGGGCAGCGTTTTATAGGAAACAATCAACAAATAATTCTAGAACAGCTCGAAAACCAGGGTATTAGAGTTCCTTATTCATGTCGTGCCGGTATTTGTGGTTCCTGTAAGCTGTCCCTGCTTAAAGGGGATGTACAGCCATTAAAATCAACATCCATCAAAGACGATGGAAAAATTCTGGCATGTAGTTGTATTCCCCAAAGTGATTTAGTGATTGAATTAAACTAATTATTAATAATATATAGTGATAATATCTAAATCAGGCAGTATGAATAAAATCATCTGTCTGACTTTTTATCCCTATCTTGCTAATTTTAATTATATTTTTATTTTAAATTTCAGTTGGAAAATTTTCCGGAAGCAAATTCATTCAGATAAATGACGTTATAAATATACCTGATAAGGTATAATTAATTGAGTTATATATTCTACAACTGAATGAAATTAAATCGCCCTGTTATATACCGACACCTGAGTTGATTCAATATAAGGTAGCAAGCGATCGTTCATTACCTTAATCGCATCACAAAAACTCATCACACGATCATTCAGTTCCAATTTTTGCTGTGCTAATAAACATAAACTAGCATTGTCACCGACTTCCACCACCATAAAGAGTGCTTCAGTGTCACTGTCCTGTAAACGAAGTTGAACAATTTCACCCTGTTCAGGTTTTTCCACTAAAGAAAAATGGGAGAAATGCCAGCTTCTGGGCATTTGTGGTTTCATAAAGCGGAATGCGACCACCCCATTCAGAGCCAGTTCAGCTCTGAGCGCTGGGGCAATATTAATATGACGCGAATGTTCTTCGAAAGCATAATAAAGCGCAGCATCGTCAACAGAGAAAGACATTTCTTTCATTGTCATTGCATAGTCGGTCAACATTTTGGCAGAAAAATGAGAACGAAACACCATGCCATTAGCAAGATCGAGCATGACACGACTATGCTCATGATCGAAATACCAGCGCCACTGATCATCAGGTCTAATTTTCATTGATTACCCTTTATACTCACAATAGCTTTTTTGGTTAAAAATAAACATCACTACTGAAATGAAAATTCAAAAGAAATAATAAAGATTTAAGCTGTTAGACAAAATATAGACGAGTTGGGAGCAGAAATAAACCCCCAACCCCGAATCGCGGCAAATATTCAGATATGGTTAACTATATCTTTGATGAGTTTTGGCCCTTTATAGATAAAACCAGAATATATTTGAATCAATGAAGCACCCGCTTCCATTTTCTCTCTGGCAGCAACAAGCGAATCAATTCCACCAACACCAATAATCGGTATTTCACCTTTTAATTCTTGAGAAAGGCGTCGAATAATCTCTGTACTACGTAATTGAACAGGACGACCGCTTAATCCGCCCGTTTGCTGGCAGTGGTTCAATCCTTCAATAATCTTTCTATCCAATGTTGTATTAGTTGCAATAACACCATCAATCTGATGACGCATTAAACTATCAGCGATTTTAATTAATTCCTCTTCTGAAAGATCTGGAGAAATTTTTACAGCAACAGGCACATATTTTTGGAACTTCTGTTGAAGCTCTCCTTGCTTATTTTTAATCGCAGATAAGAGATCGTCCAGCGCTTCCCCATATTGCAAGGTTCTCAGACCGGGGGTATTGGGAGAAGAAATATTGATAGTGATATAACCTGCATGCGGATAAACCTTATCCATGCAAATTAAATAATCGTCTTTTCCATTCTCTACTGGGGTATCTTTATTTTTGCCAATATTGATCCCGATAATCCCGTCGTATTTTGCCCGTTTAACATTCTCAACCAGATTATCCACCCCAAGGTTATTAAACCCCATCCGGTTGATGATCCCTTCTGCTTCAACTACACGAAATAATCTTGGTTTATCATTTCCCGCTTGTGGGCGTGGAGTCACTGTGCCAATTTCAACAAAACCGAAGCCCATTGCCCCAAAGGAATCAATACAATCACCATTTTTATCAAGGCCAGCGGCGAGACCTAATGGATTTTTGAACGACAGCCCCATACAAGTAACGGGCTTAGTAGCAACTGATTGGCGGATAAGAAATTCGAAAGGAGTACCGGTGACGCGCTTGAGCTGACGGAAAGTAAGCTCATGTGCTTGTTCAGGATCAAGCTGGAACAATGCCTTCCGTACCAGAGAATAACACATTTAGATTAACCTATTGTTTTTTATACAGGAGCTGTCAATTATATATTTTGGGTTATGCACAATCCCATACATATATGATTGCTGCTTTATCGTGACTGGCAAAAACCGCTAATTTACCATTATCTGCATAAACAAAAAAGCCTTCTCTTTATCGGCAAAAGCATATCATTCCTTCTCTTTTATCTGAGTTGATTATTTTGGTGGAGGTAAATAATCAGTCTCAAAATATTCCAGATTTGCCAGACGATTGGTATGGGGGATATTGAAGAAATTCAGGTCAATATCCTCCGGCGACCACCGGAGGATATATCACATATTAACTTTCAAGTGCCTTGGTAATTTTTTCGAACAAATCACCAGACAAGTTTTCTAATCCTTTCAACTGTTCCAGTGCCGCACGCATCAAGACCTGACGTTTCTCATCGTAACGTTTCAGACGAATCAATGGATTAATCAAACTTGATGCTACTTGAGGGTTTCGGCTGTTCAGATCAGTCAATACTTCCACCAGGAACTGATAACCACTGCCATCTTCAGCATGGAAAGCCACAGGATTACTGGTAAAGAATGTTCTCAACAGTGAATAAACACGGTTTGGATTGCTCAAACTGAAAGAACGATGCTTCATCAAGCCACGTACTTTATCAAGCGCATCAAAGGCCGGATTGGTTGCTTGCAGTCTGAACCATTTATCCATGACCAAACCATTCTGATGCCAACGTTGATCAAATTCATCCATTAATTGATAACTGCAAGGCAATTCAGCAGATACTGCCGCAGACAAGGCAGCAATACTGTCAGTCATGTTATCAGCCTGATAATATTGTGTTGCCACTAATTTATCAGCCAGTTCTTTGTTATCAATAAAGGCCAAATAGTAGAGGCAGGTATTACGTAAATCGCGTTTCGCAATATCCTGATGATCCACACGGTATGCACCTGCATGGAGGCTGTGATAAACCGCAGTAAGCTCATCTGCCATTTCATTAGCCAGCGCCTTCGTCATAGCACCAATGACATCATGGATGGCTTTAGGATCGACAACCGTAAACAGTTCTGCTATTTCATTTTCAGACGGCAAAGTCAGGATCAATGCAGCCAAGGCCGGATCAATCTCTTTATCCAGCAATACAGCACGGAAAGCATCAATGACATGTATAGGCAATTCCAGTGCCTGAGATTTTTGATTTCGGGCAACATTCAGCTTCACATAGTTGGTTAACAATGCCTGCGCCGCATCCCAACGAGAGAATTCGTTACGTGCATGTTTCATCAAGAATGAAAGTTGCTCATCGCTATATGGATAATCCAATTTTACTGGAGCAGAGAATTCACGCAGTAAAGAAGGAACAGGGCGTGATGGAACATCATCAAATATAAATGCTTGTTCTGCATGAATGACATTCAGAACATGATGCACAGGCTGACCATCACGACGCAGCGGGATTACCCTTCCTTGTTCATCATAAAGCTCAATGTCCAGGGGAATATGCAGTGGCAATTTCTCTTTCTGATCCAGCGTTGGTGGTGTCATTTGATTGACATGCAGAACATATTGCTGTTTTTCTGCATCGTATTCGTCGCGGACAGTCAGCACAGGTGTTCCTGATTGACTATACCAACGGCGGAAGAGTGTCAAATCAACGTTTGAGGCATCTTCCATTGCCTGAACAAAATCATCACAGGTTGCAGCACTACCATCATGACGGTGGATATAAAGCTGCATACCCGCCTGAAATTGTTCTTCACCCAACAAAGTGTGGATCATCCGAATCACTTCCGAACCTTTTTCATAGACGGTCAACGTATAGAAGTTATTCATTTCCATCACCTGATCGGGACGGATAGGATGAGCCATCGGGCTGGCATCTTCAGCGAACTGCGCAGCACGCATAACACGCACGTTATTGATACGGTTAACCGAACGAGAGCCCAAATCAGAACTGAACTCTTGATCACGGAATACGGTCAGCCCTTCTTTCAGGCTTAACTGGAACCAGTCACGACATGTAATGCGGTTTCCTGTCCAGTTATGGAAATATTCATGTCCAATGACGGCCTCAATGGCAAGGTAATCGTTGTCAGTCGCGGTTTCCGTTTTTGCCAGAACATATTTGGAATTGAAGATGTTCAGTCCCTTGTTTTCCATTGCGCCCATATTGAAGAAATCAACGGCAACGATCATATAGATATCAAGGTCGTACTCCAAACCAAAGCGGGTTTCATCCCACTTCATCGAATTTTTCAGCGATGTCATGGCCCAGTCAGCACGATCTAAATTACCCCGGTCAACAAACAGTTCCAGTGCAACTTCACGGCCACTGCGGGTTACAAATGTGTCCCGCAGGACATCAAAATCGCCTGCCACCAACGCAAATAGATAAGCCGGTTTTGGGAATGGATCTTGCCATTTCACCCAGTGGCGGCCATCATCCAATTCTCCCTGTTCAATGCGGTTGCCATTGGAAAGCAAGAAGGGGTATTTGGCTTTATCTGCTGTAATGCGAGTAGTAAAGCAAGCAAGAACATCTGGACGATCCAAATAATAAGTGATGTGACGGAATCCTTCGGCCTCACATTGGGTGCACAAGGCATCTCCGGAGACATATAAGCCTTCAAGCGCTGTATTTGCCGATGGGCTAATTTCATTCACAATCTTCAAGGTAAACTGGGCTGGTAGCTGCTCAATCAACAGCTTACCATCCTGTTCCTGATAATGTTCCCACGCTTTATCATCTATGTAGATACTTTTTAACGTGAGATTTTCTCCATCCAGAATCAATGGAGCAATATCATTAGCCAGACGTTTTACCTGACTGATTGCCGTTACCGTGGTTTTATCTGTATTCAACTCAAAATCGAGATCAATGTCGGTAATTGTATAATCTGGTTTTCTGTAATCCAGACGGTGTTTTACGAGTCGCTGTTGTGTCATAGGGAACCTTTTCCATTATTTTTAACAGGCATATTTGATAACATTTGTATAACCTTAGCTACAAAGCGCCTGGCATATTGTGTTTCCATAGAAACTTTCCAATCGCTAACGCAACCATAGAGAAACCATCATTTCAATCAATAAATCTCTTTTTCTGAATGTTAATAACTTATTAAATAAAGGTATAAATGATGTAGTCAGCATATTAGTACTTTCGTGCGAATTGTCATCTCATATCTCATTTAACATGATATTATCTATAAATGGATTAACCTTAATCTTTAGATTCGGGAAAATATATGCAGCGACATAGCTTCAATAACCCAATAATCACGGTATACTCTCCCGACTTTATCGATTTAGCAGACACGAATATGCTCCGCGAGGATGCCTGACGCGCCATGACTTTAGACGCTACCCCGATTATCAAATCACTGCTTGATACAGATGCTTATAAATTTCATATGCAGCAAGCAGTGTACCACCATTACAACAATATTCCTGTTGTTGCAGAATTTCGTTGCCGTGGTGATGAGCTGCTCGGAGAATACGCCGAGGCGTTGCGCCATCAAATTAATATGATGGCTGATTTAAGATTAACAGAACGCGAATTCGATTATCTCTCTCGACTCCCGTTCTTTAAAGAGGATTACCTGAACTGGTTCAAAACATTCCGCTTTAACCCTAAACAAGTAGACGTTTCTGTTACCCATAAAGGGCAATTGGCCATCCGCATTTCCGGTCCATGGCACGAAGTTATCCTGTGGGAAGTGCCTTTACTTGCCCTCATCAGCGAATTAGTCCATCGCCATCGCTCACCTGGAGTAAAACCAGAAGATGCGGTCATTCAGCTTAGGAAACTGATTGAGCTGTTCCACAAAGATGCAGAAGAACAAGATATTGATCTGTCCGGCTTTAAGTTAATGGATTTTGGCACTCGTCGCCGCTTTTCACACGAAGTACAGTATGCCATTATCAATGAGCTGAAAAATAGCTTCCCTTATTTAACCGGAACCAGTAACTATCAACTGGCAGAGCAGCTTGCTCTTCCTCCGCTTGGTACACAAGCTCATGAATGGTTTCAGGCTCATCAGCAGATTAGCCCTGACCTGGCTAATAGTCAGCGAGCTGCGCTACAAACATGGCTGAATGAGTATCCAAATCAACTAGGTATCGCTCTGACAGATTGTATCACTATGGATGCTTTCCTGCGGGACTTTGACAAACCCTTGGCGACAGCTTACCAAGGCCTGCGTCATGATTCCGGTGATCCTATTGAATGGGGTGAAAAAGCGATAGCACACTACCAGTCACTAGGCATCGATCCAATGACGAAAACACTGGTATTCTCTGACAGTCTGGATTTGCAAAAAGCATTAGCGCTATATCGCCATTTCCATAAGAGAATCAATGTGATTTTCGGTATTGGCACACGGTTGACCTGCAATATTCCAGGTGTAAAACCACTGAATATTGTTATCAAGCTCGTCGAATGTAATGGCAAACCGGTAGCGAAACTCTCTGACAGCCCCGGAAAAACGATCTGTGAAGATGATGAATTTGTCGATAGATTACGCCGGGCGTTTGACATTCCTTATATAGAAAAAGCAGTATAATCTGGCTGATTGTTCCTTGCGTAATCGGCTCCATGCTGGTTACGCAAGTAAAAAGCCACTTTTTCCCTTATTTCCTCGCTAAGACCCGAAATTTCTTCTTGTTTCCTGAGAGATGACAAGTAAGATAGAAGATCTGCCCCTGAAGTTGGGGCATTTATGGTAAATCTATCTAGTTATCTAATTCACTAATAAAAGAAGAGAGAAATTTATGAGCGTAGCGCCTGTAGTCGATGTACT
The DNA here is from genome assembly GCF_002632615.1 of Xenorhabdus miraniensis. The sequence continues at coordinate 27,111 of NZ_NITZ01000010.1, forward strand.
GCAAGGCCGTGTTCCGGTTGACAGCGAAGTCACCGTTCGCGGTTGGATACGTACAAGGAGAGATTCTAAAGCTGGTATCTCGTTCCTCGCCGTCTATGACGGTTCCTGCTTTAATCCATTACAGGCTGTCGTTAATAATAATTTACCTAATTATCAGGATGAAGTGCTGCATTTAACCACAGGCTGTTCTGTAGAAGTGACAGGGACAGTGGTTGAATCCCAAGGTAAAGGTCAATCTTTTGAACTACAGGCAACTAAAGTTGTTGTCGTTGGCATGGTTGATGATCCTGATACCTATCCAATGGCGGCCAAACGCCACAGCATCGAATACCTGCGTGAAGTTGCTCATCTTCGTCCACGCACCAATTTGATCGGCGCAGTTGCTCGTGTTCGTCATACACTGGCACAAGCCCTGCACCGCTTTTTCCATGAAAAAGGCTTCTTCTGGGTATCATCTCCGCTGATCACCGCATCAGATACTGAAGGTGCCGGCGAGATGTTCCGCGTTTCCACGTTGGATCTGCAAAACCTGCCACGTACAGATAAAGGCGACGTGGATTTCAGCCAGGATTTCTTTGGTCGCGAAGCTTTCCTGACCGTATCTGGTCAGTTAAACGGTGAAGCCTATGCCTGTGCACTGAGCAAAATTTATACCTTTGGGCCAACTTTCCGCGCAGAAAACTCCAATACCAGCCGCCACTTGGCAGAATTTTGGATGGTTGAGCCAGAAGTGGCGTTTGCCGATCTGAATGATATCGCCAAACTCTCCGAAGACATGCTGAAATATGTTTTCAGGGCTGCTCTGGAAGAACGTGCTGACGATTTGGCTTTCTTTGCAGAACGTGTTGATAGCGAAGTTATTACTCGTCTGGAGAAATTTGTCGATTCAGATTTCATTCAATTGGATTACACCGATGCAATAGAAATTCTGGAAAATTGCGGCCAGAAATTTGAAAACCCTGTTTTCTGGGGCGTGGATTTGGCATCAGAGCATGAGCGCTATTTGGCAGAGAAACACTTCGAAGCACCAGTGATCATGAAAAACTATCCAAAAGACATCAAAGCCTTCTATATGCGCATGAACGAAGATGGTAAAACCGTTGCAGCGATGGATGTGTTAGCGCCAGGCATTGGTGAAATCATCGGTGGTTCTCAGCGTGAAGAGCGTCTGGATATGCTGGATCAGCGTATGGAAGAAATGGGACTGAATAAAGAAGATTACTGGTGGTATCGTGATCTACGCCGTTATGGCACCGTTCCTCATGCTGGTTTCGGTTTGGGCTTCGAACGTTTGGTCGCTTATGTGACTGGAGTATCCAACGTTCGTGACGTTATTCCATTCCCACGGACACCGAGAAATGCAAGTTTCTAATGAATCAGCTTGATAAACGAGCAAGATTCAATCCCCTGAAAAGCCAGCGAAAGTTGGCTTTTTTTATTTTATGGTAAAAAGCACACAAAAAAAGTTCCCTGATATTTACATTTTGAAACACCTATTTGCACTTTGTTACCGATTTTGCGCTTTTGTAGCATTTTGAGGGTAGATAAAATTCATTACCAATGGAAAACTGGTCGCCGACTAATAAGACACTCGATACCCACAAATAGTTCCAAAATTTTTTAGTGTTCTGTTTCTGGCAGTGGCAGGTGTCTGAATAACACCAATGAGGGTAATAATAATGAAGCGCAATATTCTTGCAGTGGTAATCCCAGCTCTGCTGGTTGCTGGTACAGCAAACGCAGCTGAAATTTTTAACAAAGACGGCAACAAACTGGATCTGTACGGTAAAGTAGACGTTCGTCATCACATCGCAGACAAAAGAAGCGGTGAAGACGGTGATGCTTCTTATGCTCGTATCGGCATCAAAGGTGAAACTCAGATCTCTGACCAACTGACTGGTTTTGGTCGTTGGGAATACAACCTGAAAGCACACACTGAAGAAGGTAAGCAAGAAACTTCTACTCGTCTGGCTTTCGCTGGCCTGAAATTTGCTAACTATGGTTCACTGGATTACGGTCGTAACTACGGCGTGAACTATGATGTTAACGCATGGACTGATGTACTGCCAATCTTTGGTGGTGACTCCATGGCCCACACTGACAACTACATGACTGGTCGTTCTACTGGCCTGTTGACTTACCGTAATACTGACTTCTTCGGTCTGGTTGATGGTCTGAACTTTGCTCTGCAATACCAAGGCCAAAACAGTGACCGCACCAAAAACAAACGTACGAACATTGAAAAAGCAAATGGAGATGGCTACGGTTTGTCTGCTACCTATAACGTAGGTTACGGTATTACTGTTGGTGGTTCTTACGCTAACTCTGCACGTACTAAAGGCCAGAAACAATCTGATGCTTACGGTAAACGCGCTGAAGCATGGAACATCGGTGCTAAATACGATGCTAACAATGTCTACTTGGCAGCTATGTACGGCGAAACCCGTAACATGACTCCAGGTGAAGGTGGTCGTGAATACAACCGTGGTGCAGTGGATTACTTTGACGGTATCGCTAATAAAACTCAAAACATCGAGCTGACCGCACAATATCTGTTCTCTGACTTAGGCCTGAAACCATCTCTGGCTTACGTTCAATCCAAAGGTAAGGATCTGGAACGTAACGACGGTGCCAAAGGTTTCAACGCAGATCTGGTTAAATACGTTTCTGTAGGTACTTACTACTACTTTAACAAAAACCTGTCTACCTACGTTGATTACAAAATCAACCTGTTGGACAAAAACGAAGGGGGCGATACAAACGCTCGTAACGTATTCGGTGTTGGTCTGACTTATCAGTTCTAAATTACTGCTGATAAACTGTTTAGCGAAAAGTTAAACACATTTATCTCAGCAAAGCAGCGCTAGAGCGCTGCTTTTTACGTTTTATCCCACTGTTTTTATTATCTTTTTTCTTCACTCCGTAAACTACTTCACAAGATTTTATTCTTTTTGCTACAAGTGGTTGGCAAATGAGTTCCTTAAGGTTACCCTGAGCGGCGTATAATTTACTTTGGGCTTAACTCTCCGAGTCTTGGAATCAAAAAAATGTTTGAAAAAATCACAGCAGCGCCTGCCGACCCTATTCTTGGTTTAGCCGATAGCTTTAAAGCGGATCCACGTGAAAACAAAATCAATTTAGGTATCGGCGTCTATAAAGACGAAACCGGTAAAACCCCTGTTCTGACCACCGTTAAAAAAGCAGAAAAATTCCTGCTGGAAAACGAAACCACCAAAAATTATCTGGCAATTAGTGGGTTACCTGAATTTGGTCGTGTCACCCAGGAACTGTTATTCGGTAAAAACAACCCTATCGTCACTGATAAACGCGCCCGTACTGTACAAAGCCCAGGCGGAACTGGCGCACTGCGCACTGCCGCTGACTTTATTGCTAAACAGACCAATGCAAAACGTGTTTGGATCAGCAACCCAACATGGCCAAACCATAAAGGTGTTTTCTCCAGTGCTGGTTTGGAAATCCGCGAATACAACTATTACAATGCAGAGAAACATGCTTTGGATTTCGATGGCATGCTGGCAAGTCTGTCTGAAGCGCAAGCTGGTGATGTTGTTTTGCTGCACGGTTGCTGCCATAACCCAACGGGTATTGATCCAACTGCTGAGCAGTGGCAAAAACTGGCGGATTTGTCCGCTGCAAATGGTTGGTTGCCGGTGTTTGACTTCGCTTACCAAGGCTTTGCTAAGGGATTGGATGAAGATGCAGAAGGCTTGCGTATCTTCACCAAAAACCATAATGAACTGATCGTAGCCAGCTCTTACTCCAAAAACTTCGGTCTGTATAATGAGCGCGTTGGTGCTTGCACTATCGTTGCAGCAGATAGCGATACCGCAGAAAGAGCGTTCAGCCAAGCGAAATCCATTGTTCGCACCAACTACTCTAACCCACCCGCACATGGTGCTTCCGTTGTTACGACAATTTTGTCTAATGATGATCTGAAAGCAGAATGGGTTCAGGAATTGGCAACAATGCGCGAACGCATTCAGCGTATGCGTCAACTGTTTGTGAACACCTTGCAAGAAAAAGGTGCAAAACAAGACTTCAGCTTTATCATCGCTCAAAATGGTATGTTCTCATTCAGCGGCTTAACTAAAGAACAAGTTGATCGCCTGCGTGAAGAATATGGTGTTTATGCGGTTAGCTCTGGTCGTATCAATGTAGCTGGTTTGACATTGGAAAACATGGTTCCTCTGTGTGAAGCTATTGTTGCAGTGATCTAATTTATATCTGAATAGCTGATATCTATTCCAAAAAAGCCGCTGAAAAAAAGCGGCTTTTATATTTACACGATGCTGACACGTTTCCAATTAATCTTGCAAGAATGGATTGGTTTTCCGTTCGTGTCCTAAAGTTGACATCGGCCCATGACCGGGAATGAATTGGTAGTCATCACCTAACGGCAGTACTTTTTCTTTAATAGATTGAATCAGTTCATCATAATTTCCACCGGGAAAATCAGTACGGCCAATACTCCCTTTAAACAACACATCTCCCATTGAGATTAATTTATCAGCATGATTAGCAAGGATGATATGCCCTGGTGTATGCCCCGGACAATGCAAAACGGATAACTCAACATTGCCAACTTGCAATGTATCCCCTTCATCTAACCAACGATCAGGCGTGAAAGATGGACATGGCTCAACACCAAACATTTGACATTGAATTTCCAACCCTTCTATCCAAAACGCATCCCCTTTATGTGGCCCATAAACAGGTACATCAAAATGGTTGGCAACTTCAACGGTAGCACCCACATGATCGTAATGGCCATGTGTCAGCAAAATTTGTGTGAGTTTCAGTTCACGGCGCTCTATTTCGGCGATAAGTTGCTCGGCATTGCCGCCCGGATCAACAATCGCTGCTTCCTGAGTTTCTTCACACCAAATCAATGTACAATTTTGCATTGCCATCGTGACAGGGATAATGTGGTATTTCATTATATTGTTTAACTCCACAATCAAGACTCATTTTTAGTAATAAGATTACCACGTCCTGACCGGGCCTGTATCGATATGAATAAAATTACTTTTTGGATAAAATCCAACTCCCCCTGCCCGCATTTTCAGTGCAGCCTTACGAATATGCGCTAATTGAACGCCATCAATATGGAAATCCATTGCCTGCCCGCGAGTATGATAACTGTGTTTTGCGACCCCACCGCTAGCTTGCCGCAGTATATTATTTGTCATCAATGAACGGTAACCAGAAACAAGTTGAACAGATTTATTTGTTCCCATTAACATCTGTAATAAATAAATTTGATCAAACAGTTTCGGATCAATAGTTTTGATCTTATTCTGACGGAAATCGCGAAATAAATAATTCAAACGGGCTAGTTCTGATTTGTTATAACGGCGACCATCAAAGAATTCAGCTTTGAGTGTTTCTCCGGTATGCAGATTATCAAAGCGTAAAATTCGAGGACGCGGTGTTGTCAATGCGGCCAAAGCAGGTTGAGGTAATAAACCCAACCCTAGCGCGGCCACGCTTACGCCGAGCCACTTTCGGCGATCGTGGTCAATATCATTCATGGATAAAATGCCCTGCTATTCTATGATGTATTAATAATTTCTAAATTACATTATCAGTGGAGTTTAACCAATTAATCAGACATCAACAAATAAAAAGTAGTTTCAATTATTTTTGTATATTACTGTAAATTTACCAAACTATAATTGTGACCTATCTAACAAAATTAAAATTATATTAAATATAGATGAAATTTTAATGACGATGTGTTGTTGACAGATTTCTTTCGTATGAACCCTAGAAATTTACTAATTGTAGATAAAAGTAATTCATTAAGAAAACCTTATAGTAAGAAAAAGCCTGAAAAAAGAATTAGTAACATAAAATAACGGTGAAGGAAATATTTTCCCTTCACCGTTATTTTATGGATATAAATATCAAATTTATGCTTTTCATGTTACTAATAACGACAAAAATCATAAATCACTTCTGGCAGCCAAAATCTCGGGTAAAATCCCAGATGGTTGTCTTGCATTCACATCATAGCCGTAGATATCAGCCCGGTATTGTGGTACTCCTTTATCATCAACCCAAGCTGTCTGATAATAAAGAAAGACAGGAATTTTTTTGGGAATATTAACATACTTTGTTTCCCATTTTTTCAATGAACCGCTGACCTTATCTTTATTCCAACCAGCATCTCCTAATAACATATTAGCTAATTCAGGCGCTTTATTGACACGCACACAACCAGAACTGATTGCTCTCATTTCCCGGCTAAAGGAAGCCTGATTTGGCGTATCATGTAAATAAATTGCTTCCGAATTTGGCATGTTAAATTTGAAACGCCCTAATGAATTAGTTGGGCCGGGGGCTTGCCTTATACGATAAGGAAAATTACCCGGCGTAACTACTTCCCAATTAATTGATGAAGGATCAATAACTTTAGCATCATTACCCCAACTAGAAAAAACGGTATAACCACGAGTACGAAAATAACTTGGGTCACGCTGCGCTCTTGGTGCAATATCTTTTCGTGTCATACTCGTAGGTACATTCCATGGTGGATTGATCACTACATTGTTTAATTCACTACTCATAATGGGCGTTTTGCGACTAGGGCGACCTACTACAACTTTAGAATTTAATATTTCTTTTCCATCCAGATAATAAAAAAGCGAATAATTTGGAATATTAACTAAAATACCTGTAGGAATATTTCCGGGGATAATTCGTAACCGCTGTATATTTAACGCCATAATGCGAGCACGAATTTGTGGCGTCGTATTTAACCATACCTTAGTAGATTGGCCAATAACACCATCGGCTGACAGAGCATGTAGAGTTTGAAAGCGTTTTACAGCAGCGATTAATTCTTTACCGTAAATCTTATTATCAGATTTGGCATCTGATGCCTCCAACGTACCTGCCCGGACCAATATTTTTCTTAATGCTACAACACCTTCACTACTTTGCCCGGGTCTTAGGGTGCCTTTCAGCGAAAACTCCGTCCATGGTTGCTTATCAGCTAATTGAGCCAACATCTCCTTACGCATATTTTCATACATAGGATGGTTGGGTGATAAGGTTGTAATATAAGATTCAGTATCCTGATCCTTGATATGCTGCTGCCATTTATCAATTAAATGAGAAGGCGGTAAATCAACTTTATAAGGTGTTTTGCTATATAACCATGAATCTCCTTTTTTCTTAACATCGTTAATAAAATGGAGATAACCTAACATAGCATCGGATAAAATAACATCACGCCCAATATCACTTAATTCAGGAGAGTTAAGTTGAACTAACCATTTTTCAAATTGAGGCTGAAAACCAGCTAACGATATTTCGAATAATTGATCTTCAAATTGCTGAATAGATTTTTTATCTGTCCATAATGGTTTCATTTTATTGGCAGTATATAACGTTACCAATCTCTCAAAAAATATCGGTTTTACTTGCTGCGGCAGCCAATTTTGTAACTGCTTTCGATTATCATTAATAAAATTAATCTGAGATATAGGAATAGTCTTATCAGATAAAGCAACCGAAACCTCTTTTTTTGCTTCCCCTGTTAATTGTTGCACACCACTTGATTCTGAGCCATTTTGTTGAGTTGCAAAGGTTCCTTCTGATACCGCCAATGCGCTACAGATAAAAGAAACTTTCAGTAACCTTACCGGGTTCTTCACCATAACAGTTCACCTCACCTTATTATACATACAGCTATTCAATGACTTATTCTAATTATCAGGAATCCTATTTTATCAGAAAAGAATAGTAGTAATTATATACATAATTACCTCTTAAGATAGGGGGGCCTACCCAATCATACTCAATTACACTAAGCAAAAGAAAATTTTCACTATTATAAATTAGATTATACTGGCTCTAAAAAGGAAAAAGGCACCTATTAGTGCCCTTAATTGGAATGTATTATCTTGAAATTTCAGATTAATACTCAGATTTAATGACTACTTCTTCTCCGAATCGGCCTGCTTTGGGTAGAGGCTGGTAAGAGGAATTTGATGCTCTCAAAATGCGTATGCCACGAATATTTAACTCACGGGCTGCGGCAATATCAGCATCTGCATCACCATAATAAATTTTCAATTTATGATCTTTCATCCAACTAATTTTATTATTTTTACCTGGCTCATCCCCCGCAAAAATAACAGCATTCATTTTGTCAGCAGGAATATGTAAATCTTCTTGCAAATATTTGGTTACCGTTTCTGTTTTAGTTTTTGAACGGCCGGTAATGAAATAAATATCATCTCCCCGCTTCAAGTGCATCTGAACTAATTCAATGCCAATTTGTTTTGGCATGCTGAATTTATCCCATTCATTATTCATCTTTTCCCAAAATTCCGGGTTTTTCAGATAGCTATTGTCATTCGGCGAGTATTCCAATTTACCGCGGTAAAAACCAGGGCTTGAAAACAATACTGTATCATCAATATCAAATCCTACGGCCATTGGAGGTTGGGATTGCAGACTTTTTTCGATTTGATCAACAGATACCCAATGTACCGCCTGACGTTGGGCCAAATCTGCTGCTGTAACTCCTGAGCCAATTTGCTCCGGCATAAACACTTTTGCCTGTGCCATACCGTTTAAACCAAAAGCAAGTACAATCGCACTAAATGCCAGGGTAACTTTACGCATCGTTATTCCTTTCTATATTAATCATAACGGTATGAAATAATAAATGTTATTACCACATGAAAACGAGACACACTGCACAATTGATTAAAGTTACTACTAAGATAAGAGACAGGGGAAAAAAGATAAGGGGTATATCAGGGCAAGGAGGTCATAATATCCCTCCTTGCCAAAGGCGTTATCTGACAATATTGAAGTTATTTTTCCAATATCGATTGTGTTTGTGACTGTAGTACTTGTGATTGTAGTTCTTGTAGCTGTAATGCCTGTGACTGTAATTGCTCAGTCGCCGGGGCATCCTGCCCAAAACCACGCAACCCAACAACGTGCACATGTTCCTGATTATTGAAGATCTTACGTACCAGTTTATAGGTTGTCCCTTTTTCTGGGCTGATGTTTTCCGGGGCAGCAATAATTAACTGCATCTGCAAGCGTTCACACAGTTCAAACAACGTCGCGATTGATTTCGCATCCAAACGTGCGGCTTCGTCAAGGAACAACAAACGGCATGGTGAGATATCTTTACCACGTAAACGACACGATTCTTCTTCCCAGCTCTGTACAACCATAACCAGAATAGACATCCCCGTACCGATAGCTTCACCGGTAGAGAGTGCACCACTTTCCGCTTTGAGCCAACCATCCGAACCACGATTAACCTCAACATCCAGTTCGAGGTAATTACGGTAATCCAGCAATTCCTCACCAATTGTTTGAGGCAGGCGCTGCCCCATATCAATCTGCGGGTTCAAACGCTGATAGAGCTTCGCCATCGCTTCTGAGAAGGTCAGACGCTGACTGTTGAACAGATCCTGATGTTGTTCCTGTTGCTCAGACAAAATATCCAACAAGAGAGAGTGGCTTTCACGTACATTCACATTCAGACGCACGCCGCCAACCTGCCCAAAGGAAACGGCCTGCAACCCTTGGTTCAGCATGCGAATGCGGTTTTGTTCACGTTGGATGGTTTTACGAATGATATTAGCTACACTCTTGGCGCTAATCGCCAGTTTCTGCTCACGAGCGGTCAACTCTTCGGTCAGGCGTGCCAGCTCAATTTCCATCTGTTCAATGGCATCAACCGGATCGTCTGTTCGAATAATATCCTGACGGATGCGCTCGCGCAGATGTTGGTAAACAGCAACAAAGAATTGAATCTTACGCTCAGGACGTTTCGGATCTTCAGACAAACGCAACGCATCGCGCAAATGTTCATTATCCGCTACCGCCAGACGCAATGCTCCCAATGCCTTATCCGACATCGAACGTAAATCATCACCATCCATATAGGCCAATTCACGGCGATGTAAACGACGCTCAACCCCATTGTCTTTCACCATGCGCATTACAGCACACCAGCCCGCTTTCGAAGAAACTACCTGTTCACGCTTCTGGTAATAATCACGCTCAGATTTGCGCAATTTCTTCTGGAGGTTGTCCATTTCCGCTTCACAGAATGCGATTTGTTTCTCAAGCTGGTTAATGCGGGAACGGTTGGTACTCAAGGCAGCATGGAGCTGATCACGACGCTCACGAGCGCGATTTTCTGCGTTGGCATCGGCCTGAACTCCGATATCTTTCAGCTCCTGCTCAAGTTCTTTCAGCATATCCTGCTTAGTGTCATAAGAACTTTTCAGAGATGCCAATACTTGGTTGAACTGAGCACATTGTGATTGCTGCTGACGCAATTGTTCACGCGCACGACTGCGATCAGATTCAGCATGTTCAAGACGCTGGCGCAGCTTGTCGTTCAGGTCGGAATTTTCACTGAGCATTCCGGCAGAATCACTGTAACTGAAATGCGCACGGCGCTGGACGATTTCTGTCAGGGCAAAGGCTTGCTGCTTGGCCTTATTCTGGCTGTGTTTCGCTGTTTCATAGTCTTTCTGCAACTGTTCATGTTGCTGTGGATCGCTTTGCAAAACAGAAACCAGCGGCTCAAGTTTAGTCAGGGCGTTGCCATGCTGTTGCAGGAACCGTGCTGCGTCCTGCGCCTCACCCATCTCTTCACGGACTGTTTCCACGCGATCAATCAGCGTTTCATCCAGCAAGATCGTGATTTGTGGGATCAAGCGATTCAATACTGACAAGCTTTCTTTTGCTTGAGTCAGTTTCTGATGGTGTTGCTGAGTTTGAGCTTCAAATTGGGATAACTCACGCTCCAGTTCAATACGGCGCTGATTCAGGCTGCGAATTTCCGCTTCCGGATCATCATCAAACGCAACAGAAAGATGTTTGCCCACAAAACGGCTGAACGCCTGGTGTGCACGCTGAATTTTCTGAACATCAAATGAAAGCGTCGCATAGCGCTCTGCCAACGTATCGCGCTCAAGGCTGAGGGCTTCCAGACGATTTTCTCTTGCTGCCCGTCCAAACAACGGAACTTCAGGATAACGCGAGTAACGCCACTGACGTTCGGATGATTTCACCAGAACCGCATTTTTCTGCTCTTCGAAATGGAATACGCTGTCATCGAAAGATTGGGGATCTCCCTCGATCAAATAGAGATCTTCCGGACAATCTTCCAATGCTTCCAGATGTGGGCGAACTAATGAAAGATCAGGCACGACGATCGCATGACGTGCCGGACCATACAGTGCAGAGAAATAAGGCGCATCATCAATGGTAATGTCATCATAAATTTCTGATAACAAAACACCACCGAAACGCTCCGCCAATGCAAGCAACCGCCCGTCTTCTGCGCCACTTGGCTGGTTCAAGCGCTCAATTTGTTTTTCAAGTTCACGTTTCTGTGCCGCTACATCGTCACGTTCAACAGTGATTTCACGCTCTTGTTCCAGCAATTGCTGCATGTATTCAGTAATTTCGTGCCCGCTTTCAAGCGTCTCATTACTCTGTTCACACAATTGATTCAGGGCTTCCTGTGCCGCAAGCCATACTGGTGCGCGCGCGGTTAATCCTTGGATCTTCTGCTTGAGTTGTTCAAACTCCTGACGCATCTGTATACGACGTTCACCGCTTTCACTGGCATTCAGGCTCAGTTCTTCCGACTGTGCTTCTAATTCACCCTGTAAAGCTTCTAAATCTTCCGCCTGATATTGTTGGTTATGACGCTTACAGAACTCTTCCAACAAACGCTCTGCATTTTTCTGACTGTTCAGGCGCTGTTCCAATTCAGCCAACTGGATACGTAAAGGCTGAACACGCTCAGCCAAATGGCGTTGGGATGGCCATTTACGTAATAATTCACGGGCGGTTTGCCATGCTTCACTACGGCTCACTTCACCAACAATGTTTTTCACCAGTTGATAAGCTTGCTCGAACTGACTATGCGCCGCATCTGCGACATTCAGTTTCTGTTCCAGTGCCAGCAAAGTTTCCGTCGCCTGTTGCACTGCGGCCTGATAGGTTTCCTGCCACTCATCAGCATTGTCTATTGACAGCTCAGGAAGCTGGCAAAGTTCACGGGCACGCTCTAATGCTTGTAGTGCCTGCTGATATTGAATCGCACGGGTTTGCTGGACATCCAAAGCCTGCTGGTAATCAGCAAGCTGGCTTTTCAACTCATCAACTTCCTGTTCAGCCGCTTCAGAAACAGCTTCATATTCTGCCTGTAGCTCTTTCGCTTCTTCTACGACTTCACTCTGTTCTTCCAGCCGATAAGTCAACTCTTCAATATCTGATTGATAACGATCGATTTTCTCCTGCTGACGCATTGCAGTCTGAACCAAATTCAGATGATCGCTGGCAGCCTGATAATCTATTTCTAAATCAGAAGATGCGTCGCTTTGTTCCGTCAACTCCCGTGCCATTTCGACATGACGATATTGTTCAGCCATTAACTGACGGCGGCTGCCAAATAATTCACTGCGCAAGGCCAACGCTTCATCCAAATGAACACGACGTTCATTAGCATGACGCATATAATCCGCAGAAACATAAGTCGTTGCTTCTGTAATGAGATGCTTGAATAGATCGCGATCAGATTGAGTTACGCGGATGGCTTCCAGTGTGATACGGTTTTCACGCAACGCGGCTTCCATATCCTGAAATGCTTTTCTGACCCCACTATTTTCCGGCAATAAATAATCACGCAATGAACGTGTAATGGCGCTGGAAATACCACCATACAGTGATGCTTCTATCAGGCGATAAAACTTGCTGCGATCTCCTGCCGAGCGCAGGCGTTTTGGGATTACCCCCAAATCAAACATCAGGGAGTGGTAATCCGTAATCGAATTAAACTGTTTGAATTGAACGCCTTCCATCTCATCAAGGCGCTCTTTCAGTTCGTTTAATGGCAGAACTCTTGCCTGACGTTCGTTAATATTTTCAGTCAAAAGTTGTGTTGGCTGAATAGAGGCAGGAACACCCTGAATCATAAATGGCTTGATATCCACTTTACGATCACGTCCGGCAACTTGCTGTAGACGAACCCCGGTAATGATCCTTTGATGACGGGAGTTAACAACATCCAGCGTGGAATAACAAACACCAGCGCGCAGTTTACCGTGCAAGCCTTTGTCACGTGAACCACTGGTTGCCCCTGCCTCAGTGGTATTGCGGAAGTGAAGTAACGTTAAATCCGGGATCAAAGCGGTTACAAATGCCGCCATCGTCGTGGATTTACCCGCTCCATTACCACCGGATAAAGTCGTCACAAGCTCGTCAAGATCAAACGTTCTGGCAAAAAAGCCGTTCCAGTTAACTAACGTCAGAGAGCGAAATTTACCGCGTTCAATCATGACTGTTCATCCTCCGCACCTTCTGCTGAATGCTCTGATGCTTCTTCATGTTCATTATCTTCCTGCGATGATTCCTTTTCGATCGACATGGCTTCACCATCACGGATCATCCGCAATTGAGCCTCGCGTGGGTCATCACCGCTGCGTACATCTGCACCGAAGCGGAATACGGCTTCAGTAATCGTAAATTTACTGCTGTCATTTTGCAGGAAGTAAACCATTCCCAGACGGCGTAAACGGTTTAGGGAAGTGCGTACTTTTTCCTGTAATTTCTGCTTATCCAGATCGGAACCTGTCGAACGTTGGTTCACTAATTTAATCAGCTTATTTTCATCAGCCAATGACAGCAGCTCTTCATACAATTCTTGAGAAGTAAATATTCCCTGATTGGACAGACGCTCCGGGCTGAGATAGAGATAACACAAGATCTTACCTACCATCATGTCCAATTCAGACAAGACAGATCGCGGGATCAACGTTGTTGAACGGGGACGCAGGTAGAAAAAACCTTCGGGTGCACGGATTAACTCGACGTTATAACGCGCATAAAACATTTCCAACTCTTCCTGAAAATCCATCAGAAAAGCATGATTATCAAGATCATCCATACTAATATGACGACCGGCACGAAGCTGGCTGTCTAATTCCGGAAAAAGGACGTTGGATAATGCCTGAACCAGTTTAACTGGCATAAATTGTTCAATATGTGTCGATGACATGTGCCTGCACCTTGGCTCCGTAATCATTAATCGCTAACCATTCCGCTGGCAATCCAGAGAAATCCGCTTCCGCAACGCCCAACCTTACTGCTTGATCCACCAGAATACGCGCTACATCAAAGTGGCGTTTACGTGGATACTGAACAAGGTAGTCGCGCAGGATGGCTCCTAAATCCAAAGGGAGTTTTGCCTGTTGGTAGACCGCCAATGCCTGTTCAACCATTTCAGCCAATTGTTCGTTGATTTCACTGAACTCTTCGTATTCCATTTCTGGCGGTAATTCTCCCATTACCTCTTCATTGCGCAGAGTCAGTTCTTCATCACGCATATCCAGAAAACGCTCCGCGTTGGCGATGGTCAACGCCCACGGGCTGTCAAAATAGTGTTGTATGGACTGACGGAGGCGCTGGGCAAAAATGCGGTTTTTATCCATATCAATGGCAGTTCGGATAAATTTATGAACATGGCGATCATAACCTATCCACAAGTCGATGGCCTGCTGCCCCCAACTGATAATACGATCCAGCTTGCTTTGGAGATCAAAAACCAATCTATCAACCAGTTCAGAACCATCACTCTCCATATTAGCCGCCTGAATGCGCAATAGATTCGCCTGCAATTTGTCACCCGCTGCTTCCAATGTATCCTGAAGCTCCCGCAATGTGCCGGAAGTTTCAGACAGCAACTGTTCACAATTGGCAATGGCGGCCTGCCAATCCTGATTAAGTAGCGCGGCAATATCGGTTTTTACGCTGTCTTGCTGCTCATCCATCAAGCGTTGGGACATATCAATGCTGTCAAAAATTTCAGCCACTGAATATTTGAGAGGCGCAAAGACATTGCGATGCCAATGGAATTCATCACCACCTTCTTCGGCTGCCTCAGCCGCCCGATGCAATTCGTTGGCAACGATAGATAGCTGCATGGAAAGGCGCAACGTGGAAAATTCACGCTGGCGAATATAGTAATCACTAATGCCTATCCCCAACGGGGTTAAACGATAGATAGCATTGCCATCAGCCTGTTCACTGGTAAAACGGTTAAGTAGCTTCTGACGAACCATATCGTTAATGGCATTATTCGCCCTGACGGATACTGCTTCAGAAGTCTGCTCAAAACCTTTACATACTTCACGGAAAGCATCCACCAGCTCTCCTTCACTCATTTCACCATCGAGCCGTTCACTGTTCAATACGGCTATTGCCAGTAAAAAAGCCAATCGTTCTGGTGGCAACGAGATTGAAAAGTCATTTTTTCTGGCCCAGGACACAAGTTCAGGAACAGTCTGGGAATATTCACTCATAATTCGCTCTTTAAGGTAGGCTTGCGTGCCATCACATGAATGTAACGCCCCAGGCTGATATAGGGCTCTTGTCTGCAATAACGTTGTTCAAGTTCAAGCAACGCCGGAAAATCTGCGTTTTGTAATTGGCGACTTTGCAGGTAATCGTGAAAAACCCTTACGCCAGTTTTACCGGTTATTTCCATCTTGAGTTCAGTCAGCCATTGATATACCTGTTCTGGCACTAATGGATTCTGCGGAGATAGAGAACGTTTTCGACGACGTTGAATATTGGGGGTCGCCAAATGGAAATTACCCAAGATGGCATTACGCATAACCAACCCATTAGCATTATAAAACATTAATGAGAGAGCACCACCGGGCGTTATTATATCTCCCAACGTTTCTATTGCCTCTTTTTGGTCAGTAATCCACTCCAATACAGCATGAAATAGAATAAGATCAACCGGCTGTTCAATATATTGGTGAATTTCCTGTACTGAGCTTTGGATAAATTGCATTTGATGGAGAACACCCCGCTCTTCCGCGTTGTGTTTCGCGCGCTGGATCATCTCTTCGGATAAGTCACAAAGTATGACCTGATGACCTAGTTCAGCCAATTGACAAGCCATATTCCCTTCACCGCCCCCTGCATCCAGAATGCGTAAAGGGCGTTGAGGTAGATGGTTCAGCAATTCGTTAATATCCTGCCAGACAACGGCCTGCCTGATTTTACCTTTGGTTGTGCCGTAAATATTACGCGAAAATTTGTCTGCAATATCATCGAAATTGCGATCCCGCATGAAAAACTGCCCCACTTATAAGCTGAGTTTAATTTATCTATTGAGTAGTTATGCTATCTACTGCTATTTTTGCTACTGTTATTTTGGCACAGTAATCATTTAATTAACTACTTTTAGCCTTAAATTTGCCCCTGCACGACTATAATTTAACCAAACAAAGGCCCGTCAATGCTATTCCTGCTAAAAAAATATATCGGCTCACTGCTAATGCCTTTGCCGCTGATTATTATCGCCTCTTTCATCGCTTTGCTATTACTGTGGTTCACCCGTTGGCAAAAAACGGGAAAAACGATTTTATCACTGAGTTGGCTTGCATTACTTTTATTTAGTTTACAGCCTATTGCCGACAAACTCTTACTTCCTATTGAAGGGAAATATGTTCAACGCTATGAGCCTAAAACCACATCTGACACTATAGCTGGCACGACATCTATCGCCCCCGTAAAATATATTGTCGTTCTCGGCGGCGGCTTTACTTATAACCCTAAGTGGGCACCCAGTGCTAACCTTATCAGCAACAGCTTACCCAGAGTCACTGAAGGCATTCGGTTATACCATCTTAATCCTGGTGCTAAAATGATTTTCACAGGCGGTAAAGGCGTAAATTCAATTAGCAGTGCAGAAGTTGCTGCTATGGTAGCACAATCTATGGGTATTCCTGTAGAAGACACAATAACATTGAAAAATCCTTTGGATACAGAAGAAGAAGCTGCTGAGGTAGAAAAAGTTGTCGGGAAGCAATCTTTTATTCTTGTCACATCTGCCAATCATATGGAAAGGTCAATGAAATTCTTTGAACAACGTGGCCTGCACCCCATCGCAGCTCCGGCCAACCAATTGGCTGTCACAACACCGCTCTATCCGTGGGAAAAATATATCCCTTCTTCCTATTATTTCTCACACACAGAACGAGCTTGGTATGAGACATTGGGGCGTATCTGGCAAGCAATCAAGCCCATGAGCGCAGATATAAGCGCTGAAACAGCACAAGATTCTCAGCCCGAAGACCGTTAGAAATATCACCGAATAGAAAAAAGAGAATGCCTCTATACGGCATTCTCTTTTTAATCATATCCGATCGATAATTACACCAGACAACGTGATCAAAATTCAGCAAAAATTTTTCTGACAGCGTCTAAATCTGTGGGTGTATCAACACCGGCACCGGGTGTTTGCAGTGCTTTTGCTACATGGATTTTTTCACCATACCAAAGCACCCGTAATTGTTCGAGCATCTCGATATTTTCCAATGGACTTGGAGCCCATTGGACATAACGCCGGATAAACCCTGCCCGATACGCATAAATTCCGATATGGCGCAGGAAATTATCTCCGATAGTCTCTTTTGATTGCATAAAGCGGTCACGTTCCCATGGAATGGGAGCGCGAGAAAAGTAGAGTGCATAACCTTTAGCATCCATCACAACTTTAACAGCATTGGGATTGAATGCTTCTTCTGCATCTTTAATTTGCACAGCAAGTGTTGCCATTCCAGCTTCACTGCCAGCCAAGTTATCAGCTACTTGCTGAATGATTTGTTCTGGAATAAGAGGTTCATCTCCCTGCACATTCACAATGATTTCATCATCAGCAAATTGATATTTCTCGATAACTTCAGCCAAGCGTTCTGTGCCTGAATGATGGTTTTCGCTTGTCATACAGGCTTCACCGCCTGCGGCAATCACTGCATCAAAAACGTCTTGGTTATCTGTTGCCACAATAACCCGAGCAGCACCAGAACGGGCAGCCCGTTCCATAACACGTACAATCATGGGCTTGCCATGAATATCGGCCAGTGGTTTGCCGGGCAAGCGCGTTGAAGAAAAACGAGCTGGAATGATAACGGTAAACATAGGTTACTTGTTTTCCTCTGTAGGCAAGACTCGTGCTTCATGCTCTAGCAACACAGGAATACCATCACGGACAGGAAATGCGAGGCGGTTAAATTTGCAAATCAGTTCAAAATTTTCTTTATCGTAACTGAGCTTGCCATGACATACCGGGCAAGCAATGATTTCGAGTAAACGGTGATCCATATATCCCCCAAATGACGGGCCTTAAATTTAATGCGGCTCAGAATACCACAAGCGATGTCTCACCGTTAACTCTGTTATTTTGTTAAATATTGTCTTGTTAAATATGCTTTGCTGTTTGTGTAATTGCCTTGTCATGGTTTCCCAATACTATAAATGGGTGGTTCACTCTGGGATCAAGGCTCGAATCTCATTCAGTACTTTTTGCCCTCCCTCTTCTGGCAAAACAGCACTGACGGGTAAATACCACCAGTTAGGCTGAGCAAATTGGAAACATTTTACCGCATCTTTTTCTGTCATCAGCAGATTTTGATCACTGTTCACTAAAGCCAGTAACTGAGATTTTTCATAAGATTGATGGTCAGCAAAAGCATGGGTTTCCTGTAGACTTGCGCCCAATTGTTGCAATGTTGCAAAAAAACGCGGTGGATGACCAATCCCTGCCATTGCAATTGCATTTGGAATATCAGTGACGTTTCGCATCTCGCCTGTTAACAGGTTAACGGCTAATTCCCCTTTCAGGATCATCGGCAATTCACCTGCCTGAGCCGTTCCACCATTAACAATAATGGCATTGACGGTATTCAAGCGCCCGGCCAGTTCCCGCATCGGCCCCGCGGGTAGCCAACAACCATTACCAAAACGACGAACACCGTCAATCACCACAATCTCATAATCACGCTGTAAAGCGTAATGTTGGAGACCGTCATCCGTAACCACGATATCAATAGGGGCATGAGCCAATAATGCTTCAATAGCATCAGCACGTTTTGGAGCAACTGCAACAGGCACACCAGTACGACGACGAATCAAAACAGGCTCATCTCCCGCCTGTGCTGTAGTCACTTCATCTGTCACGAGTAGAGGGTAATGTTTCGATTTCCCTCCATAGCCACGGGAAACAACACCAACCTGATAGCCTTTTTGTTGCAACTGCTCTACCAGCCAAATAACAACAGGGGTTTTGCCATTTCCCCCTGCCGTCAGGTTACCAACCACAATGACAGGTACAGGCGCTTTCCAAGAGCGGCTCAACCCCATTTTATAGCTTAATCGACGTAAACCGCTTACCAGCCCATAAAGGGCTGATAAGGGTAATAGCGCAATATAAAGCCATGAGCGGCCTGACCATATCTTTTCAATCATTGACCAAACTGCATCCGATGTAATTGAGCATATGCGCCCTCGTGTTCCAATAGAGCGACATGGTTGCCTCGTTCCAGGATATTACCATCTTCAATGACGATAATTTCATCAGCATTTTCAATAGTGGAAAGACGGTGAGCAATCACCAATGAGGTTCTGTTTTTCTGCAACTCATCCAATGCGGCTTGAATCGCACGTTCAGATTCAGTATCCAATGCTGAAGTTGCCTCATCCAGAATCAGAATTGGCGAATCACGCAATAAAGCACGGGCAATAGCGATACGCTGACGTTGACCACCGGAAAGCAAGACACCATTTTCACCTATGATGGTATCAAGGCCGTTATCCAGTTTTTTGATAAAGTCCATTGCATAGGCCATTTCCGCTGCACGTTCGATCTCTTCACGGCTGAATTGCCCTTCGCTGGCGTAGGCAATGTTATTAGCGACAGTATCGTTGAACAGGTGCACATTTTGCGATACCAACGCAATTTGATTACGTAATGAAGCCAACGTATATTCGCGCAGATCATGACCATCCAATATAATTTCCCCTTCATTCACGTCATAAAAACGAGTGAGGAGATTAGCGATTGTCGATTTACCTGATCCAGAACGACCAACCAATGCGATTGTTTTGCCTGCTGGTATCGTCATTGAAACCTTTTTCAATGCAGGATGATCTTTAGTTGGGTAGCAGAAAGTCACATCACGGAATTCGATATTACCTTTTGCCTTTTTGACTTCCAGTTTACCGTCATCTTTTTCCTGTTCCATATCCAGAATGGCAAACAAAGTCTGGCAAGCAGCCATGCCACGTTGAAACTGCGCATTAACGTTAGTCAGTGACTTTAATGGACGCATCAAGGCAATCATGGATGAAAATACAACGGTAATTTTCCCCGCTGTTAAGGCCCCCATAATCTCAGGAAAACTAGCCGCGTACAGGATAAATGCCAGTGCAAACGAAGCAATAAGCTGAATAATCGGGTCTGAAATAGAATCAGCAGAGACCATTTTCATACCTTGCTGGCGCATATGGTTACTGACCTTGTTAAAACGCTCCGTTTCAACTTTTTGACCACCAAATATTAAAACCTCCTTATGCCCTTTCAGCATCTGCTCGGCACTGGTCGTCACCATTCCCATGCTATTCTGCATATTTTTACTGATATTACGAAACCGTACGGAAACAAGGCGGATAACACCTGCAACGATAGGCGCAATCACAATTAAAATGAGGGAAAGCTCCCAGCTGTAATAGAACATCAGGATAAACAGGCCAATAATTGATGCCCCTTCCCTAACAACTGTCACCAATGCGCCAGAAGAGGAAGAAGCAACCTGTTCTGAATCATATGTGATGCGTGAAAGTAATGTTCCCGTAGATTGCTGGTCAAAAAAGGAAACTGGCATGCCCATCATATGGTTGAACAGGCGTCGACGCATCTGCATAACCACTTTGCCAGATACCCAAGAGATGCAATAACTTGATATAAAACCAGATATGCCACGTAACAGCATCAACCCGATAACAACCAGTGGCATCCACTTCAATACGCTAATGTCCGCCTTACCAAAACCCTCATCCAACAAAGGCTTCAACAAGGAAAGCATTAATGTATCACCGGCAGCATTGATAATTAGTGCAACCGCCGCAACTGATAGCCCGATCTTAAATGGTGTGATGATCGGCCACAATCGGCGAAAGGTCTGCCAGGTAGAAAGGTCTTTATCATTCATTATTGAGTTACCAAAACCAAAAGAAATAGCGGCTCATTCTACTCATGATCACCGCGAATACCAAACCACTGATGATACCATCGTGATACTATTTGTTGTCGATAACCTTCTAATCTAATGTGATCAAGATAAAAATAGCCGGTTATTTGACCAGAAACTGCGGTGCTATTCCATTGAATACCCGCATTTTTATAACGTTGTTTCACTTTAGCGGAAGGTAATCTCCACGGGCTATAGCGTGCAACTGAAGTCAACGCATGTTCAGGCATGACTTTACGTATAAATATCGCGGTAGAAGAGGTATTACTCCCATGATGGGGAACTTGTAATATTGTGGCATTCAGTTTGCCCTTCTCAAGTTCCAATAAGCGATATTCTCCCTGTTTCTCCAAATCACCTGTTAACAACAGACTGTATTTACCATCATCAATGCGAATCACGCAAGATTGATTATTTCCAACGATAGTTGTTTTTTCCGGCGGCCAGAGAACCTTAAAATTCAGCCCTTGCCACATCCACTGTTTACCGCGAATACAAGGTAAATGAGATTGATTCAGCAAAGGGCTCCTAATTTGGATATCAGGATACTTATCTCTGAGATGTTCTACTCCTCCTGTATGATCCAAATGATCATGACTCAGGATTATTTGTTCTGGCATCAATCGGTGCCAACGCAAATAAGGCATAATGACTTTTTCTGCCATGCTGCCTGTTTCCCAACGATTTCCTGTATCGAAAATTATCGCTTTCCCTCCCTTATCAATCACTACCGCCAGTCCGTGACCAATATCCAGCATGGAAAAACGCCATTGATGCTCATCATAACGTTTTGAATAACAAGCAATAATACCAATTGAAACTCCCAATAACCATTTATAAGACTTCCACCAACCAAGACGCCAAATAACAACAAAAAACCAGCCGGCAAGCGTAATAATGATAGGATAATGCCCGGTTTCAATCCATGAGTGCGTTAAAATGGATAAAGGAGCCAAAGCAAGCGAAACGGTGTAATCAACAAGTTGCCATAAGAACGGTTGGATAATGGGAAGAAAAACACAAACTAATCCTGACATCACTAATGGCACAGATAAGAAAGAAATAATTGGCACAGCCCATAGATTAGCAACCAATGATGAAATATTAACGCCCTGAAATAACAAAAGCTGCAACGGTAACAACATTAGCATCATTCCCAATTGCATATGCAATCCACGCAACCAAACCCATCTCCAACCATGACGCATTTTTTCTGGCAAAGGTATCCAGTGAAACCAAAATAACAGTGCCATCACCGCGGTAAATGAAAGCCAAAAGCTGTCGGAAAGTATGGCTAAAGGATCAAAAAATAAAATAAGCGCGGCACTCCATAAAGCCCATTGCCATGAAAAACAAAGCCTATTTTTACATCTCAAATAAATCCACAGCGTTAGCCCCAATATTGCCCGGACGGCAGGAATTCCCCAACCAGACAACCACCCATACAACATTGCAGTTAACCAGCCCATAATTAATGGGAAGCGAAATCCAATCCATTTTGCAGGAAAAAAGAATTGCGCCATTCTCGCAAAACTCCAACCAAATAAGCTAGCTATTCCAATATGTAACCCTGAAATCGCCATTAAATGTGCAATGCCTGTGTGCTGTAATAGCAGGCGGGTGGGTTTATCCAACCAAGCCCTTTCGCCGAACGAAAGCGCCAACACAATCCCTGCATGTTTTAGTGACTGAATTTCCGGCAAAAGCTTATTAATGAAATTTTGTCGGAAACTACAGTTTTTATTGAGTAATTTCGCCTGAATAATTTTTCCATTTAACGGCTGGCGAATAGAAAGTGAATATCGCTGGTTATCATAACTACCATGATTTAATTGGGCATGAACAGGTCTGAGTTTCATGGTAACTTGCCACTTTTGGCCTGCACAAAGCTGTTCTTGTGAGTTCCATGATACCGATGCGTATAAAGCGGGGAAAATATATTTTCCATCACTTTCAATCAGTCTAATTTTATAACGTGGGTTTACTTCTTTATTTCTTTCCGGATTTTTATCTTCTACATTTAACGATACACTTTCGATCATAATGATTGCCGAATGTGTGGTTTCACTGAAATAAGTAATCTGATCCAATATCTTATTACCATGCCAACATCCCCAAATCAATGCCCCCAATATCAGTGCCCCGATATACACTGGCTTATAAGGGATCAACAATAGAAAAATAACAATACAGATTAAAACCCGCATTTCATGCCATTGAGGTAATTCAGAAAATAACAATAATGAAGTAATTCCTAATATAATGGTTACCGAAGCCAGATTAAAGCTGATAACAGGCAGTGGCTTACACCAAGCAGATAAGAAAATTAATTTAAGTGACTGCATCCTTTTATGCCTTTACATAGGAATTCCATTCATGAAAACAATCCTATTTCATAACGTATATCGTTACCAGACAGGAAAAATTTATTTTAGAAACTCTTCAAAATTTGATTTTTAGGTGAAGAAGCTCTTGTCAAAAAAATGCGAAATTTATCGCAATAAATTTGTAAGAGGCAATAAACCCTTCATTAAATTAATGATAACAACACTATCCAAAAAATAAGGATCATGACTCCAAAGGGTTAATTTTCTATTCTGATATTCTTTTAGAGGAGTCTCAGAATGAAGGTCACATAACAGGGCAACTACCACAACTATCATTGTCCCTTAAACATAGGAACTATTGGATAAACAAAACAGAAAAAATGCCATAAAAATGTTATAAACAAATTATAAACACGTGACAAAAATCTCTTGTGTGTTAAAAAATAATTAACTAAATTCTAATATGGTTATTCTAACCAAGAGTATTGAAACCTTATAATCCATTAAGTTAGAAAGAAAAGTGTTGATGATTACTGTATGTAATGCCATTGCAAATATTATATTAAATTATATTTTTATTCAGTGGATAGATGACAGCGCAATAGCTGTTTCAACTTCAACCTGTTTTATCAGGTTATTAATATTACTGCCTATGTTCCATTTAATATTAAAACAAAAAGTAAAAATTTCTCCCCAGAAAATAGAAGGATTAAATCGTGAGCTTTTGATATTAGGGAGAACAGGAGCCATAACCAGCCTCTGTTTTTCTGGAGGTCTATCTCTTCTGGTTATGTATATTGCAAACAATATGGAAACAAAATATTCGGCATATTTTAGTTTAACACTAAACTTCATGAATATCATCTCTGTTATTTTTATAGGGATGGCAATATCGTTAACTATCTCTTTGACCAAAAATAATGACAATATTCAAGCTATAACTATCAGTTACCTTAAACAAGCCATGTTATATATTGCATCATTTTCATTATTATTTTGTCTTATCACACCACTATTGCCCTAAATTTATTTAGGACATACCGATAAATTATTGTCTCATTATTTTGTTTTATCGATCGGTGTAGTTGTATTTGATGGTATAGCTCAAACTTTCATTTCAACACTGCGGGTATATGATATATCATAAATCCCTCCACTATTTAGATTATCTTTAATATTTATTGGAATTCCATTATCATTTCTTTTTGTTATTGATGAAAATCCGATTGAAAATATTATCAAATTTATGATGTTAGGTAATATAATAGCAAGTTTATCTTGCATTCTTTATTTTATTAAACACTTTTCGCGTATCAAAAAGAAAATAAGGATTTAATAATCATTAAGTACCACTGTCAGAAATTAGTAAAACTCTTTTATCGCCATCACTCTTAAATTGAGTGTTTAGTTTTAATGGCGCGTAATAATTTCCAGCAAACAACTTTTATAATTGTTGAATGTCTTTCTTAACCTGAATTTTGGATAAAGAAAAGTGGATGATCCATAATCAGCTAAAGAGTATTTCTCTCAGATAGAGCAGCACTCGCTTCACCGTAGTGTCATCATAATGTACACACAAAAAAACGGCACCCTAAGGTGCCGTTAATTTAATTAAGTAATAACTGATATCTTAGCTATCGCTATAGATATTCACGCGGTCACGTAACTCCTTACCCGGTTTAAAGTGGGGAACGTATTTGCCGTCCAATTCCACTTTATCACCCGTTTTAGGGTTACGACCCACACGCGGAGCCCGGTAGTGAAGAGAAAAGCTGCCGAATCCGCGAACTTCAATACGTTCACCTGCGGCTAATGTTTCAGCCATATGATCAAGCATTTCTTTCACTGCATCTTCAACGGCTTTGGCCGGCATGTGAGATTGTTGCTCTGCAAGTCTTTCGATTAATTCAGACTTGGTCATAGTACCTCCCTAAACTACCGTATTCGGGTAATATTATCGTTTAAGAGAATATTACCCGCCGTTATTGACTTAGATTATTCGCCTTTAGCTGCTTTGAAAGCTTCAGCCATTGCGTTGTTAGCGAAGTTTGTATCTTCTTGTTTGTTCACAGAAGCGATAGCGTCTTTTTCATCAGCTTCGTCTTTCGCACGAACAGACAGGTTGATTACGCGATTCTTGCGGTCAACGCCAACATATTTAGCTTCAACTTCATCGCCAACGTTCAGAACTTGAGTTGCATCTTCAACGCGGTCACGAGAAGCTTCTGATGCACGCAGGTAACCTTCAACGCCGTCAGCTAATTCAACTGTAGCACCTTTTGTGTCAACTGCAGTCACTTTACCAGTAACAATTGCACCTTTCTTGTTTACAGACAGGTAATTGTTGAATGGATCTTCTGCCAGTTGTTTGATGCCCAGAGAGATACGCTCACGCTCTGCATCAACTTGCAGAACTACAGCAGCAATTTCGTCGCCTTTCTTGTATTCACGAACTGCTTCTTCGCCTGCAACGTTCCAGGAGATGTCAGACAGGTGAACCAGACCGTCGATGCCGCCGTCCAGACCGATGAAGATACCGAAGTCAGTGATAGACTTGATTTTACCTTCAACGCGGTCGTTTTTGTTGTGAGTCTCAGCAAATTGCTGCCAAGGGTTAGCTTTACACTGCTTCAGGCCCAGGGAGATACGACGACGTTCTTCATCGATATCCAGAACCATAACTTCCACAACATCACCAACGTTAACAACTTTGGATGGGTGGATGTTTTTGTTGGTCCAATCCATTTCTGAAACGTGTACCAGACCTTCGACGCCTTCTTCGATTTCAACGAAGCAGCCGTAGTCAGTCAGGTTAGTTACGCGACCAGTCAGTTTAGTACTTTCTGGATAACGTTTAGCGATTGCTACCCATGGATCTTCACCCAATTGCTTCAGACCCAGAGATACGCGAGTACGCTCACGGTCGAACTTCAGTACTTTAACTGTGATTTCATCGCCCACATTGACGATTTCGCTTGGGTGTTTAACACGTTTCCAAGCCATATCAGTAATGTGCAGCAGGCCATCAACGCCGCCCAGATCAACGAATGCACCGTAGTCAGTCAGGTTCTTAACGATACCTTTAACTTCCATGCCTTCTTGCAGGTTTTCCAACAGCTGATCACGCTCTGCGCTGTTTTCAGATTCGATAACAGCACGACGAGAAACAACTACGTTGTTGCGCTTCTGATCCAGCTTGATGACTTTGAACTCAAGCTCTTTGCCTTCAAGGTGAGCAGTGTCACGAACTGGGCGAACGTCAACCAGTGAACCTGGCAGGAATGCACGGATACCGTTCAATTCTACAGTGAAGCCGCCTTTAACTTTGCCATTGATAACACCAGTGACAGTTTCAGCTTCTTCGTATGCTTTTTCCAGCATCAGCCATGCTTCGTGACGTTTTGCTTTTTCACGGGACAGGATAGTTTCACCGAAACCATCTTCTACCGCATCCAGAGCTACGTCGATTTCATCGCCAACTTGGATTTCCAGCTCGCCTTGAGCATTTTTGAATTGTTCTACAGGAATTGCAGATTCAGATTTCAGACCTGCGTCAACCAATACAACGTCTTTATCGATAGCAACTACAACACCACGTACGATTGCACCTGGACGAGTTTCGATAGCCTGTAGGGATTCTTCAAAGAGTTGAGCAAAAGATTCTGTCATGTTAATGATCTTCAAGGTTTTTAATTAACGTCCATTTAGCATCCGGCCGAATGGGGTTGTTTTACATACCTCGCAACGTCTCCCTGTTACAAGGTGTTTTGGTATGCCAGTATATTTCACTACCCACACACCAGAATTCTATATACATCTTCTTGATATGCTACTGCAATAGCATATTCGCGAAAATTAATGCTTATGCTGGTATTTCCAGCGCATTTTTCGCATAAGTCAGTGCTTTATCAATCACTTCTTCGATAGACATGCTGGTCGAATCTAAGATTAATGCATCTTGTGCAGGCACTAATGGCGCAGCTGCCCGATTGCGGTCACGGAAATCTCGTTCCTGTATTTCGGACAAAAGGCGTTCAAAGTTAACACTAAAACCTTTATCCTGCAACTGTAACATGCGTCTACGGGCGCGTTCTTCTGCGCTTGCATCAAGAAATATTTTCACTGGCGCATCAGGAAACACAACCGTTCCCATGTCACGACCATCCGCAATCAGGCCAGGAGAGATACGGAAAGCCCGCTGACGACGCAAGAGCGCTTCACGGACACGCGGAAATGTTGCTGCCTGCGAAGCCGTATTCCCGACAGTTTCGGTACGGATTTCATTGCTGACATCTTCGCCTTCCAAAATAACCCGAAGCTTGCCATTTGCAGGTACAAAACGAACATCCAGATTGGCAGCCAGAGGAACCAGGGCGTCTTCAGACTGGATATCTACCTGATGGTGGATAGCAGCCAGTGCCAGCACACGATAAATGGCACCTGAATCAAGTAATTGCCAATTTAACGCTTCTGCCAATGCCTGACACAGTGTTCCCTTACCAGCGCCACTTGGCCCATCAACGGTTATTACAGGGGCTATCGCCGCCATCATTCTCCTCCTTTTCGCATAACATTCGCACAACAGACAGGTCATCTACCGAATGCGGGAATTGCTCAATTAACAAGCAATAAAAAGTCTGCCTTATTATACGCACTCAGCAGATGAGAGAAACACTATTCCTATCTATTCCTGATCTATTTTGTATTTTGACTGAGCTTTTCAAGTTGATTGAAATAATCAGGGAATGTTTTTGCCGTACAACCCGGATCAAGAATGGTGATTGGAGTATCCGACAAGGCCACCAGCGAAAAACACATCGCAATCCGGTGATCATTATAGGTTTCAATTTCAGCATGGTTGAGTTTTTTTGGTGGAATTACGCGGATGTAGTCATGCCCTTCTTCCACTTCTGCACCTATTTTGCGTAATTCGGTCGCCATTGCATTGAGTCGATCCGTTTCTTTTACCCGCCAGTTATAGATATTGCGGATAACCGTTTCTCCCTGAGCGAACAGAGCCGTTGTTGCAATGGTCATGGCAGCATCAGGAATTGCATTCATATCCATATCAATGCCAGTTAATGTACCGCGTTCGCATTCAACAAAATCATCACCCCAACGAATAATTGCACCCATCTTCTCCAGTACATTGGCAAATTTGGTATCCCCTTGCAGGCTATTTCTGCCAATACCTGTAACACGCACCGTTCCGCCTTTAATCGCCGCCGCCGCCAGAAAATAAGATGCTGATGAAGCATCGCCTTCTACTAAATACTGCTCCGGAGACAAATATTGTTGCTGCCCTTTAATGTAAAAAGCCTGATATTGGTGATTATTTACCGTCACACCAAAGCTTTTCATCAGCGCCAACGTAATATCAATATAAGGTTTAGAAACCAAATCACCTTGGATATGAATTTCTGTGTCGTTATCTGCCAATGGTGCAGCCATTAGCAAAGCGGTCAGGAATTGACTCGAAACACTGCCGTCTACGGTAACTTTTCCTCCAGAAAATCCGCCTTTGATATGCAGTGGCGGATAATTTTCCTGTTCAAGATAGACAATTTCTGCCCCACCTTGGCGCAGGGCATCTACCAAGTGACCAATTGGGCGCTCTTTCATTCGTGGTTCACCGGTCAACACTACGTTATTACTGCCTAAGCATAGTGCCGCGGCCAATGGGCGCATTGCTGTACCGGCATTACCCAAAAACAGTTCTAGCCCACTTTTACCCGTCATACGCCCTCCAATACCATCAACTTCACAAATGGTGCGATCGGCGGACAGGCGATAGGAAATATCTAACGCAGTCAGAGCATTAAGCATGTGACGAATATCGTCACTATCTAATAAATTAGTGAGCCGGGTCGTTCCCTTAGCAAAAGCAGCGAGTAACAGAGCACGATTGGAAACACTCTTAGAGCCGGGCAGATTAATTGTTCCATTAATACGGAAAATAGGTTGTAACGTCAGGGATTGCATAATAGAAAGGTGTCTCCGGTTTTTAACACACTATATTTTTAATTTGGTTTGTGGGTAAATCGAGAATATTAATATCGGGAGGTTCTATCCTCCCGAGGAGGAAAAATATTATGCGTTATGACGTTCAAAATCAGCCATAAACTCAACCAACGCTTTTATACCTTCATAAGGCATAGCGTTATAAATGGAAGCACGAGCACCACCTGCAACTTTATGTCCTTTCAAAGCATGTAGCCCACTTGCGTATGCCTCTTCCAAAAATTGACCATCCAGCGCCGGATTAGCCAGTTGGAACGGAACATTCATGATAGAACGGTTTTGAGGTGCAACCCGGTTGATATACAAATTGCTATTATCAATGGCACGATAGAGGTATTCTGCTTTTGCATGATTGCGTTTTTTGATTTCTTGCAGCCCTCCCTGCTCTTTCAGCCATTTGAATACCATGCCAGACAGATACCATGCAAATGTGGGTGGTGTGTTATACATAGAGCCACATTGAGCTTGCACAGTATAATCCAGAATGGATGGAATATGTTTGTGTGCTTTACCCAATAGATCTTCACGGATAATGACCACGGTAATTCCTGCTGGCCCAATATTTTTTTGGGCACCGGCATAAATGACGCCATAACGACTAACATCAATTGGCGCAGAAAGAATGGTTGAAGAATAATCGGCAATCACAATTTTATCATCACCAAAATCAGGCTCTTCAAAAATTGCAACGCCTTCAATCGTTTCATTAGGGCAATAATGGATATAAGCGGCATCACTGCTCAAAGCCCATTCACTCATCGGCTTCACACTGGTTACACCCTCTGTTTCTACCCTGATATCAATGACGTTTGGTGTACAATATTTTTCTGCTTCTTTCGCTGCACATTCAGACCAATAGCCACTAACGATATAATCTGCTGTTGTTTTATCACCCAGTAAATTCAGTGGCAATGCTGAGAATTGCCCACGCGCCCCGCCATGGCAAAAAAGCACTTTGTAATTCTCAGGTATCGCTAATAAATCTCGAAGGTCTTTTTCTGCTTCTGCCGCAACCGCTATAAATTCTTTGCTGCGGTGGCTGATTTCCATCACAGATGTCCCCAGACCGTGCCAGCTGCACAGTTCCTGTTCTGCACGGCGTAATACCTCTGCTGGTAACATAGCTGGACCAGCGCTGAAATTATATACCTGACTCATTAACCTCAACCTCACCCTATCAATGGATATAAATAAAATCGGACATATTGGTTTTATCACTCCCGCTCTGCTGCTGCAATGGTTATTAAGAGATTGTTTAAACTATTGTTGCAACCTATTGAACCGCTGGCAGATAGATTGTGTTACCGAGGATTTGATTATTAAAAATACCAATGAGAAAATCAGGATGATATTTTTAGCCTATATAAAAGATTTAAAATACACTTCAAGAATAATCTACATCCACAAATATAAACACATGGATACTTCATTCCAATGAAAACATGAGAAAGCAATATATTAACAGGGAAGGATTAATTAATATAATTGGGGTATTAATCGCTTAATATACGAAGCACTATTTTGTATCTACACAAAAGAAATTTGTATCTACACAAAAAAAGCTTTATATCCATTGCTGTATATCGGCCCGATTTTATCATGGGAGATAGGATTTCTATTCACCTATGGATAATCATTTATTGCACGTTATCTCTCTTATTGGAGATAAATCGGGCATATATCATAATTAAATACTTTATTCAAAAATCAGGAAGACGCATAAAGCATCTTCCTGATTTCTTTACATCAATAATTAAATCAGGAATTAATACTTACTGAACATTTCCTGAATTTTTGCCACATCAGTAGTCTGAGTCAGCGCCAATTGCAGAAGAACACGCGCTTTCTGTGGGTTCAAACGCTCAGACGCTACAAATCCATACTTGCTGTCGTTAACTTCAGCATTCTGGGTAGTGTAACCAAAAGGAATACGGCTGGAGCGAACAACAACAACACCCTCTTTAGCTGCTTTAGTCAACGTGTCGAAAATGGACTTATAGATGTTACCGTTACCTACACCCGCACTAATGATGCCTTGGTAACCATTTTCAACGAAAGCTTTCGCTGGCAGATCAGATGCGTTGGAGTAGTTATAAACAATGCCAACTTTTGGCAGTTTGTCCAATTCGCTAACATCAAAAGCCGCTTTGTTAGTTTTTACTGGTGCTGTGGAATAGTAATTAACTTTGCCGTTATGAACAAAACCCTGTGCACCGGAATTTACAGCCTGGAATGCCTGAACTTCCGTTGTGCTCAATTTACTGATGTCACGACCATGAATAACGGAATCATTCATCGCCAGCAAAACACCACGGTTTGCAGAGTTTTTATCCGCAGCAACAACAACCGCGTTGTACAAGTTCAATGGGCCATCAGCACCCAAAGCGGTGGATGGGCGCATAGCACCAACCATCACGATAGGTTTTTGGCATTGAGTCGTTAAATCAAGGAAGTAAGCCGTTTCTTCCATGGTATCAGTACCATGGGTGATAACGAAACCATCGGTTTTATCACAATCAGCATTGATTTTTTTCGCCAGAGTCAACCAAACCTGATCGTTCATGTCCTGCGAACCAATGCTGACAACTTGCTCGCCTTTCAAATCAGCAATATTTCTGATTGCCGGAACTGCGTTCAGCAATGAATCAACACCGACTTTACCTGCAGTATAACTAGATTGAGTTGCAGATTCACCACCCCCGGCAATCGTGCCGCCAGTTGCCAAAACGGTAATGTTTGGCAAAGCAAAAGCAGAACCGCTAACTAAAGCCAAAAAACCGGCTATTGCTGTTATTTTAGTCTTTTTCATTATTCAACCTCTTGTAAAAAAAGCTATTTTATTATGTAAACCAAGAATAAATAAACTCTAATTAACAATAATTTTTGGGAATTGATAGAGCGGATGAAAAAAACGCCGTATGATATGCGGTCTTTAGCATAAATTGAAGTGAATCACGATGACGCAAACCTATATCCCAGGCAAAGATGCCGCATTGGAAGACTCCATTAATCGTTTCCAGCATAAGCTGGAATCGCTCGGTTTTAATATTGAAGAAGCCTCATGGCTGAATCCTGTACCAAATGTCTGGTCAGTACATATCCGCGATCGTGACTGCCCTCTGTGCTTTACCAATGGTAAAGGAGCCAGCAAAAAAGCAGCATTGGCTTCTGCATTGGGAGAATATTTCGAGCGTCTATCGACAAACTATTTCTTTGCTGATTTTTACCTTGGCGATACTGTTGCCAAAGGCGAATTTGTTCATTATCCGACTGAAAAATGGTTCCCTCTGCCGGAAGATGACTCTCTGCCAGAAGGGATTTTAGATGAGCGTCTGCATCGTTTTTACGATCCAGATAATGCGCTCTGTGCAAGCCAATTGGTTGATCTACAATCGGGTAATGAAGAGCGTGGTATCTGTGCCCTACCATTTACGCGCCAATCAGATAACCAGGCTATTTATATTCCGATGAACATTGTCGGAAATCTGTATGTTTCAAATGGCATGTCCGCTGGAAATACCATGAACGAAGCCCGCGTTCAGGGGTTGTCCGAAGTGTTCGAACGTTATGTGAAAAACCGTATTATCGCAGAACGCATCAGCTTGCCTGAAATTCCACAGGATGTTATGAACCGCTATCCTGCCGTAGTTGAAGCAGTCAACAAATTGCAGGAAGAAGGCTTCCCGCTTTATTGCTACGATGCCTCACTCGGTGGTCAATTCCCTGTAATTTGTGTTGTGTTGTTCAATCCGAATAATGGTACTTGCTTCGCATCCTTTGGTGCTCATCCTGATTTTGGCGTTGCACTGGAACGCACTGTTACAGAGCTGCTGCAAGGGCGCAGCCTGAAAGATCTGGATGTCTTTACTCCACCAAGTTTTGATGATGAAGAAGTCTCTGAGCATACTAATCTGGAAACTCACTTTATTGATTC
Source organism: Xenorhabdus miraniensis (assembly GCF_002632615.1). Next base: position 60,518 of record NZ_NITZ01000010.1, read on the forward strand.
GAGCGGTGCAATCAGTTGGGATCTTTTCAAGCAGGATGCCGATTATGAATTTGCTGACTGGAGTTTCAGTGGCACGACAGAGGAAGAATTTGCCACTCTGATGGGAATCTTCAATACGCTGGATGCTGAAGTCTACATTGCAGATTATGAACATCTTGGCGTTTACGCATGTCGTATTCTGGTTCCTGGCATGTCAGATATTTATCCGGTTGAAGATTTACACATTGCCAATAACACGATGGGTACACATCTGCGTGACACGATCCTGACGTTACCGGAGAGCCAGTGGCAGCCGGAAGAGTATCTTGCCTTTCTCGAACGATTGGACGATGAAGGACTGGATGATTTCACCCGCGTTCGTGAATTATTGGGTATCGCTGCGGGTAAAGATAACGGCTGGAGCAATCTGCGTATCGGTGAATTGAAATCTATGCTGGCACTGGCTGGTAACGATCCGGAACAAGCCCTGATCTGGGTTGAATGGACACAGGATTTCAATGCCTCTGTCTTTACCGCTGAGAGAGCTAATTACTATCGCTGCCTGCAAACACTGTTGCTATTGACTCAGGAAGAAGATCGCGAACCAGCACAGTATTATCAAGCATTCGTTAAGATGTATGGGCAAGATACGGTTGATGCTGCTTCCGCTGCTATTGCTGGAGAGAACTGTTTCCACGGTTTATGGTCTGTTGATTCAGAGTTAAAAGCATTGCCCGCACATCAGGCATTATTGAATGCTTATGAAAAACTGCAAAAAGCTAAGCGTGAGTTTTGGGCGAAATAATTAAACTGTTACATTAAAGTTTATTAACCATAAAAAGTAAAATTCAGGTTAAATATAATTTATTTTAAAACAACAAATAAATGACAATTTAACCTGTTATTTTACTTTCCCAGCCGAAACCTCCAAAACCTTTCATATAAAATATTTTTATAAATTTTAAAAAATATTTTTTCTTTATAATCAAAATGTTAAAATAATAACACTGCATTTTGACGGCCATAGTTCACCAAACTTTCTGGCTAATATGATCCATATCAAATTCAGGTCAATGTCCATTTGTTACTATCATTGCGTGCTACAATTATTTAAGGATAAAGAGAGTGTTAGGATGAAAACTGACAACCCTTTTAATTTATTTCCACCTGCTGTAATGGCACGAATCGCTGATGATAGTGGTGTATATAAAGTCAATAAACACCCCGCAGTGACGTACTTATCGGCAATCATGGCAGGTGTGTTTATCTCCATTGCTTTTGTTTTTTATATTACGGCAACAACAGGAACCTCATCCATTCCTTATGGATTGGCAAAATTGACGGGAGGGATCTGCTTTTCCCTTGGCTTAATGCTGGTGGTTATATGTGGTGTTGATCTTTTCACTTCTACGGTACTGACGAGCATTTCAAAAGCAACAGGGCGCATTACGTGGTCACAGATGTTCAAAAACTGGATTAATGTTTATATCGGTAATCTGATTGGCGCGTTATTTTTTGTGGCCCTAGTTTGGTTCTCAGGCCAGTATGCCGTTGCCAATGGTGCCTGGGGGCTGAATGTATTACAGACAGCAGATCATAAAATGCACCATACCTTTATTGAAGCGGTATGTTTGGGTATTTTAGCCAATTTGATGGTCTGCCTTGCAGTTTGGCTCAGCTATGCCGGACGCAGTTTGACCGATAAATTATTCGCGTTGATACTCCCGATTGGGATGTTTGTTGCCAGCGGCTTTGAACACAGTATCGCTAATATGTTTTTAATTCCGTTCGGGATCGTCATCAGAAACTTCGCGCCAGATGAATTCTGGGTGAAAGTGGGAGCAACCCCCGAACAGTTTCCTCAACTCACCATTTCGAACTTTATTACCGATAATCTGATCCCTGTAACGATAGGTAACATTATTGGTGGTGCTGTATTAGTTGGGTTGACTTATTGGTTTATTTATTTACGTGGCGGCAAAAAGCATTAACTGCGCCTCCACGCCAGATTTATTAAAATTTCCACTGTTAAAAGGTAGAAGTATCATGTCTGAGTTAAATGAAAAATTTTCTGTAGCATGGCAAGGCTTTAACGAGGGTAGCTGGCAAAATAAAGTCAACGTTCGTGACTTCATCCAGAAAAACTATACTCCGTATGAAGGTGATGAATCATTCCTTGCAGGCGCCACAAAAGAGACAGATATTTTGTGGGAAAAAGTCATGGAAGGTATCAAAATCGAAAACCGTACTCATGCACCGGTAGATTTTGATACTAATGTTGCGTCTACCATTACCTCTCATGATGCTGGTTATATTGCAAAAGATCTGGAACAAATTGTTGGGCTGCAAACTGAAGCTCCTCTGAAACGTGCCATTATTCCATTTGGCGGCATTAAAATGGTTGAGAGTTCTTGCAAAGCCTATAACCGCGAACTGGATCCAAAACTGAAACAGATTTTCACTGAATATCGTAAAACCCACAATCAGGGGGTATTCGATGTTTATACACCTGATATCCTGAAATGCCGTAAATCTGGTGTATTGACTGGCCTGCCTGATGCTTATGGCCGTGGACGCATCATCGGTGATTATCGTCGTGTTGCGCTATACGGTATTGACTTCCTGCGTGATGAAAAATATGCCCAGTTCACTTCCCTACAGGAAAAACTGGAAAACGGCGAAGATCTGGAACCGACTATCCGCCTGCGCGAAGAAATTTCTGAACAGCACCGTGCTCTTGGCCAAATGAAAGAGATGGCAGCTAAATATGGCTACGATATCTCCAACCCGGCCACTAATGCCAAAGAAGCGGTACAATGGACTTATTTTGCCTATCTGGCAGCCGTTAAATCTCAGAACGGCGCAGCAATGTCCTTCGGTCGTGTTTCCAGCTTCTTGGATATCTACATCGAACGCGATATTAACGCGGGTAAACTGACTGAAGAGCAGGCTCAAGAGCTGATCGATCATCTGGTCATGAAACTGCGCATGGTGCGTTTCCTGCGTACTCCGGAATACGATGAACTGTTCTCCGGTGACCCAATCTGGGCAACTGAATCACTGGCAGGTATGGGTTTAGACGGCCGTACTCTTGTAACCAAAAACAGCTTCCGTTTCCTGAACACACTGTACACCATGGGGCCATCCCCAGAGCCTAACATGACCATTCTGTGGTCTGAAAAACTGCCGATTAGCTTCAAAAAATTCGCAGCAAAAGTTTCTATTGATACTTCATCCCTGCAATATGAAAACGATGATTTAATGCGTCCTGACTTCAACAGCGATGACTATGCTATCGCATGCTGCGTCAGCCCAATGATCGTTGGTAAACAAATGCAGTTCTTCGGTGCCCGTGCAAACCTTGCAAAAACCATGTTGTATGCCATCAATGGCGGCGTGGATGAAAAACTGAAAATGCAGGTTGGCCCGAAAGAAGAGCCCATGAAAGACGCAGTGCTTGATTATGACAAAGTGATGGATCGCATGGATCACTTCATGGATTGGTTGGCAAAACAGTATGTCACTGCCCTGAACATCATCCACTACATGCACGATAAATACAGCTATGAAGCTTCATTAATGGCACTGCATGATCGTGATGTGTTCCGTACCATGGCGTGTGGTATCGCGGGTCTGTCCGTGGCGGCTGATTCACTGTCTGCAATTAAGTATGCGAAAGTTTCCCCAATCCGTGATGAAGATGGTTTGGCAACTGATTTCAACATCGAAGGTGAATATCCACAATTCGGTAACAACGATCCTCGTGTCGATGATATCGCTTGTGATCTGGTTGAACGCTTCATGAAAAAAATCCAGAAACTGCAAACATACCGCAATGCAGTTCCAACCCAGTCTGTACTGACCATTACTTCAAACGTTGTTTATGGCAAGAAAACAGGTAATACCCCTGATGGACGTCGTGCCGGTGCACCATTTGGACCAGGTGCTAACCCAATGCACGGACGTGACCAAAAAGGCGCAGTTGCTTCACTGACCTCCGTTGCTAAACTACCATTTGCCTATGCTAAAGATGGTATTTCATATACCTTCTCCATCGTACCGAATGCGTTAGGTAAAGATGATGATGTCCGCAAAGCAAATCTGGCGGGCTTAATGGATGGCTATTTCCATCACGAAGCAGATATCGAAGGCGGTCAGCATCTGAATGTCAACGTGATGAATCGTGAAATGTTATTGGATGCAATGGAAAATCCTGAAAAATATCCTCAGTTGACTATTCGCGTATCCGGTTATGCAGTACGTTTCAATTCGCTGACTAAAGAACAGCAACGAGATGTGATTACCCGTACATTTACTCAATCAATGTAAATAATCAGAATAGCAACATCAAAAATGTCATTATTTTCTGATGAAATAAAATGACATACACTAAAGGCCCCTCCACAATTGGGGCCTTTATCAGCTTGTCAGTATTTGGAGAAATCCTTTCATGTCCGTACTTGGTCGTATCCACTCTTTTGAATCTTGCGGAACCGTTGATGGCCCCGGTATCCGTTTTATCGCGTTTTTCCAAGGCTGCCTGATGCGGTGCCTCTATTGCCACAACCGCGATACTTGGGATACCCATGGCGGAAAAATCGTGACAGTTGAAGAATTAATAAAAGAAGCAACGACTTACCGTCATTTTATGAATGCTTCTGGTGGTGGCGTTACAGCTTCTGGTGGTGAAGCCATTCTTCAGGCTGAGTTTGTCCGCGACTGGTTCAGGGCTTGCCATGCAGAAGGCATTCACACCTGCCTGGATACCAATGGTTTTGTTCGCCGTTATGATCCGGTGATCGATGAACTGCTGGACGATACCGATCTGGTTATGCTGGATTTAAAACAGATTGACGATAACATTCACCAAAAATTAGTCGGAGTTTCTAATCACCGGACTCTCGAGTTTGCCCGTTATCTGGCAAAACGTCATCAAAAAGTTTGGATTCGCTATGTCGTCGTCCCCGGTTGGTCGGATGATGATCAATCAGTTCATCTGCTTGGTGAATTTACCAAAGATATGAAAAACATTGAGAAAATTGAATTATTACCTTATCACGAACTTGGTAAACATAAATGGATTGCAATGGGCGAAGAATATAAACTAGAAGGTGTCAAGCCTCCATCAAAAGAGACAATGGATAGGGTAAAAGAAATTTTGAGTCGTTATGGGCATCATGTGATCTACTAGATTTATCCCTCTTCTAATCAAAAACTGGCATCAAATAATTGCGGCCAGTTTTATTCTAAATAGTTATCTGAACACCTCAAATCTGATCTTATATTTTCTACCAATAATATTGAATAACTATTTAATTTCAGCAATATTGTCACAATATTCCGTTGTTACTACGAGGGTATTATGATGAAAAGCTTCATTTTTTCTTTATTTAGCGTATGTATATTATTAACTTCATTAAATATACAAGCTAATGAGACAACATTAAAACTAAATAAACCGGCATACGGAAGTAATAATAATACATTGATAAACCTTGATGAAAAACCTAAAAGCAATAACATCCAAATTTATACCAATGGTAAAGACAATAAAATTATATTAAAAATTTTCACATTAAATATTTGGCTAGAGGGTATTATCGTTAAAGGTGGTTATGAAGGTATCATAAATGCTATCATTTCTACTAACGCGGACCTTATAGCGCTTAGTGAAGTGAAAAATTATAATAATATTGATTTTACTAAACGCTTAGTAAAAACGCTTAATGACAAAGGAATAAAATATTACTCTTACAAATCAACAAATGATGCCAGTATTCTTTCCCGTTACCCTATAATCAAACATAGTAATTTTGACAGATTTACTAAAGCATTAATTAAAATAAATAACACTTACATAGATTTTTACTCAGGTCATTTAGATTATAAAAACGCTGCCTATTACCTTCCCAGAGGTTATGATGGTAATACTTGGAAAGAGTTAGCCAATGGCCCAGATACTGATATTAACGATATATTGAGAGAAAATAATCAATCCCAACGTCCAAACTCGATTAAATTATTTATAAATGATGCTCAAAATGAAATCAACAATAATCATTTGATTATATTGGTTGGTGATTTTAATGAACCTTCTTGGATGGATTGGTCAGAGGAAACGAAAAATCTTTTCGACCATAACGGAGCTGTGGTTCCTTGGACGAGTAGTAAATTATTAACTAATTCAGGCTATCTTGATACTTATCGAATAAAATAATCCCGATCCAGTCGCTTATCCAGGCTTTACCTGGCCAGCAAATAATATATATGTTGATATCAAAAAGCTTATATGGGCCCCAAAAGCAGATGAACGCGATCGGATTGATTTCATTTTTTTCCACAATGATCCACGATTAGCAGTTCAAGATGCCGTTATCATTGGCCCTTCCGGTAGTATTGTGAAAAGCAAACGTGTTCAAGAAACCTCTCAAGACAAGTTTAAACAGCCTAAAGGTGTTTGGCCTAGTGACCACAAAGGTGTATTAGTTACTTTTGATTTAAGACCCTAACTGGTTGATATAACGTATTTATCCAAAACATAAAGGCTGAATAATGATAAATTCATCCCATTTATTAATTCCAACTAGTTATAGTAATATCAGGCTGTACTCAGCCTGATATTACCCAAATAAAAAGATTGCGCTTTCATATTTTTTTAATTACATCAATGAACTATAACTAATTAATATTTAATAAAATTCATAGAAAAATACCATCCAAATAATGGTAAAACATTAACCACAGGATATGAATAACATACGGCCTTAAACCAGGCATTGAGTAAAAATTTTAATCTAAATAAATTCAATTTTTGATATTAAAGATAAATTTATTTGCTTTACATCTATATGAATAAGTTAGTTTAACTAAAATCATGTTGTCATAAGCGATAAAAAACGCTTCAATTTACTCAGTAACACTGATAAAACTGCCATTAATCCACTGATAAGAATGACAATTAATACTTGTTGATTAATAATTTTTATATGATAATTCTGCTGTTTTTTCTAACAATTTGTGTTGGCGGGATGGAAATAGAGAAAAACCAATTCGACAATAGCCATTCAATAAGATAAATCGGAAAAAAAATGGATAATCAAGAGATTAATTTGAATTCAGGAGAAAACAACGTTTCCCTGAGCAAAGAAAAAAGCACATTCATTCCTGGTGGTCAAGCAGTAGGAGCTGGAGCAGCAACAGAGTGGATTGGTAACGCATGGGAGATGTTTAAAGGAAGTCCACTGAAATGGATGTTGATGACTTTAATTTACATAGTTATTCTGATAATAGCTCAGTTCATTCCTTTAGTCGGTATCTTTACTGCGCTATTTGGTCCAGTATTCGTTGCAGGCTTCATCGCTGCAAGTGAGAAACAAAGAACAACAGGCGATTTTGACATAGAGTCAATTTTCTACGGATTTAAAAATAAGTTGGGTTCATTAGTTGCTGTTGGTGCACTTTATTTTGGCATATATCTGCTTGGCTTTATTGCTGCTATGATTGTTGGCGGTGCAAGTATATTTCAATTGATTTTATCAGGGCAAGACCCAGATCCAGCACTATTAATAGGTGGCCTTTCTACTTTTCTATTAGCAATTATTATTCTATACATTTTCATAATAGTTGCCCTCGCATTTATCTGGTTTGCCCCTGCTCTGATCATCATTAATGATTTAAAATTTGGCGAAGCAGTTTCAATGAGTCTTAGTGCAGTAAGGAAAAACCTATTTGGTGGTTTTCTCTTTTTCTTGTTGATGGGCATCCTGATGTTTGTTTCCGCGCTTCCATTACTATTGGGTCTGCTTGTGACAATCCCTACGTTCATGATAACTTATTATACAACCTATCGTAGTATCTTTTATACTCCAGAAGAAAAAGAAACAAAATCAAGTTTAATCGTTTAAATTTTTACCCATCGATATCCACATGTAAAAAGCGCTAAAAAAAGCGCTTTTTTATTATCACTTAACACAGTGTGTAATCAGATAAAAAGTATTAATAATCAGGAAATTAAAAAGTAATGGATAACCCTAATATTGGTCAAAATTTGGAAAACACACCTAATAATGCTACTAATGATAACAGTATATTTATTCCCAATGGACAGACAATTAATGTAAGTGCAGCCATCGGTTGGATAGGTGATGCGTGGGATTTTATAACACCTAAACTTGGTATGTGGATAGTAATGGGAATTATCTATGGAATCATCCAATTAGGCCTGATATTTATCCCTTATTTTGGTTTTATTCTCCCTAATTTATTGGAGCCTTTATTTGTCGCTGGCATTATAGCCATTTGTGAAAAACAAAGAATTTGTGGTAAATTCGAGTTAGGACGTTTTTTTGATGGATTTAAATATAAATGTGGTGACCTGCTTGTCGTTGGTTTAATCATTTGTGGAATAACAATAATAAGCTCCCTGCTTATTACACTAATCGATGGTGGCAATCTCTATCAATCTGTTTTTGATGATCTCTATTCATACATTAATTATGACTCCATCATAACCTATAATGATTCAGAATTATCATTTTTATCCCTGATGATTACCCTAATTTCCCTGTTTTTATCTACTGCATGTTCTTGGTTTGCTCCTGCACTGATTATCCTTAAAAATTTCAACGTAGGAAAAGCCCTTTCAATCAGTTTCAATGCTATATCGAAAAATATTTTAGGAGTAATACTATTTTTAATTTTTATGTATCTTTTGATATTTATTTCTGCACTTCCTCTATGTTTAGGAATGTTGCTAACAACACCGCTGTATATGGCAACCTCTTATTCCTCTTATCGTCGTGTTTTTTACAAAAAAGAAGAACCCCTCGAACAAGCTGTGAATTAATTAAACCTGAAGAGAAGTAAATGGAATTTTAAAAATAAGGCCATGATATTTAGATCCTATTTCATTAGGAGCTTACTCATAAAAAAGCGCCAATATTCGGCGCTCTTTTATTAAAGAATACATGGTATTAACCAATGTATTCCAGTCCATTCATATAAGGACGCAACACTTCTGGGATTTCAATACGGCCATCTGCCTGTTGATAGTTTTCCATCACCGCAACCAGTGTACGACCTACCGCCAGACCAGAACCATTCAGTGTATGCACCAACTGGGTTTTCTTGTCATCTTTACCGCGGAAACGCGCCTGCATACGACGAGCCTGAAAATCCCACATATTAGAGCAAGATGAGATTTCGCGGTAAGTATTTTGCGCCGGCAACCAAACTTCCAGATCGTAAGTCTTTCTTGAGCTCGCTCCCATATCCCCCGTACACAGCAACATCTTGCGGTAAGGCAAGTTCAGCAACTGCAATACTTTTTCGGCATGCCCTGTCAACTCTTCCAGTGCATCCATGGATTTTTCAGGATGAACAATCTGAACCAATTCAACTTTATCAAATTGGTGCATGCGAATAAGACCACGGGTATCACGACCATAAGAACCCGCTTCAGAACGGAAGCAAGGTGTATGTGCTGTCATTTTCAGTGGTAATTCGCTTTCATCCAGAATTTCATCACGAACCAAATTTGTAACAGGGACTTCAGCCGTTGGGATCAACGCATAGTTACTGCCAGATTCTTCTTCCAGCGGTCTGGTGTGGAACAGATCTTCGCCAAACTTAGGCAATTGACCCGTACCATATAAGGAATCGTGGTTAACTAAGTAAGGAACATAAGTTTCCAGATAGCCATGCTGCTCAGTATGCAGATCCAGCATGAACTGTGCGATAGCACGATGCAGACGGGCAAGCTGGCCTTTCATTACGACAAAGCGTGAACCCGTTAATTTTACCGCAGCAGCAAAATCAAGACCGCCAGTCAATTCACCCAGTGATACATGATCTTTGATTTCAAAGTCATATTGACGAGGCTCACCCCAACGACTTATTTCCAGATTGTCACTGTCATCTTTTCCGTCAGGAGAAGAATCATCCGGGATATTCGGCATGCTTAATGCAAGAGTACGGATCTCAGCCTGCAACGCTTCCAGTTCAGCTTTTGCTGAATCCAGTTTTTCTCCCAATTGATTCACTTCCTGGCGCAGTGGTTCAATATCTTCACCACGGGCTTTCGCTGCACCAATAGACTTCGATCGGGAATTACGTTCTGCTTGCAGGGTTTCAGTTTCAACTTGTAAAACTTTGCGGCGCTCTTCTAATTTGCGCAGCATCTCCACATCAAGGGTATAACCCCTGCGAGCCAGTTTTTCGGCGACTGCGTCTAGCTCATTACGCAGTATATTTGGATCGAGCATGCTAGTCCTGTGCTTGTTGTTATTGAGAAAATTATTATTGAAAAAATTGTTATTAAGAAAACGTGATGAAATCTGTTGGATATAAACCTTACCGTATCAAAGAGATTAACGATAGCGTTTTATCAGGCTATTTTTATCCTGTTCCATTAACCAGTTTAACTTCTCTCCAATCTTACCTTCCAGCCCTCTGGTTGTCGGGTAATAGTAGCGTATTTGCTGCATTTCCGGTGGGAAATAAACTTCACCGGCAGCATAAGCATTCGTTTCATCATGGGCATAACGGTATGCTTCACCAAACCCCATCTCTTTCATTAACTTCGTCGGCGCATTACGCAAATGGGCCGGTACATCATAATCAGGTTTGTCTCGCGCATCCGCCATTGCTGCCTTGAATGCGGTATAAACCGCATTACTTTTTGGTGCACACGCGAGATAAACAATTGCCTGTGCTATCGCTCGTTCTCCTTCTGCCGCTCCCACACGGGTGAAGCAATCCCATGCAGCAATGGCGACCTGCATTCCGCGTGGATCAGCATTCCCTACATCTTCAGAAGCGATCGCCAATAATCGGCGGGCAACATAAAGTGGATCACCACCTGCGGTAATAATTCGGGCATACCAATAAAGCGCGGCATCAGGCGCTGAACCACGGACTGACTTATGCAAGGCAGAAATTAAATCGTAAAATCGATCACCTTTATTATCAAAGCGCGCACTCCGCTCCCCACTGACCTCGTTCAGCAATTCCGGTGTCAGAATTCTCTGCCCCTGTGAATTTGCTTCTGCCATATCTGACATCATTTCCAGTAAGTTCAGTGAACGGCGGGCATCTCCTGCAACAAGCTCTGCTATCATCTGGCGGGTATTATCCGGCAATATAATATGTCGCCCGCCAATGCCACGCTCTTTGTCGTTCATCGCCTGTATCAGTACTTGCTCAATTTCTGCCGTTGAAAGTGACTTCAATAAGTAAACACGAGCCCGTGACAACAAAGCTGAATTTAATTCGAATGAAGGGTTTTCAGTCGTAGCGCCAATAAATGTGATCGTGCCATCTTCAATATGCGGCAAAAACGCATCCTGTTGGCTTTTATTAAATCGGTGAACTTCATCAACGAATAAGATAGTTCTGCGCCCTGCATTACGATTTTGACGTGCTTTTTCTATAGATTCACGAATTTCTTTAATACCGGAGGTCACTGCTGAAATACGTTCAATATCAGCTTGTGCATAGTACCCGATAATTTCAGCCAGTGTTGTTTTTCCTGTTCCTGGCGGGCCCCATAAAATCATAGAATGGAGATGGCCAGCTCGAATTGCCCTTGGCAAAGGTTTTCCTTCTGCCAACAAATGTTGCTGACCAATATAATGATCTAATGTGACTGGCCGCATTCTTGCGGCCAGTGGCTGAAATTCATTTTGTGAAAAGTCGAGTGAAAGATTGTTCACTTAAACCTCACTGGCGTTGATCATCCAGCGTGACACCTTCTGGTACGGTAAATTTAAATTTCGCCGCATCTACATTGGTGTTTTGCTGCCCTTTCAATTGATAAGCGCTTTTTTGCCCGTCCTGTTCAACCGCTGTGAACTTCTGAATTGTCCCCTCTGGGGTCACGGTAATCGAAAAATGTTTTAGATTACCATTGGCGTTAGTGGGAGTCAGTTCAAAATTATTATTACTTTGCACAACTTTGTACTGTTTCCAATCAGCGGGGTCATTACGCGCAATTAACATAAATGGTGTATTTCCCGTTGCATCTTTTAACCAGTTCGCTGTCACCTGTTCAACAAAGGGATTATAAAACCACAAGGTATTGCCATCAGAAACCAAAACGCTTTCATCAGGTGACGTCATATGCCAGTTAAACAAATTAGGACGTTTGATCCAAAGTTCACCTTCTCCTTTTTGGATCGTTGAGCCATCATTACTCGTAACTGTTTGAGTAAAGCTGGCATGAAAACTATTTACCTTTCCCAAACGCCCTTGCAGATCCTGCGTCGCATCAGCCCATGCAGAACCCACGCTCACACCCATCATCAGACAACCAATTAACATCAGTTTTTTCATGTGCGAGATACCTTCAATTCGTATTTATTCCCGGCTTTAATGGCCGATACCACGTTATATTTTACAACTGTGATTAATGTTCGTGCGGTGGAGGCGCCAAAACTTCACGATTGCCATTATGACCAGGCGCACTAACAATCTGTTGTGCTTCCATTTGTTCAACAATCCGGGCTGCCCGGTTATATCCGATGCGGAATTGGCGTTGCACACCCGAAATGGAAACCCGGCGTTTTTCAATTACAAACTCAACTGCTTGATCAAATAAGGGATCGAGTTCTTCATCGCTATCAAACCCTAAACCACCTTCACCGTCTTCTCCCCCTTTGATAATGCTATCAATATATTGAGGGCGACCACGGGCTTTCCAGTCATTAACCACTTCGTGAACTTCTTGATCGCGTACAAATGCACCATGAACACGCACAGGAATGGAAGAGTTTGGTGCCAGATAAAGCATATCCCCCATGCCAAGCAATGATTCTGCACCACCTTGATCAAGAATGGTACGGGAATCGATTTTACTGGACACGGTAAATGCAATACGTGTCGGAATATTTGCCTTAATCAATCCAGTGATAATATCAACAGAGGGGCGCTGTGTTGCCAATACTAAGTGGATGCCTGCTGCACGTGCTTTCTGGGCCAAACGCGCAATTAATTCTTCCACCTTTTTCCCTACTGTCATCATTAAATCGGCAAATTCATCAACCATCACAACAATATAAGGCTCTTTTTTCAGCACAGGATGCGCAACATCCATACTATCACCCGGTTTCCAGAATGGATCAGGGATTGGACGCCCCATATTTTCCGCCTGCTTGATTTTGTCGTTATAGCCGGCGAGATTACGTACCCCCAAAGCTGACATCAGTTTGTAGCGTCGTTCCATCTCATTCACACACCAACGCAACGCATTGGCGGCATCTTTCATATCGGTGACAACTTCGGTCAACAAATGTGGAATACCTTCATAAACCGATAACTCAAGCATTTTAGGATCGATCATGATAAAGCGAACATCTTCTGGTTTCGCTTTATACAGGATACTGAGGATCATAGCGTTGACCCCTACCGATTTACCCGATCCGGTTGTCCCTGCAACCAGCAAGTGAGGCATTTTGCCCAGATCAGCCACAACCGGCTGCCCTGCAATATCTTTCCCAAGAACGATAGTCAATGGTGATGGGTTATCACGGAATTTCTCGCAATCCAACACTTCCCGCAGGTAAACTGTTTGTCGTTTCTTATTAGGTAGTTCCAAACCAACATAAGGTTTTCCCGGAATCACTTCAACAATACGAACGGCTACCGCTGAAAGTGAACGGGCAAGGTCACGCGATAAGTTAGAAATACGGGAAGCTTTAACTCCGGGTGCCAGATCCAGTTCAAATCGTGTAATGACAGGGCCGGGAGAAAACCCAACAACGTCCGCTTTGACGCGATAATCATTCAAACGCGCTTCAATCAAACGAGAGATTTGTTCAAGAGCAAACATATCAACCGGCTCTTCTTCCGCTGGCGGTTTTGCCAGAAGATCCAGAGAAGGCATTGGCGTCGTCGGTTTCGGCAACGGTTGATCATTGCGTATCAAAAACGGATGGAACAGGCTATCTTGCTGCGGTTGCTGCGGTTGCTGCGGTTGCTGCGGTTGCTGCGGTTGCTGCGGTTGCTGCGGTTGCTGCGGTTGCTGCGGTTGCTGCGGTTGCTGCGGTTGCTGCGGTTGCTGCGGTTGCTGCGGTTGCTGCGGTTGCTGCGCAAGAGTATGTTCAGTTTTCAATTCATGAGAAGCAAGAGCCGGAGCTATTTTTTTCTCCTGAGACTGATGAGTTGGGGTTTCTGTTAGCATAAATGCAGATTCAACGGGCTGGCTCATTTGATAACGCTCACGTTGCTGCTGCTCAAATGCAAGCCGTAACGCTTCTTCCTGCGCAGCCTGTTCATCTATACTTTCATCTACACTATTTTGCGGATTATTTTCCGTAAATGCCGCTACTCTGGGTTGTTCATATTTAGGTTGTTCATGGACTGACGCAGCTTGTTGCTGATCTTTGCTTTCCGCTTCAAAATCTGAACCATAACGTTCACGTTGTTGTTCAAGGAATTGCTGACGCAGCATGTTTTGCTGTTGCTCATCCATTTGCTGCTCGTCAGCTTCCGCAATCAGTTCATTTTGCCTTTCTTTTTCTTCTCTTTGCAGATGCTCTGCCAAACGATGAGAAGGCACTTTAATGCCATACAGTTCCCGGCGTGTAGGTATTCTGACCGGATTAGGGCGAGGCATTTCAGGGCCAATTCCCTGTTTGACCTGTGGGTTTCTCGTTACAACCGCAGAGCTTGTTATATCTGCCGCTGTATTTTTCAGATTGATATTTTCATTGTGAGTTTGCGAAAGAGAGCCAGATTCTGATTCTGCATCCAATTGATAATCTGCTGGCAATTCAAATGAATAACGAACAGGCTCCTGTTCCTCTGCTGACTGCGTAGCCAGTTGTAGAGACGGTTCACTGTGAAGTGAATTGTCAGCCATTTCTGAGAACACTACTTCTTTTGCTGAAATGACGGTAGCAGATTCTACATCAATAGGTTCAGGTGAGTTATTTTCCCGAAGCGTTTCAGAAGGCTCCATAACAGGAGGGATTGAATCAACCGGTGAGGTTGAGTCCGTATTCGCTAATTCAACGATTGTTGGCGCCATCAGCAATACATCATCTTCATCCACTGCTTCAGTCGTAACGGCTGTCTTAATTATGTCACTTTTATCGACGTGCTCAGCCCTTTCTTGTTCACTGGCGGAACGTTCAGAAACGACTTTATTTTCCAATTCATCATCGTAATATTCCGCATCATTACGGCCACGGTTTACCACAAAACTAATTGAATTCAGAATGACTTCACCAATTTTTTCCGCAATCGCGAGCCATGACCAGCCTGTAAATAGGGTAAAGCCAACAGCCCAAATGCCAAGCAGCGCCAACGTTGCTCCAAGGACATTGAACCAAGGCAGAATTGCATTGCTAAATAAGTTGCCGATAACGCCACCAGCGGCAAAATCATTTAAATCGTCAATATTGAGCGCGGCCAAGCCACATGAAGTCAATATCAGAGCTAAAACACCAATGACGCGCAGTGCGAGTGTGAAGAAATCTACGTACTCTTGCCTATCTTTCTGACGGAAAGCATTCCAACACCCTAAAAACATTAACGGTGGGACTGCATAGGCAAGAATACCAAATGCCGAGAATAGTATGTCTGATAACCAGGCACCAACGCTGCCGCCCCAATTATGAACGGGTTCATGCCATGACGTTTGTGACCAGCTAGGATCGGATGGGTTGAAGCTGACAAGCGCTATCATTAAGTACACAGCACAAATGGCAATAACCAACAGGATAGCTTCTAAAAGCCGGCGGCTACTGCTTATTTTTTTTAACTTAACACGTTTGTCTTCTGTATATTCCTGGTTCAAGAAAGACTCTCCAGGTTTTCATGTTGATTAAACGGAACAACGCTGAGGGTAACTCAGCGTTGAAACTGTATACATAAACAGGAGTGTACCTAAGTTTTTCCTGTTTTGCATCTGTACCTCATTAAATTAGGTAAAAGCTTAACGAGTCTTAATCACCAGACGGTTACTCTGTTTCACTTCTTCCATAACAACATAAGTACGAGTATCGTTAACACCTGGAAGACGCAACAGAGTTTCGCCGAGCAATTTACGATATGCGGACATATCTGGCACGCGTGTTTTCAGCAAGTAGTCAAAATCACCAGAAACTAAATGACATTCCTGGATTTCTTCCAGTTTCTGGACCGCAGTATTGAATTGTTCAAATACATCTGCTGCACCACGGTTAAGTGTAATTTCAACGAATACCAGCAATGATGCATCCAGATAATGAGGATTCAGCAAAGCTGTGTAGCCAGAGATAAAGCCCTGACGCTCCAAGCGACGTACACGCTCCAGACAAGGCGTTGGTGATAAACCAACTCGCTTGGATAACTCCACGTTAGAAATACGGCCGTCTTTTTGCAACTCGTTAAGGATATTACGATCTATACGATCAAGATCTTTTCCCGGACGCTTCTTATTATCAATCATCTTATTGCTCTCTCTTTATATTCCTACACCCATAACTTTTCCCTATCTCTTTCAAGCAACTGAGCTGGAAAAGATGTCTTCAAAGGCTAAAGCTCAATCTATAACCAAGGTTTAAGGCCTACTGCAATATCCCGGAATACGATTTTTTATCACCGTCTGACTCATACACGACTACCAAATCACCATTTCCCAGAATATTATCTCCTAAAACACTGTGTCTTTTAGAAAGCAGCTTAACGGCAATTTTTATATTCTATGAGAAAATCACCCACACTAATTTGTCTATTCTATAGAAACAATTGATTAGCGAGGTAGATAATTATCTCTTACGCAGATGTTTTCGCAAATGCACAGCCGATTGTCAAAGTAAATGAGCAAAAATCAGAACAACCTACCAAACAAATTTTCAGTAAATCCTTTTAATAACTCATTTCAGGCCTTAAACGTATAAATGATGTTCAATTCAGAAGGTTGAATAATCTCTTCTTACATTTCGCTTACATCATAGTTACTATCTATCGGTAAAATCGTTAATAACATGAATATTTTATCTGATAATCGCTTTTTTTAACTTATTATTTCTCCTACAATCCCTAAATCCGCAACATGCGATAATGGAAATGAGGTATTCATGAGCACAGCCAAACACAGTAAACTTATCATTCTTGGCTCAGGTCCTGCTGGTTATACCGCTGCTGTTTACGCAGCCCGCGCTAATTTAAACCCTGTTCTCATTACTGGGATCGAAAAAGGCGGCCAATTGACCACCACGACTGAGGTTGAAAACTGGCCCGGTGATCCTGAAGGGCTGACTGGCCCAGGCTTGATGGAGCGTATGTTCCAACATGCTGAAAAATTTCAAACTGAAATCATTTCTGACCATATTCAGAAAGTGGATTTCTCAAACAGGCCATTCCGTTTATATGGAGATGATCAGGAATATACCTGTGACGCTTTGATCATCGCGACAGGTGCATCTGCCCGTTACCTCGGATTGCCTTCCGAAGAAAATTTCAAAGGTCGTGGCGTATCTGCTTGTGCAACATGTGATGGGTTTTTCTATCGTAAACAGAAAGTTGCTGTAGTTGGTGGTGGTAATACTGCCGTTGAGGAAGCTCTGTATTTAGCAAACATTGCTTCTGAAGTTCATCTGATTCACCGCCGTGACTCTTTCCGTTCAGAGAAAATCTTGATTGACCGCCTGATGGAAAAAGTCAAGAACGGCAATATCATCCTGCATACCGATCGAACTCTGGACGAAGTTCTGGGCGACGACATGGGTGTGACAGGTATCCGCATTCGTGATACGAAAAGTGACAATACCGAAGAACTGGATGTAACCGGTGTTTTCATTGCTATCGGCCACAGCCCGAATACAGGCATCTTTGACGGTCAGCTTAATCTTGAGAATGGATACATCAAAGTGCAATCCGGATTACATGGCAATGCTACCCAAACCTCTATTCCCGGGATTTTTGCCGCTGGAGATGTTATGGATCACGTGTATCGTCAGGCCATTACTTCAGCAGGTACTGGTTGTATGGCGGCATTGGATGCAGAACGTTTCCTTGATGGGTTGGCAACCAAATAATCCATTTTTCCTTAGAAGCGCTATTTCGGTAGCGCTTTTTAACAAGCAACATAAAGCTTGTTTTGGTATTCCGTATCACTACCTGCTAATCAGAAGTTTTTCTTATGGACAAAACAAGACAAACCGAACTTGTTCGATGGCTAAGACAGCAAAGTGCCCCTGCCCGTCGGTGGCTTCGTCTATCCATGCTACTCGGCCTAATCAGTGGATTATTGATCATCTCTCAAGCCTGGCTCCTGGCTTCCATCCTCCAGGCCCTGATTATGGATAATGTTCCCCGCGAAAATCTCATCAATCAGTTTCTGATGCTAGCAGCCACCTTCACATTGCGGGCAATCGTCAATGCTATTCGGGAACGTGTCGGGTTTATTTGTGGCAAAGTTGTGCGCCAACAAATCCGAAATATGGTGTTGGATAAACTGGAGCAATTAGGGCCTGTATGGGTTAAAGGAAAGCCAGCGGGAAGCTGGGCAACGATTATTCTGGAACAAATCGAAGATATGCAGGATTTTTATTCCCGTTATCTGCCTCAGATGGTTCTTGCTACCATAATCCCCATGTTAATTCTGGTTACCCTATTTCCGATTAATTGGGCCGCAGGATTAATCTTGCTGGTCACTGCCCCCTTAATTCCTCTGTTTATGGCGTTGGTAGGGTTAGGTGCCGCAGATGCCAACCGACGTAATTTTGTTGCCCTTAACCGATTAAGTGGTAATTTCCTCGATCGTTTACGAGGTCTGGAAACGTTGCGCCTGTTCCATCGAGGGGAAGCCGAAGTTAAGCAGATCGCAGAGTCAACAGAGAATTTCCGTCACAGAACGATGGAAGTACTGCGCATGGCATTCCTGTCTTCAGCTGTATTGGAGTTCTTTGCCGCAGTTTCCATTGCCGTTGTTGCCGTCTATTTTGGTTTTTCCTATTTGGGAGAATTACACTTTGGCAGCTACGGAATGGGAGTTACGTTGTTTGCCGGCTTCCTCGCCTTAATCCTTGCTCCTGAATTTTTCCAACCCCTACGTGACCTAGGTACGTTTTATCATGCAAAAGCGCAGGCAGTCGGAGCAGCAGAATCGCTTTTCACTCTGCTTAGTAGTGATGGAGAACAAGCCGCAACCAGTGGCGAAAAAACACTAACAGATAAAGAACCCGTCGTTATTGAAGCCCGTGAGCTGGAAATACTGTCCCACGATGGTCATCACCTTGCCGGCCCGTTGAATTTTACGATGGATAAACACCAGAGAATTGCCTTGGTCGGAAAAAGTGGTGCAGGTAAAAGCTCATTGATCAATGTACTGCTGGGTTTTCTGCCTTATCGTGGCTCCCTCATAATCAATGGCATTGAGCTACACGAACTCAATCTCACTAAATGGCGCGAATGTCTGAGTTGGGTTGGACAAAATCCACATTTACCAGAACAAACTGTGCTCGATAATATTCGGCTTGGTCAATATGATGCCACGCAGGAACAAATCCATGATGTGATGGAAAGAGCTTATGTCAATGAGTTTGTCCGCAATCTGCCAGACGGAATCAATACGGTAATTGGGGACAATGCTGCTCGTCTGTCTGTCGGGCAAGCTCAGCGTATCGCCGTAGCACGAGCGTTATTAAATCCCTGCCAATTACTGTTATTAGACGAACCCGCCGCCAGTCTTGATGCCCATAGCGAACAACGTGTGATGATGGCTTTAAATCAAGCCTCTTATCAGCAAACCACATTACTGGTTACTCACTTGTTAGAAGAAACACTGACATATGATCAGATTTGGGTAATGGAAAATGGGTTATTGATTGAGAAAGGTGAATATCAGAGTTTAAGCCAGTCTCAAAGTGCATTTTCTCGTCTGCTGTCTCATCGTAGTGTGGAGCTCTAATCATGCGCGTATTATTCCCATTTCTCGCATTATACCGCCGCCACTGGTTTCTCATTAGCTTAGGTATGATCTTGGCGATTGTGACTCTGCTCGCCAGCATCGGGCTGTTGACACTTTCAGGTTGGTTTCTTGCCGGTACTGCCTTAGCCGGGTTCGCAGGGTTATATACGTTTAACTATATGCTGCCTGCCGCGGGTGTGCGTGGTGCTGCCATTTTCCGCACTGCTGGTCGTTATGCTGAACGACTTGTCAGTCACGATGCAACATTCCGTGTATTAGCTCATTTACGTGTTTTTGCTTTTCAGAAAATTTTGCCATTTTCTCCGGGAGGCATTGCCCGCTTCCGTCAAGGTGAGTTGTTAAACAGACTCGTTGCCGATGTCGAAACGTTAGATCACCTCTATCTGCGGGTTATCTCCCCTGTTCTTGCCGCATTTGTTGTGATTGTAGTACTAACGTTTGGCTTAGGGTTCCTTGATATTACCCTTGCCTATACTCTCGGTGGCATTATGTTGGGGCTGCTATTGATCTTGCCTTTCGTGTTTTTCCAGGCAGGGAAACCCTACGGCAGAAACATTACTCTACAGCGCGCTCAATATCGTACATTACTCACCAGCGCTTTGCAGGGACAAGCTGAATTAACTGTATTTGGTGCACTTAAGCGTTTTCGTCAATCCATGACGGCGATTGAAGGTGATTGGCTGAAAAACCAACAAAAACAGGCTAATTTGACAGGGCTTTCACAAGCCATCATGATTTTTTCTACGGGCATGACTGTAACACTGATACTTTGGCTCGCTGCAACAGGTGTTGGAGAAAATAGTCAACCGGGTGCGTTAATAGCGCTATTTACCTTCTGTTCCCTTGCTGCTTTTGAAGCTCTTGGGCCAGTCACTATAGCATTCCAGCACATGGGACAAGTTATTGCATCTGCAACTCGCGTTTCTCAATTGATGCACCAAGAACCGGAAGTGACTTTCCCTGATCAAGGACCACAGGCAAATAGCTCTCTCAGCCTTGAGATAAAAAATCTTGATTTCACCTACCCGGGCCAACCTCAGCCTGTATTAAAAGATATTTCTTTATCTCTGACATCAGGAGAGCATGTTGCTTTATTAGGAAAGACCGGATGTGGTAAATCGACGCTTTTACAGTTATTAACTCGCGCATGGGACGTTAATAATGGGGAAATTCAACTCAACCGGCATCCCATTTCCGATTATGATGAAGCAACACTTCGCTCAATGATGTCCATCGTTCCCCAACGTATACATGTGTTCAGCCATACTTTACGTGAGAATCTTTTATTAGCAAAACCCGATGCCAGCGATGATGAATTAGAAACCGTATTACAACAAGTGGGCTTGGAGAACTTGCTAGGCAATGATAAGAAGCTAAACTGTTGGATGGGTGAAGGCGGTCGCCAACTTTCCGGCGGAGAACAGCGCCGTTTAGGTATTGCCAGAGCGTTACTGCACAATGCCCCTTTAATGCTTCTAGATGAACCAACCGAAGGACTCGATTCTGATACTGAACAACAGATTTTGTCATTGTTACACCGTAGTTGCCAGCACAAGACACTGATTATCGTGACTCACCGACTGACAGGCTTGCAGCATATGGATCAGATCTGTGTTATGGATGGAGGACGTATTATTGAGCAAGGCAAACATGATGTGCTACTTGCCCAACAGGGACGGTATTATCAGTTTTATCAGCGTCAGAGCTATCCTGCGCAGGAGTGATTCATTTTATGTTGATAGCTCAACTCGATAATTCCTATGAGTTTCCCCATCCAACCAATGCGATGGCTGAACCTAATGGTTTACTGGCATTTGGAGGAGATCTTAGTGCAGAACGCTTAAGAGTGGCGTATCATGAAGGCATTTTCCCGTGGTATTCGCCCAATGAGCCTCCTTTGTGGTGGTCTCCCAACCCCCGGGCAGTATTAATTCCCGGGGAATTGCATACGGGCCGAACACTTCTTCGGTTTATTCGCAAACATACTTACCAAATTACGGTAAACTATGCTTTCGATGAAGTGATATATCATTGTGCACAACGACAAGAAGGCACTTGGATAGGGCCAGATGTTTTGCGAGGTTATCAAGCACTGCATCATGAAGGTTTGGCTCATTCAATTGAGGTTTGGCATGATCGCCAACTTGTAGGTGGTTTATACGGTGTTTGTGTAGGGACACTATTTTGCGGTGAATCTATGTTTAGCAGAATGGAGAACGCATCTAAGTGTGCGTTTGTCGCATTCTATCACCACTTTCTACATCATGGTGGCCGATTGTTTGACTGTCAGGTATTAAATCACCATACAGAATCATTGGGCGCCAAAAATATTCCAAGGGAAGAATTTCTTCAGCATCTTTATCAATTGAGAGAGCAGCCATTACAATCGGACTGCTGGTCTAAACAAGAGCTGGATTTATAATCATCACTTAGGGATTTATGCTGTTCACGGCGGGAATGTCATTATCGTCATACATGAAATGATGGTTTAAAATACGACATTCCTTTACATAATGATGGTTTTTCGGCATTATCTTGCCGATTAAAAACTATGGTTGTTACTTAGAGGATTAGATGGCCAAAGAAGACACTAATTTTGAAATGCAAGGTACTGTATTAGAAACACTGCCGAATACTGTGTTTCGTGTTGAATTAGACAACGGGCACGTTGTTACTGCCCACATTTCAGGAAAAATGCGGAAGAACTATATCCGCATCCTGACTGGAGACAAGGTCACAGTCGAGCTAACTACATATGACCCTGAAAAAGGCCGTATTACTTTCCGTAGTCGCTGATTAAGATACCTTTTAACACCACAGGGGATAGTATTTTCAGCATCCACCTGTGGTGTGGCTTTCGGTTTTTATCGCCAGCCTTTATCACTACTTACAGTATTCACTAACTTACAATACAGCATCTTCTGATTTCTTATTATTTGACTTATTCGACCTTTTGGCATCCTTAAAATCATATATTAATGCTTGTTTAGCCTTATCAAGCTTAATACTGACCGAGCCTCCATGTACCAAAGAACCAAATAATAATTCATTCGCCAATGGTTTTTTGAGGTTGTCCTGAATCACTCGAGCCATAGGGCGTGCCCCCATAGCTTTATCGTAACCTTTGTTACATAGCCACTGACGGGCGTCTGCACTGATTTCCAGAGAAACACCTTTTTCATCCAGTTGGGCTTGTAATTCGACGATAAATTTATCAACGACTTGCTGAATAACCTCAGAAGAGAGTGCATCAAACCAAATGATGCCATCAAGACGATTACGGAATTCAGGTGTGAAAATCCGTTTAATCTCTTCCATGCCATCTGTGCTGTTATCTTGTTCTGTGAAACCAATGGATTTACGCTGTGTCTCACGTACCCCTGCATTAGTTGTCATCACCAAAATAACATTGCGAAAATCAGCCTTGCGGCCATTATTGTCGGTCAATGTCCCATTATCCATAACCTGTAACAATAGGTTAAAGACATCGGGATGGGCTTTTTCAATTTCATCCAGAAGTAATACAGAATGAGGATGTTTGATAATAGCATCAGTTAATAACCCTCCCTGATCATACCCCACATAACCCGGTGGTGCGCCAATTAAACGGCTAACAGTATGACGCTCCATATATTCCGACATATCGAACCGCAGTAGTTTGACATTCAATACCTTAGCAAGTTGGACTGTCACTTCCGTTTTACCAACACCCGTCGGCCCTGCAAATAGGAAAGACCCGACTGGTTTATACTCCTGACCCAATCCAGCACGGCTCATTTTAATGGCTTCTGTCAAAGCCCCAATGGCGCGATCCTGGCCGAAGACCAACATTTTCAAACGATCATCCATTGTTCTCAGTACGTCTTTATCACTTGCCGACACCGTTTTTTCCGGGATACGGGCTATGCGAGCAACAACGGACTCAATATCAGAAACATTGATCGTTTTCTTACGGCGGCTGGACGGAACTAACCTTGTTCTGGCACCGGCTTCATCAATAACATCAATGGCTTTGTCCGGCAAATGGCGATCAGTAATGTATTTCACCGATAGCTCAACTGCTGCACGAATTGCTTTCGCCGTATAACGGACATCATGGTGTGCCTCATATTTAGCTCGCAATCCATTGATAATTTGCACCGTTTCCTCTGGAGAAGGTTCAATAATATCAATCTTCTGAAACCGACGAGCCAAAGCACGATCCTTTTCGAAGATATTGCTGAACTCATGGTAAGTTGTCGAACCTATTACCCGAATACGCCCACTGGACAGCAAAGGCTTAATAAGGTTGGCTGCATCCACTTGTCCACCTGAAGCAGCGCCTGCACCAATGATAGTATGGATTTCATCAATAAAGAGAATGCTTTTTCTATCTTGCTCTAAGGTTTTTAACAAGGATTTGAAGCGCTTCTCAAAGTCACCACGGTACTTTGTACCCGCCAACAATGATCCAATATCCAGAGAATAGATAGTACAGCCCTGCATAACTTCGGGGACATTATTTTGTACAATACGCCATGCAAGCCCTTCTGCAATAGCCGTCTTACCAACGCCAGATTCTCCAACAAACAGGGGGTTATTCTTGCGACGGCGGCACAGTACCTGAACAGTTCTCTCCAATTCATTCTGACGCCCGACAAGGGGATCAATTTGACCTTTTTGCGCCAATTGATTCAGATTAGTTGTAAAATTCTCCAACCGATCTTCACTAACTACCTGCTCTTCCTGAACCGGATTGATACTGTGGTGAGAATCGCTATCCGGCTCATCTTTGCGCGTTCCATGAGAAATAAAATTCACGACATCCAAACGACTGACGTCATGCTTACGCAATAAATAAGCGGCCTGAGATTCCTGCTCACTAAAAATAGCGACTAAGACATTAGCCCCGGAAACGTCTGAACGCCCCGAGGATTGAACGTGAAACACAGCGCGTTGTAAAACACGCTGAAAACTTAATGTAGGTTGTGTATCCCTGTCATCATTTTCGGATAACAAAGGAGTCGTTTGAGCAATAAAATTCTCCAATTCCTGGCGTAACAGCGACAAATCGACTTTACAAGCCTCCAGTGCTTCCCGCGCCGATGTGTTACTTAATAGCGCCAGCAACAGGTGCTCTACAGTCATAAATTCATGCCTGTTATCCCTTGCTTTGGCAAAAGCAATGTTGAGACTAAGCTCCAGTTCTTGATTGAGCATAAGCACCTCCTCCTAAAATCAGTAAGCCAGATCAGACTTTTTCCAGCGTGCAAAGTAACGGATGCTCGTGCTCCTTAGCATACATGTTCACTTGCGCAGCTTTAGTTTCTGCGACCTCTGCCGTATAAATTCCGCAAACTGCTTTCCCTTTATAATGGACATCCAGCATTAGTTGCGTTGCTTTTTCAACATCATAAGAAAAGAACTTTCGCAATACGTCAACCACAAACTCCATAGGGGTATAGTCATCATTATTAAGAACGACCTTATACATTGATGGCGGCTGTAGCTTTTGTTTTGCGTCATCTTCAATAAATTCTTCAACTTTCAAATCGTTATAAAACTCAGTCATTATTCTTCCGCTGGGCATTAACTTTCCGCTGGATTTTAGTATGAACTAATTCATTCTACTGCTATATATTTTATCACTTCATACAGCACTCTGCTTCCTCCCCCCTTTGATTACCGAATAAGGATTTCACCTAAAAATCGGATACCGTTATCTATATCAAACTTTAGCCATCTGAGACAGCTTGACGTTACTTATATGCTTGACGGCGTAATGAATTTCACTACAGTATATTTTATGAACACCGCATTCTGTCTGAGCGTATGTTCATATCCTGAAATTTTTAGTGACTCCTAAACCCGAAATCGTGATACGAGGGATAGAGAAGTATGGAAACAGGTACTGTTAAATGGTTCAATAATGCAAAGGGCTTTGGATTTATTTGCCCAACCAGCGGGGGTGATGACATATTCGCTCACTATTCAACCATTCAGATGGATGGTTATAGGACGCTGAAAGCTGGGCAAAAAGTGAATTTTAGTGTTCATCAAGGCCCGAAAGGTAACCACGCCAGCCTTATTGTACCTTTGGAAGAAGGCTCAAAATCAAAAAAAGAGTGATCTAATAAATTCGTAATTCCACGCCACAAATAAACAATGGCCTATTTGTGGCGTGCTATTTGCTTCTTTGCTACTTACTCCCCTGCTACTTTATTTCCTTGCAAATTACTCCCTTGCAAGCGCTTCTATAGGATCAAGATGAGCAGCGTTTCGTGCTGGCAGGAAACCAAAGATTATCCCAATGACTGTTGAACAACCAAAAGCGACGATAAATGCAGCAGGGTTATAAACAAAGTCCCATTTTGGTAATATCCACTGTGCAGTCAAAGATAAGCTATATGACAGGGTGATCCCCAGTATGCCGCCCATTAGACAGACCAAGACAGATTCAATAAGAAATTGCTGCATAATATCGCTGGTTCTGGCACCAACGGCCATGCGAATACCAATCTCTCTGGTACGCTCTGTGACTGATACCAACATGATATTCATCACGCCAATTCCACCAACCACCAAAGATATTACCGCCACTAACGTTAAGAACATTTGTAAAGTTCGCGTTGTTTTATCAATTGCTTCAATTGTTCTGTTTACATTGTAGGTAGAAACATCTTTTTTACCATGATGAAATGCCAATAACTGCTTAAGTTTTTCTTCCGCTTCATTGGCAGAGTAGCCATCCTTCACTCTGACATCAATTGAATCCAAGTAGCTTTTGTTTATCAGACGACCATTCATCGTACTGTAAGGCAACCAAATTTGTAATATGTTACCGCCATAAAACTCTTGCCCATCGCCAATTACGCCAATCACCGTCAAGGGTATATTTTCTAAAATGAGCTCTTCGCCTATCACATTATTTTGGTAAGGAAATAACTTCTTACGAGTATAGTTGTCAATAATAGCTACTTGAGCCTGATGCTGAAGCATTTCTGAAGTAAAAGGCATACCTTGGATAAATTTCATGGCATATACATGAAAAAAATCACCTCCTACACCCAATACCGATGTATTAACATCAATATTGCCTCGACGCAAACGCCCATTTGTCCTGAATTCAGGAGAAACTGCCTGAACATAATGTTGGGATTTTATTATTGGAATATCGGTGAGTTTCAGTGCCTGACTATCCAAGTCACTATCATCATCACCAAAATCGCCACCCGGATAAATCTTGATAGAATTAGTTGCAATGGATTTAATATGTGATAACACCATTGATTTTGCCGCATCACCAATCACCAGGATCGTTACAACAGAAGCAATGCCAATGATAATGCCAAGCATAGTCAGTAAAGTACGCAGTTTATTGATGATCATGGCACGCCACGCCATCAATAATGCTTCATTAAAACGCCCCCAAATTTGTTGCACTGAAGAGTTTTTTACCCCCACAGAATTTACGCTCATCAAAGAAGAAGAGGGCGATGTTTGTGTTCCGCATTCAGAAGGACGTGAATCACTCATGATACACCCATCTTTAATTTCAATCACTCTTTGAGCCTGTGCTGCAATATTCGGATCATGAGTAACAATAATAACCGTATGCCCTTGCCGACAAAGTTGCTTCAAGATATCCATCATTTCCTGACCAGAAACACTATCCAATGCTCCTGTCGGTTCATCAGCAAGAATGACTTGCCCACCATTCATAAGTGCCCTGGCAATGCTGACTCGTTGTTGCTGTCCCCCTGAAAGCTGGTTTGCCCGATAACTGATACGATTTTCCAATCCAAGACTTTTAAGCAGCCTAACAGCCCGCTCACGACGTTGTATTTTGGGAACACCTGAATAGATCGCCGGAATTTCAACATTCTGTTCTGCGGTTAAATGAGCCATCAAATGATAACGCTGGAAAATGAACCCAAAGTATTCCCTGCGTAATTCGGCCAACTGGTTACTATCCAAACCGGCAGTATCTCTCCCAGAAACCCAATATTCTCCACTGCTAGGTTTATCCAGACAGCCTAGTATATTCATCAAAGTTGACTTACCTGAACCGGAAGCACCGATAATCGCTACCATTTCTCCAGCATGAATGGATAACGAAATATTATCCAAAACATTAATTCGTTCTTCTCCAGCGAGGTAACTGCGGCTAACACCTTTTAGTTCTAGTAACGCATTCATTATGATCCCTCTACATTACTATCACTGCGGCTACTTATCACACGGTCGTTTTCCTTCAAACCAGAAATAACCTGAACATTGATATTATTAAAGGCGCCTGTTGTAATTTCGCGTTTTTCTTCTTTTCCATTACGCAAGACACCAACTTCATATCGGGTAGAAGATATTTGCTTCCCTAAATCTGAAATTGGGATCATCAATACATTATGTAGAGTCTGAAGCTCTATTTTCACTTGAGCAGTCATTTGCAAACGCAGAATATGTTCAGGATTCGGAACCTTAAAACGCGCATAGTAGAAAACAGGGCCAGATTTATACGTTACTTCACCATTAGGTGTGCTTGCCGTTCCCTTCGGAGTTGGCAAGATATCTTCTAAGACACCGTGAAACTGTTTTCCGGGTGCTCCCAAAATAGTAAATGATGCTTTTTGTCCGGGTTTCAGATTGATGACATCTGCTTCTGATACTTCTGTATTCACAATCATCGTATCGAGGTTTGCGATTGTCAGGATAGTCGGAGCTTGCTGTGCGGCTATCACAGTTTGTCCCTGAAATGTTTTAATATCCGCCACAATTCCTTCTATGGGAGCGAGGATATTGGTGTATTGCAAATTCGTTTCAGCCGTATCAAGTTTGGCCTTATTTTGCTGAATTCGTGCATTAAGGTTATCAACTCTGGCAGCTTTAGACTGCACGTCTGCTTTACTGACATCTAATTCCTGAGCAGACGTCGCATTTAATTTAAGCAATCTTTTCTGCCTGCTTATTTTAAGCTGAGCCAGTTTAAGCTCTGCTTGTGCACCGCGGAGATCGGCCTGCAATGATTTTGCCGTTTCTTGCGCTTCCACCACAGCATTTTTTGCTGTCTGCGGATCAATCGTCGCCAGTAATTGACCTTTTTTAATCTTTTCTCCTAATTTCACATACAATTCTTTCAATTGACCGCTAACCTGAGAACCTACATCAACTCTACTCACTGCATCCAATTTACCTATAGACAAAACACTTCTTTCAAAGTTACCCTTTATGACTGCATTAGTTTTATATGTGACAGGCTTCGGCAGGAAGAAGAAATAGCTCCATACAGATGCAATAGTAATGAGGATAAGCACTGTTGCGATCCAACGAGACTTAACAGAAAAAAGATTCATCAACAAAGCTCCACCATGAGAAAATAAAACTTCGTTACACCAATGTACTGTAGATGACATCAACGAATCCTATCAACTAGATATTTCCGATTAGAAAAACATCTAACACATCTTTTCTCTAAAACTTGGAGTACTGAATCATCAAAACTTCACGTTCAATTGATTTTTCCTCTTGCCAATCAAAAAACTCTGGAAAACGCCTCTTTCAAAAGTAACAGGATAGCGCCGACACCCTCGCATTGGGTGAGGGTTTACAGCTTACTTTGTTAAAGCTGGAAATTTCTACACGTTCCAGAAACACATATTCCCCCTTTTACCCATCGGATTTACTTGGTTTTATTTATAACAACCACTCTATTAGAGACTAAAAATGCGTTGAGTTTCAGTATGTTTACCCTTATCCTATTTGTTATTTTAGTGTAAATATTTTGTTTCCCTACGCTTATTAGCCCTTATGACTGGTTTTAATTATTAGAACTAGATAAAAAAACGTCTCTGACTGGATAAGGATGTGAATTATGTATTCAGGATTGTTAATTATTCTTTTGCCTTTAACCCTGGGCTACCTTATTCATCTTAATAATAAATCGATGCTCATTTTGGTACACCAGCTACTCAATGTCATGGTTTATACCATTCTTGTTTTGATGGGCATCAACCTCGCCATGTTGGAGAATCTGGGCAGCAATTTGCTTTCTATCTTGCTGTATGCAACAACATTTTTCCTATGCACTTTTATTATTAATATGCTAGCGCTTTTCCTATTGGATAAACGAGATCCGTGGATTATTAATACACATAAACAGGAACAGCCACCGTCCCGATTACATATGGTGTTAGATTCCGTCAAATTATGTGGCGCATTAATATTAGGTTTTCTTATTGGCTTAACAGGCTGGTCATGGTTCCAGTTCTCCAGCCGTGCCAGTGCAGTTGCATTGGTTTTTCTACTACTTCTGGTTGGTATTCAACTGCGCAATAATGGCATGAGCTTAAGGCAAACGCTGTTGAATCGTCGTGGTACGATTATCGCCATAGTCGTTGCCATCAGTTCTCTGCTAGGCGGTGTGCTGGCTGCATTTTTGCTGGGATTACCCACCAAAACAGGTCTTGCCATTGCATCGGGATATGGTTGGTACTCCCTTTCGGGAATTTTAATTTCCGATGCTTATGGGCCAGTACTTGGCAGTACAGCATTTTTCAATGACTTAGCTCGTGAGCTGGCTTCTATTATGCTCATCCCTATGCTAATAAACCGCTATCGTTCAACCGCATTAGGTTTAACAGGAGCGGCTTCAATCGATTTTACCTTACCTATCTTACAACGCTGTGGTGGTGTAAGTATCGTACCAGCAGCCATTGTTCATGGTTTTATATTGAGTTTAATGACTCCGTTGTTCATTGCATTTTTTACTCAATGAAGAACAACCTTGATTTAACATATAAACTAACTAAAAAAGCTTTTTTGGTATGCAAATCAATCTAATTCGTAAAATAAAGAGCGAAAAACAATCCAAAAAAATACCTATTACTTGATTAGTTAAGTCACTAATCTAATGAAAACAACAATTTTATTCAGACATTATTGCATAGTTATGCTTATAGGATTAGTATCTCAACAAATAACTAACTATTCATATTTTTCGCATGAGCATTCAATTAAAAAACATAAATTGTTTCTATGGTAAACATCAGGCTCTGTTCGATATCAATTTTGAATGTACATCAGGAGAAACTGTCGTATTGCTGGGGCCAAGCGGGGCTGGCAAGAGTTCATTGCTGCGTGTTCTGAATTTACTAGAAATGCCTCGCTCTGGGCAACTCAATGTGGCAACTCATCAGTTTGATTTTAAGCAACAACCCAATCACAAAGAAATTCTGGCATTACGACAAAAGGTTGGCATGGTCTTTCAACAATACAACCTGTGGCCACATCTAAGCGTAATGAATAATTTGATTGAAGCACCTTGTCGAGTCCTTCAATTGTCTAAACAACAAGCCCGGGAAAAAGCAGCAAAACTTCTCTCTCGTCTCCGTTTAGATGAATTCGCTAACCGTTTTCCACTGCATCTTTCTGGCGGACAACAACAACGTGTCGCCATTGCAAGGGCGTTAATGATGGAGCCGCAAATTCTGTTGTTTGATGAACCCACTGCTGCACTTGATCCGGAAATTACCTCTCAGGTTATTGATATTATTAAAGAGTTGGCAGAAACCGGTATCACGCAAGTTATCGTGACCCACGAAGTGGAAGTCGCTCGTAAAACAGCAAGTCAGGTTGTATATATGGAACAAGGCCACATTATCGAAAAAGGTGACGCAACTCATTTTATGCGGCCTCAAACAGAAGCCTTTGCTCATTATTTATCACACTGATATACCATACTTTATGAACAACAGGATATGGCTATGAAAAAATTATTGTTTGCTGTTTTGTTGAGTGTAATGACCTTATCGGCAACCGCAGCAGAAAAAACGACTCTCCGTTTTGCAACAGAAGCCACTTACCCGCCATTTGAATTTATTGATGCAAACAATAAAATTCAGGGATTCGATGTCGATTTAGCAAATGCCATATGTGCAAAACTTCAGGCTGAGTGCACATTCACTAACCAATCTTTCGATAGTCTCATTCCCAGCCTGAAATTTCGCCGTTTTGATGCACTGATGGCCGGTATCGATATTACGCCCGATCGCCAAAAACAAGTTGATTTCACCCATACCTACTATGATAACTCAGCCATTTTCATTGCCATCAAAGGAAAATTCGCTCACATTGGCGATCTCAAAGGTAAACAAGTCGGAATACAGAACGGAACTACACACCAAAAGTATTTGATGGAACAACATAAAGAAATCAAGACCGTACCTTATGATAGCTACCAGAATGCAATCCTTGATCTGAAAAATGGTCGTATTGATGCTGTGTTTGGCGATACAGCAGTCGTTAATGAGTGGCTGAAAAAGAACCAGGAATTAGGTACTGTTGGTGATAAAGTAACAGATAAAAACTACTTTGGTACTGGTTTAGGGATTGCAGTTCGTAAAGGCAATGCTGAGTTACTGAACAAACTGAACAAAGCACTGGCTGAAGTTAAACAAGATGGCTCTTATGACACCATCTATAAAAAATGGTTTGAACAATAAGCTGGAACCCAATGAATGAACTACAATCTTTAATCAATGCCGCCGGAATTACCGTCGGCCTTGCAATCTCTTCACTTATCATTGGCTTGGTGCTGGCAATGCTTTTTGCCGCGTGGGAATCCATACGCTGGAAACCTATCGCTTTGTTAGGTTCCTGCTGGGTTACATTGATCCGGGGGCTGCCTGAAATTTTAGTCGTTCTCTTCATCTATTTCGGAAGTTCACAACTTCTAATCATGTTGTCAGAAGGTTTTGAAGTTAATCTGGTTTTCTGGCAGTTTAACATACAGATGGAAATTGATAACTTTGATGTCAGTCCTTTCCTTTGTGGCGTCATCGCCCTTTCACTATTGTATTCCGCCTATGCTTCACAAACGCTGCGGGGAGCATTGAAAGCCATCCCAATAGGGCAGTGGGAAGCTGGCCAGACATTGGGGTTAAGTCAAACCCGCATATTTTTTCGTCTGATTATGCCGCAGATGTGGCGCCATGCCCTACCCGGACTCGGTAATCAATGGCTGGTTCTGTTGAAAGATACTGCTCTGGTTTCCCTCATCAGCGTTAATGATTTAATGTTACAAACAAAAAGCATTGCAACCCGAACACAGGAGCCATTTACATGGTATGTGATCGCCGCGGCTATCTATCTGGTAATTACATTGGTGAGCCAATTTATTCTTAAACAACTTGAAATGCGCACCACTCATTTTGAACGGAGTGCTTCATGATGTTTGAGTATATCAAGGATATTTTACCGGGCCTGCAAACCAGTCTTAGTCTGACTTTCATAGCATTACTGACTGCCTTTATACTGTCTGTTGTATTGACTATGATTCTGACAATGAAATTGCCCGTACTCTCTCAATTGGTCAAAGGCTATATCACGCTATTTACCGGAACGCCTCTTCTCGTTCAGTTTTTTCTGATTTACTATGGGCCGGGACAATTTCCATCAATAAAAGAATATCCGTGGTTATGGCAACTCATGTCAGAACCGTGGCTATGTGCAATGGTTACACTGGCATTGAACAGTGCCGCCTACTCAACCCAATTGTTTTATGGTGCGGTTAAGGCCATTCCAGCTGGGCAGTGGCAATCTTGTCAAGCTCTTGGTATGTCCAAAGCACATTCTATGCGCATTCTGCTACCTTATGCTTTTAAGCGGGCGCTTTCTTCCTATTCCAATGAAGTCGTGCTGATTTTCAAGAGCACTTCGCTTGCCAGCACAATCACTTTATTGGATATCATGGGGCATAGTCAGCTTCAATTCGGGCGCAGTTATGATGTCACGGTATTCGTTGCCGCTGGTATCATTTACCTTTGTATCAATGGTCTTTTAACACTGCTGATGCGTATGATCGAACAGCGGGCATTATCATTTGAACAACGCAATTAATCACCATTGCTACTTAACTAACCAGTACATGTTTTGCTTACTCCTGCGATAACCTCAATTTATCACGGGAGTAAGCAGGTAAAATCAGCAGATTACTTTACATCAAGAACTAAACATCAAGAGCCAACAATGCCAACGTTTCATAATGTTCAGTGTGAGGAAACATATCAAATAACTGAACTTTTTCTATTCGATATTGTTTAAGCATAGCAATATCTTTTGCCATCGTCTGAGCATTACAGCTTGAATAGAGAACAAACTTGGGAGCCATCCGACCAAGATATTCACAAAGTTCTTTGCCAATACCTCGGCGAGGAGGGTTTACCAGCACTAAGTCAGGTACTTGTGATTTATCAAGCGCAAAATGAGTAGAATCCAGCGCCTGAAATACCACATGTTCCAATCCGAGGCTTTTGGCTGAACTTTTAGCACAATCAATAGCTTCAGCACTGATTTCGATCCCCGTCAGCTTGGTTTCTTTATCTGCACAGTGCAAACCAAAACCACCTGCACCACAAAACAGATCCCACATGCTGCTGATATTTAATTCCCTGACCCAACGCCCTGCCGCTGCATACAGCTCAGAGGCAATATCTGGATTCGTCTGAAAAAAACTACGCGGACGAATATACAGCGGGATACCGTTAAAGGTTTCCTTCAACATCTTGGGTTCAGTGAAAATGATCTCTTTTTCGCCTTCCAAAATTGCCATATGAACCGATTGGATATTGGCGGAAACTACTGTCACTTGTGGCAACTGTTCCTGCAACCATGGTAATGCACGCTCCAACTGAATCAGTTTTGTTTCTGAACGCAAAACAAAGCGCAGCATCATTTCACCATTGGCACGGCTTTCCGTCAAAAGAATATATTTCAATTCTCCTTTTTTACGCTCAACGTTATAGGGAACCAAGCCAGCTTTAGCGATAAATATTTTTATTGCATCAAATACTGGCTGAAAATATTGTGGGTACAACGGGCAATCACAAAGATCGACTGTTCTACCATCACGATGCAACATACCAAGCAACGGGCGTTCAACACTACCACTCACTACCATCTTGGCTTTATTACGAAACCCACTGATCTGGCTGGTTATTGGCGGTAGCCAGTGTATTACTGATGTTTCCTGTAAAAGTTGTTTTAAATGTTGTTGTTTATCAGATAATTGCTGTGAATAGGACTTATCGAGCCACTGGCAGGAGTGACAATGCCCCGCGGTGTACTGCACACATTGCATTGTAAAAAACCGTATCAAAAAATATTAGTGCAAAGTAAATGTTGATGTATTCGTCGAAGCCAATGATTCTTCATCTTCTACTTCTACTTCTACTTCCATCTCACTTTCCATATCATGATTGACATAGAGAAGATTATTGCTGTGAATTTCGAAAATCACATTAGCAATTTGTTCTTCACCTTGCTGCATAAAATTGGAAAACTGCGTGAAAGTCATACCTGCTGCGATAGGAAATGCCTGACAAACAATCAGCTTAGGTAAGTTTTCATCCTGAACATCAAGAAATGCCTTAACTGTCAGGGAACTGGCATTAATCTGACTCAAATTGGCAACCAATGGAATGATCGCAGTTGGCCTAACTTCTGCCAGAGCAGAAAATAATACGACATCACCCAACAGATCGATCTTGGCATCAAACAGGCCATCGATATTCTGCATATGAGGCAAATGCAGGACTGAGTTTGAATCATTCTCAAAATAAGAAATTTTGAGCCGTTCAAGCCACGTGCGCAATGTTGACAAATCGGGAATAACCATAGAATCCATCGAAATTAACCTCATATGACCAAGAAGTTACACATGCTACTTTGGGAAACACCCTACTGAGTAGCAGCATGACCAATAATTAACCTATTTTATTTTTTCATCATCAGAAAAAGACTGATGATTTTTATCTGCTTTCTTATGATCAATTCCCAAAAAGGAAAGATTATAGACCGCACGCCAGATAATATGGATAGCTGCTGGTATCAAGCAACCGATACCCAATAAGATCATAGCAATGTGAGCTTCTGTCGTCATTAATAAAGGTGATAGAATTATGCTATCAGTGATCGACAAATACGCCAAAACTAATAACCCGATACCCAATACTTCCAATAAAATAACCAAATTGGGCATATCAGCCAATGAGCGCATCTCTTTTGATGGGTTTATTTTCATTTTTGACCTGCTTTCTCAGCCTTAAAAATAGATCTTCTGTCACTTATCTTCAGGCTATCATACCTCAATCCCGCCAATTGGCAGGACTAATTACAACAAAAGGCAATTCCTGCTTTTTTTTGTGGACACTTACAGGCATAGTAACGCCAGATGACAATCTATCAAGTTCACGATCATTACCACTAAGGAGTTGTTTGTATGTATACTGTCATTTTTGGCCGCCCAGGTTGCCCATACTGCGTTCGTGCTAAAGAACTCGCTGAAAAATTAAAAGCAGAGCGCGACGATTTTGATTATCGCTATGTTGATATCTGGGCTGAGAACATCACCAAAGACGACTTATCAAAAACAGTAGGTAAGCCTGTTGAAACTGTTCCTCAAATTTTCATTGATGAGAAGCACATCGGTGGCTGCACTGACTTTGAAGCTTACGCTAAAGAAAATCTAGCGCTATACGAATAACAAAAAAATAACTAGCCAGAAACGCAAAGCATCAAAAAAGCCGCTATCCAGCCGAAAACGTTTACCTTACTGGATAGCGGTAACCTGAGCTATACCCCCTTCAAAAAAATTCACCCCTCAGAAAAAATTTTTCATTTTTTTTTCTCAATGATGAGAACTTTCACTCCATAGTGTAGTCTTAACTATTGCCACTGCTTTTCTTTGATGTCCCCATATTGAGGAGCCCGATAGTCATCCACTTTGGTTAAAGGCTATCGGGTTTTTTTGTTGTTTTTGTGTTAATTACAAGAGAGATGACTTTTCGTTACTATCACCGCTATATTATTTACTCATATGGTTTCAACAATAGTTAAATAAAGTGATGAATCAAAGTGATCATATTTATGACTTTGTATTATAAAATTACTATTTTAACTTTAAGTTGCTAAAATAAAATCATCATGTTACGTAAATATCACGTTTGTGAGGCTTACTTTGCTAGAACAACTTAACCACAAATTGTTTCTTTTTATCAATGCAACACCCGATTCATCACCCACAATGATTTGGCTTGCAGTCTTTATCGCAAAATATTTAGTATTTGTTTATCCCATCACATTAGCCATTTGTTGGCTTTGGGGCAAAGAAGAAGCCATCACACATCAACGTACGGTCGTCAGTAAATCCTGTATCGCTTTTGCCTTTGGAATAGCAGTATCCTATATCCTTGGCATACTTGTTCCACACGCCAGACCGTTTGTTGAAGGTTTTGGCTATAATTTTCTCTATCATGCCCCTACGGAATCTTTTCCGAGTAACCATGGCACAGCCGTATTCACTTTCGCATTAGCATTCATCTTATGGCATCGAATCTGGTCAGGTGTAAGCCTAATAGTTATTGCCTGCGCCATTGCCTGGTCCCGTGTCTATGTTGGTGTGCACTGGCCGATTGATATGATTGGTGCATTTTTAGTGAGCCTATTAGGATGTGCTTTCTCTCAGGTATTTTGGAGCCTGTATGGTGAGCGTTTGCAAAGTAAACTTACCCGCCTTTACCAGTTCTGTTGTGCATTCTTAATCCGAAAAGGGTTGGTAAAAAATTAGTCAAATCTCAAAGTCATATCCTATTAGATTGCAAATCGCAGCGCTGCACAATTTGCAAAATGAAAGGTAACAATATGTCGCTGGAAATTCATACTAGTAACGAGTTTCCAGTGAACATTTACATTTTAAACTCTAATCCTTTAATGTAATTAGGTTTACCTTAAACCCAGTAGGCTTGTTAAATTTAAGGTTTTATTTTATTCAATTTATTTCGTAACATTTATGTTACTCTATGTAAACAGACAAAATATCCAAATAAAACCCTTCGTTATATTTAACAATATACAACCATAAAATGATTATCATTTCTTCACAAATACAGATTCAGTGATTGATATTTACACACAACGATCAACTAAAGATAATAGTTCCATTAACACATAATCAATAAAAACAAAGTAATAAGAAAAAGAAAAAACACCATATTTAATTAAGAAATTAAATCTAATTTTCTATTAAAAATCAATATATTACAGAGCAATCCAAGTTAAACCAAAAAGACAAAAATAAAAAATTAACATTAATTATATTTATTTAAATATTTATTAACTAACAATCGAGAAATTTATTAATATATGAATATTATTGAATGATAATATAGGTCAATATGAGAATTTAAAACAAAAATAATGATATCATCCTTGTTAAGTTCTTCATTCTATTTTCTTTAATATTTGATCAACATTTCAGCAAAGATCTATAACATCTTTCCTTTTTTATATAAATCTTGCAATTGCGAGAGTGATCACGGTACATTTCACTGAAAATAAATATATTTCCCTATCAAAAGTCAGGAGTTAAATTTTTTGATTTGGGCATTAAAGATACAGTGAACAAGAGTTACAGCTCCTTTTCCTTTGTTTAAATGTTCTGTTTTAAATGAACATATTTTGGCCAAATTATTAATGTAGTAATAAAAATGTAGTAATAAAAACGTTTAGATAAACATCAACGCAATATCTGACAACTTATTATTCATATAAAAATCCAAGTCGCGCATTTAATTAATGTGCGAGCTTAGCAGTTTTTAAATTTTACTTTACCGCGTTATTTCGGAGATATTTATGGACACATCTCAATCATGTTCAATCGCATCCCCTGCTGCCAGCAAAAGCGAGCACGCTACCTGGCGTAAATCAGACACTGTATGGATGTTGGGGTTATATGGCACAGCTATTGGCGCTGGTGTTTTGTTTCTTCCCATCAATGCTGGCATCGGTGGCTTGATTCCTCTTATTATCATGGCGATACTCGCTCTTCCCATGACATTTTTTGCTCACCGTGGGATGTGTCGTTTTGTTTTATCTGGCAAAAGCAGCGGTGGAGATATCACCGGCGTGGTAGAAGAACATTTTGGTAAAGTTGCAGGTTTTCTGATCACTATTCTCTACTTCTTTGCCATTTACCCTATCCTGCTGGTTTACAGCGTGGCACTGACCAACACAGTAGAAAGCTTTATCGTAAACCAGTTACAAATGAGCGCTCCACCACGTGCACTGCTGGCACTTATCTTGCTTCTTGGTGTAATGAGCATCATCCGCTTCGGTGAGCAAGTTATCGTCAAGGCCATGAGCGTACTGGTATTCCCATTCGTCACTGTTTTAATGTTGTTGGCTGTGTATTTGATTCCTCATTGGAACACCGCTATCTTTGATACTCTGTCACTGGACAGTGCGATGTCGTCAACAAGCAATCATGGTCTGCTATTCACTTTGTGGCTGGCGCTCCCTGTTATGATTTTCTCTTTCAACCACTCGCCAATCATCTCTGCATTTGCAGTAGCAAAGCGTGAAGAGTACGGTGAACATGCAGAGAAAAAATGCTCACGCATTCTGGGTTATGCTCACATCATGATGGTAGTGACTGTCATGTTTTTTGTCTTTAGCTGCGTACTGAGCCTGTCTCCTGAAAATTTGGCAGAGGCAAAAGCACAAAACATTACTATTTTGTCTTATCTGGCTAACCATTTCCGTGTACCCACTATTGAATACATAGCTCCATTCATTGCTTTCATTGCCATTACCAAATCTTTCCTTGGTCACTATCTGGGTGCCCGTGAAGGTTTCAATGGTATTGTGAACAAGGCGTTGAGCACTCAAGGCAAAACAATTCAGCACAAAACGCTGAATCGTATCACTAGCCTCTTTATGTTAGTCAGTGCGTGGATCATAGCTACACTTAACCCAAGTATTCTGGATATCATCCAGTCACTGGGTGGCCCTGTTATTGCCATGATCCTGTTCATCATGCCAATGTATGCTATTCATAAAGTTCCGGCTATGCGCAAGTATGCAGGCAAACCAAGCAATATCTTTGTTGTAGCAGCAGGTTCAATTGCTATTTCTGCGGCAATTTATTCAGTCATGTAATCAACGTAAAAAAAGCTGCTGTTTGTGCGGCAGCACCAAAAAAATGCCAGTCACCAAAAGGTTGACTGGCATTTTTTCACGTCATGTTGTTATGTAGATTTATCAAGTCTTTTTAGCTCTTACTAACTGAATAACGAACTAAACCAACCACTCACGGTTTTTACAACGAAATCCCACATACGACCAAAGAAACCACTTTCTTCCACAGCTTCTTTAACTACCAACGGACGCTGATCAATAACTTTATCATTGAGCATAAAATTCACAGTGCCCACCGCTTGGTTTTTCGCCAGCGGTGCTTCAAGGGAAGTTTGATTCAATGTAAAACTGGCTTTTAAATTGCCTACCTGCCCACGAGGCACTATCACTGAAGCATCTTTTTCAACCCCTAAAGCAACCTCTGAACGCGTCCCGTACCATACTTTTTCCGTCACCAGCGTATCACTGGCCTTTAGAGGGATCGCCGATTCATAAAAGCGAAATCCCCACGCTAAAAGTTTTTCACTGTCAGAAAAACGCATCCGATCACTGGGGGCACCCAATACCACCGAAATCAAACGCATTGGCCCTTCTGTTGCCGATGCGACCAGATTATAGCCAGCGCCACTGGTGTGTCCGGTTTTAACCCCATCCACATTCATATTTTTATTCCACAACAGGCGATTGCGGTTAGGCTGGCGGATGTTGTTAAAAGTGAATTCTTTTTCTTTATTCAGAGCATACTCTTCCGGCACATCACGGATCATAGCCTGACTTAAAAGCGCCATATCATGGGCGGTACTATATTGCCCGGCCGCATCCAGACCATGGACAGTTTTAAAATGAGTATTCGTCAGTTTCAGTGTTTTTGAATATTTATTCATTAAATCAACAAATGTATCCTGACTGCCTGCCACATAATCAGCAAGAGCAATACTGGCATCATTACCGGACTGGATGACAATGCCACGGTTCAGATCTATAACCTTAACTCTGTCACCCGGTTTCAAAAACATTAAGGATGAACCTTTAAGCACTGGATTACCCGTAGCCCAGGCATCTTTACCAACGGTTACCATATCTTCTGTAGAAATTTTTCCTGACTTAATCGCCTGCCCAATGACATAGCTAGTCATCATTTTGGTTAAACTTGCCGGATCTAACCGCTCATCAGCATTATTTGAAGCTAGAATTTTTCCGCTGGCATAATCTATTAATACATAAGCTTTCGCATCAATTTCAGGTGCAGCGGGTTCGTCCACTGCATACACATTGGCACTCGCTAACCAAAAAACACTTAAGCCAACAACAAAAGATTTTATTACCGGTGTCTGTTGTTTTTTTTTCATCATCAGTCGCCCTTCTCTTTACCACCCAATTTTGTATATATCCACAAAGTAAACATAAAAACTCTATTAATATAGGATGTTATAAGAGAAGACTCCAACCCAATAACGTAAAGATTTTCTTGTTATTAGTCTGATTTTGTTATCATATTATCAATTATTCGGAATGATCTTACATAAGGCGAAAATAATGCTAACAATCTGGGGTCGTAAAAACTCATCAAACGTGAAAAAAGTGCTTTGGTGTCTGGAAGAACTAAACGTGCCATATCAACAAATTGATATCGGTGGCAAATTTGGCAAACTCAATGATCCTGAATACCTGCGTATGAACCCCAATGCAGTTATTCCTTGTTTGCAAGAAGACGATTTTATCTTATGGGAATCCAACGCAATTGTTCGTTACGTTGCTGCGAAATTTGGCAAAGACAGCCTTTATCCAGCCGATCTTCAAGAAAGAGCCAGCGTTGAAAAATGGATGGATTGGGTAGGTTGCAACCTCTTTCCTCCCATTAAACAATTCATGATCAGTTTTATCAGAACTCCGAAAGAACAACGCGACCCTAAAATTGTCGCTCAATCTTTAGCAGAGATTGAAAAATTGCTGAAAATTGTCGATGACACCCTAAGCAAGCAACAATATCTTTCCGGCAATAAATTTGGCATGGCTGATATTGCCTTGGCTCCGCTGGCCTATTTATGGTTAAACGTAGATGTAGAGCGCCCATCTCTGCCAAACCTAGGGCGCTGGTATCAATTACTGACCGAGCGACCTGCTTTTAAAAAGATTGTTATGATAGAAATTAATTAAGCTTTTGCTTGTGAGTTTATTAACTCATTGGCATTCTGCCGGGATCTGGAAACTGATACTTAAACCCTAGTTCCCGACAGATACG
Organism: Xenorhabdus miraniensis; assembly: GCF_002632615.1. The sequence continues at coordinate 102,601 of NZ_NITZ01000010.1, forward strand.
GCTACCATCAACTATTTTGCTTTCAATTACTGTACCCTCTGACTGCAAAAATTCTGGCGGAGTCAGATCAAGTTGACGACTAACTAATGGATAAAACTCAGCTCTTTTCGGATGTATGGGGGCACACAAATTAAAGATATGTCCGCCTTCCGGTTGTTGAATAAGCAACTTAATAGCAGAAATAACATCATCTTGATGAACCAAATTGACCGCATTTTCTCCTCCCTTGAGTGCCTTCCTTCCAGCGAGAAAACGCCCCGCATGGCGCCCATTACCAACCAAACCCGCTAAACGTAATATATCGACCGATGTATTAGGTAGTTTATGCAGCCAATTTTCCAACTCAACCAACGCCTTTGCTGATTCAGTTTCGGGAGACAGTGGTTCATCTTCATTGATGTAACCAACAAGCGAGCCATAAACTGAAGTTGAGCTGGTGAAAATAATCCGTGGAATTGAATATGCAAGCGCAGTATCAACAACCAGTTGCACTGCTTTCACATACCCCTCTCCACCACCAGCAACACCACTAACGGGCAATGTCAAAACCAGTACATCAACAGACATCAGTTGATCAAGATCATCTGCATCACAGATAATTTGAGGGTCCAGATTCAATAAGTAACAATCCACTCCACACATACATGCAGCTTCAACGCCATCCGATGTTGTTTTACTGCCAACGACCTGCATACCACTACTTAGTAATGCTTGCGCCAATGGCATTCCTAACCAGCCTAGTCCAATAATAGAAACTTTTTTTACCATGGCTCTCCCCCAAGACTGACATGATTTTGATTATTAGGTCAATATATGACCATGGCTAACATTACCCGTATATCTTCCTAATGACAACAACCCTCATTTATGATGAAAAACAATTAATTAACACAAAATAAATATCTTTTTTTAAAAAAAAGTTTGCTTTTCATACATAAAATCATATAGGTTAAACAGCAAGCAACCAATCCTTAGTCGCAAACATAACGTTAAGTATAGTTATCATTAAGTGCGGTTATCATTAAGTACATATATACCCTTTATAAAAATAGCACTTACATAACATCAAACGTAGATAGAGAGCTTTCACATTATGAACCGTATTCAATTCAGCCATCATCATCACCATCATCCTGATTAGTCTTTCAGGCTGCTGCGTGCTGGAAGACATTTAATCCGTCTTCCGGTGGCATGAATACGACAAAACCCTCGGAAGATTTTCCGGGGGTTTTTTGTTTCTGGCTTCTACGATTTAAACACTGACCGAATATTAAGATAGGGTAAAACACAACATGTTAGATAAAACACGCTTACGGATAGCCATTCAGAAATCAGGCCGCCTTAGTGATGATTCCAGAACATTGCTGGCGCGCTGTGGGATCAAAATCAATTTACAACAACAGCGCCTGATTGCATTTGCAGAAAATATGCCCATTGATATCCTGCGCGTCCGCGACGATGATATCCCTGGCCTGGTTATGGATGGTGTTGTCGATTTGGGCATTATCGGTGAAAACGTTCTTGAAGAAGAATTACTGACTCGTCAGGCACAAGGAGAAACCCCGAGTTATTTAACGTTACGTCGTCTGGATTTTGGTGACTGCCGTCTTTCCCTCGCGGCTTCCTTTGATTGCGAGTATACAGGGGTGGAATGCCTGCAAGATGCCCGTATTGCCACATCTTATCCACACTTACTAAAACGTTATTTAGATCAGAAAGGCATACGCTTCAAATCCTGCCTCCTCAATGGTTCTGTTGAAGTTGCACCTCGTGCAGGACTAGCGGATGCCATTTGTGATTTAGTTTCAACCGGTGCCACATTGGAAGCCAACGGATTGCGGGAAGTTGAAGTGATTTATCGCTCAAAAGCCTGCCTTATCCAACGTGATGGAGAGATGCCAGAAGCTAAGCAACGGCTCATCGACAAACTGATGCTCCGCATTCAAGGGGTCATTCAGGCACGAGAATCCAAATACATCATGCTACACGCTCCCAATGATAAGTTGGAAGAGATTATTTCCCTACTGCCGGGAGCCGAACGCCCCACCATTCTGCCACTCGCAGGCGCACAAAATCGTGTCGCTATGCACATGGTCAGCAGTGAAACACTATTCTGGGAAACGATGGAAAAACTCAAGGCATTGGGTGCGAGTTCCATTCTCGTTCTGCCAATTGAAAAAATGATGGAGTAAAACTTGATGAATATTAATTTTAAAACCATCATCCGCTGGCAAGAATGCACCCCAGAGCAACAAAAAATATTGCTGGCCCGCCCGGCTGTCGCTGCATCAGATGATATTGCCTGCACAGTTAAACAGATCCTGGAAACAGTAAAAATACGCGGCGACCAAGCATTACGAGAATTCAGCCAACGCTTCGACAAAACGATTGTAGAAGCCATCCGGATCACTCCAAGTGAAGTAGATTTAGCTGTTAACCGCCTGTCCCCCGAAATTAAGCAGGCTATGCAGCAAGCCATGAATAATATTCGTCAGTTCCATGAGGCTCAAAAACCAGCAGAAATTGAAGTTGAAACTCTGCCAGGCGTTCGCTGCCAGCAAATCACTCGCCCAATAAGCTCAGTCGGGCTTTATATTCCCGGCGGCTCAGCCCCGCTGCCTTCTACAGTATTAATGCTGGGCACACCAGCCAACATTGCGGGTTGCCGTAAAATCATCCTGTGTTCTCCACCTCCCATTGCCGATGAAATTCTCTATGCGGCACAACTGTGCGGGATCACTGAAATTTTCCAAATTGGTGGCGCACAAGCCATTGCTGCAATGGCATTCGGTACAGAATCTGTTCCCAAAGTAGACAAAATTTTTGGCCCCGGCAACGCATGGGGCACAGAAGCCAAACGGCAAGTGAGCCAATATATTGACGGAGCTGCAATTGACATGCCCGCTGGCCCGTCAGAGGTACTGGTCATCGCTGATCACAGAGCTAACCCTGTATTTACTGCCGCAGATTTACTTTCTCAAGCGGAACATGGCCCGGATTCCCAAGTCATACTGTTAACACCTGACGAAAACTTTGCCGGACACGTCATCCGTGAAATTGAAGCCCAGCTCGCGATATTGCCACGCCAGCAGATCGCAAACCAAGCTTTGCAATCTAGCCGCATCATTATTACAAAAGATCTCTCCCAATGCGTGGAGATCAGCAACCAATACGGCCCTGAACACTTGATTATTCAAACCCGCCAGCCTGAACAATTAGTGGAACAGATTACCAGCGCTGGCTCTGTATTCCTCGGTGACTGGTCGCCAGAATCGGCGGGAGATTACGCCTCTGGCACCAATCATGTTCTGCCGACCTATGGCTATACTTCAACCTACTCCAGCCTCGGTCTGGCTGACTTTCTAAAAAGAATGACCGTTCAGCGGCTCACACCACAAGGGTTGAGAAACCTTGCTCCCACGATAGAAACGCTGGCACAGGCAGAGCAACTCATCGCGCACAAAAATGCGGTTACATTACGTATGACTGCTTTGAATAATGCAAACTTAGAATCACAAGGCTAAGGATCAATCATGAGTACGGTTTTTGATATCAATTCACTGGCAAGAGAAAATATTCGTAATTTAGTTCCTTATATGTCAGCCCGCCGTCTGGGAGGCAAAGGTGATATTTGGCTAAATGCGAATGAATACCATACCGCACCCGATTTCCAATTTCGCGAGAACACTCTCAATCGCTACCCTGAATGTCAGCCCGCTGCGGTTATCCAACGTTACGCCAATTACGCTGGTTTACAGCCGGAACAAGTTCTTGTCAGCCGTGGAGCGGATGAATCTATCGAACTGTTGATCCGCGTTTTTTGCGAGCCAGGACGTGATGCCGTGCTGTTTTGCCCGCCCACTTATGGCATGTACAGTGTTAGTGCAGAAGCCTTCGGCATAGAACAAAAAAAGATCCCTGTCAGTGCCAACTGGCAACCCGATGTTGATTCCATCAAAAATAATTTGGATCGCGTCAAACTTATTTATATCTGTAGCCCTAACAACCCCACTGGTAATTTGGTTAAGCCTGCGGCATTACGTCAGATCCTTGAACTCACTCGTCACCAGGCCATTGTTGCCATTGATGAGGCCTACATCGAATTTTGTCCGCAACATACTACCATTCGATGGCTGCAAGACTACCCTCACTTGGTCATTTTGCGAACCCTCTCGAAAGCTTTTGCTTTGGCTGGATTGCGTTGTGGATTTACGTTGGCTTCTGCCGATATTATCGCGCTGATGTTGAAAGTGATTGCCCCTTACCCACTTGCAACGCCTGTCGCAGATATCGCTGCACAAGCACTAACGGAAACGGGTATTCAGACAATGAAAAATCGTGTGGCAGAAATCGTCAGTAACCGGATTTATCTTCAGCAAGAGCTCAGTCAACTGGCACTGGTTGAAAACGTGTTTCCGAGCGAAACCAACTATATTTTGGTGAAATTTACCGATGCAGAAATCGTATTCAAGACGTTATGGGATAAAGGAATCATCTTGCGTGATCAGCGAAAGCAGCCGGGATTAGAGAATTGCCTGCGCATCACCATTGGTAGCCGGAGTGAATGTGAACAACTAGTCAGTGCCATTAGTGCACTTTCCAGCCAGACTCAACAAATCAAGGAGACTGAGAACCCATGAGCCAGAAAATGCTTTTTATTGACCGCGATGGAACATTGATCACCGAGCCACCTAGTGATTATCAAGTTGATCGCCTTGATAAATTGGCTTTTGAGGTTGGAGTGATCCCCGCCTTACTGTCCCTGCAAAAAGCCAATTACAAATTAGTGATGATTACTAATCAGGACGGATTAGGTACTGCCAGTTTTCCACAAGCAGATTTTGAACCACCCCATGCCCTGATGATGCAGGTTTTCACTTCACAAGGTATCCATTTTGAAGAGGTACTGATCTGCCCACACAAACCAGAAGATAGCTGTCTTTGCCGTAAACCCAAACTCGGATTGGTACAAAAATATCTGGTCGAAAATGTTATTGATACCGAAAACAGTTATGTCATCGGCGATCGGGAAACCGATTTGCACTTGGCCCAAAACATGGGAATTAAGGGTATTCGTTACCAACCTGAATCACTTGGATGGTCAGCTATTTGTGAAAAGTTGACCCGAAAAGATCGCCATGCGCATGTTGAACGCAAAACTAAAGAAACGGCCATTGATATTCAAGTCTGGCTGGATCGCGAAAGTGAAAGCCGTATCAATACCGGTGTTGGTTTCTTTGATCATATGTTGGATCAGATTGCGACTCACGGTGGGTTCCGCATGAACATACAAGTCAAAGGCGATCTCTATATAGATGATCATCACACCGTTGAAGACACTGGTTTGGCACTGGGTGAAGCCTTGAAGCAAGCATTGGGAGATAAGCGAGGAATCGCCCGTTTTGGCTTTACATTGCCAATGGATGAATGTCTTGCCCGCTGTGCCTTAGATATTTCCGGTCGCCCATATCTTGAATATAAAGCTGAATTTAAACATCAGCGTGTCGGAGATTTAAGTACAGAAATGATAGAACATTTCTTCCGTTCCCTCTCCTATACGATGGGATGCACGCTGCACCTGAAAACTAAAGGAAAGAATGACCATCACCGGGCAGAAAGCTTGTTCAAAGTTTTTGGCCGGACATTGCGGCAGGCTATTCGCATAGAAGGCGATACCTTGCCTAGTTCAAAAGGTGTTTTATAAGGGGACGCTATAAAGGAAGTTATGATGAAGGAAGTTACGATGAAAATAGTTATTCTGGATACAGGCTGCGCTAACCTCGCTTCTGTTGCTTATGCCATCCGCCGATTAGGTCATGAACCAATTATCAGCTTAGACGCAAATGTTGTACGTTCAGCCGATAAACTGTTTCTGCCCGGCGTGGGCACGGCTACCGCTGCAATGGCACAACTCGAACAACGCCAATTAATCCCATTGATTAACTCACTCTCTCAACCTGTACTGGGTATTTGCCTCGGCATGCAGTTATTGGCTGACATCAGCGCGGAAGGCGATAACGTTCCTTTGCTGAAATTAATTAACGCACCTGTCGAAAAAATGGTGACCAAAGGATTGCCATTACCGCATATGGGCTGGAACCAAGTGCAGGCACAGGAAGGGCATCCTCTGTTTCGCCACATTGCAGACAATGCCCGTTTCTATTTTGTTCATAGCTATGCGCTGCCTGTCAGTGAATATACGATTGCTCAAACGGAATACGGCAATATGTTTAGCAGTGCCGTTGCGAAAGACAATTTCTTTGGGGTGCAATTCCACCCTGAGCGCTCAGGTGCGGCAGGTGCACAATTATTGAAAAACTTTCTGGAGATGTAATCCCATGATTATACCTGCATTAGATTTAATCGACGGCAACGTGGTGCGTTTGCATCAAGGAGATTACGGTCAGCGCCGGGATTATGGCAATTCTCCACTTTTGCGTTTGCAACAATATGAGCAGGATGGCGCTGAATTACTGCATTTAGTGGATCTGACAGGTGCAAAAGATCCTGCCAAACGACAGATCGCGCTTTTGAAAGAGTTAGTGGCGGGTGTGACTGTGCCTGTGCAAGTGGGTGGAGGCATTCGTTCAGAAAACGATGTCAAAACGCTTCTTGAAGCGGGTGCCAGCCGGGTTGTAATTGGCTCGACTGCAATTACTCATCCTGAATTAGTCAAACAGTGGTTTCAACAATATGGAACGGAGGCGATTGTGCTGGCATTGGATATCCGCATCAGTGCCGATAGGGTTAAACAAATAGCCATCAGTGGCTGGCAAGAAAACAGTCATGCCACTCTAGAATATGTCATTGAACAATATCTTCCTGTTGGGTTAAAGCATGTGTTATGTACCGATATTTCCCGTGATGGCACATTAAGCGGCTCCAATATCGCCCTCTATCAGGAAATCAGCCAACAATATCCACAAATCCAGTTTCAAGCTTCCGGCGGTATTGGCAACCTCGCCGATATTTCTCCTCTGCCTGCGTCTGGTGTAGCAGGTGTTATTGTCGGGCGTGCACTACTGGAAGGAAAATTTACACTGACGGAGGCTATACAATGTTGGCAAAACGCATAATTCCATGCCTTGATGTCCGTGATGGGCAAGTCGTCAAAGGCGTACAATTCCGTAACCATGAAATTATTGGCGATATCGTTCCTCTCGCACAACGCTATGCCCAAGAAGGCGCAGATGAGTTAGTGTTTTACGATATTACCGCCTCGTCTGATGGCCGTGTGGTGGATAAAAGCTGGGTAGCAAAAGTTGCTGAAGTCATCGATATCCCTTTCTGCGTGGCGGGTGGCATTAAATCCATTGAAGAAGCAGGGCAAATTTTATCGTTTGGGGCAGATAAAATTTCCATCAACTCCCCTGCACTTACTGAGCCGGATTTAATTAACCGCTTGGCTGATCGTTACGGAGTCCAGTGTATTGTTGTAGGTATTGATACATGGTTTGATGAGAAAACCAACAATTATCAGGTTTACCAGTTTACAGGTGATGAAAAACGTACAACCGCAACGCGCTGGCAGACATTGGATTGGGTCAAAGAAGTACAACAACGCGGAGCGGGTGAAATTGTCCTGAATATGATGAATCAGGATGGTGTCCGCAATGGTTATGATCTCACGCAACTGAAATTAGTTCGCGATATCTGCTCTGTGCCACTGGTCGCTTCTGGCGGAGCCGGAGCACCAGAGCATTTTCTGGATGCGTTTAAACTTGCAAACGTTGATGGTGCTTTAGCTGCCTCCGTTTTCCACAAACAACTCATTAATATCGGTGAACTCAAACAATATCTTGCTACACAGGATGTCGAGGTTAGAACATGTTGATAGCACAGCCATTAACAACACAAGAAATCGAAAAGCTGGATTGGGGGAAAGTGGATAACCTGATGCCGGTCATCGTCCAACATGCTATTTCCGGAACAGTATTAATGTTGGGCTACATGAACCAAGAAGCACTGAATGTCACGCTCGACTCAGGTAAAGTGACCTTTTTCTCCCGTACCAAACAACGGTTATGGACAAAAGGCGAAAGTTCCGGTCATTTTCTGAATCTGGTTGATATTTATCCCGATTGTGATAACGATACCCTACTCGCCCTCGTAAATCCTGTTGGCCCAACCTGCCATAAAGGTACTGAAAGCTGCTTTGCTTCCGTACAAACTGACTGGGGTTTCCTCTATCAATTGGAACAACTACTGGCAAGCCGAAAAAATGCCTCACCAGACAGTTCCTATACCGCTCGTTTATACGCCAGTGGAACAAAACGCATCGCCCAAAAAGTTGGCGAAGAAGGTGTAGAAACCGCGTTAGCAGCTACAGTGAATGACAGAGAAGAGTTGACCAACGAAGCCGCAGATTTAATTTATCACCTGCTGGTTTTACTCCAAGATCAAGAACTCGATCTTAGTAGTATCATTAATCAATTGCGGGAAAGGCACTCAGCCAAAGAATAATTTTCGGTGCAGTAATAGAGGCTTCGAAAAATAACAGCCACTTTGTCAAGCTATATATACGAAGTGGCTTCTTGCTATCCTATTAGATAACCTTTTATATCTGAGTAGGATGTAGTATCAATTATGGTGGCATTCAAATTCTACTATTCAAAACACCTAGCAAATTGAAAATCCATTAACAGTGTTAAATAGAGAAGCCTATTTACTCTATTTAGCAGCCACAACCACCCGGTGCGCACATGGGAACTTCAACTGAGGCGACAAAATTGCTTGATGCTGTTCCACAGTTAAATACCCCATAGTGTGTACAGCCTTCACCAACCACACTAAACAAACTATGGTATCGGCTTTTGCAAATGATATCTGCTGTATTTCGACATATTGGCACCGCTTTCCCTGTTTCAAATACATGTTCTTGATCAAACATAAAGCGAATGGGGGCATCAGGGAGATTACCTTTGTACATGGCGACTTGACCATAATCTTCACAACTATCTTCTAGATCAATCTTGAATAACCTGAGAGTCATTGAATACAATCTTGCACCACCCAGTTTTTCTTCAATGGGTTTGTTGCTAATGGTCTTTAAATTGCTTGCAACAATTCGTATATCCCGAAAGCCTGCATCACGCGCTATTCGTACAAAGTCGCCATAATACAATACATCACCAATACACTCTCCAATCAGCAATGGATCATTTTTTAACTCTTGGGAAAGTCTGCGATCAGAGAAAATATCAGCAAAATAAATTTCTCCACCAGGTTTGAGCAACTGGGCCATTCCCTGAAGCACATCAGATTTTGCGGCAGCTAGATTAATGACACAATTGGAGACAATGACATCGACACTATTCGGCGGTAAATTGAGTAAATCCAAGGACTCAATATTACCGTGTATAAAATGTACATTACTTTCGGTGTAGCCATAGGCTTCTCGGTGATATTCGACGTAGCTCTTGGCAAATTCAATTTGCTCAAGAGTAGTATCCACGCCGATAACATTCCCTTCTGGTCCTACCAACTTAGATAAAATGAAGCAATCTCTCCCGCCACCACAGCCTAAATCCAACACAGTTGATCCAGTCAGCAAAGGAGGAAAAGGAGTACCACAGCCATAAAAACGCTGCTGCACATCTGGGTGAATTGCCTTTAGTATAGCTTTGATCTCATCAGAAGGTGGTTCATCTACCGTGCAAACATTAGTTACCAAGTCTTCCTTGCTCGAAAGCGTTGTACCGTAGTAATTCTGTACATTTTCAACTCGCCGAGACAATTGTTGTTCTTTCGTTTTCATCATTCTATTCCTCTAATAAAACCCAACTTTAGTCCAGACATGGCTCTAATAACGATAAACCTAAGACGTTTATTTGCCTGTCATCTAAGCAATCTATTCAATACTCACCATATCCAGTCATTACACACGGTCATAGCAACTTGTTTAGCATAGTGTTTATTCACATCTTCAATAAGTAATAACCTTCAATTAACATGGTCTTTAAATAAATAGCGGCCTACTCATTTTGATTAACATTCAGAAAAATAGTAAAGCCGCGTAACCTGCGATCATGGCAATAGCAAGGATAACAGTTACAAAGGCCGCCAAGAGCTTAAATGTAAATAGGGATCGTAATAAAATTAGCTCAGTCAGGCTGGCGCCAGCACCACCGATAATTAACGCCAGAATCGCTCCGGCACTGACTCCTTTCATCATCAAAGCTGCTGAAAGCGGTATCAAAGCTTCGGCACGAAGATACAGCGGTATTGCAATGACAGCCGCAATTGGGATAGCAAAAGGATTATCTGAGCCAGCATATTCTTCAAGCAGACTAGTAGGAATATAGCCATAGATCACACTGCCTATCGCTATACCGATGAATAAATATGGTAGTACATTCTTAAAATCTGACCAAGCTTCCTGCCACAGACCGCTATACTTGCTTTTTGGATGAGCAGCTTTAGTGGTTTGGCTATCGCAACAACCTGTAGATTGCGTGGCTATCTGGGTAGCAGAACAACAGGTAGCCGCCATTGACTCGCAACTGTTTGATATCGTGGGTTTAACGTCGCAACTACTCCCAGTAACTCCGCAACCGGACGCCTCTTCGTGGCGTACATAACGCTCAAATCCCAATTTTTGTAGCGACCATCCGGCACCAAGTGAGACCAGAAGAGCAGATAGTACGTAAATAGCTGTTAGTGTCAGACCAAAAGTAGCAGCAAGCAATACAACGATGATGGGATTCAATAGAGGGGAAGTAAATAGAAATACCATCGTTGGACCAAAACCAGCTCTGGCACGAATTAACCCTTTCAACATAGGAATGGTCGAACAACTACAGAAAGGGGTGATAGATCCGAGGAGTGCAGCCAAAAAATACCCCCTTCGGTTAGCACCCAGTAAGGCTTCCACCTTGGATGGAGGTATATGCCGCTGGAGAATACCAACCAACAAACTAATACCAATAAACAAAGCTGATAACTCTATGGACAGGAAGACAAACATGTTTAAAGTTTCTTGCAATTGAGAAGACATTTCAAACCCCCAAATATCTATATTTCTAGTTTTATGGAAATATTAGGGATATTAGATTGCTATTGCAGTTCCTGTCAATTATATTTCTAGAAACATTGAAATTTTTGTTTAGAGACACGTATGAAACACGAAGAAGTCGCAGAAAGCCTGGCTGAACTGGGGAATAGTCACCGGTTAGCTATATTTCGCTTTTTAGTTAAGGCTGGTCATCAGGGAGCCTCCGTCGGAGAAATTCAGAAAGCCCTGGGTATTCCGGCTTCAACACTATCACATCATCTAGCGCGCATGGTGAAAGTTGGACTAATCCGTCAAGAGAAGCACAGTCGTACTATTGTATGTATACCTGAGTATCAGCACTTGGAAAATTTGATCAACTTCTTGCAAGAAGAGTGTTGTGTGGGGATTTCGGTTGAACACTTCACCGAACAATCATGTGGGTTATGTAAAAAACAGGGATAATAGAAGAAGACTATGTCTCTATAAAGTATACGGAATAAGGTTACAGTAGACTTGAAAGGAAAAACATGTGTGTAGTGCATCTGTACACTTTTGAAAACAAATACTGCCAGAAAAATCTCTATTAGGGGATGACAGTGAAGATTTTTTATCATTTATAGCATAACTTGCCTATCACCTAATGAAAAACACCTTCCCTAAGGGAAAATGTGTTTTTCAAAGGGATACGCAATACTCATGTTATTAGAACATTCAGCTATAAAAATCACTGCTCAATGAATTACATTGCCGCTTTGAAAATAGCGACAATCTCTTCATGCGATGCCTGAATTGGGTTGGTGAATCCACAAGCATCTTTCAATGCGTTAGTCGCCAGTGTTGGCAAATCGTCCTCTTTTACATTCAACTCAGACAAACCTGACGGAATATTTACATCTTTTGCCAACTCACTGATCGCTTGAATACAGGCTTCAGCTCCTTGTACATCGTTTAGAGTATCAACCTCAACGCCCATAGCAGCGGCAATCTCTTTTAGCCGCGCCGCAGAAACTTTTGCATTAAATCTTTGCACATGCGGCAGTAAAACCGCATTACAGACACCATGTGGCAAATCATAGAATCCACCTAACTGGTGTGCCATAGCATGGACATATCCCAAAGAAGCATTATTGAATGCCATACCTGCCAGAAATTGGGCATAGGCCATATTCTCACGTGCTTCCATATCATTGCCGTCTTCAACGGCACGGCGCAAATAATTGCTAATCATTGCCACTGCTTTTAATGCACAGGCGTCAGTGATGGGGTTCGCTGCTGTAGAGACATACGCCTCAATGGCGTGGGTCAACGCATCCATCCCGGTTGCGGCTGTCAGGCCTTTTGGCATACCTGCCATCAAAGCAGAATCATTGACTGACAGAATAGGCGTAACATTTTTATCCACAATCGCCATTTTAATATGACGTTCAACATCCGTAATAATACAGAAGCGTGTCATTTCAGAAGCAGTACCCGCAGTAGTATTAATAGCAATCAAAGGTAACTGCGGTTTAGCTGAACGATCAACGCCTTCATAATCGCGAATATCTCCACCGTTGGTCGCTACCAGCGCAATACCTTTTGCACAGTCATGAGGTGAACCGCCACCCAAAGAGATAACGCAATCGCAATGATGCTGGCGCAGAATTTCCAATCCTTCCTTCACATTAATCGTTGTTGGGTTTGGATTCGTTCCATCATAAATCGCACTTTTTATCCCTACCTCTGCCAGTGAAGCCTGAACCTTTCTGACAACACCAATCTCGTTTAGCACGCGGTCAGTAACAATCAGCGCTTGTCTGTAGCCATAATTTTTTATTAATTCAACGGCTTCAGCCATGCACCCCATACCAATTTTATTCACTGGCGGGATAAAGAAAGTCGATGCTGCCATTTGGAACCCCTTAGATTTTACTGAATTATTTCAAATTTCAATGTAAGAGAATTGAATTACAATGTGACATTTATCTGACCCAGTAATTTTGACCAGAATCAATAATTGCCTATGTAAGAATAAAAAAATAGGTATTAAATTTTAGTTTGAGTTTATGTAGGAGAAGATTTTGCTAAAAAATGACATTTTCGAACGTCTAACTGCTTTGTTGGATACTCACAATGCTCGTTATCGTGTCATGGAACATGCCACAGGTGGTCGTTCAGAAGAAGTTGCAAAAATACGGGGAACTCAGTTAGGCCAAGGCGCAAAAGGCCTGGTCTGTCATGTGAAAGGGAATGGTTATCGACAGTATATCCTTGCTGTTTTACCTGCTGACCAACAAGCCGACCTTGCCACTCTCGCCAGACAAGCAGGAGGAAGCCGGGCATCGTTGGCAAGCCCAAAAGAAGTTTCTGAATTGACACACTGTGTCTTTGGCGCCATTCCACCGTTTAGCTTTCATCCGTATCTGAAGCTCGTTGCCGACCCATTCCTGTTTGATCGCTATGACGAACTGGCATTTAATGCCGGTAGTCTGGAACGTTCAATTATTTTGAATACGGAAGATTACCGTCGTATCGCTATACCAGAATTAGTTGCTTTTCGAAAAATAGCCAATTAAAGCTAACTTCAGGAAAATACCCAATAAATTTAAGATAACTTAAATAAGGTTTACATTTTGCTATAATTTAACCAGATGAAATGAGTGATTATTATATGAATAATATTTTTGTTCTAGTAATACTCAGTCTGGTTGTCCTCAGCCTCGCTGTATTGCTTTACTATCATGATGCTGAGATAGCACACTGGTTAGAGAGATTTGCACAACGGTTGCTCAAGTAACAATCTCTGAATTAATATGTTTCACAACAAAATAGGGTGTTGATAACTCAGCACCCTATTCTTTGGACATTAAATATTTAATAAAAATATCTAACGATTATTCCAGCCATTCGGTGTGATACACACCTTCTTTATCGGTACGCTTGTAAGTGTGCGCACCAAAGTAATCACGCTGTGCCTGAATCAGGTTGGCTGGCAAAATGGCTGAACGATAGCTGTCGTAATAAGAAATGGCAGCGGAGAATGTTGGTGTTGGGATCCCATTCTGTACGCCATAAGAGACAACATCACGCAGGGCTTGCTGGTATTCGTCTGCGATTTGTTTAAAGTAAGGAGCTAGCAGCAAGTTAGCAATGGCCGGGTTTTCATTGTACGCATCCGTGATTTTTTGTAGGAATTGCGCACGAATGATACAACCGGCACGGAAGATCTTGGCAATTTCGCCGTAGTTCAGATCCCAACTATATTCATCCGATGCCGCTTTCAGTTGCTGGAAACCTTGCGCATAGGAAACAATCTTACCCAGGTACAGAGCACGGCGAACTTTCTCGATAAATTCAGCTTTGTCGCCATTGAATGGCTGTGCTTCCGGGCCAGACAACACTTTGGATGCCGCCACGCGCTGATCTTTCAGGGAAGAGATATAACGTGCAAATACGGATTCCGTAATCAGTGTCACTGGAACACCCAAATCCAACGAGCTTTGGCTAGTCCATTTCCCAGTACCTTTGTTAGCAGCTTCATCCAGAATCACGTCAACCAGATATTTACCTTCTTCATCTTTCTTACGGAAAATATCAGCAGTAATTTCGATCAAGTAGCTGCTCAGCTCGCCTTGGTTCCAATCGCTGAATACTTCTGCCAATTCCTGATTGCTGAGGTTCAATGCGTTTTTCAATAAGGAATAAGCTTCCGCAATCAGCTGCATATCACCATATTCAATGCCATTGTGAACCATCTTCACATAATGGCCAGCACCGTCTGCGCCAATATAAGTGACGCAAGGCTCTCCATCAACCTGAGCAGCAATCTCTTTCAGAATAGGCGCTACCAGTTCATAAGCTTCTTTTTGACCACCGGGCATGATTGAAGGGCCTTTCAGTGCACCTTCTTCACCACCAGAAACCCCAGTACCGATAAAATTAAAACCCTGAGCAGACAACTCACGATTACGGCGAATAGTATCCTGAAAATAGGTGTTGCCACCATCGATCAGAATGTCACCCTTATCCAAATGTGGCGTCAGTGATGCAATGGTTTTATCCGTAGCTTCACCTGCCTTAACCATCAACAGAATACGACGTGGCTTTTCCAGTGAATCGACAAATTCTTCAATGGAATAACTTGGAACTAATTTTTTCCCTGGATTTTCAGCAATAACTTCGTCAGTTTTATCACTGGAGCGGTTAAAAATGGATACAGAGTAACCACGGCTTTCAATATTCAACGCCAGGTTGCGCCCCATTACCGCCATACCGACAACACCGATCTGCTGTTTGGACATGAATAACTCCCGTCTAATAATGACTGCTGCCCACCCAAGATGCAGTACGTAACGCGACATGTCATATGTAACACATGCCCGTATGCAACAAAACAGAGTGGACAATTTGTTAATGAAGTCACATGTTAACTCAGGAAGGGTCATAGAGGGTAGTTATTGATGCAATCGATACCGTCGTGACGTTTGTTTGCTGAAAAAATTTCCAACTAAGATAAATCGACTATTGATATTTTATCCTTCAATACCCATTATTCAATAGTCGGCAGAAGCCGTCATAATAAAAGGTAAAATAAATTGTATGGAATGGATCGCTGATCCGACGATATGGGCCGGTCTGGCCACTCTTATCGTTTTAGAAATTGTTCTCGGAATTGATAACTTAATATTTATTGCCATTTTGGCAGACAAACTTCCTGAAAAACAGAGAGATAAAGCTCGCCTGACAGGGCTTTCCTGTGCTCTGGTTATGAGGATATTGCTGCTATTTAGCCTGTCTTGGCTCATTTCCCTGACCAAACCACTCGTTACCCTCTGGGATCATCCTTTCAGCGCCCGCGATTTAATTATGTTGATAGGTGGACTTTTCTTGCTGTTCAAAGCCACAATGGAATTGAATGAACGGCTGGAAGGGAAGACGATACATAGCAATCAACAACGCAAAGGAGCTAGCTTCTGGCCGGTTGTCGTGCAGATTATCGTTCTGGATGCGGTATTCTCACTGGATTCTGTTATTACTGCTGTAGGCATGGTCGATCACATTGGTATCATGATTGCCGCAGTTATCATCGCCATGATCTTGATGATATGGGCCAGTAAGCCTCTGACGAAATTCGTTAATGCACATCCCACAATCGTTATCCTCTGTCTCAGTTTCTTGTTGATGATCGGTTTCAGTTTGGTTGCAGAAGGCTTTGGTTACCACATACCGAAAGGCTATCTCTATGCGGCTATCGGTTTCTCCATCATGATTGAAGCATTGAATCAGTTTGCCCAATTCAATCGCCGCAAGTTCTTGAGCGCTTCCCGTTCTCTGCGTGAAAGAACCGCGGAAGCCGTTCTTCACATTTTAAACGGCAAGCGTGAAAACGCTGCGTTGGATAGTCATACTTCCAATCTGATTGCGGATGGTACTGATAACGAAGAAGTTTTTGAGCCTCAAGAGCGCCAGATGATCGCCCGTGTTCTCAGCATGGCTCAGCGTACCGTCAGCAGTATCATGACTTCACGCCATGATGTCGTTTATCTTGATGCCCATGCTCCGGCTGAAAAATTGACTCTGTTGTTGGAACAAAAGCCACATACGCGAATTGTCGTCACCGATGAGACAACCAGTGATGAACCTCTCGGTGTAGTGCACGTGATTGATATTCTCAACCAACAACTGACTCACAATGCCTTCGATTTACGGAAATTGGTGCAACAACCGCTGATTTTCCCAGAATCCCTCTCTTTGCTGCAAGCATTGGAGCAATTCCGTCAGGCACAAACACATTTCGCGTTTGTCGTTGACGAGTTCGGTTCTGTTGAAGGTGTAGTCACAGTAACAGATGTGATGGAAACCATTACCGGTAATCTGCCTGTGGGTGGCGGAGAGATCGATGCCCGCCATGATATTCAGGTCATGGAAGAAGGGTATTGGGTCGCCAATGGGTTTATGCCACTAGAAGATTTGGTTCTTTACGTGCCACTGCCATTGGATGAAAAACGCGAATACCAAACACTGGCTGGTTTGTTAATGGAACACTTGCAACATATCCCACAACAAGGCGAACAATTGCAGATTGGTGATTATTTGTTTGAACCACTGGAAATCACTAGTCACCGTATCAATAAAGTAAAAATTACTTCATTGAAAGTGGGAGAAGAAGTAGAAATGTAACACGCCAACCTAAGATTACATGGCTACTGAGAAAAACCAGCATAAGGCCGGTTTTTTTTTATTCCTATATGTTTTATCAGTTTGGCTCAATTTTTAGGCTATTTACTTATAACTTACCTAAGTACAATTAACGCCATTCAATGGTAGTTAGCGGGGATGTCGCCACCGCCTTCATATGCCCAGAAACTTTGACAAAGTCTTCTGCGGCTGATTTCGCAATACATCTATTTATTGTTGATAAGATGAGGGTTTCATATGAGTACAAAACATTTTGCATTACTGACACATGCAGGTAAAAACAAACTAGAAGCAGCTTCTTCATCGGGTAATAAACTTGAAATTACCCATATGGCTGTAGGGGATGGAGGTGGTAGTGCACCCATTCCCAACGCTAACCAATCTACACTAATTAATGAAAAGCATCGTGCTGAACTTGATGCTTTGACCATCGATCCCCAAAATCCCAGCCAACTTATCGCTGAGCAAACACTTCCTGAAGGTGAAGGGAATTGGTGGATCCGTGAAATGGGCTTATTTGATAAAGATGGCAC
Source organism: Xenorhabdus miraniensis (assembly GCF_002632615.1). The sequence continues at coordinate 120,304 of NZ_NITZ01000010.1, forward strand.
ACTGATTGCGGTAGGAAACTGCGCCGATCTCTACAAACAGGAATCTCAGGAGCAAACCATTCGTATGGCTCTGCCTGTTGGCGACAGAAGACTGACAGATTGGATAAGTAAGCTACTTTCCGGCCTTTCAACTCGCAACTATGTGAGAGAAAAAATTAAAGAACACGCCGAAAGCCGCAACCATCCTAACGCTACTTTAAAAGAGAAAGGATTTGTTGTATTGAGTAGTGCAGTAAACAGTGACAACGAAACTCATGCAGCAACACCAAAAGCAATAAAAACAGCCTATGAATTAGCAAATAAAGCTTATGATTTAGCGACTACGATATCCTCTACCGGCAAATTTGTACCATCAACCCGCAAAGTTAATGGCAAGGAACTGTCCAGAGATATTGAGTTGACAGCAGCGAATGTTGGTGCCTACGACAAAATTCAAACAGATTCTCTTGTCAATGGAGCCAATGAATTAGCTAATCAAGCTATTGATATTGCAAATAACAAAGTTCCACAATCCCGTAAGATCAACGGCAAAGAGCTGATAAAAGACATTGACCTGACCGCGCTTGATGTGGGTGCCTACACCCGACAAGAGACTGATGGACTTATCGACACAGTTAAGAAGTCGGCCGATACTGCTAATCAGAATGCAATTCAGGCACTTACAGAAATTAAAAGTGCGGTTCCACAAACTCGTAAGATTAATGACAAAGAGTTAATAACAGACATCCAACTGACTGTGGATGATATCGGTACCTACGATAAGAAAGCAATTGACGATCGTATCAATGCCGTTCAGCAATCAGCCGACACGGCCAATAACAATGCCATATCGGCCATTAAAGAGGCTGACAAAAAAGTTCCGTTAACCCGCAAGATCAACGACAAGGAACTCTTAACCGATATCCAACTCACTGCTGCCGATGTCGGTGCCTACAACAAAGCGGAAAGCGACGCCAATCTCAAGGGTGTTCGGGATCTGGCTGACAGCAAAGTGCCATTAACCCGCAAAGTCAATGGCAAGGAACTCACAACCGATATCCAACTGACTGCTGTCGATATCGATGTCTACGGCAAAGCGGAAATCGACACGCGTATCAACGATGTCAAGGAGCTGGCTGACAACAAAGTGCCATCAACCCGCAAAGTTAATCACAAAGAATTGTCAGCCGATATCCAACTCACTGCTGCTGATGTCGATGCCTACAACAAATCAGAAATCGACACGCGTATCAACGACGTTCAGAATTCGGCTGACAACAAAGTGCCATCAACCCGCAAAGTTAATAGCAAAGAACTGTCAGCCGATATCCAACTCACTGCCGCTGATATTGGTGCCTACAGCACAGCAGAAATCGATACGCGTATCAACGACGTTCAGGATTTGGCTGACAGCAAAGTGCCATTAACCCGCAAAGTTAATGACAAAGAGCTGTCAGCTGATATCCAACTCACTGCCGCTGATGTTGGTGCCTACAGCAAAGTGGAAAGTGACGCTAATATTAAAGTTGTGGCGGATCTGGCTGACAGCAAAGTGCCATTAACCCGCAAAGTTAATAACAAAGAACTGTCAGTGGATATCCAACTGCTTGCTGCCGATGTCGATGCCTACAGCAAAGCAGAAAGTGACGCCAATATTAAGGTTGTGACAGATCTGGCTGACAGCAAAGTGCCATCAACCCGCAAAGTTAATGACAAAGAACTGTCAGCCGATATCCAACTCACTGCCGCTGATATTGGTGCCTATAGCACAGCAGAAATCGATACGCGTATCAAAGACGTTCAGGATTCGGCTAACAACAAAGTGCCATTAACCCGCAAAGTTAATGACAAAGAGCTGTCAGCTGATATCCAACTCACCGCCGCTGATGTTGGTGCCTACAGCAAAGTGGAAACCGACGCGCATATCAATGATGTCAGGGATCTGGCTAACAGCAAAGTGCCATTAACCCGCAAAGTTAATAACAAAGAACTGTCAGCCGATATCCAACTCACTGCCGCCGATGTCGATGCCTACAGCAAAGCAGAAAGTGACGCTAACATTAAAGTTGTGACGGATTTAGCTGACAGCAAAGTGCCACCAACCCGCAAAGTTAATGACAAAGAACTGTCAGCCGATATTCAACTCACTGCCGCTGATGTTGGCGCCTACAGCAAAGCAGAAAGTGATGCCCATATCAAGGACGTCAGGGATCTGGCTAACAGCAAAGTGCCATTAACCCGCAAAGTCAATGGGAAAGACCTCACGACCGATATCCAACTGACTGCTGTTGATATTGATGTTTACAGCAAAGCGGAAATCGATACGCGTATCAACGACGTTCAGAGTTCGGCTGACGGTAAAGTGCCATTAACCCGCAAAGTTAATAACAAAGAACTGTCAGCCGACATCCAATTGATTGCTGCCGATGTTGATGCTTACAGCAAATCGGAAATCGACACACGTATCAAAGATGTTACGGATCTGGGTGACAGCAAAGTGCCATTAACCCGTAAAATCAATGGTAAAGAACTTTCAACCGATATCCAATTGATTGCTGCCGATGTCGATGCCTACAGCAAAACAGAAAGTGACACCAATCTCAAGGACGTTAAGGATCTGGCTGAAACTGCCAATAAAAATGCCACGTTGGCTCTGCAACAATCTGTTCCATCAACCCGCAAGGTCAATGGCAAGGAGCTGATAACTGACATTGAATTAAAAGCTGCTGATATCAATACTTATGATAAAGCGGAAATCGATGATCAAATCAGCAGAGTTACCGAGCAAGCTAAAAAAGCCGATAACACAGCAAATTCAGCCATTAGTATTGCTGATAGCAAAGTACCATTGACACGTAAAGTGAATGGCAAGGAATTATCAACGGACATTCAACTTACTGCGTCTGATATAGATACCTATAACAAGGCTGATATCAACATCCTTATTGATGAGGTTAAGGAACTGGCAAATAATGCCAATAATAATACGGAGAGTAAAGTTCCACTCACGCGTACCGTGAATGGTAAGGCCCTATTATCCGATATTAAGCTGACTGCATCTGATATGAATGCCTATACCAAAGGCGAAGTGGACAACCGCATTGAGGACATTAAAGATCTGGCAAATGCAGCCAATAACAATGCGGATGGTCGAGTCCCACTCACGCGTACCGTAAATGGCAAAGCCCTGTTATCCGATATTAGACTGACTGCATCTGATGTAGGGGCTTATAGCAAGACGGAAATCGATACCCGCATCAATAAAGTTGAAACATTAGCAAGTAATGCCGATACCAATGCGATAGCCGCCAAAAATGACGTTGAGGGACGGCTGGAGAAAAGTAAGAATGGAGCCGATATCCCAGATAAACAAGCCTTTGTGCGAAATTTAGGCTTGGGTGATTTGGTAGGATCAGGCCTTGAATCACGTCGAATCGGGGAAGATCACACCATCATCAAACTGGGTGAGATATTCATGTTAAACGGACTTGTGGTTGGTAGTGAACCTATTGGCGAATTTAATGTATCTGTGATTGGTGGAGTGACTTACTATACTCACTTCTACAAAATCACACTGCCCACGGCCTTGCCAAATGGCATTATTTCATGCCAGGCAAGCATTGTCGGAGATAGTTTTGATAATCAGCATCCTAGTTATTTGGCTGATGTCAAAACCCGGCGAGATAATTCAGACGGAGTTGGCTTGTCGAAAGATACACTGACAGTCTCTGTCACGACTAATCAGCTTGACTGGGTACCGCACTTCTACTATCAGGTTGTCGGGTATTAATACAGTAGGGTATTAACAGAAATAGGCATTAAATCAGGTGATCGCCAAGGCGATCACCTGACCTAAACTAAGATATCAATTTCTTTTCTATTACTACACATAAACCGACGATAATGCACGACCAAGGTTAGACGTCATAGGTAATATTTACCCTCTCTTTGTCTTATTTCTGACTTTATGATTTGTGACACTCTGAGCCATTTTTTTAATTAAAATCTGCATACATGGTTAACATTACGTATTAATGATTGCCCCTGTTTTTATTCAGCAATTCTTCTAGTTTTTTAAGGTTCTCATTATCGTTGTTATTTTCGAGCCAATCTTTGATGGATTTTTTAGCTCTTTCTTGTATCTCATCACGCAATACAGATTCCACATTCAACATATATTGCAGGTTATTCCAATCACCATAAACGCGCAGTGGTACTCTTAACTTCGCCAGACGACGTACCAATTCGTTCTGCTGACCCCATCCATCGGTTAATTGCACCCATAATGAAACATCGGTGTTCTGTTTCAGTAAATTGGCTTTTCCTTTACCCTGTATATTGAGAATACCGGAAGTTGCAGTAAGTTCACTAATATTAATCTCACCACGATCCAATTGTGCTTTCACTGACATATCTTTCGCTTCAGTAAAATCACCTGTATTCGTAGGTTGGCTGACTTGATCAGTTGCCCGGGAAAAAGATTGCTGAATAAGCTGTGGAATATTCAATCCTTTCAGGCGCGCGTTTTTCAGAACGATATTCAAATCACCCTGCCAATAATGGGAAATAGCATATTCGTCATACCCTTCCCCCACAAGGTTACCATCCACGTTAATCTGGCCATTGAATATTGGCGGTAATGCTAATGCGGTTAACAATGGCTCCAGCTCAATTTTCTGTAAAAGTGGCTTTGTATGTAATTTTGCAGGAGTCACTGTGGCATCAATCGTGGTTGGCAGCGCAAAATGCCCACCAAATAGATTGCCGCTTAACTTTTCAATTCTCGCCAAGCCATTATTATTCACAGCCTGCAAACCAAAATTATCAATATTCATCCCCTGATAGATGAGTTTATCTGCCATGAATGAGACATCAGCATCAACGCCTTGCAAAAAAGTGAGATCATAATTGGACAATGGCGAGACTGATGCCGCGATCACTGGTTTTGAGGAGTTATTTTCGATTCGATAATCATGTTTTGCCTGTGGGGTATTTTTCGGTAAAACATCCCATCCCAACAGATTGTCCAGATTCAATTTTGGCGATGTCAGGTTGATGGAGTATTGCGGCTTATTTTTCAATATGGCAGTAATATTACCTTTCAGTGCGTTCTCATCATTTATCATCAACGCTATTTTTTGCAGTGATATTGATTCAGGTGAAGCCTGATATTTCACTGTCGCACTGCCCGTCCCTTGAATTCCGGCAGATGGCAAACCAACACCCTTTAATTGATACGTCAGGGAATTAATGTCAGCCAACATCTTCTGCGGATAGTCGGAAATATCCACTGAGGCACCAAGTTCAAATGCTAATTCTTTCTGATTCTGATTAATTTTACTGCTGAGTTTGAGGTCAACGTGATTTTTATCATTGCGTTCCAACAGTAAATTGATACCACGAACATTTAATTGGGAATGATCACTGGCTTGCCAGATCAGTAAACTATCCACTACTTTGATTCTGGCAATATCCAATTTCCAAGCCTGAAGGCCAGAGACGGCGGGATAGCGAATATCACTTGCCGGCGCAATCGGAGCTTGCAGCCGTTTCTGCGGCTGGCTATCTGGTGTGAATCGCAATACAGCCTCTTTCAGCATCACTTCTTTAACTGAAAGTTGGTGGGATAACAGAGGCAACAATTCCACGTCCAGACGCATATTTTCTGCCACAATTGCCGGCTTTTTAGCATCCTGAGCGGTCAATGATACCTGTCCAGTCAGAATGCTCAGTTTTGGCCAGACATGCCAGCGTAAATCATCCTGAAACACGAGCTGGTAACCACTCTTCTTTTGTACCTGTTTGACTATATAGTCACGGAAATCATTTGGGTTAATTAACATGACCAGCGTAGTTAAACCAACAACAATGACTACCAACAAAATAACGAGTGTCGTCAACAATCTTTTCATGACTTCCCCAGTCTCATGTCTACAAGATGACCATTTTCACCAGAAAGCTTTATCAGGAAAGATTAATCTTCACTGATACGGCTACCTACGGCTCCCTGCTGATTTTTATATTTAGCATCCTGACGTCGGTTATAAGGCCGTTCAGCCGATCCGGAAAGCGGTTCAAAGCTCAATGCGCCTATGACCATCCCGGGGCGTAAAGCCAAAGGCAGTTTGCCTGAATTATAGAATTCCAGAACGATTTGCCCCTGCCAACCCGGATCAATGCGATGCGCAGTGACATGCACCATCAGGCCGAGACGCGCCAGAGATGAACGCCCATCCAACCAACCGACTAAATTATCAGGCAGTGTGACAGATTCCAGCGTTACCGCCAAAGCCAATTCACCGGGATGGAGGAAAAATGCTTCTCCATCCGGCAAAGTAATTTCATCGCTCATGACACGGTCAAGTGCTGCATTGACTTCCGCCTTAGGGCCACTCAAATCAATGTAAGCGGCAGTATGACCCCGAAAAACGCGAAACTGATTCCCAAGGCGCACATCAGCAGTTGCCCCATTAATACGTTCAACAGGGGGACGTGGGGTAATTACCAGCTTACCTTCATCTAGCCATTTAATAATGTCACGGTCACAGAGTCGCATTATTTCCTCTCAAATACGATGGTACTTATGAATGCCTGAACAGCAGATTATTCGTAAAATTGGCCAATTTTGGCTTTTAAGATATCAATGGCCACGCGGTTTTTCCCACCACGAGGTACAATAATATCGGCATATTGTTTTGATGGCTCGATAAATTGCAGGAACATGGGTCGTACCGTTTTCTTGTACTGTTCCATAACGGAATCCAACGAACGCCCGCGTTCATTCACATCGCGTTTAATACGGCGCATCAAACAGATATCCAGTGGTGTATCGACAAAAATGGAAAAATCCAACTCTTGACGCAAGCGCTTATCCGTTAATAGTAGAATACCTTCGAGAATAATGACTCTTTTCGGTTCAAAATGAATGGATTCAGGTTTGCGGGTGTGTTCAACGTAGTCATATTGCGGCAATTCAATGGATTTTCCGGCCTTCAGTGCCTGGAGATGTTCAAACAGTAAATTGTGATCCATTGAACTTGGGTGATCATAATTAACTTTATAACGTTCTTCCATTGGGGTGTTGGTTTGATCTTTATAATAGCAATCTTCTGGAATAACACCGATATTATGATCACCAACCTGAGCGCGTAATTCTCTATAAAGTGTGCTGGCAATTAGGCTTTTGCCTGAGGCGGAGGCACCTGAGATACCTACGATTGTACACTTATGTGCTTCATCAGCCATAGTAGAAATAACCTGGTTAAAAAAGAAAAAAATAAAGTGGGAACATGGTATTCACGAACACCATGTGTGGCGGATTATAGGGAGTTAGTGGCTTCTATTCCAGAGTAAACAAGATAAGTCTCGTTTTTTTCGATACGCTTCGCATAAAAATCCCGCGATTTTATGCTTCAAATGGAGAATACGCTAAAAATAATCCTTCAATGGTATGTAATTGAAATATGGAAAGTGATGCGAGACATTTTGGCAGATAAAATAGACATCACCGAACATCGACATCACCGGACATAGGCATCACCGGACATAGAACAATGGCCCTGTAACCGTAGGAGCCATTGGCCTACGTTCTTCATACTGAGTCACTCAAATATCATAAACCACCACTGGATGATAATAATATCAATAGGTTAATCATTAACTTAACCTATTAAATCTCTCAACAAATTGATTATACTCTCGTATCAGCTTGCCGACAGAACCATTTATCAACCATTCAGAAGAAGTGCCTAAATGTTTTTGCTCAAAATCTGAATAAGGAACTTTATCCCTGATCCTGCGGATACGTTCTTTCGCCGCCTTAGCATAACTGTCAGCTTGGGTTAGCAGAAAGTTATAACCTATGTAGGAGTGGTCACCCGCATTCTGAAGTTCTGCAACCAAGGGAAGCGCATTTTCTGTCTTGCTTTGCAATTCAGAAACCATAACAAATGCTTGAGCAGTATCAAAAGTATCCTCTTCAATCATCTGATTGATTTTTTTAGCATCAATTAAGATTGCCAGACTATAATATTCCAACGTCCGACCATCTTCTTTTTCTATTTGCTGTAAAGCGGTCAGTTGACGTTCATCATTAATCTTTTCAATAGATAGAGAGAATTCCTCAGACACGGGTTCAAATGCCTGATAAGCAGCAATCAATTGAGGATGTTTTGCTTTGCCTTTGGCAAAACCATCATCTTTGTGATCACCTTGGTCATAATAACGATTCAGTGCATTGATTTCTGCGACAAGTTTTACTGATAACTCAATATAGTTAATAGCAATATCATCAATCGGCTTCAATTCGGGTGTCATCGCGGCAACTTTTTTAATTTTTCCCTGACAACGGGTTACGCCATCTTGTCCAACCGGGTAGATGCCATAAACACCTTTTTCATTACCTGTAGGGCCTTTTTCTAAGTCTTTAACCCAATCGCTATAGCGATTCATACTCTTATGGATATATTCATCCAGTGAGTTATAACACTCAATATATGCCTGCATTTTTTCTGAAATAACTTGTTCAGCATCTTGAACAGATTCGCCTTTTAATTCCTTGGCTAATTGTTCAACTTTCCCTGCGATTGAATGATCTTGCGCAGTTTCAGATGATGCAGAGGCTACAGGCTGTGCTGACGCTTCTTTCTTGTTATCACACGCTGATAACGCTAGCGCAATGCAAAACGCCATAACCCCTTTTTTCCATTTTGTGGAGCTACCATTAAAATCCATTGCCATTCCTTACATAAGATTTTTTAAGGTGGATAAAATACCTTTTGAAAAGAGGGATTTCAAGGCGCTGAACTTAACTATAAAGTAGTTTATTTAATGAATTAAAATCTCAATAAATTACTTATCAGAGGGATTAAGTTTTCTTAATTTCACTATTTCTATGTAATAAAAACAATAAATCGAGTTTTACATCTAATTTATTAATCAGGGAAGAATAAAACACCAGACAACCAATTAAAGTAAATAATATTTTTAACTAAGTTAAAAAAACGCCGCTCACAAAAAATTGTCAACTAACAACGGCGTTTTATATATTTTTTAAATAATTACTTAAATAAAACTGCAACCACATCAATCAAACTGCACGGAAAGAAATTTCAGTCGGGATCTTTTCTCCCTGCCAATACATCTGTGCAGAAATACCGGCAGCAATTTCACGATAAATATCCGCAAACTCACTATCAGGCTGACTAATCACCGTCGGTTCACCACGGTCAAGATCTTCACGCAATGAAATATGCAGTGGAATTTTTCCCAATAATTGGCAATGATATTTTTCTGCGAGTTTCTCTGCTCCACCTGTACCGAAAATCGGCTCATGATGACCGCAGTTACTGCAAATATGGGTGCTCATATTTTCAATAATGCCTAAAACCGGCACATTGACTTTCTGAAACATGACAATGCCCTTCATGGCATCAATCAGGGCAATATCCTGTGGTGTTGTAATAACCAACGCACCAGTCACCGGAATATTCTGAGATAGCGTCAACTGGATATCACCTGTCCCCGGCGGCATATCGATCACCAGATAATCCAAATCTGGCCACAAAGTATCCTGTAACATTTGCATCAAGGCTTTGCTCGCCATCGGGCCACGCCAAACCATTGCGTTATCATCGGTAACAAGGTAGCCGATGGAGTTAGTCGCCATGCTATGTACCATAATCGGTGCCATATGCTGACCATCCGGGGAAGTCGGGCGCTCTTTGGCTGTACCAAGCATATTGGGGATAGAAGGGCCGTAGATATCCGCATCCAGAATACCGACTTTTGCTCCTTCCTGTGCCAGTGCCAGCGCCAAATTTACCGCCGTGCTGGATTTCCCCACACCGCCCTTACCTGAGCTGACTGCGACAATATTGCGCACACCATTTACGCCCGGCAAGTTATTGGCGCGGCGCAATGTGCTGATATCATGGGTTAATCGCCACTCAACGGCTTTCGCTCCCGTCGCGGCTTGCAGGGATTGAGTTGTTTCTTCTTTTAATACTTCAAAAGCGCGTTTCCAGACGAACGGCATGATTAATTCAATATGCAGTACGCCATCCAGCATAGTGCAATGATGCAACGCTTTCAGGGCGATCAAATCTCGCTCTAATGTCGGGTGTTTGAATGTTGCCAATATCTTGGCAATGTGTTCTTTCAGCAGGTCAGGATTGGTCTGCTCGGGGGATTGTGAGTTCATCCCGGCTCCTTTTAATTTCTCTTTTTTCAACCTAAAACCGTTTGGGCATCATAACAGAAGCTAACGGCTTCAGATAAGGCCATAAGTAAAAGTGACGAAGTTCCCCCGTTACCCTAGCGGCAACGCTCTTGATCAGGTAACATCAAAAACCCTTTTCATTTTACGGAAGTCAGATCCTAACTATGTCTCAAGTCGCGAACAAACTATTGGTGACCTGTGCGTTACCTTATGCTAACGGTCCAATTCATCTCGGTCATATTCTGGAACACATTCAGGCTGATATTTGGGTTCGTTATCATCGAATGCGCGGCAAAGAGGTTCACTTTGTCTGCGCTGATGATGCCCATGGTACACCAATCATGCTGAAAGCCCAGCAGAGTGGGGTTTCACCAGAAGATATGATTGCCAAGGTGAACCTGGAGCATCAGCAGGATTTTGCCGGCTTTGCTATCAGCTACGATAACTACCATTCTACGCATAGTGAAGAGAACAAAGCATTTGCATCTAAAATTTATCTGGAACTGAAAAAGAACGGTTACATCAAAAACCGGACAATTTCTCAGTTGTACGATCCAGAAAAAGGTATGTTCCTGCCAGACCGTTTCGTCAAAGGCGCCTGCCCAAAATGTAAGGCAGAAGATCAGTATGGCGATAACTGCGAAGTTTGTGGGACAACCTATTCCCCAACGGAGCTGATCAATCCTCGTTCCGTTGTTTCTGGAGCCACGCCAGAAATGCGCGATACAGAGCATTTCTTCTTCGATCTTCCTGCATTCAGCGATATGCTGCAAAAATGGACTCGTTCTGGTACGTTGCAAGAGCAAGTTGCCAATAAAATGCAGGAATGGTTCGAAGCCGGGTTGCAACAATGGGATATCACCCGTGATGCACCTTATTTCGGTTTTGAAATTCCAGATCAACCGGGTAAATATTTCTACGTTTGGTTGGACGCGCCAATTGGCTACATGGGCTCATTCAAAAATCTGAGTGATAAGCGTGATGACCTGAATTTCGATGAGTTCTGGGAAAAAGATTCCAAAGCAGATCTCTACCATTTCATCGGTAAAGATATCGTTTATTTCCACAGCCTGTTCTGGCCGGCAATGTTGGAAGGTTGCAATTACCGTAAACCAACCAACCTGTTTGTTCACGGTTATATCACCGTAAACGGAACTAAGATGTCCAAATCCCGCGGAACCTTCATCAAGGCCGAGACTTATCTGAAACACCTTGATGCTGATTGCCTGCGTTATTATTACGCTGCGAAGCTCTCTTCCCGCATTGATGATATTGACCTGAATCTGGAAGACTTTGTTCAGCGTGTCAACAGCGATATTGTTAACAAAGTGGTTAACCTTGCTTCACGTAATGCCGGTTTCATCAATAAGCGCTTTGGTGGCAAACTGGCATACCAGCTTGCTGACCCTGTGCTGTACCAAAAATTTGTTGATGCAGCACAAACTATTGCAGAAGACTTCACCAACCGTGAGTTCGGCAAGGCAATCCGTGAAATCATGGCATTGGCCGATATTGCTAACCGTTACGTTGATGAACAGGCACCGTGGGTTGTGGCGAAACAAGAAGGCCGTGACGCCGATCTACAAGCGATTTGTTCAATGGGCATTAATCTGTTCCGCGTACTAATGACTTACCTGAAGCCAGTGCTTCCGGGCTTGACTGTACGCGCAGAAGCCTTCCTGAATACCGAACTGACTTGGGATAGCATCCAACAACCTCTGTTAAACCATGAAGTTTCCCCATTCAAAGCACTATTTAATCGCATTGAAATGGCTAAAATTGAAGCTATGGTTGCTGACTCAAAAGAGAGCATTGAACCCCAAAAAACCGTAACTGGCCCGTTGGCGGATGATCCTATTCAGGACACGATTACATTTGATGATTTTGCCAAAGTTGATCTACGTATTGCATTGATCAAACAAGCGGATTTTGTTGAAGGCTCAGATAAGTTACTGAAACTGACCCTTGATCTCGGCGGCGAGACTCGTCAAGTGTTCTCCGGCATTCGCTCAGCCTATCCTGATCCAAAGGCGTTAGAAAATCGCCTGACAGTGATGGTTGCCAACCTTGCACCCCGCAAGATGCGCTTTGGTATTTCAGAAGGTATGGTGATGGCAGCAGGCCCTGGCGGAAAAGATATTTTCCTGCTCAGCCCAGATAGCGGCGCACAACCTGGTATGCAAGTTAAATAACTAACGCGTATTCAGAAAAAATATTGATTTTTATCAAATAGATACTAAAGCGGGCTCAAAAATGAGTCCGCTTTTTAATGTGACGTATGGCACATTTACGGTGTTAGTCGTATGATAAAAACCTCGCTATATTGAGGAATTATCTATTATGTCTTTCCAAAACGTGCTGATGACAGGCTGGCAATATCTGCGCGCATTTGCGTTGCTCTATTTGTGCTTGATCGCGGGAAATATCATTTCAGCACTGCTTCCCTTCTCTCTTCCCGGCAGTATTATTGGTTTACTTCTCCTGTTTTGTTTACTTGCATTCCAAATTATTCCCCCGCATTGGGTAAAACCGAGCTGTAGTCTGTTGATGAAAAATATGACATTGCTCTTTTTACCTATCGGAGTGGGCGTCATGGATTATTACTCACAACTCAGCCAGCAAATACTCCCCATTATCCTTTCCTGTATTGTCAGTACAATTGTTGTCATGATTGTTGTTGCCTACAGTTCCCACTATGTCCACCGCGAGCGCATCATTATTGGCGCTAAACAGCAAGAACAGGAAGAGAAAGAAAAATGTTAAGTCATATTTGGTGGTCACTACCGTTAACTTTGCTCGTATTTTATTTTGCCAAAAAGCTATCAATTCGGCTCAAACTGCCTATATTTAATCCTTTGTTGATATCAATGGCCGTTATCATTCCCCTGCTACTCATGACAAATACACCTTACGCACATTATTTTGCGGGTAGCCGGATATTGAATGATTTGCTACAACCTGCCGTTGTCGCCTTGGCCTTCCCACTTTATGAACAACTCCATCAGATCCGTGCCCAGTGGAAATCGATTATTACCATCTGTTTTATTGGCAGTATTGTGGCAATGGTAACAGGTACTGCCATTGCATTATGGGCAGGTGCTACACCGGAAATCGCCGCTTCCGTTCTACCCAAATCTGTCACCACGCCAATTGCTATGGCAGTCGCTGATTCTATTGGTGGTATTCCCGCTATCAGTGCAGCTTGTGTTATTACGGTAGGTATTTTAGGTGCAATTTTTGGGCATAACCTGTTTAATCTTCTGAAAATAAAGACACAGGCTTCGCGAGGATTGGCGATGGGAACAGCATCCCATGCAGTGGGGACTGCTCGCTGTGCTGAAATGGATCATGTTGAAGGGGCATACAGCTCGCTGGCTTTAATGACGTGCGGCATTATTACTTCACTCATTGCACCTTTTTTATTTCCGATCTTATTGCATCTGTTCGGTTAATTATCCCGCCAACAGCCATTGTTAAAGAAGTTGATAAAGCGTAACGGAAAAGTGAAAAAATTAATTAAAACAGCAAAAATTTGATATAAGTTGCTAAGATAATGCTTTTATTACACAAATTTCATTAAATATATGGCTGTTATCACATTACAAACCTGAACAGACATCCTAGAATGACCTTCAATTAATTTGGAGATCATTCTATGCAAGCTCGTTTTCATGCTATTTGGTCAGAAATTACGCCTAAACTGCAAGAAGCGCTATTACCTTACATTGGCAATGACGATTTTCCTGCCATGTTAACTGCAAAACAGGTTGAATCCGTTAAACAAATCAGTGGATTTGATGATCATGCGCTGGCATTAGCCTTATTACCACTTGCTGCGGCCTGTGCCATTACGCCTATTTCCCATTTCTATGTCGGTGCAATTGTACGGGGAGAAAGTGGTAATCTTTATTTCGGCGCCAATATGGAATTTGCTGGTGTCCCTTTACAGCAAACTGTCCATGCCGAACAATCAGCAATTACACACGCTTGGTTATGTGGTGAGAAAAAACTGGCTTCCATCACTATCAACTATTCGCCTTGTGGTCACTGCCGCCAGTTTATGAATGAGCTGAATAGTGGAACACAATTAGAAGTTTATCTACCGAATCGCCCAAGATTAACGCTAGCGGATTACCTGCCGGAAGCCTTTGGCCCAGGTGATTTAACAGACACACCGTTGCTGCTGGATACCGTTAACCACGGGCATCAATTCAATACCATCGATACCATCAATACCAACGACGAATTAGTACAGGCAGCTCTAGACGCAGCAAACCACAGTCACGCACCTTATAGCCAATCCCACTCAGGGATCGCACTACAGGATGAGCAAGGGCGAATTTATACCGGCCGTTATGCAGAAAACGCTGCATTCAACCCAAGTTTACCGCCATTGCAGGCCGCTCTGATACTCATGAATATGTCAGGTGGAAATTGTCAATCCATCAAACGGGCGGTACTCGTGGAAGGTGAAAATAGCCATTTATCACAATGGAACGCAACCCAATCGACATTAACCGCACTTGGCTGTACAAAAGTGGAACGGCATACTTTTTAAAATGAACGATATCCCATTGGGTATAAAGGTAACTTAACAAAATGGCAGTTTTACTCCTCTATATCGCTCAAGAGGAGTAAAATAAAGAAATTGAATAACATTTTTTTAGCCAATTCTGCATGTTATCTCTCATTTTTGCTCACGATAAATATATTTAAGTAACATTTGCTGTACTTATTTTTTTTATCTTCTTAGGATCTACAGCCGATTTTGTTATTGATTAGTCCAAAGAGTAAGCATCATGGAACTGGAACACGAAAGTAAACGTCCTCTTTATATTCCCTACGCAGGTCCCATCTTATTGGAATTTCCTCTGCTGAATAAAGGCAGTGCCTTTACTGAAGAAGAGCGCAGCAATTTCAACTTGCATGGTTTACTGCCCCAGGCAGTTGAAACAATAGAAGAACAGGCCGAACGCGCCTACCGTCAATATCGCGATTTTAAAAGTGACGCCGATAAACACATTTATTTAAGGAATATTCAGGACACCAACGAAACGCTGTTCTATCGCCTCCTTGATGCTCACCTCAGTGAAATGATGCCTATCATCTATACACCAACCGTGGGTGAAGCGTGTGAGCATTTTTCTGACATTTACCGCCGTGCACGTGGCCTGTTTATTTCCTACCCAAACAAAGCTTACATTGATGACATGCTGCAAAATGCCACCAAGCAGAATGTGAAAGTTATCGTGGTCACTGATGGTGAACGTATTCTTGGCCTGGGTGATCAGGGTATCGGGGGAATGGGGATCCCTATTGGTAAATTGTCGCTGTATACCTCCTGTGGTGGGATCAGCCCGGCTTATACCTTACCGGTTGTGCTGGATGTGGGCACAAATAACCCACAACGTCTGAATGACCCGCTATACATGGGCTGGCGTCATCCGCGCATTACCGGCAAAGAGTATGACGAATTTGTGGATGAATTTATTCAGGCGGTGAAACGCCGCTGGCCAAATGTACTGCTGCAATTCGAAGATTTTGCTCAGAACAACGCGATGCCACTATTGACCCGCTATCGTGATGAGCTTTGCTGCTTCAACGATGATATTCAAGGTACCGCAGCCGTTGCCCTTGGTAGCTTGATTGCAGCCAGCCATGCCGCGGGGCGCCAGCTAAAAGATCAGACTGTGGCATTCCTTGGTGCGGGTTCCGCGGGTTGCGGGATTGCAGAGCAGATCATTGCCCAGATGAAATCTGAAGGATTAAGTGATGAGCAGGCTCGTGCCCGTGTGTTCATGGTTGACCGTTTTGGTCTCTTAACCGATAAACTGCCAAATCTTCTGGATTTCCAGAGTGCGCTGGTACAGAAAAGTTCAGCTCTGCAATCATGGGATGTCAGCAGTGATTCCCTTTCGCTGATGGATGTCGTTCACAACGCAAAACCCACTGTCTTGATTGGTGTTTCCGGTCAGTCTGGTTTGTTCACAGAGGAAATCATCCGTGAAATGCACAAACATTGTGAACGTCCAATCGTGATGCCGCTGTCTAACCCAACCTCTCGTGTAGAAGCGCGTCCTGAAGACATCATCAATTGGACAGAGGGCAAAGCGCTGGTGGCAACAGGCAGCCCATTTGCGCCGGTAAAATATGAAGGTCAGGAATTCCCGATCGCACAGTGCAATAACTCCTATATTTTCCCTGGTATCGGATTAGGTGTTATCGCTTCCGGCGCTAAACGTGTTACGGATGATATGTTGATGGCAGCCAGCCGTGCATTGGCAGAGTGCTCACCACTGGCACAAACAGGCTCTGGCCCATTACTGCCGCTCATCGATGATATCCAGGATGTTTCTCGCAAAATAGCCAAAGAAGTGGCGAAAAAAGCCCAAATTCAAGGTGTAGCGATTGTCACATCCGAAAATGCACTGGATGAGGCAATTGACCGCAATTTCTGGAAACCAGAATATCGCATCTATAAACGCACCTCATTCTGATAATAATCTTAATAAGCCTGCCAATCATGTTGGCGGGCTTATTCAGTTATTACACCGTCGTTTTAGTTTTTCAATTAGTTTTAATATCACCCACTGGAAACTTGCTTCAATATTTTAAGTAAAGTAGCCTTTAGGCATTGGCCCATAAGTACATATAAGGCAAACGAAAATCATGTGGAAACGCTTGATTACCGGTCTGGTTTTCATCATTGCTGTCATGATGCTGGCAGCTATTATGCTTGACCGTTGGATTAGCTGGAAAACCGCTCCTTACATTTTTGATGACCTCAGGCAACTTCCTGAGCGACAAGTCGGCATGGTACTTGGCACATCCAAATATTATAAAACCGGTCAATATAACCAATATTACTTTTACCGTATTCAAGGAGCGGTTAACGCTTACAACAGCGGTAAAGTTAAGTATTTGTTATTGAGCGGAGATAACGCTCAGCACAATTATAATGAACCAATTACCATGCGGAAGGATTTGCTCAAGGCAGGGATCCCTGCCAGCAGCATTGTAATGGACTTTGCCGGTTTCAGAACATTAGATTCGATTGTCAGAACCCGCAAGGTATTTGATACTGACGACTTTACCATAATCACTCAGCGCTTCCATTGTGAACGGGCTTTATTTATCGCCATACATCTGGGTATAGAAGCACAATGCTATGCGGTGCCTTCCCCTAAGAATATGATGACCATTCGTTTCAGGGAAATATTTGCACGCCTTGGCGCATTGACAGATTTGTATATTCTGAAACGTGAACCACGTTTTTTAGGCCCATTGATGCCAATTCCCACACCACATAGCGTCCCAACCGGGGTTCAGGGTTATCCGGCTGTATCGCCAGAAGAGCTACAGGAACTAGAGAAAAAACCTCATAGCAAATAAAAAAATAGAAACGAATTTAATATAAAAGAGCCTATCCAATAGGCTCTTAATCTTTAAATAACTTAGCAAATTATTTGCCTAAATCTTACCAGACAATTTTGTTGTTAAACTGCGCCAGAGCTTTTCCATCGGCCCTTGTGAATAACGATTTAACCACCAGCAAGCAAACCAAATATTTAATGCCCAGATAAATGGAACAAATGCCATCAATTCCAAACGAGTAAACCGGCCAAATAATTCAAAGCGATAAAAAAGAGTGGTGCAAATCAAGGTTTGCAACAAATAACTACTCAGTGCCATTCTCCCGACCTGACGAAGCCAAAACGCGATTTTCCAGCGTGATATGGTAGGCCAGAATCCATAAATCAACGAGATATAAGCCAATGCCAACAAGGGTGTTGCCAGTTCAGTAATAGTGTAGCGGACTGTCCACGACGCAAAATAACTGTAAGGGTATAGATACTGAATTGACAAGGCAATACATTGAATCACCATCCCCACAGGAATTAAGCATAATGCCAGTCGACGGTAATGTTTGCGGCTGAATTCTCCTTTTAACCAACCATTACGCAGTAACATTGCACCACAAAGCATGACACCCACTATTTGCCAGCCGTATTGCACAACGACCACAATCATGATGCCACTGATTTGACGGATTCGATGCTCTATAGCCAGTAGCCCGCCATGAATTTTCCAGTAACTCTCATGAAAGAAGTCTTCCGGTGTTGGCTGCCAGAATGAATTATTATCTCCTAGGGGAAATAACCCCAGAAGATAAAACATCATCACGCCGAATAAATACAACGTCGCCGCTGTACCAAACAACTTTTGACGATTATTGATAAAATGCCATGCCAGCAGGCCAACAATGCCATATGACAACAAGATATCGCCATCCCATAGCAAAATACCGTGCAGTAAACCAATAACAGCCAAAATCAGCAATCTGGGAATATTCCAATCACGCCCTCGCTGTTGAAGCAGTTCAAGCGATGCCCCAAACAACAACGTCAAGATGAACAGAAATTTTCCCTGAGTAAAGGTATTCAAAATCAGCCATGTCACGACATCAGAGGATGAAACTGAATCGTTATAAAACAAATTCATATAGGCCGCATATGGCAATGCAAAACCGGAGATATTCAGCAGTAATATCCCCAAAATGGCAAAACCACGCAGGCTATCAATTACCTCAACTCGCTGGTGCATTACTCCATTAGAACTATGCTCCATGATATTAAAAGTTCATCATGATAATTGCAGATGGCGCACGGCACGCAGGAATTCCTGCCGTGTATTCTGGCTGGTTTTAAATAACCCTCCCAGAGAAGTCGTCGTTGTCGTGCTGGTTGCATCACGAATGCCGCGTGCTTTAACGCAATAGTGGACAGCATCAATAGAAACGGCGACATTATTTGTGCCAAGCAAGGCTTGTAGTGCAATCAGGATCTGCTGCGTCAAACGTTCCTGCACTTGTGGACGCTGAGCAAAAAACTGAACAATACGATTAATCTTCGACAAACCAATGACCTTATCTTTAGGGATATAAGCAACGGTAGCTTTGCCGTCAATGATGACGAAATGGTGTTCGCAGGTGCTGGTTAACGTGATATCACGTACCGTTACCATCTCATCGACTTTCATTTTATTTTCTATCAGGGTGATTTTCGGGAAATTGTTATAATCCAATCCTGAAAAGATCTCATCCACATACATTTTCGCGATACGACCCGGCGTATCCGCCAAACTGTCATCACTCAAATCAAGATTTAACAGTTTCATAATTTCTGTCATGTGTTCCTCAATGCGTGCCTTACGCACTTCCGGCTCCAGAGTTTGTTCACGCAATGGGGTTTCAAGACCACGGGCGATCAGTGCCGAATGCACCAATGCAGCTTCTGTACTTAGGGATGACATCAGTTTCTCCAAGAGTAATACTTTCCGTTACTTGACGGATAATCGAAACGTTTATTTTACGCAGATATCAGTGAGTGTAACACCACACGATATTTATTTATTTTTGTATCCAGGCACAACTATACCTGTGCGTCATCAATGCGCCAAATCAAGATAACTCACGATGGATTTTATGACGATTGAAAACCAATAACCCTGCAACAAGCAAGCCAATAAATGCAATATACAAAGCAGGTTCCAGTTTACCTGTCAGCCATGTTGAAATCGCTGATAACACCGGCCCCACTAATTGCCCCAGTGCATAACCCGTGGTCAGTAATCCCGCCATATAGCGGGCGTGATTTGGCGCCAATTCCCGGCCATACTGCAAAGCCAATTGCACCACACACATAAAACCACCGCCTATCAGTAATGCTCCAGTCATTAACCCGGCAAGACCCGGCAATATTTCTGCAATCAAAATACCTGATGCCTGAAGCCATAACAAGACTGCCAAACGAATTTGAGGCGTTGATACATTGCGCAGTAAAATTCCCAACATGATGCCAATAACAGAAGCACCGCCAAATATTGGCCAGACAAACTGAGCAAACAGGCTATCAGGAAAACGTTCTGATGCCATTTGGGAAAGGAATGTTGCAGGCAAAATATAGCCAAATCCAGCCAGACTGTAACTCCACACTAATCGCTTAATATCCGGTGTCAGAGTGAGTTTTTGGATGGCAGTTTGCGGACGGTGCAGTTCACCACTGCGGGGTAAATGACGGCTGATATAAATACTGAGTAGTAAAGCCAGAATACCATATAACATCCACGCGCTGGCGGCACTCATTTGCCAGGATTGGATCCCCATCGCCAACACACCGCTGATAAAGATCCCCATTCCCGGCCCAGAGAAAACAGCCGCACTTAATCCCGGACGATTCAGTTTTGCCAACTCATCATTCGCCCATGCTGCAACCAATACCAACGTCCAGCCACTGGCCCAGCCAATAAAGAAACGAGCAATACTGTGCAAAACAGGCCCATCCAGCAATGCCGAAAGCAGCGTAATGATCACTGCTCCCCATAATCCACTCCATAGACGATATTCAACAAAACGCTGAGCCCGCATTGCATCATAAGAACCCGCCAGATAACCAAGGTAATTAAATGCCGCAACAATGCCTGCTCCCGTCAATGTGAGTTGGGATTCAGCGATCATTAACGGAACTTGTGGGGTAAAAGTGAAACGCCCTATTCCCATTGCAACAACCAAAGCAAGAAAACCGCTTAATGCAATCTGAAAAGCCTGATAATGACGTCCACGAGATGTGATGGTTTGATTGCTCATAGTGATTAAATGATAATGAAATCAATTGGATTAGTGAGAATAAATCAGTTATAACAAATCATGAATATAATATACATCTTTTATTAACAACTACTCCCCCTCATTCCCCAGCAAGGCAATCTTTGTCATAATGCGTTCAATTGCAAAAATAACTGCTTCAAAAATAAATGATTGTCCGCAAGCTGTAATATTTGTATTTGCGGCATATAGGGAGCTTCTCATGGATCACTGTCATACCTCAGACTTAATTTCACTTGAGCAGGCACTAGAAAAATTACTGGCGCAGACTGTTCCCCTAACTGACACAGAAACCATTAACCTGATTGAATCTGCGGGCCGTATCACCGCCACTGATATTATTTCCCCCATCAACGTTCCCCCTTTTGATAACTCAGCAATGGATGGTTATGCCATTCGCGTTACCGATCTGAGCGATCACCAAACCTTGCCCGTTGCAGGAAAAGCACTGGCTGGTGTGCCGTTTCAGGGTGAATGGCCGGCTGGCAGTTGTATTCGCATCATGACTGGCGCCCCTATTCCTTCTGGTGCTGATGCCGTGGTGATGCAGGAACAGACAGAGGTTACTGAAACAGGAATCCGGTTCACTTCTCCGGTAACACAAGGGCAAAATATTCGTACTGTTGGAGAAGATATCACTCAAAATGCGGTGGTATTGCCAAAAGGAATTAAACTTTCCACGGCGCAATTGCCGCTGATTGCTTCACTGGGCATAGCTAAAATTGATGTTGTCCGTAAGCTGAAAGTTGCTATTTTCTCTACAGGTGACGAACTGCAAGCCATTGGCGAACCGTTACAGGCTGGTCAGATTTACGATACCAACCGATTTGCTGTTCACCTGATGTTAGAAAAACTGGATTGTGAAGTTATCGATCTGGGCGTGATCCGCGATGATCCTGCTACATTGCGCCAAACGTTTATCAATGCAGATAAACAAGCTGATTTAGTGATCAGCAGCGGCGGCGTTTCTGTGGGTGAAGCAGATTACACTAAACAGATTTTAGATGAAGTGGGCAAAATCAGTTTCTGGAAACTCGCGATTAAACCGGGTAAACCTTTTGCGTTCGGTAAATTGGAGAATGCGTGGTTTTGTGGCTTACCTGGCAATCCCGTTTCTGCTGTGTTGACCTTCTATCAATTAGTGCAACCACTGATTGCCCGTTTATCCGGCTTTACCACATGGCAACCCCCCATGCGCCTCACAGCCAAGGCGACAACGCCATTGAAAAAATCCGCCGGAAGATTGGATTTTCAACGTGGTATCGCTGCCATCAATGAAAACGGGGAATTCGAGGTAAAAACCACAGGTCATCAAGGTTCCCATATCTTTAGTTCATACAGCTCCGGAAACTGTTTTATCGTTCTGGAACGGGAACGCGGGCACGTTGCGGCTGGCGAAACAGTGCATATCGAATTTTTCAATCATTTACTGAAAAACCAATAAGATGATAAAACAATGACTATCGAACTTACCGATGAGGAAACCCTGCGCTATAACCGACAAATTGTCTTGCGGGGTTTCGATTTCGACGGGCAGGAAAGATTAAAATCTGCCAAAGTGCTGATAGTTGGTGCGGGAGGCCTCGGTTGCGCGGCTTCCCAATATCTTACTGCGGCTGGTGTTGGAACTATCACCCTGCTGGATTTTGATACGGTTTCCCTTTCCAATCTGCAAAGGCAAATACTCCATCGCGATGAACGCATTGGTATGCCAAAAGTTCATTCAGCGGCCCTGACACTGCGGGAGATTAACCCGCACGTTACTATTCATCCCATTGAAGGATTATTAGATGATCCTGCATTGGATGAATTAATAAACCAGCACGAAATTGTGCTTGACTGCACAGATAACGTTGCCATCCGTGAACAACTCAATCGCTTGTGCTACAAACGTAAAACATCCTTGGTTTCTGGTGCAGCCATTCGCATGGAAGGCCAGCTTTCCGTCTTTACTTACCAACCTGAAGAACCTTGTTACCGTTGCCTGAGTCGGTTATTTGGTGAAAACAATTTGACTTGTGTTGAAGCAGGCGTCATGGCGCCATTGGTGGGAACTATTGGTTCCTTACAGGCCATGGAGGCCATTAAGCTATTGACTCAATATGGAAAAACCTGTCATGGAAAAATATTACTGTTCGATGCAATGACAATGGAATTTCGTGGGATCAAACTGCCTAAAGACCCTAAATGTGAGGTTTGTCAGTAACCCTGATCATAGCCCCGTAAAATAAACGGGGCTATAAACGTTAAGCAGAATTACTCAGCAATACCCTGACTTCTCAGATACTCATCATAAGTACCTTTAAAATCAACCACCTTATCGGATTTAATCTCCAGAACACGGCTGGCTAATGAGCTAACAAAAGCACGGTCATGGGAGACGAAAATCAACGTTCCCTGATAGAGTTCCAGCGCAAGGTTCAAAGATTCGATCGATTCCATATCCAAGTGGTTGGTGGGTTCGTCCATTACCAAAATATTTGGCCTGTGCATCATCAGCTTACCAAACAGCATCCGGCCTTGTTCACCACCGGAAAGCACACCCACTTTCTTCTTGATATCATCCTGACCGAACAATAAACGACCAAGAATACTGCGCACTGCCTGCTCATCATCACCTTCGCGCTTCCATTGACTCATCCATTCAAAGACAGTCAGATCGCAGTTAAAATCACTGGCATGATCCTGTGCGTAATAGCCAATGGTATTGTTTTCAGACCATTTAATCGTACCGCTATTTGGCGCTTCTTCCCCAATCAGCGTTTTCAGGAATGTGGTTTTACCGATACCGTTTTCACCAATCACTGCCATCTTCTCGCCAACTTCCATCAGCAGATTCAGGTTCTTGAACAGTGGCCCGTTATCATACCCTTTGGTTAAACTTTCCAGTTCCAGCGCATTACGGAACAGTTTTTTATCCTGATCAAAACGGATATAAGGATTCTGGCGGCTGGAAGCTTTTACTTCGTCTAACTGGATCTTGTCAATCTGACGAGCGCGGGAAGTTGCCTGTTTAGATTTAGAGGCGTTAGCACTGAAGCGGCTAACAAAAGCCTGTAGCTCAGCAATTTGTGCTTTCTTCTTCGCATTATCTGCCATGAGGCGCTCACGAGCCTGTGTCGCCGCCACCATATACTCATCATAATTGCCCGGGAACAAACGCAATTCGCCATAATCCAAATCAGCCATATGAGTACATACGGTATTCAGGAAATGACGGTCATGGGAAATGATGATCATTGTGCTGTCACGTTCATTAAGCACTTGCTCCAACCAGCGGATAGTATCGATATCCAGGTTGTTGGTTGGCTCATCAAGCAGCAACACATCAGGATTAGAAAACAGTGCCTGTGCCAACAATACACGCAATTTCCATCCCGGGGCGACTGCACTCATCAAGCCATAATGCTGTTCCACAGGAATACCCACGCCCAGTAACAGCTCACCAGCACGCGCTTCGGCACTGTAACCATCCATCTCACCATAGGCAACTTCCAGATCAGCCACACGATAGCCATCTTCTTCGCTCATTTCGGCCATGGCATAAATGCGGTCACGTTCCTGTTTAACTTCCCACAGCTCCGAGTGTCCCATGATAACCGTATCCAACACGGTATATTCTTCGAATGCAAACTGATCCTGACGCAATTTACCCAGACGCTCATTCGGATCAAGGCTGACGTTACCAGAAGTTGGGGTTAAATCTCCGCCCAGGATTTTCATGAACGTAGATTTACCTGCCCCATTCGCACCAATCAGACCATAACGGTTGCCGTTGCCGAATTTGACAGAAATATTTTCAAACAGTGGCTTACTGCCAAACTGCATGGTGATGTTGTTTGTACTTAACACAACTTTTGCTCTTAAAGTGAATAAAAAGGAAGTTTATAAAATTGATAGCCGCGCATTATGCCACAACCAGAAAAAAGTATCGCCAGAATGCGTTGCTCAGTTTCAAAATTAGAGAAAGACATCAAATAACATACTGAATATTAATTATTTTTTCTATAAACAGAGATAATCTATAGAACGGGGAAATACAGAGCTCAAAGCGGTACTGTTATAAACTTTCCCTGAATTGTACGACTCAACAATTTGATACACCGGAAAAATACAATGCAAAAAGTAAAATGGGGCATTATTGGTTGTGGTAATGTCACTGAAGTAAAAAGCGGCCCTGCTTTTTACAAACTAGAACACTCTGAATTAGTGGCGGTAATGCGCCGCAATGCTGATTTAGCCAAAGATTTTGCCAAGCGACACAATATCAGAAAATGGTATTCAGATGCCGAATCTCTGATTAATGATCCTGAAATTGATGCCATATACATTGCGACCCCACCTTCTACCCATAAAGAATATACAATCTTAGCAGCACAAGCGGGAAAAACTGTCTATGTTGAAAAACCGATGGCACTGACATTTGAAGAATGCAACGAAATGATTGCCATCTGCCGATCACAAAAAGTCCCGCTGTTCGTCGCTTATTATCGTAGGGCTTTACCCAGGTTTATCAAAATAAAAGAGTTAATTGATTCCGGGGCAATTGGTTCACCTCGAATTGTAAATTGCATGCTATTCAGGGAAATGGCTTCTATCTATCAAGATCCTGATAATTTGCCATGGTTTGTAAAACCAGAAATATCCGGTGGTGGCTTATTTGTTGATTTGGCTTGCCACACACTCGATATATTGGATTTTCTGCTCGGTAAAATTATATCAGTTAAAGGACATGCCAACTCACAGGCAAAAGCCTATCCCGCCGAGGATTGCGTTTCCATGTCATTTATGTTTGAAAACCAGATTCAGGGTGTTGGAATTTGGAATTTTGTCGCCACCTCTCGTGAGGATAAAGTCGAAATTATCGGAGACAAAGGCAAGATAGTTTTTGCCACATTCGGTGACTCCCCCATTTCATATTATGATGAAAATAACCAACATCATCAGTACCATTTTGAAAACCCAAAACATATTCAAATGCCATTAATCCAGAAAGTTATTGCTGAGATACAGGGCAAAGGAATTTGCCCATCTAATGGAGAATCTGCCGCCCGAACCAGTTGGATTATCGACGAAGTACTAAGAGAGTACCGAATTGCTTTAAACAATAATGCTAAGAAATGAACTCATTATAGCCAGCTTTAGCTGGCTAATTCATCCTGATCATATTTCTCATTCTTACCGATGGCTATGCCTAAAATTGCCTGTATAGAAAGAGTCAGTGCACATATCCATAATACAATCGTCCATGACCCGGTTAAGTCATGGACATAACCAGAAACTAAAGGGCCAAAGAACGCAATTAAATAACCCATTGATTGCATCATGGCGTTTGCTTTTGTCACATTTGCGGTGTTATTAAATCTCAGTAGAGGCAACAAAAATGCAACCCCTGTACAAATACCTGCACCTATTCCCATAATTGCAATTGCAATAGGGATCAGATCGTTACTACCATAAACCAGAATCAATATTCCGATTATGAAAATAATGGGATTAATAAAAAATAAAATTTTCTGTTGTTTAATCTTATAAATATAAAATGAAGTTAATGTAGCAAAAGGAATAGCAATTAATGGAAATAGAGAGGCATAGAATGCAGAATTAGTTTCACTTAGGCCATAGGAACTAATCAGTTCAGGAAACCAAGCGGTGATAATGAAAAAGTTAAATGACAAAACCGAAAAATAGATTGCCATAATCCAGCACGGTATACTTACCCACGGATTGATTGCACGTTCAAGGCGTTCATATCTCTCATTGCTAGCTATCGCTTTGTTTTCAACTGATACCTGTTTATTATTGGAAAAAAATAAAATTAACAACATAGAAAGTATAGGGATAACTATCCAAGCCAATGAGATTTTGTTCCAGGATATATCAAATATGTTCTTAATCGGCAAGGTTAAAGCTGTTGCTATCGCAGGCCCCAGATACAGGGAGGCAGTATAAGCTGAAGATAATATAGCTATTCTGCTACTGCCTAATCGCTTAAAAAATGAGGGCAATGCAACATTTCCCAATGCGATGGCAAAACCAAACATGATAGTAGAAACAAACAATAATATGACAGAGCTGTTTGACCTCAAAAAATAAGCAAAAATCGCAACAATAAAAGTCATTATCAGGGTCTTATACAACCCTATTTTCTTTTCAAAGTAAGGTGTCAAAGGCGAGAACAGAAAGAAACAAAGGGGTGACAATGAAGTTATTAATCCCAGTGTAGAGTGATTGATTTTCAAATCATCCATGATTTCCAATGACATAGGCGGAATATAGGATATTGGTATACGTAATCCCAATCCTGCTATTATGATAAACAGTGATAACTTTAAGATGTAACCATTATTAATTTTATTATTTGATAATTTCATTTTTTCACCATTTTATTTTTCTGCCTGAATTTAGTTTCCTTATTCAAAAAATAAAGTTAACTTACCACTTAATATCATTATTTTATTAATGATGGGTGAAACCTCAAAGGTTACCCTCAAATCATTCTGATTTTGGAAGAGAAATGCTTTTTTAGCAAGTATTGCCAAAAAGATTAACTGACCAGAAAACAACTTATAAACAACTTACAGAGACAAATAAACATGAACCATCAGAATGTAACTCTGATGGTTCAAATAGACGCTTATTATTGCAAATAGCTTGAACATGGACGGTGCACAAAACTTGAAGCGTCATCGCGCAGGACGTGGGGATCACAGAGTAATCACCA
Source organism: Xenorhabdus miraniensis (assembly GCF_002632615.1). Next base: position 147,889 of record NZ_NITZ01000010.1, read on the forward strand.
TAGTTCTATTCACTTCTTGATACCCTTCCCTTTCATAAAAGCGTATTGCATCAACATTTTTAGATAATACACCCAGTTCCAGATGTGAATAACCATTTTCTTTTGCCCATTTCTGCATTCCAGCCAATAATTTCCGACCAATACCGAGATTTCTGGCATCCCGACTTACTACCAGATCAAAAACATAGCCATAAGTTCTGGGAACCAGGCAATTAAAAGGCGGTGTCTTTTGTTCTTGTGCCATGGCAAATCCCTTTATGCTGCTATCTTCATCTTCTGCAACAAGTAAATGAAATTTGCTATTATCCACATTAGAAACAATAAAATCTCTGTCTTGTTCAGTCGCTTTGATCCTATCTGGCTGTAACGCTGCCATTTCGCTAAATAAGACATAATAGAGAGATAAAATCGCCTCAACATCCTGCATCAAAGCTGTTCTTATTATCATTATATTTCCCCTTACGTTGAAATTATTTGAAGTAAGTTTTAACAGAAGGAACAACATAATCATTAAAACGGTCAAGTAATAAAGCAGGTTCTTGTTCAACAATTGCCATATGACGATATTTTTCCTGCAAGAACTGCTCATCTGCCATTCTGTCGATCATAGAAATTAAAGGATCATAGAATTGGTTAATATTGAGGATACCGCAAGGTTTACTATTCAACCCAATCATACTCCAGGTAAAAACTTCACTGAATTCTTCCAATGTACCAAAGCCGCCGGGCAAAGCAACAAACCCCTCTGCCAGTTCGATCATCTTGCTTTTACGCTGGTGCATAGTTTCCACAACATGGAGTTCAGATAAATTCTTATGGGAAATTTCACGCTCTTCCAGCAAGGTCGGGATAACACCAATCACTTTACCGCCTTCTTTCAGGACAGTATCCGCAACTGTTCCCATGATCCCTACGCTTGCTCCACCATAGACTAAAGTAATGTCACGTTTTACCAGCTCTGTCGCAAAAGATATCGCGCTTTCTTTATAGACCTCAGATATACCAAGGCTTGAACCACAATAAACCGCAATACTTTTTACAGAACCTTTTTTTTCTGGTGCATTTTTAATCGCATTTTCTTTCATAAACTAAACTCCATTATTGTTTTTTTAATTTCTGATTATACGATAGACTAACAAGCATACAACTGATAATACTGTTGAGTTATATCTGTTTCACTGCGAAGATGACACCCCCCTAATTAATACGTTGTAACTGAGGTTTTTTTTAAATGTCTCTTTCTAAACATCGGGCAGTTTCTTTTCCACTGTTCCCCATTATTTTATTGTTACTGTCGATGACATCAATTCAGGCCGGAGCCTCACTGGCTAAAACAGTATTCCATGTCATCGGTGCGCCTGGTGTCACAGCTTTGAGACTTGCGTTGGGAACAATTATTCTCTTTCTGATTTTTAAACCGTGGCGCCTGAAATTTCAGCGAGATTCTCTGATTCCTCTTTTTGCCTACGGTATTTCACTCGGGGCGATGAATTATCTGTTTTATATGGCCTTGTCCCGCATTCCTCTCGGCATTGCCGTTGCACTTGAGTTCACAGGGCCTTTGGCTGTTGCCATGTTTTCTTCCCGGCGCCCACTGGATTTTCTCTGGATTGCTTTGGTCATCGCCGGCTTAGGTTTTCTCCTGCCAATCGGGGATAGTGTCAGTACACTTGATCCTATCGGGATTTTGTATGCTTTAGGAGCCGGCGTCTTCTGGGCACTTTATATTATCTTCGGGCAACGTGCGGGGGCTGGCTATGGTGCCGCTACCGTTTCTATTGGTTCGCTGATTGCTGCCTTTATCTTCTTCCCAATCGGGTTAATACAGACTGGCCCTGAATTACTGTTTGATGTTTCACTGCTGCCTATTGCGCTGGGGATCGCCATTTTATCTACCGCATTCCCCTATACACTGGAGATGATTGCCCTCACTCGCCTGCCAGCCAAAACATTTGGGACATTAATGAGCCTTGAGCCAGCATTAGGCGCGTTATCAGGCATTATTTTCCTTAATGAGCATTTGACAATGACTCAGTGGGTTGCTCTTTTCTGTATTATTTGTGCTTCCATCGGCTCCACATCCACCATTAAACGAAAAACTAAAATAGAAAAAATAGAATAGTTATTTTTACCAAAATACTAGCTTATTTATTCAGACCGGAGGAAATTCAATATCCTCCGGTTTTTTATTTTCATGAAATATCTATCAATATCATACCCATCCATATCATACCTATTAATACCAATACCTATTAATGCAATAGGGATAAGCAATGTGGCTCACGAGAATTTGTCAGCTATAATTATCAAATCTAATGAGGCAATTCATTAATCGGAATTAAGGGAGCGCTATTATGAGTACAGCAAAATTAATCAAACCCCAAGCTTCTGGTCTGCTTTATACCCGCAATAATGTTGATGAAGATGTTAAACAGAGATCGATTATCGCCTTGAATCATATGGTGATCCAATTTATCGATCTATCCATGCTGACTAAACAAGCCCACTGGAATATGCGTGGCCGGAATTTCATTGCTATTCATGAAATGCTGGACAGTTTTCGCAGTGCCATTATTGAGCATCTGGATATATTTGCAGAACGCGCAGTTCAATTGGGTGGCACAGCATTAGGAACCGTTCAGGAAGTGAATAAACGTACAACGCTGAAAAGTTATCCAACAAATATTCATGACGTACAAGATCATCTTAAGGCGCTGGCAGATCGTTATGCCATTGTTGCCAATGATATTCGTCAGGCGATTGTTGATGCGGAAGATGAAGACACAGCAGATATGTTTACGGCGGCTTCCCGTGATCTCGACAAATTTTTATGGTTTATCGAAGCAAACATTGAGCAATAAATTAAAAATATTATTTCTAAAAATCTTAAGGCCACTTCTGTGGCCTTTTTTACATCTTTGCATACAATTGATAAGAAAAACATTTAAAAACAGCGGTTATATTCTAAAAAACCACACTAACCTTTAAAAAAATAATTTTTCTCTCTATAATCCCTGTTTGATTTAAAAATAAACATGAGGACGCCATACAATGGATAACGAAGTTAAAGACTCCAACGGTGCATTACTGAATGACGGTGATTCAGTTCAGGTCATCAAGGACTTAAAAGTAAAAGGGACTTCCAAGACCTTGAAACGTGGAACATTGATTAAAAACATCCGCCTGACTCATCGCGAAGATGAGATTGAGTGTAATGCTGACAAAATCAAAGGGTTAGTACTGAAAACCTGCTTCCTGAAAAAAGTAGTATAAATAACAGTTACAAACCTGTTTTTGGTTAAAGGATAAATAATGTTAAATTTTACATTATTTATCCTTTTTCATTAGCGCCAACGCCTGTTCCGAGGGAACATCAGGCCGTTCGATAGGAAATACAGGCAAAGAATTCAACAAACGTGGGCCATAACGTTTGGTCAATAACCGATTGTCATAAATCACCACGTCACCATAACACTCATGGCTACGAATTAACCTTCCCACTTGCTGAATCAAATTGAAGGAAGCACTTGGCAGGCTTTGTACTTCAAATGGATAGCGTTTCAATGACTTCAGCCATTCACTTTCGGTGATAATGACCGGATTGGTCACAGGCGGGAAGGCTATTTTATGAATATGTACCTGAGAAAGATAATCACCTTTTAAATCCAGCCCTTCTGCAAATGACTGCAACCCAATCAGAACGCTTGCTTGCCCTTCATCAATCCGCTTGCAATGTGTTTCTACCAACCGATAACGGGGTTGATCACCCTGTACCAATAACATCAACCGCAAATCTGTCACAAAAGTGAGGAAACCTTCCATCGCACGCTGACTGCTAAATAATATCAGCATTCCCCGATGCTTCCCGTCTATCACCTGCGAACGGAAATAACGCGCCATTTCCTCAAGATGCTGCATCTCATTTTGAATCGTCGGTTCTTGTGTCATTTGGGGAATAATCAAGCGCCCCTGCCGTACATGCTCAAAAGGCGATGACAGAGTAACAAAACGATCACCATAGTTTTCATGTAAGCCAGTCAGTTCCTGAATACGGGAAAAACTATTCAGCGAACGCAATGTCGCCGATGTCACCACAACATGGGGAATGTTACGCCACAGTAGCTGAGTTAGCTGTTCGCTGACCCGAATGCCTGCACAGTGAAAATAGAGATGTGATTGGTTTTTCTCATAGCGGCGTGTTAACCATTTTGATATCGGCGCGTGGGAAGATTCTTCCTGCGAGGCCAAACGCCACAATTTTGCCATATTCTCAAAATAGCCCAATGTCCGGCTGGTTTGCAGGATGGCACGATGCAGTCGGACAATATCCTGTTTAGCCGTTTGATCGTTCAGGTCATTTAAAATCGCTTCTACTAAACCACGTAAACCATCGGTGAGCTTAAATAACTGCTGACAACACAACAGCAAACTATCCGGTAACTTTCCCAGTTCGAATAAATATTCTTCCGCTTCACCGCGTTCAGGCAATAAAGCCTGTGTTATCATTGCCAACTCCTTAAAATGTTCACGGATTGCTTCACAATGAGCCTGCAATCGTGTGACATTTGCCAACGCAGGCGGTTTGGTTGGCCGGAATTGAATCAGATACTGCTCCACATGACGGATAAATGAATCTAACTGCCCATTAAGCTGGAATAACGTAATTTCCCCTTCAACTTCCAGCGAATCCCTTGCAACATCAGGGATATGGTGCCCTTCATCCAATACCAACAGCAGATTTTTTGCTTCCGGTAAAACGGATTCACTTTCCAGCGCAGCCATAACCAAAGAGTGATTGGCAACAACAACATCCGCATTGTCAATCTCCCGACGGGCAAGAAAGAAGGGACAACGATGATAAAACTGACAATTTCGCGCCAGACAATTCATCTTATCCGTACTGACTTTTGCCCACAGCGAGTCCGATAACGCCAGTTTATGATGATCACGCAGGCCGTCCCATACAAAAGTCGAGTAATCATTACGCAACCGACGACATAACTCACGCTCTTCACTATTGGTGATTTCCGTTTGATCTTCAACCAGAAACATCAGATCAATCTGCTCTCCCTCTGCGGCACAAATCGCCTCCAGATTACGTGGACAAACATAACGTGCACGGCCAAAAGCGCCTGTGAATTTCAGATCAGGAATAATCTTGCGTAACAACGGCAGATCTTTGCTGTAGATTTGATCCTGCAAGGCAACATTGGCCGTACTCACCACCAATGGTTTCTGTTCTGCCCGACTGACGGCAATCCCCGGAATCAGGTACGATAAAGTTTTCCCTACTCCCGTAGGCGCTTCTATCACCAAATGCCGCCCTTCTTCATCTGCCAGGGTTTTTGCAACTTCTGCGATCATTTGGCGCTGAGGTGCTCGTGGGATAAAACCATCAATATGGATGGATAATGCCTTATACCATTGGCTAATTTGATTTTTTATTGAACTGGAAAGTGCCATAAGTTTTACTGCTTAAAAATTGGAAGGCTATTCTCCCATAGAGTGAGTATCAAATCAGCTTCATATACTCATTACTGGGAAGTTGTTCCCAGCGTTCTGACTGTTTTACTGTCAATATGATAAAAATGGTTATTGCTTGTCTGAAGCATAGAAGCCGATATACTTTTGGCTTTCTATCTTTTGGCATTGTTTATGGCTGTTATAACGCTTTATTAAAAACCTTATTGGATACAGAGATGAAAAAAATCCTGCTCATTATCATCATATTATTTTCTATTGGCTCAATTGGTGGCGTCTTTCTGGCAGGGTTGAATATGTACACCCGCTCCACAACACCAGCAGAAGAGCCACAACAGACTCAGCAGGGAAACTCCCCAGTAGAGCAACAATAAATAAATTAGTTTTTATCGCAATACCTGATATTACAGTATCCATTTTTGACAATGTATCAGTTTGTAATATCCGGTATGACGACACCAGATGAGGAAGCTCATGAAAAATGAATATTTTGTCAGTCCACAATGGCTAAACGAGCATCTCCATGATGAGAATGTCGTTATTGTTGATGCCAGCGCCCCGATGCCTACTCAATCCATCGATTATCATCAACTCTGGTTAGATAAGCATATTCCCGGCGCTCAGTTCTTTGATCTTGATAAGGTTGCCAATTTACAGACCAATCTGCCTCACATGCTGCCAGAACCAGAAACTTTCTGTCAGGCGGTTAATAAAATGGGCATCAATGAAAACCATCTGGTGGTTATTTACGATCAGGGAAATATGTTCTCTGCTCCACGCGCATGGTGGACATTCAAAATTTTTGGTGCCCGCCATGTCCGCATTCTGGAAGGCGGGTTACAAGGCTGGCGACAAGCGGGTTATCCAACCGAATCAAGGGAAGTCGTTCGCCCGCCCGATGTGTTTAATGTTCAGTTTACCCCCGAAAAAGTCTGTTCTCAGGCGCAGATCCTGAATATCCTGCACAAGAATGAACCGATACAGTTTATTGATGCCAGAGCGGAAGACCGTTTTCAGGCAAAAGTGCCAGAACCTCGCCCCGGTCTGAGAATGGGCCATATTCCTGGTGCTAAAAATGTTCCGTGGACAGCATTGATTGACAATGGATGTTATAAATCCGTAGAAGAAATTGCAGCAATTTTTCACAAACAAGGCGTTGATTTAAACCAGCCGATTATTACCAGTTGCGGCTCTGGAATGACAGCCGCCGTTTTAGTATTGGGGCTTGATATGATTGGTCACAAAGAAGTTGGATTATACGACGGTTCTTGGGCTGAATGGGGAGCTGATGATTCACTTCCATTAGAAAAATAACGCTCGGAAAAATAGTTGATAAAAAATAATGATAGTAAAGGGCATTGAAATAACATGCCCTTTCTTGTTATTTATCATATAAGTTGTGAGCTTTAAGATAAAGTTACTGATTGGAAATTTTATGGTATACAAATAGGACAAGCATCGCGCCGATAACGGCAATAGCGAAGCTGCCCAAATTAAAACCATCAACTTTTCCCATTCCAAAGAATGTGCTGATATACCCTCCCACAACAGCGCCCACAACTCCCAGAATCACTGTCATAATGATGCCGCTGCTGTTATTTCCCGGCATAATCCACTTAGCCAGGATCCCGGCAATTAAGCCAAAGATAATCCATGACAGGATACCCATATACAACCTCCGAATCTGATTAAATTATTTGTTTAAGAGTCAAGTTATGTTTCTATGCCCTAAGTTAAGACACTAGCCAAAAGAATTGCAAATCAGAAAGGAAAAGAGATTTTTCAACTGTAATGAAGATGTCTTCATAATCACTTTAACTTATTGAATAAATTACCACAGCCGCTCAGCAATAGAGAGCTGGTGAAGGGTTATTTGATAATAGTGGTAATGCCTCCAATCGTTAGATTCCTCTATCGTGTGTTTTAAGCTTCTAATGTTTTTGCGATGAATAAATGGGAATAAAGGAACAATATGTTCGCTATTTTCTGTTTTGACATACACCCGACAGTGTATATATTAAGCGATTATTTTTAATTCATAAGAATTAGTAAAGGTTTTGCGCTTACCTGAAATGAATAAACTAAAGACCCAACCTGAACGGTCGCCAGAACAGAAAGAACAACTGCCAGCTTTTATGGTGCAACAAGCCAATTTTGTTTGTCTGGCGGGTTTCACTCAACAGCGTTCCATTCTGTATCTAGTAGCGGGAAGAAGTCTGATGCGGGATAACGAAGCACAGGTGCAAGAGGTGCGGGCACTGACTTGTTATGAGTATTGTTTTAAGAACCAGATTACAAAATAACATAGGAAAAAAGAGAAATGGACATTGTTGATCCTATTTTCACAAAAACTGGTGAAGCTGTTGATACAGCTTCTGCAAAAGCAAAACAAGCTTTTGAAAAGATGGTTGATGAGGCGAAGGCACGCATACCTCATGAGTTGGATATGGATACCGTTGTCAGGCCATGTGATCTCAATATCCGGCCTGTTTATCCTGCCAGATATGCCTATATGAACTTTTTTGATTCAGCAAAGGACTCAAAAGCTGAGTTGCCATCCCCAATATATGATTATATTGACCCAGAAATTCTATCCCTGTTTCCGACAGATGGCTATTGCATTCGAATGCCTAGAGCTGGTTGGATATATGTAAAGGAAGAAGAACCGTTAAAAACACGGGGATCTCAACATAAAGGGAGGTTATTAATTTTTAAGTATGGTCCTCAAGTTGTAGAGATAAAAGACGGTATAAGAGGATTAATTGTAAAATATACCCAATATGAAAGAAAAGCAGGTAACGCATCCTGGGAAAAAATACAACCTGCTAATGGTTCAGCGGGATTAGGCTATCCTTTTCTGGCTCTTAATAAAGACGTATCTAAAATTAGTATTGTTTATAGTGAAGTTTCATTTTCTGAACGAATTTTAGACAAAATAGATAAAGATGAATCTTTTCGCAGAAATGCAATGCAGTTTGTTGATCTGGATGATGAAAAATCTTCATATGCTATTGATGCCACAGAGGAGCATATAGAGGCTCTAATAGAAGAATTTAAAGAGGCTGAAAAACAATTTCATCGCTATCATGAACATTTGCAAGACCTGCAAGATCCAAACGCACCTCCCATCAATCTTGGTGATTTAACTACAGAAGATACTTATGCAATGGATGTCGATCTGGTAATGCGTCAGATGGACAGTGTGCGATGCCCGTATTACAAAGATAAAGCTAAAATTGTTGTTTTACACGATCCAGTCGGATACCAGCGTGATCTTTTGAATGTACATACTTTGCTTTCTATTTGGCAGAGAAGTTACATGGCTACCAATATGTATCCCCTCACAATAGGCCAATTTATTGAGCAACTGGAATATGCAGTTGTAAATAACTTTACGCTGAGTGAACAATTCAAAGACAACATCCATTTAGATAATTGGCGAACTTGGTGGCCTAAGCTTATAGATCCGATTAAAGACGTAAATGAAACTCAGGAGGCGATTGTTGCTTTATATAGGGGGTTCTTTGAAGACCCAGGCGTTGCTGATAAATTAGGTGGGCTGACTCATTATTTCAGTAACTTCTTCTCGGTGAATGAGAAAAAAGATGATCTCAGTGAAGAAGATGCCAAAGAATTTAAGGTATTTTGTACTCTTATTTCGGAGTTGCTTGGGCCACTAAAAAGCTCAGATGCAGGAATGTCTACATCACTGCGTGTATTAGCGGGGGATCTTGCCTCAGAATCTAGTAGCACTTGGGATGTTGCTCTCAACGGTGTTGCCAACACGTTAGCGCATGATGGAGCAAACAAAGATGTAATGGCAAAATATTTTACCAAAGGAGTAGATAAATTATTAAATGCCACGGCTGAAATCATTGCACATTTATTTGTGGTTGGAGCGGAAAAAGCAAATCAAATATCAACTTATGCCTATGCAGGAAATGTCGAAAAGTTAAACCAATATTTCACTATTAAGTGTTTGTCTTTTTTAGGCGTTGAAATACAGAATGGAAATCATGTTGTATTAGATGAAAAATCGTGGAATAAGTTGTTAAAAAAACTAGAAGAATATAAAAATCAAGGAATTCCAGGTAAAATTAAAGGAGGTATGGCTAACATTAATACTGAGCTGAAAAAATGGGGCGGCAGAAAAGTCTTTAACTGGTTTAAAAGAGTTGATAATTATACTTATGAGTTATACGTAAAAGTACCTACAATTAAATTTAATAAACCAAAGTTCAGCTATATGGTTGCGGAGCATTTTAAGGCACAGACCAGTGTGTTGTTTGATTGTAGTTTGAGTGGATTAGATTTGTATATGAAAATGTATACATTTTACTCCCTAGCATCACAATCTAATTTCGACCAAAATGATCCACTGAAAGCGAGTAGCAGAACTCTTTATATCCGTTTGACATATTTGAATACAGTCATTGGTGGAATGGTTGCAGCAAGAAATGTTTCTGAGCTCTTAGGAAAGGCAGCAGCAAGGGCGGAATTACTGGCACAGAAAATAAATCGTCCTGTAATAGGAGCTTTGTTGGGAACTGCATCACGTAATCTTATGTTAAATAGCGATTATGTAAAAATAATAGCAAAGAGAGCTGTGGTGGCAACGGGAATTTTAAGTGGAGGGCTTTCATATTATGATGCTTATCATGCTTTTTCTTTAGGTAATGAAATGGAAGGTTATTCACACGCCGCTATTGGTACAGGTACATTTATAATGACTGGTACATTTTTGTTAGCCACTCCGGCAACTGGAGGCGCAATTGGAGCAGGGGGAGCCGGGTTAGCATCATTGGGAGGGCCTATATTTTGGACGGGCATGGCATTAGCCGGAATAGGTTATATTGGTGTGATTTTATTTAGTAAAGATGAATTTGAAAGTTTATTGAATAACTGTTTCTGGGGAAGGGGAAGTAAGTATGCTTTTTGGGATACCAGAAGGCCGAATAATATAAATGAACAGTTTTCTAAGGCCAACAGAATGAATAACGAAACAAGAAAAGCATTTTTAGTTGAACAACAAGAATTTTTAAATCTTTTTATTAGACCAATTTTAAAAAAAGAAAACAATAAAAAAGGAAAAGTAATTTATACTTTTCTACTACCTAATTTTAGATTGGGAGAATCAGAATTTGTTTATAAAATATCGAAATCTTCTTATGGTGAAGAAGGAAAGAAACACTCTAATTATTATTTCACATTTATAGCTTATGAGAAGGCTAAGGAAAGATTTGAAAGTTTAATGGAAGAAGCTCTATCAAATATATTTCATAAAAACAAAAAATTAGGTGATAAAAATCCAATTGATGAAAACGGTACTCTTACTTTTTCATTAAAAATTGAAGAGGAACATGTTAATTATTTAAAACTTTCTTGGTACTATATGCCCACTGAGGATACTATTTCTCCTTTACGTTATAAGTGGGGAGAAGAACCAATATGGGAAAATGCAATTTACGGATATAATGATGATAAATTACTCTAAATTTTAATTTAGATAAAAAAGTTAATTGTAGAATTATTAATAACAAAAGAGTTTAATAAATGAACAATGAAAAAACTAATAAAATAAGAGTAAGTCGACTATCAGCAGTGTGTGATCCTCTTTTGAAGGAAGACATTGGAGTATTAGATAAGGAACAATTAGAAAATGAGGGAACTGTTGAATTAATTAATGATGAAAATTGTGTAATAATTAACGAAACTAACAATTATCGAAATAATATTATTATTCCTGCTCTTATTGGTTTTTTATTAGGATTTTGTTTTTTTATTAATGATTATATTAATGATTGGAAAGGCAATGAAAAATTTTACCTTGAGATGGTTACTATTGCTAAGGAAAGATATGGAAATGAATTTTATTTAAATCCTAAACTCCCTGAGTATTTTAAAAAATATGAATATATTAGCCATTCCAAAAACATATCAATATTGCAATATTTTCATATTCGTTATACGGATAGTGGGTTCTATAAAAAATCCACAGTGAGGTATGATTTATTACTAGACGGAGGTTTTTTCCTGCTTTTCCTTACTGCGAATTCTTTCTTCTTATATTTGCTATTTTTCTCTCGTAAATTAGCTCCATTTGTTATTGACAGAGAAAAGAAAATTTTTTACACATGGGCAAAAGGTAAAATGTATATTGCACGCTATACACAATTAGAGGCTGTGCATTATAAAAATGTATTGCTTTTAAGAACTTATGGCTTTGATGAAAACAATAACCTGCTTATTCATACCTTCAGACCTCGTATTCCTAATATCCACAATGAAAGAATAGGTAAAGCCTATCTCTTGACCTTTATAGCGAAATACTTAATTCAAGGAAAAGAGGCGGTCAGTTCAGTCGATTTTCAACGTCAAAGAACGTTATTTGCATCGCTATTTATTTTACGTCAAGAACCAAAACCAACTGATTGGGAATCTCAAATCGAAGATATTTTGGTTGAGTTAGATAAAATTATGCCTCCAAATATATCTCAGGTTGAGGAGATATCTAAGGACAATATTTGATGAAAAGAAATTAAGTGCTGAAAAAATTAATAAATAGAATACAGAGCGTTTATTAGCGCTCTGTAAAACCACTTTAACAAATGATGGGAATTTATTTTTATAAATACAGCATGTTAGATGTTTTATGTAGGTTTTTCAGTACCGCTCCCCTGTCCTATCGGTCGTGGAAATCTGCAAGAAACGGGAGTCTGTCATAGTTAGATTCCCCCTATCGTGTATTTTAAGCTTTTAATGGCTAACTCATCAAAATTGCTTATTAATTTTAAATAAAAATACTTAGATACTCTAATGTTTTCTCGATGAATAAATGGGAATAAAGGGACAATATGTTCGCTATTTTTTGTTTTGACATACACCCGACAGAGTATATATTAAGCAGTTCTTTTTAATTCATAAGAATTGATAAAGATTATGTACTTACCTGAAATTAATAAACTAAACATATACCCTGTGTATTTCAGGATGCCAACAACGCTAACGCTGCAACTTGAAGGACGGGTATAAATGCAAAGTGGTCATTCTCACAACATGCCGCTTTAGGAAAAGGAGTCAGTTGTGAAATCGTTTGAGTATTATTATCAGTGGGAACTTGATTACCTAAGACAACTTGCAAAATCTGCGCGTGAAGAGAAACCACATCTTGAAGATGTACTGAGTGGCAGGGATCCTGATGCTGAAAGGGTTAATGAGGGCTTTGCTGCTTTAATGGCCCGTTTGAGTCAGAAAGTCGATGATGCTTTCCCTGAGTTGACTCAGCCGTTACTGCAAAGATTACGGGCACAGCCGATCAAAGGTATCCCTGCGACCAGTATGATTCAGTTTGACAGTGGCACGCAGGGGGATTTTGCTTTTTCCGTACCGGCAGGAACAGAAGTTCATACGCATCATCGACAGCCATTTGTCACTTGCCGAGAATGTCCTATTGAGCCTTTGATATTAGTGTCACGTGAAATTACACATCAGGTACAGACGACTAAAATCACCTTAAAATTTCGTTATATTGGTAAAGAGGAAGAGTGGCTGACCCAGCCGATTAATTTATTCCTGAGCAGTGATGAGCAGGTTGCGGATGCCCTGATGCTGGGGCTGACTCAATATTATGATGGTGCTGAACTGTATCACGACGGTCAAGTTTATAAAGCACACGGAGATCGGTTTGAACCGCGCTCAGGCGCTTCCCGATTGGCTCTGTCATCTGCTGTCGGGGATAACTGGGCGCCACAATTGTTAGTTGAGTCTTTTTACCTGCCACATGTTAACCAATTTCTGAATTTACCTCTGCCGACCATGGCAAAGCGATTAAAACTGGCAAAACATCGTGAATTCAGTGTCGTTCTGACCTTGAATACAGTATTGCCATTGTCAGCAGCTCAAATAAAGTCTGCATTCCAGCTTCATTGTGCGCCTGTGGTTAATATGGCGCGTAACAGCCAAGTGACACTTCCCTTTGCCCCAGAAACAGCACGTTATCGTTTACCCTTAATGCCAGCTCAGGGTGTTCTGCATATTGCAGGTATTGAACTGAAAAATGAGCCAAACACAGAAGAGGAACGACGCGGGGATGAATACCTGTTTTATCCGGTCAGCCTCCTGACAGGTATGGAACGTTATCACCCAGAGTACGACAAGGCTTGGTTCTATGCGCTTGAAATCAGCAAAGATGCGCTGGGCAGAATACAGTATGAGCTGATTTTCTATGACAGCAAAGCGGAGTTGATGCGTAAACCACCTGAGCGTGAATTCATTTGCCATTTTTATGGCTTTGAACAACATCAGGCACCTCTTGTACTGGGTGAGATCTGCCAGACGGGAGAAAATGTTCCCGAAGTTTTTCAATTAAAAAATATCACTCCCACTTCACAAACTTATCCTCCGATTGTTGATAGCCATCGTCATTGGGATTTGTTGTCACATTATTCTGTCGGCAGCCATTTATTGGAAATGAGCGCGTCAGTCAAACAACTACTACAGGATTTTGATCTGTATGCAGATACTGATCGTGCGTCCAGCCGGAATATCCGGCGCATGATCGGCGGGATCGCCAATATAGAGGCAAAATGGGGTGACAGGATAATCCGGGACAGACCCGTTCGCTGTCTGCTGGTTACCCTGATGCTGGATGAAAGCGCTTATACCGATGCCGGCGAAATGTATCGATTCGCCAATTCACTCTACCAATTCTTCCCGTTCTGCCTTGCACAGGGGACATGGCTGCGAATGCGCGTGCTCAGCCAACCTTCAGAAACGGAATGGTATCTGTCACCTTCAATGATTCAGGGTTATCGCTCAATTATGTAAGGAGTTTCTACAGTGGATGGATTAGTTTTTACTTGCCAGATAGGTGCACTACCGCAGACCACGTTTCAGGTAGTGAATTTCAGCTTACAGGAAGGGTTATCACAACTGTTTCACCTGTCTATGACAGTAGTCAGTTCTTTTGACAACGTGGCACTCAATAAACAATTGGGTTCCAGTGCCTCTCTGACGGTGATTAGAGATGGCGTCATTGAGCGAACTGTTAATGGTGTTGTGGCTGGAGCCGAACAGGGTAATACCGATGGGCGACAAACCTATTACACTTTTATTATTCGCCCGGAAATGTGGTTGATGACCCTCAATCAGGATAGCCGGATTTTCCACCATCAATCCGTGCCGGATATTCTCGGTCAATTACTGAAAGAACATCGCATCAGGGCAGACAGCAAGTTTTACAAAGATCACCAGCAGCATTCAATACGGGAATATACCACTCAGAAACGCGAATCCGCTTATGAATTCTGGTGCCGACTGGCGGCGGAAGAAGGCATCGTGTTCTGGTTCGAAGAGGACAAACTGTTTTACAGCAATTCCCACCTCGGCATGTTGGCTGCGTTAACGCTGACCTACAACGTACAGGCAAACACAGATAGCAGTGACTCGACAGCATGGCAGTGGAATTACGGCGAATACCTGTGCCCGGATGAAACGCTCCATAAAGATAATAATTTCCTGCGTCCTTCCTATCCTCTGCAACATCTGTCTACGCTGGAACATGGAGGGGATCATTCTGTATTTGAGAGTTATGGCCGTTTTCAGAGGGATGCAGAAGGCCGCCCTTTCACCCAATTGCGTTTGGAGCAGTTGCAGAACCAGAGCAAAGTCGGTAAAGCAAGTACCAACTGTATCAAATTAAGACCGGGACGGATCTTTGTTCTGCAATCCCACCCGATTGCGACGATGAATGATCGCTGGCAGGTGGTTACTATCACGCATCATGGACATCAACCACAAGCTTCTGGAAATGCGGGAGAAGGTACGACGCTGACCAACAACGTTTCCTTTATTCCGGGGCGGCAAGACTGGCGCCCGCCATTCCGTTACAAGCCACTGGCAGATGGGGATGAAGTGGCAACTGTCGTGGGGCCGGAAGGTGAAGAGATCTATGTTGATAAACATGGCGCTATCAAAGTTCATTTCCATTGGAATCGTTACGATGAAGCAGATGACCGCGCTTCCTGCTGGGTGCGTGTCGCGCAGGGCTGGAATGGTGATGGCTATGGATTTATGGCTATTCCGCGTATTGGTCAGGAGGTGATTATTTCCTACCTGAACGGGGATATTGATCGTCCAATAGTGACGGGCTGTACCTACAACGGCCGTAACCGCCCGCCGCTGGATCTGCCGGCGGAAAAAACGCGTACCACCTTCAAGACCCACACCCACAAAGGTGAAGGGTTTAACGAATTGCGCTTTGAAGATGCGAAAGGCAGTGAAGAGATCTATATCCACGCCCAGAAAGACCAGCTTATCCAGATAAACCACGATAAAACCCAACGCGTTGGTCACGATGAAAGCCACCATGTCCTGAACAACCGCAAACATGAAATCGGCAACGATGAATTCATCCGGATCATGCGTGAACAGCACATCCAGATTGATCTGAACCAGTTTGAAACCATCACCAAAGATCGCAAAACCCGCATCAATAACAACTGGCAGGAAAATATCTTTGCGGATCACCTGCAAGAAGTCGGGCGGGATAAGACCGCCAGAATCAACAACAACTATACCCTGAATGTGGTCAACAACATCCAGAGCCTGACGAAAGTCCATACCCTACAGGCCAGCGAATCCGTGCTGATCAAAGGCAAAGCGGGGTCGATTAAGCTGGATGGTTCAGGGGTGACGATCACCGGCAAAATCACCCTGCAAGGGGATGTTTCGGTCACGGGGGGCAGTCCGGGCACGGTGCCATCACTCAGCGGATCAGCCAATGAAGGGTTGGCAATGGCAGAGGATTGCCGGGAAAAAGCCCGTAAGCAGCAGGAGCCATCAGAATAATGTCCTGGATACCCGATTATACCGAACATTGGATAGTGGATTATTCCTATGCCACGCAACAAGGTGAACACTACTCTGCCCGGGCGATTGTCCATGCAGCGAGCAAGCCACAGGCTCTATCGTCGCTGGCGGAATATGTCTTACAGGCGGGACATTCACCGGGGCAATACCAAAATATTCAGCCGTTGCCTGAATACCTTGCTGCCAGCTCTTATATCGAATTGCCGCTATTGCGGCAGTTCCGGCAAGGGGTGGAGCGGAATGCACGAGTGATCCCGCTAAACGAACACAATATCAACACCCTCTTGCCTGCCGAGCGTGGCGTATTGCAGTTCGCTGTGACGGAAACCATGCCCGCCAAAGAGAGCAGACAATACCGCTATATGGTGATTGATGCCACGGTTTACCGTCGGGTCATGGGCAGTTTTATCGTGCCTGACCTGATGGTCTCCAACCTGCGATGGGAAAGCCTGTTTCAGGGGGAAACCCAAATCACGCTCGAAGACAGCGCCCCTTATCTGGTTGAATTAACCGATGACACAACAGTGCATTCTGCTTTTCAGCAGAAGATCACACAGCCGATCACACCGGAACCGGGAATTTTTATCGACAGTGACCAGCCATTTCCCGTGATCCGTAATCACCTGCGTAAATTCACCTATCTGAGAAATGAACAACAACAATCATGGGTGTTTTATCGCTTCTATGTGCCGCAAGGCTTGCTCCCGCTACTGAAAAGCCTGCCGGATGAACAACTGATGCACTTTATGCGCCCGATAACGCGCATCGGTTATTTCGATAGCCAGACAGCGCAGTACTATGCCCTTTCTTTGGCTGAAAACACATTAGATCAGGAGAAAACAGCACCCGTGGCAATTAACCCCTATCTGATAAATCTATTAGCGGGGCAAACCCAAGAGCGGGCGGTGGCTCAAATAGTGAAATTTATTGCAGAGACCCAACCTGAACTGTCGCCAGAACAGAAGGAACAATTGCCAGCCTTTGTGGTGCAACAGGCCAATTTTGCTTGTCTGGCGGGTTTCGCCCATCAGCGTTCCATTCTGTATCTGGTAGCGGGCAGAAGCCTGGCGCGGGATAACGAAGCACTCTGGCAGCGGGCATGGCAGCATGCCTGTACACAAGCACAGGCGCAAGAGGTGCGGGCGCTGGCTTGTTATGAGTATTGTTTTAAAAACCGAGCATTAAGTTAACACAAGGAAATAAGGTAAATGGAAAAATCGATATTAACGAGCGTGAATGACGCTCTTGAGACAGCCGCGGAAAAAGTGGAAAAAACGTTTGAAAAAATTGTCGATGAGGCGAAGGCACGCATACCTCATGAGTTGGATATGGATACCGTTGTCAGGCCCTGTGACGCCAATATCCGGCCGGTTTATCCTGTCAGATATGCTTATATGAATTTTTTTGGTGACAAATGGGTAAATGCTCAATTACCGCCGCCAATAAGGACTTTTATTGATCCTGATGATAATTCATTAAATGCAAGCGTTCTGGGGGGCTATAGCATTCGAATGCCAAGACCGGGTTGGATCTATGTCAAAGAAGAAGGGCCAATTAAAACCAGGGGTTCCCAACAAGATGGCAAGTTATTGATTTTCAAATTCAGCCCTGAAATTGTCACATTAGAGGGCAAAAGGGGAATGGTCACAAAATACACCAAATATGAGCAAAAAGCCGGAAGCTCATCGTGGGAAGAAATCCACCCTGCCAGCGGTACAGCGGGATTAGGCTATCCTTTTCTGGCGATTGATAAAGATGTGACCCAGATCAGCATCGTTTACAGTGAAGTCAATCTGGCTAAATCTGTCCTGAATAAGATGGATAACGATAAAAACTTCCGCAAGAGTGCGATGCAATTTGTGGATTTAGATAATGAAGCATCAGATTATGCCATTGATGCCAAACAAGAACATTTCGACGGATTAGTGGAAGATTTCAAAGATCCTGAAAAACAATTTCAGGCATACAAAAATCAATTATCCGATCCGCTTTTACAATCTGCTGATTTGGGAGATATCACGACTGAAGGCAGTTTTTTCATGAATGCAGATATGGAAATGCGTTATATAGACAGCCTTATCTGCCCTTATTACAAAGACAAGGCAAAGATTGTGGTATTGAACGATCCTGTGGGATATCAGCGTGATATTTTAATGGCTTATGAGTTACTTAATCTTTGGGAGCTAAGCTATTCTGCGACAAATATTTATCCTCTTACTATAGGGCAATTTGTTGAGGTAATAGCTGCATCAAAGGATGAAAATATTAAAGAATATTTTAAAGAACATATTCATCAGGAAAATTGGAAAACCTGGTGGCCTAAACTTACCGATCCCATTTTAGATGTAAAAAAAAGGCAAGGAAAAGTTCTTGAAATATATAAAGAATTTTTTGAAAGTCCGAATATTGCAGGTAAATTAGGTGGTTTATCACATTATTTCAAGTATTTTTTTTCGTTGAGTGATAAAAAAAGTGATCTGACAGAAGAAGATGGTCATGAATTTGAAATACATTGCGATCTAATTGCAGAATTAATGCAGCCATTACAGAGAACAGTAGAGGGAGCGTCGACATTAGAACATATTATTGGTGGTAAACCTGCATTAGATGAGGGTAGTGCATGGTTTGTTATTAACAATGGAATCGTCAATACGTTAGGACATGATGGTGCTCAAAAACCATTGATGGCAGAATATATAACAAAAGGAATAGATAAAGTTCTTAGTGCAACAGGTGAAGTACTAGGGATGTTTCTTGCATGGGGAGCCGAAAAAATAGCTCAAGGTTCTGCCAGCTTATATGTAAAAAGTATTGAAAAAGTAAACCAGATTTTTACCAATAAAGTGTTTAACACGTTGGGAGTAGAAGAATATAAAGGGTCTGTTTTATTGACAGAAAAAGAAGTGGCAAAATTAATCAATGATCTGGAGAAATATAAACAACAAGGGCTGATCGGGAAACTGAAAGAGTGGGGAAAAAAAACCAAAGCCAACGTTCAAAAAGAGGGAGGAAAGGCAGTATTTAACTGGTCAAATCGAATTAAAAATTATACGGGAGATTTGAAACTAAAAATACCTACCATTAAAATTAACAGCCCAAAATTTAATATTAAGCTTATGCAACATTATGATAAGTCTCTTAGTATTGTACTGGATTGCAGCCTAACTGGATTTGATCTTATTATGAAAAGTTATACATTCTATACCTTGTTGTCGCAATCTGGTTTTGATAGAAATAATCCACTGCACGCGAATCGAAAAATTGTGTATTTAGCTTTTACTTACCTGAATACGACACTTGGTATGGCAATTGCAGCACGCAATGCTTCTGAGCTTGTCGGGAAAGGGCTTGCAAAAGCAGAAGCACTAGCGAGAAAAATGAATCATCCTGCGGCAGAAGCACTATTAGGTGCTGCATCACGCAGGCTTATGTTAAGTAGTACCCATATAAAACTGCTGGCAAAGGGGACGGTTGGGATAACTGGGATTTTAAGCGGGGGGCTTGCTTATTATGATGCTTATCAAGCTAAGGCTTTAGGTAGTCATAAGGAAGCGTATGCACATGTTGCTATTGGTACCGGTACATTAATGATAACTGCTGGATTTTTGGGACCATCACTTTTAGGCACAAGCGCTGGAACAGCAGGAGTAGGAACATTCTTTACCGGTATGGTATGGGTGGGAATTCTAGGCATGCTGGCAAGTATTGCCTATTTAGTTTTTTTTGGAAAAACCCAATTGGAATATTTATTAATGAATTGCTTTTGGGGAAGTGGTGATAAATATTCATTTTTGGAAATGGGTTTTAAACGACCTGAAGATATAGCACTCCAATTCGGCAAAGTTCGAAAAATGGATGATAAAGTAATTAATACATTTAAGGTAGAATATCAAGAGTTTTTGAATTTTTTTACTAGGCCAATATTAAAAAAGGAAAGTAATAAAAAAGGAAATATGGTTTATCATTTTATGTTGCCGAATTTTCAATGGGAAAGATCGGAGTTAGTTTATCATGTTTTACCATCATCTACTGTTACTTCCAGAAGTGATCACACCATTTATGTAAATGAGCGTCATTATGCTAAAGCTAAGCGGAGATTTGATGAATTAATGGAACAAGTCCTCTCCGAGATAATTTATAAAAATGAAAACCCCATTGATGAAAATGGCATTCTTACTTTGACATTGGAAATAGAAGAAGAATATGCTCAATATTTAACAATTTTTTGGTACTATATGCCCAAAGAAGATGATATATCACCCTTGCGTTATCAATGGGGAGAAGAGCCAACAGTCGAAAATGCGATTTATGGATATTTTGATGAGAAGGTACGTTAAATGATAAACTCAATAAAAAAGTGGCTAGCTAGAAAGACTGAAGGTAAAGTAAATAATGATATCAGAATTAACCGGCTCTCAATAGTGTGCGATCCTTTCTTGGATGAAGACATTGGAATTCTGGATAAAGAGCAAATAAAAACAGAGGGTTTTATTGATTTAATTGATGATAAAAAATGTGAAATACGATATGGCAGGAGTAATTATCGTGAAAATATTTTACTTGCTTCTTTAGCTGGGTTTTTATTAGGATTTTGTTTTTTTATTGATGATTACATTACATCATGGAAAGCTAATGAGAACTTTCATTTAAGTATTGTTAGTGATATTAAAGATAAATATGGGGAAGATTTTTATCTAAATCCTAAATTGCCTGATTATTATAAAGCTTATGAGTATATTGCTGATGCAGAGAGCATTTCTTTTTCTCAATATTTTCATATTCTTTATATGGATAGTGGTTTTTACGGTAAATCGAGAGCTCAACAGGGTTTATTGCTAGATGGTGGTTTTTTTATATTTTCCATTACAATGATTTTAATTCATTTATGGGTACTATCTTTAATTCGTAAAATATCACCTCTTGTTATTGATCGGGAAAAACAACTGTTTTATACATGGCGTAAGGGAAGAATGTATGTTGCACGTTACTCTCAAGTCGATGTTGTTAATCTATATGATGTTCTGTATTTCAGAGCTTATGGATTTGACAAAAATAACAAACTGATGATTTATGATTTTGAACCCCGTATTCCTAACTTAATAGACGACATAATAAGCAAAAAATATTTATTGGCTTTTATGGCAAAATATCTGATTCAAGGAAAAGAATCTGTCAGTTCAGTGGATTTTAAACGCCAATCATCAATATTTTCTTTACGTAAGAACTCAAAACCAGCAGATTGGGAACAACAAATTTCAGTAATTTTAGCAGAGTTGGATAGGCTTGGTCCACCGAAAAGGGCTACTGATCCTAAATGATAGTTGGAATATATTAATATAGTTAGTTATATTTTTATTTCAGAAAAAATAGCACCGAAGAATACTATAATCATATCGGTGCTAATTTTAAGGATTAAAAAATTATATTATAAATAGTTACTTTATTATCATTTATACTAAATTGTTATATGAGATTGTTTTTATGACTAAGGATAACAAAATTAAATTAGCACGACTGTCAACTGCTTGCGATCCTTTCTTGGATGAAGACATTGGCATGTTGGATAAAGAGCAAATAAAAACAGAGGACTTTATTGATGTAATTGATGATAAAAATGTGAAATACGATATGGCAGGAGTCATTATCGTGAAAATATTTTACTTGATTATTTAGCTAGTTTTTTATTAGGTTTTTGTATTTTCATTAACGATGTTATTAATACATGGAAAGCGAATAAGGAAAATAACCAACGTTGGAAAATGCGGTTTATGGATATGAAAATGAGGTATTACGTTAAATGAATAAATTCATAAAAAAATTACTCAAAAAACTTTTTAGAGTGAAGACACCTCCAACAGCGCCATTATCTACATTTAGTGATCCTATTCTGGAGGAAAAGCTAATTCTGCTGGATAATAAGACCGTGAAACGTGCAGTATTTTTGGATGCAATAAATAGCAAGGAATGTCATTTTCGTCATAATCTTATCAGAGTAAGAAAAGAAGTTATAGTACCTGTGATGATTGGGTTTATGTTAGGTTTTGGATTTTTTATTAGTGATTTTGTTAAGGGATGGAAAGCTAATGAAGAAGATTTTCTTTGGTTCTTAAAAGATGCAAAAGAAAGCTATGGAGAGAAATTTTATTTAAATCCCAATGCACCTGCATATACTAAATCATTACAGATAATATCAGATGACAAAAAGGTATCGTTATTAGAATATCTCCATATTAAATATTCTAATGATAGCTATTATGGTGAAGAAAGGGCTAGGCGATATCTGATTATAGATGCAAGTTTCGGATTGTTTTTTCTGAGTACCAACATTCTTCTTATCAGCATATTTTTAAGGTTACGTAGGCCTGCAAATTTCATCATTGATCATGAAAGACAACTTTTTTACACTTGGAAAAAAGGAAA
>NZ_NITZ01000100.1 GCF_002632615.1 Xenorhabdus miraniensis
CCAATGAAAGAAAAGGAGAAGCCCGAATGAGTCAGGAAAAACTCTACGCCATTATTGATGGTGCGGCAGAATCTGATCTGTTTTTAATGCTGGAGCGCTATGACCCGCCTTCCGCCTGTCTTTATGGTGAGCCCCTTCAGCCAGAGTTGGTGGAAATCGCCCCTTATCTGGTACAGGTCACGAAAGAAGTCAAAATCTGGCTGGAATGTCGCAAAACCCCGTGGGGGATTTTCGTCCACAGCACAGCCGACATGAAAACTGTGCGCCAGCATTTACGCAAATACCTGCAAGTTCTGCTTCCACAGCAGGAAAAACCGGTCTTTTTCCGTTTTTATGATCCCCGCAATATCTGGGATTTTCTGGGGGTGTTGAGTGACTGGGAGCTGCATTGTTTTTTGGGGCCAATCACGCGGATCACAACACTTTATCTTGAAGCAGAACGCACGGATAACTTTGCAAAAATCAGAGAACCTTTTCCTGTTGGCGCAAGCAGCAAACGTAAAATGCTTGCCATTACAGAGATCCAGTTAGAGAAAATACAGGCCATTTTCACCGAACGCTATATCGAAAAATTAGCCAGATTCATCCCTGATTGGCTGGAAAAAGCCCCTTTTGATTTTATTCCCCATATAGACACAGTGGCGTGTGCCCGACAATTTTTTGACTGGTTCAGTCAAAACGGTATTACGGATGATCGCAATGTCCGAGGATTACTCCAGCTCTTCATCATCCGGCACTATCTCACACTTGATGACCTGCCAACGGCGATCTATTCCCAATTAACCGAATACAGTCAGCCGGGACATATGCGGGC
>NZ_NITZ01000101.1 GCF_002632615.1 Xenorhabdus miraniensis
GAACGTCTGTTTTCTCCGGTCAGATTGGGCAAAAAGTGGCTTCTGAGCTGTGCACAGTCGTGGATGACGGCACGATTGAAGGCCGCCGTGGTTCACTGTCTATTGATGATGAAGGCGTTCCGGGGCAGTACAACGTGCTGATTGAGAACGGTATCCTGAAAGGCTATATGCAGGATAAACTCAATGCCCGCCTGATGGGTGTGGCCCCGACAGGGAACGGCCGACGCGAATCTTATGCTCATTTGCCAATGCCACGTATGACCAATACCTATATGCTGGCGGGTCATTCCACACCGGAAGAAATTATTGCCAGCGTTGATCGTGGTCTGTATGCGCCGAATTTTGGCGGCGGTCAGGTGGACATTACTTCCGGCAAGTTTGTTTTCTCAACATCGGAAGCGTATTTGATTGAAAACGGTAAAATCACCAAGCCAGTAAAAGGGGCGACCTTAATTGGTTCTGGTATTGAAGCCATGCAGCAGATTTCAATGGTTGGAAATGACCTGGCCCTCGACAAAGGGGTCGGTGTCTGCGGTAAAGAAGGCCAGAGTGTACCAGTGGGTGTTGGGCAGCCAACCTTGAAACTGGATAACCTGACCGTAGGTGGAACAGCCTGATAATTTCTTAAGCGATATATACCCAATAGATTTCAAGTTGCAGCTCAACCAACAAAGCAGCAACTTGAAATATGACGGGTATAAAATCAATAGCTTGAGGTCATCATGAAAAAAAGCATATTAACGGCTGTATTATTGGTTCTGGCGGTTGTCTATATCGTCTTTGCCAACGGAATTGTGCCGTTTGG
>NZ_NITZ01000102.1 GCF_002632615.1 Xenorhabdus miraniensis
TATCGTCAGATTTTTTAATATAATCAGGCCATTCTTGCTCAATGCCGTATCGTTCTTCAAATTTGCCTTGAAGATTAAACTTGTTATGAACGTTAACTAGTTCATTTAACACTTTTTCTAATTTATTCATGTTAATCTCTTGGAATAGTAGAATTTATTTAGCTTTACATTTTTTCAACTGCAATTGTCTTGCTGTTTCTTCCCTATCAATGAGGCGACCTTTTCCTGGATTTTCATAAACCCCCCTATGCCCTTGATTACTATATAAGTGTTCATCAATACCACTAGGGTGTTTACCATTCTGTAGGAAAACAATATTTCTAGGGTCTCCTTTCCAAGCTCCTCCCAAGGCACCATTACCCTTAACACTGTTTATATGGTGTCCTGTATATCCTCTCTGAGACATGATAGAAGACAATTTGCCATTACTTTTAGTCTCTTTTATTATTTTAATTTCTTCATCAGACCAGTTGCGAGAACCTCCGCCTGCTTCAACCAGAACTCTTTCTTGCCCCCATGCTCTATTAATTGCTGTTCCTCTCGCTCCCCGTTGAGGGCTTATAGTGTCACGAACTTTGTACCGCATTAAATCTTTTGGATTTAATCCCAGTGGGTCGATTTGCCCTGTGGGGTTATGAACGTAGGCATACGGATTGGTTCCTCCCATTAGCCCAATGGGATCCGGTGTCAGGTACACACCCGCAACAGGCAAAAAATACCGAAACCGATTGTAGACCAGCCCGCTCTCCTCATCCAGCCACTG
>NZ_NITZ01000103.1 GCF_002632615.1 Xenorhabdus miraniensis
ATAAGCTCTGAAATACAGAACATCATATAGGTTAACAACATCGACTTGAGAGTAACGTGCAACATACATTCTTCCCTTACGCCATGTATAAAACAGTTGCTTTTCCCGATCAATAACAAGAGGTGGTATTTTACGAATTAAAGATAATACCCATAAATGAATTAAAATCATTGTAATAGAAAATAGAAAAAAACCACCATCTAGTAACAAATAATTTCTAACACGAGATTTATTGTAAAAACCACTATCAGTATAACGCATATGAAAATATTGAGGAAAAGAGATATTCTTTGCATCAGCAATATATTCATAAACTTTAAAATCATCTGGTAATTTAGGGTTTAGATAAAAATCCTCCCCATATCTCTCTTTAATATTACTAACAATTAGTAAATTAAATTTCTCATCAGCTTTCCATGTTGAAATGCAATCATCAATGAAAAAACAAAACCCTAATAAAAATCCGGCTAAAGAAACAAGCAAAATCTTTTCACGATAATGACTCCTGCCATATCGTATTTCACATTTTTTATCATCAATTGAATCAATAAAACCCTCTGTTTTTATTTGCTCTTTATCCAGCATGCCAATATCTTCATCCAAAAAAGGATCGCAAACAATTGACATTCGTTCTAATTTAATTTCGTTATCCTTAGCCATACAAAATAATCTCATATAACAATTT
>NZ_NITZ01000104.1 GCF_002632615.1 Xenorhabdus miraniensis
GTCGATATTGCAAAACATCTGATGCAAATTCATTTTGTAGATGAATATACCGGGGAAGTCATTGATAAACAGCTACGCCGTGATGATTTTTTAACGTTCTTCAGTCACCGGCCGCCTTGTCTGATTGGCATGGAAGCCTGTGGTGGTGCTCACTATTGGGCGAGGGAGCTGAGAAAGCAGGGGCATGAGGTACGTTTGCTTCAGGCCCGGTTTGTCAGGGCATTCCGGATGGGAAACAAAAACGACGTTCAGGACGCCCGGGCTATTTGGCAGGCGGTTCAGCAACCCGGTAAATCGGTCGCTATCAAAAACGAAGAACAACAGGCTATTTTGTCATTACACCGGATGCGTTACCAATTAGTGAAATTCAGAACCGCGCAAATCAATGCGCTGCATGGCTTGTTGCTGGAATTCGGTGAAACCGTGCATAAGGGCAGGGTCTCACTGGATAAAGCCATACCCGAGGTGCTTGAGCGGCTAAGGGAAAAGCTGGCACCTTTCCTGCTCGATTTGCTTGAAGAGCAATACCACCGTTTGAACGAAATCGATGAACAAATTGAACAAGTGGAAAAACAACTAACAGCGTGGGCAAAACAGAATGCCGATTGTCAGCGGATCCTGAAAATTCCCGGTATCGGTGTCCTGATTGCCAC
>NZ_NITZ01000105.1 GCF_002632615.1 Xenorhabdus miraniensis
GAACGTTAAAAAATCATCACGGCGTAGCTGTTTATCAATGACTTCCCCGGTATATTCATCTACAAAATGAATTTGCATCAGATGTTTTGCAATATCGACACCAAAAGGAGTATATTTCATGAGTGGATCCTCCCGTCATCAGGGAGCAACAGGCTCCCACTTTTAGGCACTATAAGGCCGGAAATCGGAGAGGATCCACACCTCACTTCTCAATTCCAGCACAATGCCAAAGGCTAAGTGAATGGGATGCGTTCATTATATTCCTCATTTTATTTCATATGAGCCATTATCGTGATTTTAAAACGTTTTATAATGAACATGTAAAACAATACCCTACTGCCGATTTTCCCGGATTAGTCAGCTATACCCGCATGCTCACCCTGAAGAAAAGGGCACTTATTCCTTTATGTGCTTTTCTTTCGTCACGTAAGGCTACAACCCAGGGGATCGCTTTTATTGATTCCACAAAAATTGCCGTTTGTCATAACCTTCGCATTCCCCGCCATCGGGTATTTGAAGGAATGGCACAACGAGGAAAAACCAGTACGGGCTGATGTGATGGACGCCCCCTTTTTCAGTGGAAAATAGTGCCATCTTTTATCCGATGCACTGAATTTCGGGAGAACATCTCATGAGTACGATCAAAG
>NZ_NITZ01000106.1 GCF_002632615.1 Xenorhabdus miraniensis
CAACATTCTTCTTATCAGCATATTTTTAAGGTTACGTAGGCCTGCAAATTTCATCATTGATCATGAAAGACAACTTTTTTACACTTGGAAAAAAGGAAAAGTGTATGTATCTCGCTATAAAGAATTAGGCATAGCGTTTACTAATAATATTTTGCATTTCAAATGTTATGGGCTAAACGAAAAGAATGAACTCACATATCAGTTTTTTATCCCTTATCTTAGTCTTTTCAACTCAGAGAAGGATAAAGCTTATATTTTGGCATTTATGTCAAAATATTTATTACAAGGAAAAGAGGCCGTCAGTTCAGTTGATTTTAAACGTCAAGAGCGATTGCCGTGGCTTCGTAAGCAAATAAAGCCAGCAGATTGGGAAACTCAGATTACGGCAATCTTAGCTGAATTGGATAGGCTTGGTCCACCAAAAGGGACTATTGATTCGAAATAATCGTTGGAAAAATAGCACCGAAGAATACTATAATCATCTCGGGGCTAATTTTAAAATTTCAAAAGTTACATTGTAAATAGTTAATTTATTATCATTTATATTAAATTGTTATATGAGATTATTTTGTATGGCTAAGGATAACGAAATTAAATTAGAACGAATGTCAATTGTTTGCGATCCTTTTTTGGATGAAGATATTGG
>NZ_NITZ01000107.1 GCF_002632615.1 Xenorhabdus miraniensis
CACCGCCCCGCAGGTCTCGCTGTCGGTGCTGGAAAGCTGGCAGCGTTATCTGCGTGCATACCGCAAGGCGGACGGGCAGCCTTACCGCAACAACGGTCAGCGTGAGCGGCTCAATGCTTTACGGCTGTGGTTCCGCGCGCTGCTGCACCGTCACCAGATTTTATACAACCCGGCTGACCAGCTCGTGCTGCCGAAAAAAGAAAAACGCTTACCCGGACAGGTGATGAATGTGGCCGAAATCGGGCAGGTGCTCACCAGTCTGGACTGCGGGACGCTGCACGGTTTTCGCAACCGGGTGATGCTGGAAGTGCTCTGGAGCAGTGGCATTCGCCGGATGGAACTGGCGAACCTGCGCCCCGGGGACATTGACAGCGGGCGCGGGGTGCTCTGTGTGCGTCAGGGCAAGGGGCAGAAAGACCGGGTGGTGCCCCTCGGCACCCGGGCACTGGACTGGCTCACCCGCTATCTGGGGCAGGTCCGCCCGCGGCTGGCGGCGCATCGGGACAGTGGTTACCTGTTTATCTCCGACCGGGGACGCGGCCTGTCGTGTGATTACTTAAGCCAACTGGTCGGCAAGGCTATCCGTGAACAGGCGCAGCTCGATAAACCCGGTGCCTGTCACCTGTTCCG
>NZ_NITZ01000108.1 GCF_002632615.1 Xenorhabdus miraniensis
GACATAATGTTAATTATACGCTGCGAACCGCTGTACGGGGTTGATTCGGGCAGCGGAGCCGCCCGGTGAGTGGCGTATAATTCCCCCACATTATGTTGAATGGGCTTTGGACGGCCGGCACTGACTGATTGGGGACACCGATGGACAGGCCGGCCATTGCCCATTTACCCCCGCAGACACCGGGGC
The DNA here is from genome assembly GCF_002632615.1 of Xenorhabdus miraniensis. Next base: position 187 of record NZ_NITZ01000108.1, read on the forward strand.
TGACGGGCAGTCCGGCACGGTCTGCCCCTTCTCCGAACCCTGCCCAACTCAACGGGGATTATCGGGCTGTCCGGGGCGCCGGGGTGTCGGTTCGCCATCCGATTCTCCGCGGGCACGGCCTGAGCGGCTCTTTGCTGCACTGACATTGCCGTTTGCCGGATTGTCTGCCTGCTCGGCCGGGTGCGTCTGCTGGTGCACGGTCTTTAAGTGCCCGATAGCGACCCGCGTATAAATTTGCGTGGTCTCCAGCCGTTCATGCCCCAGTATCGCCTGGATGTGCCGGGTGTCGGCCCCGTTGTCCAGCATTTGGGTCGCCATCGAATGGCGGAACAGGTGACAGGCACCGGGTTTGTCGAGCTGCGCCTGTTCACGGATAGTCTTGCCGACCAGCTGGCTTAAGTAATCACACGACAGGCCGCGTCCC
>NZ_NITZ01000109.1 GCF_002632615.1 Xenorhabdus miraniensis
CAGAGCCTGTAATTGTTTTTCGTTCATAAATCAACCTTATTTTGATAATAAATTAAACATATCAAGTTAAGGCAAATACACAATTTAATTTACAGGCTCATCAAAAACCACCTCTGCCATATCGTATTTCACATTTTTTATCATCAATAAAACCCTCTATTTTTATTTGTTCTTTATCCAACATGCCAATATCTTCATCCAAAAAAGGATCGCAACCAATTGGCATTCGTTCTAATTTAATTTTTTTATTCTTAGCCATACAAAATAATCTCATATAATAATTTAATATAAATGATAATAAAGCAACCATTTACAATGTAATTTTTGAAATTTTAAAATTAGCACCGAGATAATTTTAATATTCTTCGATGCTATTTTTTCTGAAACAAAAATATAACTAACTATATTAATATCTTACAACTATCATTTAGGATCAGTAGCCCTTTTCGGTGGACCAAGCCTATCCAACTCTGCTAAAATTACTGAAATTTGTTGTTCCCAATCTGCTGGTTTTGAGTTCTTACGTAAAGAAAATATTGATGATTGGCGTTCAAAATCCACTGAGCTGACAGATTCTTTTCCTTGAATCAGATATTTTGCCATAAAA
>NZ_NITZ01000011.1 GCF_002632615.1 Xenorhabdus miraniensis
TTTGGCTCATGACATGGCTAGGCGAGTTACCTGAGTATTGTGTGATAGCTGATGCAGGAATGGCATTTTTCGCCAGCTCCACCGTTCCCGCCAAACCAACGATTAATAGAAATCGGTATATTGCTACATGAACCTAGATAAAGCGGCTGATGGAGCCTTTCAGTTTGAAAAGCATGCAAATTTTTAGTTCAATTAATGTTCAAAATGTGCGTTTGTAGAAGTATGAGAGGGAAAGAGCAAAAATCAATTGATAACTGATGGTTTTTAGTGCTAAGCATTTTATTCTGCACTGTGCATTATAGAGGCATTAACCTCATGCTAACGAGTGCAGAATCTACCGCGTAATAGTGCGAAATTGGCCGCCGCGCTACACATCGAACAATTAAATACTTTCGGTGATATTCATCAGAGCCAAATTCTAACAACCAATGAATGTGATTCTCTGGTAGCTCTATGTCCGAGAAATGAATTATTTCGTACCCATGCTTATATGGCACAATACAATTTTAGCAAAGCCATCTCCATGAGATCGCAGTATTGACCATTTCTAAGTGATTCCATACGCCGTATGCCTTCCTTTTCAAATCCAAATTTTTTATATAATGCGATGGCCTTTTCATTATCAGCAAAAACTCCCAACTCAATTCTGATACAACCTAACCAGTTAAATGCGTAATCAATGGCAAACGCCATCATCTTTGAACCAACCCCTTTGCCTGAGTAAGCCGCATCAACCCCAATAACAATGCCCACCGCATGCCTGCGCCTTGGGTTCGCATAGGTAAATAACCCTAATGATCCTACAACCTTACCATCTACTTCTGCGACAAAATCAATATCTCCTCGCATCTTATTTAACTTTAAACGTTCCCTCCACATATCATGTGAAGGGCATGGACGTTGCAAAGTATTGGGGTAAACATTCGGATGACTATAAATTCGTTGATAATGTTCAGCATCTTCAGGCTCAGTCGCCCTGATTATAATTTCCATATATACCTCTTGTAATAACTAATAAAACATTTTGAATTCACTGATATTATATTAATACGATTATTTAATTTATTCAGAGTTCAATATTCTTATCTTATTATAAATGAATTTTTTTATATTAATAAATTAAAACTCCATATACTAAATAGATAAAAACCGATCAAAACAAAAGCTTTCTCTATCGGGTTTATTATTTACAATAAAATATCACACAAATCTACTGTTAATTAAAGCCATTCCCATAACATCACAATATTGACCATTTCTTAATGACTGCATACGCCGAATACCTTCTACTTCGAACCCAAATTTTTTGTACAAGGCTATTGCTTTTTCATTATCAACAAATACTTCCAATTCAATTCTGATACAACCTAACCAGTTGAACGCATAATCAATCACGAACTCCATCAATTTTGAACCAATACCTTTCCCTGCATAAGCCGCATCAACCCCAATACCGATGCCTACCGCATGCCTGCGCCTTGGATTGGCATGGGTAAATACCCCGATTGTCCCCACAACCTTGCCATTTACTTCAGCAACAAACGGTATCTCATCTTGATTTTTAATTGATTTTAAACGTTCTTTCCACATTTCACGCGAGGGGCATGGGCGTTGCAAAGTATTAGAATAAACGTCTGGGTGGCTATAAATTCGTTGATAATGCTCAGCATCTTCAGGCTCAGTTGCCCTGATTATAATTTCCATGTATACCTATTTTTCGACTTGACTCCCTTTATAAGTACCTGATAAAAAAATAAATGTAAATAGTCTTTTAAAAATTATTTAAAATAATAATTTTACCTGTTCATAATGTTATTTAATATCGGTTTATTTTCTTTGGAGAGCATATGGTTCAGGAAAATTTAGCTATTTTTAAGCTTATCAAACAACTTGAAGTCAGTCTTCATGGCGAGAAAAGAAATAATGCCGATTGGCTTAGCACTGTATTACACGATGATTTTCTGGAAATCAGTAAATCAGGTCATGTTTACACTAAAAAAATCGTGTTCAACGAATTAACAACAGAAATAAAAACTACTTCCCCAATTTTTTCACATCACTTCTTTATAAACTATCTGGATGAAAATATTGCTTTACTCACTTATCAATCTTATGAAATGAATCAAGCTGGCAATCCATTCAATCAAGCACTTCGTTCATCAATTTGGCAATTATCTTCGGGTAACACATGGCAACTTAGATTCCATCAAGGCACGCCCATGGCCCTATAACGAAAAAAATGGCCCAATTTTTGGGCCACTGATATTTAATTTATGGGATTTTTATTACTCAATAAGTAAGGTGGCGAGCCTTACGTTTTTTCACAATCTGAAACCCAATCACTAAAATAATGAACCAAACGGGTGTTGCGATCAAAGCTTGACGAGTATCCGGTTGCAAAGAAAGCAATACCAAAACAAAAGCAAAGAAAGCTAAACATACCCAGGACATCACAATACCAAACGGCATTTTGTACACCGAAGCCTGATGCAAAGCCGGACGACGTTTTCTATAAGCCAGATAGGAACACAAAATCATGCTCCAAATAAACATAAACAGAATAGCGGAAACAGTTGTTACCAAAGTAAAAACCCGCATCACATCAGGAATAAAGTAGATCAAAATGACGCCAAAAGAGAGGCACAAACAAGTAAAAATTAACCCCGATGCCGGAACCGAACGGCGGGAAAGCTGACTAAACTGCTTTGGTGCATTCCCTTCTTTAGCCAGGCCAAACAACATCCGGCTGGTGGAGAAAACGCCACTATTTGCCGAAGATGCGGCAGAAGTCAGTACCACAAAGTTTACAATACTGGCGGCAGCAGGTAATCCAATCAGAACAAATAATTCTACAAAAGGACTTTTATCGGCCATGATTGCTCGCCATGGCGTGACCGACATAATCACAATCAGCGCCAAAACATAAAACGTAATGATACGAATTGGAATGGCATTAATCGCTTTTGGCAAAGATTTCATCGGATTTTTAGTTTCCGCGGCAGCGGTTCCCACCAATTCAATACCGACAAAAGCAAATATTGCTATCTGGAATCCGGCAAAAAAGCCACTCAGCCCCATTGGGAACATACCGCCATCACTCCAGACATTAGAAAGTGCAGCGACATGCCCTGCCGGAGATTGGAAATGTATGCCAATTAAGATGCCTCCCGTGACAATTAGGGCGACAATCGCGATAATTTTGATCATGGCAAACCAAAATTCGAGTTCCCCAAACAATCTTACTGTCGCGAGATTTAGAGTCAGTAATACCAAAACGCACAGGAGCGAAGTTCCCCATTCGGGAAAACTCGGTGTCCAATATCCGACATAAGCAGTAATAGCAACAATATCCGCGATGCCAGTAATGACCCAACAGAACCAGTAAGTCCAGCCTACAAAAAAACCGGCCCACGGCCCCAATAAATCCGCGGCAAAATCACTGAACGACTTATAGTGCAAATTGGAAAGCAATAACTCTCCCATTGCGCGCATAACGAAAAACAGCATAAACCCGATGATCATATAAACAAAAATGATCGACGGCCCCGCAAGGGAAATGGTCTTGCCTGATCCCATAAACAAGCCAGTACCGATGGCACCACCAATTGCGATTAACTGTATATGTCGGTTAGTGAGACTTCGCTGTAAATGCGAACCTTCAGTTTCAGAAGTGTGAATGGGTTGTATTTTTTCTTCCATAGTTGTATCCAATTTATTCTCACAGCATGGCCTTAATACCCTCAAGCTGTGTTTAAGGGAACATTGTGACATAGACAACCGCGGTATTAACAGAAGGATTTCACATGAAAAACAAGAAGGTTACAATTTAATCTATCAGCAGATAGCACATTGTGCATATTTTATTCTCCTAATAAAAAAATGGATATAGTCCATTGACGTCTCGTTAACGTTGGAGAATAATTTATCGTATTGGGTCGTTAGCTCAGTTGGTAGAGTAGCTGACTCTTAATCAGCCAGTCCGGGGTTCGAACCCCCGACGACCCACCAGAATTATCGGTCATGTATTAAAGAGTTCGTAATTGACCTAACTGCACCCCAAAAGTTAAACGCTAACTCATCAAGGTGCAGTTCATTACTCAGAGATTTTTTATTACAGCGGATTTATTTAGTTCTATAATGCGCTTCTGCTTCAGAAAAACGCTGTTGTATTGCCTGATTTGGAGCTTTACCGAGCAGACTTACCACCACAATCGCGATCGAGGCGAAAATAAAGCCTGGGATGATCTCATACAACGAGAACCAACGGAATTCCATCCAAACCAAAACAGTAATTGCACCCACAAGCATACCTGCCAGAGCACCATTACGAGTCATACGTTTCCACAATACAGAAATCAAAACCACCGGGCCAAACGCCGCACCAAATCCAGCCCAGGCATTACTGACTAAAGCCAATACTTTATTGTTTGGGTTAGTTGCGATCACGATGGCAATGATTGCCACCAGCAAAACCATCATACGACCAATCCATACCAATTCTTTTTGGCTGGCTTTAGTACGTATAAATGCTTTATAGAGATCTTCTGTCAGCGCACTAGAACAAACCAGCAACTGGCAGCTCAATGAACTCATAACCGCAGCCAGTACCGCAGACAGCAATACTCCGGTGATCCATGGATTAAACAAGAGCACACCTAACTCCATAAAGATACGCTCACGGTTTTGCAATACCGGCCCTGCCTGCTCTGGATATATTTCAAAATATGAGATACCAAAGAAGCCAACAGCCACTGTTCCTGCAAGACACAGCAACATCCACGTCATACTGATGCGGCGGGCTTTATGAATAGTCTGGTGGGAATCTGCTGCCATGAAACGAGCCAGAATGTGTGGCTGACCGAAATAGCCTAATCCCCATCCCAACAAAGAAGCAATAGCAATAATATTCAGATTCTTAAACATATCTAAATAGGCCGGATTTTTTGCTTCAATAATATTGATGGCGGAGCCAACTCCTCCCACTTTGAACAGAACCAACACAGGAACCAAAATCAAAGCAAAAATCATCAACGTTGCTTGAACCGTATCCGTCCAGCTTACCGCAAGAAAACCACCGAGGAAGGTATAGGCAATTGTCGCCAATGCACCCAACCAAATCGCTTTTTCGTAGCTGATACCAAACGTGTTTTCAAACAATAGCCCACCAGCCACAACACCCGATGCACAGTAAATAGTAAAGAAAATCAAGATAACCAGTGCAGAGATAATACGCAGGATTCTGCTTTTATCTTCAAAGCGATGAGTGAAATAATCTGGTAACGTCAATGCGTTATTACTCACTTCAGTATGTACACGTAATCTACCTGCAATCCATCGCCAATTCAGGTATGCGCCCAGCAGCAGGCCTAACGCGATCCAACTTTCTGAAATGCCAGAGAAAAAAATAGCCCCCGGCAATCCCATTAATAACCAGCCACTCATATCAGAAGCGCCAGCAGATAATGCCGTTACCACACTGCCCAATCGCCGACCACCTAATATGTAATCATCAAAATTTTTGGTGGAACGATAAGCCATAAAGCCTATCAGCAACATCCCCGCGATGTAGATAGTGAAGGTAATGAGCATTGGTGAATTTACTGTCATGCAGGTTCTTCTCCATAGTGTTTTTATAAATCATACATCTGCAAATGTGTTATTTGCGTAAATAATGTTGTCTGTACTTAAGGTACGTTTTTTCAAGTACTTTTTTTCTTCCCTATTAAACTGCAAAAAGCTGTACTCCAAGATAACATTAGTTTCATTAAGTAATATTTACTATCGAAATTATTCTAAAATTACATTCTATCCTAGTTTAGTTAAAACGTTATTAACAACTAATTAACGATGTTTTTTATAAAAAACGCTTGCTAAATCACATTTATCATTCCAAAGGTTGCACCCTTCATTTAATAATGGGTTATACCTCGCCTTTATAAGGCTGAATTAAAATTCATATATATCAATTAGATAAAAAATAAAAAGCCATAATACTCACCACAGGGATAATAAAAACTAGATTAATTTCACAAAATTAGAACGGCCGCTTTTAACAAAGTTGCACAAAGTTGCAACATGGCAGATATTGTTATGCAACTTGGTTAAGTCTTACCTATTAAGGAGTGAGAATGGGTAGTACCACTATGGGCGTGAAGCTCGATGAAGCAACGCGTAATCGTATTAGATCTGCTGCACAACGAATTGAACGCACACCACACTGGCTGATTAAGCAAGCCATTTTTAATTATCTTGAACGTCTGGAAAACGAGGAAAAGATCCCAGAAATATCAGCGGGTCAGGATAGCAAAGAAGAAAAGATTTCCGAAGAAGAATCACCGATTGAGGCGCCTTATCAGCCATTTTTGGATTTTGCCGAACATATTTTACCCCAATCGGTGAAACGTTCCGCAATTACTTCTGCCTATCGCCTGCCAGAGACACAGGCCGTTCCTATGCTGTTGCAACGTGCGCAGCTTTCAGAAGAACAAACCAAGGCGACTCATAAGCTTGCTTATTCCATTGCAGAAAAACTGCGCCAGCAAAAACAAGGAATCGGGCGTTCCGGGTTAGTTCAGGGGTTGTTACAGGAATTTTCACTTTCTTCTCAGGAAGGTGTGGCGTTGATGTGTCTTGCCGAGGCCCTGTTACGCATTCCCGATAAGGCCACCCGCGACGCTTTAATCCGCGATAAAATCAGTAATGGCAATTGGCACTCTCATCTGGGTCAAAGCCCTTCCATGTTTGTTAACGCTGCAACGTGGGGGTTGCTGTTCACTGGTAAGCTGGTCTCTACCCACAATGAAGCTAAGCTATCCAAATCCCTGAACCGCATTATCAGTAAAAGCGGTGAGCCATTGGTACGCAAAGGTGTAGATATGGCAATGCGCCTGATGGGTGAGCAATTTGTTACTGGGGAAACTATCGCTCAAGCCCTTGCCAATGCCCGCAAGCTGGAAGAGAAAGGCTTCCGTTATTCCTATGACATGCTGGGTGAAGCCGCGCTGACCGAAGAAGATGCCCAAGCTTACATGGTTTCCTACCAACAGGCGATCCACGCCATTGGTAAAGCATCCAACGGTCGCGGTATCTATGAAGGGCCGGGTATTTCCATCAAACTCTCTGCCCTGCACCCCCGTTATAGCCGTGCGCAGTATGAGCGTGTTATGGATGAACTCTATCCACGCCTGCTCGCTCTCACTTTACAAGCACGTCAATATGATATTGGTATCAATATCGATGCAGAAGAAGCCGATCGTCTGGAAATCTCCCTCGATTTGCTGGAAAAATTGTGTTTTGAACCAAAATTGGAAGGCTGGAACGGTATTGGTTTTGTCATTCAGGCGTACCAGAAACGCTGCCCGTTCGTGATTGACAGTATTATTGACCTGGCACAGCGCAGCCGTCACAGGCTGATGATCCGTCTGGTGAAAGGTGCTTATTGGGATAGTGAAATCAAACGTGCTCAAATCGATGGCTTAGAAGACTATCCGGTGTATACCCGCAAGGTTTATACTGATGTTTCTTACCTCGCCTGTGCCCGTAAGTTACTTTCTGTTCCGAATTTAATCTATCCACAGTTTGCTACCCATAACGCCCATACTTTATCTGCAATTTATCATTTGGCCGGGCAGAACTATTATCCGGGGCAATATGAGTTCCAATGTCTGCATGGCATGGGTGAGCCTCTTTATGAGCAGGTAGTCGGAAAAGTCGCCGATGGCAAGCTCAATCGCCCGTGTCGCATCTATGCGCCAGTAGGAACGCATGAAACGCTGCTGGCTTATCTGGTACGCCGCCTGCTGGAAAATGGTGCCAATACCTCATTCGTCAATCGCATTGCAGATACTTCCCTGCCGATTGATGAACTGGTTGCTGATCCGGTGAAAATCGTACAAGAGTTAGCGCAAGCAGAAGGGCAAATCGGTCTGCCGCATCCGAAAATTCCTCTGCCGCATGATTTATACGGTAAAAATCGCGTCAATTCATCAGGGTTGGATCTCTCCAATGAACATCGTTTGGCTTCCCTTTCCAGTTCCTTGCTGAGTTCATCAATGGAAACGTGGAGCAGCGAACCTTTGTTGGGTGGTGATTACCAGCACACCGGAGAATTGCCTGCGGCTGAGCCTGTGAATAATCCAGCCAGACCTTCAGATATCGTCGGTTATGTTCGTGAAGCCACTGAGCAGGAAGTCAGCCATGCGTTGAATACGTCCACTAATGCCGGAGCAATTTGGTTTGCCACACCGCCATCAGAACGTGCAGCGATTTTGGTACGTGCGGCCGAGTTGATGGAAAATAACCTGCAATCTTTGCTCGGTATTTTAGTCCGCGAAGCAGGTAAAACTTTCAATAATGCGATTGCCGAAGTACGAGAAGCCGTAGATTTTCTCTATTATTACGCTGATCAAGTGCGCCAGGATTTCGCCAATGATACCCATCGCCCACTGGGACCTGTGGTTTGTATCAGTCCGTGGAACTTCCCTCTGGCTATTTTCACCGGCCAAATCGCGGCGGCATTAGCAGCCGGTAATAGTGTCTTGGCAAAACCCGCAGAACAAACACCATTGATTGCCGCTGTTGCCGTAAAAATGCTTCATCAGGCAGGTATTCCTCGAGGTGTACTGCAATTACTGCCGGGTCAAGGGGAAACAGTGGGCGCCTCTCTGGTCGGGGATAAACGTGTACGCGGCGTGATGTTTACCGGTTCTATCGAAGTTGCCAGCTTATTGCAGCGCAATATTGCCGGTCGTCTTGATGCCCAAGGCCATCCAACACCGTTGGTCGCAGAAACGGGTGGTTTAAATGCCATGATCGTTGATTCTTCTGCCTTGACCGAACAAGTTGTCACCGACGTGGTTGCTTCCGCCTTTGACAGTGCCGGTCAACGTTGTTCTGCCCTGCGTATCCTGTGTGTTCAGGAAGATGTCGCAGAAAGAACGATTGCCATGCTGAAAGGCGCGATGGCTGAGTGCCGGATGGGTAATCCTGAGCGCTTATCAACAGATATCGGCCCGGTGATTGATGCAGAAGCCAAAGCGGGTATCGAGCGCCATATCCAAGCCATGCGCACTAAAGGCCGGGCTATTTATCAGGCCGCGCATGAAAATGCAATGGATAGTCAGGAATGGTCACAAGGCACTTTCGTCAAACCAACGCTGATCGAGCTGGAAAGTTTTAGTGAGCTGAAAAAAGAAATTTTTGGCCCGGTTCTGCATGTCGTGCGTTTCAAACGTGATGAATTGGATAAGCTGCTGGATCAAATCAATGCTTCCGGTTATGGCTTAACACTGGGAATTCATACTCGTATTGATGAAACCATCGCACAAGTCACCAGTAAAGCTAAAGTCGGTAACTTATATGTTAACCGCAATATGGTTGGTGCGGTCGTCGGTGTGCAACCATTTGGTGGCGAAGGTTTGTCAGGCACAGGGCCAAAAGCAGGCGGGCCGCTGTATCTGTATCGTTTGTTGTCACAACGTCCTGTCAATGCAGCCAGCCAAACACTGGAGCGTCAGGATGCAGAATATGAACTTGATGCCAAAATGCGTGTCATTCTGCATACTCCACTCTACAAATTGGCTGATTGGGCAACCACGCAAAATAATGATGTATTAGGCCAAGTGATTCAGGAATACAGTTTACTGGCGCAAGGTGGAACAGTACGCGTACTGCCGGGGCCAACCGGAGAACGTAATACTTATACTTTGCTGCCACGTGGACATGTGTTGTGCCTTGCAGATAACGAGCAAGATGCGCTGGTGCAATTAGCCGCGGTACTTTCTGTCGGTTGCCAAGCCATCTGGGAGAAAGACGAATTGCATCAAGGATTGCAGCGTCAGTTGCCGGATGAAGTTCGTCAACATATTCATTGGGTTAACGACTGGCAAAATGAGAAAACAGCAATGGAAGCAGTGATTCATCACGGCGATTGCGATCAATTGCGTCAGGTTTGCGGTGTGATTGCACAGCGTAAAGGGTCCATTATCTCCGTACAAGGGTTTGCCCGTGGTGAAACCAATCTGTTGCTGGAACGCCTACTGCATGAACGTTCATTAAGTGTAAATACCGCAGCGGCAGGCGGTAATGCCAGCTTAATGACGATTGGTTAATAACATGTAATTAAAGTATGTTAATTAACATAAATGGTTTAAAATGAATTAATTAAAAAGAGTTAATTAAGATTAATTTATTATAAATACATAACCATTTTAATATATGGCAGTAAGAATATGTAACAACAGAAATAATATGGAAACAGAGAGGGGAATGCGTGACAATCGCATTCCCCTCTAAAATCGTTTAAACCGGCTAACGTTATTTATCGGTGTAATTAATTAATGACCGTTCTGTTGCCAGCTCAGATACTGCTCATATTTACGCAGCGCGATATTGTAATTGCTGAAAGCAGACTGAGACAATTTTTCGCTGAGTTGTTCCTGAATTTTTTCTGGCGTAAATTCATTAGCCGAATAATTACTTGAAGTCAGTAATTCATCCAAACGTCTTAAACGAACCACATACTCACGCACAGTACTATGACTCATCTCTGTTTGTTCAAATAAATACTGTTTAAATGACATAATGTCGAAATAATCAGTCTGGCTATTGCAATAAATTTCACTACAAAAGCGGCACAGCGCCACAAATTTACCCTGTAACTCATTCCAGGTTTTGTCATCCACCAATTCAGTCATCTCAGAAATAGCTTCTTTATTGATGACCTGACCGTTAAAAACAAGTGAAATACGATCAAGTGTTTTATGGCAGTGCAAACAATGAGTCTGACTATGTTTATAGTCTTTGATATAACGGCTAAGAGGCCGTTTCTTTTGTGTTGTAACAGACATAAGAGATAAAGCCCTGTGTATAGTCTTAACAAAAAACAAATAAGCAAAAAGTTACTTCTCTGGATTCAAACGCGCCTTCAGCCTTTTTATGGCCTGACTGTGAAGCTGACTTACGCGGGACTCCCCTACGTTAAGCACTGCGCCGATCTCTTTAAGATTGAGCTCTTCCTGATAGTACAGCGTAAGAACCATCTTTTCCCGTTCGGGCAATGATTCGATGACATCAATTACCCGCTGACGAAGATCACTTTCCAGTAATTGTTGGAGAGGATTTGTCTCATGCCCTTCCTCAATCACTGGCTCACAACTTTCACCGTGAATTTCGTGCCATTCATCATAAGAGAATAGTTGACTGTTATTTGTGTCTAACAGTATTTGCCGATATTCTATCAGATTAATCTTTAATTCTTTAGCAACTTCCTGCTCACTGGCTGGACGGCCTAACTCTTGCTCAAGTTTACGGATGGTCTGCGTGACTTCACGTGCGTTACGCCGCACACTACGCGGAGCCCAATCACGGCTCCTCAACTCATCCAACATTGCACCTCTGATGCGCTGTACCGCATAGGTGGTAAACGCGGTTCCCTGTAGGGAATCAAACCGCTCCACCGCATTCAGTAAGCCTATGCCACCGGCCTGAAGCAAGTCATCGAGTTCTACGCTGGCAGGCAACCTGACCTGTAGCCTCAAGGCTTCATGGCGAACTAGTGGTACATAGCGCTTCCAGAGGCTATTTTTGTCCATCACGCCTTCGGCGGTATACAAATCGCTCACAACAACAGACACCTTTGGATAAGAGACTGGATACCATTATCCAATCCCCTAATCGGTACAATCGTTTGAACAATGAAGTAAAAGCACTTCTTTTTCACCTATGCGAAATTTTTGATGTCCGCCTAAATGCTTTGCAAGTTTCAGGCTGTCCTTGACAATCTTGATAAAAACAGTAACCAAAAAATAAGGATCGGCGAACCGATCCTTATTTTATAAGCGTTGTTTATGCAGGTTGCCCTGCATAACGGCTCAACCGGAAAATAAAAATTAACGCAGCAGAGACATAACGGCCTGTGGGATCTGGTTGGCCTGAGCCAGAACCGCGTTACCTGCCTGTTGCAGGATCTGGCCACGGCCCATATTGGTAACTTCAGTTGCGTAGTCAGCGTCTTGAATACGGCTTCTTGCCGCGCTCAGGTTGGTAACGGTGTTGCTCAAGTTGTTAACCGTGGATTCCAGACGGTTTTGAACCGCGCCCAGAGAACTGCGCAGGCTGTCTACAGTTGATAAAGCATTATCCAAATCTTTCAGAGGTTCTTTGATCTCAATTTTACCATCTTTAGCAACTTTACCATCTTTATCAACTTTAGCTTTGAACATCACTGCGTTTCCGTCTTTATCTTCACCACGGATTACATATCCATCAGATGTTCCATCTGCTTTTTTCGCTGCCTCGTAAAGTTTTGCATTTTTGATATCTGAATCAGGAGCTTTACCAGTATTTAAATCTGTTAAAGACTTTTCGTTTACAGGAACTTGAGTACCTGTCTTGGTTGTATCAAAAGGACCTTCAGTTACTTCTGCACCAAATTTAGTACCAACTAACTCGAAGTTTTTTAATTTCAGAGTATCACGGTCGATTTTTTTCAAATCGATGTTGATAACTTCGCCATCGTTAGCGCCAACCTGAATTTTCATTGTTTGATCTTTGCTCAGTACTTTCACGCCATTGAACTGAGTTTGTTCAGAAATACGATTAATTTCGTCAAAACGCTGAGTTATTTCTTCATTGATAGACTTAATATCGTTCTTAGAGTTGCTATCGTTCTGCGCCTGAACAGTCAGTTCACGGATACGTTGCAGATTGCTATTGATTTCGTTCAGAGCACCTTCGGTAGTCTGAGCAATGGAGATACCGTCATTGGCGTTACGGGAAGCCTGACTCAGACCACTAATGTTAGCGGTGAAACGGTTGGCGATCGCCTGACCAGCGGCGTCATCCTTTGCGCTGTTAATGCGTAAACCAGAGGACAGACGCTCAATCGCCGTGCCCAGAACACCTTGAGATCGAGCCATGTTGTTCTGAGCCAGCAGAGAGGAATAGTTAGTATTGATGCCAAGTGCCATAGTAGAGTTCCTTTTAAAATCAAGTAGATATAATTAGTTTGGGCCTATTTGCCCACGGTGTTCATCACCGCCAACAGTTTTATCGGCGCCACAAAAAGAACCTTTAATATTTCTTGCAAAAACTTTTTTATTTTTTCGCATTTTTCCCCGATAAGCCAAACAGCGCCTGTTCTTATCAATTATTCCATCCATAAAAAAAATCATTTTGTCAGTAAACTTTTCGCAAATGAATCCGATAACAAGTCCTGTGATGCTTTACTAATAAAAGGAGTCAATATGGCTAGCATTTCCTCATTAGGGGCTGGATCCGGGATGAATACAAATTCTGTATGGGATAAACTTCAGACAACATACGATAATCGTTTGAAACCATTACAGAAGCAGAAATCCAGTTATAACGCAAAACTGACTGGTTTTGGTTCACTTAAAGGCAGTTTAGAAAAACTCAAGAGTGCATCTGAAGAACTAAAAAAATTCGATAAACTTAACACTACAAAAACCAGTGAAGATCATAAAACATTTACTCCAAGTACGGATTCCAAAGCCAGTCCGGGTAATTATGTAATTGAGGTTCAGCAGCTTGCAAAGGCACAGTCCCTGGAATCCCCAGTAGTCGCCGATGTAAAATCCCCGCAAGGTGAAACATTGGGTGAAGGAAATATCCGTACCATTATCATCACACAACCGGGTGAACCGGGTAAATCAGATGAAAACAAGCCAATGCGCATTTCCCTGAAAGATGATGAAACGTCTCTGGTTGAAATCCGTGATGCCATCAATAAACAGGAAGGCAACGTCAATGCCAGCATTATCAAAGCGGAAGATAATAGAAACTATCTGGTTCTGACGGCGAAAAAAGCGGGTACCCAGTCTGTCATGACCATTAAAGTTGAAGGTGATGATAAGCTCAGTGATTTGCTGAACTATACCTCTGACGACAAAGGTGGTGGTGCGGGTTCAATGACACAGTCCGTGCAGGCGAACAACGCGGAATTAACCGTCAATGGCCTCAAGATTGTGCGCCAAACCAATGAGATAAAAGATGCACCTGAAGGCGTTATTCTGAATCTGAAAAAGGTTTCAGAAAAAGAAGAAAGTGCAACTGGAGAATCCCGCACAGAAACACTGGTCGTTTCTCGTGATATCGAACCCATGAAAGAAGCAATTAAAAAGTGGGTGGATGCTTATAATGAATCACAGAGCACGTTCAATTCACTGACTAAATTCACATCAGTCAAGAAAGGCGAAGAGGTTTCAAAAGACAATGGTGCCCTACTCGGTGATGGAACCTTAAAAAGTATTCAAAATCAGCTAAGACAGCAATTATTCGCAGCCCAGAATGTGGCTGATATCGCAACGCTGAATAAGCTGGGGATTAAACAGAAACTGGATGGCACACTGGAAATCAGTAATGAAAAACTGGAAAAGAACCTGAAAGAAAAACCGGCTAACGTTAAGGCCTTCTTTATGGGTGATGGTGAAAAAACCGGTTTTGCGACCCAGACTTATAATTTATTGAAGAAAACGCTGGATAGTCATGAAGGGACACTCGCCACAGTAACGGAAGGTATCAACAAAAGTCTAAAAACCATTGAAAAACAAATGGATCAGGCAAAAAAAGACACTGAGGCCAAGATGGCGTTCTATAAGCGCCAATTTACCCAACTGGATAAACTTAATAACTCTCTGACCAGTACACAGACATCCCTATTTCAGCTTTTAAGATAATTAAAGGACATTATGTATCAACGTTCGGCAAGCCAGTTATACGCTCAAGTAGACCTTGAGAGTGAAATTATGAATGCCTCTCCCTACCAGTTGATTCAGATATTGTTCAATGGGGCGCTTAGCGCCCTACGTCGTGCAATCATTCTGATGCAGCAAGGTAATATTCCGGAAAAAGGTTTAGCTATTTCAAAGGCGATCAATATCATTGATAATGGTCTTAAAGAAGGATTAGATTTCGAAAAAGGCGGCGAGATTGCTCTGAATCTGTTTGATTTATATGATTATATGAGTCGCCGTTTACTCCATGCCAATTTACGCAATGATGAGAAGGCTATTAGCGAAGTGATTGATTTACTTACCAAGATTTCAGATTCTTGGCAGCAAATAGGTCCTCATTACAACGCCAGTCAGGATATTGTTTAATGAAAAATGATATGGATCTTTTGTCAGCTTACCAGCGGATCCTTAGTTTAAGTGAGCAAATGATTGATTTAGCCAGAAATGAAAAGTGGGATGAACTTGTTGATATGGAAATCACTTATCTGAAGGCCGTCGAAGTGGTAACTTTAATATCAGAAAATTCAGACGCCCCATTTTCATTACAGCAGCAATTGACCCAAATTTTGCAAACTGTCTTGGATAATGAAAAAGAAACGAGGAGATTGTTGCAAAAAAGGTTAAATAAACTCAGCGACCTGATTAAACAGGAAAGCTGTAAGCAACTCTTACATGATACATACGGGCAATTCCCTGTCAGCAACTATGAAATGGAGTTGACTACGACAGAATCAAAATAAACATAACAATGGTTCCAGTGATGATATTTAAGAATAACACTGATTAATGGTGTCATTCATTTGCTTCATTTTAGGTGGTGTCAATTCGTCACCATCGCTTTTTTGATTAATCTAATTCGGCACTTTATTTTATTTATAAATTGCAAACAATCAAGATAACTTACATCTTATTTTTAACAAAAAATTAACCAAAGAAATGATAATGGCGAATTTCCCAGGCAATTAACAGGAGGTATCATCACTATGTATTACTCTTAATAAAATAATGAACTATGCTAACAAACATATAGATAAAGTTCTTATTATTGCGATTTTATCAATACCTAAAATGGGATTTTCTTCAGTAGATGAAAGTCTGAATTATTGTGCTACAACGGAATCATGGGTGGCACAAAAAGTCATACAACATGCTGTTGAAGCAAATAAACAACTTGATCCCCAAAATGCGGTATCGACATTTATCGCCAGACACCCACTGGAAAAAGGCAAGTTACCGATAACACTTTCAGATTGGGGGCAATCTCTATAATCAGACAATTGAAATATCCATTCCTTTTATTGATAAACAAAAATCTCCTGTGACTTTTATCACCACCTCAATTATTTCAACGGAAGAGTGTTCATTAACCGAACCTTCTTATATTGATATCACGCCTGAAATTCGGACTATCCCCACTTCTCTGGCTGGGTTATGTATTCAATATGTGTATTCTGGTTTTATAAAGTCAATTTTAATGCCGAACAAAGCCAGTAGAATAAGACGATTAAACTAATCGAATGTTATCGTGTGTCTTGCCAGATCGACAGATTGAATACTTGACCAAAAAATATCAACCATAACATGCGGATTTAATTTAATTCACGATCAATGGGCGCAGCCAAATATAAAAATGGTTGCCCCCGGTTTCTCAAGCGAGAAATTTAACTATAAATATTCTTAAGACAATGAATAAGAATTTATTATCACAAATTTATGGAATAATAAACTTATTACACTTGCATATTCATGATCTCATGATACGCACTAACCAACTTATTTCTTACCTGAATCCCCATTTGCAGCGAAATGCCTGCCTTCTGCATATTGACCATCACATCATTAAGTTCCACACCCGGAACGCCCAGTGTGAAATCTTGTGCCTGCTTGGATGCACTCAGGCGGGTTTGGTTTATTTTTCCTACAGCGGCAGTCAGTTGGCTGGCAAAACTGCCTTGTACTGGCATGGGTTGGGCAATATTTGCTGCTTGTAATGCCTGAGCCTTCATCTGTTGCAGTACACCTTCAATTGCCTGAATTGACATAAAAACCTCGCGTTAAATCACCCTATTGATTATGTGATTAAGTGCCATATTAGCCGTGGGCCGATGACAGTTTTCCACGCTGCCACCGTAACATAGCCCTTCCAAACTAAAGCGGGTAATTGAAGTAAAAATTCAAAGCTTATTGTGCCATTAAAAGAGGTGTGAACAGCGAATAATGATGGGATTAATAATAGGAAGAATCTTTTCGCTTGCGTATGGGGAGTCTGTTTTGTTACGCCACGCTTTTAGTATTCATGTTGACCAGCAAGGCAAGGATCGTCTATGAGTGCAGCAACAACCGACGTTGAAAACCAAAATAAAGGTTTTAACGCTATTATCAGCAGGATAAAAGCTGATCCAAAAGTTCCGTTATTAGTTGCTGGCTCCGCTGCCATCGCTATCGTCGTCGCCCTGTTCCTCTGGTTGCAAAGCCCCGATTATCGCGTGCTTTACAGCAACCTGAGTGATAAGGATGGCGGGGAAATCGTTACGCAATTAACCCAAATGAACGTCCCTTACCGTTTTGCCGAAAATGGTTCTGCGCTCATGATACCTGCTGATAAGGTGCATGAGACTCGCCTGAAACTGGCACAACAAGGGCTACCAAAAGGGGGCGCGGCAGGTTTCGAACTCTTGGATAAAGAGAAATTCGGTATCAGTCAGTTCAGTGAGCAGGTCAATTACCAACGCGCATTGGAAGGTGAGCTGGCTCGTACTGTTGAATCACTCGGCCCAGTCCAGAGCGCTCGTGTCCATTTGGCCTTGCCAAAACCTTCATTGTTCGTTCGTGAACAAAAATCGCCGTCAGCCTCCGTAACAGTCGGATTGCTGCAAGGCCGTGTTCTGGATGAAGGGCAAATCAATGCCATTGTGCATATGGTTTCAAGCAGTGTTGCCGGTTTGCCGGCAGGCAATGTGACGATTGTGGATCAATCCGGTCGCCTGCTGACACAAGCCGATGCCACTGGCCGTGATTTGAACACGACTCAGTTGAAATATACGCAGGAAGTAGAGAGTCGTTTCCAGCACCGCATTGAGACTATTCTGGCCCCTGTCGTGGGCCGCGGTAATGTGCATGCTCAGGTAACAGCACAAATTGATTTCTCTCACCGTGAAGAAACGGCGGAAGAGTATAAACCTAATCAGCCACCAAATCAGGCGGCCATCCGCTCCAAACAAACCAGTGTCAGCGAGCAGAGTGGTGGGCCATTGGTAGGCGGGGTGCCGGGAGCATTGTCGAATCAGCCAAATGCTGCACCGAATGCCCCGATTGAAAAACCGAATGCCAAAGGCAATGGTGACGAAAAATCTGACCAGAGCCGTAACAATAGTGCCAATAGCAATAACAGAAATAATAGCTATGAGCGCGTGATAAGTAACAACCGCAATAACCGTCATGACGAAACCACCAACTATGAAGTGGATCGCACCATTCGCCATGTTCAATTACAAGCAGGCGCAGTGGAACGTCTTTCGGTTGCCGTTGTGGTCAACTATGCCACCGTTCAGGGAGAAAATGGCCCTGAAACAAAAGCGCTGACACCAGAACAGTTATCGCAGATAGAAGCACTAACCCGTGAAGCCATGGGATTCTCTGCTGAACGTGGCGATAGCCTGAACGTGCTCAACACACCGTTCAATGATACATCCGAAGTGATAGAAGCTCTGCCATTCTGGCAGCACCCTGTCCTGCTGGAAAAGCTGTTGGAAGCAGGTCGTTGGTTATTGTTGGTTCTGGTTGCCTGGTTATTGTGGCGTAAGATGATTGTGCCACAACTCGCCAAAAAACGTGCCGCAGAAAAAGCCGCACTGGAAACGAAGAAAACACCGCAGAAACAGCAACCAGAAACCAATGCTGAAATGGATGAAAAAATGCGCCGTAAGCTGGCTCGCCAACGCGTTAATACAGAGCTTCAAAGTCAGCGTATCCGTGAACTTGCAGAAAAAGATCCTCGCGTCGTCGCGCTGGTGATCCGTCAATGGATGAGTAACGAACAATGAGCCTGACCGGAACAGAAAGAAGTGCCGTCATGTTAATGACCCTGGGAGAAGATCAGGCGGCCGAGGTGTTCAAGCACCTGAATTCCCGGGAGGTACAACAACTGAGTATTGCTATGGCGGGGATGAAGCAAGTCTCCAACCAGCAACTGGTTGATGTGCTGGCGGAGTTTGAAGAAGATGCGGGGCAGTTCACTGCCCTCAGCATTAACGCCAACGATTATCTGCGCAGCGTACTGATCAAAGCATTGGGTGAAGAGCGTGCTTCCAGTCTGCTTGAGGATATCCTTGAGTCCCGTGATACCACGACAGGCATTGAAACCCTCAACTTCATGGAACCGCAAATGGCGGCCGATATGATCCGCGACGAGCATCCACAGATCATTGCCACTATTTTGGTTCACCTGAATCGTGGTCAGGCAGCCGATATTCTCGCTCTGTTTGATGATCGTCTGCGCAATGATGTCATGCTTCGTATCGCTACCTTTGGCGGCGTACAGCCATCCGCACTGGCAGAATTAACAGAAGTATTGAATAACCTGCTGGATGGTCAGAACCTGAAACGCAGCAAAATGGGTGGTATTCGTACTGCGGCAGAAATCATCAATCTGATGAAAAGCCAGCAGGAAGAAGGCGTCATTGATGCAGTCCGCACTTACGATAACGAACTGGCACAGAAAATCATTGATGAAATGTTCCTGTTCGAAAACCTTATCGGCGTGGACGATCGCAGTATCCAGCGCCTGTTGCAGGAAATTCCGGCCGATTCCCTGCTTGTGGCATTGAAAGGTTGCGATCAGGCATTGCGCGATCACTTCCTCAACAATATGTCGCAGCGTGCTGCTGAAATCATGCGTGATGATTTGGCAAACCGTGGCCCGGTTCGTATGTCCCAAGTGGAAGCAGAACAGAAATCCATCCTGCTTGTGGTGCGTCGTCTGGCAGAAAGCGGTGAAATGATCCTGAATGGTGGTGACGATACCTATGTCTGATAAGCCAAATAATGGAAGCTGGCAGCCGTGGCAACCAAACGAATTGAATCTGTGGGATACACTGCGGGCGAAACTGGAACCGGTGGACGAGACAGAGGAGCCAAGCGAACAGGAACGGCTGCTGGAACAAATAAAAATGCTGGATGAGCTGAAAGAACAGGCCCGTCAGGCAGGTCATATGCAGGGCATTGCAGAAGGCCAGACTCAGGGTTATGAACAAGGACTCCAGGAAGGCCGAAAGGCCGGACTGGAACAAGGCTTGCAGGAATCCATACAACAACAGCAAGTGGTTATCGAACAATGGCAAGCATTGCTGACAGATTTTAGCCATTCGCTGGATGGTCTGGATACGGTTATTGCTTCGCGTTTAATGCAACTTTCACTAACGGCTGCTCACCATATTTTAGGGCAGCCCGCTGTTTGTGATGGCACTGCCCTACTGAATCAGATCCGTGAGTTTATCCAACAGGAGCCTATGTTCAGTGGAAAACCACAGTTGCGTGTCCACCCACAAAATATTTCTCTGGTTGAACAACAACTAGGGGAAGTTTTGGCACTACATGGCTGGCGTCTCGTTGCAGATAACAAACTGCATCCGGGCGGCTGTAAAGTCAGTGCCGATGAAGGCGATATGGACGCCAGTTTAGCAACCCGCTGGCACGAAATGTGCCGTCTGGCAGCACCGGGAGAATTGTGATGACGGCAAGACTTGGGCGCTGGCTGACAACATTGGATTCATTGGAAAAGCGTCTGGAAAAAACCCCGAAAGTACGCCGTTACGGACGCCTGACCCGCGCGACAGGTTTAGTGCTGGAAGCCACTGGCTTGCACATGCCCCTCGGTGCGACTTGTCTGATCGAACGTCAGAATGGCAACACCATTGAAGAGGTTGAAAGTGAAGTTGTTGGCTTCAATGGTGAAAAGTTGTTGTTGATGCCATTGGAAGAACTGGAAGGCATTGTGCCGGGTGCCCGCGTCTATGCCCGTTCTTATGGTGAAGATGCGGGAGGCGGACGCCGCCTGCCTCTGGGGCCTGAATTACTTGGCAGGGTTCTGGATGGTGCCGGACGCTCCCTTGATGGCTTACCCGCACCTGATACAGGCTATCGTGCTCCCCTGACAACCACTCCAATCAACCCCCTGCAACGAACTCCCATCAGCAATGTACTGGATGTTGGCGTCCGTGCCATTAATGCCCTGCTGACCGTCGGGCGTGGGCAGCGTATGGGCCTATTCGCCGGCTCAGGTGTTGGTAAGAGTGTGCTGCTCGGCATGATGGCACGTTATACCCAGGCTGATGTGATCGTAGTGGGTCTGATTGGTGAACGTGGTCGGGAAGTTAAAGACTTTATTGAAAATATCTTGGGTGTGGAAGGGTTGTCACGCTCTGTTGTTGTCGCCGCTCCTGCTGATGTTTCGCCATTGTTGCGCATGCAGGGAGCCTCTTATGCGACCCGTATCGCTGAAGATTTCCGCGATCGCGGTAAACATGTCCTGCTGATTATGGATTCTCTGACCCGCTACAGCATGGCACAACGCGAAATTGCACTGGCTATCGGCGAACCTCCGGCCACCAAAGGCTATCCTCCTTCTGTATTTGCCAAATTACCCGCACTGGTGGAAAGGGCCGGCAATGGCGTCAGCGACGGCGGCTCAATTACTGCATTTTATACCGTACTGACAGAAGGTGACGATCAACAAGACCCGATTGCCGATGCGGCTCGCGCTATCTTAGATGGTCATATTGTGCTATCGCGTTCACTGGCAGAGTCTGGTCACTACCCTGCCATTGATATTGAGGCTTCCATCAGCCGTGCCATGACTGCCCTGATCGACAATACCCATTATCGACGTGTGCAACATTTCAAACAGTTGCTTTCCGGCTACCAGCGCAACCGTGATTTGATCAACGTTGGTGCCTATGCGGCGGGCAGTGATCCCTTACTGGACAGAGCGATTGAACTTTATCCGCATATGGCTCAGTTCCTGCAACAGGGCATTGAAGAACGCAGTGAGTACGATGCAGCCTGTACCCAGCTTCAACAGCTATTGCCAATCTAACATTTTACCTATGGAAATGTTACCTATGGGAATGTTACCTACGGGAATGTCATCGAGGAGTTTTTTGCCAACGAGTATAACGTTTGCCGGTACGGTGCCGATATAACTTTACTATTGATGTAATTCAGTAACGCTTATGTCTGTTTGGTGATTTAAACGAGGAAATACATGCAACAACACTCCCCTCTCGTGACTTTGCGCGAACTTGCCCAAGCTGCGGCGGAAAAAGCCGCATCACAACTTGCACAAATCAGGCAAAGTCACCAACAAATGGAGCAACAACTCGCGGCGTTAATGAGTTATCAGGATGAATATCGTACCCGTTTGAACGACACTCTCAGCAGTGGCATGTCCTGCTCAACCTGGCAAAATTATCAGCAGTTTATGAAAACGCTGGAAATGGCAATTGAACAGCACAGATTACAGCTCAATCAGTGGAAAAAACGACTTGAGCAAGCCATGTCACAATGGCAGGAAAAACAGCAGCGTCTGAACGCCTTCAACACACTGCAACAACGGGCAGAGCATAATTTGAAGTTACACCAGAACCGCATGGAGCAAAAACAAATGGACGAGTACGCACAACGTGGTGCACAACGGAGAATGAAACAATGAATCTCACTCTTTTGCCTACTGATTTAAAACTCACGAATAAAGGCCCGGAAAAAAGTCTGCCGACTTTAAATGAACCCGCGAACGGTAACCCTTCCTCTCAATTTGGGCAACTTCTCAATGCAGAAACAGCCTCTATGCGGAAGCACACTGCTCAGGCGGATAAAAATAGTCTGAAAGAGGGAAAATCTGCTGCTGACAAAACAGCGCAGGGCGAATGGTCACCATTGCAGCCTGCATCAGATAATGCGGTGGTCACAGATAAGTTGCAGGCGGAAGTTGCCTTACAAGAAAACCGTGCCGAATTTGCCGTATTGAAAGATGAAGATCTTTTGTCAGCCGAAGCGTTAAGTGCTGTTATTCCGATCCAAATTGCCGGGCTGGTCACTCCTTCTGCAAATTCTGCGGCTTTTCAAGAAAGTACAGATGGCTTAATGGAAAATAGCTTGCTGGATGATGAAAACAGTGTTGTCCAGACGTTACTGGGCAACGATATCAAAGACACCAAAGTTGCCGGCACAGATCTTTCTGAACAATCTCTCTCTGAACAATCTAAAGAGACGGCACCAGACAGAGCTATCCAATTTTCTGCTGCACAAGATATTGCACTCAGTAACAAAACAGAGAACTCTGCCGACGCTCGTCCTGTGCTCACACCAATCGCCGATCAAGTAAAACTGGCTGCCACTAATAAAGCAGGGTATGACAATACTCTCTCCAAAAATATTTCTTCAGACCATATTTCTTCGAACAATATTTTTTCAAACAATATTTCTTCAAAAAACAGTGGCAAGGAGCTGAATCTGCTTCAAATGGCAATTCAGGGCGCTCCTGCGTTGACGGCAGCTACAATAGAAACCGCTTCCATCGACTCACCTGCGGTATTGGCAGCTTCTCCCCTGCTTTCAGGCGGGCAACAAGCAACGGGTCAATTTCAGTTGAATAGCACAACTGCGCCTTTATTGAGTGCCCATCTTGGCAGCGAAGAATGGCAACAACAACTCAATCAGCACGTGTTGTTCTTTAACCGTAATGGATTGCGACAGGCTGAGCTTCGTTTACATCCTCAAGAACTGGGGGCACTGCATGTCCGCATGAGTGTTGAAGATAATCAGGCACAATTGCACTTTGTTTCTGCTCATCAGAATGTTCGTGCTGCTCTGGAAGCTGCTTTGCCGGGACTTCGCCACTCACTGGCAGAAAGTGGCATTCAATTGGCTCAAAGCAGTGTCAGTAGTGATGCCCAAGGGAACTGGCAACAAGAACATCACGCCAGTAACCAAGCTAATAACCAGAATAGTGATCATTCCAACTCCCATGCCAATACTCAACGTCATGGTTTAGTGGCCTCAACCGGAGTTACCGCTGCTCATGATTCAGCCATCAGGCTGACACCTCAGCAACTCGCCTCAACCCGGGGAGGTGTTGATACTTTTGCCTGATTATTCACCTAATTTCAGGATGCACTGTAATAAAATGAAAAAGGGCCGATAACAAACGTGTGAGTTAATGGTTTTTTCTCCGTTTGTTCCCGCTATTGCCGGAACAAAGACGCGGGATAATTGATATCGATTTTGATGGATAAGGAGATCCGCCACGGAATGCGCGGCGACTTATCCGCAACGAAAAACAGGAATTTGTCTGTCCATGTCTGATTATAGCTACGAGCATAAACGCACAAATCCAATTTGGATGATACTGCTAATACTGATCGCTGTTCTTGGTGCCGCCATCGGAGGGTATAGCTGGTGGACAATGAGCCAGTCAGCCAATAACAGCTCAGAAAAAACCAAAGTCATCAATGCCCCTGTATTTATGAACTTGGAGCCTTTTACCGTCAATTTGATCGATGACGAAGATCATTTCGACCGCGTCCTGTATGTTGGCGTGACATTACGCCTGTCTGACGAAAAAACCCGTCAGCGACTCCATGATTATCTGCCAGAAATTCGTAGCCGTATGTTGCTGTTATTATCTCGCCAAAAAGCCACCGAACTGGCAAAAGATGACGGCAAAATGCGTTTGGTGGCAGAAATCAAACAGACATTAAACCCGACACTAATACCCGGTGAGTCTGATCAGGAAATCACCGATGTGTTGTTTACCACGTTTATTCTGCGATAATCACAATGAGTGACAATATTCTTTCACAGGCAGAGATCGATGCTCTGCTCAATGGTGACAGTGCCTCTGCTGATGACGTAGAACAAACTGCGTCTGGAGAAAATGAGGTTCGACCTTACGATCCCAATACACAACGTCGTGTTGTACGCGAACGTTTGCAGTCACTGGAAATCATCAATGAACGTTTTGCCCGCCAATTCAGGATGGGGCTGTTTAACATGCTGCGCCGCAGCCCGGATATTACGGTCGGTGCCATCAAAGTTCAGCCTTATCACGAATTTGCCCGCAATCTGGCCGTGCCAACCAATCTCAATCTGGTTCACCTGAAACCATTAAGAGGAACCGCACTATTCGCTTTCGAGCCAAGCTTAGTTTATATCGCTGTTGATAACCTCTTCGGGGGTGATGGTCGTTTTCCAACCAAGGTGGAAGGCCGTGAATTTACCTATACCGAACAGCGGATCATCAACCGAATGCTGAAACTGGCGCTGGATGCCTATCGTGACGCCTGGGATTCTATCTTTAAACTTGAAGTGGAATATGTGCGTTCCGAAACGCAGATAAAATTCACCAATATCACCACCTCACCGAACGATATCGTGGTTACCACACCGTTTCAGGTGGAGATCGGTGCATTGACCGGCGAATTCAACATCTGTATTCCATTCGCCATGATCGAACCCCTGCGCGAACGCCTGACCAATCCACCAGTGGAAAATGTCCGTCAGGAAGAGGGATTGTGGCGTGAAAGTCTGGTGAAACAAGTTCAGCATTCAGAATTAGAGCTGGTTGCAAACTTTGTTGATATCCCACTGCGGCTGTCAAGGATACTCGAACTGAAAAGTGGCGATGTTTTGCCGATTGAAAAACCTGAACGCCTAATCGTTCACGTTGATGGTGTGCCTGTGCTCACCAGTCAATATGGAACACTAAACGGGCAGTATGCCCTGCGTGTTGAACACCTGATTAACCCTGTTTTAACTGCTCTGGATGAGGAAAAGCCCAATGAGTGATGCTAAACAACCCGCAGATAACGGATCGACTGACGATATGTGGGCAGAAGCGCTGGAACAACAGGCCGCACAGCAAACCTCTGACGGCGGCGCGTCAATTTTTGAGAATCTGGAACCGCAGGATGCACTTGCCCAGCTCTCCGATATTGATCTGATCATGGATATTCCCGTTAAGCTCTCGGTTGAGCTGGGACGTACCAAAATGACTATCAAACAACTGCTGAAACTGTCACAAGGGTCAGTCGTCCCTCTTGATGGTCTGGCAGGTGAGCCACTGGATATTCTGATCAATGGCTATTTGATTGCACAGGGAGAAGTGGTTGTCGTATCCGATAAATACGGTATCCGTATCACGGATATCATCACTCCTTCTGAGCGTATGCGTCGTTTGAGTCGTTAACTATGATGGCGAACCAGCCTTCCCTTAATGTTTCTTTTCAACGTGGTACGGCATCTGATGCCGTACCCGTTAATACGACAGGCAATACCGAACCTCTCCCGGCCGGCCAGACACTGATGCAGATCAGCAGCGCGCTGGGGGGGATTTTATTGCTGATTTTCTTCATGACATGGCTAGTTCGCCGTTTAGGTCTTGCCCCAGCCAGAAACAAAAATCATCGATTGCTGAATGTTAAGGCGAGCTGTTCTCTCGGGCCGAAAGAGCGGGTCGTGGTGGTGGAAGTCGAAGACAACTGGCTGGTACTGGGTGTGACATCCCAGCAAATCAATATGCTGCATCAAATGCCTGCGCCACCTGATCACGCGGGAAAGGATGCCGCACTCACGTCACTGCCATTCGGCCAGATGTTGAAAAATACGCTCCAGCGAAAAAGCAAGAACGACAAGGACGATGATGAAAAATAGCGTTTTCTTTATGACTGGCAAAAAATTTGTCTCACAGCTTAATATGATGCGTTTGGCAACTCTGTTTATGGCACTCTTACTGCCACTGTTCCCCATGAACGCCGCTGCCGAGTTGCCCGGCATCATCAGCCAGCCTTTACCCAACGGCGGACAAAGCTGGTCACTGCCAGTCCAAACCCTAATTTTCATCACAGCTTTGGGGTTCATTCCTGCGGCTTTGCTGATGATGACCAGTTTTACCCGCATTATTATTGTTCTGGGCTTACTGCGTAACGCACTGGGAACACCGTCTGCGCCCCCTAACCAAGTGATGCTGGGCCTAGCCCTGTTTATGACGTTTTTCATCATGGCACCGGTATTTGACAAGGTTTACCAAGACGCTTACCTGCCCTACAGTGAAGATAAGATCACACTGGAAGCCGCGCTGGATAACGGTTCGAAGCCTCTGCGCCAATTCATGTTGCGCCAGACACGAGAAAACGATTTGGCTCTGTTTGCCCGCCTTGCAAACCAAGACGCCTTTGAAACTGCGGACTCTGTGCCAATGCGTGTGCTCGTCCCTGCATTTATTACCAGCGAATTAAAGACGGCATTCCAGATTGGTTTTACCCTCTTCATTCCGTTCCTGATCATCGATCTGGTTGTTGCCAGTGTGCTAATGGCCTTGGGGATGATGATGGTTCCGCCTGCCACCATATCGCTGCCGTTTAAGCTGATGCTGTTTGTCTTGGTGGATGGCTGGCAATTGTTGCTTGGCTCACTGGCGCAAAGTTTTTACGTCTAGCGTGGATCTATTGGAAAAAGATTAAAAAAAACGGTTTAAGAAAATTATGACTCCAGAATCGGTAATGGGCCTTGGTGTTGAGGCAATGAAAGTCGCGTTGGCATTAGCTGCCCCACTTCTTTTGTCTGCTTTGATTTGTGGCTTGATCATCAGCTTATTGCAAGCGGCAACGCAGGTAAACGAAATGACTTTATCGTTTATTCCGAAAATCCTGGCCGTTGTCGTTACTATCATTATCGCGGGGCCATGGATGCTGAACTTGCTTCTGGACTATATGCGTACATTGTTTAGCAGCATTCCGGCTATGATCGGTTAACCATGATCCCGTTCGATAGCGAAACGCTCTCCCGCCTTGTCAGTGATTTTTTCTGGCCATTGGTACGTCTATTGGCGCTGTTTAGCATAGCGCCAATTTTCAGTGAAAAACAGATGCCGATAAAAGTCAGAATAGGCTTGGCGTTAGCTATCACCGCCTTATTGGTTCCGGGTCTTCCTTCTTCCCAAATTCCTGTTTTTTCCGTCCCCGGCATTTGGGTTCTGATACAACAAATATTGATCGGTATGGCTTTGGGATTAACCATTCAGGTTGCTTTTGCGGTGGTACGACATGCCGGTGAAGTGCTTGGTTTACAAATGGGGCTTTCATTCGCCACATTCTTTGATCCTACCGGTGGCCCGAATATGCCTATTTTAGCTCGGATTCTGAACATGCTGATGATGCTGCTGTTCTTAGCGTTTGACGGGCATTTATGGTTGCTGTCTATTCTGGCAGATACGTTTTATTCCATCCCCATTCAATCAACTCAATTGAATCCAAAAGGTTTTCTGTTATTAGCTCAAAGTGCCAGCCTGATCTTTGTCAATGGCATGATGCTTGCGATGCCAATGATTACTCTGCTCTTGGTTTTGAACCTCTCTTTAGGCATGTTGAACCGCATGACTCCCCAGCTTTCTGTATTTGTGGTCGGATTTCCCCTGACTCTGACAGTGGGTATTTTCACTCTTTCCCTGTTGTTCCCAATGCTGGTGCCATTTACAGAGCGGTTATTCGGAGAAATGTTCGACCGTTTAGCGGTGATTATTTATGAACTGATTTCCCAATAAACAGCTGTTTAATCACCTTGCCCTGATATGTTCTTCACCCATGCACCACAGCACCCGCAGTGACGATTAACCTCCCGATAATAAAAAATATCGACATACGGTATTTATTTCAGTTAACTTAATTTCATAAGGTTACTATTACAAAAAAGAACTATCATAAAGGAGAAATGAGCATGTTACATAACAACTCTTCACAAACTTCTTCAGCAGTTCGTAATAACCATTCTCTCTCCTCGCATACTTATCCTCTTAGTTCTCCTCAGCAAGCTATCTGGTTTGATCAGGCGATTCATCCCAATTCTTCCAACTACAATCTCAGCCTTTTCATCTGCATTGAAGGGGAGTTTAATGAAGCATTATTTGCCCGTGCCTTTGAAGCCGTTGTTTATTGCCATGACGCTTTGCGTTTGCAACTGATCGACACCCATGCTTTGCCCACTCAGAAGAGTGTTCATTCTCTCCCTGTGGTCGTGGATATACACGATTTTTCATCGTATCCAGACGCTGACATCAGAGCAAAACAATATATGGATGCCGAGTTCATGCGCCCATTTCACTTGGACGAGGCGCTGTGGCGTTCCAAATTATTGCGGGTCAGCAATACCTGCCGGTACTGGCAATTCTGCTGTCATCATTTGATCATTGATGGCACGGGTATATTCATACTCCTTGACAAAGTTATCAATGCCTATAACCACCTGATGAAAGGAGAAACACTGAACAACTCTGCTCACTCTTATCTTGATTTTATTACGGATAACCTCAACTATCTTGCTTCTGAACACTATTCACAGGACATGCAATTTTGGTTGAAACGTTATGAAAATCTGCCTCCTCCCTTACTCCAGCCTGTCAATTTCAATAACACCAAAAACCACAAACAAGCTAAACCCATTGCGTCTCAGCCTGTTCGTTGGCCAATCGACCAGACACTTTTTAAACGCATCGAAAAGGCGGTTGGCGGACGGGGATTACCCTTCCTGCATTTCATGTATGCCATTCTGGCCTGCTATTTCGCACGAACAGCAGATACAGACAGAATTGTCATCGGCAGTCCCTTGCACAACCGCAAAAATACGCGACAAAAGTGCACGATGGGAATGTTCGCAACCGTGATCCCCATTGGCATCACCCTCTCACCGGAGGATACGTTTCGTGATGTCATGCACAAAGCTGCAACCGAAATGAGTGTTTGCCATGAACATCAACGCTTTCCCATCGTAGAGTTCAACCGGCAACTACACACCCGGCAAAAAGCCGGGAATGCGCGATTATTTGATGTGACGTTATCTCTCGAACCGTTTAAAACAGATCTGCATATGGAAGGAGAGAACACCAGCGTCAAACTTTTCGACCTGCATTCTGGTGCCCCCTATCCGCTTTGTATCAGAATCAAACAATACATAAACACCGCCCGCCCTGAAGATACCGATTCCCCGATTTCCATTGAATTCTATTTTTCTCCTGATTACCTGAATATCACGGAAGTTATGGCGCTCCAGTCCCGTCTTGCCGTCTTGCTTGCTGCCGCTCTCACTTCTCTGGAGATCCCCTCTCTGGCGGATACAAAAATAGTCAATCTGCCTATCCTGCCCGACACTGAGCGCCAGCAAGTATTGGTGGATTTCAACGCCACCCAAGCAGAATTCCCGCAGGATACGCTGATTCATCAACTGTTCGAAACACAAGCGCAGCGTACACCGGATGCCATTGCCGTGGTCTTTGAAGGGCAATCGCTGAGCTACGATGAATTGAACAAACGTGCCAATCGTCTGGCACACCACCTAATTTCCCTTGGCGTTCGTCCTGATGATCGGGTGGCGATTTGTATTGAGCGCAGTCTGGAAATGGTGGTCGGCTTATTAGGTATCCTCAAGGCTGGTGGCGCGTTTGTGCCACTCGATCCGACTTATCCGGCCACGCGGCTGATCTATATGCTCAATGATTCAACCCCCGTGGCTCTGGTGACTCAGACGACAATTATTCAAACAATGGCGGCCGAAACGTGGAACAGTCATCTGCCAACCCTGCTACTTGATACTCCGGAATATTCTGTTTTGGGTGAAAGTTCGGAAGAAAACCCAGAGGTGCAAGCACTGGGGCTGACTTCCCGTCATCTGGCTTATGTCATTTATACCTCTGGCTCCACAGGGCAACCTAAAGGCGTCATGATCGAACATCGCAGTTTGGGTAATTTGATTACCACTCAGCAAGACACACTCGCCATCACTCCAGACAGCCGAATCTTGCAGTTTGCCTCAAACAGTTTCGATGCCTGTATTTGGGAATGTTATATGGCACTATTGGCGGGAGCTCGCCTCTACCTTGCCAAACGGGAGCATCTTCTGCCGGGAACAACGCTGACTCACTATTTAGAGACGCATGCCATTACTCACGCCCTCTTGTCCCCTACCGCTCTGGCAACAATGGATACCCTCCCGCCAACACTGCAAACCTTAATTGTGGGAGGGGAAGCATGTCCACCTACGCTGGTCAAACGCTGGGCAAAAGGACGGAAAATGCTCAATGCGTATGGCCCGACGGAAACCACCGTTTGTTCCACCATCTGCCAATGTAAGAGTCAGGAAGACATTAATAATCAGGAAGACATTGATAATCAGGAAGGCATTGATAATCAGGAAAATCATGCGCCGCCGATTGGTCATCCCATCGCCAATACCCAAATCTATATCCTTGACACTTACGGTCAACCCGTTCCACTGGGAGTCGTGGGGGAGATTTATATTGCTGGTGCCGGTGTTGCCCGCGGCTATCTGAACCGGCCCGAACTCACTGCCGAACGTTTTCTCGCCAATCCGTTCTCCTCTTCTGTGCACAGCCGACGTATGTACAAAACCGGTGATCTGGGGCGTTGGTTACACGATGGCAAGATTGAATATCTCGGCCGCAATGATTTTCAAATCAAACTGCGTGGGTTCCGCATTGAGCCGGGAGAGATCGAGGCAAGACTGCGGCAATGCCACGGCGTGCGTGAAGCTGTGGTGCTGACTGGCGAAAATCTTTCCGATGAAAATAGATCGGCGCCAAAACATCTGGTCGCCTATTTACTGCCTAAAGCGGATACTGAACTAGAGCCAATGGCATTGCGCCAACAGCTCGCTCAACATCTTGCCGAATACATGATACCCAGCGCCTTTGTGACACTTAATGCCTTTCCACTGACACCCAATGGCAAACTCGACCGTCAGGCTCTCCCCAAACCCGATCATACTGCAATTGTCACACGCAATTATCAGGCCCCTATCGGGGATGCAGAAACCACCCTGAGCCAAATCTGGCAAAGGTTGCTCGGAGTGAAACATGTCAGCCGCTACGATCATTTTTTCGAGCTTGGCGGGCATTCGCTGATAGCCGTTAGCCTGATCGAACAACTGCGCGATCTGGGATGGATTCTTAATATCCAGATTGTATTCACCAAGCCGATACTGAACGAGATGGCAAAAGCACTACTACCCGCTCAGGCGGATACAGTGCAGGGAAACAGGGGACAAAAAAATACGATGGTGTTCACTGCACCGCCCAATCTCATCCCTGACGGCTGTACTGCCATTACCCCCGACATGTTGACTTTAGTTTCCCTATCCCAACAAGAGATTGATGCCATCGCCGCCACTATTCCTGGTGGTGCTGTCAATATTCAGGATATCTATCCGCTCGCGCCATTGCAGGAAGGCATTTTGTTCCATTATCTGTTGCAGAAACAGGGAGATACTTACCTGCTACGCAACTTGCTTGCCTTCAACACCCGCGAACGGCTGGATGCCTTTCTGGCGGCTTTACAACAAGTCATTGACCGTCACGATATTCTGCACACATCAATCTACTGGCAGGGATTGGCCCAGCCGGTGCAAGTCGTCTGGCGGCAGGCATCTTTGAGCATTAATACGTTTTTACCGGATGGCGAACAGGATATCCTTTCCCAATTACTGTCACACACTGATCCCAATCAGTACCGCCTTGATGTGAGCCGGGCCCCGCTATTCTCAGCCGATATTGCCTATGATCCACATCAGGATGAGTGGTTACTGGCTTTGTGCATCCATCATTTAGCCTGTGATCATATAACACTGGAACGTATCATTAATGAAATCGGCACATTATTACGTAGCCATACGGTTAGCCATACGAACAGTGAGTATCTTGATAATCACCATTATGAAAAATTATCCCCGATATTATCTTATCGTCACTTTGTCGCCCAATCCTTGCAGACGCCAACCTCAGCTCACGAAGCCTATTTCCGTAACGTGCTCTCTGATGTAGATGCACCGACGGCGCCTTTTGGGATACTGGATATTCACAGTGGGAACAGGCAGATATCGGAGACCAAACAACCCATTGATGCGCTACTTGCCAAAGCTATCCGCACCCAGGCCCAACGTCAGGGTGTCAGCCCCAGTATATTGTTTCATGTTGCTCTGGCTCTGGTTCTGGCAAAAGTAAGTGGGCGTGATGATGTGGTCTTTGGCACGGTATTACTGGGACGCATGCAGGGCGGTACGGACATTGCTCAGGTCATGGGCCTGCTGATTAATACCTTACCCATTCGGATCAGGCTTACGGATAACAGCGCCCAGACGACCGTTCAAGAAACTTATCTCAGTCTGATGAAGTTGCTGGAGCACGAACAGGCAACACTAACGCAAGCCCAATATTGTAGCGGCGTAATACCACCTTTGCCGCTCTTCAATACCCTACTCAATTATCGTCACAGTCAATCAGAGACCACCTTTGCTAAATGGGAAGGCATACGTTTGCTGACGCAAGAAGAACGAATTAATTATCCTATCGGTTTGTTTGTCGATGATTGGGGTGATGGATTTAGTCTGGTTGCCCAAACCGTATCGGATATTGATCCGATTCGTCTGATCGGCTATATGACAACGGCTCTGGCGGGGTTGGTCGGAGCGCTGGAAACCTCCCCCCACCAGCCGATTTTGGATATTTCGATTTTGCCCGTTAGGGAACGTCAACAGTTGCTGGTGGATTTCAATAATACGGCAGCCGATTTCCCGCAAAGCACACTTATCCACCAGCAGTTTGAAAAGCAGGTGCAGCACAATCCTGATGCGATTGCTGTCACCTTTGAAGAACAATCATTGACATATGCTGAACTGAACCGTCAGGCCAATCGTTTAGCACATTATCTGATTGCCTTAGGTGTCCGCCCGGATGATCGGGTAGCGATTTGTTCTGAACGTAGCCTTGCCATGGTCGTGGGATTACTCGCTATCCTGAAAGCCGGCGGTGCCTATGTCCCGCTCGATCCAGGCTATCCTGCCGAACGACTGGCCTATCTACTTGAGGATGCGGCTCCTGTTGCCTTGCTCACCCAAACAACATTAACCAATCCGCTCGCCAGCACCGTACCGATTTTAGATCTCAATAATCTTGCATTCCTGATGGCGGACATGCCAACCAGCAACCCGGACCCCCAAACTTTCGGCCTAACACCACGCCATCTGGCCTATGTCATTTATACCTCTGGTTCGACGGGCGTGCCCAAAGGGGTAATGAATGAGCATCGCGGTGTCGTGAATGGTTTACTCTGGGCCCAGAAGACTTATCAATTCACCGCGCAGGATCGTGTCTTGCAGAAAACACCATTCAGTTTTGATGTTTCCGTTTGGGAGCTATTCCCGCCCCTGATGTTTGGCGCCCAATTAATTTTGGCTCACCCCGATGGCCATAAAGATCCGCACTATTTACTGTCCGAGATAGAAAAGCACAGGATTACTATCATCTATTTTGTGCCTGCCATGCTACAACGATTTCTCCATGCTATTCCCGCCGGACGCTGTCCTTCCCTGCGCCACATTTTATGCAGTGGTGAAGCATTTCCTTACATCTTGCAGCAACCCTGTCTGTCCCATTTTGCTCACTGCCAGTTACACAATTTATATGGTCCTACTGAGGCAGCGGTTCATGTTACCGCTTGGCAATGTGTGCCGGATCGTTATATCGGACGGATACCTATCGGGAAACCCATCGCCAATACCCAGATTTATCTTCTCGATAGCCACGGAAAACTGGTTCCAATAGGGGTTACCGGTGAGATTTACATTGGCGGAACCGGGGTCGCCCGCGGTTATCTGAATCTTCCAGCACTCACTGCAAGACACTTTATCTCTGATCCTTTTTCTTCAGATCCCGATGCCCGTCTATACAAAAGTGGCGATCTGGCTCGTTGGTTACCTGACGGGAATATTGAATATCTTGGTCGCAATGATTTTCAGGTCAAGATCCGCGGCTTCCGCATCGAACTTGGCGAGATTGAGACCCGGCTGGTGCAATGTCACGATGTGCACGAAGCCGTTGTGACTGCCCGGGAAGACATACCGGGCGAAAAACGTCTGGTTGCCTATCTCCTTGCTAAACCCAATACGACACTGGTGCCGGCAGAATTACGCCAGCAACTAGCCCAACACCTTGCCGAGTATATGCTGCCCAGTGCCTTTGTGACGCTTGATGCCTTTCCATTGACACCCAATGGCAAGCTCGACCGTCAGGCACTGCCAATACCCGACCAGACGGCACTCGTGACCCGTCACTATGAAGCCCCCATCGGAGATATGGAAATTAAACTGGCTGAGATTTGGCAAGAGCTGCTGAAATTGGAACAAGTTGGTCGTCATGATCATTTCTTTGAACTCGGTGGTCATTCCCTGCTCGCCATCCAACTTGCCGCGCGAATACGCCAGAAACTGGCGCGGGAATTACACTTGCAGCAACTCTTTTCTCACCCTGTTCTGTCCGATTTGGCTATCTTGCTCATCGACACGCCTGTGACAACCCAAATCGTTATTCCTGCTGCTGATCGCGGTCAGCCTCTGCCACTCTCTTTCTCCCAACAGCGTTTGTGGTTCCTTGCCCGCCTCAATACCAAAACCAATCTGGCCTATCATATCCCGATAGTCCTGCATCTCAGCGGGCACCTCGATCATACTGCGATTACGGCTGCGCTTGACCATCTTGTCAGCCGGCATGAAAGTCTGCGCACCCGTTTTGTCCTGATTGATGAGCAGCCTTACCAACATATCGACAGCGCAGATACGGGGTTTTCTCTGACCTGTCAGGATCTGCGCAGATTAGATGAAACTTCTCGCCTGGCCCGTATTAACGAATGGCTGGAACTCGAAACACAAACCCCGTTTGATTTTGCTAATGAGCCAATGGTTCGAGGTCAATTGCTGCAACTGTCTGATGAAGAGCATGTGCTGATTATTATCCAGCATCACATCATCACCGATGGCTGGTCGACCGGGATATTGCTCCGCGAACTGGGTGCTCTCTACCGTACCGCATCAGGAGAATATGGCGATCCTTTACCCCACCTTCCCATCCAGTACGCGGACTATGCCGTCTGGCAACAGAAATGGCTACAAGGTGAGGTTTTCACTGCCCAACGGGATTTCTGGCAAAAGCAGCTTCAAAACGCACCGACATTGCTGGCGCTCCCCATCGATCACCCACGCCCGCCAGAACAGAATTACAAAGGCGATCATGTCCCCGTTCACCTGAATGCTGATTTATTGTCTGCCCTCAAAGCACTCGGACAACGTCAGGATACAACGTTATTTATGACCCTGCTTACAGCCTGGAGCATCGTACTTGCCCGTTTAAGCGGACAGGACGATATCGTTATTGGCACCCCCGTCGCCAATCGCTCATTGAGTGACCTTGAGGGATTGATCGGCTTTTTTGTCAATACATTGCCTTTACGCGTCGAACTGGAACCGTGCGACTCTGTGGCAAATCTGCTCGCTCATGTCCGTGAGCGGGCACTGGCAGCCTATGCACATCAAGACCTGCCCTTTGAACAATTGGTGGAAACCCTACAACCTGAACGCAGCCTGAGTTACAACCCGATCTTTCAGGTTATGCTGGCCCTGAATAATACTTCTACACTAAATAATACATCCACACAGGCCCTTGAATTGCCGGGTTTATCTGTTTCGTTGATGGACCCACCACACCACAGTGCCTATTTTGACCTGACGCTGGCTCTGACCGAAACCCAAGATAACATCAGTGGTTATCTGGAATACGCGTCAAGCCTATTCGAGCGGAAGACGATTGAACGCATGGTGAGTTATTTCACTAATGTGCTGACAGCCATGACAACCGATGAGACACAAGCCATTGCACGCTTACCGATATTATCCGTGGCAGAACGCCAACAGTTATTGGTCGGTTTCAATACCACGCCATCTTTGCAAGATACGGTTGCCGATTTTTCACAAGATACGTTGATTCACCAATTGTTCGAAACGCAAGTACAACGCACACCAGATGCAGCGGCGGTAATTTTTGAAGCGCAATCCTTGAGTTATGACGAACTGAACCAACGCGCCAATCAACTGGCACACAGCCTGATTGCTTTTGGTGTACTCCCTGATGATCGTGTCGCAATTCATGTTGAACGGGGTTTGGATATGATCATTGGCCTGTTCGGGATCTTAAAAGCCGGGGCCGGTTACATTCCACTTGATCCAGACTATCCCATTGAACGGTTGGTTTATCAGTTATCGGACAGCAAACCGGCAATACTGTTGACCCAAAAACATTTACAAACACGCTTACCAATACAAGATATCCCCATCTGGCTGTTAGATGATGAAATTCATCAAGAGAACATGCAGAAACAGCCGACCTCTAACCCTGACAGCCAGCAGACAGGGCTTCAACCGCACCATCTGGCCTATATCATCTACACCTCAGGTTCAACCGGCAATCCCAAAGGCGTTATGTTGGAACATCACAATGTCGTGAGTCTTATTCATGCCCATTGTCAGGTGAGTGAACCCCGTCTGGGCGATCGTATCCTGCAATTTGTGACCTTCGCGTTTGATATTTCAGTGTCAGATATTTTCCCTACTCTGGCATCGGGCGCTACGCTGGTTCTGCGGCCATCCCATATCAAAATACCGGATAGCGCTTTTGTCGATTTTCTGCGTGAACAGAAAGTGACGATCATCAATGTACCAACCGCCTTCTGGCACCATTGGGTACAAGAAATGAAGGCAGGACGCGGCGGTTTCAGCCCCTATATACGCATCGTTATTGTCGGGGGTGATAAAGTGGAGCACCGCTATTTAATGGATTGGTTCTCATGCCCAGAAACCCAATCCTACCGCTGGTTCAACGCCTATGGCCCCACCGAAATTACCATCACGGCCACAGCCATAGCGATAGATAAAGAAATGATGACAGATAACAAATCTATGCCTCCCATCACCAACAACATTCCGATTGGCCGGCCCCTGTCCAATACCCGTATCTATATTTTAGATGCTCTTGGTCAGCCGGTTCCTATCGGCGTCAGTGGCGAAATCTATATCGGAGGCATGGGCGTCGCCCGGGGTTATGCAAACCAACCAGAACTGACAGCAGAGAAATTTGTTACCGATCCCTTTAGCGAACGTCCCAACGCCCGTATGTATAAGACCGGCGATTTAGCCCGCTGGCGATCTGACGGCAATATCGAATACCTTGGTCGCAATGATTTTCAGGTCAAGCTGCGCGGTTTCCGTATCGAACTGGGGGAAATCGAAACCAGATTGATGCAGTGTCACGGCGTGCGTGAAGCTATCGTGCTTGCTCGCGAGGATGCTTCTTATGAAAAAACAGGAGGGGATAAACGTCTTGTGGCTTATCTGATCGCTGAACCGAATACGAAGCTGGTGCCGGCAGAACTGCGCCAGCAACTCGCACAGCACCTTGCCGACTACATGTTACCCAGTGCATTTGTGACACTGGATGCTTTTCCGCTGGCCCCCAATGGCAAACTCAACCGCCAGGCGTTGCCGATGCCGGATCAGGCGTCTATCGTGACTCACACTTATGCAGTCCCGCTTGGTGACAGGGAAATCGCGTTAGCCGAAATCTGGCAGGCATTATTAGGGTTGGAAAAAGTCGGGCGTTATGACCATTTCTTTGAGCTGGGTGGTCATTCTCTGATGGTCATCAGCCTGATCGAACGGCTGCGTAACCAAGGCTGGCACCTTGATATTCGTACCGTGTTTTCCACACCAACACTGGCTGAAATGGCGAAAATCATGCAGGGCATCGGGGATAATACAACCTCGTTCACCGTGCCGCCCAATCTCATCCCTGATGGTTGCACTGCCATCACGCCTGATATGCTGCCGCTGGTTTCCCTGACACAACATGAAATTGATACTATCGCTGCCACGATCCCCGACGGTATGACCAACATTCAGGATATTTATCCACTTGCACCATTACAGGAAGGCATGCTGTTCCACCATCTCCTGCAAACACAGGGAGATGTTTATCTGCTGCACCTCTTGTTCGCTTTCGACACCCGCGAACGCCTTGATACTTTTCTGGCGGCATTACAACAGATCATTAACCGCCATGATATTCTGCGTACTGCCTTCTGCTGGCAAGGTTTAGCACAGCCGGTGCAAGTTGTCTGGCGTCAGGCATCCCTGCACATCAACACCTTTGTACCAGACGGCGATAAAGACGTGTCGTCTCAATTACTGGCACATACCGATCCTTGCCGGCATCGCATCAATATAAGCCAGGCTCCGCTATTATCTGCTGACATTGCCCACGATCCGCAGCAAGGGGAATGGTTGCTGGCTCTCTGCTGTCACCACATAATCAATGACCATATTTCGTTGGATCTTATCATTGCCGAAATCAACGAACTGCTGCACCACCGTACCGGGCACTTATCTCCTGTATTGCCGCCTGTACTGCCTTACCGCAATTTTATTGCCCAGTCTTTGCGGGTGCCGATGTCAGACCACGAAACCTATTTTCGTAGAGTACTCGCTGATGTGAATACACCGACTGCGCCCTTCGGAATACGGGATGTACACAGTGGAGGCAGATCGGCAACGGAGGTTATCAAGCCACTTAATGCAGCACTCGCCAGAGCTATCCGCAAACAGGCGCGCCAGCAGGGGGTTAGTCCCGGAGTGCTATTCCATGTCGCGTTGGCACAAGTTCTGGCAAAAATAAGCGGACGAGATGATATCGTCTTCGGCACGGTCTTGCTGGGACGTATGCAGGGAAGCGTTGACATTGAGCGGATTCCGGGACTATTCATCAATACCCTGCCTGTCCGAATCTCACTTGCAGGGAACAGCGTACAAGAAACCGTGCAAACTGCTTACCGCAATTTGACACAGTTACTTGAACACGAACAGGCACCATTAGCACTGGCTCAGCGCTGTAGTGCTGTAAAGCCTCCCCTGCCGCTCTTTAACACACTCCTTAACTATCGCCATAGCCAACCGAGTGTCACCAACACCCTATGGGAAGGTATACGTCTGGTAACAGGGCGAGAAAGAACCAGCTATCCCCTCTATCTGGCTGTAGATGATTTGGGTAAAGGTTTCCTGTTGACGGCTCAGGTTGTATCAGGTCTCGATCCGACACGACTGATTACTGATATAACCACCGCCCTGACTGATTTGGTGGAAACATTGGAAAGAGATCCCCTGCGTTCCATCATGAGCATTTCCACTTTACCCGCCGCAGAACGTCAGCAATTACTGGCCGATTTCAACGCCATTCAGGCTGATTTACCGCAAGATACACTGACATCAAGCCAATCTGCTGTTGTAACAACGTCCGGTTACGAAGCGCCTTTCGGTGATGTGGAGGTTGCGCTGGCTGAGATCTGGCAGAAGTTGCTGAAACGGGAACAGGTAGGCCGCCATGACAATTTCTTTGCGTTGGGAGGCCATTCACTGATAGCAATACAATTGTTGGCTCGTATGCGTGAGAAAAATATGGAAATTCCATTGGCAACATTGTTCACTCATCCCACATTATGTGAATTAGCCAGAGTTATAAGCCAAAATCACTCACCTTATTGAATAACTCCAACAACTATCGTTCAGGAATAAAATAAAATTAGGTGGCTCCACAATTTGTGGAGCCACCTTTCGACCACTTATTTAATGGACAATATCGTTAGCTAAAATTGGGTTGACCATTGGATGCGGTTACTCCGCCATCTATCGGCAGGTTCACACCATTAATGAAACTGGCATCTTCACTCGCCAAAAATGCTATGGCGGCTGCAACTTCGGAAGGTTGACCTGCCCTTTTCAACGGAATACGACTATCGAAGTGTTTCAGGGTTTCGTCGTCAAAACAAGCGACCATCGGCGTCAATACTAAACTTGGGCAAACCGCATTGACGCGAATACCCTGTGAGCCATAATCCAGTGCCATGGCACGCGTTAAATTCACCACAGCGCCTTTCGCTGCACAATAGTGAGCATTGCCCCAATCTCCCCCTACCCCGGATACAGAGGCGTTATTGACAATACACCCTTTGCTTTCCAGCAAATGAGGTAAAGCAAAATAGCTACAATTGAGTACGCCATTGAGGTTTGTAGCCAGGACTGCATTACCGTCTTCTTGTGAAGTACTCAATAAGTCGCCCACAACATACAAACCCGCATTGTTGACCAGAATGTCTATCCGGCCAAAATGACTGACCGTTTCATCAACCATATTTTTGACCGATTCCCGATCTGCAACATCAGTCTGAATCACCAACGCCTTGTCCGATGACAACTCACTGAGTACACGATTAAGCTTGTCAGTATCCCGTCCAGCCAATACAACAATAGCTCCCTCTTGTGAAAAGCGTTTTGCTGTAGCCTCCCCAATACCGCTTCCTGCGCCGGTAATAATGACAACCTTATCCTCAAAACGAATCATGTTATTGCCCTCACAGATGTATCCTCAAAATTTGTCTGGCGCTAATTCCACTGAAAAATTTATCCAGCTTCTAGCGGATAAACGGATCATTTAACCTTGCCGGCTCATAATCCTGTAGAGGCGAAAAGATAACATTCGTTGAGATCACAATATTGCCATTAAAAGAAACTAATAATGGCAATAAAGCATGTTCATTATCTGCTGATGATGCCAAATAGTGTTCTGACTCAGATTCCAAATGAAGAAGATAATAATGTTCTTGAGCTATCTAGTGGTGTCTTAAGATGTGGGAATGGAAAGACTCTTTATCATTAGTTTTAAAAAAAGATTTGATTGATTCGCCCCTAACCGGCCTGAGATATATACTCCGACTTGAGTATATTTACATTAAATTTGCGAGAGATATCACAATGCTGATGGATTCAGTTAAGAGAAAAATCATAAACATATTACCCTTATTTACTATTTCCAAGAGTAATAGAAACTAGTTGAAAATTATAATCCCTTATATAATGGTTGGATTTATAAACAGTATAAGTAAATTTCCAGAATTTATGGGAGGGGGATAAATTGCAGATCTTAGTAAGAACAACGGTAGCAGATTCAAGTGGAATTTAAACATCTGGGTTAATAATTCTGAGTTTTAATTACGTTGTGAAATTAGTAAATCACGTAAAAAGAGATTACCATGAACACGCTGAATGTTATAAGAAACAATATGGAGTTGTCACACCCAGTTGAAGTGCTAGAGACATTATTAATACGCTTATATTTATATGACCGTACATCAAATAAAGACATTTCATTAAAAAGCGGTTTACCTATTCCCATCATCTCCGCATTTAAAAAAGAATTAATAAAATATGATTACGCTGAAAATAAAGGTGTTTTTAAGTTAAACC
Organism: Xenorhabdus miraniensis; assembly: GCF_002632615.1. The sequence continues at coordinate 41,985 of NZ_NITZ01000011.1, forward strand.
CTATCGGCGTAAAATACGTACAAGATGAACTGGGATACCGAACAATTGATATAAATAAATATAACTTGCTGTCATCAGAGGAGAAACGAGAAGAGTTTGAGAAGGAGCTTTTCGTTTTATTGGAGCCTATATATAACAGCAGACCTCAAGTCAATGTTTTGTTAGATCAAGCACATGCGACATTAGAGACATCAATACGCCGGGTAATGCTATTACTTAATAACCCAAGAGTATTTAAACAAAATATTTTATTTTTGGGTGATGATGATTTGACTTCCCTAGCCCTGATGATGGCATTTAAAAAGCTCGGCTACGGCTGCTCAAAAAATATTTTTGTCAAGGATATCGATCAAGATCTACTCACATTTATTCGAGATATCGCAGAGAAAAATGATTTTGTCATTAATACTGAATACTTAAATCTAAAACTCGCTAATGTATACACTAAAAATTTTGATATCGTTTTGACAGACCCACCTTATACATTGAGCGGATTAAAGCTATTTTTATCACGTGCTATTAGTTTCACTAAAAATGATAATAGTGAGATTTTACTCTCCTTTGGTCAAAAAAAACCAATGGAAAACCAAGAAGTTCAAAGGTTATTCAACAATCAGAATCTTCTTATCAAACATATTTATCCGCAATTCAATAAATATCATGGCGGAAGTATTATCAGTAATGTCAGCGATCTCTATGTTCTTTCTGTTACACCTCAAACATACCCGACGATCTCAGGGGGAAATAATTATTCAGACAAAATTTATACTGGAGAAATTAACCCCCGTATAAAATTTTACCAATGTAAATCATGTAATAACATGGTAACCATTGGACACGGAAAGAGCATATTAACGATAGAACAGCTCATAGAGGCAACTTGTAATAAGTGTCACGGCACTAAATTTCAATATCGTGGTCAGGAAAAAGTAGGTTCATCGGATAATACACGACAACTTGGCACTCACATTATCATAGATATGAAAGATTGTGATGCAGAGATACTGAAATCTGTACCAGCCATTGAAAAAATCATGCTTGATATTGCCCAACAATGTGAGCTGAATGTTGTTACTCATAATTTCCACCAATTCCAACCATGGGGTGTCAGTGGCGCACTAATATTAGCAGAGTCACATTTTACTATTCACACATGGCCTGAACATCAATATGCCGCTCTTGATTTATTCGTTTGCAATGAATTTAAACATCAAGATACATTTATGATGCAGCTACAAACGCAGCTTAATGCTCAAGAATACGAATATAAGATACTACAGCGGGGTTTTTAATTTTAAAATAAATAGAATATCTTCTTAGCACCTTACTGAACGTTGAAGCATTGATTTTATTTACTCAACGAAGGAACTGATTGTTAATTAGCCGGGCGTGAAAGACAATCAGTTACAGAATAACTAATTTAAATCGCTATGTTATCTTGTATAAATCTCCCGGAACTGATTGCCTGATACCCAAAAACCATAATAGGGCCCTGAAAGCCCCGTTTAGATTAAATCGTTTTATATAAAAAATATTCAAAAATACTCAAATAGAAAGTAGGCGTTTTGCAAAACTCCCCTCTTTATTCTCTTTTTTGAATTTTCTATACTTTGATGCGTAACTTAGCATCGTTTCTTGGTGCGGATATTCACGGATAAATATTCCGCCCCACAGATCATCCCATTTTTGATAATTGGGATCATTCAGTAAATATATATGCGCTTTCTTGATGTTCCAGTGAGGAATACCCGGATACAAGTGATGTACCAAATGATAATTATCATAATGCCTTCCAAACAAAAAGCGTTCCCACCAAATACCTTTTGTATTTCGTGTTAGCAATAATGCCTCCTTTTCAGATGCAGGCAGAGGATAATGTTCAGCTATGCCGATAATCCATCCAATAGCTACTGTAACCGTAAATAATGGAACTATCCAAAGCAGAATAAAATACAGGAAGCAACCAGAATAAATAATGATTGAAAGTATCACAATCCAATAAATAAAAAAGAAAGTTGATTCTTTATCATTTTCTGATTTTTTCTTTACAACTTTATTTTCTTCTTTTTTTAACTCCTTATTTTTCCTTGATTTAATTCTGTCTTCTATTACATATTTTATATATTTAAATGTTCTGTATCCTGAAAGTGTTAATAATATATTTTGTATAAAAAACTCTTTATCATTTTGATTAAAATCATATAACCCACTATCTATATGGAATTTATAATCAGGATCTTTTTCTGGATCACCTAAATGCGCGTGATGATACCTGACATGAGGATCTTTATAAGTACTAAGCAAATGAAATACCAAATGCCCAGATAAAAAAGTTCCGGCGATATAATTCAGGAATTTGTTTTTAGCTAAAACATAATGAGATGAATAATGTAATATATTAGTAAATGCTCGTTGTGTCGAACCTATCATCAATAAAGAGAGTGGGTAGAACCAGAAACTTATACCAACACTTAAATATATCGCAATTATTATAACAAGATAATCTTTTGAAAGGGCAATAGCCCAATGATAATTATCCAATTTCCTCAGCGTCCTTAAACTGGAAATCACATTGCGAGATATATTGAAATGATTGCTTAACTTTATTTCAGACAACGGCATAATGAAATCCCCTCCTGATATTTTTATTAATAACGAGATGAATTAAGCTTTGATTATCATTAAAATAACAACAACACCATTAAAAAACTGAACGCTTTCAAATTACCGCTTTGTTATCTCTTCTTACGCAATACAATCATCTGGTTAACCAGGTGACTGGAAGATTCGTTTAATCAGCTTTCTTATTCCAGTCACTTAAGATAACTTAAAAGGAATTACTTTAATATTTCATTTTTCTCATTCAGAATAATATCTTCTGACTGTAAAAGTGCTTTAAGCTTTTCAGTACATAAAAACTCTTCTCCCATCATCAAAATATCATCTTGATCACGTTGAATGTGCTCAGCCAACTGCATAACTAAAGCAGCAGCGCTTGTAGCGGTTAAATGTGCTTGTCCTTTAGGGTCTTTAATATGGGTATATATATGTTTTCGATCCCCTTTTTCATCAGTTCCGTGTATATCAATCCGAATTTGATGCTGATCGCCTGTACCGGGATGATAAAAAATCTTTTTACGTAACTTTTTAAACAGATCACCTGATATCAATTTCCAAATACCGTTTTTTATAAAAAATGATAATATCTTATTTGCCTTATGATTATCATAACCAATTCTCGTGGCAATAGTTTGAGCATTTGTTATTAAAGGCAAAATAAATTGATCAGGCATATCTATACGAAAAACACTATACCGACAATCCTCATCAAATAAGATGATACGTTCATCCGAAAAAGGAAGTACTTTCTGATATCGCCCATTTTGTTTTACAGTAAATGGAGTCGCAAGGCTATCCAAATAATCAAATGAATCTGGACCTGATTTATCATTCGAAGCACTGAGTATACTGATGTCAATATTCGTGATGTTTACTAATGACTTACTCATATTATTGGCAAGTGTTGCAACCACACTCGCCATCCACGATGACGCAAAAATCATTGAGCTTGGTTTTTTATTTCTCATGATCACAGCCTTGCTTAGCGCAACCTGCAATCGTTCAGTCCAACGCGTGATATCTATATAAGCAATGCCATTTTTATTTGCAAAATGCAATAAATTATCTTTGGGATCATTAACAGTGGCTAATATTATGTCAATTTTTATTTCATCTGATAAATTGATATTATCAATATCAAGAGCCACCGCCGTTGCATTTCCTAACGTTTGGGCTAGCCGTCTGGCCTTATCAATATTTCTCCCTGCAATAATTAACTCCAGCTCAGGCGCATGCTGATTTAAAATCTGTGCAACTTGCAGCCCAACAATGCCATACCCTCCAACTAATAAGACAGATAATTTTTTCATTTAATAACCCTCAGAATAGAACTCAAGATTTACTTTCCCGAATGACTAAGTACATTTGGCAATACAATTTCAATTATTACGTAATCTTTTATTCATGCGTTTTTTAGCTAAACTCCTTCTATCATTTTGATTTATATTTTCCTTATCCTGATGCGTACCACTGTATTCATTGATTATATTCTGCAACGCAGTTTGCAGTTTAACTACAGAACTATAAGTAAACATCATTGCAATAGGAATATCCATATTTAACTTCTGCTTTAACTTTTCGTTAACTTGAACAATATCAAGCGAAGTCGCACCTAAATCAAAAAAGCTTATGTATTCATCCAATTCAGAAAGACCCAACTGATGTCCCCATACGTCTATAATAATCTCCTTTATTGAACCCTCAGTACGTGGATTTTTTATATTGGAGACATAATCTTTATTATTTAATCGTGAAATCTCATCTTGTTCTATTCTGTCTTTTATTGGTAATACTGACACTGAAAACTTATTAGGATAATGTGAAACTATCTGAAGAAATACATCTTGTCCTTCTTGATTAGTTAAGCCGATCGTTGTATTTGGATTTTTTATGGTATTAACCGCCATACCCACTTCTAACCATCGATCCCAGGCGATGGAACAGATCCTGAAAGGAAACTTCTGGTCGTCTGCAATCGCCTCTAAATAAGCATTAGCCGCAACATATGCAGATTGCCCAGAAGCGCCGTAATAAGATAACAAAGAAGAACAAAACAGCATGGAACGAAGGCTTTTGTCACTAAAATAGGAAAGCAAGTTATTAGCACCCAAGACTTTGGCCACCATGATATCACGATGCAGTGTGAGATTAGGTTGCGCAATTAATGCACCGGCGTCAGATCCTGCTGCATGTATTACCATACTGAATGACCCCAATTCCTTTTCAACTGATTGCAGCAATGAATGAAGCTCTTTTTCACAAGAGACATCAACAGAATGAATATAGACTTCACTCCCAACTTGTTCTATTTTTTCGATACTCTCAATTTTTTTCATTGTTTCCATTTGAGTCGGATCTTTCTTTATAAGATCCCATTGAGATCTTGCAGGAAACTGTGAGCGAGAGGCTAAGACAAAACGTGCACGATACTGAATCGCTAATGATTCTGCCAGCTTTAATCCAATGCCACCAAGACCCCCGCTAATAAATACTAAATCCCCTTCTTGTAATCCATGTGCTTTATCAACACTATTCAGAGGCGTTATTGATAATGGTTTGAATTCAGGAAGCCATAACTGACCATGCCGTATTGCAACCTGATTATATTTACCGGAATTCACAAGCCCCCGTATCAGCAAGTTAAATCTGTCATCCGCTACATCATTGCCAGATAAATCTATTTGCATGACTTGATGCTGTTGATACTCATGAGAAATGGATTGAACCAAACCCTTTAATAACGAAATCGTTGGTATCGCTTGTTCACATCCCAATACATTTTCAATCTCAGGTGTGAAAAGAATAAATCGTGCGGCTTGCAATTCTAGCAGAGTTAAAATGATGCGAAGCCCTTCAACCCATTTTAAATAGTATTCAATAGGATCATTTTCGAGTTTTTCTTTTTCAGGGATCAGGATAAATCTACTTTCAGGTAATGGTGTTAATGATTTAATACTGTCTGAATCATCAATAAAAATCACTGTGCTATCAGGCCACAATGCTTTGCTTGAAGCAAGATGACCGGCATTATTTGATTGGGTACAAAGAATAAAAACCGCTTGCTCTTTATTCCCTTCTTCTATTTGAGGATAAAGTTCCCGCTGCCAGCCAGGGAAATAGAGTTTATTATGATTTAACGTATTATTTTCACGACTTACATTGATGCCAGAAACTAATTTATCCCTGAGTTGAGTATACTCCGTTCCGGCAAACTGATACACTGGCATATGAATCAAATGCCCTTGTGGCTGATTGATATTTTGCCAATCTATACCTGCTGTATTACACCATATTTTCCCAAGCTGACGATAAAAATATTCATGGTCATCATCTGTCAAATTAGGGTGTTTAATCATATTAATGATTAATGGTTTATTTTCATTTTCGTTTTGATAATACTTATGTATGAAACTGGATAAAGTATTACCAGGTCCCACCTCAATAAAAACAAGATCATTGAACTCTGATAATGTTTCTATGCTGCCTAAAAAATCAACGGTATTTCGTTGGTGTGACAACCAATATTCAGATTGTCTGATACCTTCTTCAGAATGCCAGCTACCCGTTAAATTAGACAGGATAGGTATCACAGGATGGTTAAAACTGACTGAATTTAACGCCTTGGCATATTCTGCCTGAATCTCATTTATCGTTCTGGAATGGAACGCATGAGAGGTTTTTAATCTTCTGCATTGGATATTATCATTTTGAAGAGCAGATGCCAGCCTCTCAATATTAGCCGTACTACCAGAAATAACGACAGATTCTTTACCATTGATTGCAGCTATATCAAATTCCTCATCAAGGTAACTGCGTATCTGTTCTATTCCTAATGCAACACTCAGCATCATACCTGACGACATCATTTCAATGAGTTTTGCCCGCTGACTGACTAAGTACAGCGCATCATTGAGAGAAAATACGCCAGATATTGTTGCCGCAACATACTCACCCAAACTATGTCCAAGTAAGGCAAACGGTTTAAATCCTTTATTTTGCAATAAAGATGTCATGGCATATTCAACAATAAAAATAGCTAATTGGGTTATTTCGTTGGATACGCTCTTCTGTTCAGAAATATTCACAAAAAAATCATGCAACTCTTTTTGAGTATCTTCAGATAATAAAGCGAAACAATCCTGACAACTATTTCTGAATATTTTTTCCTGCTGATATAAGGCATAAGCCATACCCGGATATTGTGTTCCCTGTCCCGGGTATAAAAAGACGATCCTTTTGGCTGAATGTTTTGCTTTTCCGTGAATAAAATCAGATAAAGTGCTGGATGTTTTATTCCCGGAACAAACCAATACAGAACGGAAATCAAAGTGTTCCCGCCCTTGTTGCAGGGTATAAGCAATATCAGATAATTTATGCTTTTTCTCTGACAGAAGTTTCAGCAACTCATTTTCCATCATCGATAAACTTGCTGTATTCTTAGCAGACAACGGCAACAGTGCCAATTGTTCAGGTGATTCAGAATTCAATGGTTCATGGATCATCTCTTCGAGGATGATATGCGCATTTGTCCCTCCAATACCAAAAGAACTGACGCCCGCCCTTCTGATTGATTCGCTATACCACTCTTGGCTATTTTTATTAATGTAAAAGGGTGATGATTCCAGCTTTAATTTAGAATTGGGTGTACTGAAATACTTATTGGCACAAAGCATTTTGTTTTTCAGCATTAATGCGGTCTTAATTAAACCCGCCATACCAGCAGCACTATCAAGATGCCCAATAATAGATTTAGCTGAACTTATTGCAATACTGCCCACCGGACAATCATGGAATACATTTTTTAACGCAGTAATTTCAATGGGGTCACCTAATTTAGTTGCCGTTCCGTGTGCTTCAATATATGAAATGGATTTAGGATCAATTTTGGATACTGTGATTGCACTACGAATAACGTCTGTCTGCCCTTCAATACTTGGCGCGGTATAGCCCACCTTTCTTGCGCCATCATTATTGATAGCGCTTCCCTTAATTAAAGCAATAATAGGCCGTTTTTCTGCAAGAGCCTGCTTTAACGGTTGCAGCACAATGGCGCCAATGCCCTCACCTCCCACAGTGCCATTGGCCTGTTCATCGAAAGGGCGGCAAACACCATCCGGTGATTCTATCATGCCATCCAGATAGAGATATCCCTGTTGATTTGGTGTCACCAAAGCGGCAGCGGCCACTAAAGCCAACTGACATTCGCCCAGTAATAATGCACGAGCCGCCATATGCACTGCGGTTAATGAAGAAGAACACGCGGTTTGTAGTGCAACGGCCGGGCCAGTCAGCCCCAACTTATACGCTAAGCGCGTGGCCGCAAAATCTTTTTCGATAAGGCTAAATGCAGAAAATAAACCGACCCCGTCTTGTTTACTCTCTTCATAAGCTGCCATTTGCCACTGTAACTGAGCACTGGCTGCCAAATAACAGCCTACTTTTCCTTTATAAGCTGAAGGTACTAAACCTGCTGAACCTAATGCCTCAAAACTACATTCGTGAAGGTGCCTGATTTGTGGCTCAAGTAACTCCGCTTCGCGCTTATTGTATTGGAAAAACTCAGCATCAAACCGCAAAGGATTTTCAATCACACCTTTCGCATTGACATAATTCTGGTGCTTATATTCATGTTCAGGAACACCATTCTTAGCTAACGTTTCATCAGAAAATCGGGTGATACAGTCATTACCCTCAAGACAATTTTTCCAAAAACTTTCGACCGTTGGGCTATCAGGAAACCGGCAGGAAATACCAACAATAGCGATTTCTAGACCTGTTAATTTTTGAGGTAATTTATCATTAATTGGGTTTTCTTCTTTATTCATAATATGCCATCACCAATGAAAATTAAAAATAAATACGAATCGAAAGTTCACGAAATCCATTCGTATACTGATTGCTCATCATCTTATTTTTTGACCATTTACACTCAATGATTAAACATTCCTATCGCATTATCAAATTGTTCAAGTTGATTATCGTCAACCAAATTATTTTCTTCTGCCTTTCCATGAGATTCTATAAAAATCGCTTGTTGTTCTATTGTGGTATATTGGAATAAATCAACAACTTCAATTTCCTTATTAAAAAACTCATTCAATTTAATACTAAGTTGTAACAAGGTATATGAAGAGCCACCCAAATCAAAAAAGTTGTCACATGAGCTGATATTTTCCTTATTTATTTTTAAAACTTCAGCCCAAAGAGATAATATATTGACCTCAACCTCACTACTACAAGGTTTCATCTCAATGTTTCTTGCAGTACTTCTGGGATCTGGCAACCTCGCCACATCGATTTTACCGCTGTTATTTTGCGGAAACTCTGCAACCTTAATGAAATAACTCGGAATCATGTAACTTGGCAAACGTTCAGCCAATGCTTTCTTCAAAACCTCTCCATTAAATTCAATATTGGTATATATATAAGCCACTAAAAATTTATTGTCTGAGTCCTGGGAATTAACCATAACAAAAACTTCACAAATCGCTTTCGAACCGGGTTCAAGCCCATTGATTTGTTCATTAATCGTTTTTTGAGTAACAACTTCTATTTCCCCTAATTCAATTCTATAACCATTAATTTTGACCTGATTATCGGATCGGCCAAGATAAATTAAGCCATTTTCTCCTGAATATTGGGCAAGATCACCGGTTCTATAATATTTCTTACCTTCGATAGTCATAAACTTTTCAGCGGTTAACTCTGGATGATTGATGTAGCCTTTTGCAAGACCCTTCCCAGCAATGGCAATTTCACCAATGGCACCTTCAGGTAACCGTCTTAAAAAATCGTCAATCAATATAATCTCTTCACCCGGCATCGGAAAACCAATGGGAATTGTCGGTGTTTGAATTTCACTCTTCTCGTTAAATTCAAAAGAAGTGGATTGCACACAGCATTCTGTCGGGCCGTAAGCATTAGAAGCATTAGGAACCGACTCCCAACATTTGGCAAAATTATACCAGTTATGCTTTTCCAACAATTCACCACCAATCATAAGATGATTGACCGTACAATGAATTGAATGTTCAGCGAATTGTGTTCGGATCATACGTAAATGTGTCGGCGTACAATCTGCGATCTGGATGGCATTCTTACCCCAGAATTCAACCACTCTTTTTCCATCCCGCTTGACGGACTCAGGCACCATATGAAGAGTATGGCCGAGTAACAATGCCGGATACAGTTGTTGTACTGAGGCATCAAAACTCAGTGCAGACATCATGGCTACATTCAGAGTGCCCTGATAATGTTGATAAACTCTGTCATGTAATCCTAAAACCAGATTTATGACAGCAGCATGCGAAACTTCAACACCTTTTGGCGCACCTGTTGAACCAGAGGTAAAAATAACATAAGCAGAATCGTCTGACGTTATATGAAACGGTTCGCCGATATCAATATTGGTATCACTATCAGGCGATACATAGGCAATGTTCTGACAGTCTTCAAGTTCACAGATTGTTTCATCAGAAATAATGACATGCTTAATTGAGGCGGTATCTTTGACATGTTTCTTTCGGGAAGCAGGCCAATTTATATCAAGCGGACAATATTTAGCCCCTGTTTTTAAAACAGCCAGCATAGCAACAATGGCGGCACATGAACGATTCATATGAATACCGACGGTATCATATTGTTTAATACCCTGGCTTAACAATTTAGTGGCAAACATTGAGCTTAATTTATCTAACTCGATATAACTGAGAGCACAATGTTCATCTGTAATCGCTGTGCGCAAAGGATGCTGTTTTACTCGTTCTGCAAATAAAGAATGAATAGTAGAGTGACTGTCAATTTCAGGTGTAAAGTGATGGGCATATACACCCGACTCTTCAGATAATTTGAGTGTACTGAGCGCCTTCTGGGAACGAATTTGCTGGCTCAACAACACGACCATTTTAATCATTTCGGCGTAATAATTAACATGATAAGGTGAATGAACTTCACAACTTATTATTTCATTATCATGTTCAAAAAATACTTGAGAAACAGATAAATCATAAATTTCTTTATTCACCGTCTGACAGTTTTTCAAAAGAATACACGATGTAAAAAATTTAGGTTGTTCACAAATTTCGTGAAATGAACCTAATCTATACTGTAATAAATTCTGTATATTTTTTGATACTGTCTTTATCAGTTCTGCCAGAGATTGTTCAGGTGAATATTTTGCCGGAACACATATTATCTGGGGTTCTTCACCATCATCGAGATAACTTGTGGTTAAAATCAAAGAGCTTTGGCTTCTCTGCATCATTGACTGAGCAAAACCCATCAGTGATATCAGTAAAGCACTTAATCGTTTATCTGAACCATTCGCCATAGATAAGATATTTTGTGATGCTTCACGTGAAAACACTATTTTTTGTCGGTTCACGCTATCATGATTAAATATCAGGGATTTTTCAAACTCTGATGGCTCATGATCATTAATTATTCTCTTCCAAAAATATTCTTTATCAATGTTTGTATTTAATTCATTTTTTACATTCATCATATAGATATCCCATCATTTGAGTATTGACTCAATTGATCTCATAAATTAGCTGACCTAATTAACGTCACCATTGACGTTTTTCAAAGAATGTATTTAAAACCCATCAAGTTAGTTAGAATCAATCAGCGTTGTAAATCTCATGAGCATTTTCAATGCCCATGAAAACTTTAGAGATACTCAAATATTCTTCAGAGAAGACTTGTGTGTTTCTCATATCCTGTAACATACAATAATAGTCACTTAAATTTTCTGTTTCTATAATAACAAAATCCTGAAACTCTGCGGTAAAACCCTCAGTATCTATCGTTCTCAGGCTAATTGATGAGCTGTATTTTTTTAATATCTCTGGCAAATGTTCATTTTGCAATTTTTTCCGCTCATACCGCGTAAGTGCATTCCATTTCTGATGGAAAATCAATGTCCAAATAATGACATATTTCATTTTATTTCCTGTATGATTTCATTTATTTCAAGTGTTATTTTATTGATAACTTCACTTTTAACTTCTTGTAAATAAAAGTGCCCGCCCCGGAATCCATAAGTTGTACACCGACCTGAAATATAGTCCGGCCAACCTTTCATCATTTCAAATGTCACCTCTGAATCTTCTTTGCCATAAAACAAACCCACTGCGGTTTTATTATCAATCTTTGATTCACTCATGATAAAATCATCAATTGCTTTAAAATCTTTCCTGATTATTTCAAGCATGATTTTCATCGCATGTTTATCTTCAGTTAATCCACTGATATTCCCTAATGTTTTTAAATAATCTAAAAACTGATTTTCCGTCATTAAGGCGCGATGAACTAACTCAGCTCTTTTTATATGAGGCGGTTTGAATGCAGACAGGCCAATCCATAATGGGTATATACAGCGCGCTTGCAATTTTAAAGTCAGTTCATAGGTAATTAATGCCCCCATACTATGCCCGAAAAACGCAAATGGTTTATCGGTCTTAATCACAGGCAATAACGCCTCTAAAATATCTTCTATAGATTCCAGGCACGCTTTGCCAAAGCTCAATCCACGGCCAGGAAGTTCTATCGCAATAAACTCTATCCAATCAGGTAATTCTCGTTGCCATGCCCTGTAAAACATGTGAGATCCCCCCGCATGATGTAGAAGGTATAATCTCAATTTTGCATTTATCGGTGTATTTAAATGAATTTTATCTAACATACTTACTCTATAAATAAGATAATGAATTAAACTGCCCTTCTAATATCCGGATTTTTCTCTTTCAAAAAATAGGAAGTCATAAGGGCAGCCACGTGTAATATACCATTTAACAGGAAATTATACCCTTCACCTTTCAAGCTAAAAATTAAAGTCCATAAAATCACTCTCCGTCACTTCATCATGATGACTTTCATTACTTGCATTCAATATAAATTGAATATCTTTATCAGGATAAGCGATGATATTATTTAATAATGTAATATATCGATATTTGAAATACTCCATTGTTTTCTCTTTAAATAGATCCTTCTTGTATTCAATATTGAATTCATAGCCTGAATAATTTTCCTTAACAAAAAAGGTAATATCAAATCGGGTATTCTCCTGATGGAGATCATAACGAGAGAATTTAACTTCAGGTAATACAAAATCGGCCATTCCAATATTCATATAGGAAAATACGGTATCAAAAATCGGTGTTCTATTTAACCTTGGCTTAATATTAAGCTCCTTCACCATATTTTCAAACTGAAAATCAGCATTCTCAAATGAGGCTATCGTTCTTTCAGCGACCCTTTTGACAAAATGCTTAAAGGGTAATTCTCCGTTACACTCAAAGACAATCGGCAACAAGTTTACAAACATACCAATGATACCTTGCAGTTCACTTTGCGGCCGTCCCAATATTGGTGTACCTACTGCAAATTTATCTTGTCCGGATATATCTTTCATCAAAAGCGCATAAGACGAAATGAACAGCATAAATTTTGTGATATTTTCGCGTTCTGCCAACGCATCAAGTTGATCACTCAATGCCTTATCAATCACAAAACCTATCCGGCCACCTATATTACCCACCTCGTTTGTTCGGGCATAATCTATTGGTAATTTAAACTCCGGTACATTTTTTAACGTTGATAACCAAAATGCCTTCTGTTCCAATATACAACTATCATTTACCATGCCTTGTTGCCAGACCGTGTAGTCTTTATATTGTATTTCTAATGGTTTCAGCTCCTTATCCTGATAAAGATCCAAAAAGTCTCTTACAAAGATATCTTGAGAAAGCCCATCCGAAATAATATGGTGTAAATCCAAGAAGAATATATAGTGCCCCTCCCGAACTTCGATCAGGGTCACTCTTATCAAAGGTGGTTCGTCTAATTTAAAGGGCTTAATAAGGCTATTAACCTTAATTTTCACTTCATCATCACTCATATTGGATGAGTCAAGCTTTAAATATTCTATATTTATTTCAATGTCATCATGATATTTTTGTCTTGGTTCGCCTTCACAAAGAATAAATGATGCTCTCAATGAATCCTGTCGTTTAAATAATAATTGAAGTGTTTTGTTAAACTTGTTCCTGTCTAATTTACCGACAATATTAAATGCGGCTGTTTCGTTATAAGCAACTGAATTTTTATCCATAATCTGTTGCAGATAAAGCCGCCGCTGTCCGGGTGATAGCGGGTAGGTTTCCTGAACTTCTGCTGGCAATATCGTTTGATACTCTGATTCTGCCTGTGAAGCAGATAAAATAATAATGTCTTCGATCGTCGGGTTCTTAAAAAAATGTGTTAATGAGACATCTATTTTGCAATTTTTGTGGATCCTCGATAATAAAGTTATCGCTTTAAGTGAATTACCGCCCAGTTCAAAGAAATCATCTTTTAAGCCAATCGGTTCAATTCCCAGAAAATCTTGCCAAACTGAGACTAGTTTTTTCTCAACATCACTCTTTGGTAAGACATATTCAGAATCTAAATCAGGTCTTGCCGCATAATCCCTGAGTTGAATGGCTGTCTCATTATCGTGGATAGCAGGAGCCGACCATTGGGCAATACGTGCATTGATATCCGCCGTTGAGATCACAAGGGCTTGTTCTTCCCGATACCTGAGTACTTCTTCTAATAAAGAAATTCCCTCACTTCTCGTCACAAGCAAGTGTGACAGGCTACTGCCCACCCCCGCGTTAATTTTTTCTTTCTCTGCTAATTCCCAGCCATCCCAGTTGATTAACGCCCATGTTTTTCTGTTTCTCCGGTTATGGCGTAATACAAACGCATCTAAATAGGCGCTGGCGGCCGCATATGCGAAAAATCCGACACCTCCGAGAATAGGCGCCAAAGAAGAAACGATCAGGCAAAAGTCATAATCAACAGGTTCCAAAACTTGTTCTAATACTGTTATTCCTTTTTGCTTAGGGACGAGATGGCTCTCAATATACTCTACATCCGTCTCACTTATTGATCTAAACGACATGTCATCGCTTAACCCCGCCAAGTAGAATACCCCATCAATACGGCCATATTTGGCAATCAAATCATGGATAAGTTTTTTCATGGCGCCATGATCACTCGCATCAACCTGAACAAACTCCAGGTTTTTTGCAGCATCGGCGACGGATTGCCACTTCTGGTCATGTTCGTATTTGATACGTGAAGAAATAACCAAATTAGCGTTATATTCTGTAGCAAGGTATTGGGAGAATGTATGACCAATAAAACCACGCCCACCGATGAGTAAATACACCCCCTCTTTTTTCAAACGGGAAGTCTCATCCTTCACAAAGGGAATAGACGGTAAGAAAGTTTCAGTCCATCTCCGGTTATTTCTGTAGATAACCGTTTTATTTCCACCTTCCTCAATTTCGCGTATTAGCCTCTCAGCAGAGCAGTCATTCACATGACCAACATCAATAGCCCGGCAAGATACTTCATGAAATTCTTGTCGGATAATCGTGCTGATAACCAGCATTGCAGCCGCATTCGGATCAATATCAGGTTCATTACAAACTTCACGTGCATTCTGGATAAGTAAGGTAATATCCTTTAAATGATTTATATTGCAAAATGCGCGATGTGATTTAAGTAAATAAAGTACCGAAGCCAATTGTTCATTAACCGTCAGGTTTACATCGGTACAATCAATGATAATGTCTTCAATTGAAATCTGATTATTGTTAATAAATTTGAATAAATTTGCATGATCTTCACTGTTGAGACCACGAATGGTACTTGGGGCGCCAATTTCCAATTTACATTGCTGACCAAGCCTAACTTGAATAACTTTGTGGTAATGAGTGATTAATGCTTGTTCGTAAATGATACTTTGCTCAGAATGATCCCCTAACTTGAATAAAAGCGCTGTCTTAACGTTTTTCTCTTGCTTCCGGTTTCTTAAAATATCCTGTTGCCAGACAGATTGATAAAACCAATCTGATATATTTTCATTCTTGGTAACAGGCGTCTGACTTATTTCTGTGCTTTCATTGCCAGAAAACAGGTGTAAGAAATTCGCATTTTCAGGCCAGTAAATACTTCGGTCAAAAGCATAACCGGGCAATGAAATACGTTTGCAATCTGGTGATGTGCGTATTTTGTTCCATTGAATTTTAACGCCTTGTTGCCATATTTTCCCTAATCCAGCCCAGAATAAGTAAGGATGAGTGTCAGCTTTATTATCTTCCGGGAGCAATTGTATGATTGATTGCGAGGATTCTGGTGTTGTATACCGGCGAATTAAATTAACGAGATCTCTTCCCACTCCCACTTCAATCAACACATAATGATTACTGGTATTAAGAATATTTTCCATTCCCTGAACAAAACACACGGTTCTTTCCGCTTGTTCAGCCCAATAGTGAATTGATGTTACTTCTCCGGCAGAAAGTATTTTACCCGTCACAGAGGACATGATTGCTGTTTTCGGCGCATTTAACGTAATGCCAGAAAGTATTTGCAGTAATTCCTCCTTTATTTTCGTCATTGCGGGGGAATGTGCTGCATGTTTAGATTTGATGGGCGTCGTCAGGATACGTTTTTTCTTTAATATCTGAGAAAACGCTTCGATGGATGGTTCATCAGATGAAACGACGCAAGAATCTTTATTATCTATTGCAATCACAATGTGATCAGGACAAAGCGGCAATACCTCTGATGCAGGCAGTGGAATACTCAGCATGGCGCCAGTAGGCAGACTTTGCATGAGTTGCCCGCGTTTTATAACAAACTTTAATGCGTCTTCTAATGTAAAAACGTCAGCAATAGTTGCGGCAACCAGCTCCCCAAAGCTATAACCGATGAGCATTGAGGGTTTAATATTTATATCAATTAAACACTTGGCAAGCGCATATTCGATAATAAAAATGGCCGGCTGTGCATATTGTGTTTCGCTAAGAAAATCACCATCGCCATGATTAAACCATTTGTCTCGCAGGGACTCACCAAGATACTCAGAAGCCAAAAGCAGACATGAGTCAACCATTGAACGGAATAATAAGTGGTTTTCATAAAGTGACAGTGCCATATTTGAATACTGTGCTCCCTGCCCGGGAAACATAAACACAATATTCTGTTCTGGATCTTTTGCTTTTACGGGGTTCGTCGTCTCTCTTTCCAGAGCGGAACATAATTCCTGATATGTCGCACCAACAAACGCTTTACGATAACGGTGGTGTTTTCTTCCTTCTTGCAAAACATACGCAATATCATTCAAGCGGTACGGTTTAGAGCCTTTAAGTGTATTCAGCAAATTCTGTTGATTATTTTGTAGCGCTGCGGGCGTTTCTGCTGAAATTAAAAATACATTCGGCTGTCCGTCATCTTGTACTTCTTCTTGCTGATCAGCTTCCGCAATCACGATATGCGCATTCGTTCCCCCAATACCAAAAGAACTGACGCCTGCCATTCTTTTTTTCCCCGCAGGTACTGTCCAATCCATAGGGCTGGCTACAACTTTAAACGGTGTTTCATCTATATGCAGCTTATCATTCGGCTTATTGTAATGCAGAGTGGGGGCTAATTGTTTATTCTTCAATGACATAATAGTTTTGATGACACCTGCAACACCGGCGGCTTCATCTAAATGACCAATATTACTTTTTACCGCACCCAACCAACAAACATGATGGGAATTTTGGAATATACGTGCCAGGGCGGTCACTTCAATGGGATCACCAATTTCAGTAGCTGTTCCATGACATTCTATGTAACTGATATCTTCAGGCTCCACACCAGCCAACATATGCGCACTGGCAATAACTTCTGCTTGCCCTTCTATACTTGGCGCCGTGAATCCCACTTTACGTTGCCCGTCATTATTAACTGATGACCCTTTTATAATCGCATGGATTTGATCATTATCTTCTAAAGCACGATCAAGGAGTTTCAGAAGCAGAATGCCCACTCCATTGCCACCCACAGTACCATTCGAATGCGCATCAAATGGACGACAGTGCCCATCAGCCGAGCGGATCATTCCGCGCTGGTATGTATAGCCTGATTCCTGAGGTAATGAAACGGAAACCCCACCAGCCAAAGCCAGATCACAATCTCCGCTTAAGATTGACTGGCAGGCGGTATGAATGGCAACCAAAGAAGTTGAGCAGGCGGTATGCACAGACATCACCGGCCCATTTAAACCTAATCGATAAGCTATTCGGGTAATGATAGATTCCGGCAGACTCCAATTCACCGCATCAAAGATTTCAGCCGGAGTCAGCTTCTGTTTTAGCTGATTAGATATCCACGGTAAATTGATCGAAGTACCCGCAAATAAACCTATTCTGTCTTTATTATCGCCGGGAATATACGCAGCATCTTCCAAGGCATGCCAGCAGCATTCGTGTAATAACCGGCATTGCGGGTCCATTTTATCAACTTCGTCTTTCAGATAACCAAATACATTGTTATCAAAAGACTTGTAATCATTGAGTATCGCTTTAGCGGGGACAAAATTAGGATCATTGATCTCTTCTTTGCTGTACCCGTTTTTTATCAACTCTTCATGGGTAAATTTTTTTATACTTTCTTTTCCTGAAATTAGATTTTGCCAAAACATTTGTGGTGTAGTTGCATCAGGAAAATTACAAGCCATGCCAACGATAGCTATATCAAATGAATTCGTCATATATTAACAACCTAATTTTATATAGATAATTTAAACAACCTGATCTCCGGCTCTATATTTTATTGGAGATAAAGGCATTATTGAAATAATCTGTCAAAATACGTTTATCACGGTATAATTCACCCGCTAAGGAACGCAAAATAAACCCATTACAAATTAGTCATTAACATGCTCCTGTTTATTTTGGTTTTTAGCATAGGATATATGGCGAAAAAATATGATGAGTAAATGAATCAGGCTCATGATTAAAGTCAAAATCAACAATGTCGACATTAGTATAAAACTCATTGGCATCCAGATAATCAATGAATTCCAAGACATATTTAATAAAACTGAGGGGAAAACGAAACTTAACAGCGTCAAACCCAAACAGGCTAAGATTGAGATTATCACGATGACTTTCTTTGCCCCGGACAAGTGCCTGCTCTTTTTAGTTATACTATTACGATAAATTCTGAATATTATTATTAGCAAAGACAGGAAAAGTAAAACACCTAAGGCTATAAATACTCTATCAAATGTATCAAACAGTTCAACATCATTGGCAGAGGTCAGGTTTATTGTCCCATCTCCCGATGACAGTTGTTTTAAGATTTGTTCACCAATAGTGAATGTGACATTACTGTTAACATTCGCCATAACAGCAACTGCGACGTTAGATTGAGTATTCATTCCAATAAAACTGGAGAAATTCGGGTTCATTCCGGTATGATATATCTTATCGTTATTTATAGACCATCCTAGCGCATAATGAACATCTTCACCCTCATTCGTCGATAATTGCGTATTGGGCTCAAACATACGCTTTTTATATTTGCTTAATGGTGAATCGTTATCCTTAAGAAGAAAACGTAGCCACTTCGCCATATCAATTGCGTTTGTCTGAATATATCCGGCAGGAACATTAGAAATGAAGAATGGTGCATCGTATGGTCTAGGAGCAAGATAGCTTATCTGATATCCGGTTGCCTTATGATTAACCATAACATCAACTGAGGTATCATTCATTTTCAGCGGAGTTAACACATATTTCTTTAATAGCTCAGAATAGGGTTGCTGTGTTACCACTTCCATCATTCTGGCTGCAATATCATAATTAATCGTTGCATAGGAATAAAGCGTTCCGGGGCTGTTCTGAAGATCTATCCGTTCAATACGATTAATCATATTCTCCAGAGAATCGCTGCTGTTACCACCATAAATAAAATCAACACTTGAAAATGGAATCCCCGATGAATGATTCAGCAATTGTATAAAGCTGACCTCTATCGGCTGATTATCAGTATAAAATGAGAGCGAAGGCAGGACAGAAGAAACGGTGGTTTCTTGTTTTATTTTTCCTTCTTCAATGAGTTGTGCCGCGATTAACCCAGTAAAAGCTTTACTCGTCGATCCCAATTCAAATACTGTTTCCTGCTTAATGTCTCCATCTTGATTTTCGTTCTGTTTGCCTAAAGTTATTAGGTGGGTTTTGTTGTGCTTATCAATAATGACCAGTGACAAACCGGGTATCTTACCCACTTCCATATAATCAATAAGTTGCTTTTTTAATTCAGTATGGTTGTTTGGTTCAATATGGCTGTTTTGTCCAATATGATTGTTTGGTTCAATATGGTTGGTTGGTTCACTTTTGGCAAAAGAAGCGGTCATGAATATGATGCTAAAAAAAATAACAAGCAATCTGATTTTCATCCAATAATGCCCCTGATATTTTATTTTGTAAAATTTAATCCGTCACGACGATAAGAGCCTCCCAGCAGGCTCTAAATCATGGTTCTTGAATTTAACGATATCCAATACATTCCGGGTTACATTGTGTCTTTACTTCCAGTCACATAGCTGACTATATGACTGGAATGATGCCCTTCACTAAAAAACAAGCTGAAAGGTGAAGGATTTATTAAGCCACTTTATTAACCGAGAATATCAATGACGGAATCCAATTCCGATTTTATGAGATTCAAGTCATTTAACCTATTCTTGTCATGGTCATTATCCTGACACGACGCAATCAACTCGTTCATTTTTCCATTAATAAAAGAGAATGAACTTTCGAATTGTTCGGCATGCTCTGGTTTTACGAGAATTAAAAACCGCCTTAATGAATTAATTTGATTATTCCAACGTGTAAATATTTCCTCCAAATCCTTAGCCGTACTGTTCGTTAATAGCTCCGGGGTTTCAATAATTTTTTCTATCGCGGCCAGACCTATATAACAAGTAAACTCATTTTCATTATATTTTATCTCTTCTTTTCTTCTAAAATCATTAATCAGATTATTTAAAATGAGTTCCTTCTGTCCACGGCTATCAGGAAAATCACCAGTGCAATTTACGGTAATGACTAAATAAGGCCGGGATTTATTGAAGACTTCATGTGACGCCATAAAATCTAAACCTCTAAACCCAACAACCGTCTTCTCAAATTCCTGTGTGCTGATCTCCCCAAAGTATTGGAAGCTTCCATCATATATTTGATACCCTGAGTCGGTCTTTCCAACCAGCACAAAAACATGCGGGATTGTCTCATCTTCCAGCACGATATCCTGGAATAGCGGCCTGGTTATATACTCCGCCTCTGATAAACCGTATGAAGGTGAAAAAGGCAGATAGTAGTCACTTCCGGTTACAATGACGACATTTCCAAGCGATAACTCTTTTTCACAGTAGCTCTGATAGGATTCGTAATCTTCGAAGAATTTCTTAGCATAAGAGAAGGCATAATTTTCTTCTAATGCAGGCCAGCCAAGCATATTACCAAAGTTAACCTCCTGATTAGATAATTTAACCTTATTTTCAGCCTGTTGTAATACAATGCCAATTAAGTGGCTGCCATCTGAAACCTGCATAATGGCATCATCGCAGTTTAGATGGTGTTCATGTTTCAGTTTTTCTCTGACTGCTGAATATAAGCAACTGGCATATGTTGGATATAATTCAGGTGAAAAATTCTCATTGAATTTCCAACCCTTATATTCAATCTTGAGGTCATTATTTAATATCTGGCTTATCTCAGCCAGAGTCTGGCCCGACAACAACATATTCATGTTAATCGGTAAATTGATTGCCTTCGCTTTTGCAACCACTTGCACTGCGGAGAGAGAACTCCCGCCCAGAGAAATAAAGTCATCACTGTTTTCAATGCTATCAATACCAAGAATGCGTTTCCAAATAGAACCTAACTCGGTGATAACGCTATCCCGTTCCTGTACCAGCAAGTTGATATTTGTGTTGGCCGCTCTGATTGTGTTGGTCACTTTAGCGTGTTCTTCTTTTCTTTGCTCTTTTTCAACAACATGAGGGGAATTGCCGGAAAATAATGCCTGCAACCTTTTTATATCTGTCGGGTATGCTTTTCCGCGTATCGGTGTTGGGGGAAGATGAATCAATTCAGGTTGCTGAACATTGATCTCCTGCTGCCAATTCACATCAATACCCTGTAAGGCGATCAGGGCTAATTTTTCTATCAGCTCATTATGGTGACTCATGTCTCTGGTTTTATGGCTTTGCCACGAGATACAAGCATGATTTACGCCATAATCTGAGTGATTCTGAACGAAAGTAGAAAGCCCATTTCCTGGCCCGACTTCTATAAACAGGCAATTTTCATTTTCTAAGGCCGTCGTAATAGATTGTTTAAAGCGTACAGGTTGGCGAATATGATTAACCCAATAGTCACTTGCTATGACTTTGTTATTATCAATCCACGTACCCGTTACATTCGATATAAAATCAATTTGAGGCTTATTAAGTGTGATTTCTCTGAGAGCCTGACTATATTTGTCCAGAACAGGATCCATATAACAGGTATGGAACGCTCTTTTAATTTCCAGACGTTTCGTTTTAATTAATAACCCGCGACAAATTTCTTCGAATTGAGTTATTCCATCATCAGATCCCGCGACAACACAAAGCTCACTACTATTGTCCAAAGCAATTTCAATATCCTCAGTTAATATTTCTTTCACTTTCTCTGATGAAGACATTACAGCAAGCATTGCCGCCGCTGCTGTCGACTGCATACATTGACCGCGAATACAGATAATTCTAACCGCATCTTCGTATGAGAATACTCCGGCCAATGTCGCTGCCACGTATTCCCCCAAACTATGGCCTATCATTACATCGGGGGTAATACCATAAGATTTCAGAACTTGTGCCAGCGCATATTCGATAATAAACAGCAATGGTTGGACAAATTCCGTTTCGTAAACATGTTCATCCTGAGAGCCATTAATAAGCAGTGCTTTCAAGTCAGTTGTGCAATAATTATTCGCTATTAAAAATCCTTTATCACACCATTGCTTAAATAACACATTGTTGTTGTAAAGATCTTGCCCCATAGCCCTATATTGAACACCTTGACCAGGGAACAAAAATACCACTTTTCTCTTAATACCAAGTGACAGATTAATATTATCTTTTTCTGTTGAAGACAGCGCCTGAATCAATTCATCACGATTGTTTACTGTCGCAACAAATTGTGATGCCATTGGCTCCCTTAACATCAGACTATAAGCGACATCACTCACATTCAGTTGTTGGTTATCGCTCTGAACTACCTGCTTTAACTGTTTTTTATAGGATTGCAATGATTTCTCATCCGGTGCTGACAAGATTAATGGCAATCGATTATTGATGTTTTGTCTGGACGATTTGCTCTGATCAACCTGAAACTCTTCCAGTACAATATGCACATTCGTTCCACCCAGACCAAAAGAACTGACGCCTGCCCTGATTGGATTTTTACTATCACGTAATTCCGTATATTGGTTATTGATAATAAATGGACTGTTCGTAATATCCATTTCTTTATTGGGACGGGCGAAATTTATCGTGGGTGGCAACACCCTATATTTGATGGATAATGCAGCTTTAATCAGCCCCGTAATTCCAGAAGCAAAATTCAGGTGTCCTATATTTGATTTCACACTGCCAATTCTGCAATAGTTCTTTTTATCCGTTGAAAAAGCCTGTTTCAGCGCATTGAACTCAATGGGATCACCCAAATTCGTTCCCGTACCATGTGTTTCTATAAAGTTGATACTTTCTGATGATACATTTGCATCTCGTAATGCAGCCTGAATAACATCAATCTGACCTTTTGTGCTTGGCGCCGTGTAACCGACTTTCATGCCCCCATCATTGTTAATGGCACTGCCGATAATAGTCGCATAAATATTATCCTTGTCTGCTATTGCTTGTTTTAGTGGTTTCAGAACCACCATACCAACGCCATCACTAAATACCGTCCCGTTTGCTTGAATATCAAATGGCCGGCATTTTCCATCCTTAGAGTAAATCATACCCTCTTCAAATAAATAGCCCGCTTTGATGGGCAAGGTAATTGAAACACCGCCTGCCAGAGCGACATCACATTCTCCTGCACGCAGTGATTTAACGGCTTCACTAACGGCAACAAGCGATGAAGAGCAGGCCGTTGAAATAACCATACTTGGCCCGGACAAGTTTAATTTATATGACACGCTCGTCGACATATAATCTTTGTCTGCAACCACCATAGCGCTATATTGACCAGCACTGCCTTCCGCCGTTGCCATTGCCTGCGCTAGCCATTGTAAATTCCCTGATGCAGCCGCATATAAGCCGATTTTTAGCTTATTGTTTTTTGTCGATATTCCCGCATCCTGCAATGCCTGCCAACTGCAAGTGTGCATCGCCCGTACTTGCGGATCCATTTGACGCGCTTCGTAAGGGGTATAGCCAAAGAATTCAGCATCAAACTCACCCGAATGAGGCATAATACCTTTGGCACGAATATAATTCGGATTGTCTAATAATGCTGAATCAATGCCTTCTTCAATGAGCTCTTCCTTACTCATTGTGCTGATTGATTCTTTTCCGTAGCATAAGTTATCCCAAAATTCGTGAATATCCTCAGCCCCCGGGAATTTTCCGGCTACGCCGATAATCGCAATATGTTTATCAAATATCGCTTCCGATTTAACCCTGCTTTCAGTTGGATAAGAACTGTCATAGCTATCTTCAACGCTTTCATCCTGAACGTTATCGGTGCTGACTGTTCCAAACTGATTGGTTATATGGTCAGCTAATAGATCAGAAGTGGGATAACTAAACATATCAACAACGGAAATATCGATATTGAGTGCATCAGTTAATCTTTTATTGACTTGAACCAGATCCAATGAGTTAGCACCTAATTCAAAGAAATTATCTTCACGGTTAATATGGGCTACTTTTAAAAAGTCTTTCCACACCGAAAGGATAGTTTCTACGATTTGGGCTTTGGAAATTGTTTTTCGTTGGGATTTATTGACTTTATTAATATCGAACGTTTTTAAATGAGTACCAACCCATTGTGTAAAGCGTTTATCTAAATCACCGGTGGAAACAATAAGTTGTCCTCTTAATGGTGATTGTAAAACACGCTCTAAAATTTTAATCCCTTCATCAGGCTCGATTAAAAGCTGACTCAATGAGGAGCCTAGCGCATCACCCGCATCATTACGTTCGAAAACCCATCCATCCCAGTTAACACTAATCCAGGGCTTACCTTTCTTGTTTTGTTGTTGCGCAAAAGAATCAGCAAACGCACTGACAGAACTATATGCAGAAAAACTCAATCCGCCCAGTATCGCGGCAATTGAAGAACAAAGCAGGCAAAAATCCAGCGGCTGATTTTCTGTTAATTCTGCCAGAATTTTATAAGCCTCAACTTTGGTTTCTAATTGTGGTAAACAGGCGTCCAGCGTTATCCTATTAATGCCCTGGAATGAGTTTCCTTCCGTGACACCCGCCGCACAGATGATGCCATTTAATTCTCCATATTGTTCAGCGATCGTCGCTAATAAACGTTGCATTGCAGACTTATCAGCGACATTGGCAGCATAATAAGCTAAGTTTCCTGTACCAAGATCGGAAAGTTTATCGAGCCGCTGCAATACTTCGAAGGATGGCGAGTGCGATTTAATGGCTTGTTTCCATTCGTGCTGATCAGGTAATTCCCTTCGTCCAGAAAGTATCACGGTCGCCTGATATTCTTTCAGGAGATATTCTGCAAATAAAAGCCCTAAATCCCCCAATCCTCCGGTAATAAGGTATATACCCTGCGGTTTAAGGAGCGAGTGCTCTTTTAATGGATTTACTGCAAGCCGCTCATAGGTTTGTTTTGAACAACCCTCTTTTGTCCGGCGAACAATAAAGCGCTCATCAGTTGCTAATAATTCTTCAGTTAATATCTCACAGGTTTTTTCAATCGATTCTGTCGGGTTGATTTGTACTAATCTGGGATAACATTTGCTGACTTCTTGCGTAATGACTTTTACTAAGCCATTGAGCATATTGGATTCAGGTTGTTCTGTATTAACCAGCAACAAACGGAAATCACACATATTTCCGACTGTTGTCCATGCCTGAATCAGGGTAATGGCAGAAAACCATGTGTTTTTTACTTCCTGGCTTCCCGATAAAGGCCAGGCAAATATTATCGAATCAGGTTGTAATTGATTCTCTTTTAATTCATTAAACAGCCTTTCGAAATGGCTGGCTTCCCCTGCTGATAATGTAATGACATTGTTCGCAGTGGTATAATTATCACCTGATAACACAAACCTTACTGCTTTTTCGTCAATATTCATATGACGACAAAGAGGTTCGCACCACTCGATATCCGGCACAAAACAGAGCGCCATTTTCACATCAGATTGGCTCGATTTATTGGGTAAGAGAGCATCCTGCCATACTTCACCATAGAGCCATTCTGAGATGTTATTTTTGGGGATTCGAATTTCAGATACTTTTTCTGAATAACTCAAACTGGTGCCGGAGCTTCCAAGCTTCATATCTTCTGAAATAAATTGATAACCGGGTAAACTCACTCGTTTTGGATTCAGATCTTGGTAAATAACCGGCCAATTGACAGATTGGCCTTTCATCCAGAGTTGCCCAAGTAATTTTAATAAATAAACTCTGTCGTTTTCCTCTTCTAATGGATGACGCATCACATTAATAACAGAGATATCTGGATTCGTCGCAACAATCTGTTTAACAAACGTAGACAATGTTCTGCCCGGCCCGACTTCAATAAAGGTATTCAGCTCAGGCTGTTCCAAACAAGTCAGAATACCTTGATGAAATTCGACTGTCTGACACAAGTGTGAAACCCAATAATCGACAGAATTTGCTTGTTCTGCCGTGATCCATTGGCCCGTTACATTTGATATGTAGGCTTTATTGGGCTTTTTCCACTTTATCTCCCTCAAAGCCTGTTTAAATTTCTCTACAGCAGGCTTCATCATTGCGGTATGAAAGGCGTGAGAAGTTTCCAGTAATCGGGTACGGTAATTTTGTGCCATCAAATTCTGCTGAACTTTCTCAACTTCAACCTGCGGCCCCGCGATAACACAGGCACTTGATGAGTTTACCGTTGCCAACGTGACTTTATCTGTCAAATAAGGCTCAATATCCTCTCTGCCCGCTGAAACACTCAGCATCGCTCCGGGCTCACATTCCTGCATGATAAGGCCCCTGACAGCAACGAGTTTCAGGGCCTCATCCAATGTCATGACGCCTGCCATTGCTGCGGCAACGTATTCACCAATGCTATGGCCAATCATTGCATTAGTTTCTATTCCCAGTGCCTCCAAGGTCTTGGCAAGAGAATAAGATACGGCAAAAATAATCGGCTGGGTAAATTGAGTATTACGGAGTTTTTCTGCACTCTCCTGACTTTTCTCATCATAAAGTAATGCGAGTAAATTTATTCCAAAATGCGCTAACAGATATTCATGACACTCATCAAGCTGCATTCTGAAAATACTCAGCTCATTATATAAATCCCTTGCCATATTGATATATTGAGCACCCTGACCGGGGAACATCAATACAATACCCGGTATGTGATCAGAGGAAATTTCCGCGATCTTGTTTGTCTCTGTAACACCAGATAATGCGGCGTTAAGTTCCTCTGTATTTCCTGCAACAAACGAGGTGCGATATTCATATTCTCCTCTTCCAACTTGGAGTGTATAAGCAATATCAGAAAGCGCCTTTCTATGAACATCTGCACTCAAAAACCGGCTCAGGGCTTCTGCCGTTTTAATCACCCCTTCTCTGCTTTTGCTTGAAAGTGTGATGAGTTCTGCACGATCCCGCTCGTGACCGGCTTGATCTGAGATTGATTGGACGGTCATATGCACATTGGTTCCGCCAATGCCAAATGAACTGACACCTGCGGTCCTGATGTTACTGTTATCCTCCCAATCAGTGGCGGTATTGATCAAACGGAACCGTGTACCTTCTAACGATAAATGATGTGCTGTTTCAGTATGGCAAGTGGGTGGGATCTTCTTATTTTTCAACACCAGCAGTGCCTTAATAACCCCTGCAACACCTGCCGCGCTATCGGTGTGACCAATGTTCGATTTAACGCTGCCAATATGACACGTTTTGGGATTGTCGCTTGTGACGTTTAAAGCTTCTTTGATGCCTTCTAATTCAACTTCATCTCCAACCAGTGTTGCCGTTCCATGTGCTTCCAGATATTCAACATCATTGGCAGAGAGACCCGCCATTTCTAAAGATTGCTTGATACAGGCAGACTGCCCATTTGCATTCGGGGCGGTAAAGCCTGCTTTTTCATGGCCATCATTGTTAACACCATAACCAACGATAACGCCATAAATATGATCATTATTTTTAATTGCATCTTCCAGCCTTTTTAAAGCAATCATGCCAATGCCATCGCTGAAAACAGTACCACTGGCATCTTCAGAAAATGGGCGGCAATGACCATCTGCGCTATTCACCATTCCGTTGACATACATGTAACCGCTTTTTATCGGCACGGTGACGGAAACACCTCCGGCCAGTGCCAAATCACACTGATTGACCCGCAGGCTCTGACACGCAAGCGTTATGGCTAACGCAGAGCTGGAACACGCGCTCTGAACAGTCACGGCCGGCCCGGTAAGATTCAATTTGTAAGCGATTCTGGTTGTGAGAAATTCCCGGTCATTTAACAACCCAATACCAAATTGTTCTGTGGTGTCTTGTACTTCATCTTTTACCAAATCCAACCATGCGTAATTAGAGCCGGAAGAGGCGAACAGACCCGTGACAGGGCGATATTTTGGGTTACCATATCCCGCATCATCCAGCACTTGCCACGTTATTTCATGCAGCAAACGGAATTGTGGGTCCATATATTGTGATTCACGTGCTGTATAGCCAAAAGCATCTTTATCAAAATCCAGTGAATGCTCAATAATGCCTTTTGCCCTGATATAATGCTTATTCTTGAAAATGTGTTCAGGAAATCCTGCATCGATCAGTTCATCATCCGTAAAGAAAGAAATACCCTCTTTGCCAGACAGTATATTTTTCCAATATTCCTGTATGTTATGGCTTCCGGGGAATCGGCCGCTCATGCCAACGACGGCAATGGCATGTGCCGGATAATCATTAAATACTCCTTTTTCGCTGCCTGATGCTTTTCCTCTTGCTGCCTTTTTCGACTTATTTATGATCTTAGGGGGAGCTTCACTGATTAAGCTGTGTATTTTTTCGGAAAGTTTCTGGCAGGTTGTATAGCGATAAAAATCATTAACTGATAATTTTATTGCGTAATGGTTATTGATCTTTTCGTGTAGCTGAACAATATCTAAAGAGCTGGCACCGATATCAAAGAAATTATCCTCTTGCGAAATTTTCTTATTTGAAAAATAGATTTTAAAAATATCCAGTATATTTTTAGTCAGAGATTTAATGTCGATTTTTTCTGCAAAAATGACACTCTCTTCCTGCTCATCGGTCAGATGGTGGGGAGTATCTGGTTTTATTAAAGGCTTAAACTCAATTCGATTTGGAAGTTCTTTATAATTTAAGTGTTCTGTCGAAATGGGTTCCATTTGCTCCCAAAATTCCTGGAGAACAAGATGCGCATTGGTTCCACCAACGCCAAAGGCACTGACGCCCGCAGTGATGAGTTCATCCGTTTTACTGAGCCAGTTTTTTGTTTGCGTGTTAACATGAAAAGGTGTTTTTTCTAATTCTAATTTTTTATTTGCTTTCTCAAAATTAATGGATGGCACTAACGTTTTAAAATAGACACATAATGTGAGTTTTATCAGTGATATTATCCCTGCGGCGGTATCACAATGCCCCACATTTGATTTGACGGAACCTATAGCACAAGATTGTGACCCGTTAAAAACGGCTTTCAGGGCGGCAATTTCAATCGGATCTCCCAGTAAAGTTCCTGTCCCGTGTGTCTCTATATAACTAATGCTGTCAGGATCAACTTCTGCGACATCTAAGGCAGCCTGAATAACATTTTGCTGCCCCAGAGTACTAGGGGCAGTAAAACTTATTTTGTCACTGCCATCATTATTAATTGCACTGCCTTTGATAACGGCATAAATTCTATCGTTATTTTCTATCGCATCACTCAATCTTTTTAATACAACAACACCAACGCCATTACTGAATACCGTACCACCCGCGTGTTCATCAAATACCCGTGTTTTGCCGTCTGCGCTATTTATCATTCCTTCCTGATACATATAGCCGGATTGATGTGGATGCGTTACGCTGACGCCCCCTGCTAAAGCAACCTCACATTCTCCGGCTTGCAGAGCCTGACACGCTGTATGCACGGCAACTAATGAAGTTGAACATGCTGTTTGTATCGTGACTGACGGGCCGCGTAAATTCAGTAAATAGGAAATACGGGAGCAAAATGCCGAGTCATTTAATGTGGCGACATGGAACTGTTCCGCCGCAGAACTGAATGCCGTATTTAATGTTTTAAACCATGACCACTGATTACCTGCTCCTGCGTAAACACCAATTTCTCCCGGATAATGTTTGGCATCAATACCAGCATGGTTAAGCGCCTGCCAGCAGGTTTCAATCATCAAACGCGTTTGCGGGTCCATTTTTTCTGCATCTGAGTAATTAATTGCAAAATAATCAGCGGCAAAATGGTATGGATTGTTGATTATACCTTTGGCAGGAACATAATTTTCATGTAAATATTCTTCAGCCGATACACCATTATTTTCTAATATTTCTTGCGTGAATCTGCTAATACCTTCTTTTCCATCACGGAGCATTTCCCAAAAATCATGTACGTTATCTGCACCAGGGAACTGACCTGCCATTCCAACTATGGCAACTTCAAGACCAGTAAGATTATTTACCATAATTAACCTTTATTATAATCATTTGTTAATGAAAAAAGTTGGCTTCTTCAATTTAAATAATTAATCATTTCTATAAAGAATAAAATGACATATTGGTTCAAGTCATCAAATTCATTACGAATTTCAGTATTCAGATTTCCCCGGATTAGTTTATGTATCTAATTTTTAATTTTCGGGATTTGCTGATAGATTCGTACTCTTATAGGTATCACTCAATAACCGAGTCTTTTCTATAAAAACTACGCAAGGCATGTTGCGAGATTATCATTTGTTGAATTTGATTAGTTCCTTCAATAATTTCCAGAACTTTGGCTTCACGATATAACCTTTCTGCCGGATATCGGCTGGATAACCCATTTCCTCCGAGAACCTGAACGGCGTTATTGGCAACCAACATAGCGACTGCCGAACTATTATATTTCGCTATATTTGTTTCCATAATGGCATTGTGATCACCCTGATTCCTTAAATAGCCAATCTTTTCACAAGTCGCTTTTGCGGCATAAAATGCCGTAGCTGAATCAGCAATGATGCCTTGAATGAGTTGATGCTGTGCGATTTTTTGACCAAATTGTTTCCTCTTACGCGCATAAGTCACCATCTCTTCCAACGCGGCATGGGCAATAGCAACACCCGCCCAAGCGATACTGTAGCGGCCAAAATAGAGGGCTGTATTAGCGACAAAGCTAAACCCTTCTCCTTCACGCCCGACTAAACTCTCTTTTGGTATTTCTACATTATCAAAATAAAGTTCTGATAAATAAGCACCACGGCTTGCCATCAGGTCCGGCATTGGTTTTCTCGTTAACCCTTTCACCCCAAACTCGACAATGAATGCACTCACTTTTTCTTCGCAACGGGCAAATACAAGGAATAAATCCGCAATCCCTGAATAAGTAATCCATTTTTTGTTGCCGTTAATTCTGAACCCGTCTTCTGTGACTTCATACTTTGTTCTGATGGCATTAGCATCAGAGCCAGCTTCCGGTTCTGATAAGGCAAAACATGCGATTTTTTCACCTTTCGCCATTGGCGGTAAATATTTTTCTTTTTGCGATTGGTTTCCTAGTTTTGCAATCGTTTCACCCACTAAGCTTGTGTGAACAGTTAATAGAGCGCGTGTTGAATTACATCCTTTACCGATTTCCTCAGTCAAATAACCATAAGAAAGAGGGTCCATACCTTGCCCGCCATATTCTTTGGGTAACATCGCGCCTAAAAATCCTTGTGCTCCCATCTCAGTGATAATTTCACCGGGCACTTTACCCTGCTTATCAATTAATGTTGCGGCAGGTCTTAATACGTTATCTGAAAATTTCTTTGCAGCTTCCACCAAAGAATGAATTTCATGTCCTATCATATAAATTTTACTCTCTTATTTTATTAATTAAGTTCAGCATTGAATTGATTGAAACAAAATTTTCACGTTCTATATATTCATCCGGTACGGTTATAGAACATTTCTCTTCGATGAAACAAAGTAAACGCATGGCAAAAAGTGAATTAACCAAACCACTTGTAAATATATTGGTATCGTCCAACAACTCAACATCATCATCAAATACAGAGATATTATTTTCAATAAATTCACGAATTTCTTTGGCAATTGCGTCCAGATTTTTCATTATCATATCCTATTAATTTATAATGACATCAACATAGTAAGGGAAGTCAGGTACTTGCTCTAACGCATTTTCAAAGAGCATCGTCTCATCAGCGAGTTTTTCTATTTCTTTAAACCCTGAGAATTGGTAAGTCACAAACATTTGCCGATTACGAGGTGTACGTCTGAATTCAGCATACAATTTATGCCCTTTTGCTTTTGCCTGCTGCATAATATAGGTCAATGCTATGCTTCCCACTCCACGGGAAAGCGTTCTACAGGACATTAACAATAATTTAATATAATCAGTCTCTTCTTTATAGTGTACTAATGCCAGACCTATCTTCCCGTAAGAACCATATTTATCCACTAATTCAAAAACAAATACGCCATAATCATCTGAGTGAATTAATTCATTTAATTTTTCTCTACTGTAAGTTATGCCTGTTGAGTTAAGCTGATTAGTCCGTTGCGTCAGTTCCTCAGCCCGCAGGAGATCTTCTTGTTTGGCTTTGGCGATATAAAACTTCATATTGAGTTGGCTGAGGAATTCTTCTGATGTACCAATAAATTCATCTTCCTCTTCTTTACGCAGAATATCTTCTTGATAACGCTGCCTTCTTAGTTTTGCATCATCCGATATTTCCATGTTGGCAATTCGCGGCAAATGAAGTATTGATTGATATTCCAACGCATCAATACAAGTGACTTCCGGGAATTTAGCGTTAACTTCATCCCTTTCTAAGATCTGATCATCAACAAAAATAAATGTATCCGCTGAGATATTTAAGCTTCTCTGAATGTTTTCAATCGAGGAAGATTTAGCACCCCAATGAATTTGAGGATAAATAAAATAGTGTCTTAAATTAAACTTACTCAGCATGTCCAAAGCATCAGACGCTTCATTCCTGCTTGCTATTGACTGTAAAATACCCATTTGATCAAATTGGTCGATGATTTTTTCTATTCCGGGCTTTAACTTAAGATCATCCCCTTCAGAAAGAACCCCATCCCATAGAGTATTATCTAAATCCCAGATGATACATTTTACCGGTATATCACTGCTTACTGGTTTATTTGCGAAGTCACCCATCATTAATATCCTGCGTTTTTATAATTACTATTTTTATAATTAAAAAAGCCTTTACCACTTTTTCTACCAAGATTTCCCGCCTCAACCATTTTCCTTAGCAGAGGACAGCAACGGTATTTCGGGTCCTGATAACTTTCATAGAGAACCTGCAAAGAGTTAACGACTGTATCCAGCCCAATCAGGTCTGCGGTTTCTAATGGCCCCATAGCATGTCCGTAACCTTCTTTGAAGATGCGATCAATATCTTGTGGGCTGGCGAGATTATCCTGTACGAGAAATGCCGCTTCGTTCATGAATAAGTGAGAAAGCCGATTGGAAACAAATCCGGGAAAGTCTTCTACAACCACAGGATTTTTCTCAATACTCTGTAAGAATTTTTTTGCCTCAGTCAATGTTTGTTCGGAAGTATGGAAACCTTTAATCACTTCGACACATTTCTTTATAGGCACGGGATTCATAAAGTGGAGGCCAAGTACTTTTTGAGGAAAAGGTAACGCTGCTGCAATTTTTGTGATGGATATACAGCTTGTGTTTGCAGCAACATAAGTTTCAGGCTTAATGTATGGCGCTATTTTTTTATAAACATCTTGTTTAATCGCCCACTCTTCGTTGACATTTTCAATTACCCAGTCACAATCTTCAATCTCTTCATAAGATGACGTAAATTGAATCCGTGCTTTCAATTCTGATATATCCAGAGATTTAAATTCAGGTTTAAGCATCCGATATAAACGGAATTCACTTGAAATTCGCGAAG
Organism: Xenorhabdus miraniensis; assembly: GCF_002632615.1. The sequence goes on from NZ_NITZ01000011.1 coordinate 75,840, forward strand.
CAAGATTTACCAGAACCTCTGAGGATATATCTATAAGTAATATATTATGTCCATATGCAGCACATGTTATTGCTGTGTCTAATCCCATGACACCGGCACCAATAATTGATATTTTCAACGATTACCCCCACTTTTTATAATTGAAAATCAGCTTGTCGGAAAAGATAAAAACAAAATATATAACACCCGATTTCATAAGTGTTATTTAGATACGCTACCGCCCTTAAGTCACGGCCTTAAAACCAATGTAAAATTCATATTTTTCTACAAAAAATTTTGACAACACAATCAACTCTATTTGATTTAAAAAATAGAGTTGACTTAGGCAGTAATTTATTTATCACAAAGTAATCCTTATGTTAATTTCGAAAAATTAACACTAGAAATACATGTGCAATATACCTTATCAATTAATAAGAAATAAAAGAAACATTAAAGCCACAAATAGCTATCATTATTTCCCATTTGATAATTAATATTTATTATGAGCACATAAAATACATCGTCATTCATTAAACAGGCTCTCCTGTACTGCCTTTTGCTTTGCGTCGCCTGTCCGCTAATCTGCTCTTACCGAATTGGAATGACGACAACATATGCTCCTGGGATGATTGTTTGTCTAAGTTCACCTGCTCAGGTGACAACTGGCTCTGTTTAATCCAGTTTGAGAAAGAGGCAATCGTCGGATGCTCAAATAAGACAGTGACACGGATCTCCTGATTGAACGCTTGTTGCAACTGGGATTGGAGTGCAATTATCTTTATCGAATTACCACCAGCATCAAAGAAATTAATGTTTGTATCAATCATCTGGCTTTCCAGCACCGCTTTCCAAACCACCTGCACTTTAGCTACCACCGGATCTGCCGATGGCACATGATTTTCCACCGGTTTTGTTTGCAGTTGTTGCGCAGCATACTCCTGTAAGCTCCGGCGATTGATCTTGCCGGTAATGGTACGTTCAAACCCATCGACAACCACAATAAGTGAAGGTAACCACGATTCCGGGAAATTACGCCGGATATGCTCTCGTATCCGAGGCTCCAATATCGCAGGAGGTTCATGGCTATCAACAAAAAGATGCCACTGGCGCTTTCCTTTCGATTCTATTGCGGGCAGTAAGCAACTGGCTTTAACCGTATCTAATGTCTCAACAACACGCTCCAATTCGCTCGGTTCAATGCGAATACCGTTCACCTTCACCTGATCATCAATCCGCCCCAGATAGCGAAAACCTGATTCATTGGAAAAAGTAACCATGTCGCCAGTGCGATAAAAAGGATGTTTACTGTATTGATCCAAATACTTAGATTTAACAAAATACTTCGCCGTCTCAACGGGGTTAGTCGTGTAACCACGGGCAACCGCCTTGCCTCCCACCCAAAGCTCACCACGAACACCGGCAGGCAAGGGTTTGCCAAATATATCAGCGCAGTAGGCAATAACATTTTGAATTGGCCAACCGATGGCAACGTCCGTAGTAAGAGTTTGTTTCGCGTTGAGACAATCCACTGTCGTCTCACTGGGACCATAATGGTTGCTAACGGCATATCCTTGCTGCAACAAATCATCCCGAAGACGTTTAGGTAATTCTTCACCCCCGAATATCCACAATCTCATGGCAGGCAAGAATGGCGCGTCCTGAATAAGCTGCGCAATGGCGCCGGGAATAAAATTGATTAAGGTGATAGATTCAGACTGCAATAGCCCAATGAACGTCTGTCTCTCCAGTAACACATTCGGCGATGGATAGATCAGCGTGGCGCCAACAACAAAACTACCCAATAAATCTTCTACGCTGGGGTCGAAATTCAGATCGGTCAGCCCAAGCACTCTGTCAGCAGCTGTCAGCACCGTCTCTTTAATAAACCAGTCCAGCAGGTTTGCGACCGATTCATTACGGATCGCAATTCCCTTCGGTGTGCCTGTCGTTCCCGACGTGAATATAAAGTAAAATTCATCTTCAGGCCGTCGGTTAGTCCATAGCGTTGGCTCCGCCGTAGATGGCTGTAAAATCTTTTCCTCAATATCCAGCAGCAAATAACGCCCGCTCCCTGCGCCAAGTTCTTTATTAAAGGAAGCGTCACATAAAACAATGCTGCAATCTGCCAATGTTAACAGGATCTTTTTACGTTGCAGTGGATCTTTCGGATTGACATAGAAGTAACTGCCACCGCTGAATAATATTGCGAGTATTGCCTGAGTCGATAACAATCCTTTTTCAAGATGGACAGCAACTCTGTCTCCCGGAATAAAACCCGATAACCGTAGCTGTTCTTGTACGCGACTCACTCCTTTCAATAACTCACGATTGTTGATGTTATTTTGTCCATGGATCAGGCTGATTCCTTGAGGAGATTCGCTAAGACGCTGGTAAATACGTGTCAGCAATGAATTGATATCCGGCGTCTGTTCGTTGATCTCCCCAATGCGCAAAGAGACTTCTTCTGCTCTTTCTCTATTAAGTTTTAAGATGAGATCTTCAATCAAGGTATCTGTGGTGTGATGAATCAGATCTTCCACCAACGATTCAAACCCATTAAACGCCATTTTTACTGCATCAGATGCCCCCGTGAAAACCTCTCCGGCACTGAGTTCGACTAACCATTGTTCCACACCAGAAACGGTTAATGTCAAACCGAAATGCGTCGTTTCTTCACTGTATAAATCCGTCACGAAGGCACCACAACTGGCCTCTTTCAATGTGGCATCAATGGGATAGTTATCAAAAACCACAATAGAGTCATAGAGTTCTTCACGTATTCCCGCTTCCTCGCGGATCAATAAAGGCGGCGTTTTTTCATATTGTTGCGCCTGTTGTAGCGCTTGAAAAACAGAACGCAAAGCCGCTTCTACATTCCACTTACCTTCCAGCGTAAGGATAAGCGGTACGGTATTGATAAACAGGCCTAAGGGCTGACGGTCAATGTCTTGCGTCAAAGCTCCGCCCCTGCCGGAAAATGTACAACCCAACGTAATGGTTTTCTGGAAGGTGAATTTAGCCAGCGTCAATGCCCAGCATAGATAAATAAAACTGGCCGACGTTACCCCCACGCGGCGGCAAAGTGATTCTATAGCCGCTTTACGTTCTTCGCTCCATAAGCTATTTATGACGATTTTTTCATTGATTGCTTTCTCAGCCGTATCGTGACCAATAGCCCGGAACAGGGGTTCAGCCAAGAGTCTGGTTGTTGCAGAAGACTCTCCACCGGGCAAATGTTGAAACACCTCTTGCCAATATTTGCGACTGGACATCAGCGCTTCCTGACTTAATCCCTGCCAGAGTTGCTGTGAATAGATACGTGCATCCAGAGGAATCATTTTTTGTTGACGCAGTCCCTGCAACCAGAGGGAAATCAACAGTGAACTACTCCAGCCATCCATCAGAATATGGTGAAAAGAGAAGGCCAGGCTCACCGTTCCCGCCTTAATATCGTGGAAGCCAACAAGGCGAAATACTTCTTTGTTCAACGCAAAAGGCGTGGCTTTAGAATGTGCCAGCCAATCAAGGCAACGCTGTTTAATTGACGGGACTGGAGCCGTCGAATCAACACGGACATATTCGAACGGAATTCGGGGCAAAGAATAAATAACCTGATGGGGAATGCGAATACCTTCCCAGACAAAAACCGACCTGAGAGCGGGCTGTGACTGCTGTATCTGCTGCCATACTTCAAGGAGGGTTTCTTTATCGGCATCCACCTTCAAGCTGAATGCCACACCAATGTGATAAGCGCTGTTTCCATCTTTTAATGCGTGAAACAGTAACCCATTCGCTTGAGGCGTCACTTGTAGCAGTTCTTCAATATAATTATCGTTGAATCCTGTGTTCGCTGAATCGATAGCGGTTCTCATGCTGAGGCTCCCTTAATAATGAGATCAAGCTCCGATTGTGAGAGTTGACAAAGAGGAAAATCGGCAGGTATGAATGGCTTTTCGTTTATTAGCTGATTTTCGCCCAGTAATAGCTTTTCACCCGGTAATAGCTTTTCGTTTAATTGTGCCAAGTAATGCTGCGCATCATCACCATTAGCGTTGGGAATACCTAGCCTCAATTCAACTAAAACAGAGCCAGACTCACGACAATCACGAATAAGTATGTCAAAGTCGGCCACACTCTTTTCGTCAGGATGCCGGAAACCTCCCGACAAGGACTGAACCAGATCGAAATAACCCCATGTTCCGCGCCCTTCTAATCCCAAGCCAATGTCGTTGATGCACATGTGTGGCCGTTTTCCCGGATTATTCAGCCCCAATTGTGCTTTCCAGCTCTGCTTATCTTCATAGAAACCCGACTTTAATATTCGTAAAAAAGCAGCCTGAGAAAGTTGACATAGGTGCTCTGACGAAACGTTAAGAGTCAACTGATTAAAGCCGGTAAACCAACCTACCGCATTCGCCATTTCTGCATTCCAGATTGTGGGAATGCCTGCTTCAGAGAATAAACGCCCGTGGTTTTCAAACAGGATGACAGGCTGCGAAGGCAATATTTCGTTATCCTGCATAACCTCCATCAAAGCAGCAGCGATCAATTGTGAACGCTCAGCCTTAAAGCGTTGCTCCATCAATCGCAAATCATGACCGCAAATTGACAGCGCCAAAGTAACCGGAGTCACCGAAGGGTGATGGCAGGTATCGTCATAAGGCACATAGTCCACCTCAGGAGCGTGTTCTGCCAACCATTTACCCCAAAGGAATGCGCCTTGCTCGTGGGTCGTTCCCTCGGCATTCGCATGTTGGAATGAAGCACCATTGATGGCTTGCTCCAACTCATCCAATAAGAAAATCCATGAATGCACATCGCAAATAAGGTGATGACAAACCCAAATCAGATAATTTTTGTGTGAAACCGGATCAAATACGACCGAATGCACGCTAGGTTGTTTCTCCAGACAAACCCTGCCTTGCAATTTATTCAACCTGTTTTCAAGGTGTTCACCCGGTGCCAGAATCTCGTCTTCGGTCACTGTACCGCAGTCATATACCGCCGGTTCTGGAGATGCGAAGTAAAACTCACTCAAATCTTGATTTGCTCTCAAAGCAAAAATTTTATGCCTTGCTTTAACCATTGCGACAGCCGCGTTTATTTCTTCAGCCGAGAGCGAAGATTTCAACTCAAGCACCATGCCTTGTTGCAACCGATTGCCATGTTTAAAACATTGTTGCCGGAACCAGCCGATACTGGGCAAGTGCTTAATCCAGCTTGCTTCAAGCTCTTCTGATATAACCGAATCAGTGACTCCATTTTCCAACGCCGCTGCGCAGGCTTTTTCAAGAACAGAGCCTAAGGAATTCAACGTTAACAGTTCACTTGCCCCAATCCGAACCCCTTCTCTGGCTAACAATGCGACGAGCCTGATCGCTTTGATCGAGTCTCCTCCCTGTTCCAGAAATGAGATGGTAAGATCGACGTTTTGTGGCCAGATTGGTTTCAGAAACTCTGCATTTAACCAGACCGGCAGTTGATAGGTTCCCGATCCATTCTGCCGTTGTGCATTGGCTGAACCGGGCAGGGAAGAACCATTCGCCATCAACGTAGCCTGAGCTGCGGCGGTCAGCGCCGCCATATCAACTTTACCATTAGCATTAATCGGCCAGGGTTGTACGGTACAGTACAGCGTTGGCAGCCAAGCATCAGGAACTTTCGTTTTCAGACTACGTTGAAATTCCGGGTTATCATGCGGTATGGCCTGACTGCTGCACAAAGCGACTGTTTCATACCCATTGGCTTCATCAACCACCAATTTCAGTGCCTTCAACTCCCAACTATAGTTAGCGTTCTCCCCGACACTCGTCAGTACACTTTCCACCGCTTTCTCTATTTCTGCCGGGTGAATCCGGTAGCCACGGATCTTAAATTCATCGTCAATACGCCCAAGGCAATGAAATATTCCTTGCTCGTCCTGTAACCCTAAATCACCAGTACGATACCAGCGGCTTAATCCATCAGCCCCGCACACAAATTTTTCCTGCGTCTGGATACGGTCGTTGAGATATCCCGTGGCTAGCACCGGACCACTGATACTGATTTCACCCCTGAATCCACGGGGCATATTTTGTCCCCAAGAATCTTTTATCGATATTTCTGCTTTACCCAACGCCGTACCGATAGGCATAACCGCAGTGTTTATCTTGTCACTACCGTCAAGAGAGCTTTCTCCCCTACTCACTGAGCAGATACAGCATCCAACTGTTGTTTCTGTCGGCCCATATTCATTGATTACTTTGCTCCCCGCAGGAAAATAATCGAGTGCTTTCTGCACCAGAGAAGAGGACAAATTTTCTCCACCCACAATAAAAGTCAGCGGATGACGTCTTTTCGGGCTGTGTTCAATCAGCAATGAGAGATGGGATGGCGTGCATTTAACGCCCGTCAATGACTCATCAGCCAGCAACGTTTGCAGCAATTCAGGGTTATCACGGATGTCTTGTTCATGAGGTTGGATAAATCCGCCCGATAAAACCGGAACCAGAATGGCAGTCTGTGTTAAATCAAAACCAAAAGAGGTAAATAAAGGTGCATTAAATGGCGTTTGCGCAGCGTAAGCCGCCTTAGCCGCCAAGGCATAATCTGCCAGCGCCATCGGGGAAATCACCACGCCTTTAGGTTCTCCGGTCGATCCTGAGGTATAGAGAATATAAGCAGGGTGAGCGTGTGTCTGTTCTGTCCATGTTACTGGATTCAATGCAACATCAAGCCCGGCCTTATCCAGGGAAACACGTAACAAACGCAAGCCTAACATTTCTGCAAGTTGATGGTCGGTTCCCGTATAAATGCAGAGAGATGCCCCCGAATTACGGGCAATAGTCGATAATCTGGCTAAAGGCATGGTCGGGCAAACGGGCACTACCGTCACATTTTCAATCAGGCAAGCCAGATAAGCGAGTACCGTCTCAGGCGTACGTCTTCCCAGAATAAATACCGGATTGTGCTCATCATGCCCATTTCGTATGGCACGCAACTGTTCCCTGAACTGGCTAATCCATTGCAATCCCTGACGGTAAGTCACGGCATCAGCACCCTGCCTGAATAACAGATTATCAGCATAACGTTCAAACGCATGGTATAAATGAACGCCGATCGGCTTTGTCAGAGGTTCTTTCCAAGAGTGGGTTTCTTGCTCTTTTTCATTTAATGGTGTCTGCGTGACTTCTTGTTGTTGTGCCAAAATTTCGCAGGCAGCTTCCATTGCATAATCAGTGACTGTTTTCAGAAACATGTGACATTGATCTAATGACCAGATCTTGCGGAAATCCCCTTCAAATTTGAAGTTCCCGCCTTCAAAGCGGTCATGGATATGAATGGTCGCAAACAGTGCTTCTACTGCCTGCATATGATCAATTGATACATCAGCACCTAAGACAGTTTTCCGGAAAATGCCAGTTTGATAGGAAACCCCGAAAGCGGGAATGATCCGTTTCCAATCTTGTGATGCAAATTCATTCCATCGGGCGCCTGGCGCATAACGTGAGTGAGCAACCGCTTTTTGCAAGCGCTGCTTAAGCATATGGTAACAATCTGTCACCGTCTCCCCCGCTTCGCGAGATACGGGGATCAAAACCGGCGCCACTGCCATAGCGGCAGAGCGTTTCTCTTCATTACTCCAGCGGTTAAGCATCGGTGCCTGCAATAAAGCGCCATTACCATCTTCAATAACCATTTGTGTATAAGCGACCGCCGCGAAAAATAGCCTGAAAATGGAGCCGCCACGATTTTTAAACTGGCGCAGCATATCGTTTTCAGCTTCACTCAGTTCGTAACGTACACGCCGGGATCGAGGCGTTAGCCTGCGATAGTCACCAATCGGATAACGGCTGGCTATTTTGCCGGCATTAGCTGATTCCGTTTCGTTACCGGTACTGTCACTGAAAATACTCCGCCAATACGCTTCATCTCTCTGCATACGCCGGGAGTTTTCATAATTCCGCTCACCCTCCGCGTTAACCGAAAATAGGAGATATTCCGTATCCGGCTCTTCTTCTTCCAGCGCACTCATCAAGTGTTCTATCAGTACTGACAATCCCTCACCATCTGTAGCCGCATGATGCGCCTTAATAAACCATCCTGTCTGTTCCGGCTGAAAACGCACGGCAAAAACGCGCACCGGTGTCAGTGATAAATCTTCTTCTATCAACGTCTGGCGCTCTGCCCAACTTTCGAAAGCCCGTTTAGGGTCTGGATAACCGCTAAAATCTACTTGTATGACTTCCGCGTGAGGAGTGAGCTGCCGGATGCCATGCCACTGTGTTGCCAAGTGATCTGTTTCCGCATGGTCTTTAACGAATCCAATATGAAATATATCCATTGAATTCTGGGTCGTTTCAGCGGCCTGAGTCAGCCTGTCCAGAGAGATATCCCCGTTTAAACGTACTGCAACACTCAAATAAAACGGGTAGCCAGTCAAATGAAACGCTTCCATTTTGAAAACAGCTTGCTGTGACCGAGACAGCTCAAAAATCAGCTTATTCATGGTTTAAATACTCGTTTTGGTGAAGAGCAAATTCTGCCTATACTTGATGCAATTTTTCCTATCTACTATCAAGTTTTCAGGAGCTTAATTTTAATAATCGCAAAGAGTCCCAATAACGATTCAACAACATTCAGCGCCATATTTTTGCAAGCCATGACACGAATATTCAGAACCTCAAAAAATGACATACAAAAATACAAAATTTATCATTCAACCGGAGAAATAATTTTCTGTCAGTTTTTCACTATGGTGCTAAAGAATGACCAATAGCATCTGTGGTTATTTGTAATATCATTATTATTGACAGTATTGTTCGATTGAAATTAAGTGGGGACTATTCCTAATAAATTTTGAGTTACATCACAACAGAGAGGATAAGAACCCTCAGGAACACCGATAACAGTGAGATTGGTGTGAGTTAAAGCAGCTAACAATGATCCAGGTTTAAAATTGAAGAGCATAAAAGATGAAGAATAACGCGGTACAAAATTAAAGATAATACCCTTCACTAAAATGTCATTATGATAAATTGAATCATATGAAATAAGATGAATTATTTTTGATACAATATAATTTTTAATAAACAAAAAAGGATAAACAGCACTTCTGCTACTCATAAAACCATACTTACGGATAAACATTTCTATAAGACTCCTCAAGTTGATAGCGGCCATTATGCTTATATACCCATTGTTTTCAAGATGCAGCCGATAAAGCTGCATCTTGAAATTCATTGGGTATAGAATACGATTTATTATTATCTTATTTTGTCCTGTTTCGGGCTGTCCCGGTATAATTATGTATAAGTTCATCTGCCTGGCTATATAAACCGTATAAATAATTTCGCCCGTTTTTTATAACTTGAGTGATTACGGAAACATCACTTGTTTACGCTAACAATTAATAAATAAACTTAATTTCCCCTCGTTTTCAGAAGCCATTTTCTCACTGTTCAAGTTATCATTTAATTGAAATTTGATGACAGATTTATGAATTTCTATATTTATGGCAATTAACAGAAACATCCAAAACCTGGAAAACCCGAAAACAGAACTGATACAGTCATTACCGCACTTGTAATTATCAACCTTGTAAATCAGTTCAGAAAAAACTTGTTGCATTGAATATTGATGATTTTTCATATCAGCTAACATAACCTCACCTAAACTACAAACCAAACACCTTAAATCATGACTGATAAAGAGATGCCATTAATTTTCTTATTTAGAATTAACATGTTCATTTTTACGTGGGTAGTGAATTAGCGCCATAAACATTACAATGCTATCGGGTATCAATCAACAAATAAAGTTAAGAAGCCTGTTTCAAATCTTATCTCTCTGTTATTCCAAGCGATCACAAAAAATCACAATAAAATCAAATAAATAATACAAAAAACCATAGAAAACAGTTATCAGAAGAGCATTTACTTCATAAAATAAAACAATAATAACAATTTAAATTAATATCAAAACGAATATAACCAAAATTCATTTTACATTAAACATTAGTTATATATGTTGGGTGATTGCAAACACAAAAATCGCTATATAAATCCCTCACCGCCATCTATTTCCACGCGAAACTTCTGCTTAATCCCACGTTTCCCTGATTCTGTTAATACCAATTCCCGGCTGTCCAATTGCCTGACTGCCCATTTTTTCTTTAAAAAAGCATCAAGCAACGATGCTCCTAAAAAACCGCCAAGATGGAAATGCCGTTCACTCCAATCAAGGCAGGAACAGGCAAATTTTCGCCGCGAAGAGAGCGCTTTGTCTCTGCCTATATCAAGCGAAATCAAAAGATCTTTGCCTGTTGGCGTTAACTCATAATTATCCGTCATCCAATGATTCACCAACAAACTATCATGAATTTTTACCGCAATTTCCCCTGCCATATGATCATAACAAGTTCGGAAAAAACGCAAAGATTGGGGTGTGGAAATTTTAACAATATCGTTATGCCCGCCATTAGCAAAACACATCATATTTTCCAGCAACTGAGCGACTTCTTTGTTATAGATTTTAAAATAACGATGTCGCCCCTGTTTAATGCAGCTGATTAAACTTTCTTCTACCAGACGATTTAAATGAGCACTGGTTGTTGATGGAACAACATCAGTAGCAGCACTTAATTCTGTCGCTGTATAAGCTCGCCCATCCATCAGCAAAAATAACATGCGGGCACGGGTGTAATCAGCCAATACCCCGGCAATGGCCGAAACTCGTTTCTCAAGAGTAAATTCATACATATTTTGATAACCATCGAAGTGACAGTGATTGCAGCAAGGTAGCTTAGATTTTTTTATCCTTCAAGGAAACGATAATGCTAGCTGTCATATTTGAAGTCGAAGTCGCAGAAAACCAAAGTGAACATTATTTTGATACTGCTGCTGCTCTCAGACCATTATTGAACACCATTCCGGGATTTATTTCCGTAGAACGCTTTCAGAGCCTCAATAATAACAATAAATATCTTTCACTCTCCTACTGGCGTGATGAAGAATCTATAAAACAATGGCGAAATACTTACCAGCATCAGGAAGCACAGGCGTCAGGGCGCAATGGTGTGTTTGTGGATTATCGTTTGAGAGTCGCGGCAATTATCCGGGATTACGGGATGTATGCAAGGGAAGAAGCACCAACCGAAAGATGAACTGGCAATAAATTATTAATGGCTTATTCTGCATAATTCTTATTGGGAGATAATGTTCAACTCCATTATCTTCCAATAATCATCATAGTCAGTTTGGGGGGAATGGACAATCTGCAAATCGACCAAAAAACATCCAATACCAGTTTCCAATTGAAAACATCACTGTCAAAAAATAAATTATCGACTGTAATTTACTCTCCGAAAATCCTTTTACTCCCTTCATCATAAAAAGAATCATAAAAGGTAATAAAAAGACCAAACACAAAGGGGCTGTTAATTTTCTGTCGTCATTAACTACAAAGGTATTCACTACATCACAAACCGTATTGACTCCCTCTTTCCCAATCATCCAGTCATGATCGACCGTCGAAAAGCACCCAATTAATATTGCACTATACAAAATAAAGATAATACAAAAGAGTATACTTATAGTTTTCATGTTTATTTATTCTTATCATCAATAGTAAGACGAGATCTACCCCTAGACAAGAAACCGCGAATTCACATTCAAGAATATTTATATCAAAAAATATAATGTAATATTTCTCTTTCCTATCAAAGATAAGATCTCGATCACAAGATAAAATAATATACTAAATAAAAAAATCGAAATTAATCATGGATGGGAGTGATTTTACGCCTTATAGAACGGATCATCTTTCCTTTGTGAATCCACGGGAAAAATTGGTTTTAACCGTGTCGATTACTGCATATTCCCTCAAATCATTCACCATAATTATAAATAAAGGAAAAATCATTGACATAAACTACAATTTTAGAATTTTTATTCTTTTTATCTATTTTATATTGCTATTTATTTACAAGTCATTATCCATACAAATATTGTTTAATAATTACACTTTGAGACTTTTTAAAGTATCAGTTTTTTATGCAGAAGACATATTGAAAATATGAAAATCTGATAACAACAAATTGAAGGAGTACGATAATGGTTCTGAATCATGAAAGGAAATGAAAGAAAGAAAACAGAAATGAGCGCACTGCCAGTAAGTGGAAAATGACAAAATAAAGGGAACAAATAAACCCTTATCTTCCCTCATATTACGTAAAAAGAAGCTAAGGGCTTGAAGTGAAAACGGTATACCAGTCTTAATCAGCGATACTTCTCAAACAGAGACATGTCTTTTAAGTCAGTAAACGCTTTGTAGGAAGCCTGTAGGGTAACCTCTTGCAGGAGGTACTTGGATATAGCGGAAACCCAATCAACCTCGACCAATTCTCCTTTCTGCACTTGATTAGAGGTACTGCGGTCACGCCCCAGATCATCCAGATGATCCAGCTCCTTAAGTTGCAACCCCAATACGGATTCTGCCGAAGAAAAGTTGTTCAAGCTATTGCGGGCACTACGGTTAGCTTTATCTATCAACGCCATCGCTTCATTCTTTTCTTCCTCACTGGCTGTGCTGTACGGCGTTTTTGTTAATGCCTCGATCGCCATATCAATGGCCGCAAAAATATCTGGTTCACTGTCTTTGATTGGGTTGCTGGGATGAGATAAAAATACCTGTCGCCCGGTATGGGCGATAATCATTGAGCGGTTATCATCCACTTTCTGGGTAATTTTTTCATCACCACCGACGTAACTGACTTTCCCACTGTCATCTTTCACAAAAGGAGGCTCATCCGTTTTATAGCCAGCAAAAATATAGCGACCATTGCCATCCGTTTTGTTACCCAAGTTCAACAACTGTTCTTTAAGACCGTTCAATTGCTGTGCATAAGATTCCCGATCCTTGTCGCTCTGCGCAGATGCCGCAGCCACCAACGTTTCAGAAACACTGCTCGTCACATTCACGGCATCTGCAATAATGCTCAACTGAGTTGACATGGTATTTTTGGCAAAAGTGCGGGCTGTGGCAAATTGCTGATTTTTTGACTCAGATTGGGAAATCATAATGCTCTGCGAAGCCGCCAGAGGATCATCAGAGGGATTAATGACTCGACGACCGCTGGAGAGTTGCTCACTCAATTTCATCTTCGTTGATTGGGCATCAAAGATCGCATTCATGCCCTGACTGTATAATTGATTCGTACTGACACGCACAATCTCATTTCCTTTTTATCTTCAACCAAGTGGTGATTAGCGAATGGCCAGAATCGCATCAAACATTGTTGTCGCCGTCTGGATCACACGGGCGTTTGCCAGATAATACTGCTGAAAACGTTGCAATTCGACGTATTCATGATCCAAACTGACACCTGAAATCGATTCCCGCGTTGAATCCAATTGCTTAACAATCTCTCCCTGCGTTTTGGCACTTGTCTGGATTTTATGCGTATTACTCCCCACACGACTGACCAACGAGGCATAAGCACCAGAAAAAGACGATTTACCCTCCACCAAACGCTCATCCTGTAATTTAAGGAATTTATCCACATTACGCTTATCGCTTGGGCCAGCATCTTTGACAGTACCAGCCGCCAGTTTGGAAGAATCTTTCAGATTCATTTCCAAGTTTGCCACAACGTTACTGACTGTTTTCAATGTATAGCTGTCGTGCTCCTCTGCCTTAGCCGCATTGATGTTAACTTTCAGACCATCAAACTCCAGCGTATCCCCCTCTTTTTTCGCCGGGATCATGGCTCTGTCCGAAATGCGCTGGACATTCCAATTCCCGCCTTCAAATTTAAGGGTATAGTCACTGGCTTTCACTTTCGTGGTATCCGCATATTCCACGGTAATTTCAGCCGTGCCTTTATTGTTGCTACTGGAGATAACCTCAGGTTGGTGGAAGGTAAAGAAATCAGCCCCCTTATCGCCGTTCAGATCAATACCACCACGCTGTACCTGATTGAATTGATCGGCCATCACCAGTGCCAGTTGGTTCAACTCATTGCGGGCTGAATCCACCGCTTCCCTGCGCACTTGCAATGCGCCGCCCAGTGCTCCCTGAGAGATAAAGCGTTCGTCTATTTCTCTGGCACCGGTGCCATTGTTATAACCCACAGTGATACGGCGACTGTCAGCGCTGGAAGGGATCGCTTCCAACTGATAGGTTTTATTGCCCGATACCAGCATCATACCGCCACCGAATGAGACGTTATAAGTGCTGCCATCCTGCTGAACGACGTTCACTTCAACCAACTGATTTAATTGGTTAACCGCTTCATCACGTTTATCCAGCAACGCCAAAGGTTCGCCATTACCCATACCGCGCATCCGCGTAATTTCATTGTTCAGCGCGGCAATTTCTTTCGCATATTTATTGATATCCTGAACATTCTGTTCAATGCGGGCATTGACGCCACTGTCTATCTGACGCAAAGTTTCATCAGCTTTTTTGAATCGGTTAACCAGGCCATCTGCGGTACCCAATACCGTGGTTCTGGCAGCGCTGTCTTCCGCATTGCTCCCAAGCACTCCCAACCTTTCAAAAAAATCTGAGATGAAGCTGGACAGACTGGTATTTGTCTCTGCCAATGACTTATCGATTTTGCTGATCTCTTGGCTATAAACATTCAGTGCCGAATGTTTAGTTTGTGCGGCATTCTTTTGCTGAGTGATGAATTCACTGTATTCACGGTTGATGGCACTGACAGCGACACCGTTGCCAATAAAACCCACTGGCGACATGGTGCCATTATTTGATGTTATCACGGTAGTTTGTCGGTGATAGTCCGTTTTTGTAGAGTTATTGATGTTATTAGCCACAACATCCATTGCCACCCGCGCGGCGTTCACACCACTCATGGCAGTATTCAGAAGATTATTGGACATGTGTAGATCCTTTTACGTTTTCTTTAATCCTCCCTCTATAGGAGGTCATTCACTGTTACAGTTATCGGCACATCTCTCTGTTCCTTGAGCAGAAATACGCTTGATTCCGCCACCTAACATTTAAAACAGGTTATCGAAATTATAGGCATAGGCTTTTGCCATTTGATTGCCGGTATTCTTTAACTGCTGGATCAGTGACACTAATTTTTTGGCATAGCCGGGATCGGTGGCATAACCTGCATCCTGCAAAGAGTACGCGCCTTGCTCAGCCGTCGTGGATTGCGCAACTTTGGCGTAGCGGGGATTTTCTGTCAGCAACTTAACGTAATCCGTTATCGCTTCCCCATAAGAGCCATACACACGGAAGCTGTCCTGCATTTTCTTCGGTTCACCATCAATGTATTCCGTCGTCATGATATTGGTGACAGGCCCTTTCCAGTGTTTCCCCGCTTTGATGCCAAACAGGTTATGACTCGGTTTGCCTTCTGCGGTCAGAATTTCTCGTTGTCCCCAACCTGACTCCAGCGCGGCCTGAGCAATAATCAATAAGTGAGGAATACCGCTTTGCTGGCTTGCCAATTGTGCCGGTAAGGAAAGCATGGAAACAAAGCTGGCGCTGTTCATTGGCAATGACTTCGACTGGGCTGAACCATTGGTGAAGGCCGAAGAGGAATGGTCAGGCATCGCCCGGCGCATAAATTGCTCCAATGCCTGTTTCGGCAATGTGTGCAGGATTTCATTATCCAGTGGCATCGGCGTGGTGCCCGCCAATTCACTCGGCATATTATTAGCGTCAGAGAATTGCTTAACGATCATGTCAGCAAACCCCAGTCCCTTTTGGGAAAGATCCTGAGCAATTTGCTGATCGTATATCGAAGTATAAAAACGGGTCTGTTCACTACTCAAAATGCCATCTTGCGGCAACGAGGAACGCATGCTTTTCAGCATCATCTGAACGAAAACGCCTTCCAGTTGTTGGGCTACTTGCCGTAGCCCTTGTTGTGGTTCCTGTGACAGTTTAGCTTTCAGTGAATGCAGCGAGTTAACATCATAAGCAGCATTAGGCATCGTCAGAAAGTCATTCATCAGATAATCTCCAATTTTGCACGCAGACAGCCTGCGCTCTCCATCGCCTGCAAAATCGACATTAAATCTGTTGGCGTTGCACCCAGTGCATTTAACGCACGTACAACTTGAGTCAGGTTCGCACTGGCATTGACTTTTTGCAATGCACCGCCCTGTTCCTGAATGCCAACGCCCGTATTGCGGGTCACGACGGTACTTCCCCCCGCCAATGGTGTATCAGGCTGGTTAACGACCGTTTGACGTTCAACAGTGACAGACAGGCTACCGTGAGCAATCGCACAACTATCCAATGTCACATTGCGGTTCATGACCACTGAACCGGTGCGGGAGTTGAAAATTACTTTGGCATCGCCATCATTAACACGAATAGTTAGGTTCTGAACTTGAGACAGAAACTTAACCTGCTCGCTGTTTTCTATTGGCAGACGCAACTGAACGGTACGGGAATCCAGCGGTGTTGCCGTTCCTGTTCCTTTCAGACGGTTGATCGCATCGCTAATCTGCTGAGCCAAACCGAAATCATCATCATTCAATTGCAGGTTCAACGTGCTTTTCTGGCCGAATTGCGTTGGCAATTCTCGCTCAATCACCGCACCATTAGAGATACGCCCACCTGCAAGCTGATTGATTCTAATGCTGTTACCACCGGCACTCACACCTGCGCCACCCACGAGGATATTGCCCTGAGCCAACGCATAGACTTGGTTATCCACCCCTTTCAAGGGCGTCATCAGCAATGTCCCGCCACGTAAGCTCTTGGCATTACCCAATGAGGAGACCACAACATCAATGTTCTGCCCTGAACGCGCAAAAGGTGGCAGCTTTGCTGTCACCATCACGGCGGCCACATTTTTAAGCTGCATATTTGTACCGGGCGGCACAGTAATCCCCAATTGTGACAGCATATTGCTCAAACTTTGGGTTGTGAAAGGCGTCTGCATGGTCTGGTCACCCGTTCCATCCAATCCAACGACTAAACCATAACCAATCAGCGCGTTATCCCTAACGCCCTCAATGGTCGTCAGATCGCGAATACGCTCCGCGAAAGCACTGGTAGACGCGAATGTATTGAACAGAACCAGCAAAAACGTAAAAAGGCTGGCGACTAATTTTTTCATCCTGACCGCCCTCTTTTAAAACGGTGAGATATTCATAAAGAAACGTTGCAACCAGCCCATATGCTGCGCTTCGTTGATATAACCATCACCGACATACTCAATGCGGGCATCTGCAACTTGGTTGGAGCTGACCGTATTGTTGCCAGTGATAGTGCGAGGGTTCACTACGCCAGAGAAACGAATAAATTCAGTTCCCTGATTGATGGCGATCTGTTTTTCCCCTACGACATGCAGGTTGCCGTTTGCCATCAATTTATTCACCGTCACAGTAATCGTGCCCCTGAATGTATTGTTGGCATTTGCCCCTCCTTTGCCGCCAAACTCGCTATTGCCTTCCATGCCCAAATCGGTTTTGTCACCGCCTATCAATCCCTGCAAAAAACGGGGGGTTAAAGCAGCAGCGAAACCAGTTTTACCATTGCGGCTGGCGTTGGCTGAGGAGTTTTTGCTCGCACTGACGTTTTCTTGCAGGATAATAGTCAGCGTATCACCGATATTGCGTGGACGACGGTCTTCAAACAGGGGTTGATAACCGTAATAAACCGGCTGGACAACCTGAAAAATGGAACCATTTGGCATTGGAGCAGGTGCTTCGGCGGGTTTTGCGGTTGTCTGCCCTCCCACCAGCGGTTTGTGCGGCATGTAAGCACAGCCCCCTAATGTCAGTGCCGACAAGGTTAATACCGCCACAGATATGCTAATACGCCACTTATTTTCCCGGTTTTTCCGTAAACCGGCAGAGTCATAAGCTACATGGTTTTTAGCATGGCTTTCGGCAACGGGCATTGTATCCATCTTCTATGCTCTTAAATTTATCGCAGAAATAGTGGGGGGAATATGTCCCTCCACTATTCATGATTAAGTTATAACTGAGTCAGTTTTTGCAACATCTGATCAGACGTTGATACCGCTTTACTGTTGATTTCGTAGGCTCGCTGAACCTGAATCATATTGACCAACTCTTCCGCCACATTGACGTTAGAGGTTTCAACATAGCCTTGATAGAGCAATCCGGCACCATTAATGCCCGGCGCATTTTCCACTGGAACACCCGAACTGTTGGTTTCCAGATACAGGTTCTCACCAATGCTTTCCAAACCACTTTCATTGATGAACGTGGTCAGCGTCAATTGCCCGACCTGTTGAGGTGCGTTTTGCCCCTGCACATTCACACTGATGATCCCGTCACGGGCGATACTCATTTTGGTGGCATTATCTGGAATGATGATTGCTGGCACGACCTGAAAACCGCCCGCTGTCACTAACTGACCATTTTGGTCCACCTGAAATGAACCATCACGGGTATAGCCGGTTGTGCCATCAGGCATCTGGATCTGGAAGAAGCCCTGCCCCTTGATTGCTATGTCTTTGCTGTTATTGGTCTGCGCCAAGTTGCCCTGATTGTGCAAACGTTCAGTAGCTACCGGCCGTACCCCAGTACCAATCTGCAACCCTGATGGCAAGTTAGTCTGTTCAGACGACATCGCGCCCGGCTGGCGTTCAGTTTGATAGAGCAAATCTTCAAATACCGCACGCTGGCGTTTAAAACCATTGGTGCTGACGTTTGCCAGGTTGTTGGCAATGACATCCATATTTGTTTGCTGAGCATCCAGCCCAGTCTTGGCAATCCATAAAGATCGGATCATGAATTTATCCTCCCCGATTAGCTCATAGCGAGAATTTGATTAGCCCGCTGTGCATTTTCATCGGAACTGTGTATGACTTTCATCTGCATCTCAAAACGACGCGCGTTGGCGATCATGTTCACCATGCTTTCCACTGGATTGACATTACTGCCTTCCAGTACACCCGGCATGACTTTCACTTCCGTGCTGGCCGCCAATTCATTGCCTTGCTGCTCCTGCGCCTGTGGCGTTAAGTGGAACAAACCATCATCACCCCGCACCACTTGTCCGGCTTCCGGTTTGACAATTTTCAATTTACCAATCTGACCCAACAGGGTTGGCGGATCACTGGCAATCAAAGCAGAAATGGCACCATCAGCGGCAATAGTCAGTTCAGCCTGTGGCGGCACATCAATCGGCCCGTTTTCGCCCATCAACATGCGCCCCTGCACCATCAGTTGCCCTTCGGGGGAAATCTGGATGCTGCCGTTGCGGGTATAGGCTTCCATCCCATCTTCGAGCTGGACAGCCAAATAGCCGCCTTGTCCGACAGCTACATCCAATGGGCGGGAGGTATAATTCATGGGTCCCTGACGGCTATCCATGCCGGGGGTGGAAGCAACAGTCAGGGTACGCGTCGGCAGGGTTTCACCTTCAATCGGTACGGCACGCAGTGCAGCAAGCTGAGCCTTGAAGCCCGGTGTTGAGGCGTTGGCCAGATTGTTGGCAGTGACAGCCTGATGCTCCAGTGTTTGGCGTGCAGCGCCCATAGCGGTATATATAACGTGATCCATAAAGCTATCCGCCTGAGCTTATTAACGCATACTGACCAGAGTTTGCAGAATTTGATCCTGCGTCTTGATGGTTTGGGCGTTGGATTGATAGTTACGCTGGGCGACAATCATACTGACCAGCTCCTGGCTCATATCGACGTTAGAGGCTTCCAACGCCCCAGTGATCAGCTTACCGAAGTTGCCTGAACCTGCGATACCCACAACCGGGCTGCCTGATGCACTGGATTCTACCCAAACGTTATCACCTTGCGCAGCCAGGCCTTCAGGATTAGAGAAGTTTGCCAGTACGACCTGACCTAATACTTGTTTCTGGCTGTTGGAATAGGTCGCGTAAATTTTACCGTCCTCATCCACACGGTAATCACTGAAGCTACCTGCGGCATAGCCATCTTGTGTTGGATTGGAGGTAAAATCTTGGGGAATGTTCTGCTGTTTACTACCCGAAAAATCAATGGTGATTGGCCCGGCCATTGAACCATTCAAAGATTCGACATTGAATGTAAATACATTATTGGTACCGACCATTTGGCCATAGCCGTCAAATTGCACATCACCCAATTTATGGGCGGTAGAGCCGGCTACAGAAATATCCTTGGCATGAAACTCCCATGTATTGTCGGCTGTTTTCACGAAGAATGTTCGGAGATCATGCTGATTCCCCAAACTGTCATAGACTTGCAAGGTGGTGCTGTAGTTAAAACTATCGTTATTATTCGGATCAAAGGCGTTTTTCACCGGATCAATGGCTGAGTGCATTGAATTTAGGGTGGCTTTCAGCTTAACTGCTGTAGTCGCTTTCGCATTCAACATATCTGTTGGAATTGAAAGCGGCTCGACCGCTCCGCCTTGCAGAATTTCTCCGTTTACCGCCGGATAACCCGTCAGCTTCATGCCCTGCATATTGATCAGATTACGCTCTTTATCCATTTGGAACTGACCATTACGGGAATAGAAAATATTACCGCTGGTATCCTGCATGCGGAAAAAACCACCCTGTGTAATTGCCATATCCAACTGACGATTAGTCCTGGTAGTTGAGCCATCTTTAAAGTTCTGAAGCATACCAGAAACCTTAACACCCAATCCCACATCTGAGCCGCTGAAAACGTCCGAAAAGGCAGCAGAACTGGATTTAAAACCGAATGTCGCCGAGTTTGCGATGTTATTGCCAATAACGTCCAAATTACCCGCTGCGGCATTCAAACCACTGACCGCTTGTGAAAAAGACATATGTCCTCCGTTTAATTAAAGAATCTGACGAACTTTATCCATGGTTACCGTACCCGCCAGCCCTAAATCTAATTTAGTGCCATCCTCACCCCGCGTGACGCCATTTACCTTGGCAGAAATCAGCGGAAGTGCCACTAACGCTTGATCCTGATAGCTTGCGGAAACCGTGAAACTATACGCACCGTTTGCCACTTCCTTGCCATCTGCGTCTTTGCCATCCCATTTGAAACTATGGACACCTGCATTCAATTTACCGATATCCACTTCCCGAACGACTGCCCCATTCTTATCTTTGATGGTTACTTTTACGTTATCGGCAGGTCGGGTCAGCTCAACGCCCAGTCGTGATACGCTGATGCCTTTTTCTTCACTGGAGCCGACTAAAATCTTATTGCCGGGTATAATGACATCTCGATTAATCAGCAATGTTGTTTGCATTGCCTGATTGTTGTCCATCTGTCCGACAATACTTCCCAGTGTTTTATTGAGTTTTTCTATGCCCTCAACAGTACTGATCTGCGCAATCTGAGAGGTCAGCTCGTTGTTTTGCATTGGATTGGTAGGATCTTGGTTCTTGAGCTGCGTCACTAATATATTCAGAAAGTTATCTTTGATATCACCGCTACTTTGTGGCTTTTTTTTGGCCACAGAAGCCAGCTCACCTAGCGTAGTATTATCCAATGATTCATTGATTGAAGTGGTCACTGCCATAATGAAATTCCTGTTACTGACCCAGAGTCAGCGTTTTCAACATAATGGACTTAGTGGTGTTAAGCACTTCAACGTTCGCCTGATAGCTACGGGAAGCGGAGATGGTATTGACCATTTCCCCGACAACATCCACATTCGGCATACGAACATAACCTTTTTCATCAGCCAACGGGTTACCCGGCTGATATTCAAGACGGAAAGGTGTGGGATCATCCACCACTTCACTGACACGAACACCACCTATTTCCTGCCCTGCTGGTGCTGCGACACGAAAGACCACTTGCTTGGCGCGATAGGGTTCTCCATCCGGCCCAACAATGCTATCGGCATTTGCCATATTACTGGCGCTGACGTTCAGTCGCTGGGACTGAGCGGACAACGCAGAACTGGCAATATCAAAAATACTGAGTAGAGACATTCCCATTATCCTTGTGACTGTAGAACTGACATCATGCTTTTGATCTGCGCATTCGTCATTGTAAGTTCAGCCTGATATTTCAGACTGTTATCTGCGAAATTACTGCGTTCCATATCCATGTCAACGGTATTTCCATCCATGGCTGTCTGGTATGGCACCCGATACAGCAGATCCATCTCCAGACGTTTTTGAGGCTGAACGGGAATATGTCGCTCGGAAGTCAGAGTTAGCCCAATTCCATTCCCCGTTACACGACCATGTGCCATTACCTTTTTCAGTTGAGCAGCAAAATCGATATCACGCGCCTGATAGCCAGGGGTATCCGCATTGGCGATATTGGCAGACAAAATTTCCTGCCGCTGGTTGCGGAGTGCCAGCGCTTCTTGTCGAAATTGAAAGGCGGCATCTAATTTATCGAGCATACTCCTCCCTCGGGTCTGTTCTGTCGGGGCGAACCCCAATAACACATCAAGAGCTTATAGCCCCCTCTTCATCACTAATGTTGCGACGTTGTTTAAGGCAATGCACATGAAATAAGCTGGGGATAAGCTCTAAGCAGCTAACAGAATAAACGTAGAAGAAAAAGGTGATTCGAAGAATAGAAACAAATTGGATTGCTATTTATCCCATTAACGAATAATCAATCGCGTTACACTATTAACATCCAACAGGTGCTGAATATTTTTTGAAATCATGGTTCGCTAACGGGGTTAAGGTGATGACATGTCTGCATTAAAATTTATCGGTTCCCTTGCCATTTTCCTTAATTTATTTTTTTGCACTTCTTTGGCTTGGGGGAACAACTTACCGCAATCGATAAATGATTATTTCAGGCAAATTCATCACACATCAGGTCATAAAGTCTCTGTGGAAATCAAAACGCCTGAGCAACATTGGCCGACTTGTGAATTTCCTGAGGTCCAGCCATCACTAGGCAATAAAAATTGGGGGAGCCTTTCCATCCCGGTGACTTGTGGTCAGCAACGTCGTTTTATTCAGGTTTACGTCAATGTCAATGGCCCTTACTTGGTTTCTAAGCAAGCTATTAACCGCAATGCAGTTTTGACAGAAAAAGATTTTCAAGTAAAAACAGGATCCTTAGATAAACTGCCAAACGACATAATCCGTAACAGAAAGGCCATACAAAATGGTATTGCGATTCGCAACATATCTGCCGGACAATTCATCACACGCAATATGATTCGGCGTCCATGGGCGATTAAAGCTGGACAAAATGTGGTCGTCACCGTAGATGGACACCATTTTCAGGTGCGTTACGAAGGAAAAGCGATTAACAATGCCGCGAGTTTTGATAATATTCGTGTCCGCTTAGCGTCCGGGCAGGTTATTACTGGTGAAGCCCAAGAAAATGGTAGTGTAAAAATGATGTTATAAATGGCTAAAGTTTTATTTCTTCAAGCCGATATAACCAACAGGCCATGATTTTACAGGCATGCCAGCGGTATATCGCCTGCTACCTAAGACAAATAGATAATGCCTGATTAAAGGATTACGATTATGAGTATTGAACGCACTCAACCTCTACTGGCTATGGCTGCTTTACAGCAACGCAATGCCAATGAAGGGGCTCAGATCACTCGAAGAACTGTGGCTGTCGCAGAAAAAAGCGCCGATACGCAAGTCAAACTGAGCGAAGCGCAAAAAAAGCTCGTCCAGCCAAGTAGCCAGGATATTAATATCCAGAAAGTACAACAATTGAAAGAAGCCATTGCACAGGGAACACTGACGATGGACAGCGGTAAAATTGCTGATGCCCTATTCAGAGAAGCCCTTGAAAATATGGAATATGATAAATAAACCATCAAATTCATAAAGAGCCATAAATGGAAGAACTTCAACTCTTGCTTGAACAGCAAAGTGCGCATTTAAATTCGCTTTCGCACACGATGGCAGAAGAACAGCGCATATTATGCGAAGGTTTTATTGAAGCGAATCATTTACATCGAGTCACTGAGCAAAAGGCATTTTTGCTTTCAGCACTTGATCACGCAGAACGCAAGCGCCAGCAACTAAACGAAACGCTGAAAATAAATGAACCTTATGCTGACCATGAAAGACTGGCAATATTATGGGAGCAAATTGGCCAAACGGTTGAACGTATCCGTGATTTAAATGCCCACAATGGATTCTTGCTGGATCAGCATATTGAGTTGAATAGTAAGGCAATTGCTTTTCTGAAAAGTCATCACAGTCCTTCTCTTTATGGTGCTGATGGGCAAGCACGTCATAATTCAGCGCTATCGGGCCATAAGATTAGCGTTTGATTTTTATCATACTGCTTTAAGCAGTAATATCTACAGACCTCTTAGGTGATGCGTTGATAAGAGGTCTGTTTCTGTACATTTATACCTTTCTTCCCTACACAAGAAGGAATAATTTTCATTCTAATCGCCAATTTTTTGGCTTAATTTTCTCTTAAGCGCTGCATAAATGCTTATATTCAAAAAGTACAAGCCTAACTCTACGGGGAAGCTTTCGTGTTATATACATCATATTTATCATACCTTCGATAGTAGATAATGTTATTTTTTCGATGCCAAATTTAAATAAATCACCCCCTGCACTAGGATCAAAAATAGATAAACTTAATCTAAGATGAAATATTATTCATAGCTCATGGTAAATGTCGCTGTCGCATTGGCTATCCCTGCTTTAACGTTACCATACCGATAATAACGCGCTTTTAAAGGAATACTGACAGGTCCTTCTGTTGTGGTTTCGGTATATTTAATTTTTTTTCCAAGGGGAATAGGAGTTACCTTCTTACCATCCAAAATTTGAATACCAACACCACTGGCTGCATTGGTATCAGGATTAAGTTTGATAATGCCTTTTTGGGCGTCATAAACGCCTTGAGAGCCTGCCTGCAAGAGCATGTTAACTTTGATACGTGCATCACAATTTAAAGGGATATCAAATGCCTTTTCCACTGCTGTTGAGCCCACTTTGGGTAATTGCATTTGTGTGATCGTGTCTAATGGTACCTGAATATTACTATCATTAATGGAACACGATCGTACTTTAACTGTTATCTTACTCGCAGTATATTTAAACTCTTGGGTCTTCCCTCCGCTATTTGGTACGATAACAATAGCCCCTAATAATTGGGAAGTATAATCACCTGGATTGATTGGGCCAATTTTGTAGAAGTCGAATTTGAGTGCAAGGCTCAAATTAGCAAAACCATTGGCCTGTACCTTCTCAGAGTAAATCTTCCGGGTATTTAAACCAGACATCTCATCTTTGTCAGTGACATATTTTCGATTTTCTCTAACATTATGTGAACCTCTGACGGTATATCCAAGGCCACTATTGCCCAATTTAAAAATTTTACGGTTTTTAAAAGAGTTTCCTGAAAATATCCCATAGGCTTTTATACCGACAGATACATCCGTAATATCTGCCGGCAGGTTTTCGCATGTTATTGTCTTAATAGTATCTCTTACAACCAGTTCATCAATTGGCGAAAGAAAAGGAGCATCTAACGGAATAGATGCCTCAGCTTGGGGCAATGTCTCATCACCTCCAGAACAACTCGCATACACTTTACCGGAAGAAAAAAACACAGAAGCCAACAATAACCATGGATAAATAAGCATTTTCATCGGCCATTCCTTATATTAATTCTATAATTTATTGTTATATTTCCCATTGTTAATACAGAAGATATTGTTAACGCAGAAATAAAATAGCCATCTGCCATCATCGACACTCTTCATGCAGCGAAATCACCATTGCTTTACTTTCAGGCAGATGAAAACGCGTTTTACATTGTTCAAACTGACCATTCCCCCATTGAACAGATAATTCGCCCTGTTCTGGAACCCCGCCGAAATAAACTTCTCCTCCACTACCAACAATGCTGTGATTGGTAGTCAAGGAATGAAGTGTGTTTTTTTCATTCAAGGTAACTATTGTGCCAAAAGGAATGGGTTTGCCCTGATAAGTCAAGGTAAACAGCACTCGGCGACCGATCCGTGTTTGGAAGTCAGCGATGACCACAGCTCCCTGTGTTGGAATGACAGTCTGGATATTAGACCCGATCTCCACGCCCTCCCCAAAAGAATCCGGTGACAAGGCGATACGGTTACGGTTATAAGGGCTGACATTAGGCAATACTGCATGACCTTGTCCATCAGTTTCAACGCCGTTATAGCCAGTGACTTTAATGCCGGTCGCTCCAGCCGTTCTGACCAAAGCAATGGTTTCCCCCAGTGGTTGCGACCAGGTCAGGCCATGGCGATGGGCAACTACGCCTCCTCTGAGACCATAGCTAATTTGCTTTGAATCATCACTGTAGTGATATCCGCCAGACAACACACCGTAACAACCTTTATAGTTAAGGTTTATATTGCCGCCAGTGCCCTGTTCATGATTATCATGGCTCTGCTGTAAGGAATAATTCAATCTACCTAAGGCGGTACCACTCAACCCAACTGATTGGTTGATATCACCCCGACGATTATGATTAATGCTATAAGTCGCCCAACTACTTGTACTTGGCAACCAACGTTCGAGGGGAATCTGTACATTAAATGCCAGTTGATTATCGGCCATTGAGTCACCTGAACTCATATTTTGGACGTAATTCAGGGTGTAATGGATATCGGCATAACTGACGCTGTACCCGACATTTAAACTGCGGGTAACGCCTCTGCGTTCCCAATCATTCTGTAGATAACCGGAAAAATAGAGACTGCCATAATCCGACAAACCCTGACTCAATGTGAGCTGAAGTTTATGTTTATTCTGATGTAATGGCTCCTCATATGCTGCCCTGTTATTAATGTCCTGAAATTCGTAAAAATACGGCGAAGGGTAATAATAACTGGTCAGTGAAAAATTCGTGCCTGTCTGTTCAAAGTCTTTGGCATACTGTACCCGATAGGCCCAACCCCATTGTTGGCCTTTATGGATAATATCAGCCTGTGACTGCGTAATATCAAACGCCAGCGATCCCCAATGACCAAGGCTGTATCCTAAACCAACTGCATACGCCTGATAATTTGAAGACAGTAACATACCGCCATAAAGGGTTGCTGCATATGGCAGACCGTAATAAACTTCGCCCTGTGTGAAAATTGGCTGATAGGCATCTGCACGCGAATCACGATATTTTCCCAGCGTAAAATTGTATTTGAAGTGCTCTTCCCTCAACATAACAGGAATTGATGAAAATGGCTGCACAAAGTGACGTTCACGCCCATCAGCTTCCCGAATGACTACATCCAAATTTCCCCCGGAAGAGGTTGGATAAAGGTCATCAATCACAAAAGCACCAGGTGGAACATTTGCCTGATAAATAATGTACCCGTTTTGACGAATAGTAATCTGAGCATTACTTTCTGCGATCCCCCTCACTACCGGAGCAAATCCCCGTTGACTATCCGGCAACATGTTATCATCCGACATCAAGGTGACACCGCGAAAAGCAAATCCACTAAACAAATCGCCTTGTGTATTTGTCTCACCAATCACAAGCTGGCTTTTTAGCGCATGAATATCACGCTGCAAAGAAGTATTCAGATTTTCCCAATATGATTTATCACCACTATTTTTGCCAAAGTTTCGATAGTAGGTGGAATAATTCCGTAAACGCCAGCTTCCCCAATTCAATCCACTACGTAAATTCATATAGAAATTCTTCGTACCCGAATCGTTTTTACCCCAGGTATTTACACCATTGAGGTCATAGCTGGCCCATAATGCTGACTCTCCTTGCTGCCAAAGTGACGGATCAATCGCCCCACGGGCTGCTGCTGCCATTGCTGCCTGAGGAATAGTGATCGACAGAGTTTGTTGACTCAATTGTAATGATGCGTCGGCATAAGGAAGAACATCAGATAAATCAGTAAATTGCTCATATGAATTCAGTTTTGGAAAAGCAGATGTATTAACCCCCCAGTCAATCAATTGCTGAACTGATAAAATGGGTTGAAGTTTCTTCTCTGTTCCCATCACAAATTGGATATCTTGTGTACCCTTATCCTGATCATTGACGCGAATAGCAACCCTGTATATTCCGGGTGCACTGCCACCTTTCTCAGAAAAATAACTTAAATCGGGTAGTGGAGCAGACGGATCATGGATTTCCAAGGCATTTAAGTCAAAGAGTTCACTGGCATGCCCAGCAACAGGTATCACTAACAATACCCCTGACAACATGACCATCAACAACAACGCTAACCGCTTATAGACAACAAAAATAATCAAGCTCATAACGCCAAACATCTTCTTATTCTGACTGATAGGTTATTGCACAAGTGATAATGTTTGGTATTGGGGATCAGTGATACCACCATAATCATTGATGGTTCTCCAAGTAACGGTATTACCAGAATCTATAGGCAACGGCCATTGCCGACTGCTAAACGGTGCTATCATGCCGGTTTCCGGTATTGCACTTTTCCCAAGCTTGATCTCATAAAAAGAGACATAAAAAGGCGTTGGATTCTGCACCATTAATTGCCCTGCTTGCCGGGAAAAAATGAGTTGTTGATAGGCCTTCGCAGCGCGTTGTTCTGTCAGCCCTGCCGGACGATAAAAAAGTTTTATCCGGTTTTTCAGCGATATTAGTAAGCGACTTGTGTCATTTTTATTCAGGGCAGGAATAGCCTTAACATTAAGCCAAAAAACAGATTCACGATCCTGTGGTAATACGCCATTCATGAGAATAATTCGCAAACGATTTTCGTGTTCACCATCTAAACGAAACAAAGGTGGTGTAACTAAAAATGGTATTTTTTGACCAGAAGATTCAACAGTGGGAGTAAAAATATCTACCCAGGACTGAATTAGATATACATTTTCTTTGCTGTCATTGATGACGGAAATGGCGACTTCACGTTGCGAGGCTTCATAGATCACCCGAGTGCTACTGAGTGATATTCCCGCGTGGACAGGAGTAGCAAGGAAAACAGGCAGAAAAAATAACAGCCCGATCAAAAAATGTTTTGACATAACGACATATCCCTACACAAATTCAAGATAAGGGATACCCCACCAAACACGGCGGGGATATCACAGAGGCAATAAAAATAGAAACGTAAGGAATTGGAACTAATCGTAACTTACGGTAAAGCTTGCATTAGCCTGCACCGGACCTGCTGTAATATTACCTAGATCTTTTGTTGCCACATACTTAGCAACAAAAAGCAATTCTTTAGTAGCAGAAGCGCCAGAATTTAGAGTAGCAACTGCTACAGGATCCTTTCCTATTTCGATTAGCGAGTCATTTGATTTATTATAAATACCAATGCCAACACCAGCAGCGGGAGAACTCGTTGCACTATTCTTCAGCACCTTTGAATTATTAGCATCTGGAGTACCAATAAAACTGATCTTCACTGAAGAGCTATTTGATGACTTACAATTACTCAGCTTAATTTTAAAATCTGTATCACCTTTAGCATCATCCTTGGCTGTAAAATCCCCCACGCCAACATCACGCATCTTAACACTACCAATATGACTCCCACTATCACCCACTACAACAGTAGAGCATGTTCCTTTAGTTACTTTACCAGTAAAGGTAATAGAACCATTATTACTAGCAGCAAATACGGAAACAACCATAGAACACCAAACCACCACTATAACAGCAGATCTCATTAATAAATTCACTTCTTTATTCCATTTATATTACGTGCATGTGTAAAACTCATCGAGAAGAAAACGTCTTCCGTTCAAAGTCCCTAAAAAATAATAAATTAATATCAATAAAAATCTAATACACTTTATTTAAAAATTAATAAATGCAATCCTTTAACATCAAAAACCCTTAATAAATACACCACCAACGATCGAAAAAGAAAAGAAAGATATAGTTATCTCTATTTTTCTTCCCAATATTAGTTTGACAATATGATAAATGATAATTTCTCTTCTTTTCGTCAATTTATACAGACGCATATGTATAAAAATAACCAAAAAAAGTGTTTTGGGTTAAAAAACACTCATTATGTTATAAATATGTTGATTAAATGCTATAGAGGAGAGAGCATCCATATATAGGGAAAACATAAACACGGCCTCCATGCCAAATGCTATTAAATAAATTTAGCTTACAGCAATATATTATATGAACAATATTAATAAAACCCCTATTACTAATGGAATCAAGATACACTAACTCATTTCGTCGTAAAAATTGTTATTAACTATTTATAAGAAACAATTGATAGATAAAAACTATCGAAATGCTTATTTCGATCGTCATTTACTGTCAATTACTCAAAATTTTCGATTTCAAGATCAAATAACAAGCACACCAACCAGTCTGAAATTTATCCAGCCACCACTAAAAAACGAATTCTCATATTTGGGTACAATACCATCCTGAGCAATATAATATTCTGAAATATCATATTATTGATATAAAATAGTTATACTTTTAGCTAACTTTATACCTACAAACACCGCATAATGGTTATTGCTTTATTGATAAACTGAAACTCTGATTAAACTAAAAAGCCACCACCATATATTCATGCTAGATAGTTTTAAATTGTGTCCTCTATAAGTCTGCAAGGGGGCTATTTTTCAACCCACCTTTTCTGCTTTATCTTTCATTTATACCCAAAATACCAGATTAGCAATTGAGTATTATTGAGACATTAATTTTAATCCAGATATATTCTTTCTTCAGGGAGCAATGACTTAGCCATATCCAACTCATTCTTTTGCACTAAGCGATGAATTTCATGTGCTTGTTCAGTCACATCACTGATCTTAATAATCCAATGATTCACATATTTCTCAACAGCTTGATTGCGTAAACCAATCTGGATAGTCCTCTGTTCCAATTTATTTAATGAGATGTCCCGTTCAGGATCCCACTGGATCACAACATCACTGTTCTGTACTTTCTTCTTCCATACTTCTATTGAATCAAAAAGTTTATGATCAAAATGGCTGACCACACCTTGCTGGATGATTTCTTTAAATCCTTCATGTGTCAGGTCAATCGCCAGAATTCGCTTCTGCCCTTCATCTTTTTTTGCCCAACCGGAGCGGTACATCATCCATAAAAAGGAAGGTTTAATCCATGTCATGCGGGTCATACTGAAAGGGGGGGAAACAAAAGTACCGCTTTGGATGGCACTGTCAGCGATTGAATCGGAATAAGCTTGATATACTCTGATATATTCATCAGTGTAATTTGCTTTTATTGCGTTATTTTTATATGAAAACATAATATCCTTATTTTTATCTTTGGTTAGAAATATCTATTTTAATTATACAACTGTACAATATACATTTTCTCAAGGGAAGTTAATTTTTATGCTTAAGGTATTATCATGAAGCGTATTGATATATATATTGAAATGTTAAGCTTTGCACTGCCTTATATCAGAAATGTACAAACACTTAGCCCAATTAGAAAAGGGCGAGATAAATCCTGCTATCATGAAGCAGAATTATTACACGACATTGTTAAATCTCTAAGAGAAACAAAAAATTGTAATCATGATATTTATTTTTTAAATAACCAAGCCAGATACTATTTAGAAAATGCTAATAGTAAAATATGCGCAAATTATCAATTCCATAAAGAACGAATTAAAATGCTTTTTGAGTTGGTTCCAGATGAAATGAAAAAACAGCTACAGTGGTCAGGGCCTGAATTATAATAAGGTGATCACAAAGGATCACCTTATATTCATTATTCTTTCACTTCAAAACAAAGTTTCTGCCAATACTACCTCGTACCGCCAATCGTTGCTGTCATTCTGATTTGACGATTGTCGGTGATTTCAAGGTTAGATAATACAACCAAGCGCGGCAATACACGGCGCAGGAAGCGAGAAAGCAGCGGCCGCAGTGCGTGATTTACCAATAGCACTGGTGGTGCACCCAACATTTCCTGACGCTCCAAAGCTTCTGCCGCCTGACGTTCAAGACTTTCAGCCAAGCCCGGCTCTAAACCGCCACCATTTTGCAGCGCTTGCAGCAGTAATCTTTCCAGACCGGCATCCAGGCCAATCACTTTGATCTCATCCGCTCCCGGGAACCATTGCTGAGCAATCGCCCTGCCAAGTGCAATTCGGATCATCGCCGTTAATTCATACGGATCTTTCTGTACCGGTGCGTGTTCTGCCAGCGTTTCAATAATGGTACGCATATCACGAATCGGCACTTGTTCTGCCAATAGGTTTTGCAGAACCTTATGCAGCGTTGTCAGGCTGACGACATCAGGAATGAAATCTTCCGTCAATTTCGGCATTTCCTGACTGACACGCTCAAACAGCTGCTGTGCTTCCTGTCTTCCAAAGAGTTCACTGGAATGCTGGGAAAGCAAATGGTTAAGGTGAGTCGCCACAACGGTACTGGCTGCTACAACGGTATAACCTTGTACCTGTGCCTGTTCTCTTAAGCTGTCATCAATCCAGACTGCCGCCAGACCAAAGGCCGGATCTGTCGTCAAATCCCCTTGTAGTTCACCTACAGCGCCGCCCGGATTAATCGCCAACCAGCGGCCCGGATGAGCTTCACCACGACCAATTTCGACACCTTTCATCATGATACGGTAACTGGCTGGTGCCAATTCAAGGTTGTCACGAATATGCACGACAGGGGGCAAATATCCCACTTCTTGCGCGAATTTTTTACGAATACCACTGATACGACCAAGCAACTCGCCATTTTGGCGGAAGTCCACCATCGGGATCAAACGATAGCCAACTTCCATGCCCAGCGGATCTTCCAATTGCACATCAGACCATGATGCTTCTGCGGTTTGTTGTTGTTCTTCTACCACTTTCATCTCTTCATGTTGTGCCATAAGCGGATTTTTGTCCTTACGCAATAGGAAATAACCCACGCCTGCCAATGCCGCCGTAAACAATAAAAAGACAAAGTTAGGCATACCCGGCACCAAGCCGAGTAAGCCAAGTACACCAGCACTTAACATCATCACCTTGGGATTGTTAAAAAGCTGGGTCACCATTTGCTGACCAACATCTTCATCAGTCGCTACACGAGTTACAATAACGCCCGCTGCGGTAGAGATGATCAATGCAGGTAACTGGGCAACCAATCCGTCACCGATAGTCAGCAGGGTATAAGCTTCCGCTGCATCACCCAGAGCCAAACCATGTTGGGCAACACCGACAATCAAACCACCGATCACGTTGATCACCAATATCATCAATCCGGCAATCGCATCACCGCGCACGAATTTACTCGCACCGTCCATTGAGCCGTAGAAATCCGCCTCCTGTGTTACCTCGGCACGACGTTTTTTCGCCTCATCTTCGCCGATCAATCCGGCATTCAGGTCAGCATCAATCGCCATTTGTTTGCCGGGCATTCCATCCAGCACAAAACGCGCACCGACTTCTGCGATACGCCCTGCACCTTTGGTAATAACCATAAAGTTAATCAGGATCAAGATAACAAAAACCACGATACCTATCGCAAAATTACCACCGACAAGGAAGTGACCAAAGGCCTCCACGACTTGCCCCGCGGCCGCAGAGCCAGTATGCCCTTCCATCAGGATAATTCGTGTGGAAGCGACGTTTAGTGACAGACGCAGTAAGGTTGAGAACAGCAGAATTGTCGGGAATGCGGCAAAGTCCAGCGTCCGACGGGTGAACATCGCCACCAGCAAAACCATGATGGAAAGTGCAATGTTGAAAGTGAATAGCAGATCAAGCAGGAATGGTGGCAACGGCAGTACCATCATCGACAAGATCATGAGAATCAAAACAGGCCCCGCAAGCATTTGCCACTGGGAGCCTTTTATATTCCCCGGTAAACGATTTCCCGATAAACGTAGTAATGAGGCCAGATTAGCCATGACGATTATTTTCTCCAGCGAAATCCAGTGCTGGCGGCACTGGCAGATTTTCAGGTTTTTTCGGTTTCAGGCCACCTTCCTGTTTCCAACGTTTCAATTGGTAAACCCAGGCAAGCACTTCTGCGACAGCAGCATAGAGCGCCGCAGGAATAAAGCCGCCTACCTCAGCATGACGAAATAACGCCCTCGCCAAAGGTGGAGCTTCCAGTAACGGAATGCGATTTTCAGCACCGATTTCTTTAATGCGCAAGGCAATAAGCCCTGCCCCTTTTGCCAACACTTTAGGGGCGCTCATCTTTTTGCTGTCGTATTGCAAGGCAACAGCGTAATGGGTTGGGTTGGTGACAATGACATCAGCTTTTGGCACATCCGCCATCATGCGTTTACGCGCAGCCGCTCGCTGTTGTTGACGGATCCTTGCCTTTACATGCGGGTCCCCTTCTTGTTCCTTAAATTCATCCTTGATCTCCTGACGAGTCATTCTCAACTTTTTCAAATGGCTGCGAATTTGATAAAACACATCAAACGCCACCATCGGTATCAGCATAAATAAGACAACATAGCCGGCAAAAATCAGCATCATCATCGCATCGCTCAACGCCATCAGCGGAGGCTGGGCAGTCAGGTTGAGCATGGCAGGCCAATTCAACCAGATAAACAGCGCGGCACCGCTTCCCACCAATGATGCTTTCAGGATGGCTTTGAACAGTTCTGCCAACGCATTCATGGAGAAGATTTTCTTCAAGCCAGAAATGGGATTCAACTTAGCCAGGTCAAATTTGATGGATTTTGAGCTGAATAACAGCCCGCCCATTAAAGCGGGTGCGCTGAGCGCAATTAAAACTAACCCGACAAAAACTGGCAGCAATGCCCAGACCGCCTGTTTCAGCAATCGGCCAACTTGTTGCACCATCTGTTTGTCATTACTGACCATATTGTGATCAAAATTGAATCCTTCAAACACCATCAGGGAAAGATCATGGGTGATTGATTGTCCGCTCATCCAGAGCAGGCTTACGCCTCCAGCTAACATCAGGATGGAAGTGAGTTCTCTGGAACGCGCAATTTGCCCATCTTTACGGGCTTTTTCCCGTTTATGGGGCGTGGGTTCTTCGGTTTTTTCGAGATCGCTATCTTCAGCCACGGCTTTCCTTGGTGAGCATTCGTTACTGCATGCAGAAAATTTGCCTTTGGAAAAGGGCAAATAAAATTGTGTTAAGCATGACAAAAGCCCAGAAATTCAATGGCGGGAACACTGCGAAATTTGCAGGGGTATTTGGGGAATTATGAGAGCGCCGGAGGCATCCAGCCTCCGGTATGGTTAGAACAGGTTATATGCCTTAAATTTGCCGCAAGAATAACTTCTTTTGCACGAAATCAATTAAAACAGCATGTTTCTTGAAAAAATCACCTCCAAGCAACCCGTCCTTAGTAAATGAGGCATTAATATTATCCAATATCATCGCGTATATTTTATCTTTATTTTTTGAATGAAGGACTTCCATCGGGATGAAAGTACACTTCTCATCACTGAGTGCCGGGTAAATACTGCTACAGGCAACGGTGTCCTGCGGATTTGGAACTCGATCTGACTTTATTATCGAAATCGTTGCGCCTGTATCAAGCACCAGATCGCGCTTTTTACCACCCACCTCAACAGTAAGTATTAATCCTTCTTCCGATAACTGAAAAGGAACTTCAACCCAGTCTGGATCGATCCAGGAATTTAAATTTGTGTCTTTATCAATGACAGTCAATTTCATACGGCCGTAATCGATAAGGAGCCGATGATCGTGAAAGAAACCAAGGCCGATCACTGAATATTCCGGAGGCTTTTCTTTCCCTGATAACGTTACTCCCCATGGAGCAAATTCGACACCTTCAATGTTATGAAATGGTTCACCATTCACCGTGACATTTTTAATTATAAATTGTGCGTCTTCTTTCGCTTCTCCAAGAATATTCGTTGAACGTCTCTTTTGACCTGTAAATTTTAGCGACTTTATATCGTTGGCTATCTCTTTAAATAAGTGAAGCCCTGTTCTTGATCCTGTATCAAGCGTTAAAGCATGCACTTTTCCATCAAATTCCAGTGTGATAATCGGCGATGAAAACTTATCCCATGAGATAGGTAACTCCAGAGGAGCTGCCTGCACTTCAGTCATCTGCCATATTGCCATCAAAATGACGGGAATTAATTTTCTGTAGCTTAACAATTTGTTACTCCTAATCAGAAGATAACTCTCTCTTAGAGAGATTTGTTAATCTCTCCTGCCCCTTATCAGCCAACATCAATATCAGCCAACATTAATCTGCCTTCACCACTGGTTTAATATCAAAGCTATCGGCATTAACATCACGGATATGGTCTTTCGTCAAACGATAGACAACCGGGCTGAGCATAGCAACCGCGATCAGGTTCGGGATTGCCATCATGGCATTAAGGGTATCTGCCAGCAACCAGACGAAGGTCAACGACTGAGTAGCGCCAATCGGCAACGCGATAATCCAAGCAATGCGGAAAGGCACTATGGCTTTTGGCCCCAATAAATATTGGATACATTTCTCACCGTAGAAGCTCCAGCCCAAAATAGTTGTGAAGGCGAAAATCGCCAAGGCAACGGCAACGATATAGTTACCTCCCGGGATCACAGATGAGAAGGAAGATGCGGTCAGTGTTGCGCCTGTTTCACCTGTCAGCCAGCCACCGGTAATAACAATAGTTAAACCTGTAACGGAACAAACAATGATCGTGTCAATAAAGGTTCCCAGCATGGCAATCAAGCCCTGACGAATTGGGTTTTGAGTTTTTGCCGCTGCATGTGCGATAGGTGCACTTCCCATTCCCGCTTCGTTAGAGAATACTCCACGAGCAATACCAAAACGAATCGCCGCCCAAACTGCTGCACCCGCAAATCCACCCTGTGCTGCAACCGGGGTGAAAGCGGATTTGATGATTAAAGCAAACGCTTCTGGAATCGCTGTCACATTGAGGGCCAGAACAATAATCCCTGCACCAAAGTAACCCACTGTCATGACAGGTACTAATTTACCTGCAACGTCAGAAATACGTTTGATGCCACCAATCAACACTGCACCAACCAAAATAACCAGAATCCCGGCAGTTATGGTTTTTTCAATACCAAAATTACTTTGCAATACATCAGCAACGGAGTTGGCTTGTACTGTATTGCCAATCCCAAAACCCGCAATACTGCCGAAAAAGGCGAAGAGCGTTCCCAGCCAAACCCACTTTTTTCCCAAACCATTTTTGATGTAATACATCGGGCCGCCAACGTAATTACCATTTTTATCGGTTTCACGGAAACGCACTGCCAGTACCGCTTCTGAATATTTCGTCGCCATGCCGACCAGTGCGGTCATCCA
The DNA here is from genome assembly GCF_002632615.1 of Xenorhabdus miraniensis. Next base: position 112,897 of record NZ_NITZ01000011.1, read on the forward strand.
CATCCAGAACATCGCCCCTGGCCCGCCCATTACAATAGCTGTCGCTACACCTGCGATATTCCCTGTCCCTATCGTCGCTGACAAAGCTGTCATTAACGCATTAAAAGGTGAGATTTGTCCTTCACCTCGTTGTTCATTTTTTTGAAAGAGTAATTTGAATCCGGTGCCCAATTTACGGATCGGTAAAAAGGACAGACGAATTTGCATGAAGATACCAATACCCAGAAGCCCGACGAGCATGGGAACTCCCCATACTATCCCGTTTACCGCACCTAACCATTGCGTAATCAATTCCATATACACCCTCGGCATTTAAAATAACAAGTTAGCAACAAAATTATTTCAATTAAATAAAGAGCATTTTGGAGAAATAAGCGAGGACTAATTGAGTATTATTGGCAAGAAAAAATTGATACTGTGAGTTTGGTCACTCGTTCTGGTTACTTTTCATCAATGTTATTGATAACAATTCCTCTTACATCACTCGTTCTGATATTAATCCTCTTAAAACAAACTATTATCTTCTCTTTAAAGAAATTAAAGGTTTTTTATAGTGAATAAATAGGTATTATTTATAAAATGAATAGTTTCTTAGATAACTAAAGGATTTTCAGTGGCAAGAGTGGGTTACATCAGAGTGTCAACAAATGACCAAAATAGTGATTTACAAAGAAATGCGTTGGTTAGTATCAACTGTGAGTTGATTTTTGAAGACAAAATCAGTGGGAAAACCGCTAATCGTCCGGGGCTAAAACGTGCTTTAAAACATCTTGAATCCGGTGATACGTTAGTGGTTTGGAAGTTGGATAGACTAGGGCGCAGTGTGAAAAATCTGGTGACGCTCATTTCAGAGCTGCATGAACGCGGTATTCATTTTCAAAGCCTGACTGACAGTATTGATACCAGTACCGCAATGGGACGATTTTTCTTTCATGTAATGAGTGCACTGGCAGAAATGGAGCGCGAATTGATTGTGGAAAGAACCAATGCAGGCCTGGCAGCAGCGCGGGAACAAGGACGAATAGGAGGGCGGCCGGTGGTGTTTACTGAGGAAGACCGACAACAAGCCGCCAGGTTGCTGATTAAAGGACATACCCGAAAACAGTTGTCGATTATTTACAATGTGTCGTTATCAACGATTTATAAGTATTTGCCGGTGGGAAAAGTGGCTAATTCCCCATTTCATGATTTACCTGATTAGAAAGCTGCGGTGTTGAAAAAGTGAAGTTTTTTATTAAATCAATCCATTCTGTTGGTTTTTCAATGTGCACAGCATGACCACTATTAATTTCTTTATATGTACTGTTTTTCACATTGTTATAAACTCCACGCACTAAATAAGGTGGAATTAACGTATCTCGGCGTAATCCAATAACCAGAGTATCTTTATCTATTTGATTCAAATAGTCTTTTATATTTATGTTTAATCCCAAGGCAATACGTTTTTCTATCGCTTTTTCTGCGGGTTGAGAACAGATTTTCTGTATCGTTTCATGCCCTAGTGAGGAAATAAATTCTGGGCTTAAGGCATGGGATAAACCAAAAGCCATTGCTGACGCTTTATCATTCAGCTCCAAATGCAACCAGGTATTGAATATCAATTGATGGCGGGGATCATCATTTGTTGCCCACGGTGCAGTCAATATCAATTTATTGATTAAATGCGGATACTTTGCTGCCACAACAGCAGCTACTACAGCTCCCAAAGAAACCCCTACCAAATCAACAGGAACCTCACCGCTGTCTTCTATCACAACAGCGATTTGCTCTGCAAGATGTTCAATAGTCAGGGCTTCTGACGGTAAACCTGAATGACCACATCCTGCATAATCAGGAATAATTACCGTTCGATCACCGATAAATGCTTTTTTTATTTCGCCAAAGCTGCTATTGCCACTGCTATTTGTGCCATGCAGAAAAACAACTGCATTTTTATTGGCTTCCTGATCTTCGCCGAACTCTTTACGGTAAGATACAAATGAATTTTTCAACTTAATGATTTTATTAATCGACTTCACAATGTTTTCCTCAGCTTGATTTGGACTATTGTATATTTATACACTAGAACAACGGGATAACACTGTGAGCTAATCTAATAATTTCTAAGCAGACGTTTGGGTTAGCCATCAGACTCCCCCAAACGCGATCAAAAGATGAAAGTTCTATTAAGAATTCTGTTCGTTAAGTCACTATCGCTCGTTATCAAAAACCTAAACTATCCAATAAATCATCAACCTGCGCCTGATTGGCAATAACACCAGTACCACTTTGGTTAACTTGAGGACCGTTAAGAAGACTATCGTTCTCTTTTTTCGCTTTAGCCATCTGGTCAGAGGGCATATTCTCCATTAATACCATGACCAACTGTTTTTCCAGTTCCTGAATGACTTCCATCATCCGCTTGATTACCTGCCCAGTAAGATCCTGAAAGTCTTGCGCCATCATGATCTCAAGCAATTGGGCATTGGTAAACGAGGCATAATCAGGCACAAGATTCAGGTAATTTCTCGTGTCTGTGACTAATGAGCGGGCATCCATCAGCTCCAAATTGTTCGGGTTTGCAAACCACTCATCCCAACGTTGGGACAAATCTTTTGCCGACGCCTCCAATTCGTTCTGACGGGGCTGCGCTACTTCAACACAGTTCAGCACCCTTTCAGCCGCTTGTGCCGTCATTTGGACAACGTAATTCAATCGCTCCCTCGCGTCTGGGATCGCCTCAGCCGCCTGAGCAATAGTTTGATCCAATCCCAGTTCACGTAGACTATCGCGCAGCATTCTCGTTAACTGCCCGATACGACTGATTATTTCGCTGGTAGAGATCGCCTCATCTCTCGGCATGACTGGATTTTCACTCATTTTGTCTCCTTAGAGCCCCAATTTTTCAAATATTTTATTGAGTTTCTCTTCCAAAATAGCCGCAGTAAACGGTTTCACGACATAACCGCTGGCTCCGGCCTGTGCTGCTGCAATAATGTTTTCTTTTTTCGCCTCTGCCGTCACCATCAAAACAGGTAAGGCAGCCAGTTTTTCCTCACTGCGAATCGTTTTCAGCAATTCGAGACCATCAATGTTTGGCATGTTCCAGTCAGAAATAACGAAATCAAATTCAGTAGTACGAAGTTTGGTCAACGCCTCTGCCCCATCCTGCGCTTCATCGACATTATTGAAGCCTAACTCTTTCAGTAGATTACGCACAATTCGGCGCATAGTTGAAAAATCATCAACCACCAGAAATCTCAGATCCTTACTTGCCATAAAAACTCCTTGGAATTTCACTTACCTGACAGCACCGTTCTGCAAAAACGGCGCTGCAAAAATTAATATCAAATAACAACGACTAAATACGAATCGACTGCCCTGCGCTGATTTTTGCCAGCATAGCTTTGCTGATTTTTTGAATATCCATGACATCATCCACCGCTCCCAGTTGGATTGCGGCACGTGGCATACCAAATACCACACAGCTCGCTTCACTCTGAGCAAGTGTATAAGCACCTGCCTGTTTCATTTCCAATAAACCTGCGGCTCCATCACTGCCCATGCCAGTTAAGATAACCCCCACGGCATTACGCCCCGCATATTTGGCGACGGAACGAAACAAAACATCAACGGAAGGACGATGGCGATTAACCGGTGGAGCATTGGTTATCATGATTTGGTAATTGGCACCACTGCGGCAAAGCTCCATATGGCAGTCCCCTGGAGCAATGTAAGCATGCCCCGGCAGAACTCGCTCACCATCCTCTGCTTCTTTAACTGTGATCTGACTCAGTTTATTGAGCCTTTCTGCAAATGATCGGGTGAAACCTGGGGGCATATGTTGTGTAATCAGCAACGCCGGGCTGGTAACTGGCAGGAATTGCAACAGGTTCTTGATGGCCTCGGTTCCTCCTGTCGAAGCCCCGACGGCGATCAGTTTTTCACTGGATAATAACGGCTTGAAATTCAATGGTGTTGTATTCACAGGTTCAGGTGTCATGGTACTGACTTTTGCCTGCGCCGCCGCACGGATTTTCTCGGCAATCATCTCACTATAAGCTAACATACCTTCGCGGATGCCCAGCTGGGGTTTAGTGACAAAGTCCACTGCCCCCAGTTCCAGTGCCTTCAATGTAATTTCCGAACCTTTTGCTGTCAGAGAAGAAACCATCACGACAGGCATAGGACGTAATCGCATCAGTTTTTCCAGAAAATCAATGCCATCCATGCGCGGCATCTCAACATCCAATGTTAATACCTGCGGGTTGTGTTTTTTTATTAAATCACGGGCAACAAATGGATCCGGCGCACAATCCACCACTTCCATATCTGGGTGACTATTGATAATTTCCCGCATGATTTGGCGCATCAGCGCCGAATCATCCACACAAAGAACAGTTATTTTATTCATGACCCCCTCCTTGCCCGACCTACACCGTAAACGGTCTGTCCTTGCAAGTAGAATTCTCGGCTGATTTGAGTGACATTTTCGGAATGCCCTGCGAAGAGCAAACCATCCGGTTTTAAGAAATTGACAAAACGGCGCAAGATCCGTTCCTGCGTTTTTTTATCAAAATAAATCATGACATTGCGGCAGAATATCGCATCAAATTTACCTTCGAGCGCCCACTCTGAATCCAAGAGATTCAGGTGCTGAAAACTCACCATTTCAGCCAGTAAAGGGCGAACCCGGGCATATCCTTCAAAGAGACCAACACCTTTGAAAAAGTATTTTTTCTTTTGGCTCTCGCTCAGATACTGTAATTCTTCCAGTCGATAAACACCTTGCCGTGCTTTTTCCAGCACACTGGTATCAATATCGCTGCCAATGATTTTTATCCGATTTGACCGATGCCCCAGTGCATCACACAAGGTCATTGCAATAGAATATGGCTCCTCCCCCGTTGAAGCGGCTGCGCTCCAAACGCGGTATGTTCCTCCATTTTTCCTGCTGGCATGTGTTGCCAGAATGGGAAAATGATGGGCTTCCCTGAAAAATGCCGTGAGATTAGTGGTCAACGCATTGATAAATGATTCCCATTCGCTGCTGCGGCTATCTTGTTCCAGAATCGACAGGTATTCACCAAAGTTATCGAGTCCCAATACACGAAGCCGCCTGACTAAGCGGTTGTAAACCATCTCACGTTTATTTTTTGCCAGTACAATGCCAGCTTGTTGATAGATAAACTGGCAGATACGCTCAAATTGCGCATCTGACAAAGCATGCCGCTGAAACATAAAATTCAGCGGTGCGGTAGCATCAGTAACTGAAGCTATTAAGTTGGATTTCATCTGACCTCAGCGTAATTGACTTACAACATACTCATCGGTCATGTTTGATGCAGAAGAGGCCTGATGATCATACTCATCTTCCAAACCTCTGGGCAGTTCAAATTGAGCAACTGTTTTCACCAAAATGTCTGCCTTATCTTCAAGTGCCGCCGCCGCTGCCGCAGATTGTTCCACTAAGGCCGCATTTTGCTGTGTGACTTGATCCATCTGACTAACCGCTTGGGCAACTTGATGAATGCCACGGCTTTGTTCATCAGAAGCAGCGGCGATTTCAGCCATCAGATCAGTCACGCGGTTAACCGCTCTGACTAATTCATCCATGGTATGGCCCGCGTTATTCACCAGCTCTGAGCCTTGATTAACACGGTGGACAGATTCATCGATTAAGGTTTTGATCTCTTTTGCTGCCTCAGCACTTCGTTGTGCCAAATCACGTACTTCACCTGCTACCACAGAGAATCCACGTCCTTGCTCACCTGCACGTGCCGCTTCTACGGCTGCGTTCAATGCCAGGATATTGGTCTGGAAGGCAATACCATCGATGACACTGATAATGGCGCTGATTTTCTTTGAACTGTTGGCAATTGCATCCATGGTTGCCACAACACTGATGGTCAATTCACCACCTTTTGAAGCCGTTTCGGAGGCAGATACTGCCAGTTCACTCGCCTGACGTGCATTTTCAGCATTCTGCTTGACGGTTACGGTCAGTTCTTCCATGCTGGCAGCCGTCTCTTCCAATGATGCCGCCTGTTCTTCTGTACGTGATGATAAGTCTGTATTGCCCTGTGTGATTTCCTGAATACCTGAATACATCTGGTTGGTATTTTCACGCACAGCAGCAATGGATTTGATTAATGATTTCTGCATGTCGCGCAGTTTTCTGAAAATATCGCCAATTTCATCATTGGTCGTAACGGCAACTTCTTTATCCAAGCGACCTTCTGCCACGTCCTGAAAACAAGCTCTCATGTTTGAGAATGGTCTTAGCAGGTTACGTCGTAGCCACCAATGAGCTGAAATGGAAACAACAAGCACCATTAGAATAGAGCCAAAGAACATGGCAATGGAAACTTTGTAGTAAAACGCACCATCAGAAACCGCTGAGCTAATGTTAGCCCCGAGGTACTGCATATAATTGTTATATGCAATTTCCATCTTACGCTGATAGTCTTCTGTAGGTTGATCAAGGAAAGCCTGAAAGTTTCCTTCATAGAGGTAAGTTTTGAGCTCTTTCAACGCGTTGATATATTCTTGGTAAGCATGTTCAACCGTAACTAATAATTCTGCGCCATTATCCGTTTGTTCCATCCGGGGTAATGCACTGAATTTGGCAAAACTTCTGTCCGCTTCATTTAATGAGCTTTTAAGTAACGCCTCCATTGTATCTATCTGCGTTTGTGACTGCCCCACTTTTTGGGCAATTGCGATTTTGTTCAGAGTGTTACGTGTTTGCAATAATGCCGCCCAACTCAGGCCAAGGGTATCTCTCCGTTGAGTTCCCAGATCAATTCTTTCGATATATGACTGGTCTGTATGAATTATTCCCAGAGACAAACCACTCGAAATAATTTGCATAACACAAAACATCATCAATAACAGATACAAACTGGTTGATATGCGAAACCTGCCTAACATGTAATCACCTCGTTTAACGGCTGCATAATGCAGCCGTGATTATCGCTATTATTTTTTTAGAATGTTTCCCAATTAGATGGGTCTTCCACATTACTGCTTTTCTTCAGTACGGGAGAATTCGTCTTATTAGCTGGAGGAGTTGACGATTTACTCGTCAATGAAACGTCATGTTTTCTTTTTTCAGGCTGTATCCTTTCTGCCTGCTCCGGTAACTGGAACAACGCGACTGCTTTGGTCAAAACTTTGGCCTGCTCTTCCAATGCTGCGGCTGCGGCAGCAGACTGTTCAACCAATGACGCGTTTTGTTGGGTAACTCTGTCCATTTCGGAAATAGCGACACCAACTTGCGTGATCCCCCTGCTTTGTTCATCAGAAGCCGATGCAATTTCCCCCATGATGTCAGTCACGCGGGTAACAGAATCGACAATTTTGTTCATGGTTTCGCCAGCACTTTCCACCAACACGGAACCGGTGTCAGTACGGTTTACCGAATCTTCAATCAGTGCTTTGATCTCTTTGGCCGCTTCCGCACTGCGCTGTGCCAGATTGCGAACTTCTCCGGCAACTACAGCAAAACCACGTCCGTGTTCACCGGCACGGGCAGCTTCCACCGCAGCGTTAAGGGCGAGAATATTGGTCTGGAAGGCAATGGCATCAATCACGCCTGTGATATCAGAGATTTTGCGGGAGCTGTCTGCAATTTCGTGCATGGTTTGTACAACATTCGCCACTACTTTGCCGCCCTGGCGAGCGATATCGGAGGCATTGTCAGCCAGATTGCTGGCTTGACGGGCGTTGTCAGCGTTCTGTTTTACCGTTGCAGTCAACTGTTCCATGCTGGCAGCGGTTTCTTCCAGAGAAGCTACCTGTTGTTCGGTTCGAGAGGAAAGATCGTTGTTACCTGCGGCAATTTCGCTGGTACCGGTATAAATGGTTTCGGTACTTTGATGGACACTTCTGACGGTTTGGATCAGTTCTTCCTGCATATGTCTCAGGCCAACCGCCAGCATCCCCATTTCATTAGTACCAGATACACTGATCGTCTGGGTCAAATCACCTTTCGAAAATGCTTTGATACTATCCAGCAGCTTGTGCAGCGGATCAATCAATACCTTACGCAATCCAATCCAGCTTATGGTCATTACCGCAACTAGCAGTATAAATACAGAGATCAGGCTGATAATAATATTGCGATAAACAGCATCCGCTTCATCGGATATCTTTTCATACAATTTGTCATTCTGATCCAGATAATATCCATATTCCGTATCGAAAGCGTTCTGGTAACCAGTGGTCGGTTGTGCAAAAAAAGCTTTGTAATCTTTTTTTGCCAGCATCATGTCTAACCCTTTTAAGGCATTGAGGTAATCATGATGAGTTTGTATCAACATTTGAAAACGCTCTGTGTCACGTGACAACATTTTTGGCATCTTCTCAAACTGTTCAAAACGGCGCTCCGCGCGGGCAAGGTTGACCTTAGCCTCTGCCCAGATATCATCAATGGCATACTCACTGTCAATATCACGCTCTTTCATGATCAGAACCAAACCAATTCGGTTCAAATTATTGCGGGCCTGAAGCAGGTTAACCCAGCTTTCATCCAATAATTTTTGCCGCTCACGCAATTGATCCGTCAGGTCGAACGCTTCTGTATCGTTCTTCAACCCATTGAAGAACAATCCCCCGGATATAAGTTGCAGAGCACCAAATAATATGATGACTGAGATGAGTCCCGTCACTATCTTCATTCGGTTAAACATGACTTCCCTTTTGTAATAAATTTCTATGCCAGTGTTATCGGCACGCTTAAAGGGAACTTTATGCGTAATTCTAAAAATTGATTTTTTACAGCATTTTTTTGATCCAGAACAAAAGGGCTGTTGTTTTTTATTGCAACAGCCCTAAAACATTAGCCTTAAAAAAATCAGCCTTTAGCGACTGAATCTACCAATGCCATTTCTTCACTGCTGAGAAGTTTTTCGATATCAACCAGAATCAACATCCGTTCATCAAGAGAGCCAAGCCCTGTCAGATACTCTGTTGATAATGTCACCGCAAACTCTGGGGCAGGACAGATTTGATTTTCTTTCAAAGACAGCACGTCAGACACGCCATCAACTACAATCCCGACGACGCGGTTAAGCAAATTCAGGACAATAACAACGGTGTTATCGTTATAAGTGACATCTTCCTGTGAAAATTTGATCCTCAGATCAATGATAGGAACAATCACTCCACGCAGGTTGGTGATTCCCTTTATAAAAGCGGGTGTGTTCGCAATGCGAGTGACTTGGTCATAACCACGAATTTCCTGTACTTTCAGTATTTCAATTCCATACTCTTCGTCACCCAAGGTGAAAACCAGATATTCCCTTCCGGTCGTTTCCCCCGATAATTTATTGAATTCTTCTATGGCTGACATGATGTTACCTTTTGCTGTGAGATGACTATCTTATTTGTTATTCACCAGTTCTACTTTGCGCTCAGCCAGTTGTTCATGGTTGAGTGCCTGCAAAGCAGGAATATCAATGATGAGTGCCACACTACCATCCCCCATGATAGTGGCCGCCGAAATTCCCGGCACTTTGCGGTAATTGCTCTCAATATTTTTAACAACAACCTGATGCTGCCCCACCAGTTTATCCACCAGTAGTGCATAACGACGTCCGGCACTCTGCACAATGACAGCAATGCCTTTCGTTGGGTCAGTTTCCCCATTCGGGATATCAAATATGCGGTACAGTTCAAGCAGCGGTAAATATTCACCACGCACCTGCAACAGCTTTTCGTCACCCGCCAACGGGTAAATATCTTCATCTTGTGGCTGTAATGAGCTGACTACCGCACTCAATGGCAGAATGAAAACTTCATCATTAACTCTGACAGACATGCCATCCAGTATTGCCAGTGTCAGTGGTAGCAAAATGCGAATGACCGTCCCCTTCCCTGCCTGGAAGTTGATCTGAATCTGTCCGCCCATATCTTGAATATTGCGTTTTACAACATCCATACCGACACCACGACCAGAAACATCCGTTACAACTTCTGCTGTCGAGAATCCGGGAGCAAAAATCAGCATAGCCACTTCTTCATTGCTCATATTTTCACTGACACTCAATCCTTGAGATTGCGCTTTTGCCAAGATCTTCTCACGGTTTAAGCCCGCGCCATCATCGATGACTTCAATACAGATATTTCCCCCCTGATGCTCAGCCGCCAACGTTAAATTACCCGTTTCTGATTTTCCGGCTGCAAGGCGTTTTTCCGGGCTTTCGATACCGTGATCGAGGCTGTTGCGTACCAAGTGTGTAAGAGGATCAATAATCCGCTCAATCAAACTCTTATCCAATTCGGTCGAGCTACCGATCAGTGTCAGTTCCACTTTTTTATCAAGCTTTCCGGCCAGATCACGTACTAAACGTGGGTAACGGCTGAAAACGTATTCCATCGGCATCATGCGGATTGACATGACAGATTCTTGCAAGTCACGGGAATTTCGCTGCAATTGAGCCATACAACTCAACAATTCGCTGTGTTTTGTCGGTTCCAAACTATTACAGTGTTGTGCCAGCATAGATTGGGTAATAACTAATTCACCCACTAAGTTGATGAGTTGATCAACTTTTTCAACGGCAACACGAATACTGGAAGATTCCGCACGTTGGCGTGGTGAGCCCGCCGCTGGACGTGGCGCCGGACGCCCAATTTCACGGACATCCGTTTTTTTCGGGGCATTCGAGGGTTGCGGATTATTCGCAGTTACCGTGGTTATAGCTACGGTAGTCTCTGCCGCTGTATTTTTTGTTGCGGTATTGTCTGTCGTATTCTCTTCTGCTGTTGTTTTTACTCCAGCATCTTGTTTTGTTTCAGTCGCTGTATTTTCTGTATCAGCTTCATTCGTAGGCAAAAAAGTGATTTGCTCAGGCTCAATTACAAAGCACAAAACAGCCGTAATATCATCTTCTGTCGCGGATGTGACTAAAGATGCTTCAATACTGTTTGAAGTTTGTTCAACATCATAAAGCTCACCAAGATGTCCCAGTTCATCCTTCATTAAACTGACTTCGCGTTCTTTCAGCCCGGACAAATGAACACGAATCTGACCATGATGGGATTTGTCTGCCGGAGAATGTTTCTCTTCTGACTGATTTTCTTTTGCCGGTGCTGCCTCTATCGCCTGTTTTTCTTCAGTTTCATTTGCAACGTCTTCTGTAACAATTTCAGCCTGAGTTGCAGATGTTGCCGCGAAAAAGTTCTCTTCCTGCCGCTCTTCCTGTAATTCCAATGCAAGCTGACGCAGTGTTTCGCAGATATAATTGAATGTATCTTCATCCGGCTCCTGAGAACTTTTATAGGCATCCAATTGTTGCTGCATAATGTCTTTCGCTTCTAAAAACAGGTTGATAATGTCAATGGTCAGGCGTATTTCATCACGTCTGGCACTGTCGAGCAGATTCTCCAAAACATGCGTGGTTTGTTGCAGCTTGGTAAAACCAAAAGTCGCAGCGCCCCCTTTAATAGAGTGGGCGCTGCGAAATATTGCGTTTAACTGTTCATGATCGGGTTCGTCGGCATTGAGCAACAATAAATGCTGCTCCATATCAGCCAATAATTCATCTGCTTCATCAAAGAAAGTCTGATAAAACGCGGTAATATCCATCGTTACTTACTCTGTCATCTTAGTATCACTCGGCGGTTCAGCCGCTGGCTGATCCGATATTGTGATTTCATGTTTTATGATCACATGGGATTGTTCGGTGGGTTGCTGAGCAGGTGCTCCCTCATTCGAATCCATTCTGATGACTTCCTGCATATCCATACTATTATTGGCTGTCATGGCGTTACCGCCACTATTTTCCTGCTCAATCCTTTTTTCTGCATCTTTATTCAATACAATAATACTGATACGACGGTTAACTGGTGCATTCGGATCGATGCCTTTCTGCATACTCACAGTGGACGCCATGCCTACCACTCGCAGGACTTTAGCTTCATCCAAACCACCAATCAGCAATTCTCGCCTTGACGCATTGGCACGATCAGAGGAAAGTTCCCAGTTACTGTAGCCTCGCTGACCATTGGCATACTGTAAATTATCGGTATGACCAGAAAGGCTGATTTTGTTTGGAATACCATTCAAGATCGGCGCAATTGCCCGCAATATATCACTCATATAAGTCTCAACTTTTGCGCTGCCAATCATGAACATTGGGCGGTTTGCCTGATCGATAATTTGAATGCGCAACCCCTCATCCATCATGTCGATCAATAAATGAGGACGCAGTTCTTTAAGGCGGGGATCGGTGATAATCAGTTGATCAAGTTGCTGGCGTAACCGATTCAGGCGATGAGTTTCCTCATTGGCTTCAACCGACTTGGTTTGGCGCAAAACTTCCCCATCCTGCTGGAAAACATCATCCCCTCCCCCCGGGATTGGATTGGTGCTATCACTGCTTTTTTGCCCCTTGTTGATCGCTACCTGTAAGGGAGTGCGGAAATATTCTGCAATGCTGGTCAACTCCTGCGGACTGGCGATCGATATCAGCCACATAACCAGAAAGAATGCCATCATTGCAGTCATGAAATCAGCATATGCAATTTTCCATGATCCACCAATATGGCCATGGCCCGAACCATGTTTTTTGCGTTTTTTTATTCTGACGACAGAAACATTATTCGCTCTCATAATTATTCTTCAACTTCTTGTTGTACAGGAGCTTTAACCCGACGAACATGCTCTTCAAGTTCTGTGAATGAAGGACGATCTGTGAGGAATAACGTTTTGCGACCGAACTCAACCGCAATTTGTGGTGCATAACCATTCAAACTGGAAAGTAGTGTTACCTTGATACATTGCATCATTTTGATCTGTTCACTACTGCGTTGACGAAGTAATGTCGCCAAAGGAGAAATAAAACCATAAGCCAATAAGATCCCAAGGAATGTTCCTACCATCGCATGTGCGATCAAAGCGCCGAGTTCTCCTGCCGGGCGATCCGCAGATCCCAAGGCATGAACGACGCCCATTACAGCAGCAACAATCCCGAATGCAGGCAATGAATCCCCGACCATCGCCAAACTGGTGGCAGGAATTTCACTCTCTTGTTCGTAAGTTTCGATCTCTTCATCCATCAACGCTTCGATTTCATGAGAGTTCATGTTGCCGCTGATGATCAGGCGCATGTAATCAGTGATGAAATCCATCAAATGCTGATCTTTCAACAAACGGGGATACTGTGTAAAAATGTCGCTTTGTTGTGGGTTTTCAATATCCCTTTCCAAAGCAAGGAGCCCGTGCTGGCGGGATTTGGATAACAGGCGGAATTGCAATGCCATAAGATCCATGTACATCGCCTTGTTGTATTTTGATCTGCGTAATATTTTTGGTAAGACACGCAATGTTGCCTTTATCGCCTTGCCATTATTGCCCACGATAAAAGCGCCAATTCCCGCACCTGCAATAATCAAAAATTCCGCTGGCTGATAAAGTGCGCCCATGCGACCACCGACAAGCAGATAGCCACCAATTACCGCACCAAAAACTACGATATATCCTAAAAGTACTAACACGCGATATCCTTTAGCTAAGTTGGTGAGCAGATGGGATTTGAACAGGGCGAATTGATAAATGAAGAAGGGTGTGGAAGCAGGTTACAGGCTTCACATCCAAACCTGTAACCTAGATTTTACTTTCTCATTTAAATTCACATAGCTTGCTGAGCAAATCCATCCAGCAGTTGTGAATTAGTATCGGCAGGTTGAGAGGAAAGTTTACGTTTTTTTACTGCCCGTGAAGGTGGCTGGCAAAGACTGCAAACAAAGCTGTTCACCGGTTGATGAGCATGTGTGATGAAAGTCCCACCACAACAGCGACATTCTGTTGGCTGCAACATACCACTGTCAACAAAACGAACCAGTGTCCAAGCTCTGGTCAATGCCAAAACAGGTCCATTTTCACTCCCTGGAGGACATTGCTCAAGGTACAACCGATAGGCTTTTACAACAGCCTCCACACCTTCACAATGTCCACTTTTCAATAGAAAACGGTAAGCATTGTAGAACATTGACGAATGAATATTCTGTTCCCAAGTCATAAACCAGTCCGTCGAAAAGGGGAGCATCCCTTTAGGCGGAGGGCTTCCCCGCAACTCTTTATACAACCTGATCAATCGGCCCCTGCTTAGTTGCGTTTCACTTTCAAGCATCTGCAATCGCGCGCCTAAAGTAATGAGTTCCATTGCCAGCTGAATATCTTTCGCTTCCTGAACAATACTTTTTTCAACCATCGTTATGCTCTTTTCTTGATTGAAGTGTCATCCTGAGCGGATAACTGCTGAAAAAGATGAGTAGACAGCAAGATACCTGTATGAATTTGTTGCAGATCGTCCACTCGCGATTCCTTCGTTAACTGCTGTACAGTTTCGTGGTCTTCAAACCGAAAATGGCAAATTAGTTGGTTTGTTTCAGCTAATTTTACTAACTGAGGCAATGTCAGCTCGGCCAACGTATCAGCCATCGATTCACTAATACCTAAACGGAACATCGCAGATGCTTTCTCATGGTTAATTAGCCGTTGTGCTAAAAGCAAATACGATAAATTTATGTCATAAATATGTTTGAGCAATTCAACCGTACTCATTTCTATATATCCCGTCCGATTACATGAAAAAATTAAATTAAGTGATCAAAGAATCACTCACGACAAAATTACCAGTAGCATGAGATTCAATAATCTCCGACATAACTGAAATATACATCTTTAGCCAGAGCAGTAACTGTCCTTTGTATTACTCTTGGGATCGCCCAATTTCTAAAATATTTCGGTAATGGGTTGTGAAAGTATTATTGCGTCATCTGGGTAATGCACTTGCCACAATTGATTAAGAATATTCTTAATGCTAATTAACTTTACTCCTGAATCATCAACTTATACAACGGAGAATATATGTCATTTTAAATACTATGTGATCCCGATCACAAAACTAACAGTTTTTATTATGATTCTAGCTCATTAACTATTCAAGCAACAAAAAACGAGAAATAGTCTACAATTAATAAGTTAAATTATCTAAATAAAAATATTAGTGACTGTTTTTTGTTTTGTACGATCTATTAAACTTATAAATCCAAAATAACGATAAAAAATCTTTCCTTTAGTAAAATTACCAATATCTTAATAAAATTTGCCTCCTGATAATGTAGGTAGGTACTCATCTTCCACTATAACTTGATTTAGATCATAGTTATGCCAAATTTATTAATTATATGTGAATACTAGTTATTAAAAAGCTACCAGTCTGATCATTTTTAGTTTATGATCGTATCATTTTCACACAGAAGAAAGAGGGATACTTCACCCACTTTGAAGTCAAATATCACACAGATCACAAAAATAAGATAAAATACAGTATGATATTGAAATAAAAAAACATCTGCATCCAAATCCCTCAGTAAACACAACCAGCAATGCTTTGCTAATTCAACGAAATACACGCCTCTCAAGAGTGCTTAAAGCCATTCTTAGTTACGATCACTAATAAGTTTATCTAAACTAAAAAAGTACGCGCACAGCCTTTCTGTGACATAAATTTAACGAAATTTTCTTTGGTGATTATTTCCTCTCATTGGCTAGCTTATGCGCACAAAACATAAATAAAAATAATCAATATATTTTTCGACCAACCCATAAATGATAAGGATAACAAATGATTTAAAGGGTTTTCCGAAGCATGCAATCTGATAGCCAAATTCAATAGGAAAATAGCCTATTGACTAAAAATTAATTTACTTAAATAACAAAAAATATAGATATAAAATCATTCCCAAATGCAAATTTGGCAACGATTTATTATTACATAAAACCCAATTAAAAGAAGAATGGATATTTTGAATAGGAAAAATTAATCTAGACATAAAAACAAATATTAAAAAGAAATTTATCCTACTTAACTTTAAATAAAAATTACAATGAGTGATTTAAATTGGCGTTTCAAATAAATAAAATAACAGGTAAATATAACTCTATTACTTCATTAAATTCATTTCTATTGTGATAGAGGTTCATATTCAAAGAATAACATCAATACCTATTCTAAATATCTACAGAAATTTTGTTATGATGATAGTTTCAATGGCATACTTTTAGTATGGATTTTTTCTTAACCCATACAGAATAAGATAGTAATTAATGAGAATTATTCACAACCATCCACCAAATCGATGAATGTGAAATCATTTAATCTTTTGAGCAATGATACAGTAGCTTATTAGTATCCCAATTAGCCATAGAAAATATTTCTATGGCAGCAGTGATAACCCCATTAGGGTATCAACAGAAAAAAACTGAATGTAAATACCCAATACCATTATTAGTGTCATTAATAAAACAGGTAAAGCAACTGTACTTTGCACAAAATGAATTTTTCATGCGTACAATGTTCGTACAACATGTGTACAATCAATACTTGTGACAATCTCTTTCCCACAACTATCCATGATGACCCATGATTGAAATAAGGCTTGATGTTCAACTGTTCGCTGCAAACACATACCACATCACAGCGTATGTCGTGATGTCAAACAGGGACGCCCCGAACATAAAACGTTCTATGTCCTTTATAGCAGATTTATAGTTTTTTTTCAGAAACTCTTTATCGATTTTGCTCTACGGTAAAGACAGTTGTGAAATATCGTACATTAGATTTTGTACAAGAAAATGAATGGCTAACATCGGTAAAAGTGGAATAAATGCACTGACAATCAATACAGAAAATACGTTTCTAAAATTTGCACTAGCCGACCTATTTAAATACTCGGCGGTATTACCAAACGTTTTCCTTCCCTTTATTACTCTCTCCTCTAATACCTTCAAATTTTTCTCAAACAGAATGATTCTGCTGGCACTCCTGTGATACGCCTCCTGTATCAACTAAAATTCCAACATCAGCATAGCGCAATACCAGTGCATCATTTATTCCATCACCAAGAAAACCAATCAAATGATTATTATTTTACAATGATTTTAAAATGTATGACTTTTGTTAGGGTTAACTGACAAAAGATTGATCTTAATTCCACTTCTTTTGAAAGGTTTTCATCACTCATTAGTTCAATATCAGGGACAATAAGAATATTTCCAGAATCTAAATCCACATCATGACAAACTTTAGCCGTAATGACAGGATTATCTCCGGTAATCACCTTAACCTAAATGATATTTCTTCTTAATACCACAATAGCCATTGCAATGCTCTCTCTTGGTGAATATAAAAATGTTAATAAACCTTGTAGTTCCGCCTCTCTTTTATCAGCAAGAGAAGGCTGAAGTTTCACTTCATCAACACTGAACTCCAGTGTCACTAAGATTAACACCCTGAAACCTTGCTCGTTATGGCTACTAACCAGTTCTATTACATTGTTACGACTTTCTTCAGTGAGAGGAATAATTTTCTCCTTTATCCCTATATAGGAGCAAACTGATAGCATTTCCTCAGAAGTATCTTTGCAGACTAATTGATGGTTTTTAAACAAATTTCGTACACAAATTGATAACCTGAAACTGGCAAAATCAAACGGCAACTCATCAATTTTTCTGTAGCTGCTGAGAAAATCAATGCCTGAATTCCCGTTTCCATACCTGACTATCGCTTGATCCATTAAGTTTCTGCCAGTACTTTGGTAAAAGTGGTTTAGCCAAACCTAATAAGGTATCCCTACCCTCTGTATTTCAAAAGTGTTGGAGAATAATTTTGTCTTGAATCAAAATCTTCGTTTTATCGGTAAATAGTGCCTCCATGGTTACTTTTCTGCTGCTATGATGAGCACCATTGCTATACCATCAGTTACATTTGTAACCATTAAAAATGTGCAGGTAACTCTGTTTCAGATACACTTTCAGAACAAGTAGCTTAGCCTTCACATAAGCCATCACATCGTATTTCAGAATCACTTCCTCAGGATCACCTGATTGGTTTGATATCCCAACCAAAGCCGAAGCAACTTACCTTGTGTGATTATAAAAAAAATAATAAATTAAGTTAGTTCAGTCTCATCTCCATTCAATAATGACAATAAATAATCAGTACGATAACTGTCATGGGGAACGGAGGGCATCTCCCCCGCTCGCGTTTTATCCATATAATGCTATGAAATTATAAATAAAAAATAATTCTAAGCCGGCAACTCAGAAGCAATTTTCCAATTTACTGAGGTGACGCTTTTTTCCAGGCTAACCCGACAAACAATCGCCTCAATTTCTTTTTGCTCTGCTGGCGTAGCTAATATTTCCGCACAAACTTCAAGTCGGCCGGACTGAATAGCATCTGCACTGCTCAACGACTGTAATCTAACACCTAACCCATTCAGAGCCTGCAAGATCAAAGTCCTTACCAAAATTTCATCATCTATAGCGCAAATAATATGGATTTTATAACGTTGTTCTAAATCCAGGGCTTGTTGAGGAGGCTGTGTATTAATTCGCTGTGCTGCTTCCCTCAATAAAATGTTCGCACAAAGAATAATGGCTGTTGCTATGCTGGCTGACCAATATTGACCCAGCCCACATAACACGCCGATCCCTGCCGAACACCATAATGTTGCTGCTGTATTTAAGCCACGAATATTCATTCCTTGACGCATAATGACACCGGCACCAAGAAAACCAATTCCAGATACAATTTGTGCAGCAATACGCCCGGGGCTATCCGCAGAAGCCGTCATTGAACAAATAATAAAAACCGCTGCGCCAGTTGATACCAAAGCATTAGTTCTCAACCCAGCCATACGTTGGCGCCACTGACGTTCAGCCCCAATCAGAGCGCCAAAGCACAGCGCGGATAGTAAATGAATGGCAATAGATGTTAACAACATAGTATTCTCCATAACATCAAATGGATAAATAACCCCTTAAGTGTTCAAGTTATTAATTGTTCAATTTTTAAATTGACCATAAGTCACTTAAGATCTATTGGGTATAGAGAATCATGTACATTACAGCCTGTTCTGGTTCGGTTAACCTTAAAACCATCTGCTATTCAACGAACACACAATAGAGAGCCTGAAGAGATAATTCTTCATCGTACATGAAATAAATTCGAGTTGATTATTTGCATGTTCCCGGAGGGAATAAGGAGTGAATATATGACCACATCATGTATACCCCGATATACCTTCAGCTAATACTTTGTTAAGAATCCAACTCAGTAGATCCACAGTATCAAATGATCTTTATTCGGGTGGGTACAGCTCATGAAGTTAAAGTAGTACCGCCCACCATTACTGGTAAGCAGCAAATCGAAGAGAAATGAACAGCTTACCGGATTATTTTCTATTTAATCTAAAACTTTGACTGTCCAATTGATCGCTCTCCAAGAGAATTTGCGGGTGAGTATAAACAGACTTAATTAATAAGTAAAGACTCGGTTAGAGAGGCTGTTTTGCAAGAACCATTTACAAAAAAATCTATGTGTTGCCTGCCTCATTAAAAAGCAACAGTGCTATAAATACTTTGTCATTTAATTGTAATTGATTTTATCCGATGATAAATAATACATTATTTTCATTCCGTTATTTTTACCATATAAATAAATCAATCCAGAAATTTATAGCCTAGAAACTTACGGCAATAGATTTATAAAACAGAAAAACAAAAAGCCCGCCACGGCGTTCTGGCCTGGCGAGCTTAAGTAAGGCATAAAGGCGAAAATTAGATAGCAGAGACGTTTGCTGCTGCTGGGCCTTTGGCACCATTTTCAATGGTGAATTCTACATTCTGGCCTTCTGCCAGAGTTTTGAAGCCGTTACCTTGAATGGCAGAGAAGTGTACGAATACGTCTTTGCTACCATCAGCTGGAGTGATGAAACCAAAGCCTTTAGACTCGTTGAACCACTTCACTTGACCTTTCATTTTGTCAGACATTTGACTTTCCTATATATCAAAAAAAACTCGCCACCTCGGGCATGTGTTGGCCAGTATCAGCTATTACTTATGGAGGCACTAAGAAGGAAACGGTCAACAAAGGCTACCGAAGATAGCACTTACACATAACTCATTAACTCAAGATGTCGTACATAAAGTAGGTCTGTTAATCAGGCCAAGCGCATTAACGCATGACCGCACACGAATAGCAACCTTTTTATGTATTATCGATTTAAAAAAACCACATACGCTCAATATTAGAACAGAATAACATAATAAAAAGGTGTATTTATAATTTTATTTGATTAATTCAACTTTTGTCTCAGCAGAAATACTGATTATTGCTCGCCAACAATAACAATTTTCCAAATAAATTAAATCAATTGCTATACAGATGTGGGTTGCAGACATGCTAACCTTGAAAATGGTAAAACTTTCAATTCGATCGCGCTTTTTACAACACTTTTCTACAAATAAGTGGGTTAGCATTATGAACATCATCAAACAGATATTGATTCAAGATCTTGAGCGGATCAATCTTAAAGAGCATCGTGACGGTAAAGTGCACTTCAACAGCATTTTTATTCACCATCATCCCTATCTATGTCTGGCGATGGTTATCGCTTATGCTTTTCTTGCTACGCTCATGTGGTATGCGCCCTATTTTGGGGCTTGGTCTATTTTTGCATTTACTGTAGCTTTTATTGCTATGGCCGCTGTTCTGCTATTTGATATTAAGCCAGTTTATCATTTCGAAGATATTGACGTGCTCGATTTACGTGTCTGTTATAACGGAGAGTGGTTCGTCAACGAACAAGTCTCCAAAAATGCCATTAATAGAATACTCAATCATCCTCGAGTACCTAATGAAATCAAAGATGACATCAAACACATTATGAAGAAAAAGCACGGCATTTGTTTTTATGATGTATTTATGCTCGCCTGTTCAGAGCAATCACCTTATGCTCAACCTCTTAACATGGCGAACAAAAGTGCATAAATTCAACAAAATAGCAGTTTCATGACACAACACGCTCACATGATGAGCAAACGGTAAGAAAAAAGAATTTTTGCGTTGACATGATCCCAGTTCATCGCTAATATTCGCCCCGTTCTCAGGAACAACCCAATTCCTCCATAGTTCAGTCGGTAGAACGGCGGACTGTTAATCCGTATGTCGCTGGTTCGAGTCCAGCTGGAGGAGCCAAATTCAGAACACTCCGCTCTGTTAACGTTGCGAGGTGTTGAGCTTAAACTAAATAATCTAGTTTAAACCGTTTACAACGGCCTCCCAAACGGGAGGCCGTTTTTGCATTTGCATTGAGTATGCCAAGTATTATTTTGAAACACCAGATTCCGTACTCACTTGCTCGATGAACATGAAAAATTCATCATAAACGCAATAATTACAAAAAAAATACAATTTTCCCTTAATAAACAGCATATAATTACTGACTATAAAATCAATAAAAGCCTGCCAGATGAACTATATTTTCATCAAAAAATAACAAAAAAACACCATTAAGATCACACATTAACCAATTAACCTTATTTTTATTTTTTTTACTTTACAACCCCAAAGCATTCCTTGTATCATTCGCTCCGTTCTCAGGAACAACCCAATTCCTCCATAGTTCAGTCGGTAGAACGGCGGACTGTTAATCCGTATGTCGCTGGTTCAAGTCCAGCTGGAGGAGCCAAATTCTGAAAGGCCCGATTAGTTCTGCTAACCGGGCTTTTTACTATCTATTTTCTACTGGCTATTTGCTTGCTTCCCGCTAATTATTTGTTTCTCGACTGGTTGTTCGTTTATCAATCCATTGCTTACCCGTTAGTTATTTTTCCCCTCTTTATTACAATGCTTATCTTTTATCTTACGGTTTTACTTTGTTAACCGACTGTTTTGCCAGCTTTACTCTATATTTCCTGAAATATGCTCACATTAACGCGATTGATCGCTCACAAAACACAACAAAGTTCAAAAAGAAACCAATAAGGACACATTACCAGCAAACAAACAGTTATTGTTATTTTCTGCTTTGACAAATATAAAAAGTACCGTTAATATCCACCCCGTCTTAAGGAGTTCCTCCATAGTTCAGTCGGTAGAACGGCGGACTGTTAATCCGTATGTCGCTGGTTCGAGTCCAGCTGGAGGAGCCAAAAATTCTGAAGAGCCTGATTAGTTTTGCTAATCAGGCTTTTTGCTTTTCACCCTCCTGTTTTTTCTCCTGCTTACTTTCTGGCCCTACTGATAAGTTCTCACGGCAGGATTTCTTCTAAAACAGGCAGAAAAGTCCGAAAAAGATACACGCAGTACACATTACCAGCAAACAAACAGTTATTGTTATTTTCTGCTTTGACAAACGTAAAAAGTGCCGTTAATATGCACCCCGTCTTGAAGGAGTTCCTCCATAGTTCAGTCGGTAGAACGGCGGACTGTTAATCCGTATGTCGCTGGTTCGAGTCCAGCTGGAGGAGCCAAATTCAATTCACCCTCGTGTTGTTACTTCTATTTTTTCCTTTTTTGATACGATGTATTTCCTCTGAATACCCTAGCAAACATAAATTTAAAATTCTAATCTTCCAAAATTCACAGGATTTTATCATTCAATAATAGCTATTTAGCTATTTTCGTTTTATCATTCTCCTCCGGCTTTAAGGAGTGCTGAATCAGCATCCATCATTTTTTCACCTTTATTCTGGAGCCGGTTCCATGACCACTGAATCATACACAATTAAAATCCGCCGCCCTGACGACTGGCATGTCCATTTCCGCGATGGTGATATGCTAAAAACTATCGTTCCCCATACCAGCCGTTTCTTTGGCCGAGCTATCGTCATGCCCAACCTCGTCCCCCCAGTAACAGATGTTGCCAGCGCCAAAGCCTATAAGGAGCGGATCATCGCAGCTATTCCGCCAGATCACGATTTCCAGCCTCTTATGACCTGTTATCTGACTGATTCAACAGACAGCATGCAAATTCAAACGGGCTATAAAGAAGGTATTTTCACCGCCTGTAAACTTTATCCCGCCAATGCAACAACAAATTCCAGCCACGGTGTTTCCGATGTCAAAAAGATCTACCCATTATTGGAAACTATGGAAAAAATAGGCATGCCCCTGCTGATTCATGGTGAAGTCACCGCTTCCCATATCGATATTTTTGATCGTGAAGCACGATTTATCGAACAAGTGATGGAACCATTACGCAGGCAGTTCCCCGGACTCAAAGTTGTCTTTGAGCATATTACAACTAAAGAAGCCGCAGAATACGTTCTTGAAGGTAACGATAAATTAGGTGCTACTCTGACACCACAGCATTTGATGTTCAACCGCAACCATATGCTAGTTGGTGGCATTCGCCCCCATCTTTACTGCTTACCAGTGCTAAAACGCAACATTCATCAAGAGGCATTGAGGGCAGCAGTTGCCAGTGGCTGTAATCGCTTTTTCTTGGGAACAGATTCAGCCCCCCATGTATTACACCGCAAAGAATCGTCTTGTGGTTGCGCCGGGGTTTTCAATGCCCCTACCGCTCTGGCTGCTTATGCTACTGTTTTTGAAGGAATCGGAGCCATGGAACATTTTGAATCTTTCTGTTCCCTGAATGGCCCAGCATTTTATGATCTTCCAGTTAATGACGGTTTTATTGAACTTACGCGTAAGCCGACACCTGCTGTCGAGTATGTTGAGTGCGGTGATGAAAAGTTGATTCCATTCCTTGCCGGGGAAGATGCCGGATGGGATGTTAACTTATGTGAGTAATTTTTTTACTGCTGACCGTGCGGAAATTATCCTTTATTTCCGCACAATTATCTGTTTTATAAAAAAAATCGAATAGCTTATAATCATTTCCATCAGTAATGATGAAAAAATTCCGTTCTTTTCACTTCTTAGATTGGCAAAAAGGTTTATACTGCTACTTGCTCATCCTAGATGGGTGTTTTTGCTCTTAGTCAATTATATCAATAATGATGCTGTAGTCTGATTAGGAGGTTACATGGACAATAAAAATGAAATAATCCAAACTCATCCTGTTGTAGGCTGGGATATCAGCACCGTTGATGCCTATGACGCCATGATGATACGTCTTCATTACGCATCCTCTCAAGATCAAAATCCAGAGAATGTTAGCGTCGACAAAACATTGTGGTTAACAACAGGGGTGGCCAAACAACTTATCCTCATTTTACAAGCCGGAATTGAAAAAATAGAAGCATCAGAATACAGTCAACTCGATCACATTAAACATTAACAATGAATTCAAACACTTCCCTTCAACCCATTTGGGCACTCAATGTACTGAGTGTCCAAGATAGACAAGCGAACAAATACTAATCAATAAAATTATCCACCTAGTTCACTATTCTTTATAATCCTGTATTATACGACCTTCTTCATCCAGCAATAGCTTAATTGTTAAACTAATTTTCTAAATAATCTATTTTTTAAATAACCATAGTAGAACAAGGATGTTCAAGTAATGAAATTATTAGTCATTGAGGAATGCCATTATACACGCTTAGGAATCATTGAGTTTCTGAAAGAATATACGGATATTTTTCTTAAAGAAGCAACATCAATTCAAGATGCTATCAATATTCTGCCTGTCTTTTCCCCGGATGTTATTCTGGCGAATTTAACAAACTATGGTCACTATAGTTATTATTGCGAACAACTGGAATTATTTATTTCATTAGTTAATGAAGCACGTATTTATACTTATATTGACAAACCCTATCCTTT
This sequence comes from Xenorhabdus miraniensis, assembly GCF_002632615.1. The sequence continues at coordinate 137,475 of NZ_NITZ01000011.1, forward strand.
CAAAAAAACACCTATCCAATTGACAAATAATGATTTTATTCTATCGAAAAAAAATCTGATGATGTTGCTTAATCGCCTAAAGGAAATGACATCATTTGATATTCAACGTTATTTCTCTAATTTCAATATCCATAGCTCTATTTTTAGCCATCAGGAAAACCGTGTCATCTATTATTGGATGTTAGAAATCAACACTCATAAAATTGCCCAAATACTAAAAGTCAGCAATAGTACAGTCTATTCTCACAAAAGGCATATTATAGAAAAAACAGGCGTTTCTAATAAAATAGAGTTACTTTTTATTTACAATATATTTAAATATTTTTGTTAAGTCATTTAAATAAACTTCTTTAGCCTAAATGATATTTAATTATTTACGCTAATTCATCAGTGCTGTGGACTAATGAGTTAAAGAATATTTATGCCCACCGGCTTCAAATTGCAACTAACAAAGTTGTAACTTGAAAGACGGCGGGTATACATCACTTAATGGATTGCAAAGATGTAATATTCAAACCATCATTTAAACGATAGCGGGACTTATTAAAAATTTTAGCCCCATTCTCTCTTCCTGCCCGACGAGAACGCTGTTCGTTTTCCGGTAGTCTCATCTCTTCACTACAAGCATCACTGCAACAACCTTCGAAACGCTCTGCACACGATGGGCACTGGATAAACAACAAGTGGCAACCATCATTTTTGCAGTTGGTATGGCTATCACATGTCGCTCCGCACTGGTGGCAGTGCGCAATGACTTCTTCAGAAATACGTTCGCCCATACGCTCATCAAAGACAAAGTTCTTACCGATAAAGCGAACTGGCAGCCCTTTTTCTTTCGCTTTACGGGCATATTCAATAATGCCACCTTCTACATGATAGACTTTGTTAAAACCATTATGCAGCATATAAGCACTCGCTTTTTCACAGCGAATTCCACCCGTGCAGTACATAACTATATTTTTATCTTTATTGTCTTTCAGCATGTCTACTGCCATTGGCAGTTGTTCACGAAACGTATCAGAAGGAATTTCAATTGCGTTTTCGAAATGCCCTACTTCATATTCGTAGTGGTTACGCATATCGACAAAGACGGTATCAGGATCATCCAGCATTTGGTTAACTTCAGCCGCTTTGAGATATTCGCCTGTTTTTGATGGATCAAAAGTTTCATCTTCAATACCATCAGCAACGATGCGTTCACGCACTTTCATACGTAATACCCAGAATGACTTACCGTCATCTTCCAGAGCGATATTAAGGCGCAGGTTACGTAATGCAGGATCAGTTTCATCCAATAATGTTTTCAAAGCATCAACGTTACTGGAAGGTACACTAATTTGGGCATTGATACCTTCTTTGGCGATATAAACCCGCCCAAAGACAGATAGTTCAGTAAATTCTTGATACAGGCTATCGCGGAAAGATTGTGGTTCGGAAATGGTAAAATATTTATAAAAAGAGATGGTCGTGCGCGGCTCGGCTTCAGCCAACATACGTTCTTTCAGCTCTTTATTAGAAATACGGTTATGTAACACTGGCATGGTGTACTTTCCTGAATTTCGATTAAAAAATAAAAAATTCAATGGTTGCCCCATTGATGGCCGAATATCATAGCGAAAATGCGCTTTAGCGGATAGTGATTTGTGTCCTGACGATAGTGGCTTGTGTCCTGACAATGTATAGCAAGTATTTGAATATCGTATACGGGAATAGCATAATTATGCCAATATCATACAAAGAATGGTTATAACAAGACTATCGCATGGTAACATGCTATCAAGCAGGAGCGGTTAATCGCACAATTTATCGCCCAATTAGGTACTTAATGCCCCAATATTTCGATATTCCATTAAAAAATGTCACAATGCACCAAAATGACTCTTAAAGCCTACTCAATAGGCGTCTATTGTTGCAGATAATTTGAACACAAGTTGTATTAAGAAACTGAGCGTACAAATCGTTCACTAACGATGAAATATGTAAAGATTTTCGACACAGCTTCAATTCAAAATGACAAATAACACACTGAAAACACATGATACAAGCACCTCCTTTTCGTCATTCATTTTTACATCCCCGTTACTGGCTGACCTGGTTAGGTATCGGCATACTTTATTTACTGGTTTTACTCCCTTATCCAGCGATTTACTGGATAGGAACTCGCCTTGGCCGGCTATCACAACGTTTTTTGAAAAAGCGTGCCAAAGTCGCTGAACGCAACTTGGAACTTTGTTTCCCTGATATGCCTCCAGAAAAACGGCATGAATGGCTGGTCAAAAATTTTGAATCTGTTGGCATGGGTTTATTTGAAACAGGAATGGCCTGGTTCTGGCCTGACTGGAGAATCAGGCGCTGGTTCAACATCACTGGACGGGAAAATATTCAAAAAGTGCAATCCAAAGGCCAGGGAATTATTGTTATTGGAGTGCATTTTCTGACGCTGGAATTAGGCGCGCGTATCTTTGGTATGTTGAATCCGGGAATTGGAGTGTATCGCCCAAATGACAACCCTGTCATGGATTGGCTACAAACATGGGGACGGCTCCGTTCCAATAAATACATGCTGGATAGAAAAGATGTGAAGGGTATGATCCGCTGCCTGAAAAACGGTGAAATTGTCTGGTATGCGCCTGATCATGATTACGGCCCACGTAACAGCGTATTCGCCCCGCTATTTGCTGTTGAACATGCGGCAACTACGACTGGAACCTCAATTCTCGTCCGTTTGTCCAATCCGGCATTGCTCCCTTTTACTCCTCGCAGATTACCCGATGGGAAAGGTTACGAATTAATTATTCAACCCGCCGTAGAAAATTTTCCTCTAAAAGATGAAGTAGAGGCTGCTGCGTTCATGAATAAGGTGATTGAAAAAGAGATTATGCAGGCACCTGAGCAATACATGTGGCTACACCGCCGTTTTAAGACACGTCCTGAAGGCATGCCATCCTTGTATAGTGATAACGATAATATTCACAAATAAAAATCATATGGCTGCTATTTATAAATAGCAGCCAATGCCTTTTACCCACATCTCCCTGAAAAATGTTATAGAATTATTAAATAAATTTGTTTTTATTGCCATTTCCCGCATAGGATCAGTGTTTTTTTAAACTGCTTTTTTCAGCCTTTTTATTCTTAAAATAATTTGGTCTTTTACAATCTTCCCGACTAAAACAGGAAGAAATTCACTGTCTTTATGTAAACTCAGCCTGTTTAAAACCCAAGTGCACATCATAACACGCAAAAATATCACCATCTGTATTAGTTAAAAATTAATTCATTGTTTTATAAGTGGATTAACAAAAAATATTTTTGATAATAAAAAATATCTAAGTCAATAATCCCCATCACATACCTGCTATTAAATTCTAAAACTGAGATTCTTATCGACTTTCATTCTAAAAAATGGAATATAAAGTAAAAAATGTGCTTCTTGTTAATGAAAAAAGCAAAGAACATGTTAAAAATACACCAACAATTAAGTAAGAATCTTTATAAAAATATGTTAATAATTTTGTTTAGCATGATTATAAAGCAACCTTTTCATTTTGACTTGTAAAACATCACCATCATAAAGATGGATTTTTAGGAAGAATTATTAGATGCAATCTTCAATCAACAACGGAAAAAATAGAACTTTTTTTGGGCACCCTTATCCACTTAGCGCCCTCTTTATGACAGAAATGTGGGAACGATTTTCGTTCTATGGTATCCGCCCTCTTCTGATTTTGTTCATGTCTGCGGCCATCTTTGATGGAGGTATGGGCATTCCTCGTGATCAAGCATCAGCGATTGTCGGGATCTTTGCGGGCAGTATTTACCTGACATCACTACCCGGTGGCTGGTTAGCTGACAACTGGCTAGGTCAACGGCTTGCTGTTTGGTATGGTTCGATTATTATCGCCCTGGGACATCTCTCCATCGCCCTATCCGCCATTTGGAGTAACAATCTGTTCTTTATTGGGTTGCTGCTCATTACTCTCGGTACGGGCCTGTTCAAGACGTGTGTCACCGTTATAGTAGGAACCCTGTATAAAAAAGATGATCCCCGTCGTGATGGTGGTTTCTCCCTGTTTTACATGGGCATTAATTTAGGTTCCTTCATCGCAACATTAATCACGGGCTGGCTGGTGAAAGACTATGGCTGGCATTGGGGTTTTGGTGTCGGTGGATTAGGTATGCTGGCCGCCCTGCTGATTTTTCGTTTTTATACTGTTCCTCTGATGCGTCGTTACGATAAAGAAGCCGGTTTGGATTCCAGTTGGGATCACCCAATGGTAAAACGCAAACACGTTGGCAAATGGGTCTGTGCAATTGCAATAACAGTTTCTGCGATTGCTGCATTAGTGATTGTGGGAGCTATTCCATTTAACCCCGTTAAAGTTGCCAATACGTTGGTTTATGTCATCTCGTCCAGTGTTATTCTCTATTTTGCCTATTTATTCCTGTTTGCAGGACTAAACCGCAATGAGAAAATCCGCCTGTTCATCTGTTTCATCCTGCTAGTTTCAGCCGCTTTATTCTGGTCAGCATTCGAGCAAAAACCAACATCATTTAACTTATTTGCTAATGACTATACTGACCGCGTCATTCTGGGTTATGAGATTCCGGCTGTTTGGTTCCAGTCAATCAATCCACTGTATATTATCTTGCTAGCTCCAATCTTTAGTTGGTTATGGCCTGCGCTGGCAAGACGCAACATGAACCCAAGCAGTATTAGCAAGTTTTTAATTGGTATGCTGCTTGCTGCCGGTGGTTTTGCAGTCATGATGTTCGCCGCCCAAAACGTACTGGCGACTGGTGGTACAGTTTCACCACTATGGATCGTTTTCAGTATTCTCTTTCTGACTCTTGGTGAACTTTGCCTTAGTCCAATCGGGCTGGCAACAATGACAATATTAGCCCCTTCCCGCATACGGGGACAAGTCATGGGATTATGGTTCTGTGCCAGTGCATTGGGTAACCTCGCTGCTAGCTTAATTGGCGGCAATGTGCGTGCAGATAAACTGGATAGCCTGCCTCAGCTATTCTCCAATGTTTCACTGTCGTTGGTAATTTGTTCCGCGATTTTACTTGTTCTTATCGTACCTATCCGTCGTTTGACGAGCAGCCTGCATGAGGCAGAAGCAAAGTCCTGACGATGGCATCATTACGATAAACTAACCCATTAATTAGTTTAAATTTTGGTTAAACCGTCACTGCATCTCCATTTCTAAGTTGGGGGTATTCGGTGGCGGTTTATTCTCTTTATACAAGATATGCTATCTTCAACATGCTATTACCCATTGATGGAATACACGATTGTTACCATTGCGGAAGCAATAAATGATAAAAAGCATCGACACCACAATTTACATACGGAAAATACATTTTGAATAATTACAAATTATTACCAGCTTTAGTATCAATACTACAAACACGTAATTTAACTGAATCCGCAAAACAGTTAGGCGTTACACAATCTGCAATAAGTAAAACATTAAACCAGCTTCGTGAAGATTTTCATGACAAGATCATTGTAAGAGAAGCAAATAAATTCATCCTCACCAAAAAAGGAGAAAAGCTGAAAGAACAGCTTCCGGTATTGCTCCAGCAATTAGATAACCTATATGCACCTGAATTAATGGAGCCAAGTCTTTGTCAAAGACAATTTATCTTTGCTTCTAGCGACTATGTCGCCCAAGCTATCTTACCGTCTATATCTTATAATATTGAAAGCGAGGCTCCTAACGTCAGTATTGAATATAAATTATGGCATAAAGAAAATCTCAATACATTTGCTGAACAACATGTTGATTTAGTTGCAACTATTGCCGATGCTATACCTGATAATTTATACGGTAAGATGATGGCTGAAGACCAACTTGCTGTTGTATTCAGAAATACGCATTCTAAGTCAGATAATGATATAACTATTAACGACTATATAAATGCCAGACATATTCTGATTAGTGGCGGTGGAGATAAAAGCAGCCCTGTTGATCAAGTTTTAGCAATGATGAACCTCAATCGTCATATTTTTTCAACAGTTCCTTTTTTCCAAGCCGCTATTGAGTTGTTGTTAAAAACGAACACCATGCTAACCATACCGCTTCATATTGCTGCTGATTTTGCCCAACATTATGATTTGCAGATAAAACGCTTACCTATCAATATCAAAGCACAAAAGTACTATTTGTTGTGGCATGCTAAACATCACCAAGATCTGGAACATAGATGGTTCAGAGAGATCTGTTTCCCTCTAATTAAAAAACATCTTGAAAAAACTATCGAACAAGGTATGAAATTAATTCATATCCATCAGTAGATTTTGGGGTATTCTGTGCCCAATTGATTTGTATTAATATCATCACCACTTGTACAAAAGAAAATTAACTGTGTGATTTGTAATCCAAAATTATATCATCCACATATTCTCAACTTTTATTTAATATAATCACGATAATAAATATGCTATCTATAGAAATACTCATTGCCTTTATCAGCATTTCATTCTTTTTATGCCTTTTACCAGGTCCTGATAATATTTTTGTATTAAGTCAATCCGCAATAAATGGACGTAAAACCGGAATATCAATTACTATTGGTCTGTGTATTGGGTTGCTGATACATACGTCTTTAGTCTCATTAGGTATTGCAGCAATACTACGAGAAAGTACTGTAGCAATTGAAATTATCCGAGTACTTGGGGTTTGTTATTTAAGTCATTTAGCCTGGAGAGCCTTCAATGCAAAACCTATTGGCTTTCAAGAACATGCTAGCGATTTTCACGATACAAAGATGTTCATTAAAAAAGGGCTGATAATGAACCTATCAAACCCTAAAATTATTATTTTCTTTATGGCTTTTTTACCACAATTTACCACTAACAGCGCAAGCTCCATTCCAGTTTCATTACAATTATTTTATTTAGGCTTAACGTTTGTCATTATTGTTTTTGTTTTATTTACACTTATCTCTTATTTATCTGGATTTTTGAACAATGTTATATCCAGTAAGCCATCAATACAAACCATTTTAAATAAAATCACGAGTTTGATATTTATAGCTTTAGCAATTAACCTATTTATTAGTCATTTTTAGGAAAAGGCCATGACGATGAGTTTACATGCCGATGATAAACGCTATACACCGATATGAAACAGTAAACGCAACAAAGAGAATGACTATAACTCAAGACTAACTCACAATGATTGCCATTAAATTTGCGAATCCTTTCGCTATTCTCCAGCATCCTTGTACGCTACTACATCATTCTGGTATGCAGTTTCAGAGATGAATTTAGCCTTGTTTTACGCATGCCATGCTCTACTATGAACTACTCTACTATGAATGCAGATAGTACAATTAATAACCGCAGGCATCAGAAATATCAGCATAGGAATATCCATTTCCATGCTCTTTCTCTAGCTTCTGTCTAGCTTCTCTATAACACCAACGTTTAATCTGCTCGTGGAAATGCGGCATAGAGTAGGTATTTTTCATATGGGGATTCGCCTTAAACTGCTTATCATACCAATCATAAGAAAATGCCAAGCTGTTTTTTTGTTCAAATTTATTATTATATTCCTTAAGTTCATCTTCTCGTTTTTCAGCCAAGGCGTTATCCTTAGCCAGCTTCTCTGTATTCCAACTCCCGTGATCTAACCCACTTCTCTTTTTCAGATACTCTTCTGAAGGCTTGTTATCCGCAGGTATATCGCTTTTGTAGCTTAAATCTAATGCCAGAGCCTGAGAACAACACGCTGACAAAAGAAAAAATAGGCAATGAAGTCCTTTGATTTTCATATCTTCCCTTATTGGAACTATAACAAAGAATTATTATTTAATAGCTATTGCCCCCTAAGGTCAATACTAGAATCTTTGTGTGTTTTGCAACCACCTTAAATAACTCTTTACAACTTATTGTATTTTCAACATTCTGTGTTCTACTTCCCACAACAAAAAATAAATGAGATTCTGATGTATTCATTCCCTATTTACCATGTCGATGCCTTCACAGAAAAATCGTTTTCCGGTAATCCTGCTGCTGTTGTTTTGTTAGATAAGTGGCCAACAGATGAAACATTGATTTCCATCGCTGCTGAAATTGGCCTGCCAGAAACTGCATTTCTGGTAGAAAACCATCTACGTTGGTTTACACCGAAAATCGAAGTAAGTTTATGTGGACATGCAACACTGGCAACTGCATTTGTTCTTATAAAATACCGCAACAATCAAGATGAGCGGCTCACCTTCAAGAGCCTTTCCGGTGAGCTTCGCGTCTCTCATGAACATGATGTTTTTACACTGGATTTCCCTGCCATTGATTGTTATGAAGAAAAAACTCTCATCCCTGTCATGCAAGATGCTTTGGGGCAAAAGGTTTCTGAAGTGTTCGTCTCACATGATCGCTACGTCTGTGTTTTAGATTCCGCAGAACAAATCATCAATACCCAACCTGATTTTGATAAGATTGTGTCCTTTCCTTTGCCTGGGCTTATCATTACCGCCCTCGGTGATTCACCCACCGATTTTGTTTCACGTTTTTTTGCACCAGCTAAAGGTGTTAATGAAGATCCGGTTACAGGTTCCAGCCATTGTGTGCTCGCTCCTTTCTGGGCAAAACGACTGAATAAAAATGAGCTACGTGCCCGTCAATTATCCGAACGAGGCGGTGAAATATTATGCAGAACAGATGGTGATCGTGTTTATCTGACAGGTAAAGCGAAACTCTTCTCGCATGGAAAAATATTACTCGAAAACATATAACCCATTAATTTTTAATAAAAATACAATCAACACGAAGTCACAACAGATGAAAATTATATCGCCTATAATCGTTTAGTGCTTCGTTATGATTAGCGCGCTATACGGCCAGCAGAATAACCTCTGCTGACCAATAATGGCAGAAATTTGCCATTAATCTTGATGACGAACCAACAAATCGGAATTAATCTCCCGGATTGATCTGGCCCCCGTTAAAGTCATCGCGACCCGCATCTCTTTATCAATCAGATCCAGCAAATTGGAAACACCAGCTTCACCTGCCGCCGCCAACGCATAAACAAAGGCACGCCCCAGAAGAACACTATCAGCCCCCTGAGCAATCATTCTTACCACATCCAATCCAGTGCGAATACCGGAGTCAGCAAGAATGGTAATGTCATTTTTGACTGCATCTGCAATCGCAGGTAAAGCACGTGCCGTTGACAGAACACCATCAAGTTGGCGTCCACCGTGATTGGAAACCACAATGCCATCTGCACCAAAACGCACAGCATCTTTAGCATCTTCTGGATCGAGAATACCTTTAATAATCATTGGCCCTTTCCAGAAATCACGGATCCACTCCAAATCTTTCCACGAAATTGAAGGATCAAAATTACTTCCCAACCACCCCATATAATCCTCTAATTTAGTCGGTTGGCCACGATACACAGAGATATTACCCAGATCATGTGGCTTACCCCATAACCCTACATCCCACGCCCACCGAGGATGAGTCATTGCCTGCAAAACACGACGCATCGCCGCATTCGGGCCACTCATTCCAGAATGGGTATCACGATAACGTGCGCCAGGAACAGGCATATCCACAGTAAAAACCAGATTCTTGACTCCCGCGGCCTGCGCCCGTTCTAACACATTGCGCATAAAGCCACGATCTTTCAGAACATAGAGCTGAAACCATATTGGACGATCAATCGCTGGCGCAACTTCTTCAATCGGACATACTGATACCGTTGATAAAGTAAATGGAATTCCTTTTTTTGCCGCAGCACGTGCAGCTTGTACTTCACCACGACGTGCATACATCCCCGTTAATCCCACAGGAGCAAGCGCCACCGGCATTGACACCTTTTCCCCGAATAAGCTGGTTTCCAGACTTAATTCAGACATGTCTTTCAATACTCGCTGGCGTAATTCAATATCGGATAAATCAGTGGTATTGCGTTTAAGGGTATGCTCTGCATAAGCTCCGCCATCAATATAATGAAACAGAAAAGGCGGTAACTTATCCTGTGCTGCAGCCCGATAGTCAGTTGAAGCGGAAATAATCATAATATGTACCTTAATGTTGAAAAGTTATTCGCACATTTTTTAAGATGCCAGAATTATAGCCATTACAGCCGCAATTCCCCCATAGACCAGCATAGGTATAATCGTCTTCTTCATAATCTGGCCTTCTGCATTCGCTATCCCCAAAATAGAGCAAACAGCAATGATATTGTTTAAACAAACCATGTTGCCCATAGCACCGCCAACAGATTGCAGTGCCAACATCAAATTGACATTCATCCCATTGCTCAACGCAATGGAATGCTGAATCCCGCCAAATGTCAGATTAGAAACCGTATTAGAACCTGAGAAAAATGAACCCAATGCTCCCAGAAATGAAGAGAACAGAAGCCAACTCTCCCCGGTCATTGTGGCTAATGCTTTACCAATAATAATGACAGGTGCATTTTCATTCCCTAACATCATCATATTGACCATCACTAACGCACCAAACAACGCAATAAATGGCTTAAAAATACGTGAGACTGTTTCACAGAACATCTGCCTGACCTGGTGGCAATTAAGTCGAAAAAGGGGAATACATACCAATACCACCAACAGAAATGGGATAATTGCCGGTACATATAACGTCTTATAGCTGGCGGAAGCAGATGTTCCTAACACGTGTTGCCAACTTACAATTAAAGATTTACTGATACTTAAATCACCTAACCAACCTAAATTAAATTGCCAATTGGCCTCAGCATTATTCAGCAATGTTTTGATCCCTAATTGGTGAATGCGGGTAATAATCAGGATCATAATTAATAACAAAGTCGGCATCATGGCTTTGACAACCTTGTTGAAAGGCACAGCCTGCCCGGAACTTTTTCTTTCGTAGCGTTTTATACCGATACCCATGCGAGCCAGTAATACCGACAGAGCCAACCCAATAGCTCCGCCGACCAGGGCCGGGAATTCATAATTAACCTGAGCCAGCAACAGATAAGGTACTGTACAACTCAGGACACTTAAGAAGATAAACAGCATGTTTTGACGAATTTCTTGCCACGATACAATAAATCGTAGTGCCAACAACGGGATAACAAAACCGGCAACAAAATGAATAAGTGCGGTCAATTTACTGATTTCAAAAAAATTATCATCAGTCAGCCCCAGATTGGCAAAACCGAACCAAGTTGGTGTTCCTACCGCCCCGAAAGAAACAGGTACAGAGTTCATCACCAAAGCCAGCAAGGCAACCCGCAATGGATTAAACCCCAAACCGACCAATATGGGGGCAGCAATCGCAGCCGGAGTACCAAAACCACTGGCTCCTTCAATCATAAAAGCGAAAGCCCAACCAATAATCATTAATTGAGCGACGGGGTTAGGAGTGATATTTTCCAGCCAATTGCGTACAACATCTTCAGCGCCACTGATTTGCATCAATTTATTCAGCAAAATTGCACCTAAAATAATCGTAATAGGTGTAAAAACAGAGACCAACGCTGTAATAGTATTGGCATTCAATAAGATAGGTTGAGCTTCAAACCAAAATAATTGTATGAAATAAACAATTATCGCTGTCAGGGATAAAGCAATGTAGGATGGAATACCTTTACGTTTGGTCATCATCCAAATCAACAGGACAATCGGAGCAATGCTGAAAAATAAGGGCATAGGATCCTCAGGTAACTATTTTTATAGAATAAGAAATGTAGCTGAAAGGTTAATTCTTCATAACAATGCCATTATAATCACAACTTTTCCTAAGCTCCTACGCTGTGATCTTTTAACAACTAGAAATCATATAAATCGGCAGTTCCTTAATTGCATTGAGCGAAAAGATTAAATCATTAAAAATCAGTTAGATATAAAAAAATTTAAGATAAAGCAGCGTATACCTCACATTAATTAGGCATGAAATTTCAATAGACTATATCTAAAAATGACATAATCTCTGTCAGTTATTAACCACTCAACAGAGAAAGATTTTAGAAATAATGGCTGATCTTTTTATAAGAGGCCATAATATGTTCAATTAACATTATAATTTTTAGGGATTAAATGACACGCGGCACCATCGCAATCCCACCTAATATCACTTTCTTGATGGGTATAGGCCAGGCATTATGGTCGAGAAGGTCTTTCGCAGACTGTGGTTGAGGATGTTTTTCCAGATAAGCAGGAGAACAGACAATTACTCAGCGTGAATTCAAAATGGGTCTGGCTATCAAACTAGAATTTGATATCGTGCCAGTACGAATTGCCAAATCGATGCCTTCATTAACCAAATCAACACAATGGTTCTCTAACCGCATTTCTACTTTTAATTTCGGATGCAGGCGGCAAAATTCATTTTAGACGGATAGTGTAAACTCTCCAAATAATAAATCAAATCTTTCACCATCAAATAAAAATATCAAACAGCTCACATACTCTGGCATGTGAGCCAAAAAATATAAGCCTATTTTTACACATTATCAGAATATAAAACTTATTTTGCATCTTCTTATTTATTGCTTTATTCAACATTATTAGGTTTTTCAAGACTAACAATAAAATTATCAAAATAAGCATATTGTTCTACTGGTGGTGCCCAATCCAACGTAGAGCCACCAAAAAATGAACTCCATTTTATCGCATCAATAAAAACATTATTCTCGTTTCTCAATTTAATATCATCCAGTCTTAACACTTCCTTATTATCAACATATTGTATATAGATACCATCACGTTTGCCGATACTATTCAGCTTGACATATTGTGTCAGTGTATACCAAATTCCTTTCTTTAAAGAGGTATTTAATTTCACGTAATCACCACACTGGGATTCTTTTTCTGGATAATAAAGATAACCAAATAACTCCCCTTCTTTTCTCCACATTAAGCGACTACTAAAACCATCAAAACTATCATTATCGACGCATCCTGAAGGATGATCTCCGCCAGACAAACCCGGCAATTTCCCGCCTTTAATCCACATAAAATCCTTACTGAACATTACATCATATTGCAACCATAATGCTTCATACTTACCTTTTATTGGTGCATTGAATGAGGTTCCGGCCTTAGAACCAACCGTATTGGCAAGATAAGTCAGTTCTAATACTTTGTTCCGATCATCTTGCGGATCAATAACAATATTTAACCGACCTTGATTAAGCCCAGATGATGAAGTAGGTGAGATTCCCCAATCAGATTTAAAATCTTTAGATGTGTATTTTCCTACTTTATATTCAAAATCCACATTAATTAAATCAGTATTATTAGCATCGGAAACAGAGGATGAATGCCTTGGTGCCATAATTGACTCCTTATATAAGATATATTTTTATTTCCACATAAGACACTAAAACAACAAAAATCAAATTCAAGAAGAATACCACTTCTCCAAAACATATTTTCATATTGTCTCTATTTTAAATCATAGTCAAACTCTATAATCACCCTTCTCTATTTAAAATAACTCATTGGTCTTTTATATTTAATATGTACAAACACCTAACCCCCAGATTAAAACTAATAAACCGGAGGTTCAGAGAAACATCATCTTTCTATTCTGAATCTGATACCATGATTTTTAGAGCATCATAAACCGGTAACAGGCGAGTGAAACCATCTCTATCAAGAAAATGACCACTATTATCAACATTAATCACTTTAGTCTGCAACGAATGAGCCAAAGCATGGGATGACTGCGGTGAAACAATTTCATCATTAGAAGAAATGATCGAAACACGGTGTTCTGTCATTCCACGTAAAAAAGCATAATCCAATGGCTCGGCAGTAAAAGAATTCAACTCTGGTAAAGTGGTTTGAGGAGAATCAAATCCAGAAACCAAAATATATCCACCAACATAAGGGGATATCGCTCTTATCGCCTCCAAATGCCGCAATATAGTGATACAACCGAGACTATGACCAATAAAAATCGTATCCTTATCTGCCATTGGCACGATATCCATCAACATATCAGCCCATGCTTCAGGTTGAGGTGCTGATGATTCAGGCATCGCAGGTACACTCACTTCTGCACCTTGTTCAGTTAACGTTTCCTTTAACCAAGAAAACCAATGTGATGAAGGTGATGCTGTATGTCCATGAACAATAATTATTTTTTTGCCAGTAAACAAATCGTGACTGCTCGTCGTTGCTATTGTCATTGACCTTACCTTACTGAAAAATTCATCCATTAATGGAGATAAAACAGCTTATTATTAAGAAGTTGTGACTGATATAAGTCAATACTATTCCTTTTTACAATTGATCAAAATAAACACAAACCGCTCAACATATTCCCAAAAGAAAGTGTACCAAAGACACTGATATTCAAAGCGATAAACCTGACTGATAAATTGACTGTTTTAACCTTGACATTGTGACCACTTCCTTGTTTGGCATCACCGGATAAATTAATAATATCAATTAAACATTAACCCTAAGACAATATCAGAAGTAACAGGCCTAATCTTGTCTTACCAGCTCTCTGGCTTGTTTTCCAAGCCAAGAGATCACTTCATCATTATTAAACAAGTAAAAATGCCCTCCCGTAAAAATCTGTTGTTTTATTGGTGCAGGCAATACCCGCTCCCATTCCGCTAATCGGGAAATAGGCACTCTTTTATCTTGACGGCCTCCTATTACGTAAATTTGAGCATTTAGTTTTACTTTGGGAAATTTAGACAAAGAATCCAGTAAAATCAGATCATTCCTCATTATTTCAATTAAGTAGCTACGTAATTCAGGGTCAGCTAAGACGTCTGAAGGCGTTCCCCCGCATTGTTCAAGTATGTTCAATACATAATTATCAGAATATTCCTCATGTGACTTATTTTTCAAATCCTCAGGATCAGCGCAGCCTCGGGCTGAAATAACAAGAGATAACTTTCTTTCGGGTGCTTCATTTTCAAGCCGATGAGCAAGTTGATAGGCAAGTTCTGCTCCCATACTGTGTCCGAATAAAAGTAAAGGTTTATCCTCTCCTAGCCTCAAATGCTTTATCGAAGCAAGGATATCGGACAGTACACTTTCAGCATCTGTTTGAAAAGACACAGAAGCACGTGTTCCTCTTCCTGCAAGCTCAAGACAATAGACCTCAATAAATTCCGGCAATTTGCGAGCCAATTCCACATAAGAAAAACAAGAGCCTCCGGCATGGTGTAGAAATATCAACTGCATTCCAGCTTCAGGTCTTTTAATCACAGGAAATAAAACTGAATTAAACAAAATCAAGTTCCTCTAGTTATATAAATGAGACGCTTCATGTTAACAGGAAATGGACTAAGTTGTTCTATCGATATCATAACTCCTTGACAATATTATTTTACAAAGAGAAAAGAAGATAAAATGAAAGATACTCATTAAATACAGAGTAATAACTATTGATTTATTTTTCTATAACAGAATAGATTGATTAAATTATAATTATTGGTTAGATATAAAATTACAACACGACAGTCAATGAGGGAATATCTAAGAGGGCCAGCGCCATTTAACTGAAGTTAAAGGAAAAAATCAGAATGAAAGATATAAGGCGATAGAGCCCATCCAGTTGGACTCTACCGTTTATCTTATGTTTTCAATTTTTCACGTACAGCCATCAACGCAAATCCTAATAAATTCAGGCCATCCCACATCAGGGGATTCTGTATATTGGGCGTATCTTCTGCCAGACCGATTCCCCAGATACGGTCAACAGGGCTAGCCTCAACTAATATCTTATCCCCAGTATTTAATAAAAATTCTGCCAGTGGTTTATTCTGGGAAAATTTTGCCAGGTTACCCTCAATCACTATTTTCAATCGATGTTCATCCCAAATCGATTGGTTAAAACCACGGATTTCTCGGCCATATGCTTTCGCTGCACCTGGATTTTTAGCATTGATAATTTTTTCCAGAGTGTCGAGATCATTAAACAAGCGAGCCTTTCCTGCCATCATATAGTGCTCTGCACTTGCATATTTTACATCATGAACAGTAAATTGAACTGGATACCACTGGCTTAAACAAGACTTGGTTATGTGGTTGGCATGATTGGTTTTATGCCCCCAGAAAAAAAGATATTTCAGCTTTTTTCCTGATTGGTATAAATCACATAGTGTTTTAATATCCATATTAACTCTCTATAAGGCGCTAATTTATCTTAAATACATAAATACGCTCCTATCATACAATTTTTTTTATATTTGTCGATGAATATCCCAGCAGTTTTATTGATATGGAATAAGAACTTAAAATATAAGTTTGAATAAAAGTAACAAACATAAAAAATGGCAAATAAAAATAATTACATGTTTTCTGAATAAATTATCATATTATCTTGAAATCATTTGATATTTGCTCTTCGTCCAATAACAAAAACGGCAACCAATCCGACCAAATCGACAGTGATTAAAGTGCCAGCAAATAACATTTCTCCTTTCAATGCAAAAACAGTAGCAATAATTAAGATGAACATGGTGATAGAAAAGCCCATCCATTGCCCTCTTTTGTCCCGGCTTATCAGGCCATCAACTGCTTTTTTCTGTTTTTCATGGCGAAAAGCCTGCTCTTTTTCTCTGAAAGAAAATATTCTTTCTGCACAACCAGGTAGAATGGCCTCATAGTTTTTTAAGGCATCAGGGGATGGGAAGGATGAACAGCAAGAAACCACCTGATCCTCGATTAAATCTACACTGGTTGAGTCAATATTTAAAGTATCGCGATAATCGTTTGCGGGCATGATATCAAGAATACTCCCTATCACTCTGAAATAATGACGAATGTTAGAATTCATGTTCTCTCCTGAGCAATATACACAAAAAACATCTTAATAAAATCAGCGAAATAACTAAGCCCAACCTATAATTTAGACGAATTAATTATACTTTTGATATTTTTTTCTCCTGTAGTGCAGCCGGCTTTTGACTCGGAAATGGACGGCATTCTTCCGCTTTATAAGTTCCATCTTCTTGACGAATCAAAAATATTTTACGCCCAGCTCGCAATGCCTTACTAATCGCCGTTTGATGAACACCAACCAAAAGTGCTGTTTTGGCCTGGCCATTTAATTTTACATATTCTGATAATGGAATTTTTTCCATACCGTTCCTCCTGTCTATTTCAAAATAATATCTAAAGTACTAAATATTTCAATACTTTTAGTATTTATCATTTCAATAGCATTGGTATTAAAATGAGTTCATGAAAAAGAAACTCACAGCAGAACAGCTTGCAGATGCCGCACGCTTAAAAGCACTCTTTGAGTCTAAGAAAAAACAACTTGGCATCTCTCAAGAAATACTTGCAGAAGAAATTGGCAAGACTCAAAGTGCGATTTCACACTATCTCAATGGCATCAATGCCCTTAATTTAGAGATGGCAACCTATTTTGCCCAAAAATTGGGCGTCAGAATTGCAGATTTCAGTCCATCACTGGATAAACAGGCAAGGAAACTCGTAGCTGTTCTTTATGGGGATAATGTTGCATTTTCAGCTCATTCAAATCCTCAAAAACAATATCCACTACTCGAATGGGTAAATGTAGATCATTGGTGCGAAGAGCCAACGCCTAAATATCATACAAACGACATCGAAAAGAGTTACGAAGCTTCTATCGAATGTTCACAACGTGCTTTTTGGTTGGAAGTCAAAGGAGATTCGATGGTGTCGCCAAATGGATTAAGCGTACCACAAGGCATGATCATTTTAGTTGACCCAGAAGTGAAACCTATAACCAATAACTTGGTCGTAGCAAAACTTGATGGTGAAAAAGAACCCACTTTCAAACAATTGATCACTGAGGGATATGATACTTTTTTAAAGCCATTGAATACCCAATATAATATGATTCCCCTGAATAACCATGTGCATATTATCGGAGTAGTTGTAGAAGCAAAGATTGGGGAACTGCCTTGAATAATAATATAGAACTATTGTGCCAATTACATCGGTGACTGCTCCCCGCCCTATCGACGCGGTCGTCCAGAAACTCTAGCGGGGAAAGGGATTTTCAACTGCCTATAAACCGTCTGTTTTAGTCAACACTGGGCGTATTATCGTCGCCAAGACCGCAGATCCGTCCAGTGAAACACAGGTTATCGCGGATTTATTGGCGCAGAATTTTAATTTATCGGGATATCACCCGGACAAATCGTTATTGGATGCCGGTTATTTCCATGACGCGGTGATTGCGGAGACACAAAAATATCAAAACCGGATGTTTTGCTCTGAAAACACCAACCGACAGAACCCCGAAAAATCCACCCCAAATCGTTATTTATCTATAATGCTGAGCAAGACAGTGATACCTGTCCTGCCCACCATCAATCATCCCTGAAAAGCACCGTGGCCACATCGGAAAAAACGCGAGGCTATTGGGTTTATGGCCGTGCCAATTGCGTCCCATGCAGGCAAAAAGTCCAATGTACACAGGCCAAAGGTGGGAGAAAAATAAAACGCTATCCGGAAGATGAAAAGCGGGATGAACTTCGTTGACATATGGCTAACCCTGAGTCAAAACAGATATTGAGTCAACGAAAGAGCATAGTCGAACCGGTATTTTCAGCATTGCGGGGAATTCAGGGGCTGGAACGCTTTCGGCGTAAGGGATTGTCAGCAGTAAAGCTGGAATTTACCTTGCATGCAATGGCCTATAACTTACCAAGAGCAGTGGCTCTGATATTATGGGTGATTTTCAGCCTGTTATTCGTACAAATAACAGGCACTAAAAAAGGGGATATGGGTTCAATTTGATACGTTGAAAAAATGACCTCAACCCTTTTACGACACCCTCTATCGGGCTAGGCTTCCCACTTCACAGGCCACTGCTTTGGCTTTGTATTCGAGCTTCGTCACAAAGCGGTTCCATCCGGCATCAGCAATATGACGTGCCAATCTGCGGTTTTTGAGCATATTGCTCGCTTTCAGGGTCTCGACTATCACCACTTGGTTTTCGTCAATGAGTTGTCGGGACAATTTGTGCTGGAAATCTGCACGGGCGTTAGTAACTTTTTCATGGCAATTAGCAACAATTAAACGCAATTTATCCCGATTTTTACTCCCTTTTCGCTTTCGGGAAAGTGCTTTTTGCTTGCGCCGTAGATTGTTGCTGGCACGGATTAGATAGCAGGAATTTGCCAGCTTCCTGCCATCTGAGCGAATAAGAAAGTGGGTTAAGCCCAGATCACATCCGGTAATCTTGTTCACATCGGGCACATCCAGAGACGCCGGCATTACTTTGCCATCGTCACAGAGAGAGGGACTGCCCCTCTTTAAGAGGTTCAGTTAACAAGAACTTAAAAGGCTACCCAATAGTTTTGGGTTGGTTAGTAAACATACAAGTCAGTTTACGCTCTGGACAGAACGCGGTGCGGCCAACCACTCCAAGATGCTGGAAATATAGCAGTAGGATAGTTATTGAGTGATAGAACTGATAGCTCTGCCAGTAAAAAGATTTCCCTGTGACCATGACGACTATCGATAGTGCGTTCTTTTGTTTTCTTCGCGCCATTTTCCACCGCCTATAGATGGTCAAGATTTTTGATCATCATAAAAATCAATCAATTAAATACGCACTCAGTTACATTAAGTAACCCTGTAAATATGAAAGCAAAAGGTATAGTGAAAATCTCTATACCCTCATCCATACCGTTAATAAAGGAATCAACCGCAAAAAATTCTTCAGATGCTCTCTTTGTACTGAGTCGAAAATTTGGCTGAGTGGCAGACAAAAGGTGAGGCAGATTTGCGTCATTATAAAAATCAGCAAGTTAATGTTACAGTTATTAAGTTGCATAGCAGTACCCCTTTACTAAGGGTAAAACGACCTTAAACCTCTTCTCATGAATAACTATAATTTCATTTCTCTCTAATATATACATTAGGGAACCTCTAAAAACTCTCAATACAAAAAATAAGATCAATTTTGCACTCACCAATAAATGACCTTATTATGTATGACTTTTTCTTGTTTTTTTAGGAAAAAAATAAACTCATCGCTTTTTCATCGCATACCGGAATTAAAAGGCATGAATGCCGGATTTTCCAAAATA
>NZ_NITZ01000110.1 GCF_002632615.1 Xenorhabdus miraniensis
ATATAGCTAAATCATATTAATATGACATAATACCTAAACCCTAGACGACAAGGCATAACACGAGATGGGCTACAGTTTAGATTTTCGAAAGAGAGTACTGGCATACAAAGACAAGCATTCGTTGACTTTCGAACAAACGAGTGCCCACTTTGAAATCTCCATGCGCACCTTGTTTCGGTGGTGCAATAAGATAGAACCTTGCATGACCCGTGATAAACCCGCCACGAAAATCCCTGATGCGGTGCTCATTGCGGATGTCCAAAACTTTCCCGATGACTATCAATGGGAAAGAGCAAAACGTTTAGGTGTCTCACAATCGGCTATTCATTACGCCTTGAAACGGCTTCGGATCACCCATAAAAAAAACGTTAAAACACCCTCGCGCTGATCTTCAGGCTCGTCAGACATTTATCGAGCGCATCAGCGACTATGAACGGGCTGGCAGGCCGATTGTGTATTTGGATGAAAGTGGTTTTGCTCAGTCGATGCCACGTCAACATGGATATTCGGAAAAAGGGTTACGCTGTTTTGGTACGCATGACTGGCACGCCAAAGGCCGCATTAATGTCATTGGTGCCATTATCAAAAATACCTTCGTCACCTTA
>NZ_NITZ01000111.1 GCF_002632615.1 Xenorhabdus miraniensis
GAACCCAAAACGCCGAGGTACACTTTCAGGATTGTCGGCAACGGCTGGACGCTGACCAGCTTGTCTGGGCGGCGGGCGGCCGTTCTGCGGGTGCGGGCGGCACAGAGCCTGCAAGCGGCGCCCTGCGACGCTCTGGAGCACCGCTGTTTCAGATTGAGCACGGTTTTGCATGACCCGCCTTGTTCAAGGGAAGCCCCCTGCGGGGGCGGCACGGGGCGGAGATGGCGAGCACGGCAACGAGCGAGGAGCTTGCGACTGCGAGCCGGGCGCAGCCAGTGCAGCAGGGTCGGGGCGGGGGAGGTAAAAACGGAGGCCGCAGGCCGACCTGCCTACAGGGTTGTTGGCCGGACGATGGCAAAGCCGCTAAAGAAGAAGGACGGTTGGCCGGACAGGGGCACGGTGTTCAGGTTCGGCACGGGGTTTGCCAGGGACTGGCTCAGGTGATTAGAGCAGAAGGCGCAGCCTTGTGCGCCACACCCCGCGAGGCCGATAAGCGGGGGCGCCAGACATAATGTCAATTATACGCTGCGAACCGCTGTACGGGGTTGATTCGGGCAGCGGAGCCGCCCGGTGAGTGGCGTATAATTCCCCCACATTATGTTGA
>NZ_NITZ01000112.1 GCF_002632615.1 Xenorhabdus miraniensis
CCGATGGCGGGGAATACGAAGATTGTGACAAACGGCAATTTTGGTGGAATCAATAAAAGCGATCCCTTGGGTTGTCGCTTTACGTGACGAAAGAAAAGCACATAAAGGAATAAGTGCCCTTTTCTTCAGAGTGAGCATACGGGTATAACTGACTAATCCGGGAAAATCGGTGATAAGGTATTGTTTGACATGCTCATTATAAAACGTTTTAAAATCACGATAATGGCTCATATGAAATAAAATGAGGATCACCATGACTTCACTGAGAGAAAGGGATGCTTCGCGGTGCCGTTGACGTAATCCGTTTTCAATGAGCTGTTGATGCCAGAGAGGGATAAATTTTTGACAAAAGTCATCGACGCAGCAATAAAGTTCTTCTAAATTAGACATGCCTGAGGATCTCCACGATTTTGTTTTCTTTAGCAAAAACTTTGATCGTGCCTCAGGCACTTTAGTTCCCTTCTTAAGCGAAGCTCAGGTTGGTTACTTTGTGGCTGGCACGGTTGTACCGTGAAAACCTCGGTTAAGGTGACCCATTATCTTCCCGAAGTGGTGGTGTCTACCTATCAGGCTCCCGGTGGCAATCCATGGACAGAAATGGCG
>NZ_NITZ01000113.1 GCF_002632615.1 Xenorhabdus miraniensis
TTGCGGCTCACGGCGGCCAGATACCCCGCCAGTAAGTTAGTGGATTCACCGACGACGCCACAGGCGGCTAAATCGGCGGGGATACGCCCGACCAGCGCCGGATCTTGCAACAAAGCCCGTGCCGCCTCCCGCTCAGCTTCGTTCAGCTCAGGCGCTGCTGCGGCCGGGTTTTTCGCCTGTTGTCGCCACTGTTCGGCAGCCCGCAACACCTGCCCCAGCGAGCGCCGCAGTGCCCCGTCTGCCAGTCCCAGTTCGGTAGCGGCCAGTCTGGCATAACTGTTCCGGCTGCGGGCACTCATCAGATCAACCCCGTCGGCGAACACCACCCCGCTTTGCCTGTCCAGCACCTGCGCATTGAGTTTCAGGGCGGCGGCACCGGCTTTGACTGCCCCCATTCCCCGCAGACACCATTGCAGTGTGCCGACCGAGATCAGCAGCTCGCCATTGTCTCCGGACTCACAGACCACCCCCGGTGTGGTGTTGGCGGTGGATTCAGCGACTAAGGTCACAGGCGGTTCGGGTTCAACGGCTGGCGCAATCGTCTGACGCTCAACCGCAACGATGCCAGCCACGTCCTGCATGGGCACGGCACTGTCAAG
>NZ_NITZ01000114.1 GCF_002632615.1 Xenorhabdus miraniensis
GGCCCGCGGCATCGGCTGCAATAAGGCCGGATATAGAGCTGCAACCTACCGTCGATGTCAACATGATTTTTGTCTTGCAAACGGGATGCGTTCATATAGCTTACCATGATGTCACGCTCATTGGCGTTGGTATGCTTTTGATATCAAAAGAAAACAAGTCATCGACCATGTATAGCAGAATCAACATAACCTGACATATTCAATATGCTCTGTAAACAACTCATCAACTGAACATCTTTTTTGCCTCCTTACCGCTTTTGCTCCGCCCCATTTGTGTTCTATGGGGTTCAAATCCGGACTATAAGCGGGAAGCCATTCCAGTTGACATCTGCTGTCTGCTATCGCTTGTGTTGTGTCATTCCGTTTATGGAAAGGCGCATTGTCCATCACTATCACTGCTCCGTGTGGAAGCTTTGGCAGCAAATCTTGCGTCATCCACGCATAAAAAACATCAGCATTAATATGCTCGGTAAACAAGCTTAAGGTGACGAAGGTATTTTTGATAATGGCACCAATGACATTAATGCGGCCTTTGGCGTGCCAGTCATGCGTACCAAAACAGCGTAACCCTTTTTCCGA
>NZ_NITZ01000115.1 GCF_002632615.1 Xenorhabdus miraniensis
TTGACGTCACTGACGAAAGCCGCCGCAATCAGGGGACCGACACCGGGAATAGTCAGCAAGTGCCCATACCCTGCTTGCTGACGGGAAAGTGCCGTAATTTCGTTATCCATTTCATGAATGCTGACGTTCAAATTCCGCAGATCTTCCCACAGCCTATGCAATAAACGGCGCAGCACACAAGACAGGGCATTATCGCCTTCTTCCAGAATATCAGGCAGGTGCTGTTGGAGTGTCTGAATCCCTACAGGCACAATGATTCCCTGCTCAGCGAGGAAGGCCCTGATTTGATTAGCAAGGGCGGTACGCTGTTCCACCATGAGCTGCCGGGCATTGCGCAGTGCCTTGATATCTTGCTGTTCTACGGTTTTGATGGGAACAAAATGGAGACCGGGTCGACAGGCTGTTTCACAAATAGCCAGCGCATCATTGGCATCATTTTTTTGATAATGACTGAAAGCTTTTACATGCTGGGTGGGAATAAGCCGGACATGATAGCCCATAGACTGCAATGTCCGGCCCCAATAATGAGAAGTCGCACAGGCTTCCATG
>NZ_NITZ01000116.1 GCF_002632615.1 Xenorhabdus miraniensis
CCAGCTCTTCATCATCCGGCACTATCTCACACTTGATGACCTGCCAACGGCGATCTATTCCCAATTAACCGAATACAGTCAGCCGGGACATATGCGGGCTGAACGTTTATTAATTCAGGAGTTAGGCCAAGTGCCACTTTAACCAAAACAGGGAAAACTAATATGGGTAATGTAGTCAAAATCGGAGATATCGGTACAGAGCATGGTGATTGTTCAGCAACTCCCGTGATTACCGGAGCTAGTACGGTTAAAGTTGATGGCGCTTATCTTGCACGACAAGGTGATGCTTTGGCATCTCATTGTTCACATCCAAGAACAATTTCAGGTGGATCGGGTTCTGTATTTATTGAAGGGAAGCCTGCCGCCAGAACAGGAGATGCTGTCGATTGTGGTGGTGTTGTGATTGGCGGCGGCAGTGTGAATATTGGTTAAGGAGATAAAAAATGACATCAACAAAGGCAGGTTCAGCAATATGTGGTTGTGAAAACCCGGATGATTGCACACATAAGATTGATGTGACATTAGGTGATAAGACATTTAGTTATGAA
>NZ_NITZ01000117.1 GCF_002632615.1 Xenorhabdus miraniensis
CCAGCTCTTCATCATCCGGCACTATCTCACACTTGATGACCTGCCAACGGCGATCTATTCCCAATTAACCGAATACAGTCAGCCGGGACATATGCGGGCGGAACATGTGTTAATTCAAGAAATGGGTCAGGTGCCTCTTTAACCAAAACAGGGAAAACTAATTATGGGTAATGCAGTCAAAATCGGAGATATCGGTACAGAGCACGGTGATTGTTCCGCAACTCCCGTGATTACCGGAGCTAGTACGGTTAAAGTTGATGGAGCTTATCTTGCACGACAAGGTGACGCACTGGTTTCTCATTCGTCACATTCACGGGCAATCGCCGGGGGATCCGGCTCCGTATTTATTGAGGGAAAACCTGCCGCCAGAACGGGAGATGCTGTTGATTGTGGCGGTGTCGTGATTGGCGGTGGCAGTGTAAATATTGGTTAAGGAGATAAAAATGACGTCAACAAAGGCAGGTTCAGCAATATGTGGTTGTGAAAACCCGGATGATTGCACACATAAGATTGATGTGACATTAGGTGATAAGACATTTAGTTATGAA
>NZ_NITZ01000118.1 GCF_002632615.1 Xenorhabdus miraniensis
AATTGAACAAGTGGAAAAACAACTAACGGCGTGGACAAAACAGAATGCCGATTGTCAGCGGATCCTGAAAATTCCCGGTATCGGTGTCCTGATTGCCACAGCAGCCGTCGCCACAATGGGCGATCCCAGCGCGTTTCGGTCGGGCAGGGAATTTTCGGCCTATCTGGGTCTGGTACCGAAACAAACGGGAACGGGAGGCCGGGTCAAATTACTGGGGATCAGTAAACGGGGAGATACCTACCTGAGAACGCTGTTTATTCACGGTGCCCGAGTGGCCACCTTACTCACGAAAACCCCGCTGCAGTGGGTGACGGAGCTGAAAAAACGCCGCCCGGTCTGTGTGGCGATTGTGGGGATGGCCAATAAGCTGGCTCGCACCGTTTGGGCATTGGTCGCCCATCAGCAGGAATACCAAAAAGATTACGTCAGTGTCAGACCTTACTGAGGTGTTTCACTGATCAACTTTCACTTTTAACGACAAGGATGAATGCAGAAA
>NZ_NITZ01000119.1 GCF_002632615.1 Xenorhabdus miraniensis
CTAACTTATCAAGCATCGATGCTTTATTAAAAAATATTTTGTAAGGATATCTGATATGGCTCGCATCCCGGAAGCAGAATTACAGCACCTGAAATCCGCGGTTCCCTTAGTTGCCGTTATCGAGCAGCAAGGGCGGCAGCTCTTTAAACGCGGTAAAGACAGGATCGTGCTGTGCCCGTTTCATGAGGAAAAAACACCCTCAATGGTGATCACGCCAGCGAAAAATCTCTATCATTGCTTTGGCTGTGATGCGGGCGGGTCGGTGCTGGACTGGGTGATGAAGACGGAGAATCTGAGCCTGCGTCATGCCTGTGAACGGTTGCGGGCGATGCTCGGCAGCAATCCGGCGGTGGAGCCGCTGGTTGAATCGCCGGAACTGATCGGTGATGTGACCGGGCAGCAGGCACTGCTGTCGCGGGGGGTTGAGTTCTATCACCATACGCTGCTGAATGCCCCGGAAGCGCAGGCCTATCTGACCCAACGGCGGCTTA
>NZ_NITZ01000012.1 GCF_002632615.1 Xenorhabdus miraniensis
ACTGGCGAATGGCAATGAGTCGTTTTATTATTGAGTTTGGTGATCGCCTTGACGGTCATTACTAAGAAATGGCACTTACACAAAATGGTGGACAGGCTCTTTTTGATAGGGTTTTCTATTCCCTAATAGCTTCTCCAATTTCATTTTTATAGGTCGAAGCCGTATCAATCATTCTATAGCCTGTTTCTAGCGCTTTTTTGACAGCCTGTTTTACTTCCGCTTCCTCTTTTGTCTTATATACTCCTAAACCGATATTCAGCATTCCTATACCATTACAGAGTTTTATTGTTTGAGTATTCATAAAAATCTCCTTTTCTTTTATTTGCGCAAGATGATACTGGCGATTTCGGCAGATGTTTTTAATGCCCTGATTTGCATAAATAATACTTCCGCTTCATCATATTCTTTGCGCAAATACCCCAGCCATTGTTTGATACGGGCAACATGATACAGCCCTGTGTCTCCCTGCTTTTCCAAATAAGTATAGTTTTGCAATAACTTGAGCACATCGCTCCACGGCATTCTTGGCTCGTTATATTTAATGACCCGACTCAAGTTTGGCGTATGCAGTGCGCCACGCCCTATCATCACAGCGTCACATCCTGTGATTTTGATACATTCCTGGGCACTCTGCCAATCCCAGATTTCCCCATTGGCAATCACAGGAATGGAGAGACGACGACGAATCTCGCCAATCGCCTTCCAGTTGATACGTTCTGCCTTATAACCATCTTCCTTGGTTCGCCCATGCACGACGAGTTCTGTTGCTCCTGCCTGTTGTACGGCATCGGCAATCTCAAACTGACGTGCATCAGAATCCCACCCCAAACGCACCTTTACCGTCACTGGTAAATGTGCTGGTACAGCTTCGCGCATGGCTTTGGCACCGCTGTAGATAAATTCGGGATCTTTCAGTAATATCGCACCGCCTCCGCTGCCATTTACTGCTTTGGAAGGACAACCACAGTTTAGGTCAACCCCCCAAGATCCCAATTCAACTGCTCTGGCTGCGTTTTCTGCCAACCATTCTGGATACTGTCCCAAAAGTTGAATCCTGACTGGGGTTCCCGATGGTGTACGACTCTGATGATGCAACTCAGGACACAACCGGTAAAAAGATTTTACCGGTAGTAAGCTGTCAACCACTCGCAGGAATTCTGTGACGCAAAGGTCGTAATCGTTGACTTCACTCAACAGTTCCCTCACCAGAGAATCCAAAACACCTTCCATCGGAGCCAGCAAAACGCGCATTAATTACTCTCCCGACACCGGGGAACGCGATACTTTTGTGGTTCGCTGACGCCGCTGACCCGATGAGGTTCCTTGGTTGCGTGAGCGCTCACCATTTGGGTTAGCCTGATGTTTTGAGGATTGACCTTGCTTGCCATTTCTACGTTGGCTACGAGGCTGTTCGCTATGTGAATGGTTGTCGCGGAAGCCATTACCCCGAGCATTATTTCTACGGGGGCTATTATCACGGCTGTTACGCCCGTTTTGGATTGGCTCAGCCTTGATAGAAGGATCTGGCTCATAGCCCGAAATGGCAATGCGCGGAATTTCCCGTTTCAATAACCGTTCAATATCTTTCAGAAGCTTATGCTCATCAACACATACCAGCGATATCGCTTGTCCGGTTGCATCCGCACGGCCAGTACGGCCAATTCGGTGAACATAATCTTCCGCAACGTTTGGCAATTCATAATTGACCACATATGGCAATTGGTCGATATCCAAGCCACGAGCGGCAATATCTGTTGCAACTAACGCGCGAATTTGCCCTGTTTTGAAATCAGCCAGTGCACGGGTTCTCGCCCCCTGGCTCTTGTTGCCGTGGATCGCGGCAGCAGTCACGCCATCTTTATTCAGTTGTTCCGCCAGTCGATTTGCACCATGTTTGGTGCGAGTGAATACCAAAACCTGCTGCCAGTTCTGGTTGCCTATCATGTAAGAAAGCAATTCTCCTTTGCGTTTTTTATCTACAAAATGGATTGATTGATCAATCTGTTCAGATGCAGAGTTACGACGCGCGACTTCTACACTCACCGGATTATGCAGCAACTTATTGGCAAGGCTCTTTATTTCATCAGAAAAAGTCGCGGAAAAGAGTAAATTTTGGCGTTTTGCCGGCAGTTTATTCAATACACGTCGAATATCATGGATAAAACCCATATCCAACATACGGTCAGCTTCATCCAAGATCAGGATTTCAACGCGGGAAAGATCAACAGCATTCTGGTGTTCCAGATCCAGCAAACGCCCCGGTGTTGCCACCAGAATATCCACCCCACCACGCAGTTTCATCATCTGCGGATTAATACTGACTCCACCAAACACCACGAATGAGCGTAATTTGAGATAATTACTGTAATTACGTACATTTTCGCCAACCTGCGCCGCCAGTTCCCGTGTCGGTGTCAGAATCAATGCCCTGATCGGACGACGGCCTTTTGTCTGAATCGGGGATTCACTCAAAAGTTGCAGAATAGGTAAGGTAAACCCTGCTGTTTTTCCAGTTCCCGTCTGGGCACTGGCCAGCAGATCTTTACCAGATAACACAACAGGAATGGCCTGTTGCTGAATAGGGGTAGGTTCCGCGTAGCCTTGCTCTTCAACGGCACGCAAAATATCAGCCTTCAAGCCGAGTGACTCAAAATTCATAAATAAGAAATGCTCCAGACTTCACCATTCCTGATATCAATTCAGGGGCAGTTTTATGGGAAGAAAACAGACGCGCGATAAAACGCAAAGAAATTACACAAACTGCAATGTGCCATAAGCGCGGCATTATAACAGATATGTGATTCCAAACAGCCCTGAAAAGCTAATAATTGGCACGAAATCTCATTGAAAGTGCCCACTTACGAGAATTGACCCAAAATAGGAAAATTATTTTTTATAGGTGTCTATTAAAAAGACAATTTGTGTCAACTTTACATCAACTTACTTTAGTCTTAAAGTTAATCATACGATTGATATATTTACGACACTCTCAGCAATTCTTTTTCTTTATAACAGGATATCCTTTAACATGGCAGCGAAGACGGCTCAGACATCACGAGGCGAACAAGCCAAACAGCAACTCATTGAATCGGCAATAGAAATTTTTGGTAAATCAGGTCTGGATGGTGCCACGACTCGCAACATTGCCCAACACGCGCAACAAAATATCGCGGCCATTGCCTACTATTTTGGTTCTAAAGAAGGACTCTACCTCGCTGTCGTGCAACATATCGCCGATAAGCTAAAATCGGAATTTTCCCCGTTAATCGAATCAATTGACCGTTTTTTTGCCGAAACACCGAAACCCTATCCACAAGAAAAAATTCTGGAATTTATTCATCAAGGCATGGTTAGCTACAACCGCCTGATTTTCGAGAAAAGCAGTATCAATATCAGCCGCATCATGTCACATGAACAACTGACGCCAACAGAAGCTTACAGTGTCATACATGAACAAGGGCTGGCCCCGATTTATTCCCGTATCAATAAGTTAATCGCTAATTATATCGGCGTTGATGAACGTGAGATTTCAACCCAAATCCATACTCACGCCCTATTAGGGGAAATTCTTTCTTTCCGTCTGGCACGGGAAGCCTTATTGCGCCAAACAGGCTGGGATAATATTGGCACTAAAGAATATGAGTTAATTAATCAAGTTTTATCTCAACACATCAACTTATTGCTTGAAGGGTTACGAAAAAAATAAGGCAACAAGAAATACAGCAATAAATAGTTATAGACTCAAAAATGTGCATACCTGATAAATTTCAAATGACAGTTAATCATTTGAAAAATAAGGGTATAAATTGAACAAGGCATAAGGGATAGTATGAACAGTAAAAAGTTTGCTCTTGCCCTATTGGCGCTCATTGTTGTTATCGGTGCTATTGTTGGTATCTATTATTATCAAGAACAAAATGGCAGGGAACTGACCCTGTATGGCAATGTCGATGTCAGAACAGTGAATCTTGGTTTTCGGGTTGCAGGTAAACTGGCTGAACTACAAGTAGACGAAGGTGATGCCATTACTGCGGGACAAACACTCGGCCATCTTGATGATGCTCCCTTTATTAATGCCTTGAATCAATCCAAAGCCGCCCGGGATGTCGCCAAGGCAAATCTTGCCAAAGCAGAAGCGGGTTACCGTACTGAAGAAATCTCCCAAGTGCGTGCAGAAGTGGCTCAGAAAGAATCTGCATTCCGCTTTGCCGATAGTTTCCTGAAACGCCAGCAGGGATTGTGGCAAAGTAAAACTATTTCAGCTAATGATTTAGAAAATGCCAAAACCGGACGAAACCAGGCATTGGCCGCTTATCAGGCAGCAAAAGATAAATTGCGCCAATTTGAAACCGGTTATCGCATAGAAGAAATTGTCGCCGCCAAAGCCCAGCTTAGCCAAGCAGAAGCGGCAGTTGCACAAGCTGAACTCAATCTGAAAGATACCCAACTCACTTCACCATCAGCAGGTATTATTCTGACCAGAGCCATTGAGCCGGGTACAATGCTGGCGGCCGGGAATACGGTTTTTGCTCTATCACTCACCAACCCTGTCTGGATCAGGGCATATATTGATGAGCCGAATCTGAATCAGGCTACCGCAGGGCGGGAAATTCTGATTTATACCGATGGACGGAAAAATCAGCCCTATCACGGCAAAATCGGCTTCGTTTCTCCAACCGCTGAATTTACCCCCAAGAATGTCGAAACTCCCGATTTAAGAACGGATTTAGTTTATCGTCTGCGGGTTATTGTTCTTGATCCTGATGAAGGCCTGAAACAGGGAATGCCTGTTACCCTGCATTTTGCTGGTACAAATTCTACTGAAGCCAACAATAAGTAAGGCGATAACATGAGCAGTTCAGCTTATACGATCAAACTGAACGGCGTGGAGAAAACTTTTCCAGGATTGGACGCTCCTGCTGTCTCCCATCTACGGGCAGAAATTCAGGGCGGATCTGTCACAGGGCTTGTCGGCCCTGATGGCGCAGGAAAAACCACGTTGATACGAATGCTGGCCGGATTATTGAAACCTGATAGCGGCAATATTGAAATCATGGGGCTTGATCCCATCAAAGATAGTGTCCAAGTCCGTTCTGAACTCGGCTATATGCCGCAAAAATTCGGCCTGTATGAAGATTTAACTGTCATGGAAAATCTCACTTTATATGCCGATTTACGTGGTGTACTTGGCGAGGAGCGCAAAGCCACATTTCAAAAATTACTCACCTTTACGGATTTAACCCGTTTTACTGAACGTCTGGCGGGAAAATTATCTGGCGGCATGAAACAAAAACTGGGGCTTGCCTGTACTTTACTGGGTAGCCCGAAAGTTCTGTTACTTGATGAACCGGGCGTGGGCGTTGACCCTATCGCCCGCCGTGAATTATGGCAGATGGTACATGAACTCGCTTCCGAAGGAATGCTTATCCTATGGAGTACCTCTTATTTGGATGAAGCCGAGTTATGTCGTGATGTTTTGCTAATGAACCGGGGTGAGTTGCTCTATCGCGGTCAGCCACAAAATTTGACTCAGAATATTGCCGGACGATCTTTTTTACTTGATGTTAAACAGGGCGACCGACGCAAAACGCTCCAACATGCCCTCATCCTGCCCCAGGTGACTGATGGCGTGATTCAAGGCAGATATGTTCGTTTAATCTTAAAAGAAGAAGCAGATAAAAGCGTATTACTCCAACAAATAGGGCTATCCGAAGCCAATATTCTTGAGGCCGAACCGCGTTTCGAAGATGCTTTTATCGATTTGCTGGGCGGCGGCCCATCCCACCGTTCCGAATTGGCTGAAATAATGCCTCAGATTCCGCCCAATCCGACAGAAACCGTGATAGCAGCCTGTAACCTGACTAAGAAATTTGGGGATTTTGCCGCCACTGATTATGTGGATTTTCAGGTGAAACGCGGGGAAATTTTTGGTCTGTTGGGACCAAAT
Organism: Xenorhabdus miraniensis; assembly: GCF_002632615.1. The sequence continues at coordinate 5,948 of NZ_NITZ01000012.1, forward strand.
GGTGCCGGAAAATCCACAACGTTTAAAATGATGTGTGGGTTGATGATCCCCACTTCCGGTAAGGCGCTGGTTCTGAATATGGATTTAAAAACCAGCTCAGGCAAGGCGCGCCAACGTCTTGGCTATATGGCTCAGAAATTCTCGCTCTATGGCAACCTGACGGTTGAGCAAAATCTTAAATTCTTCTCCGGTGTTTACGGGCTGAAAGGCCGGCATCAGAAAGAAAAAATGTCAGATATGATCCAGGCCTTCAATCTTGGGCCAATTTTGCAACAAAAAACAGATAGTCTTCCGCTCGGTTTTAAACAACGCCTTGCCCTTTCCTGCGCATTGATGCACGAACCTGACATTCTGTTTCTGGATGAACCCACTTCCGGTGTCGATCCGCTGACCCGCCGTGAATTTTGGCTCCATATCAACGGCATGGTAGATAAAGGGGTTACCGTGATGGTAACAACCCACTTTATGGAGGAAGCAGAATATTGTGACCGTATCGGGCTGGTATTTCGGGGAAAATTGATTGCAGCCGGAACCCCTGATGAGCTGAAAAAATTGGTTGCCACGGATGAGCGGCCTAACCCTTCGATGGAAGATACGTTTATCGATCTCGTGGTGAATTACGATAAGGAGCCACAATGAGCCGTTCTGAACATGCAGCATCCCAAAAAGCCATCAATTTCTCATGGCGTCGATTGAAGGCTCTCTGCATCAAAGAAACTAAACAGATTATCCGCGATCCCAGTAGCGCGTTGATTGCGGTGGTGATCCCGCTGATGCTGTTATTTATTTTTGGCTATGGCATAAACCTTGATTCCAGCAAACTTCGCCTCGGTATTCTGATGGAGCAGCAAAGCGAAGATGCCCGTGAATTAGTTCACGCATTTACGGGATCGCCTTATATTGATGCCACCATCAGCGATAATCGCCACTTCTTAATCAAGAAAATGCAAGAGAACCAAATTCGGGGCATTATCGTCATTCCGGTAAATTTTGATGCCCTGCTTGCCCGCGCAGATAGCCATGCGCCTATTCAGGTCATTACTGATGGCAGTGAACCCAATACCGCCAACTTTGTTCAAGGTTATACCAAAGGTATCTGGCAAATCTGGCTCCAACAACGGGGACAAAACCGGGGTGTCTCAACCACGCCATTGATTGATACACAAATCCGCTATTGGTTTAATCCTGCTGCCATTAGCCGGCACTTCCTCATTCCCGGGGCTGTTTCCATTATCATGACCGTCGTAGGCGCCATTCTCACTTCACTCGTGGTTGCCCGTGAATGGGAACGCGGAACTATGGAGGCGTTACTTTCAACCCAAGTCACCCGAACCGAATTACTGCTCGCCAAGTTATTGCCTTACCAAGTTTTAGGCTCTTTTGTCATGGTGCTTTGCATGATATTCACGGTTTTTGTACTGGGTGTTCCTTATCGTGGCTCACTTTGGATATTGGCGTTAGTCTCCAGTCTCTATCTTGCCACTGCCTTGGGCATGGGGTTATTGATCTCAACTCTGACGCGCAATCAGTTCAATGCAGCGATGATTTCCCTTAACGCCGCTTTTTTGCCTGCCATTATGTTGTCTGGCTTTGTTTTCGAAATAGACAGTATGCCGGTACTTATTCAGGCTTCGACGTATATCGTCCCCGCGCGCTATTTTGTCAGTGGCCTACAGACACTTTTTCTGGCGGGTAACATCGGTACGGTATTAATCACAAACCTGCTCCTGCTGATTGCCAGCTCCATCGTTTTTATTGGCTTAACTGCGTGGAAAACTCGTCGGCATCTGGATTAAAAAGGAAAGAGCATGTTTCATCGCCTGTATACGCTAATCATGAAAGAGTTGCAGTCTCTTCTGAGAGAGCCGCAAACACGGAATATTTTGATTTTACCCGTCATTCTGCAAATGATCTTATTTCCATGGGCAGCAACGCTGGAAGTCAAAAATGCCACTATTGCTATTTATAATGAAGACAAAGGGCAGGCTTCGATTGAATTAACCCAACGGCTGGCAAAATCGAAAGCATTTCCTGATGTTATTTTACTGACCAGTTCGCAAGAAATCCGTCCTACACTGGATAACCGCAAAGCGCTGTTATTGGTGCGTTTTCCTCAGAACTTCAGTGCCAATATTGCCGCTCATAAACCGACATCAATTCAAGTTTTGCTGGATGGGCGTAATTCAAATAGTGCCCAGATTGCCGCTAACTATATCCAGCAAATTGTGATGGATTATCAGAAACAGTTATTGGGGAGTGCCCCTGGTTTCAATAACAGTGAGCTAATCATCCGTAACTGGTATAACGCCAACTTGGATTATAAGTGGTTTGTCGTGCCATCGCTGGTTGCCATGATTACCACGATTGGCGTTCTGATCGTCACGGCTTTGTCTGTCGCACGTGAGCGGGAACAGGGAACGCTGGATCAATTGCTGGTTTCACCATTAGCGACATGGCAAATTTTCCTTGGCAAAGCCATTCCGGCACTGGTCGTCGCCACTATGCAGGCAACCATTGTTTTACTGATTGGAATTCTGTGTTATCAAATCCCCTTCGCTGGTTCATTATTGCTATTTTATGGCTGCATGTTGATTTATGGATTATCTCTGGTTGGTTTCGGGTTGCTGATTTCTGCGGTTTGCTCCACCCAACAACAGGCATTTATCGGCGTGTTTGTGTTTATGATGCCGGCGATTTTACTTTCCGGCTACATTTCCCCAGTCGAGAACATGCCCGTCTGGCTGCAAGATATAACATGGATTAATCCAATCCGGCATTTTACTGATATTACCAAACAGATTTATTTGAAAGGGGCAGATTTATCCGTCATTTGGCCGAATTTATGGCCTTTGTTGATCATTACTGCGACGACGGGGGGGATCGCTTATCGGCTGTTCCGCAGTAAGATTGCTTGATGAAAATGCAAATAGGAAAGAGAGCAGGATGTGGATAAGTGGTGTTCTCTTTCCTCGGTTTCTCCCTTACTCTCCCGATTTAAGAGCTAACATTCTTTAGCTATTGTGTTTTTCCTGAACTTTCTGACTTATTTTTCCTGTGATAAGTAATGATCCCATTGCTGAAAAAGCCAAAAAACATAAGATAAAATTCACTGAAATTATAGGAATTAAAGACATAATGACAACGCCTAATAAAGATTGATAACTACGCGATATGACATCTGATGCAGCAATAATCTCAGCCAAATACTCAGGTGGGGTCAACTCTTGACCCGAAGCATAAAGCGATATTCTGAGAAAAGACAACCCCAAAAATAATATAAAGCTCCCTATACTATAATATAGCAATTGAAAATCATGATACGGATAAGACCAAAAAATACACCCTAAAGAAACAAAAAAAGCCCCCAGGAAAAAAGAAAGTCTGATTTTCTCCAAACTGAAAAAACGCCCTGCAATAAAATTCCCAAATAACAAAGACAATGCAGAGATAAATGAGAAAAAGGCCAATACATCAGAATAACTAATCATAAAAGATAAGTCCACAAAGCTTGTCATTTTAGAGTAGTCCATTGTTATAATATATGTAGAGATAATTTGATAAGAAATCATTGAAGTTAAAATACTTATCCTAAAAAAAAGAATATTCCTCTGCACTGGTTCTTTTAAAAGATATTTTAATCCAATAAGCCTTTGATTGTTATTTTTTGAGTCTTTTTCGTCTCTCCATTCTGAGACGCCGAAGATAGTCAAAGTAGAAATAAGAAAACATATTGATTCAACAACAAAAACCTGATTTAAAGAAACAAATTTAATCAATAAAGCTGCAAAAAAGGGAGAAAATAAAGTCAACAAACTATACAATGATTGTTGCTTCGATATAAATTTTATTCTTTCATCAGACCCAACAAATTTTTGATAAGCTACGCTCCTTACTGCTATATTTAATCCAGAAAAAAATGAAATAAAAAAGGCGATAATAAAAATGTTGTAAATATCATTCACAATGATAGCTAACAATATTATAAAAGCTCTGATAGAATCAGAAAAAACACAAATCCATTTCATATTAAGATATTTCATTAAATAACCAGTAAGAAAAAAAACAAGTAAGCTGCCAAGCAATCTTATTGATATAAGCAAGGAGGTACAAGAAGCGGAGTGAGTTATATTGAAAGCCAATGTTAATAACGCCACTTCACTTACCCCAGAACCAAACATTGATATAACATCAGAGGTTAACAACTTGTTTTTGTTTTCCATTTTTTTCTCTTGTTAGTTAACTTTTCTTACCAATGAAATTTCTCCTACTTCTATTAAGTAAGAACAGTGACTACAAACATGTTTGTATTTTCTATTATCTGTATCATCACCGTAGGCATGTGTATATGTGATTCCACAATTATTACAAACATCATATTTAGGTCTGGCTATAGCGTAATTTTTAGTCAATCTTTCAAGAGACTCAAAAAAATTAAAACCCAATCCAGGCCATACGCCTGAAAGGAGATCTGCGATAAAATAATTAATATCTCTATTATGATCACCACGATCATAATCAGTAGGAGATCCCTGTTTTGAATGCCTTTCTGGAGCAACAAATTTCAAATAGAGTGTTAACTCTTTTTTTGTTATTGTCCAGAGCGGTGATACATGAGTAAATTCCCCCCACGTTTTTAATGGTACAGATTCACCTAATAAGGTTCCAAGAATATATGTTCGAAAAATACTTGTGAATAAATCTTCAAAATGATACCCAAAAGAAATATTATATGTATTTCTTTCTCTTGCAAACTTTTCTATACATGCCCTCATGATATGGTGCCACAGAGTAATAGAATGACCACGTCCTTCTGTTACCAAAACCTTTTCTATTGCATGTTCAAAACCATGTTTAAAATTCATAGTCTTGTTAATATATTCTAAGGGAAGAATTGTATAATCCTTAACACCTAAGGTAATTATGGCTTCTGTAGCCACGTTAACATCTTCTGAAGAGGCTGCTGTATCAGCCACAGTAACCCCTATCAAATCATGGATTGGTAACTTATCTTTATTCCTTCTTAGTAAATAAAGTAAAGCTAAACTATCTCTTCCTCCTGAAAGTGCAAGCACGATCTTATCTCCAGAAGTAATGAGATTTTTTTCCAAAACTCCCTGAACAAACATATCATCTATGTAATTAACAAAACTATCTTTATCAAACTGTGACTCCTTAAGATCACAAATACCATTATCATTAAACCAAAGAATACGCTTAGTATAAATTGAGTCAGCATTTTCTTTTGTTGTTTCTACTCCTGAATCTTCCCATAATCTTAATGTCCTACAATATTCTGGTAGTTGATAAGCTCTAACCATATCTAAAACAATTTTATCATTTTTATTAATAATATAAGTTTGATCATCTACAATCTCTCCATTGACATAACTGATAACAGAATCTTGAGGTATGTAATTTATTTTTAAAAACTGCCTAAGTGGAATGTCAATATCAGTTTTAATTATATGAACTTTATCTAATCTATCTTTAAGCAAAATAGTTGCACTTTTCATAAAAACCTCAGTTAATATAATCAAATAAAGCCTGCTTAACAGATAGTAAGCAGGCTTAATTTATTTAAATATGAGCAACCGTGTCACTAACACTCATTAAAAGACCAGCATCTCGTTTTATACGTCTTTTAATCATTTTATTAATTACTCTAAAACTGATTTCATCAGAGGAAACAACAAATAACTTAATAGGCTCTGATTTTCTAGAAAATACAGGCTGATAGAGTTTTTGAGCTGTAGATTTCATACTTACACTCTCCACGATAAAAATATAATGCAATACGACCAACTAGGATGGTCTATTTAAATATACAAAAAACAAAATCAAGATTTCAATCAACAATAAGTAAACAGATTTAATTTTTTTCAAAAAATGAAAATTTTAATCCACATATAATTCATGAAAATAAAAATTAAATTAATATATAAATTAGCAATATAAAAAAGAGAAGAGAAAAATATTTCTTCTTATAAGGTAATAGTGAATTATCAAAATAACTGTTACTCATATTCAGTTTTCATATCTTCTCATGTTATTTACTCCCTTAAGTTGCTGGTAACAAACTAAGTTAGTATTTAGTATGGACATCTTACGGGCAAAACCCACAGGAACGATCACCACCTCCATAGAAGGTGGTTTTAGAATGACAATAAAACGACGAATTATTTTAATGTAGTTTAAAATGTAAGTTTTGTTCTTATTTCCGTAAAGAATCCTTATTTATCAATACCGGAATTCTGATACAATTAATGAAAACTTATACAGACATAAACAATAGCCTGATAGCAAATCCGATCAAAACTAATCCCATAACTCGTTCGAACCAATAGCCCTTTTGTATAAATTTTTGTCTAATCATAAAATTGGAAAAGATTATACTGACCAATACAAACCATATCGCATTGATCATACACATCCATATTCCATAAATGATTTGTACCGATATCGGCGTATTACTACTTACCACAGTGGTAAAGACAGCCAAAAAGAACAAAGTGGCCTTGGGATTAGTCGCATTTGTCATGAATCCCACCAGAAATGCTTTCCATCTACTTTGCAGAACCTGCCCACCTCCCTCAGCTTCTAAAGCAGTAGGATCGGCAGGTTTACTCCTAATAAAATTGATGCCAAGCCAGATGATGTAAATCCCTCCTACTAATTTTGCCAGCTCCATCAACCACGGAGTGGCATGCATCAGTGCACTAATACCTACCAACGTATAAATAACATGAACCGATATTCCAGCCCCTATACCTACTGCCGTACATATCCCAGCCCAACGACCAAACCGTACACTCTGCCGTATAGTGACCGCAAAATCTGGGCCTGGTGCCACTACCGCCAAAAAATGAATTACTGCTAATCCTAAAAATTCACTCCAATAGTGATGTAACATGTTAACTCCAAAATGACAGCGGATTCGCTGAACCGCGATAACCAATAAAGCATGACAAACTTAAACGCAAATCGTCTGAACCAGCACTCACAGAGTGCATACATCTGGAATTAAAGAGCAGCAACTCACCGAGTTCGGGCTGAATATCCAGTGTGGCTTGCCAAGCAAGGAAGGCTCAATTACCATAATGACCAGAAAAATATTGTTATCCGCCTGACGCCGGAAACGATCAGGCAATATTGTAATAAACCGTTAAATTACTCTTCTTGATCTTCACTTCTTGTATTTTAATTCCCTTCAGTTGCCCCAGAGATGCCACGTGAGTTCCTCCACAAGGGTAAGGCGTAAAATGACCAAAACTCACTTCCCGAAACCCATCATCTCGTAGAGTGATATTGCAGGATAAATCTTGCGTAACGTAATATTCACAACTTATTTGGATGTCTTCTACCGACACATTTTTAGCACCTGCTTCTGGTTTGAATACCACTTTACTCTCACCCGGCCAATGATGAGCTTTAATTGGACGCCACATTGCAAGCTCACCAACATGACCAATAAGATGCCCAGCAGAATGTAAGCGAGAATGTAATTGACGACGCTCACCGTCAATGCGGGCAAAAACATTTCCTAATGGAACAGGTTTTGTAGTCAGATGAATAATCTCACCATTTTCTTCTGAGACATGAACGACTTCTACATCATTGAGCCAACCAATATCACTAGGCTGGCCACCTCCCTGAGGATGAAATATCGTAGAACCCAATCGAATAGAATAACGTTCATCATCACGGGGAATACAATCAATGACTTCAATATCAGCGGCCAAAGCCTGACTGGACAAATAAATACGCTCTGCCATATATAATCCTACGTTATTATCAACAATCTAGATTTATTTAATAAAAGTAATAAGACTGGGTATTTCAAAAATTGGTATTTATCTCTAACAACAGGTAGTTAGATATTTTACTAGAAATAAAAAACTGACCTGAAAATAAAAAAGTTAACTAAAATGAGTTAGTTCTTATGTAAACTAATAGATAGATAAAAATAATCAGTGTATTAATTGAATAGGTAAGCTATATTCAAGTGACTCATTAAATTTAATAGATGTAGGAAAGAAATATATTACAAACATAATAAATAAATCAAGTTATTTTAATATAAAATTCTACAGAATGAAGTATACATAAGAGTTGAAGATACTGAATCCAACTTGAGGAACTATTATAATATTCAATTAAGACAACATACTAATCAAAATAAAGCTATCAATATGTCTGAATTCAATGTATGGATAGTAAAGCATTACTTTCTTCAATTATAGATCTATATCATTGAAAAATTATTACATTTCTATAAATAGGATAATATTTATACTGCATCAATGGAAGGAGAAGAATACTGCTTCATGTATTGTCTTGTTATTTATTGCTATGATGATGACTTAATAAAAATAATTCTTTTCACTATCCTATCCTTTCTTTTCAGTTATTAAAAATCAATAACAGGAATATTCAGAATAATGGTTCTGAAGAACATATGTCATTTTCATATCTTTAATATAAAAAACCCTGCCAAAGCAGGGTTTTTATCTTAAAAAATAATTTATATATCAGTAACTAGCGGCGATCACCCAAAATACGCAGCAACATCAGGAACAGGTTAATGAAGTCCAGATACAGAGTTAGTGCGCCAGTGATAGAATATTTGCGCATATTCTCTTTATCATTAACATCGATTTGTTCACCCATTTCTTTCAGTTTCTGGGTATCATATGCGGTCAGACCCGCAAAAATAACAACACCGATATAAGTGATTGCCCACATCAGTGCCGGGCTTTTCAGCCAGAGGTTTAGCAGAGAAGCCAGAACGATACCAATCAGCCCCATAAACAGGAAGCTACCCAGACCGCTCAGGCTACGCTTGGTGGTATAACCGTAAATACTCAACGCACCAAACATACCCGCTGAAACCACGAATGTGCTGGCAATAGAGCTACTGGTATAAACCACAAATATACTGGAGAGCGTGAGCCCCGTCAGCATGGAATACAGCATGAACAGCCCGGTCGCCAACGCCCCACTCATTTTATGTACCAAACCAGACAGCACAAACACCAATGCAAGCTGTGCAATGATCAAGCCATAGAAAACAATGGAGTTACTGAAGATGGCATATAAAATTTCAGGTGTATTTGCTACATACCATGCGACAAATGCAGTTAACAACAGGCCACAAGTCATCCAACCGTAGACTTGTGCCATGTAAGTTTGTATACCAGAACCAGTTTTCTGAACAATCGAACCATTAGAACGTTGATATCGGTCCATGACGATTACCTTTTCATGACAATGTTTAGGGATTAAGAATGTTTAAAAATAAACAGTCTACTCAAAACTTATACATTAGCATAGAACATTAATAAGCGGCCAACCACTGTTTCAATACGTTGTTAAAAGTAGTTTTTATCAAGGAGTTACACCCAACGATTTGCGGCATCTTCATCACTCTTTCTTGTTTCTACCCAACGCTCGCCCTTGGCAAGAGACTCTTTTTTCCAGAAAGGTGCCTTGGTTTTCAGATAATCCATGATGAATTCAGCCGCAGTAAAGGCCATACTACGGTGAGAACTGGTAACACCAACAAATACAATTTCATCTCCCGGGTACAACTCACCAACACGATGAATAATACTGATACGTTGCAGTGACCAACGTTGACGAGCTTCATCAGCAATAGCCCGCAACATCTTTTCTGTCATACCCGGATAATGTTCCAGCGTCAGTGTTTTCACATTATCGCCCAGATTATGGTTGCGAACTTTCCCCGTAAAGGTCACAACCGCACCGTCTTCATCACATTGCGAGAGCCATTGATATTCATCACCAACATTAAATATCTCCCGTTGGACACTGATGCGGAGGTTTTCCATTCTCAACCTCCCGTGACAGGTGGGAAGAAAGCTACCTCATCGCCATCATGCAAAGGGTGTTCAGCATGGACAAATGATTGATTGACAGCAGCCAGCAATTTACCTTCCTCCAAAGCCAACGCCCATCTCTCGCCTTTTTCAATCAGTGCCTGACGAAGATGCGCTACAGTTGGATAGTCATTCGGCAATTCAAGTGAATCTGTTCCCGCCAACTCACGAACTTGAGCGAAAAAGAGTACTTTTATCATGCTTCCACCTTAAAACTTCCTGATTTACCACCGCGTTTTTCCAGCAAACGCACCGGACCAATAACCATATCTTTTTGCACCGCTTTGCACATGTCATAAATCGTCAAGGCAGCCACGGATGCCGCTGTCAGAGCTTCCATCTCCACGCCTGTTTTCCCGGTCAAACGGCAACAAGATTCGATCCTGACACGATTGTGCTCAGTTTGTGCTTCCAATTGGACTTCCACTTTACTCAGCAACAGTGGATGGCAAAGTGGGATTAATTCCCAGGTTCGTTTGGCAGCCTGAATGCCTGCAATACGGGCCGTAGCAAACACGTCTCCTTTATGATGATCACCGGCAATAATCATGGCCAATGTTTCAGATCGCATTTCAACGAATGCTTCTGCGCGCGCCTCACGCACTGTTTCCGATTTGGCGGAAATATCCACCATATGAGCTTCACCCGCAGTATTAATATGGGTTAGTTGGGACATCCTTTACTCCTGAAAAATGAATCTTGTAGTTAAATTAACCACCAATAAAAGAGAGGTTGGGAGTGATGCCACTGTCTCCCTGATGCAGAAAGTGTGTCTCACGTTTATGGCGCAAGCCACCCTGAATCCGTAGTTTCAGAGCATCAAGTGATACATCATCAGACAATAAATCACGCAACGGAATACCTTGCTCCCCAAATAAACACAAGTGAAGATTACCAATCGCAGACACCCTCAACCGATTGCAACTTAGGCAAAAATCTTTTTCATAAGGCATGATAAGGCCAATTTCACCCTGATAATCGGGATGGTGAAAAACTTGAGCCGGCCCGTCACTGCGCTCTCGTTGTTGTTGTTGCCAGCCTTGTTGCAATAGTTGGCTGCGAATAACGTTGCCAGAAAGGTGATGACGATGGAAAATGTCGCTACCTTCTCCTGTCTCCATCAATTCAATAAATCGTAATTGGATCGGACGATGTCTAATCCAGTCTAAAAAAGCAGGCAGGTTGATATCATTGACATTCTTCATCAACACTGCGTTGACTTTCACTGTGTTAAACCCTGCTTCAAAAGCTGCATCAATGCCACGCATCACCTGAAAAAATTTATCCTGACCAGTAATGGCATGAAATTGACGAGGGTCAAGGCTATCAACGCTAACGTTAATCGCTGTCAACCCTGCCTCTTTCCATTGGGATACGTCGCGCTCCATTCGGTATCCATTGGTTGTGACAGCAATTTTTTTGATTTGTGGGTTTTCATGAACTGTCGCGATAATATCGCAAAAATCACGCCGCATCGTTGGTTCTCCCCCAGTCAGGCGGATTTTTTCTGTACCAAGTTCAGCGAATGCGCGGCTGACGCGACGAATTTCCGGTAGGGAAAGAAATGATTTATGACCATGCGGCCGATATCCATCAGGCAAGCAATATGTGCAACGGAAATTACACACATCCGTAATAGATAATCTCAAATAATAAAATTTGCGCGAGAATACATCTGTAAGTTGTTCCACAATAACACCTTCCAAGTACGGGAGATGCGGGCATTTCTACCTTGCATCCTGGTGACTCAGGAGCCACGGCCAGAGCATCATATCAATGTGGTATCCATTTGATAGGACAACGACTTAGACACAGAGGCTAGGAGTTAATATCAGTTAAAAATTTATGTGAAAAATTAGGTAAGTAACAATGTGCTCGTTGAGGATTCTAACGCTTAAGATAACAAAAAGCTAATCTATACCTCGATATATACCTTACTATACAACGAGTTAGATAAAACCCATAACATCAGGTTCCTGTTGTATTTCTACGCGCCCCTAAAAAATATCAGACAAAAAATCGCACAAAATCACAGCAATTGCTAAGGGCATTATATTTTATGATAAATTATATGAGATTTATTAAAGCCCTCTACGTTTAGCCAGTAACAGGAACTCTATGCGAAATCGCACATTAGCTGATTTAGATCGCGTTGTCACCCTTGGTGGCGGCCATGGACTTGGACGCGTTATGTCTTCTCTTTCTTCTCTCGGAACCCGCCTGACCGGTATTGTCACCACAACCGATAATGGAGGGTCAACTGGCAGAATACGACGCTCAGAAGGAGGAATAGCATGGGGAGATATGCGCAATTGCCTCAATCAGTTAATCACGGAGCCAACGATTGCTTCCGCTATGTTTGAATATCGTTTCAGCGGCAATGGTGAACTGGCTGGTCATAATCTGGGTAATTTGATGCTAAAGGCGCTGGATCATTTAAGTGTCCGCCCTCTTGAGGCGATTAACCTGATCCGCAGTCTACTGAAAGTCAATGCTCATCTGATCCCTATGTCTGAACAATCGGTTGATTTAATGGCGATAGATAATCAAGGCAATACCGTATATGGCGAAGTGAATATCGATCAACTCAATTGTGTGCCGCAAGAGCTCTTACTCTATCCCCGGGTTAACGCGACTAAAGAAGCGCTGGATGCCATTGAACAAGCAGATTTGATTTTGATTGGCCCCGGTAGTTTTTTAACCAGCCTGATGCCGTTGCTATTATTGGATGACTTAACCCAGTCCCTGCGCCGCAGTAATGCAAACATGATCTATATCGGTAATTTGGGGAGAGAACTCAGCCATGCAGCAACCGAGTTATCGTTAAAAAATAAGCTTGAAATCATGGAAAACAGAATCGGCCGCAAAATGATTAATGCGCTTATTGTCGGCCCTCGTACTGATATCAGCCCCTTCAGCGACCGGATTGTAACGCAGCAAGTTTTGGAAGCGCAGGATATTCCCTACCGTCATGATCGCGAGTTATTACGACAAGCAATCGAGCACACCTTGCAAAGATTGGGCTAACAGGCAGATGGAGAGCGATATTATTCACTCTCCATAAGCTACTTATTTCGCCGTAATTACCGTCAATTCAGGTACTACAAATATGCTACTCAGGAATTAGCAATAAATTGCGCCCTCAATGTCTGTACCTGATCACGAATATTGGCCGCCTGTTCAAATTCCAGATCCCGCGCATGTTGATACATTTTATCTTCCAGTTCACGGATTTTGCTTTCCAACTCTTTCGCCGACAGTTTATGGTAATCATCCGTGCCCAAAGCAACTTTGCCTTTTCCTTTAGTTTTTCCTTTTCCGTGGGCTGGCTGACCAATTTGCAGAATGTCACCGACTTTTTTGTTCAGCCCTTTCGGTACGATACCGTGTTCTTCATTAAATTCCTGTTGTTTGGCACGACGGCGTTCTGTTTCCTCAATCGCTTTCGCCATAGAGTCTGTGATTTTGTCACCGTATAAAATCGCCTTACCATGCAGGTTACGCGCTGCGCGGCCAATAGTCTGGATCAGGGATCGCTCTGAACGCAGGAAACCTTCTTTATCAGCATCTAAAATCGCCACAAGAGAAACTTCTGGCATATCCAAACCTTCCCGAAGCAAGTTAATACCAACCAAGACATCAAATTCGCCTAAACGAAGATCACGGATAATCTCCACACGTTCGACCGTATCAATGTCGGAATGGAGATAACGGACTCGTTCACCATGCTCTTCTAAATATTCAGTTAAATCTTCCGCCATTCGCTTGGTGAGTGTGGTTACCAGCACTCGCTCATTTTTCGCTGCCCGGATACGTATTTCTGACAATAAGTCATCCACTTGAGTCGATACAGGGCGAACTTCAACTTCAGGATCAATCAGCCCGGTCGGACGTACAACCTGTTCAATCACTTCGTTGCCCGATTTTTCCAATTCATAACGACCGGGGGTTGCTGAAACATAAATGGTCTGTGGTGCCAGCGCTTCAAATTCTTCAAACCGTAATGGACGGTTATCCAGCGCTGATGGCAAGCGAAAACCATATTCCACCAGTGTTTCCTTACGGGAACGATCCCCGCGGTACATGCCGCCAATCTGTGGAATAGTTACGTGGGATTCATCCACCACCAGCAAACCATCAGCCGGAAGGTAGTCGAATAATGTTGGAGGGGGTTCACCTGTGGAACGACCAGACAGATAACGAGAGTAGTTTTCAATGCCGGAGCAATATCCCAACTCATTCATCATTTCGAGATCGAATTGTGTTCGCTGAGTGATACGTTGCTCTTCCAATAGGTTACCTGATTCCAGCAACATTTTACGTCGTTGATCCAACTCAACCTTGATTTCTTCCATTGCCTGAAGGATACGTTCACGCGGTGTCACATAGTGTGTTTTAGGATAGATGGTATAACGCGGCACATTGTACTGAACCTGACCTGTCAGCGGATCAAACAGGGAAAGGCGTTCGACTTCATCATCGAACAATTCAACACGCAAGGCATGTTCGTCCGATTCTGCGGGGAAAATATCAATCACCTCACCACGTACACGGAATGTCCCACGCTGGAACGCCTGATCATTGCGGGTATATTGCAACTCTGCCAAACGGCGTAAAATCGCTCGCTGGTCAATCAGCATGCCATTAGTTAAGTGAAGCATCATTTTCAGATAACTATCAGGATCACCCAGACCATAAATTGCGGAGACGGAAGCCACCACAACGACATCACGGCGTTCCAGTAAGGCTTTTGTTGCCGATAGACGCATCTGCTCGATATGTTCATTTACCGACGCATCTTTTTCGATAAAGGTATCAGAGCTCGGTACATAAGCTTCCGGCTGATAGTAATCATAATAGGAAACAAAATATTCCACTGCATTCTCAGGGAAAAACTCTTTCATTTCGCTATAAAGCTGCGCGGCCAGTGTCTTATTGGGTGCGAGGATCATGGTTGGCCGATTCAAGTTTGCGATAACATTGGCTACCGTGAACGTTTTACCTGAGCCTGTTACCCCCAGCAGTGTCTGATGGGCTAAACCATCTTCCAGCCCTTCCTGTAATTGGTTGATAGCCGAAGGCTGATCACCTCCAGGTCTGAAATCAGAATATAACTTGAATACCTTATTTGTTTCTTTGCTCATTTTTCCCCCGCAATCATGTACACAAGCCCCCATGCCTATCTGTGCACAAACAAAACGCTTTTATAATACTGGATAAAAAACCAGCTTCAAGTAAGTTAGTAAAATAATATTGTTTTTATTTTAAGGAGAAAGCTAAAGAGTTGCAGTAGCGAGAAATCATAAATTACCGCAAGGTGATATTAACCTTTGTTTAACATTAGTAGTGACTATTTTTATCCCCAGATAATGATCTTGCTTTTTTATATTTTTGTATTAGCTACTGAAATGATAAAGCACCGAATGGCAAAGGAAGGTAAAAAGGGATTGCTTTTATTTAATGAGTTGATCTTTATAGCAAAAAAAATCAAGGAGAGAATAACAGCAAATCTTGCGCAAGCCGCGTATTATCTTGCGTCAGCTTACTTGTCTAAAACTAATGCACAGGGTTATCCACAGGAATAGTGGATAACTCAGCAAACCCCATTGGGCATGGGAGGTTGCGGAGTTACCCTTGTTTATAAAATTCTCCAATAATGGGAAATTTTTATTCTATTTTAGAATTGAGTTGCGTTATTTTTTGTTCAAAAATAATGCAATCATTGTTGAAATAAGGCATTTTTTATAGAGAGAAACTAAATTTAACTTCTCTCCAGCCGAGGATTTTAACTAACGCAAAGTAAACAATTAGTTAACCAATACATCAATGTTTATATATTCCCCTACATTATTATTATCAATTAATTCTCCCAGATGGGGAATAATTCCCAATAAAGGTGCAGGTATCATGCGTTCCAGCGTTTCCAAATACGCCGACTGGCGTTTACCTGCCGGTTCGATTTCATTAGCAACCCAACCTGCCAATTTCAGCCCTGAATGTTGAATTGCTTTTGCGGTCAATACCGCATGGTTAATACAGCCTAACTTGACACCCACGGTCAAAATTACGGGTAAATTCTCCTGAATCACCCAATCAGCAAAGGTCGTATTTTCCGATAATGGGGTATACCATCCCCCCGCCCCTTCAATTAAAACCCAGTCAGATTTTGCTGCCAGTACTGCCAGCCCTTTTGATAATATCGAAAAATCAATGGGTTGGTTTAATTCGGCGCTCACGATATGGGGAGATGTAGGCTCCACAAATACCAAAGGATTCACTTCCTGATAAGTTAATGGCACAACACTATTACGCTGTAAAGCCAAGGCATCACCATTACGTATTCCTTCAGTTGTTACTTCACTCCCCGATGCGACCGGTTTATAACCTGCTGTTTGATATCCCTTTTTATTCGCCGCTTGCAGTAAAGCGCAACTAACCACTGTTTTACCTACTTCAGTATCAGTTCCGGTAAGAAAATATTTACTTGTCACAATGAATGACTCCAAAAGCAATTTGATAGCTTAATAGGTAGCTACCATTATTCCGTGGATATGCCTCATCAAGAGCACTCAGGCGTTTTCTGGTCATTAATCCCTGCTGGCGTCCATGATGAAGGTGCGTTGCACCGATTCCTTTCAAAGAATTCAGTAAAGGCAGGAGCTGTGAATAATGCTGACGATATTGCCGTTGAATAACTTTATGTCGATATGGTTGACATGCTTGTGTAATGGTTTTCAATGGCAAAAATTGATTAGTGTGCCGATAATCGTCTACTCGCTCCCACGCGGTTTCCAGTTCATGCAGAGAACCTTGTACGAGCGTGGAAAATACGATAAGCCCACCGGGGCAGGTAACACGATAAAGCTCCTGCAAGGCACATGACAAATCATTGCACCACTGTACTGCCAGATTGCTGAAACAGACATCTACGCTGTTGCCGGCCAATCCCAAATGTTCAATATCTCCTTGCAGATAATAATTGGCCGCTTGCTGCTCACGAGCATAATTCAGCATACCGGAAGCCAAATCCAACGCGATGACTTGTTTGCCTTGTTGTTTCCAACGGGCACTGAAAAAACCCGTTCCACAACCCGCATCCAATATGCTCATACCGATATCTTCTGCCTGCGCCAGCGCCATCAAGTATTCACCCGTTTGCTGTTGCAGTTTAGCCACCGTATCATACTTGGAAGCGGCGCGCCCAAAGGCACCGGCAATGGCGTGCTTATTAACCGATTTAACAGCCGGATCCATACAATGCCTCTAGTAATACATCAATATCCTGTTGGGTATGACTTGCCGTCAATGTAATACGCAGGCGGGCACTTTCCGGAGGAACAGTGGGAGGCCGTATCGCCGTAACCCACACATTTTTCTGCCTGAGCGAATGAGATAATTCGATACAACGTTGGTTATCGCCTACAATGAGCGGCTGAATCGCTGTTTCTGAATCCGTCAGAGCAAGAGATAAATGCCGGGCTTCATGGCGAAAGTATTGAATGTTGTTGCGCAACATTTGACGCAATTCATCCCCGGCCCTGATTTGTTGTACCGTTTCAGAGAGAGCAACTGCCTGCGCCGGTGGCATTGAAGTACTGTAAATCAGGTGTCGAGCGTATTGGAGCAAGTACTCTGCGGTTTGCTCATCACACAAGATTGCAGCGCCGCTCAATCCAAATGCTTTGCCAAAGGTGACGACCAGAATTTCCGGTTTGACATTTTTCGCCCAGCAACTGCCGCGTCCTTCTTCCCCCTGAATACCAATACCGTGGGCATCATCTACCATCAGCCAACTCTTTGCAGAACTTGCTTGTTGAGCAATAAGTTCAAGCGGAGCGCAATCTCCATCCATGCTAAAAATGCCTTCCGTTACCACCAGCGTTTTACCCGTACACTCTTTTTCCAGATGCCGTTTCAACGAATTCACATCATTATGTAAAAAACGTCGTAGCTGTGCGGGCGACTGCATAGCCGCTTCCATCAAAGAGGCATGGCTGAGGCGATCAGCAATAATGCGATCATCTTTTTCCATCAAAGCCGCAATGACACCTTGGTTGGCGGCATAACCAGAAATAAACAGCAAGGCGCGAGAGTAGCCCAACCATTCAGCTAATTGCTGTTCTAATGTGTCATGCGCTGTTGTGTAACCCGTGACATGCCCCGAGCCTCCACTGCCCACACCATATTGCTCTGCCCCTTTCTGCCACGCAGCAATAATCTGGGGATGCCGGCTCAATCCAAGATAATCGTTACTGGAGAAATTGAGATATTGACCGTCTGAGGTGGATAATAAGCGGCCATCAGAACCCAGATGGACTTGTCTGCCACGCCATAAAGAGGTAGCCCGGCGTTCGGCCAAACGTCGGGAGAGTGAATCTGACCAGTTCATCATATTGCCGCATTGTAGAATTGTTCGTTATCAGCATTATTAAAAATGGCTTCAGTCAAGTTCTGTTGCTGTTGATTGTCACCAAATGCCGTCTTTGTCTGTTGAGGGTTAATACCCAACCGGCGGAATAACTGGAGATCTTTATCTTCATCTGGATTTGGCGTGGTCAGCAATTTACAGCCGTAGAAAATGGAATTGGCACCCGCCATAAAGCACATAGCCTGAGTTTGCTCGTTCATCTGTTCACGTCCTGCGGATAGACGGACATGCGATTTCGGCATCATGATCCGCGCTACAGCAATGGTGCGGATAAAGTCAAAAGGATCGACATCTTCGTTGTTTTCCATTGGTGTTCCCTTCACTTTTACCAGCATATTGATAGGTACACTTTCTGGTGGCTTCGGTAAATTTGCCAATTGCACCAACAATGCTGCACGGTCACGTATCTGCTCCCCCAAACCCACGATACCGCCTGAACAAACTTTAATGCCTGCATCCCGGACATTATCCAGTGTATCCAGCCTGTCCTGATAACTGCGGGTCGTGATGATATTGCCGTAAAACTCTGGTGAGGTGTCTAAGTTATGGTTGTAGTAATCCAGACCTGCCTCTGCCAAACGCTGTGCCTGAGAGTGATTCAGCATTCCCAAAGTCATGCAGGTTTCCATTCCCAATGCTTTGACTTCTCTGACCATTTTTTCCAGATATGGCATATCACGTTCATGCGGGTTCTTCCAGGCAGCCCCCATACAGAAGCGGGTGGAACCCGCATTTTTAGCTTTATGCGCGGATTCAATGACTTTTTCCACTTCCATCAACCGCTCTTTTTCCAATCCCGTTTTATAGCGGGAACTTTGTGGACAGTATTTGCAATCTTCGGGACAAGCGCCGGTTTTTATCGACAGCAATGTACTGACTTGTACCTGCTGTGGATCAAAATGTTCGCGGTGTATTTGCTGTGCCTGAAATAACAATTCAAAAAAAGGTTTATCAAACAAATCCTGTGCCTGCTTGATAGTCCATTGTTGACGTTCGCTCACAATCACATCTCCAATATGAAAAAATGTTGCCAGTTTAAATAACGCCGCTATCATGTCAACTAAAACAAACGATCACAGGTTTACAAGTAATTCGTTATGAACCCTTCAGATATTGAATTTGACCTGCGCCATATTTGGCATCCCTATACATCTATGACCCATCCACTTCCTGCCTATCCTGTTGTATCTGCGACAGGTGTGGAACTGGTTTTATCAGATGGGCGCAAGCTCATTGATGGTATGTCTTCATGGTGGGCAGCTATTCACGGCTATAATCATCCTGCACTCAATGAAGCCGCAAAATCGCAGATCGATAAGATGTCCCATGTTATGTTTGGCGGCATTACCCATCCTCCTGCGGTAGAACTGTGTAAACAATTAGTGGCGATGACGCCTGATTCTCTGGAATGTGTTTTTTTGGCAGATTCGGGTTCTGTTGCTGTCGAAGTTGCCCTAAAAATGGCCTTGCAATACTGGCAAGCCAAAGGGGAAATACGCCAACGCTTTTTGACACTGCGTCATGGTTATCATGGCGATACCTTTGGCGCTATGTCTGTCTGTGATCCCGATAACTCCATGCATAACTTGTATAAAGGTTATCTGCCAAACCACCTATTCGCTGATGCGCCTCAATGTCAGTTCGGTGATAAATGGCAGCCAGAAGATCTCGATTCTTTTAAACGATTATTGTTGCAATATCATGATGAAATTGCCGCCGTGGTTCTGGAGCCAATTGTTCAGGGTGCCGGTGGAATGCGGATTTATCATCCGGAATATCTACGTCAAGTTCGCCAGCTCTGTGATGAATATCAGATCCTGCTGATTGCAGATGAGATAGCGACTGGATTTGGACGAACAGGTAAATTATTTGCCTGTGAACATGCCCAGATAGAGCCGGATATTTTATGCTTAGGCAAAGCGTTGACGGGGGGATATATGACATTATCAGCAACACTGACAACTCGTCATGTCGCTGAAACTATTAGTCAAGGTGAAGCGGGTTGTTTTATGCATGGCCCAACTTTTATGGGGAATCCACTCGCATGTGCTGTAGCCAGTGCCAGCCTCAAATTACTCTCCGATAGCCCGTGGCAACAACATATTCAATCCATTGAAACTCAACTAAAAGCGGAATTACTTCCGTTAAAATCACACGGTGCAGTCGAAGATGTACGGATATTAGGTGCTATCGGTGTTGTTGAAATGAAACGCCCTGTTGACGTAGCTTCACTGCAACGCCATTTTGTTCAACATGGCGTATGGATCAGGCCATTTGGCCGATTAATTTATTTAATGCCGCCTTATATTATTCAGCCGGAACAACTGTCAAGGCTGACAAATGCGATCACCAACTCGATGAGTTAAAGATAGTAATCAATATTGGTTGTAGCAGTAGTTTATTGAACAAAGAAATACATACCTAATAGATTTTGGGCGACATAACGGCGGTAGAAAACAAATCCTCAGGATCATAGACAATTTATGTGACTGTGATGAGTGAATGCCGCCTGAAACCATTGTCACTATCCAATCAGAAAAAAGACAATATATAACACCATCAATTATAATCGTTTAAATTCAAACTAACACCTCGGTTTAAAAACTAAAACTATTATTCCTTATTAAACCCAGTATAGGTAACGAGTCTATTTTCCATTTCTCACAGAAGACTGCCATTTATTTTTAAGATAATCCCTTTGATAATTTAACTCGCCTTTCTGATAAAAAATAAAAGTACGTTACTATATTCTCAAAAAACACTTACTGATAAATATTAGTTACCAATTTCTAGCACGTTAGGCCACTTAAAAATAAATTCTCTGATATATTCAATCTAGAAATCACATTCATTGAAATAAAACAGGAGCATATTATGAATAATGAAAATTTAATTAATCCTTCTAACGAAGAGATGCAGGCTATATTTGAACAATCTAAAAATAGCTATGAGAAAGAAATTTCACATTATGAAGCTCTGGTGAAAGAAAAACCTGAGTTAGCCCCTCTGTTTGCAGAGAATCTTAAGGAAGAGTCTTTAACATCTCCTGTACGGTTACAGCCAGAATTCGTTAGTGGATTTTTTAATATTAACACCTATTATCAATATGGAAGTTATCCCTTTATCCAAGTATCATCTTATCCTGCTATAATTGGACACGAACTCAACACAGGAAAGAGAACGAATTTTAACGGTTATATTTATGGAGGGTATAACACCCCACTGATAAATTTTAATCATATTCATCTTGGTGGGATTGTAAAAGACGCTCAATCTATTATAAATGTGCCGCTCAACTTCCAACTTTATATTTATCCAAGAAATATTATTCTGCGCCTACTTAGAGGAAATATCTATTTAGGCGATTTGCACTCTACGACTCAGAATCATATATTGATCACGTACCCCATAGTTTTATCAGGGGTTGGGAGTTTTAACTTGATTTGAGTGAAAACTGTATTAATCCATCATGCTAGAATCAATTACCTATTTAATGAAAAATAGATTCTGATTTTCAGCGCTTAATTTGTAGTACTGTGGCAAAGGAATATCCCCCAGCCACACAGTTAACTGTGTGGCTGGGGGTAATTGATCACAATTCATGTCCATAATATTGCAAATAAAATTTGCCGCGCCCAAGATAGCGCGACTCAGGTTTATAATGCTAATACCGTTACCCACATCGGACCTTTGCCAACCGAATAACGCGCCAGTTGGGTGAGCTCTCCCGAATATTTGTCAATGCGTGACACTGAAATATGATCTGATTTTTGTCCTGATGCAATTAGGAAGCTACCACTGTGATCAATGGCAAAACCACGCGGTTGGGTTTCTGTTGGGTAATGTCCGGCCAATGTCAGGTGATAACCCTCTTCTGATACAAGGAAATGGCTGATCAGGCTCTCTGAACGTTCACTGGTATAGAGATGGCGGCCATCCGGTGTAATGTGAATATCAGCCGACCAACGAACACTGGAAAAATCCGTTGGCAGGGAATCAACCGATTGCACAATGCGATATTTTTCCCATTTACGTAAAACATCAACGGTTGAATCCAACTCATTAATACAATAAATCGCCGGCTTTTTCGGATGGAAGGCCATATGACGCGGACCCGCACCTGTTGCCGTAGTGATTTCATCAGCCCTGCTTTCGGTCAGGTAACCTTGCCCATCCAAGTTGAAAATACGGATATGATCTTCTTTCAGGCATGGAACCAGTAGTTGGCGATTTTCCCGGTCAATATTGGCAGAATGTGGGGCTTGCAAACCTTCCACAACTTGAATCGGAGCCTTGACGATACCGTTTTCATCAATAGGATGAACACTTAAGTTATTGAAACTGTAAGAAGCAGAAAATAAAAAACGCCCTGCTCTGTCGGTTGAGATATGTGTAGGACTACCCGGCAATGGGGCTATTGCCTGCTGTTCAAGACATCCATCTTCCCCGATGGTATAAGTGACGATGCTGAATTGGGGGCGGATCCCCACATATAAGTGTTTGCCATCAGGATGCACTACCATCGGCTGTACTTCACCGGGTGCATTTACTGTCTGAAGAAGCGAAAGCTCTCCTGCTACATTAAGCGACCATACGTGAATTTGCCGGCTATTCGGGCTGGCTGTATAAACCACCTGTTTCATTTTCTCTCCTTAATGCTTCATTACCATTTCATTGATCTGTAATGACTCTTGAAAATTTTTGTCTGTTAGACTGCTCACATAACAGTTCAACTATTTTTAACTACTGTATAATATTTGCTTACCCATTTTGCTTACACCATAGACAACCAAGAGGCCAACTCATGTCATATCGCGTTATCGCGCTGGATCTAGATGGAACATTGCTCGATCCACAAAAAAGTATTCTGCCAGAATCACTGAGTGCCCTGAATGACGCCCGGCAATCTGGTATCAAGGTCTTAATTGTTACTGGTCGCCATCATGTCGCCATCCATCCTTTCTATCAAGCGCTACAACTCGATACCCCTGCAATTTGCTGTAATGGGGCTTATTCATATGACTACCCTGGAAAGAAGGTATTAGCTTCGGATCCCCTTTCTATTCAAGAAGCCAATCAAGCGCTTTCTTATCTGCAAGGCACGGAAATTGAGCATTTGATGTATGTTGATGATGCCATTTTATATCAATTTCCCCATACTGTAGCTCGAACCCTTGCATGGTCAGACTCTTTACCTGAGCATCAACGTCCCAATATCCAGCAAGCCAGTAGTTTTCAGGATGCAATTCAGGATGTTAATTTTATCTGGAAATTTGCTACCAACTCTTCAAATCTCGTGAAACTACATGAGATCAGCGAACAAATTGCAGAAAACGTGGGCCTTGAGTGCGAGTGGTCATGGTTTGACCAAGTTGATATTGCCAAAAAAGGTAACAGTAAAGGGATGCGTTTACAGCAATGGGTAGAATCCCAAGGCATGAGTATGAAAGATGTGGTTGCTTTCGGTGATAATTATAACGATCTTAGTATGCTGGAAACTGCCGGACTTGGCGTTGCTATGGGGAATGGTGTTGATGCAGTCAAAGAGCGGGCAGATCTTGTCACACAGGATAATACCCAACCCGGCATCGCTGAAGTTATTCGGAAATATGTACTTTAATTGCCTTTAGCACCTTAGCATCAATGGGAGAATGGGAGCGAACCAGCCATGAATTGTATTATTCCCGACTACGCTCCCCAGATATTTTATAAGTGACGATTTAACGAAACACTCTTTATCTGCGCATACAGCCATTGCCCTACGCGCAGGTTAAGCTCTTCCTGCGCCCAAGAGGTAATTCTCGCCCACAAGAAATGTTCACTCAACGCCAATTTGACATCAACCTGCCCGCCGTCTTCAAAAAACTCGATGACTTTTACCTGCAAGGTGTTACGAATGCTACTTGCTTTTGGCGGTTCCAAAACTAAAGAAATATCTGACGCATCAATGCGAATACGTAAATCAGTTCCCGGAGCTGCATCAATTTGTGGTAGCCAAAGGGCTTTATCAGCCGCTGCCACGGCAGTCATTTGATAACGCTGATGATGTTCCATCACAGACACTTTCAGTATGCTGCTCAGGCTCTCTTTTTGTAACCACGGACGCAATGCACTACTCGACCAAACATCTTCTAATGTGCCCGTCGCCCTGACCTTTCCTTTATCCATGACAATCACGTTATCCGCCAAACGCAAAATTTCATCCAAACTATGGCTGACATAGAGGATCGGAATTCTGACATCTTCGGACAGTTTTTCGAGATAAGGTAATAATTCACGCTTACGTGGTAAATCCAGTGAAGCTAATGGTTCATCCATGAGCAAGATTTCAGGCGCAGTCAGCAATGCACGACCAATCGCTACTCGCTGTTTTTCTCCGCCAGATAACGTGGCAGGAAAACGTGACAGCAAGTGCTCAATGCCTAATAAGCCAATGATATTGCTAAACTGCGGTTTCATTTCCGGAGCCATGCCGTATTGTAAGTTGCCTTTCACCCGATAGTGAGGGAAAAGACGTGCATCCTGAAAAACATACCCAATCCGGCGCTTTTCTGCTGGCAGACAGATATTTTGCTCCGTATCCACTAAGGTTCGACCATTTAAGACAATTCGGCCTTTTTGTGGTTGGGTTAATCCCGCAATAACATTAATCAATGAGGTTTTTCCCGCTCCCGAAAGGCCGAATATGGCAGTGATGCTTTCAGTCGGCAAAGTGGTATCAACCTGCATGTGCAATTCACCCAAACGCTGCTCAAAATCCAGTTCTAACATGCAGCCCCCAGACGTTTTCTACTCCAACGGGTCAGCCACTCGGAAAGCATCAATGAAACCAGCGCCAATACAATAGCCACTACACATAAACGTGCTGCTGCTGTTTCTGCACCGGGCGTTTCTATCAATGTATACATGGCAAGAGGAATGGTTCGGGTTTCCCCCGGTATATTCGAAACAAAAGTGATGGTCGCACCAAATTCTCCCAATGAACGGGCAAATGCCAGCACAACACCAACAATGATGCCCGGTAATGACAACGGCAAAGTAATGGTGAAAAAAACTTTAAGCGGACTTGCTCCCAGTGTCCGCGCAGCTTGCTCCAAACGCCTGTCTATGCTCTCCAGTGACAACCGAATGGCTCTGACCATCAGCGGAAAAGCCACCACAGCCGAAGCTAATGCCGCTCCCGTCCAGTTAAATGCAAAACTGACACCAAACCAATCATAAAGGAATTCACCAATCACTCCACGACGCCCCATGCTGATGAGCAACAAATATCCCACCACCACTGGCGGTAATACCAGTGGCAGGTGGATAATGCTGTCAAGCAGGGATTTACCAAAAAACTGACAACGAGCCAACATCCATGCCATTAAGATCCCGAATGGCAAACTGAATAACACGGCAATTCCTGAGATTTTTAAGCTCAGTAAAATTGCCTGCCATTCATATTCACTTAACATCTCCAAAAGATCAGTTCCTACAGTGGACTAAAGCCATAACGTTTAAAAATTTCAGCGGCTTCAGGGGTTTTAAGGTAGTCATAAAAATCACGCACAGCCTGTTTTTCATGACCTTTGATTATCACAATCGGGTATTCCACCGGTTTGTGGCTTTCTGGTGGAAATACGCCCACAACTTTCACTTTTTTGCTGGCAACTGCATCAGATCCGTAGACAATGCCCAGTGGCGCTTCTGCCCGCTCCACCAGCGCCATACCACTGCGTACGTTGTTGGTACGAGCCATCAGTGGATTCACCATATCCCATGCTTTCAAATATTGCAGTGATTCCTTGGCATATATACCAACAGGCACATGATCAGGATCACCGACTGCTAAGCGGCCACCTGCCAGCAAGGATTTCCATTTTGTTTCCTTATTGATATCGATTTTTTCCAACTTACTCTCTTTAGGGGCAATCAAGACAAGCTGATTACCCAACAAGGTATGGCGGGTATTCTCAGCAATTAATTGTTTATCAGAGACGTAATTCATCCATTGTTGATCGGCAGAAATAAAAATATCGGCAGGTGCTCCCTGTTCTATCTGACGTGCCAATGTTGAAGATGAAGCGTAGGAAGCAACAATATCTCCTTGTTTTTCTTTCTTATATTGCGCAGCAATATCGTCAAGTGCATTAGTCAATGAAGCAGCAGCAAAAACTGTCACTTTATCTGTTGCCCAAACGTTTCCAACCAGTGCAAAAGAAACTACGGCACCAGTCAGTAGCTGATAAACTTTCTTTTTCATTTTATATTCACCTAGAGAATCAATATGGTGCGTCGTATATAACAAGATATAACGTTAAATGAAAATGCTATTCAGATATTAATCGGCAAGTTGTGAGCCAGTTTTAGCTTTTGCATTAATTCAATGCAAAAATTGCAGTATCAAAATAGGAAAAAATATCAGCAGATAGATATAACTCATCAATGTGACACGAAGGCGAAAAGGTATTGTATACAGAGCCATATGCTGTTTTATCATAATTGCTAATGCCTGCCGCAACAATTCTGGTGGTCGTGATGGCGGTGATTTGGTCGGGGGGAAAGAAACGCGTCAAATGGATTTTATGCCGTAATTAAAAAAACAAACCCTGTTATTTCAAACGGGGTTTGTCAGCGGCCTGAACCCAGAATATACAAGCCTATGGGAAAAACCAGATAGTAGAAATGCGGCAATTAACTCAAAATTACTGTTCAATGCCTTTTGTTTCGCTTTTGGAAATGATGTTGAACACTTCCCCCAGTCCATAGATCAATCCCATAATCACTACCATCACAACAGGGATCATGACCAGTGCGAGTCCCATACTTTTAATCAATTCAAGCATACAAACCTCATATCATAAATGACCACTATCCAGTCATTTTAGACAATAAAAAAGTAACAGTAACCGACGAAACGTGCGATTCTTATAGTTATCCTATAAAAACTCTCAAATATTTGCCCGAAATGAATCACTATGCAAGCCGAAATATTGTTAACACTGAAATTGCAGCAACGCCTGTTTGCTGATCCACGACGAATCGAGCTGCTTAAACAGATTAAAATCACCGGTTCTATCAGTCAGGGCGCAAAGCAAGCAGGGATAAGTTATAAAAGCGCCTGGGATGCCATCAATGAAATGAATCAACTCGCGGATGAAGTATTGGTAGAACGTGCCACAGGCGGGAAAGGGGGGGGTGGAGCCATACTGACACACTATGGCGAACGTCTGTTACAACTTTATGATCTGCTGGCAAAAATTCAACAAAAAGCTTTTGATGCTCTTAAAGAGGATTCGCTGCCCCTAGATAGTCTGCTTGCCGCCATTTCTCGATTTTCATTACAAACCAGTGCCCGAAACCAATTTTTTGGCAACATTCTTGAGCGCAACCATGAAAATATCCAACAACACGTTCGAGTCCTGCTGGCAGATGGAAAAACATCAATCTATGCTGCCTTAACGGAACAGAGTGCAAATCGATTAAATTTAGTGACAGGGAAAGAAGTTCTGGTGTTGATTAAAGCTCCATGGATAGCCTTAACTAAAGAGCCTCTCTCCTCCGTTTCATACGATAACGCCCTGCCCAGCCAAATCAGCCACATTGAAACAGGAACAGAACACAGTGAAGTTATTCTGACGCTCAATGGCGGTGAATCCCTTTGTGTTACATTGCCTAATCAGGAAATGGAACGCCTGAAACTCCAACCAAATGATCTCGTCACCGCACTTTTCAATGCTGATAAAGTGATTATTGCAACTCTGTGCTGACGACTGGTTATTCCCTTATATCCCCTGATAAACCGCCTGGCAGGGGAATTTCAGTTCTTTTCCTCTTTCAGCAAGACAATATTCAACAGAGCCTCACAATAGATTTCAAAAATCATTACCCCTTAACTATTAACAGACAACTACACATTGACATTGACCATCATTACGCTTATTTCTGATTATTCTTTAGTTGATGTTGCTTAAATAAGGAAGAAGAATGTCTGAATTGCAAATAACGCAAGGTAGTTTCCGTTTAAGTGACACCCGTACTCTGCGGCTACCGTCACTGAAAATTATTTCTGGGGAAAATTGGGCCTTTATTGGCGCAAATGGCAGTGGAAAATCTTCATTGGCTCGAGCTCTGTCAGGTGAATTAATTCAACTGGCAGGGGAACGTTATTGCTCATTTCATACACCAATACGCCTCTCTTTCGAACAATTGCAAAAACTCATCGACGAGGAGTGGCAACGAAACAACACTGATTTACTCAGTGAAGACGAGGAAGATACTGGGCGCACTGCCGCAGACATCATTCAGCTTTATCATAAAGACAATGAGTTATGCCTTGAATTAACCAACTATTTCGGCATTAAAGATCTGCTCTCACGACGTTTCAAATACCTCTCAACTGGGGAAGTCCGCAAAGTTTTGCTTTGTCAGGCATTGATGGCTGATCCTGATTTATTGATCCTTGATGAGCCTTTTGACGGGTTGGATGTTTATGCACGAGGCCAACTTTCCCAATTATTGGAATCGCTGGCAGCAAAAGGCATTACTTTAGTTTTGATCTTAACCCGTTTCCATGAACTCCCTGATTTTGTCAAACAAATCGGTGTATTAGCAGACTGTCACCTGACTTTAGCCGGAGAAAAACAAAGTATTTTGGCGGAATCTCTCATAGCCCAATTAGCACACAGTGAAGGGCTGAAAAATATTCATCTTCCCGAAACAGATGAATACCGTGCGGATGAACAACTTCCAACCGATCAGCCATTAGTTTCAATGCGTAATGTTATTGTCCAGTATCATGACAAACCCATTTTGCACGGCCTGAACTGGCAAATGAATCCTAATGAACACTGGCAGGTCATTGGCGAAAATGGAGCCGGCAAATCGACTCTACTCAGTTTGATTACAGGTGATCACCCTCAAGGTTATAGTAATGAGTTAATATTATTTGGCCGGCAACGAGGAAGTGGTGAAACTATTTGGGACATTAAACGCCATATTGGTTATGTCAGTAACAGTATCCATTTAGAGTACCGCGTCAGCATCAGTGTCAGAAATGTCATCCTTTCTGGTTTTTTTGACTCGATAGGGCTATATCAAGCCGTTTCAGATCGGCAACAACAACTGGCTGATGAGTGGCTGAATTTACTGGGATTATCTGGGGAAACAGCAACCCGCCCATTCCACAGCCTGTCATGGGGGCAACAGCGGCTCGTTTTAATTGCCCGCGCTTTAGTGAAACACCCTGCCTTACTGATTCTGGATGAACCATTACAAGGGCTTGATCCCTTAAACCGTCAACTGGTCCTGCGCTTCATTGATATCATGATCGCCAATGGGGATACGCAGCTTCTGTTTGTTTCTCATCATCAGGAAGATGCGCCAGAATGTATTACTCATCGCCTAAGATTTATTCCTGACGGTGATGTTTACCGATATGAAACCGACAATATTTTCCAAGAAGCTCTGTAGTCTCCCCCTTTCTATACCGTGAACCTTCTCTGTGAGAGAAGGTTCTGCCGTTATCCCTCCAACCAATGATTTTGTAAAATAAAATACTATTTTTTGATATTTTTATTATTATTTTTGAATTTTTTAACGGTTGCTATAAAATCACCGCCTATTTTTAGATTATTTCGTTGTTTTTTCCAAAGATAATAGGGAATTATATGGCTTGGGCATTACTTGCCGTTTCATTGGCGCTTTTGGATAGCCGCCAGAAAATTGCTTTTTTCATCGCGTTCTTGGCTATCATTGCTGGAATCAGCACTAACGTGCTTACCTACCCCGCCATAGTCACATTAACAGTGATTACCATCTTGGGTGTAGCACACATTTACTGCAAAAAACAATTTGTTCTTAGCACTGTCATAGAGGTGGTATTAGTCATCTCTGGTATTTTGCTGTTTATACATTACCTTCCGGGCTTCCATAATCTCAAGTATCTGGACAAAGTACAGACAGGTCCACTAAGCGCACCTTTCTCAATGTATTTCAACTTTGACAAGGCACTTCTGCCATTCATCTTATTATTCTGCCTGCCCACTTTGTTTACCCGGAAACCTGTGGTTAATGCTCCCCCACATGGATGGGCGTTATTAATTGCAGCTATTCCGGCATTATTGTGGCTTGCAACCGTGTTAGGTGGATTGTCCGTTGAACTCCATCTACCCAGCTGGTTTCCTGCTTTTGTCCTTGCTAACCTTTTCTTTGTTTCGCTTGCTGAAGAAGCGCTGTTCCGTGGCTATATTCAACAAAAGTTGAGCCAGTGGATGAGTCCTTACTTAGCACTGATTATCACCTCCCTGCTTTTTGGTGCAGTTCACTTTGCGGGTGGCGGCTTGATGATGGCTTTCGCGACATTGGCTGGTTTAATTTATGGCGTAACATGGATGTGGAGTGGTCGTTTATGGGTAGCTGTTGCTTTCCATTTTTCACTTAATCTGATACATCTGTTGTTTTTCACCTATCCGATAAAATCAGTGGTCATGCACTAAGGGTCATGCACTAAGCTGAATTTTACTTGATCAGAATTGCATCCCTGTAATGGGGAATGACAATTCTGATCAAAACAATTTTGCTCAAAGCAATTTGACTCAAAACAATTTGACTCAAAACAACTCAGATCAAACATTCTTTTCCTCCCCTGAGCAAATAAGTCTCTGTCGTTACTGTCACCAAATATGATTTAAAACAGGTGTTACGAGACTATTGTTTGCCGTTTTGGTCTTTCGCGCCATATAATGCCCGCAGCGATCATTTCATTTCGTATTAAAAAGTACTGATAGGAGTTTAAGCTATGGCTGTAACTAAACTGGTTCTTGTAAGGCACGGAGAGAGCGAGTGGAACAAAGAGAACCGTTTTACTGGCTGGACTGACGTTGAATTGTCTGACAAAGGCCGCTCTGAAGCACAACAAGCAGGTCAATTGTTGAAACAAGAAGGTTTCGCTTTTGATTTCGCCTACACTTCTGTTTTAAAACGTGCCATTCACACTCTGTGGAATATTTTGGACCAAGTCGATCAGCAATGGCTGCCAGTTGAAAAAAGCTGGAAACTGAATGAACGTCACTATGGCGCATTGCAAGGTCTGGATAAAGCAGAAACGGCTGCTAAGTATGGTGATGATCAAGTTAAATTGTGGCGTCGTGGCTTTGCTATCACTCCTCCTGATTTGACCAAAGATGACGAACGTTACCCTGGCCATGATCCTCGCTATGCAAATTTGAAACCAGAAGAACTCCCAGTTACAGAAAGCCTGGCAACCACCATTGAGCGTGTTGTTCCTTATTGGGAAGAAGTGATCAAGCCTCGCGTAGAGAAAGGTGAAAAAGTCATCATTGCTGCTCACGGTAACTCTTTGCGTGCTCTGGTGAAATACCTGGATAATATGGGCGAAGAAGAAATTCTTGAGCTGAATATTCCAACTGCTGTGCCACTGGTTTATGAATTTGATGAAAACATGAAACCTATCAAGCACTATTATCTGGGCAATGCTGACGAAATCGCAGCAAAAGCTGCTGCTGTAGCCAACCAAGGTAAAGCGAAGTAATCTTCCAAGATTCAAGCAAAAACAGCACTAAGCAAACAGTGTTAAAAACATTTAGTAGAAAGCCGGAATCATCTCCGGCTTTTTTTCGTGATGAATTAGCTTCTGCGACTCTGAATAGCCTGAGATAGCTGGCGAAGTAACGTTTCCGTATCTTCCCAACCAATACAGGCATCTGTCACACTTTGACCATAAACCAAAGGCTCGCCGCTATCCAGATTTTGGTTCCCTTCGACCAGATGACTTTCAACCATCACGCCAATAATCGCATTTTCGCCATCTGCGATTTGACCACACACATCGGCTCCCACATCCATTTGTCTCTTGAACTGCTTGGCGCTATTTGCATGACTGAAATCAATCATAACACGAGGAGGCAGCCCTGATTTCTCCAATCCTTCCTTAACAGCACTGACATGTTTGGCACTGTAATTCGGCTCTTTACCGCCGCGGAGAATAATATGGCAATCGTGGTTACCTGTTGTATTGACAATCGCGGAGTGGCCCCATTTCGTGACAGATAAGAAACAATGCGATGAGCTAGCGGAATTAATGGCATCAATAGCGACTTTAATTGTACCATCCGTGCCATTTTTAAAACCAACCGGACAAGAAAGCCCAGATGCCAGTTCACGATGAACCTGAGATTCTGTTGTACGTGCACCTATCGCGCCCCAGCTCATGAGATCTGCCAAGTACTGAGGTGTAATCATATCAAGAAATTCACCCGCCGCTGGCAACCCCATATCATTAATGCTGAGCAGCAGTTTACGGGCCATACGTAATCCATCATTAATATCAAAGCTACAATCCATGTTCGGATCATTAATTAATCCCTTCCAGCCGATGGTCGTACGAGGTTTTTCAAAGTAAACCCGCATAACGATTTCCAAATCAGCTTTAAGCTCTTCACGCAATTTATTTAAGCGACTTGCATATTCTAAAGCAGCTTGTGGATCATGAATTGAACATGGGCCAATCACTACCAATAGACGATCATCTTCACCAATTAAAATGTTATGAATAGATTCACGTGCCTTACGAACAGTAACAGCACTATCTTCTGTCGCAGGAAATTTTTCGAGTAATGCAACTGGTGGTAGTAATTCCGTTATTTTTCTTATTCTTATATCGTCATTCTGGTAGTTCATTGTCCTTTCACCTAATGTGTTTACAGTTATTTGAAATAATTTTGTGATCTCAATCTAACTGTTAGGCGTGATGCTGTAAATAATCTTTGTGAGTAAAAAGAAGATACTGTTTCTACAGAAACAGTCATTTAATGTAAAAATAATGTTAACTCAGATAATTGAACTAATAAAGAAGGAATAATTTATGGTAAAAAACCAAATAATAGGCCATAGGCAGATTGAATACCTATGACCTGTTATTAGTGCTGATTTAAATTTTATTTAAACAACTACCCGTCATGTTTAGCCACCTTAATCCACAGACGTGCACCATTCAATGCAATACCCGTCAAAATAATATATTGCAACGACATCGCCAAAACGCCTTGGTGATAATAAATTACAACGCTGATGACATTGATAATGACCCATATTAGCCAGTTTTCCACATGCTTACGCGTCATCAATATCATTGCCACTATCGATAATACTGTCATTACTGAATCCCAGAATGGGAAAGCATCAGGCTGTAATTCAGGCATAGTAATACTGAAACCCATGCCCTGTAAGGCAAGAACTACAATTTTTGCCATATAGCCAAAGATTTGATCGATATTGAACGTCATAATCAATATGGCCAGTATGCAAGCTGTAGCAACCATGATCATCTGTTTGGGTTTAAGCCAACGAATTTTAAGCTCTACTTGCTTTTGATCATTAACCCGGCTCCAGGCGTACCAGCCGTAGATATTAGCAGCGAAGAAAAATATTTGTAGGATGAGACTGGCGTAGAGTTGAATTTGGAAGAAGATTACAGCAAATAGTGAGACATTAATTAACCCAAACATATAATTGATGATTTTCTCCTGACTGGCGAGCCAGATACATAATAAGCCCGCTATCGTACCTATCGCTTCAATATATGAAAGGTTATAGCCCCCTGTTCCTAATGGGATGTGTACTAATATGTTATTAATGTTGAAAAAATCCATGCTTTCTTATCCTTACCATAAGTTATGTTTAGTATATCTATACAACAAACGTCAAATTACAAGATAAATTAGCTATTTTTCTTTTTTGTGTTTTGCATACTAAACAAGATAGCGGATTTATAAATAAGATTCAACAAACACTTAACCATCCCCCATGCAGTACACTTTTAATACGAGTTGTTGATGATAGTGGTATGGAATTATCTGATACGATTTACCTTGCACTATTGGCCTTTCACTATTGGCCTTTCACATGTCCTTTCACTATGAAATTTGTCATATAACTGGCTGTGTAAATAATGATGCAGGTATAAATAATGATGCAGAATGAACTCACTCTTCTTCCTACATTTGTTTATCGTTTAGATCAACGAAGCGAACAAGAAATATTTTCCCATGGATTTACTAGCTGGGGAGCGAATGAAGATTTGGCAGCACATGTCAATGGAATCAGCACAAGAAATCGCACTTCCGCTTATATAGCAACGACGTCAGAACATGAGTATATGAGAAGACTGATGCGAATCTCCGCGATTGCACAAAACAAAATTGCTGAAAGTCCTCCTGATAAATTCTATGTATATAAAATAATCGCAGGCAATGATTTCATTAATGTTGCAAATAAGCTTGGAAATACCGCGTTACTACATATGGAAGGGTTTATAAACAGGCAACAAGAATGGGTAGCATTACGTAAGATCCCAGCTAGTAAGATAATAGAAGCAGAGGTTTATGAGCGAAAAGAAGATGGGAGATATATTAGAACTAAGATAGTTAGCCGAGCTACTAATTGGTAGATAATAAAACTTTTTGGCTATAAGAAATTTATTTCAGGCTATCATTCAGATGGTGGGTCGTGCAGGATTCGAACCTGCGACCAATTGATTAAAAGTCAACTGCTCTACCGACTGAGCTAACGACCCATCTAAGAAGTGCTTGGTTTGAGGATTTAGATGGTGGGTCGTGCAGGATTCGAACCTGCGACCAATTGATTAAAAGTCAACTGCTCTACCGACTGAGCTAACGACCCATCTAAATCTGTCTGGCAGTTATCCCTGCCAACGGCGGAATATATTACTGATTTCTCATTGCGGTGCAACGTTTATTTTAAAAAACTGGTTTAAGTGCCTACTAATCAGACAACTATCCCCCAAAAGACCGATAAGTGACCTTTCGGGGATAATTATTACATCCCAGAAAGCTTTTTTTCAGCCATTTTAGCCGCATTAGTACCAGAATATTGCTTAACAACTTGCTGATAAACCGCCTTCGCTTTATCCTTTTGCCCCTTTTCCTGCATAATTAAACCTACTTTATACAGGGAATCACTGCTTTTTTGTGACTTAGGATAATCTTTCACGACAGTCGCAAAATAATATGCCGCGTCGTCTTTCTTACCTTTGTTGTAATTCAACTGCCCTAACCAATAATTAGCATTCGACGAATATTTGGACTTAGGATAGGTTTTAACGAAATTTCGGAATGCAGCAATCGCCTTATCATACTCTTTAGTGTTAATCGCCAAAGAGACAGCGGCATCATAATCCCCTTTCTCACTTCCCGTACTCGCTGACGCAGCAGGCTGTTTATTCTCGGTTTGTGTCGAAGAGGTAGCGTTATTACTTTCTGAATTTGAACCTTCCGTACCTGATGGATTAGTAATCTTATCCACCTGCAAATAAAGATCTTTCTGGCGTTCAATAACCTGATTTAACTGATATTGGTTTTCCTGAATTTGACCACGGAGTGTATCAATATCACGTTGAGAATCAGAAAGTTGTTGCTGGAGCTGAGTTAATAATTGACTGTGAGCGTCAGAAATACGCTCTAATTGGGAGAGGCGCTCATCGGTGGAGCCTGAGCCTACATTACTGATTGGCGCTCGGGCAGTAGCGGCCCAAGGAGCCGCTACGCCAACCAATAACGACAGACCCAACACATAATGTCTGAAGTTACTGTTCATGCATTACTCTTAGTATACGACTACAGCGCGACGGTTTTTCGCGTATGCTGCTTCGTCATGGCCAAGTACAGCCGGTTTTTCTTTACCGTAAGAAACGATAGCGAGTTGATCAGCAGAAACGCCTTTGCCTTGCAGGTACATTTTCACTGCATTCGCACGACGCTCACCCAGAGCGATATTGTACTCTGGAGTACCACGTTCGTCTGCATGACCTTCGATAGTGACTTTAACAGATGGGTTAGTGCGCAGGAATGCTGCGTGTGCATCCAGCATTTGAGCAAATTCGCTGTTGATATCGTACTTATCGAAACCGAAGTATACGATATTGTTGTTTTGCAGCTCTTGCATCTGCTGACGTGCTAATTCTTCAGCAGACAGACCTGCTGCTTTAGAAGAATTATCAACAGTGCCTACACCAGACTGATCATTGCTGTCATTTTTGGTATTACTACACGCTGCTACGGCCATGATTGGTAAAGCTAACATCAGCCCTTTTAGCACTTTGTTCAGTTGCATCTCTTTGATCCTTTTATAGTTTGCCATACATATTATTATGCATCACAGATACGGCGACCAGGCAGGGAATTTGACCTGTCCATCGGTAGCCGGAAGACGCGCTTTGAAACGCCCATCAGTCGAAACTAGCTGCAATACAGTTCCCCACCCTTGAGTGGAGCTATAAATCACCATAGTGCCATTAGGTGCGATACTCGGCGTTTCATCTAGAAACGTATCTGTCAAAATTTGGACAGATCCCGTTGCCAGATCCTGCTTGGCGATATGCTGACTGCCACTTGCCGAGCTAACCATCACGATAAAACTACCGTCAGGGCTAACATCTGCATCTTGGTTCTGTGATCCTTCCCAAGTGAGGCGTTGTGGAGCACCGCCATTAATATCGATTTTGTATACTTGCGGACGCCCACCCTGATCGGAGGTATAGACCAGAGTCTGGCTATCCGGCATCCAGCTTGGCTCAGTATTATTGCTGCGGCCATCAGTAACCTGACGGATTTGACCAGAAGCTAAATCCATCACATAAAGATTCAAACTGCCTGTTTTAGATAATGCAAAGGCAAGTTTAGTCCCGTCCGGGGAGAATGCAGGTGCTCCGTTATGACGTGGGAACGAGGCTACCTGGCGTACAGCAGTGGTTGCCAGTGTTTGAATCACCAGTGCAGAACGACCGCTTTCAAATGTCACATAAGCAAGCTTGGAAGCATCCGGCGACCATGCTGGTGACATCAAGGGTTCTGGTGAGCGATGTACGGTAAATTGATTGTAACCATCATAATCAGAAACACGCAGCTCATACGGGTACTTGCCCGCACCAGTATTTTTGACAACATAAGCTATACGGGTACGAAATGCACCTTTAATGCCTGTCAGTTTTTCAAATACCTGATCACTGACTGTGTGTGCTGCATAGCGCAGCCATTTTTGTTCAATTGGAAATTGTTCTTGTGCCAATACCGTTCCCGGTGCACCAGCGGTATCGACAAGCTGGTACGAAACAAGAAACTTACCATCAGCACTGGGTTGAATATGACCAACAACCACTGAATCAATGCCCAGTGCAGACCATGCCGCAGGCGTTACCTCTGATGCGGTTGCCGGTTGTTGCGGCATACGAGTAGGATCAATGGGATTGAACTTTCCACTGTTTCTCAAATCCGCAGCAATAATTGAACCAATCGCTTCCGGCGCTTCCCCTGTACCAGTCCATTTAAATGGGACAATCCCAATAGGACGGGCAGAATCAACACCCTGTGTAATTTCAATGCGAACTTCTGCATGAGCAGCTATTGCCCACATCATCAGAAAGCCCAATATGACTTTAAACATTTGTTTAAAAGTTTGCTTCATTATCTCTCCCTTATCGCGATCTTTTTATCTGCCCGCAATAATCGCCGGATTCTAACAAACGCCAACAAACAAAACTAGATACCTAAATAAAATCTGATAATTTTGTTTGTACATATAAATTATTCGAAAGTTCACCTAGTAAATAACGCTTTTCCACCAAATATTTACCTTACTTCGGCTTAAAGTCTAGTGTGAAACTCTTGAAATGCTCATAAATCTCTTTGCTTGGTGGACGTGGCATTTTCGTCTGGTTTGCAGCAGCAAGCGCCGCTCTGCACAGCGCGGGATCACCAGCCCCTGTTGTAATATCAATCAACAATCCATCTGATGCCAGCTTTATCTTTAACTCACAGGTACGACCGATATACAAGTCTGGATCGCGAAAATTGCTCTGGATCGCAGCCTGAATCTGCCCTTTGTAATTATTGATATCCGCATCAGAAGGGCCACTTTTCTTACCGCCACCTTTCCCAGCAGCAACCGCCCCACCCTGCTTAGGTGAATTGGATGTCAGACCACCCAGCAGATCATTAACTGCTTGGGCCTGTTTTGCTTCTTCTGCTTTAGCCTTAGCTTTTGCCTTTGCTTTAGCCTCCGCTTCGGCCTTGGCTTTTGCATCTTCTGCTGCCTTAGCTTTAGCTTCTGCCTCTGCTTTAGCTTTTGCCTCAGCAGCCGCTTTACGTTTCGTGGCTTCTTCGGCTTCTTTTTTCGCCTGAGCTTCTGCTTTCTGTCGAGCTTCAGCTTGTTCTTTCAGAATCCTTTCTTTTTCTGCCTGTGCTTTTGCGGCTGCTTCTTCCGCCTGTTTTTGCTCTTCACGCGCTTTAGCCGCAGCGGTATCAGCCAGCTTCTGATCTTCACGCGCTTTTGTGGCAGCTTCATCAGCCTGTTTTTTCTGAGCCTCGGCCGCTTGTTGCGCTTTAATTCGCTCTTCTTCAGCCGACTTTAAGCGTTCCTGTTCTTCAGCTTGTTTCGCCCGCAATTCAGCGGCCTGTTGCTCAGCTTTCTTCTTCCGTTGCTGCTCAGCTAACTTTGCATTGGCCTGCTGCTGTTGTTGCTGGTTATATTGCTGGACAACCGCATTCGGATCGACCATAACCGCATCAATAACAGCACCATCCGCTCCACCGCCCCCCATTTCTGTTTTTTGCACCAAAGAACCCCAAATCAGAAACCCGATCAGGATAATGTGCAATATTACCGAAATAATAATGGCGCGATTCAGCTTATTGTTTTGTTCGCTTGTCTTTCCCACACTCGACATCCAGAAACTTTAAGTGATAGCAGCCATCAGGCCCCAATAGGTTGGGTCATTAAACCCACCGATTTTACACCCGCCTGACGAAGCATATTCAGTGCCTTGATGATTTCATCATAAGGAACATCCTTAGAACCGCCAATCAGGAAAACCGTTTTCGGATTGGCTTTCATTAAGGTTTGAGCTTCAGCAATGATTTGCTGCTCAGGTAACAATTCTAAACGTTCCTGGTTAACGACCATGTTGTACTGCCCTACCCCAGAAACTTCTACAATGACCGGTGGATTATCAGAGCTGGAAACTGTTTTTGAATCCACCGCTTCAGGTAAATCGACTTCTACGCTTTGCGTGATAATCGGCGCTGTTGCCATAAAGATCAGCAACAATACCAGCAGCACGTCCAGCAAGGGGACGATATTGATCTCGGATTTTAGCTCACGTCTGCGACTACGAGTGCGCGCCATTCGCTGATTACCCCTTACTCTCTGTTACGATTTGTTGGTATTGGAAGCAAAGGCCTGACGGTGCAGAATGGCCAAAAATTCTTCCATAAAGTTATCGTAAGTTTGTTCTAATTTGTTGACACGTTGGTTCAAACGGTTATAGGCCATCACCGCAGGAATTGCAGCAAACAAACCAATGGCTGTTGCAATCAGAGCTTCTGCAATACCGGGGGCAACCATTTGCAATGTTGCCTGCTTTACTGCACCTAAGGCAATAAAGGCATGCATGATCCCCCAAACCGTACCAAACAAACCAATATAAGGGCTGATGGAACCCACTGTTCCCAGAAACGGAATGTGGTTTTCCAGTGTTTCCAATTCACGATTTAACGAGATACGCATAGCACGAGAAGCCCCTGTGATAACAGCTTCTGGTGCATGGTTATTTGCCTGATGTAAACGGGCAAATTCTTTAAAACCAGAGTGGAAAATCTGTTCAGTACCACTTAACGAATCACGGCGTGACTGACTTTCTTTATAAAGACGAGATAATTCAATACCCGACCAAAATTTATCTTCAAATGCTTCCGCTTCACGGCTTGCAGCATTAAGAATCTTTGTTCGTTGGATAATGATTGCCCAAGAGGCGATAGAAAAGCCGATCAGAATCAACATGATCAGCTGCACTAAAAAGCCTGCCTTAAGAAATAAATCAAGGATGTTCATGTCAGTCACTGCTTAAACTCCGCGACAATAGACTTTGGAAGCGCAATAGGCTTCATTTGAGATGAATTCACACAGACAACTAAACATTCTGCGCTACTGACAACTACGTCATTGCAATCAATAATTCGTTGAATAAATGTCAGAGAAGCGCCACGAATATTCGTAATCTCGCTTTCAACAACCAACTGATCATCCAGTTTTGCTGTTTTCCGATAGTCAATAGTCATGCGGCTGACGACAAAGCCAACTTGCTCATCTAACATATACTGTTGGTGAAAACCTTTTTCACGCAGCATTTCGGTACGGGCTCTTTCGTAAAAAGCCAAATAGCGAGCGTGATAAACCACACCACTAGCATCTGTGTCTTCGTAGTAAACACGGATCGGCCAACGGAATAACATATTACTCATATAATCCTAATTAGGCGAATTGACGCTGTCACTATACTCAAGACAGTAGCGCTTTGGAATGACCTGCTAATAAAAAAAAATTTATAGGCCAACGACCTATAAAATTATAATTAGTTTACTTAAAGAAATGATATAAGCCAAAAAGAAGAATGAAAAATGCGGGTAATGGATGAAAAAACAGACGCCAGATGATTCGCTTAGGGTGAAATCCGACACCAAACGTGACACCAGAACAGACAGCCCAGATCATTAAGATGCCTTGCCATATCTGCAATGAACTGGTGTTGGCCGCAAAACGTGACGGTTCCCAGAACACACATGAGGCAAGGGCCAAGGCCATGATGAGGATAAGGGCCCTCAATAGGCCCTTATCCATAAGTTGGTAGCATTTATCAGCCAACATTATTTTTTGTCACTCTCAGTCGCTTTCTGTGATTCATTGTGCTCAAGAGCCAAAGCTGCAATAACAGCGAAACTACAAGCCAAGAGCGTTCCGAGAATCCAAGCAAAATACCACATGCCTATGCTCCTTAGTACAGTGAGTGTTTGTTGTTTTCAATGTAGCTCTTATCCAAACGCCCAAAAGTTTTGTAGTAACACCAAATGGTGTAAGACAACACAATAGGAACAAAGATAAGCGCAACAACGAACATAACTTGCAACGTCCACTGGCTGGATGTCGCATCCCACATAGTCAAGCTGACATTCGGGTCAAGACTTGATGGCATCACAAATGGGAACATGGCAATACCTGAAGTCAGAATAATGCAAGCGACCGTCAATGATGAGAACAGGAATGCCCAAGCACCTTTATCCAACCGGGTTGCCAACATAGTCAGCAGAGGAAGAAACACACCCAACGCCGGTATTGCCCACAAAATCGGATAGTTATTAAAGTTAGTCAGCCATGCACCTGCCTGCTGAACAACTTCTTTATGCAGTGGGTTAGATGGCGCATTCACGTCCAGGCCACCTGTTATCGCATAGCCATCAATACCATAAATCAGCCATACACCCGCCAACAGGAATGCCACTGCCGTTATCGCTGCACAAACATGAGTTGCAGTGCGGGAGCGCAGATGCAATTCACCCGTTGTACGCATTTGCAGGTAAGTTGCACCCTGTGTCACGATCATCATCAGGCTGATCACACCA
Organism: Xenorhabdus miraniensis; assembly: GCF_002632615.1. The sequence goes on from NZ_NITZ01000012.1 coordinate 47,743, forward strand.
GCCAACAGACCATAAGGGTTTAACAAACCAAAGAACGAGCCTTCATAGGAAACACGCAGATAGGAGTCCACAGCCAGAGGAACACCTTGCAACAAGTTACCAAATGCAACACCGATAACCAAAGCAGGCACGAAGCTACCAATAACCAGCCCCCAATCCCACATACTGCGCCATTTGCTACTTTCCAGTTTAGAGCGGTAGTCAAAACCGACCGGACGGAAAAACAGCGCGGCCAATACCAGAATCATTGCCACATAGAAACCGGAGAAAGCAGCGGCATATACCATTGGCCATGCAGCAAACAAAGCACCACCAGCGGTAATTAGCCAAACTTGGTTACCATCCCAGTGCGGGGCAACTGAGTTAATCATGATGCGGCGTTCGGTATCATTTTTACCGATGATTCTCAGCAGGATACCAACCCCCATATCGAAACCATCAGTCACTGTGAAACCGATCAGTAACACACCAATCAGCAGCCACCATATAAATCGTAATACATCATAATCAAGCATAAGTGGACTCCTGCTTACTCAATATTGTTCGCTGAAGAAGCTGTTTTCTGTTCAAAATGATAACGCCCGGTTTTCAGGCTGCTTGGGCCGAGACGGGCAAATTTGAACATCAAGAACATTTCCGCGATCAAGAACAAGGTGTACAGACCACAAATCAGTACCATTGAGAAAATGAGATCGCCAGCACTGCGTGTTGAAGCAGCAACAGCGGTTGGCAGAACTTCACCAATCGCCCAAGGCTGACGGCCATATTCTGCAACAAACCAACCTGCCTCAACGGCAATCCACGGTAATGGAATACTGAACAGTGCAGCACGCAGCAACCATTTATACTGACCAATGCGGTTGCGGATAACACTCAGGAATGACAGACCGATAACCAGCAGCATGATAAAACCAGCGGCAACCATGATACGGAATGCAAAATAGAGCGGTGCCACACGAGGAATAGAATCTTTCGCCGCAGCTTGAATCTGTTCTTCTGTCGCATCAGTTACGTTCTCGGTATAACGTTTCAAGAGCATGCCGTAACCAAGATCTTTTTTGCTTTCGTTGAATGCGCTACGAACACTTGGATCAATGTTGCCAGAACGCAACTCTTCCAACAGTTCATAGGCCTTGATTCCGTTACGGATACGCTGTTCATGCTGACTCATCAAATCACGCAGACCAACAACGGGGGTATCTGTAGAACGGGTAGCAATCAATCCCAAGACATAAGGAATTTGGATGGAATATTTATTTTCCATTTTGTCTTGATCAGGGAGTCCAATCAACGTGAATGAAGCCGGAGGTGGCTGAGTTTCCCACTCTGCTTCAATCGCAGCCAGCTTGGTTTTCTGCACGTCCCCCATTTCATATCCGGATTCATCACCCAGAACAATGACAGACAGTATTGCAGCCATACCAAAACTTGCGGCAATTGCAAAAGAGCGTTTAGCAAATGCAAAATCGCGCCCTTTCAGAAGATAATAAGAACTGATGCCCAATACAAAAACGGCGCCTGTAACATAACCAGCAGCAACAGTATGAACGAATTTCACCTGAGCAACCGGGTTAAGTACCAGTTCACTGAAGCTCACCATTTCCATTCGCATGGTTTCGAAGTTGAAATCGGATGCAATCGGGTTTTGCATCCAACCATTCGCAACCAAAATCCACAATGCAGAGAAATTAGAGCCTAATGCAACCAGCCAGGTAACCGCTAAATGTTGTTTCTTACTCAGACGATCCCATCCGAAGAAAAACAGACCAACGAATGTGGATTCGAGGAAGAACGCCATCAGCCCTTCGATGGCCAGCGGCGCACCGAAAATATCACCAACATAGTGTGAGAAATATGACCAGTTAGTTCCGAACTGGAACTCCATGGTCAAGCCCGTTGCGACACCCAGAGCAAAGTTAATACCGAATAACTTGCCCCAGAATTTTGTCATATCTTTATAGATTTGTTTGCCAGAAAGGACATATACCGTTTCCATGATCGCAAGCAAAAACGCCATGCCCAGCGTTAATGGTACGAACAGAAAATGGTACATGGCAGTTAAGGCAAACTGTAATCGTGACAGTTCGACAATATCAAACATCTTGACTCCTTGCTCCTAGCAGGAAGGACACCGACTTGCGGCAACCCGACTTCGTAAAACGAAAGTCTCGTAACTACCAGCAATAAATGCCTCAAACACAATAATGAATTATTAACGAAATCAAAGATTCAGTATATACCACAATAATATTACGCCTATATTCACACACAATAAATAAATTTTACGTGATTCAGCTTAGAATTCTGAATATAGGTCAACAATGCCGTGTATTCCCAGCTTAATATCTATATATCTTAGATCAATTTAATCAAGTTTAGCCAACTTATTTCATAGTAATAACTTGATTTTAGACAATTTTTTACTTGTTTTGTTAAGCTTTGCCTCTATTATTTCAATCTGGTTTACCAGTTGTTAATAGGTTGTTATTTGTAATAGGCTGTAATTTCTTTTTTGCTGTAAAAAACATTAGAAAATTAACTTTTCATTTTCATTCTTCAAAAAATATATTTTTTCGATATTTCGGGTTAAATTAATCAAATAAATGGGACCTTCCAAATCCAGTTAAATTAAATTGGAAAATAACTGACTTTATAAATGAACTAACCCACTGTTAATATTATGAATAAAAATAAAAAGCCACCCAAAGGTGGCCTTTTTCTATAAAAATGGCTTATTTTGAAACTAATTATGCCAGTAATGCTTTTACTGCTTCACCAATGTCAGCAAGGCTACGTACCGTTTTAACGCCTGCCGCTTCCAGTGCAGCAAATTTCTCATCTGCTGTACCCTTACCACCTGCGATAATCGCACCCGCATGCCCCATACGCTTACCTTTAGGCGCAGTTACACCTGCAATATAAGCTACAACAGGTTTAGTCACATGCTCTTTGATATAAGCAGCCGCTTCTTCTTCTGCTGTACCACCGATTTCACCAATCATAACAATGGCTTCTGTCTGTGGGTCTTCTTGGAACAGTTTCAGAATATCGATAAAGTTTGAGCCAGGGATTGGGTCGCCGCCGATACCAACACAGGTAGATTGCCCTAACCCAGCGTCAGTAGTCTGCTTAACAGCTTCATAAGTCAACGTACCAGAACGGGATACAATACCCACTTTACCCGCTTTGTGAATATGACCAGGCATGATACCGATCTTACATTCGTCAGGTGTAATGACTCCCGGGCAGTTAGGCCCAATCATGCGAACACCGGCTTGATCCAGTTTCACCTTCACTGTCAACATATCGAGTGTTGGAATACCTTCTGTAATCGTGATGATCAGTTTAATACCTGCATCAATCGCTTCCAGAATGGAATCTTTACAGAAAGGCGCCGGAACATAGATAACGGAAGCGGTCGCACCAGTCGCTTCAACCGCTTCACGCACGGTATTGAACACAGGCAATCCCAAATGCTCAGTACCACCTTTACCTGGAGTTACACCGCCAACCATTTGAGTACCGTAAGCAATCGCCTGTTCGGAGTGGAATGTACCTTGGCTACCAGTGAAACCCTGACAAATCACTTTGGTGTTTTTATCGATTAAAATAGACATTATTTATTCCCCGCTGCTGCTACTGCCTGTTTAGCTGCGTCTGTCAAACTGGTAGCTGCAATGATGTTCAAGCCACTGTCTGCCAGTTTTTTAGCGCCCAGTTCAGCATTGTTTCCTTCCAGACGAACGACAACCGGTACGTGAACTCCGACTTCTTCCACCGCACCAATAATGCCGTCAGCAATCAAGTCACAGCGGACGATACCACCAAAGATATTGACCAAAACAGCTTTAACATTTTCATCTGACAAGATGATTTTAAATGCTTCGGTAACACGCTCTTTTGTCGCGCCCCCCCCCACATCAAGGAAGTTTGCCGGTGCACCACCGTGCAGTTTGACAATGTCCATCGTTCCCATTGCCAGACCTGCGCCATTCACCATACAACCAATGTTGCCATCCAGCGCAACATAGTTCAGTTCCCATTGAGCAGCCTGAGCTTCACGTGGATCTTCCTGTGAAGGATCGTGCATCTCACGCAATTCAGCCTGACGGAACATGGCGTTACCATCTGCACCCAGTTTTCCATCCAGACAGACAAGATCACCCTGAGTTGTGATAACCAGCGGGTTGATTTCAACCATCGCCAGATCACGCTCCAGGAACAGGTTTGCCAATCCCAAGAAAATCTTGGTAAATTGACCAACTTGTTTACCAGTTAAACCGAGTTTGAACGCCAATTCACGGCCTTGATACGGCATAGGGCCAGCCAGTGGGTCGATAATTGCTTTATGAATCAGCTCGGGCGTTTCTTCCGCCACTTTTTCTATTTCGACGCCACCTTCAGTAGAGGCCATGAACACTACACGACGCGTACCACGGTCAACAACAGCCCCAAGATACAGCTCCTTGGCAATATCGGTTGCCCCTTCTACCAAGATCTGATGAACAGGCTGTCCCTGTGCATCTGTCTGGTAAGTAACCAGTCGTTTACCCAGCCAAAGTTCAGCAAAAGCGCGGATATCTTCCTTACTGTTGACGACTTTCACGCCACCAGCCTTACCGCGGCCACCTGCATGAACCTGACATTTAACGACCCAAGGGCCTGAACCAATCTTGGATGCTGCTTCTTCTGCTTCGCGCGGAGTGGTACAAGCATAGCCAGCAGGCGCTGGTAAACCATACCGTGCAAAAAGTTGTTTTGCCTGATACTCGTGTAAATTCATGATGTTCTATCCATAATTTAATCTAAGAAAGGTAAATTACCTTCTATTTTGTTGCTCTGGATATGACCAGCCCGAAGGCTGGCCTGCATATACATTTTTACATCAACATCGTACTACTTCAGACTTGGCGGAATTCAGCGCTCTCTACCGACAGTAATTCCACCGATAGTGATGCTACACATCCAGCAACAAACGTGTTGGATCTTCCAGCATTTCTTTGATGGTCACCAGGAAGCCTACTGACTCACGGCCGTCAATCAGACGGTGGTCATAGGACAGCGCCAGATACATCATTGGGAGGATCTCAACCTGACCATTGACTGCCATTGGACGATCTTTGATGGCATGCATGCCAAGAATCGCACTTTGTGGTGGGTTAATGATCGGGGTAGACATCAGGGAGCCGAAGACACCGCCATTAGTAATAGTGAAATTACCGCCAGTGAGTTCTTCAACGGTCAGCTTACCGTCGCGGCCTTTAATCGCCAGCTCTTTGATGCTTTTCTCAATGTCAGCCATGCTCAGTGCATCTGCATCACGCAATACTGGTGTAACCAGACCACGTGGCGTAGATACTGCAATGCTGATATCAAAATAGTTGTGGTAAACCACGTCAGTGCCATCGATGGAAGCATTCACTTCTGGATAGCGTTTCAACGCTTCAACCACCGCTTTCACATAGAAAGACATGAAGCCTAAACGCATGCCATGGCGTTTTTCAAACGCATCGCCATACTGCTTACGCAGCTCCTGAATTGGTTTCATGTTAACTTCATTGAAAGTCGTCAACATCGCTGTATTGTTTTTCGCTTCCAGCAGACGCTCTGCGACACGTTTGCGCAGACGCGTCATTGGTACGCGTTTTTCACTGCGATGTGGCAGTGAGGATTGCTGTGCAGCAGGTGCAGACGCAGCAGGTTTATCACCCTCTTTTTTATTCGCAGCAATATATTTTTCTACGTCTTCACGGACAATACGTCCACCAACACCACTACCTTTAATTACAGCAGGATCTAAATCGTGTTCTGCAATCAGGCGGCGAACAGCCGGACTCAGTGCATCATTGCTTTCTTCTTCCAAAGAAGCAGTCTGGCGCTGTGCTGGAGTTGCTTCTGTTTTTTCTTTTACTTCAGCAGGCATGCCAGCGCTGTCACCCAAACGGATGCGGCCGAGTAGTTGTTTGGACAGTACAGTGGCACCCTCTTCTTCCAAAATTGCTTCCAGAACACCGGCTTCACTTGCTGGTACTTCCAAAACAACTTTGTCAGTTTCAATTTCAACCAGTACTTCGTCACGCTCAATGGTGTCACCTGTTTTTTTATGCCATGTCGCAACAGTGGCATCTGCAACAGATTCAGGAAGGTCTGGAACCAGAATTTCTACGCTACTCATTTTCTATCCTTATTTATTCAACGTTCAGTGCGTCATCAACCAGTGCTTTCTGTTGCTTCTGGTGAACAGACGTATATCCCACAGCCGGGGAAGCAGATGCTGGACGACCTGCATAACGTAAAGATGCCCCAAATGGGATAGCTTCACGGAAATTATGTTGACTGCAATACCAAGCCCCTTGGTTCAGTGGCTCTTCCTGACACCAGACGAAGTCATGAACATGGGCATACTGCTCAAGCTGAGCCTGCAAATGCTGACGTGGGAATGGATACAGCTGTTCGATACGCACGATAGCGACATTGGTCTGTTCATTCTTACGACGCTGTTCCAACAGATCGTAATAAACTTTACCGGAACAAAGTACAACGCGTTTAACACCTTTTGGATCTAAGGCATCAATTTCACCAATGACTGGCTCAAATTTACCGTTAGCCAGTTCATCCAGGCTAGATACAGCCAATGGATGACGCAGCAGCGACTTAGGTGACATAACGATGAGCGGACGGCGCATACCACGCAGAGCCTGACGGCGCAGCATGTGATAAACCTGAGCTGGAGTTGATGGTACGCAAACCTGCATGTTTTGTTCTGCACACAGTTGCAAATAACGCTCCAGACGTGCCGATGAGTGCTCTGGTCCCTGCCCTTCATAGCCATGCGGCAGCAGCATAACCAGACCACACATACGGCCCCATTTCTGTTCACCGGAGCTGATGAACTGGTCAATCACAACCTGAGCAACGTTGGCAAAGTCACCAAACTGCGCTTCCCAAATCGTCAGGGCGCGAGGTTCCGTAGTTGCATAACCGTATTCAAATGCCAATACCGCTTCTTCTGAAAGTACAGAGTCCCATACTCTGAATGCTCCCTGGCCATTGTGAACATTTGCCAAAGGTACATACACAGAAGCATTGGTCTGATTGTGAATAACAGCGTGACGGTGGAAGAATGTACCACGACCAGCATCTTCACCAGAAAGACGCACCGGAACGCCTTCATCAACCAAAGTTGCATATGCCAGTGTTTCCGCACCACCCCAGTCAAACAATTTATTGCCGTTAGCCATTTCTGCACGGTCGGCATAAATTTTTGAGACACGTGAATGCATTTCCACTTCAGTAGGGATCGTGCTGATGCGCTTACCGAGATCCTGCAAGCGTTTCATCTCCACTTTATGCGGATGTTCTTCATCCCATTCGTGATTCAGGTAAGGTTCCCACGTGAATGAATGCAGCCCCATAGGACGCCACTCATCAACAACACATTCACCATGATCCAGAGCATCACGGTACAGGTTAACCATCTCAGTCACATCATTAGCAGCCAGCAAACCTTCTGCTATCAACTTATCTGCATAGATTTTACGTGCAGTTGGTTGTTTTTTGATTTTCTGGTACATCAGTGGCTGAGTTGCACTTGGCTCATCAGCTTCGTTATGACCGTGGCGACGATAACAAACCAGATCAATCATCACGTCACGTTTGAAGGTATTACGGAAGTCAAGCGCCAGACGAGTAACGAATGCAACTGCTTCCGGATCATCCGCGTTAACATGGAAAATCGGTGCCTGAACCATTTTCACAATATCAGTACAATATTGTGTTGAACGCGCATCTTTCGGGTTAGAAGTAGTGAAACCAATTTGGTTGTTAACCACGATACGGACAGTACCGCCAACTTCATAGCCACGCGCCTGAGACATGTTCAGTGTTTCCTGAACAATTCCCTGCCCTATTACGGCTGCATCACCGTGGATGGTGACAGGCAAGACCATGTTACTGCGGCCTTCATCAAGACGATCACGACGGGCACGTACTGAACCAATAACAACAGGGCTAACAATTTCAAGGTGAGATGGGTTAAAAGCGAGTGCCAGATGCACTAAACCACCTTCAGTTTCAAAATCGGAAGAGAAACCTTGATGGTATTTCACGTCACCCGTTCCAAGGTGTTCTTTGTGTTTACCTGCAAACTCGTCAAACAGATCAACTGGCTTTTTGCCCAAGAGGTTAACCAGAACGTTCAGACGGCCACGGTGAGCCATTCCCAGCACAACTTCGCGGGTATCTTGTTTACCTGCATGGCGGATCAACTCTTTCAACATAGGAATAAGCGCATCACCACCTTCCAAGGAGAAACGTTTCGCCCCCGGGAACTTAGCACCTAAATAACGTTCCAACCCTTCGGCTGACGTTAATTCTTTCAGGAAACGATGCTTTTCTTCGTCATTGAACTGTGAACCTACTGTTACAGACTCCAGACGTTGCTGAATCCAACGTTTTTCTTCTGTATTGGTGATATGCATGTATTCTGCGCCGATTGAACCGCAGTAAATGCGCTTCAATGCGTCATACAGATCCGCCAGTTTCATTGTCTCTTTGCCAATGGCAAAAGAGCCCACATTAAACGTTTCTTCAAAATCCGCTTTTGTTAAATTATGGAAAGCAGGATCGAGATCAGATACAGGTTCCTGTTTCCATAATCCCAATGGATCAAGGTTTGCATGTTGGTGTCCGCGGAAGCGGAATGCATTGATGAGCTGCAAAACTTTGACTTGTTTTGCATCCATTGCTGGATCGCTGACTGAAGTGTGGTAACGAGTGGCATCCTTTGCCAGACGACGGAAGTAGTCACGAGTCTGTGAGTGAAGTTGTTCCCCGCTAAGTCCTGCATCCGGTAATTGTTGGAAAATTTCTCTCCAACTCGCATCAACAGAATTAGGATCGGTTATATAGTCTTCATAGATTTGCTCTATGTAAGACTGGTTTGCACCAGCCAGAAAGCTTGAGTCCAGCCAGTCCTTCATTGCGCCGTTCTGCATTGTGATCCCTTAAGCTTTAAAAGCTTTAGTTTTCGCCGTGGTTAACAAATTCCGCTTAATTAGCGGTGCTGATAAAAGGTTCATTTGGACGTGCTTAATGCATGTTCTCTATTTGGGTTTTTCCACCCTTCAAGGAACCTTTAAAAACTGAATATCAGTTTCTAAAGGTTCCTTTATTTAGGAATATGCGACGTCTTGAGCAGCAGGCAATTTATCATTTTTCATTCTTTATGCCCTCCACCGATTTGATATTTATTTCAAAATTGTGGAGGGCAACATTATATGCAGTATTTACACGCAGTTTATGTGCTATTTATGCACAAAATTCCATTTATGCGCTGTGTTTCAGCAGCATAGATTTAATATGGCCAATCGCTTTTGTCGGATTCAGACCTTTAGGACATACGTTGACACAGTTCATGATCCCGTGACAGCGGAAAACACTAAATGCGTCATTCAGATTGTCCAATCGTGAAGTCGTTTCAGTATCACGGCTGTCAATCAGAAAACGATATGCGGCCAAAAGACCTGCTGGGCCAATGAACTTATCTGGATTCCACCAGAACGACGGACAAGACGTCGAACAGCAGGCACACAGGATACATTCATACAGGCCATCCAGTTTTTCACGTTGTTCTGGTGATTGCAGGTGCTCACGTGCAGGTGGATTTTTGCCGTCATTAATCAGATAAGGACGGATTTTTTCATATTGCGCGTAGAATTGCCCCATATCAACAACCAGATCACGAACCACTGGCAAACCTGGCAATGGGCGAATCACAATTTTCTTATTGCCACGACGCAGCGCTGAAACTGGCGTAACACAAGCCAAGCCATTTTTGCCGTTCATATTCACGCCGTCAGAGCCACAAACCCCCTCACGGCAAGAACGACGAAATGCTAAGGTTGGGTCTTGTTCTTTTAGCTGGATAAGTGCATCCAGCAACATCATGTCACGCCCTTCCTGTGCTTCCAGTGTGTAGTCCTGCATATGAGGCGCATCGTCTACATCTGGATTGTAACGATAAATCGAGAATTCAAGTTTCATAATCTATTTCTCCGCAACCGGAACATCAGCAACGCAAATTAGTAAGAACGCACTTTCGGCGGGAAAGCTTCACGCAGCGTCGGCTGCATATTCACTTCACGACGAGTCATGCTCTCAGTTTGCGGTAAATACAGGCTATGGCACAGCCAGTTAGCGTCATCACGTTCTGGATAGTCAAAACGGCTGTGAGCGCCGCGGCTTTCTGTACGGAAATTTGCAGCAACCGCCGTTGAATAAGCAGTTTCCATCAGGTTATCCAATTCCAGACATTCAATACGCTGCGTATTGAATTCTGATGAAGTATCATCCAGACGGGCATTTTTCAGACGTTCACGAATAACTTTCAGCTCATCCAAGCCTCTCGCCATTGCGTCACCTTCACGGAATACCGAGAAATTGTGTTGCATACATGCTTGCAATGCTTTGCGGATATCGACCGGATCTTCACCGGAACGAGTATTGTTCCAACGATTCAGACGTTGCAGTGCTGCATCGACGTCAGATTCGCTGGCATCACGACTGGTGCCTTGTTCCATCAGGCACTCTTTCAGATGCAGACCTGCGGAACGACCAAATACCACCAAATCAAGCAGTGAGTTACCACCAAGGCGGTTAGCCCCGTGAACAGACACGCAAGCAATCTCACCCACGGCAAACAGACCTGGAATCACCACATCTTCGCCTTTTTCGTTTACTGTCAGCGCCTGACCTGTGATCTTGGTTGGAATACCACCCATCATATAGTGGCAGGTTGGGATAACTGGAATCGGTTCTTTAACCGGGTCTACGTGAGCAAAAGTACGGGATAATTCAAGAATACCCGGCAAACGAGATTCCAGAACGTCTTTACCCAGATGATCCAGTTTCAATTTCACATGAGGACCCCATGGACCTTCACAGCCACGGCCTTCACGGATTTCGATCATCATGGAACGTGCAACCACATCACGGCCAGCAAGGTCTTTGGCGTTTGGTGCATAACGCTCCATGAAGCGTTCACCATCTTTATTCAGCAGATAACCGCCTTCACCACGACAACCTTCTGTGACCAAAACACCTGCACCGGCAATGCCGGTTGGGTGGAATTGCCACATTTCCATATCTTGTACAGGAACGCCAGCACGCAGGGCCATACCAACACCATCACCCGTATTGATGTGCGCGTTCGTTGTGGATTGGAAGATACGACCAGCACCACCAGTTGCCAGAATGGTTGCCTTGGCTTTGAAATAAACTACTTCACCGGTTTCAATACAGATAGCAGTACAACCAACAATGGCGCCATCCTGATTTTTAACCAAATCCAGTGAATACCACTCAGAGAAAATAGTTGTGTGGTTCTTCAGGTTCTGTTGATACAGAGTATGCAATAGAGCATGACCAGTACGGTCAGCAGCGGCGGCAGTGCGGGCAGCCTGTTCGCCACCAAAATTTCTAGATTGTCCGCCAAATGGACGCTGATAAATACGACCATCATCCAGACGGGAGAATGGTAAACCCATATGTTCCAGTTCCAGAATTGCTTCCGGGCCAGTCTTACACATATATTCGATGGCATCCTGGTCACCGATATAGTCGGAACCTTTTACCGTATCATACATGTGCCATTCCCAGTTATCGTCATGGGTATTACCCAGAGCGACGGTAATTCCGCCCTGTGCTGAAACAGTATGAGAACGGGTTGGAAACACCTTGGAAATCAAGGCGCAGGATAAACCCATTTGTGAAATTTGCAGTGCAGCACGCATACCTGCGCCACCAGCACCAATAACAACAGCGTCAAACTCTCTTACTGGCAGTTTCATTTATGCACCCCACACAACAATTGTTCCGTAAATCAAATAAGACAACAGCGCCACAATAATCACCAGTTGCAGCACCAGACACAGTGCAAGTGGCTTGACATAATCTGTCAGCACCTGCCACATGCCAATCCAGGCATGAACCAGAATGGAAAGCAGTGTCAACACGGTAAACACTTTAGTGAGAGATGAAGAAAAGAAACCACGCCAGACTTCATAAGTAATATCCGACGTTGTTGCAACGAAACCAACGATATAGAGAACGTATAAAACAATAATAATTGCAGATGCACGTAGCAGCAGCCAATCCTGAATACCCGTACGACCCAATGCGGATGCGTTGCTTACCATAATAATACCCCAGCCAGAATAGACAGAATAACCGCGATCACTATTGCCACTTTGGCAGATGCACTACCGGTAACGAGGTTTTCTTCCAGGAAACCAAAATCCATCAACACATGGCGGATGCCCCCACAAATGTGGTAAGCCAGCGCCGTCAATATCCCCCACAGGATAAATTTGGCGAAGAAGCCAGTCATGATTTCAGATGCTTGTAGGAAGCCCTCCTGCGAAGACAGTGACATACCCAACAACCACAGCAGAATACCAACTGCGATAAAGGTGATGACGCCTGAGATACGGTGCAAGATCGATGCTATCGCGGAGACGGGTTGGTTAATCGTCCGCAGATCAAGGTTGACAGGTCTTTGTTTTTTCACAATTTTGCCCACAAAGCTTTTTTTTATTTTCCATCCTCCGGTCCTGGGCGGGAATCAGACAGCGCTAAGAGGATACAAAGACACAACATAATTAAATTAACAATCCTTACATGTTTATCAAAAGTTGTGATTTGGTTACGCTGGGTGCTCCTACATCAGGGTAATCCGGAGACCTCGAAGAAGTATAAGTACTTCACATTGTTATTACAATTCCCACACAATATGATTGTTAACATTTAGCGGGAACAGTGAGAAAGATCACGCTTCAAACATTTATCATAAAAACCATTATCTTGTTTGACAAAGATTAAACATTTACCTTACATCTCTGTCGTTATATATTATTTATCGTCGTTTTCCGATGAAAAAACATACTCATCGAAAAACAGAGGTTATGTAAAAGCATTGTATAAGCACAAAATGATAACATTTGATGTTAATAATGCTTTAAACATAATTCCCGGAAACTTTTTAACAACCTGAAAACCATTGTCATCCGTAATGAGATTTCAGCGTTATAAGTGTGATACCAGCCTGATTTTAAATTCTCTCCGGTAGCACAATGCCTTTGGCACAGTATAAATTGCGCCTATATGGTTGTTAGGGGTTATAAAAATAAGCGCTAAGGAGATGTAAATGGCTGATAAAAAGGCTACGTTGAACATAAATGGTTCAGCTGCTATCGAACTAGACGTACTAACGCCGACCCTAGGTTCTGAAGTAATTGACGTTCGTACCCTCGGCTCAAAGGGCTTCTATACCTACGATCCCGGCTTTACTTCCACTGCCTCCTGTGAGTCGAAAATCACCTATATTGATGGCAATGAAGGCATTTTGCTGCACCGTGGTTTTCCTATCGATCAGCTCGCAACGGAATCAACCTATCTGGAAGTCTGTTATATTCTGCTGTACGGCGAACCGCCAACACCCGAAGAATACGAAAAATTCAAAACTACGGTGACTCGCCATACAATGATCCACGAACAGATTACCCGCCTGTTCCATGGTTTCCGTCGTGATTCTCACCCAATGGCTGTACTTTGTGGTGTTACTGGCGCATTGGCTGCCTTCTATCATGATGCGTTGGATGTTCATAATCCTCGTCACCGCGAAATCACCGCTTACCGCCTGTTGTCCAAAATGCCAACTGTTGCGGCGATGTGTTACAAATATTCCCTTGGGCAGCCTTTCGTTTACCCACGTAACGATCTTTCTTATGCGGCCAACTTCCTGTACATGATGTTCTCAACACCTTGTGAAGAATATAAGGTTAACCCAGTACTGGAACGCGCAATGGATCGCATTTTCATTCTGCATGCAGATCATGAACAAAATGCGTCGACTTCAACAGTACGCACCGCAGGTTCTTCTGGTGCCAACCCATTTGCTTGTATTGCCGCAGGTATTGCATCTTTGTGGGGGCCGGCACATGGTGGCGCAAACGAAGCCTGCTTACGTATGCTGGAAGAGATCCAAACCGTCGACCACATTCCTGAATTTATTGCTCGCGCCAAAGATAAGAATGATTCTTTCCGCCTGATGGGCTTTGGGCACCGTGTTTACAAAAACTACGATCCCCGCGCAACAGTTATGCGTGAAACTTGCCACGAAGTATTGAATGAACTGGGCCTTAATGATAGTCTTCTGGAAGTCGCGATGGAGCTGGAACGCATTGCCCTGAATGACCCATACTTCATTGAGAAAAAACTGTACCCGAACGTTGATTTTTACTCTGGCATCATTCTGAAAGCTATGGGTATTCCATCAACCATGTTCACTGTGATTTTCGCCATCGCCCGTACTATCGGCTGGATTGCACACTGGAACGAAATGCACGATGAAGGTTTGAGGATTGCTCGCCCACGTCAGCTTTACACTGGTCATAATAAACGTGATTTCAAGAGCCAGTTGAAAAAGTGATTCAGCCAATCCAATAGCATTATTCAAATTCTGAATAGTGTATTTCTGCACCTCTCATATCATTTTTTTGATATTAGGGGTGTGGATTTTTATGATTAAGATATAAAGCCACTATGATTCATCCACAAAAACTTTCTATAACTTTCTCTCAGTTTATCGGTGAAACTATTGGATTTTTTTCTTCTTTAAACTCTCACCACAGCTTTTACTCCCACTCGTTTTACAAAAAATATTAAGTATCTAAAAAAGTGTTAAATATCTAAAAAACAAGTTTTAAAACAAAAACAGAAATACTGACAGGAAAAGTGTTTTCTATCGTTCATAGAGCATTATGCAAAGAATGGAAGAATTTAATGCTTTACTTCGGGATCCAGAAGTCAGATGTATTATGCTCACAGTAGATAGCTATAACCCTGATTCAATATTGCCTTATATTGATTATAACGTTATTAAAAATTAAAAAAGACCAAGAAATCATTATTGGTTATTCTGATATTACCGTTTTATTGCTTGGAATATATAGTAAAACAGATGTTGTCACTTTTTATGGCCCAATGTTGGGAAGAGCAAATTGAACGCGTTTTTGCTCACCTTCTGTTATATGGAACCTTTAATAAAACTTCAGCAATTATTCTTGGAAAACACGGACAATTTAATGATCGGGGAACAGGTAGAAATTTCCTGAATATTCTTAAAGAAGTCCTAAATAATAGGGAAGTGACCATTTTGGCAGACTTTGATAGTTGCCATACCCCGATGTTCACCATACCTCTCGGTGTTGATATTGCCATCAACTTCGACTCCGAATCTGTTTTTCTACCAGAACTTTGGTGTGCAAATTAACTTAACCAGACTTCTGGTTAACTTTATGTTTAATTCTTTGAGGAAACTATATGCGATCGGCAGGAATTCAAGCGATAGCTGTGTATTTACCTGATGGAGTACGCACAAACAATTGGTGGGGTGGAGAAACTCCGTCACCGCAAAAGAGCAAGCCATCAGAAACGGCATCGACGTCAACGAGTTCGCACAAGCACCGGAAAGTTAATCACTATGATGCGGCTATGGATCGTTATTTGGACGATCCCTTTTTTGGTAGCATCGAGCGCCGGGTTGTGACCCATGGTGAGGGAAGTGTAGCACTCGGAGTTGAAGCAGGGCGCCGCGTATTGGATGCAGCAGGTATTTCACCAACTGAGGTAGATTGCCTAATTGCGGTGTCGATGTTCCCTGATCGCATCGGATCCGGTGACGCAGGATATCTTGCACAAGCACTGGGAACGGGTGGTGGCGCATTCAACGTAGAAGCAACCTGTGGCGGATCTATGTCAGGATTGTTGACAGCGTGCGCTCTGGTGCAGGCAGGCCTGAAAGAACAAGTTCTGGTTGTCACAACATCCAGATTATCACGTGCGATCGAAGCCGACGATGTCACTCTGCGTCTGTGCGGGGATGCTTCGGCGGCGTTCTTAGTCGGTCCGGTTGAAGACGGGTTTGGTTTATTGGGTGCTGAGTCTTTACACACTGGCGAAACCTGCGGGACTTGGCTGCTGGACGCCGTTGAGGATACTTCGGGAACGACACCTGCTGGGCAGAAGATCCGTTTACGCGTAGACCCTTCCATCTCCCACGTGCTACGTGCTACCGCTGAGCCATATCTTCTAAATACCGCTAAAGGCGCTCTGAAGAAGGCCGGACTTGAATTGAAAGATATTGACTTTGTCGTAGTAAACACGCCGACGGCTTGGCATGCTGAGTTCTCCGCTAATGCGTTAGGTATCGAACCTGACCGGGTCGTGAATACTTTCCCGCAAGTCGCCAATATTGGGCCAGTATTAATGCCGTTCAACGCCTATACTGCGGCAGCCGATGGGCGCATTAAACCAGGAGATACAGTGTTGCTGTACGGATTCGGTGGTCAAGCTGAGGCCTCCGCAGCCGTATTCCGTTGGCCACACGTCGTCTTGGCTCTCCCTCCAAAAGAAGCGTCAGTTGTCAATCCAGCAACCCCACAGTAAACATTAATAACCCATTACCATTAGAGGAAACCCTATGTCTTTGATGAAAATCCGTGCATTTGTTATCAACGAAATTTTGAAAGGAAATGACTCAGAAATTTCTGACGACCTAAATCTGGGAGAGTCAGGAGTTCTTTCATCCTTGGCGACTATGCGTCTGGTCTCGTTTGTGGAAGATGAATTCGACATCATTGTCGGTGTCAGTGATCCAAGGACGCGTTTTACTACTATTCGCGAAATCGCGCGTTATGTGGATGAGAAGTTGTCAGAGGATAAAGAATGACAGCTGAAATCGTATTGCCAGAACAGACTGAACCTTTGGCAGACTTGGCGAAATACTTAGACGACACCACTGCACGATACCCTGATGCTCATGCAGTCATTGATTCTGACGATTCGGCAATGAGTTACGAAGAACTTTCGGCCGCAGCGGATAGAATTGCAGCTTTTCTTCATCAGAAGGGAGTCGCCGTAGGTGATCGTGTAGGAATTTTCATGCACAAGAGCTCCCTGACTCTAGCAGCCATTTTTGGTGTGCTCCGTCTGGGCGCAGCATATGTGCCCGCTGACGTAGGCAGTACAGGCTCGCGTGCTTCGACCATATTCGGCGATTGCGATGTCCGAATCATCTTTACCGATCACGAATCAGCGTCATATCTGATACAAGCCGCACCCCAGCTTGAATCTCGCGTGGTTGTGATACAGCCACGTAATGAGAAAACGAGTGACACGTGTAATGAATGGCAAATGCTGGATATACTGCATGGTGAGAAACACGACTACCCGCGCAGCTTGCCGGATGCGGATAGGCTCGCGTATATCCTGTACACTTCCGGTTCTTCCGGAACCCCGAAAGGGGTCGCGATAAGCCATCGCAACGCAGCTAGCTTCGTCGAATGGGCCTCAGCCTTCTTTAATGTGACGGCAGAAGACCAAGTCTCCAGCCACGCGCCATTTCACTTCGACTTGTCGATCTTTGACATCTATGTTTCTGTGAAGAACGGTGCATGTGTCCACCTAATTGACACCGATCTTGCTGCGAGTCCACGACATCTCGCCACATTTATATCCAAGCGAGAGATTACCATCTGGTACTCAGCCCCTGCAATCTTAGGTATGATGGCTGAGCAACACAAGAAAGGAAACTCTGCTCATAACCGACTACGCCTTGTGCTGTTCGCCGGGGAAGTTTTCCCTATCACGAAATTGAGCAAATTGCTGCAATTGTGGCCTGAACCTGCTTACTACAACCTGTATGGCCCCACAGAAACCAACGTGTGCACTGTCTATCAAGTGCCTACATTCATACCGCCAGACCGCACCGAACCATTGTCGATAGGTCATCCCTGTGATCACTGCGAAACTATCGTTGTCGATGAGCATCTACAACCAGTACCAGAGGGTAAACCTGGCCTGTTGTGCGTCTCAGGACCTTCCGTGATTTCCAATTATTGGAATGATCCCGAAAAAACAGCCCAGAAGGTCTTCTACCTCAACAACAAACGCTGGTACAACACCGGAGATATGGTTCGCCCTTCGCCTGAAGGCTACATTTTTATGGGGCGGCTTGATCGAATGATCAAACGTCATGGATACCGGATAGAACTGGACGAAATCGAATCATGCCTGATGGCTCATCCTGAACTTGCTGGCTGTGCGGTAATCAGCTCTAAGGCAGACGAGAATACCACCATCACCGCGTTTCTCGTACAACACGATTCACTGATCTCCCCAATGGATCTAAGTAGGTTCTGCTACGAACGACTTGCACAGTACATGGTGCCTGACCATTTCAGATACCTGCCTAATCTTCCCCGTACTTCAACAGGCAAGATCAATTATCAACTTCTGGAGCACATTTCCGATGCCACACCGAATTGATGAACAACGGATATCATTGCGTGATAATGCCGCGCGTTTTGCCCGCGACCAGCTAAACATGGATATAGTAGCCTCTGACCGAGCCGGTATTTTCCATCGGGACGGCTGGCAAAAATGCGCAGAATTCGGACTGATCAGCATGGCCATACCCAAAGACCGGGGTGGAGCCGGAGCACCATTGTCCGATCTCCTCACGGTTATGGAAGGACTGGGGTATGGTTGCGAGGATCTGGGTCTGCTGTTTTCACTCAACGCCCACCTGTGGACCGTTGCCATGCCGCTGGCTATCCATGGCACACCAGAACAGCGTTTACGCTTTCTACCCGGCCTGATGGACGGCTCGTTGATCGGTGCTAATGGTTCGACAGAAGAAGAAGCCGGGTCGGACGTGTTCTCTATGCGCACCCACGCTGTGCGAGACGGTGACAGCTATATCCTCAACGGCTCGAAAACTTATATTACGAACGCCCCAATTGCCGATCTTTGTGTTATTTACGCCACGATCGATCCCACTCTTGGCCCACTAGGTATAACTGCTTTCCTTGTTGAAACAACAAACCCGGGTATAGAGTTAAGTTCGCCTCTGGAAAAGATGGGAATGCGCACAGCACAGATGGGAAGGATAACGCTCAAAGACTGCCGTGTCCCGGCCGATGCGATACTGGGCAGAGAAGGACGAGGCGTTAAAGTTTTCGAAAGCGCCATGGAACACGAACGTGGATGTATTCTTGCCACCACTTTAGGAGCGATGAGCCGCAGCCTTGAAGCATGTATCGCTCACGCACGTAAACGCTGCCAGTTCGGTCAGCCCATTGGGAAGAATCAGGCTATATCTCATCGTATCGCTGACATGAAAGTCAATCTGGATGCCGCACGTGAACTCGTCTATCGAGTAGGGCGACTTAAGGACGCGGGCAAAGACGCCATGATGGAAGCTGCCTGTGCGAAACTGTTCGTTTCTGAAACATACACGAAGTTCTCGCTGGATGCACTGCGGATCTACGGAGCACAAGGCTATCTAGCCGAGAGCCCTACGGAGAGAGAACTGCGCAATTCCATCGCATCAGTCATTTATTCGGGTACATCCGATATTCAACGTAATATCATCGCTGGTGAACTCGGGTTATGAAGTGGTACAACACGAGATAATATAGTCAGTAAATTCAGCTTTTTTGTTTGAAAATAGTAAAATCAGAATCACATACATTCAGGCTCGGCTTTTTCAGTTGGAATATAGAGGCAATTAGTCCATATATAACTTCCAACAAAAAGCCGGGTCATGTATTAAATAGTTAGATTGAGCATTAAAAGTAGTGCTCGCACTCAATGAAAGTCCCTATCACTTTATCCTGCATCTCCTCTGATTTAGAGTAACCTATCGTTTTGCGATTCAGTCTCTTCGAGTACGATGAGTAAAATTCGTTCTCTCTAGGCGTTGAGTAGCCAGCGATAAGCAGGACATCAGTGAAGCCTGATATGCAACATTCACTGAGTTGTTTCATCTGTCTGTATACCCGTCATATTTCTAGCTGCATCTTTATTTCCGCAAAAAAACATTGATGCTCTAATTGCCAATGAAGCCGATTTCTATCTCCTTTCCATGCCAATTACTGTCGAAAGAAATATTATGATTTTTATCGATAAATAATGCAGGTTGTCAATAGGATACAGGGCAATAACAAGAATAATATATCTTATTATCAATACGATATGGAACGATCGCAAAAATAATGGTGTTTGTTGTTGAATAATTTAATTTCGTATACTAACTTTAAACTAATGAAACTATCTTCTCCTATTTACTTACATCTTCCGGAGAAAATAAATAAATTATTTAAATCTAAATTTTCCGATCCTGCTGAAAGTGCCAAACACTTTCGGCAGAGTTGAATGATACATCGCGATGTTGCCAGCGAAAACGGCAGCGTGATTGCCAAAGGGATTCCACTTAAAACTCCGAGTTTTCTGAACAAACAGAGCCACCTCTGAGCGCAGGGTATAGGGGCGTCTGTTGGCTCCTCAGTGGTATCTGCACTTATTGGTGTTGGGAGCTCTTCCGCGATAGCAGCATCTGCATCAAAGTCTGAATCTGTATTGAGAGACGGAGATGATGAATATTATGAATAGTTATCAACAGGGCGTGAATCCTAACTCGACTCCTGCCACAGAAAATCCTCAACTTCAGTACCCTTGGGCGGTTCGAGTAGTTATAAGTTTTGTCGAATCTGGACAACGATATCATTCCATAGGAGGTGGTGTGGTCATCAACTCGAGGTGGGTGCTAACGGTTGAACATGTCGCACATTTTCTCCCACAGCATCATTGCCCCGATGAGGATTTGACCATACAGGTATATAGTGAACGAGACCCTAATGGCATGCCAATTCCTGCTAACAGTTACTTGAGCGACAATGTTGTGGGGGTAGTGGAGTGTGAGGAGGCTGCAGACATGGATATCATGGCGCTTCACCTGGAACGAGATCTTCATCTCTTGGAGTACGCTCCACTGAATAGATTCTACCAACCGCGGTTGCGTACTGACCCGGATCCTCATGGAGTCAGTCTCGTCGAGCCTGAACAGATCCAAGGCTTTGGTTTCGGCCCCGAAGCAAGCAGCGTCAATCCCCTTGTTTCCAGCAATAGATTTCACAGGTTTGCGGCTACCACGGAAACTGTCCGGCCCGACCCGCTGCTTGGAGGGCGTGAGATATTTGCATCCATCAACCCTGGGGAGGGGGCGACTACAATGGGGGATTCGGGCGGGCCCATCATGATCGATGGCCAAGTTGTTGGACTCCTTACTGGGGGCGCCCCAGACGTGCCAGTTCCGACCTACGTTGCTTTTACCCCTTTGGGGGATACTGGAGACTTTCTTGACCGTCTTCTGCCGGAAGCTGCGTCGACATCGTTGGTAACAACGGGGGCCTTACTTTCCGTTGTTTGGAATTCTGCCCATGGTGCGGGGTGTGGTTGGCACTCTACCTTGGGTGATAACTTTGTGGATTGTGATTTATCGGGTTGGCGGGTGTTCTACCAGCCCGTGAAGGACGGACCGTCATGGTCGGGGGCATTGAGTAAGGACGTGGGAGCAGATGAGAGAAAGGCGGAGATCCCTCGCTTGCCTAAATATCAACGGGATGTGTTGTGGCGTGCGACGGTGGTACCGTTAATTAAGGGAAAACCGCAGCGGGTAGGGGCGGATGGTGTTCCGGCCGCCACCACGGCAGGGAGTTTTGTGGGTTCGGCGACGGCGGAGTATACGATGCCGACCAACTTGAAGGTGATCCCCGAAGATAGCACGGGGCAGGGGTATGTGCGCGTGTCGTGGGATGCAGCGCAGGGGGTTCCGGATGTGCCGGCGGCGGCGGGGTATCGGGTGTTTTTCCGGGGGAAGACGGCAAGCGATTCATGGTCATCGTGGTCGAATGCGCCGGATACGGATAAGACGGAAGCGGTGATCCCAGTGACCAAGTCCACGAGCAAGGGGCCGTGGCAGGTGGTGGTGTTGCCGTTCTATAACGCTCCGCAGATTAAGCAGACGGTTTTAATTGGTGCAGATAAGGGCGGGCTGCCGTTTGAAACGGATGCCACCGAACGGGGTAAGCTGGTTGATAAGCCAGTGCTGATGGGGCAGTTCCCTGATCCGGGGAAGACAACCTATGTAACTATCGGCACGGTGGGAGAGGTGTCGGTGATGGGGGTGTTCACAAATGTGGAGCCGGCCGCAAAGGTGGGTTCCCTGCAATGGGAATGGTCTGCGAGTCAGAAGGGGCCGTTTAGTTCGGCTGGGGATTGGTCGAGGTTGCAGGGGCAGAACAGTGCTCAGCTAGTGTTCGGAACCCCGGATCATCCGGCGGCCACAAAAGACTCGGGGTGGTACCGCCTGAAAGCGACCAACAGTCTCGGCACCACTACCACTGGTGTGGTGCGTGTAGACATCAGCGACAAGGTTCTTCCGAAGGTGCTGGATCAGTCTCCGGCACCTTACAGTAAGGTAGTTGGGTATACGGACAGTGTCGGGGATGCTGAAGTGGAGGTGTTGTTCACCGCAAACCCGGCTCCATCCAAAGCGGCGGTGGTGTGGGAAAAGTTGGACCCAAAAACCGGGAGATACACCCCGAACCTGAGTAAGGCGGCGCAAGCGTCGCCGCTTCAATCATTCGGGACGGCGAAGGATCATCAGTACATTGCCTCCCTGATCTTCGGAGATGGA
This sequence comes from Xenorhabdus miraniensis, assembly GCF_002632615.1. The sequence continues at coordinate 70,343 of NZ_NITZ01000012.1, forward strand.
AATACCTATCCGACCAAAGACGACTCCGGCTGGTACATCATCTACATCACAACCCAGTTTTCTGATGGAAGCACACACGAGGCCTATTCCCTTCCCGTTTTCGTCAGCATCGGCGCACCCATCAACTAAAACAAGAAGGCTGAGAACGATGAATATAATTGTAACAGCAGGCGCAAGGGATTCAACGATGCGCAACAAAATCCAGAAGCGATTGATCCAAGCAGCATTGCCTGTTCTTACCTGCGGGCTTGCCGCCATCACCTTGGCCTTCGGGGGTGGGGTGACTCCAGCAAATGCATCCGCGGTTTGGAATATGCACCTTATAAACACTTCAGGCAGGAACATCAGGCTTCATCCCCGCGATTGGGATTGTATGCTTAATGAGGGTGGAAATCAGGTAGTTGCAGGAACCGAGTCAAAAACGTTCAAGATGGAAGATTCGAACAATATTGTGGCTGGTTGCTTCTTCGCAGACAAATGGGTCAGATGGCAGGTCGCGATTGATGGTCTGCCTGCGCCCACTGTGTCCAATACTTGGGGCATGCAATGGTTCCACTACAAGAAGGGAGCAGCTGGTCGCTGGTACTCAAAGGTGACGAATGACCCAACAATTATTCCGGCAAAGTTGGGGGTGCCGGCAACGGCTGTGCGCTGCGGTAGTGATCATGAGGCCCGTAATTGTATGGGTACTGAACACAAGCATTATGAGGGCGATGTTTATTTCCACTTCGACTTCGTGCAGATAGCCCTACAAGACGCGGGCGTGACGTATATGTCTGGGGACAATATACAGTTCAGCGGTACTGGTGCTCAGGGATATAAGATCACTCTGTACCAAAGAAAGGCTGGTGCTCCTGTACTGCCCGGCTGCGAAAATGTGCCCGTAGACAATAGAGGGAAGGGTAACACCGACGGCAAATGGTCTTGTACATCAAGCGCGCTTCCCAGTGGGGTTACACAGGTCGTGGCAGTCCAGAACGATTCTATTTTTTCGTATTCCATGACCCCGTACACTGTTCTCGATCCCCTGGTGGTTACGTCGCCAGAGGTGGACAATCGTAGTGTACGTTCCAGCGATGGGCCATTCGTATTTGGTGGCACGGCAACTGCTGGTGCGACGGTCAGCGTACGGTCGTGTGCGGAAGGTTCCCCACCGGGTGCTACGCCGTTTAACTGCACGGCGGTTGTCGACGCATCCAAGCAGTGGTCTTGTGGGGACAAATTCCTTGGGAATATCACAGGTGCCTACCAGTGGGAAGTCACACAATCCCTCAATGGATATAGCCATAGCATCAATACTTCAACCGGATACTACCAAATGGCTGTCTACGACACCCCGGTGTCAATTGATCCGATCGGGAACAATTGGGTCGTGTCGAGCTGGAATGATAATTTCCAGATCCATGGGATGGGCAGCCCGGGCCAGATAGTGAAACTTGACGTGGTGAAGGACGGTGATGCTAACCAGAAACTTAAATCAACAAACTGCCCCAACAACACTCACAAGGTTCCTGACACGGGTATGTGGGGGTGCAACTACTCGAGGGTTAATCGCGGGGGCAAATGGAACGTGACTGTGGCACAGTACCGTAGCAGCGACAACGAGTTGATGCCGCCTAAAGCGAAGGCGTCTTTCACCATCAATCCGGCTCAGGCGCCACAGTCTAAGTAACCATCGCAACAAGGCCCAGTGTACGATTCAAGCTGAAGCGAACGGCTTTCCGAAACATAAAAATCACTGCTAATGTTGGTCATTTATTAAATAGTTAGTTGTGGTAGACTTCCCGACTTTTAGTGATAAGGGTAAAGCATGGCTAAAGGCGAAAGTTGACGTCTATTGTCGTTATTGTCACAAATCAGAACAGGTCAAAGGGCATGGAAACATTAAAAACCTTACGCCCCGAAACGTAACGACGCTGCCCCTTGCTGGAAATAACATTTAGTTTATCTGTGAAATAGATGAACAATGATCGTTTGTGGGGAACAAGAAAAATCAACGCTGGCTTTGGTATGCTTGGGAGCCCCGCTTAAAACAAATAGTGGCTCATGTTTTTGGCGATCACAGTAGAAAAACGTTAGACAAGCTGCTTGCCCTCTTATCACCCTTTAATATTCGATTTTATTGTACGGATGATTATGGGGTTTATGACAATCTAATACATGACCAAAAGCCGGGCACACAGCAATGTTGGCTCATCTACCTGAGCCTGCCATATACTCCCTTGGCGGTCTTCCCATCGTTTTGCGGAAAAACGTCACAAACGCACTATCATTGGCAAAACCGAGTTCCTGTGCAACATAGGACAAAGTTTTGTCCTGCGCCAGTAACTCTATTGCCTTTACCAACCGCCATTGTTGCCGCCATTGTTGGTAATTCATTCCTGTTTCACGATAAAAAATCCGAGTAATCGTTTTCTCACTGGCACCGATATAAGTCGTAAGGGTGTGCAATGGTGGTGGCAATTGTTCAAGTGGTAAACGCGCTAAACGCCGGTCAAAAGGCAGAGGTAGCAAAGTGGGTTCCCTGCGTGCCTCACGAATTTCATCAAAAAATACCGCCAACAAATTCGCCCCCTTACCCTGATGCCAGGCTGAATCAAAAGAAGATATCGCGATCCGTTCCAAAATCGCCTGTAATAACGGTGTAGCCTCTAATACTTCGCTGTGTGTTGCAATTAATTCTGTCTCAGAAGTCTTGAGATAAATAGAACGATACCCTACCGAACCCCGCATTTCTGCCCGATGCTGTGTCTTAGGCGGGATCCATGCCACTCTGGTTGGCGGTAAAATAGAGATCTGATGTGCCAGTGTGATCTTGATACAACCTTGCCGGGTAAACAGCAACTGCCCCATATCATGTTGATGGAAGCCAGAATCGTGTTGTCCCATCTCTGCCGCAATCCCTATCACAGGCACATTCAAATTTTCATTTAAACCATCCGGATCAAAATAGTCACTTTGTCGCAGCCACGCCATGCTAACTCCTACAGATCCAACGTCCGATTATATAAAGAAACTGTCTTTATTATCATAAATAGGCATTTATCAGAATGATAACCTTTCAAGTCATTACTCACTTAATTAGAAGAAACAATTATGCAAACCAAACCATCACTTTGGCTCGCCATTGCATTGATGATGTTTCCGCAGATCATAGAAACCATCTATAGCCCTGCATTAACCAACATTGCCAATGGGTTTTCTGTCAGTTCAGAACAGGCAGCCCAGACTCTATCACTCTATTTTTTTGCTTTTGCGCTCGGCGTAGTGGTATGGGGACGTATGTGTGATGTGATTGGCAGACGCCCGACTATTATTGCCGGCTTATCACTTTATGGATTCGCGTCCCTGTTAGCATTGTTGACTCAACAATTCTGGCTATTACTCGTTGCCAGAATGTTATCCGCTTTCGGCGCAGCGGTTGGTTCTGTTGGTACACAAACCATCATGCGGGATACTTACCGTGGTGAAGAACTGGCCCGTGTTTTTTCCATCATGGGAATTGCCTTAGCAGCCAGCCCCGCTATTGGCATGGTTAGCGGCTCAACATTGAACTGTTTTGCTGGTTATAAAGCAGTATTTGCCGGACTCGCTATTCTGGCCGCTATTTTAACCTGTTGGGCATTTCTTCAATTGCCAGAAACCCTTCCCGCCAAAGTAACAAAAATCGCTTTATCCGGCACTGCAATCGTGATGCTTAAAGATATTGCGATTTGGCGCAATGCGTTTCTGATCGCATTTTTCAATATTTGCCTGTTCAGCTATTACCAATTAGCGCCATTCCGCTTCGAACAATTTGGATTATCACAAGAAATATTTGGTTACACGGGTCTGTTACTGGCTTTCGGTGTCGGGTTCGGTTCGCTATTCAATAAATTTCTCTTAAAAAAGCAGTGGAGATCGGCCAAATTAATTACCCTTGCTTCATGGATTACCTTATTAAGTGGAATTGGCGTATACCTGTTTGAAAATAGCTGGTTATTTATTTTGCCTATGGTGGGAATAGTTATCGCTTATGGGCTTGCCATCCCGAATATTCTGGCTTCTGCATTAAACAACTACACAGATCGGTTGGGTACGGCGGGTGCTTTACTGGGGCTGTTTTATTACTTTCTGCTCGGTATTGGTTTGGCAATAGCAGGCTGGAGTCAAGCACTGGGGAGTACACTGATTTGTTGTGGGATAGCGACAATTCTTTTAGCGCGTTCTTCCCGATAACGTATCAGATTAAAAAGCCTCCAACCCCCTAAAAGAGGATTGGAGGCCATGTTAATATAGCAAAACATCAAGCCGGATTCGGAATATCAATAAAAGTCACATCCAATCCATGATGGTTTTCCAGCCACTCACCGAGTGCTTTGATACCATAGCGCTCTGTTGCATGATGTCCGGCAGCAAAGAAATGCAGCCCCATCTCACGGGCGACATGGATTGTTTTTTCTGATACTTCACCGGTTACAAAAGCATCAACACCAAACTCGGCGGCCTGTTCAATAAAGCCCTGACCGCCGCCAGTGCACCATGCCAATGTGCGGATTTCTGCTGGCGCATTATCTCCACAATGCAATACCTCGCGCTCCAACCCTTTCTCAAGACGTTCAGTCAATTCTGCGGGTGTAATGGGTTGATCAAAAGTGCCATGAGGAAGTAAAGAATCGATATTACCGATGATTTTCACTCCCATCTTACGGGCCAACTGAACGTTATTACCCAATGCAGGATGAGCATCAAGCGGGAGATGATAGCCATACAGGTTGATGTCATTGCAGAGCAATGTTTGCAAACGGCGACGTTTCATGCCACGGATAACGGGAGACTCATTCTTCCAAAAATATCCATGATGAACGATGACAGCATCTGCTTCCAAACGAACAGCTTCGTCCAACAATGCCTGGCAGGCTGTCACACCTGTAACCACCCGCCGGACATGAGGCCGTCCTTCCACCTGTAATCCATTGGGGGCATAGTCTTGAAATTCACGGATGTTTAATTCCGTATTGAGCACATATTCCAATTCAACATTGTTCATCACATTCCCCCTTTTATTCAGTCTTTTCACCATAAAATACATACCTGCCATGAATTAAGTCAATTCACTCGCCAAATTGCCTGCCACTTTTACCTTTCAAATGACAATTACCTTTCAAACGGCAATTACCTTTCAAACGGCAATTCGGTATATATTGGATGCTCGTCTTAATAGAGTATAAAAACAAAACACCTCACCAGAATAAACTAGCAAGGTGTCAAAATACATATTTAAGATATTATATTCAAAGGCAAAAATACTAAGAATGGGAACCTGAGAGACGGAAAAATGCGCTTAAGCTTCGTCATAATGCCATCTTAGCGATTTCGGTTACCTGCGGCCATTTCTGAACATTCCAACCATACTGGCTTATCGCTGGTTTTTATCCATACTTTATGCAAATAGCTATAAAAACGGGCACGATCACGGCGAAACAGCATGACAGGAAGCGCAATGACGCCCAATGATACAGCGCCAATACGCCGCAAGAGAACCTGATGCCAAGAGTATTCACGATAACAAGAGCATTCACGATAAATAGACATTGGAACCTTCCTCATGGGCTGAACCTGTAAGATGTATAAAATTTTACCTGATAAAATGAAAACTTACTACTCATCCGACCACTTTTTTAGTGTGGAAAGTCACTCTTTTTCTCTGATAACGTAATTTAATTACAAAACTCATACCTAAACAGAAACAAAACCAACAAATTGAAAACAAAAAATTAACCAACCAGAGTTTGCTACACTTTGCTTTAATAACGTCTTATCAACTTATTCCGTTTGTCATTTATACTTTTTTTATACTTTCAGGATCTCTTTTAACAACTTCTTTATATAGTCATTTATATGCTGTAACTGGCTAATTATTAAAGAAATAGATAAGGAGATATACCATGAATATATTCCTCATTATTGGAATTTTTCTGGTAATTCTATTATTGAGCTACCTGATTTATGCGTTGTTAAATGCGGAGGATTTCTAAATGGCAGCATCCGCTTTTCTATTGATTGCCAGTTTTTTACTCACGCTATTTTTATTGAGCAAACCGCTCGGCAATCTCATTGCCAGTCTAGTCGAAGGAACATTACCCCGCTGGCTCACGAAAACAGAAATGGGCCTGTGGCGCTGCTGTGGCCTGCAAAAGCCCGGCAGTGACATTAAAGAAATGAGCTGGTGGCAATACGCCTTCACCATTCTCATCTTCAATATCGCCGGATTACTTTTATTATTTGTCCTACTGCTAAATCAGGAATATCTGCCATTAAATCCACAACATCTTGCTGGCCTGAAATGGGATCTTGCACTGAATACAGCGATCAGTTTTATCACTAATACCAATTGGCAGGCTTATAGTGGAGAAAATACTCTCAGCTATCTGAGCCAAATGGCTGGCTTGACTGTGCAAAACTTTCTCTCGGCAGCGACAGGCATTTCCATAGCTTTCACCTTAATGCGGGCATTTTCCCGTCAAGGTATTCACACATTGGGAAATGCGTGGATCGATATAACACGCATCACTTTATACCTCTTGCTTCCGCTCGCTATTATCATTGCCTTATTCTTTGTCAGTCAGGGGGTTCTCCAAAATTTTTCCTCTTATGTGCTCATCCATCCCCTTGAAGGCCAGCAACAATTACTCCCTATGGGACCGGTTGCATCTCAAGAAGCGATAAAACTTCTGGGAACGAATGGGGGCGGTTTTTTTGGCGCGAACTCAGCCCATCCATTTGAAAACCCAACCGCACTGAGTAATTTTGTACAAATTCTGGCTATTTTTTTGATCCCCTGTGCCCTGTGTTTCACATTTGGTCTGGTCGTTGGCGATAACCGTCAAGGATACGCCTTACTCTGGACAATGAGCATTGTCTTCATTGTTGCCGTGAGCGTTGTAATGTATGCCGAAATGGCGGGAAATCCCCACCTTATACAGCCCAACATCAGTAGCCACTTTAATATGGAAGGAAAAGAAACCCGTTTTGGTATTCTGGCTTCTGCCCTTTATAGTGTTGTTACCACGGCGGCTTCCTGTGGTGCCGTGAATTCAATGCATGATTCCTTCACCGCACTGGGCGGAATGGTTCCACTTTGGTTGATGCAAATCGGCGAAGTGATATTCGGCGGCGTAGGCTCCGGCCTTTATGGCATGTTGCTATTCGTTCTGCTCGCGGTATTTATCGCAGGTTTGATGATTGGCCGCGCACCAGAATACTTAGGCAAAAAAATCGATGTTTACGATATGAAAATGGTCGCATTAGCGATTTTAGTCACCCCTTCCCTTGTTTTGTTGGGAACGACTCTGGCCATTTCAACCGACGCTGGACGCAGCGGAATTGCAAACCCCGGCGCTCACGGCTTTACTGAAATACTTTATGCTCTCTCATCCGCAGCCAATAATAATGGTAGTGCCTTTGCCGGCCTGCATGCTAACAACATCTTTTATAACCTGCTGTTGGGAACGGTCATGTTTCTGGGACGCTTTGGTGTCATTCTTCCTGTTTTGGCTATCGCAGGCTCCATGATCCGCAAAAAACGCCAACCTATCAGCAGCGGTACTCTACCAACCCACGGTTCTCTCTTCATCGGGTTATTAATTCTGGTCATTCTGCTGATCGGCGCACTCACGTTTATTCCTGCTCTGGCTCTTGGCCCTATCGCAGAACATTTACAACTTTGGCAGTAAAGTGTGAGGTAACTCATGAAAAACAAACAACAAGCCTTATTTGAACCCACCTTAATTCGCCATGCCCTCATTGATTCGTTTAAAAAATGCCATCCAGCCCATCAATGGCATAACCCCGTCATGTTCGTTGTTTATCTGGGAAGTTGCCTGACCACAGCCTTATGGTTCAGCCTATTAGTAGGGAAATTGACAGGGAACGTGACATTGACCAGTCACTTGTTATTCACCAATAATTTATTATTCATCAATAACTTACTATTTACTGGTGCGATTGCACTCTGGTTATGGTTTACCGTGCTATTTGCCAACTTTGCTGAAGCACTGGCTGAAGGGCGTAGCAAAGCTCAGGCATCCAGCTTAAAAGGTGTAAAAAGAACCAGTTGGGCTATAAGACTGGCATCCCCTAGCCGTGAAGCTACAAAGGAAAAAGTCATTTCTGACACGTTGCGCAAAGGAGACATCGTGTTGGTAGAGGCGGGAGAAATTATTCCCTGTGATGGCGAAGTCCTTGAAGGAGGCGCTTCTGTTGATGAAAGTGCCATTACAGGAGAATCAGCTCCGGTCATTCGCGAATCAGGAGGCGATTTCTCTTCTGTTACTGGTGGCACACGGGTTTTATCAGATTGGTTAGTCATTGAATGTACTGTCAATCCAGGGGAAACCTTTCTGGACAGAATGATCTCAATGGTTGAAGGAGCCAAGCGCCGCAAAACACCCAATGAAATTGCCCTCACTATTTTACTCACTGCATTAACCATTATTTTCCTACTGGTTTGTATTAGTCTTCTGCCTTTTTCTTTGTTTAGTGTGCATGTTAATCAATCAGGTACTCCTATTTCCCTTACCGTATTAGTCGCACTACTGGTTTGTCTGATCCCCACCACCATTGGCGGATTACTTTCAGCCATTGGTGTTGCCGGAATGAGCCGTATGTTAGAAGCCAATGTCATTGCCACAAGTGGGCGTGCCATTGAAGCGGCGGGTGATGTAGATGTCCTGCTATTGGATAAAACAGGCACGATTACATTAGGTAATCGTCAGGCTTCTCAATTTTTACCCGCGCCCGGCGTAACGGAACAGCAATTGGCCGATGCCGCCCAACTTTCTTCCCTTGCAGATGAGACACCGGAAGGACGTAGCATCGTGATTCTGGCAAAGCAACGTTTCAATATGCGTGAGCGCGATCTTCGGACATTAAATGCCACATTTGTTCCTTTCTCTGCAATGACACGCATGAGCGGCGTCAACATTGGAGATCGCATGATACGCAAAGGCGCAGTCGATGCTATTCGTCGCTACATCGAAGCCAACCACAGCCATTTTCCTCATGCGATTGATCAGTTGGTACAACAAGTTGCCCACAAAGGAGAAACACCTCTCGTTGTTGCTGAGAATCAACAGGTCTTGGGTGTAGTTGCCTTAAAAGATATTGTTAAAGGCGGGATCAAAGAGCGTTTCAGTGAAATGCGCAAAATGGGGATCAAGACCGTGATGATTACGGGGGATAACCATCTGACTGCCGCAGCCATTGCAGCGGAAGCAGGCGTTGATGATTTTCTGGCAGAGGCCACTCCCGAAGCGAAATTGGCCTTAATTCGCCAATATCAGTCTGAAGGACGTCTGGTCGCCATGACAGGTGATGGTACAAATGATGCACCGGCACTGGCACAAGCGGATGTTGCGGTTGCAATGAATTCGGGAACACAAGCAGCAAAAGAGGCAGGCAATATGGTGGACTTGGATTCCAATCCCACCAAGCTGATTGAAGTTGTGCATATTGGCAAACAGATGCTGATGACTCGCGGCTCCCTGACAACGTTCAGCATTGCCAATGATATCGCCAAATATTTCGCTATCATTCCTGCTGCCTTTGCCGTCACCTATCCACAGCTTAATACCCTGAACATCATGCACCTTCACTCGCCAGAATCTGCGGTGCTGTCTGCTGTCATTTTCAATGCGATAATCATTATATTTTTGCTTCCATTAGCCTTAACAGGCGTCAATTACCGGCCAATGAACGCACTGTCACTCTTACGCCGAAACCTATGGATTTATGGCCTTGGCGGTTTGCTTGTCCCCTTTGTCGGTATCAAGATCATTGACATGTTACTCACTGCATTAGTTTTTAAATAAGGTGATGAGAATGATTTGGTTACGCTCTTCGATTGTTTTACTGGCATTTCTTACCCTAATTACCGGAATTGCCTACCCACTTCTGGTGACAGGGATATCAGATGTCCTATTTCCCCATCAGGCTCAGGGTTCGTTGATTAAGCAAAATGGCATATTAGTTGGTTCTGAATTAATCGGTCAGAACTTTACGAAATCCGTCTATTTTCATGGACGTCCTTCCATGACGGCAGAAAAACCGTATAACACACTATCATCCGGAGGCAGTAACCTCGCTGTAACTAATCCGGCGTTGATCAGTAAAATTCACGAAAACACTATTAAAGCACGCCTATTTAATTACCCTGAAAACCTTTCGATTCCTGTCGATTTAGTGACAGCTTCCGGTAGTGGGCTTGATCCCCATATCTCTCCTGCGGCAGCCGAGTTTCAGGCACAACGTGTGGCGACAGCCCGTCATCTACCGCTACAGGTGATTGATGAATTAATTCAGAAAAATATTAAACATCCCCTGCTGGGATATATGGGTGAACCCGTAGTCAATGTACTGGAACTGAATCTGGCACTGGATAACCTGAATACAAGCAACCTAAAAACAGGCTACCTAAAAACAAGGGGTAAATAAGCGATGGCTCAAAATGAACCTCAACGTCCTGATCCAGATGATTTACTGGCATTGGCAAATGAAAAACCCCGCGGCAAGCTCAAAATATTTTTCGGGGCTTGCGCCGGTGTCGGCAAAACCTATGCCATGCTACAAGAAGCCCAACGCCTGCTGGCTCAAGGTCTGGATGTTATTATCGGCGTTGTTGAAACCCATGAGCGACAAGAAACCGCCGCCCTGCTGAAAGGATTGCCCCGGTTATCATCAAAGTACTTCCGCCATCACGAGCGAAGGGTTGCCGCATTTGATATTGATGCCGCGCTCGCCCGCCATCCGGCCATTATTCTGATGGATGAACTGGCATTCAGTAACCCTCAGGGTTGCCGGCATCCCAAACGCTGGCAGGATGTTGAAGAATTACTGGAAGCAGGCATTGATGTTCTGACCACCATCAACGTGCAACATTTGGAAAGCCTGAACGATATTGTCGGTGGTATTACGGGTATTCGTGTTCGGGAAACCATTCCCGATCATATCTTTGATCAGGCCGATGATGTTGTTCTGGTTGATCTTCCCCCTGATGATCTGCGCCAACGGCTCAAAGACGGCAAAGTTTATCTTTCAGATCAGGCCGAACGAGCCATTGAACATTTCTTTCGTAAAGAGAACCTGATTGCTCTGCGTGAATTGGCACTGCGTCGCACAGCAGATCGCGTTGATGATCAAATGCGTGCTATTCGTGATACCCGGGGAAAAGAGCCTGTATGGCACACGCGGGATAATTTGCTGTTATGCATTGGTTACAACGCCGGCAATGAAAAATTAGTTCGAAAAGCGGCCCGTTTGGCAGCAAAGTTAGATTGTGTCTGGCACGCTGTTTACGTTGAAACCCCCAGATTACACCGGCTGCCAGAAAGCAAACGGCGTACCATCTTGAAGGCCCTGAAACTAGCACAAGATCTGGGAGCTGAAACCGCAACACTTTCCGATTCTCATGAAGAAAAAGCGATCCTGCGCTATGCAAGAGAACATAATCTGGGCAAAATCCTTATTGGCCGCTATTACGACTCACACCCGACACTCTTTGACCCGACACTCTTTGGCTATAAATGGCGTCCCGATTTTTCAGAAAGACTGGGAAAACTAGGCCCAGACCTTGATTTAATTATTGTTGCTTTGGAAGACAAAAAACGTTGGGATAAAGAACAAAAAGATAACCGATCATTCAATGAAAAATGGCGGGTCCCGATTCAGGGTTTCATGATGGCTATCGTACTCTGCGCCCTCATTACTCTATTTTCCCGCACTTTCTTATTCACCCTTGATAAAGCCAATCTGGTGACACTCTACCTGCTCGGTGTTGTCATCATCGCCCTTTTTTATGGTCGTTGGCCGTCGGTTTTTGCTGCTTTTGTCAACGTCATTAGTTTCGACATTTTCTTTGTCCAACCGCACTGGTCACTGGCGGTTACGGACATGCAGTACCTGCTCACATTTACTGTCATGCTGATTGTCGGTGCTGTCGTAGGAAACCTGACTGCGGGTATACGCTATCAGGCCAGAATTGCCCGTTATCGTGAGCAACGCACACGGCATCTATATGAAATTACCCGTGAACTGAGCAAGGCCATGAATGAAGAAGATATTGCCCGTATCAGCTATCACTTTTTATCCAATAGCTTTCAGGCAAAAACAGGGCTGTTGCTGCCAGACAGCAACCATCATTTATATCAGGTAAAATCCAATGACGGTGGTCAGATGCAAATTGACGAAGCAGTTGCCAAATGGTGCTTTGATAAAAAACAACCTGCCGGGGCGGGTACTGATACATTACCGGGAGTACCTTACCAATTATTGCCTATTGCCACACCTTCACAAGTATTTGCCATTCTTGCCATTGAATCCTCGAACCTGCGCCAGCTACTCGTCCCGGAACAACAACGGTTATTACAAACCTTCACGGGAATTATCGCCAACGCACTGGAACGCTTACACCTTACCCGCAGCGCTGAATCTGCCAAATTGGAAACCGAGCGGGAACAACTCCGCAACTCTTTGTTAGCCGCTTTGTCTCACGATTTACGTACTCCGTTAACTGTGTTATTTGGACAAACAGAAATCCTCATGTTGGATTTATCCGCTGAAAATTCAGTACACACCCAACAAGTTAACCAAATCCGCCAGCAAATTCTCAGCACTTCACGACTGGTTAATAATCTGCTGGATATGGCGCGCATTCAATCAGGCGGGATTCAGCTCAATCTCGAATGGTATTCGTTGGAAGAAATTGTCGGCAGCGCTTTGCGTTCACTGGAATATACCCTTAATCGTTATACCGTAGAACTTTCTCTACCTGCCCATTTACTTCTGCATTGTGATGCCGCTTTGTTGGAACGCGTTTTTATCAACTTGCTGGAAAATGCCATAAAATATACCGATGAACATACCCCTCTTGGTATAAAGGCCACCATTGAACAAAAAACTGATCAAAGACAGGTACATATCGAAGTCTGGGATGCAGGAACAGGCATTCCCCCCGGACAGGAACAACTTATTTTTGATAAATTCTCACGCGCCAGCAAAGAATCTGCCATACCGGGTGTTGGATTGGGTTTAGCCATCTGCCAATCTATTATTGATATTCATGGAGGAAAGATATGGGCAAATAACAATAAAAAAGGTGGAGCCAGTTTTCACTTTATTCTACCGTTAGCAAATCCACCTAAAATTGAAGACGCCCTCGAGGAAATGTGAGTACAACTAATCTGAATTCAGCTACTGTCAGTACAACGCATGCTCGTACTATTAAAAACAGTACTATCCTAATCGTCGAAGATGAAAAAGAGATCCGGCGTTTTGTCCGATTAGCACTGGAAGGAGAAAACTGGCAGGTTTTTGAATGCGATACATTGAAACGAGGTTTAATTGAAACCGCCACCCGCAAACCTGATTTATTGATCCTTGATTTGGGATTGCCTGACGGCAATGGCATTGACTTGATCGAAGATATACGCCAGTGGAGCGATATTCCAATTATTGTGCTTTCCGCCCGTGACAGCGAACAAGATAAAGTCACGGCTCTGGATTGTGGCGCTGACGATTATCTAAGTAAACCTTTTGGCATCAACGAATTGATCGCCAGAGTTCGCGTTGCCCTGCGCCGCTCATCTAAAGCCAACCAATTCGACCCTGTGATCCACTTTTCAGATATCCAAGTGGACTTGGTAAATCGTCGGGTTTTAAAAGGACAGAATGAGCTTCACCTGACCCCCATTGAGTACCGCTTACTGACCGAACTGCTCACTAACAGCGGTAAGGTGCTGACTCAACGCCATTTACTTAATCATGTTTGGGGACCAAATTTCGTTGAACACAATCATTATCTGAGAATTTACATGGGGCACCTGCGGCAAAAATTAGAAGCTGATCCCGCCCGCCCTAAGCACTTGCTGACAGAAACAGGGATAGGTTATCGGTTTATGCCTTAAACAATCTGTTTCAAAAACCTACCCAAACAATCTACTTAAACAACCTACCCTTAACTGCCCGGCTTGGGCTATTTATATAAAGCCGCATACCGTAAAAAATCATGCCCCAAGGCAAAATCTAAGGGCATGAAATTCATAAATCCATAAAACCAAAAATAGCGCCACACTACTTCCGGCGGACAGGCAGCCCTGTACCACGCATTCCTTCCTGAGGTAAAACCAACACTGCTGCTGACCAAGCCGGCATGGTGACTTCACCCTTTTCCGTTATTTGTATTCCCGCAGCCAGAGAATCCTTGCCCAACTCACGTTGAATATCATTTAATTTCAACCCTTCAACGCTCAGATCCTTAACAGTCATAGACCACGGAGCAGCATTAATCATCACCACCAAACCATCAAATCGCCAATCACAATCATGAGATGTCGTGTTGCCATCATCAATGGTCATTACCAATAATCCTATTTGCTGACGTGGGCCAACATTTACAAAATCAACTCGTTGCTTAATGGAAGCACCATCACCCAACGTCATCAAAGGTGAAAATTGACGCAATCGCAATAACTCCTGATAAAATGCGTTCATCTGTAATAATTCATGTTGGCCTGGTTTTTTTACCCGATTTTTAACGCGATTAATCAGTGGATAATTGTTACCATCATTGCTACGTTCCGGCATTCCCACATCATAGTTATTATCCTTGTAGTCATAACTCACACGATTAAACCAATCACCTGCATTATAAGAATCACGGGTAAACGATTTTGAGCGTAATAACTCTGATCCTTGCTGATCAAAAGCCAAGCCTTGCCCAAGAAATATTGTGGCAAGAGAAACTGCCTGCATACGAACCCTTGTCATGAGATCTGCCTGCGGTGCAGCTTTATAACTAATGATATCCCACAACGTTTGATTATCGTGCTTAGAGACATAATTCAGCACTTCAATAGGCTCTGAGGCATAACCCGCAGCGGCACCTTTATAATCAATTTCCCGGCCGGCTTTCACCGCACCATCTTTATCAATCATGACAAAGTCAGCCAAATTGCCAGCCATACCAAGACGCACCAAATCCCACAAATGGCGAATTTCATTTGCATCTAATCGCGCAATTTCATTGGGTAATGTTCCAACACCATTGCCGACGCCCTGATTAATGCGGATACTGTCAGCAAAATCAAACGGCCCGCCGCCACGCACAGCATCCCTTAATCTGTCAGAGAAAGTACCAATGCCAGTCC
Source organism: Xenorhabdus miraniensis (assembly GCF_002632615.1). The sequence continues at coordinate 85,525 of NZ_NITZ01000012.1, forward strand.
CCTTCAGATTAATCTGTGAAGCGGTTTCAAACCGATCATCCTGCCCGGAATTCCATCCCTCCCCGAAAAAGTAGATCGACGGATTAATAGCGCGAACTTTTGCCAGTGCCGATAAAATTTGTGTTTTAGGGTGATAACCCATTAAATCGAATCGAAACGCATCTATCTTATATTCTTTAACCCAAGTCACTAGCGAATCTTCAATAAGCTTGGCAAACATACGACGTTCCGGTGCCGTATCGTAACAGCACGTATTATTTTCAATGTGGCCGGTTATTTCATCCAACCGGTGGTAATACCAAGGCACAATCTTATCCAATACCGACGTTCGGGATGCCGGGCCAGCGCCATCGGTATGGTTGTAAACAACATCCATGATTACATTCATGCCCAATTGCTGTTTGATAGCCTGTATCATAGTACGAAATTCTTTTATACGATCTGAACCTTCAGGGTTAGTCGCATAAGAGCCTTCGGGTACTGTGTAATGAAACGGATCATAACCCCAGTTATAAGAATCCGTTTTTGCCACCATAGTATTTAATTCCTGCACTTGCGGATTATTGATACTGTCATTACGTTGTAATTGCTGCAAAACTTCCCGCACAGTCAATGAGCGGGTCAGTGAGTCATGGCAATAAGCAGCAAAACGGCTATTTTTCACCTCTGGGTTGATTTGGCACAGACGGCTAAAAGGCTGATCAATATCGGCGACCTGATGGCTAAATTCATTCACAGAAGCGATATCAAACACAGGCAACAACTCTATATGTGTCATTCCTGCCCGGCTTAGGGCCTTAAGATGTTTGAACATATCACTGTTATTGTCAGCCAGTGCCAAATACTTACCACGCCAACCTTCTGGTATTGTCCTATCGGCAACAGAAAGATCACGGATATGGGCTTCATGGATAGCCATGCGCGCAATATCCGTTGGGGTATTTTGCGAATGCGGGGCTAACAGGTTATCCCAGTTTTGTGGTTTTAAGGATTCGTCACTCAGATTGACGACCTGACTATATTCCGAATTGGTGGATAGACTGTGAGAATAGGGATCGGTCACTTCATAACGTTCAATATTGCGAGAATATGGATGGAATACCTTTAAAGCATAGCGGTAGTAAGCCCCGATTAAACACTTACTCCCCTGCCATGACCAAGAACCACTCTCTGCGTCATGTCGCATGGCATGTTTGGCAATAATTTGTTTATTTTTATCATAAATAACCAAACCAACTTCTTGTGCGGTCGGTGCCCACAACCTGAAAATCACGCCTTCATCGTTTATCCTCGCACCATATTCCAATTTATCAGCAACATCGGCGAAACGGTCATCCAGTACACCAGCGGTTTGCACTTGAGTTGCCGATATCAACCGACCTTGTTCATTGGCAGCCACGGCCACCAAATCTCCAGTCAGGAGTTGATCAACATCTGTATGCTCAGGCAAACGGAATGCCGCCCATTTCGCTAAATGAGGGAACTTTTTCTTTGTCTCTTGGCTCAAGGTTGTCGGTTTCAGAGTTAAATAATGATCGGTCAAATCACCTTGTCTATTGATCTCTACTTTATTGTTTTTATTATGATACAGGCGGAAAATGGTTCCGTCTTCACTCGCTGGCCATAATAGCGTCTGCCTATCAACCCAATGCGCAGAAGCCTGAGAAATTTTGGATTCAGTACCAGAGGCATCTAAACGACGCAGGTAGATTTGTTCATTTGCTATCTGATTCAAACTATGTGTCACTGGCTCCTCCTGAACTTTGAATAAATAATTTTTATTTTGAGTGCAATTTGCGAGCAATAAAATAAATAACCCGCTGAATAAAATAAGATAAATCTTTCTCCAATAATTCAATTTCATAGTTAAATATTTTTATATGGGAAGATAACTTCGATTATTTTATTTTTAATAAAGACGTAAATAATGATTAAATATTGTATTAAACTTTCTCACCTCATCCTTTTATTAATAAAGATGGGAGGAGAATAAAGGATGAACTATTTATTTGCTGTTTTACCCACATAGGACTAATTGAATATGAGTACATGGCTGATTTATGCCTTACTCTCAGCGCTGACAGCAGCACTGGTGGCTATTTTTGGTAAAATCGGATTGCAAAATCTGGATGCCAACACAGCAACTGCCATACGCGCCGTTATCATGGCATTGTTTCTCGTTGGTGTTGTCGTAGTACAAGGAAAATTAAATCTTATCAGTGAAATTCTTGCTAACCGTGAGGCGTTGCTGTTTATTCTATTAAGTGGAATTGCTGGTGCTCTCTCTTGGTTATTCTATTTTCTGGCGATCAAGCACGGCAACGTTTCCCAAGTAACGCCAATCGATAAGCTAAGTGTGGTATTTGCCGTAATTTTGGCGGTGATCCTATTCGGTGAAAAGGTTTCTCTGGTCGCTGCCGCAGGCGTTGCCTTGATTACCATAGGTGCTTTGATGGTGGCTTTGGGATAAGGCACCATAACAACCATAAAAATGAAAAAGCCGCAGCAAACGCCACGGCTTTCATTATTCGAGTCAAACAAGGAAATGGCTTTAACCCGCCGCAAGTACTTGATTGACGATTTCCAATGCTTCTTGCTCAATTCTTTCGCGATGTTCTGCACCGAGGAAACTTTCACAATAGATTTTGTAGGCTTCTTCCGTGCCAGAAGGACGGGCGGCAAACCAACCGTTATCACTCATCACTTTCAAACCCCCAATGGAAGCACCATTACCCGGTGCCGTCGTCAGGCGGGCAGTGATCGGATCGCCAGCCAGCATGTCGGCTTTAACCATTTCCGGCGACAACTTGGATAACAACGCTTTTTGCTGATGGGTAGCAGCGGCCTGAATACGGCTATAGCTTGGTGTACCGAATTGAGCCGCCAGTTTATCATAACGCTGCTGTGGATTTTCCCCGGTCACTGCGGTCATTTCAGCAGCCAGCAGACACAGAATGATGCCATCTTTATCCGTTGACCATGGCGTACCGTCAAAACGCAGGAAAGAAGCCCCCGCACTTTCTTCTCCGCCAAAGCCCAGTTCACCTTTATACAAGCCATCGACAAACCATTTAAAACCGACAGGAACTTCGACTAATTCACGCCCCAAATCAGCGACAACACGATCAATCATGGCACTGGAAACCAGTGTCTTGCCCACTGCGACATTTTCAGGCCATTGTGGACGATGGCGGAATAAGTAATCCACTGCCGTCGCCAGATAATGGTTAGGGTTCATCAAACCAGCCGGTGTGATGATCCCGTGACGGTCATAATCAGGATCATTGGCAAAAGCCAGATCAAACTTACCACGCAGCTCCAACAACCCTGCCATTGCCCACCGAGATGAACAATCCATACGGACCACCCCGTCATGATCCAGTGTCATAAAGCGGAATGTCTGATCGATCTTATCATTAACCAGCGTCAGATCGAGATTGTAGTATTCTCCGATGCGCTGCCAGTAAGCAATGCCAGAGCCGCCCAATGGATCAATACCAATTTTCAGGCCGGCTTTCTGAATCGCGGCCATATCCACAACTTCACCCAGCGCTGTAACATAAGGGTCAACCAAATCCTGCGGATGCAGGTACTCACTCTTCAATGCCTGTTCATAAGGCAACCGTTTTATTCCATTAAGATCATTCGCCAGTAACTCGTTGGCACGCCGTTCAATGATGGCAGTCAAATCGGTATCGGCTGGCCCGCCATTGGGGGGATTATATTTAATGCCACCGTCTTCCGGCGGATTATGAGATGGCGTGATCACAATACCGTCAGCCAGATTTTTTCCCTGTCGGTTGTAACATAAAATGGCATGGGAAATCGCAGGCGTCGGGGTAAAACCGTTATTTTCCTGCACAATCACATCCACGCCATTTGCCGTTAATACTTCCAATACGGAAATAAACGCCGCTTCTGAAAGCGCATGAGTATCTTTACCCACATAGCATGGCCCTGTAATTCCCTGCTGTGAACGAACTTCTGCGATCGCCTGAGAAATAGCCAGAATATGAGCTTCATTGAAACTGTTGCGTCCAGAACTGCCGCGATGACCGGAAGTGCCAAATTTGACTTTATGTGCTGGATTTTCGGGATGTGGTTGTAAGGTGTAATACTGTGATGTGAGTTGGGCAACATTAATTAAATCATGTTGCTGGGCGGGTTGTCCCGCTCTTGGGTGAATTGCCACGTTCTTTCTCCTGGGAGACTGCACTGGCTTACCTTCCAGTGCAGTATAAATAAGTTAAGTGCTTTAGGGCAGCTAACAGGGCTGAACTAAAGGGCTAAACTAAATAGTGCCACACACTTTTTCAATCAAATTTGCCGGAAACTTCATATCCTGCATGACATGTTCGATCATGCTACGTTTACGGTCAGTGTTAGTATTTGTGATCACCCAGAAAGGGGTACCGGGGATATGGCGTGGCTTGGTTTGCTTGCCGCTGGCCAAAAGTGTGTGCTCATCGCCCGCAAAATAGGTGCGGGTACGGCCGTGCATTGCTTCCGTTGTTTTAGAAAAACTTTCACTGTTCAAGCTATACAGCGTGGACAGGATCAACATAAAGCGCTCAACGGATTTTTTCTTTTCAGCGTACTCATCGGAAAGCAGTAATTCGCGAATAACACGAACAGCATCACGAGAACGGGCAACAGGAGTTTTATCAACAGATGTAGGATCGTTGGCAGGCGGTGTAATTTGTACTGGCTGCCCGGCGTCCAATTTCAATATGCGCCGTAAAATATCAGATGCACTTTCACCGATATGCAGAGTTTGGCTTGCAATAAAGCGGTAAAGGTCTTCATCAACTTCTATCGTTTTCATTTCTATCCAGTACTGTTCTTAATGAAAAAATTATCCTGAGATTATAAGATATAATGCCACAAAACAAAACAATTAAACTTTCAATAACTTAAAGTGATTCTTTTTAAAATTACTAATCTTCAAAAAAGCAACTTCCCTCTAAAATAAATCAATCAGTTACAACTCTTTCACCCCATTGAGTTTGTCACTGCTTGCGTGTCATGATATTAAACATCTCAATATTAAACATTGTATAAATGACATTAAATACAGGCAAATTATGAAGTCAAATAGTCAATTAAATTATCATTTCCACACACCGGAAAATCCACAATCATCCACCCCCATTGTCTTGATTCATGGACTTTTTGGTGATTTAAGCAACCTTGGCGTATTGGGACGTGATTTACAGCAACATTATCCGGTGATTCAAATTGATGTGCGTAATCACGGTATTTCACCACGAATGGAAAATATGGATTACCGCGATATGGCACAAGATGTTCTGACACTCCTTGATGAACTGAATGTGCCAAAAGCCACGATTATCGGGCATTCCATGGGTGGCAAAATCGCCATGACCATGACAGCAGTTGCACCAGAACGTATTGAAAAAATTGTGGTGATCGATATCGCTCCCGTTGCTTACCCTGTCCGCCGCCACAACAGTATTTTCGCGGCACTGAACAAAGTCACAACAGAAGGTGCACAAACCCGGCAAGCAGCGACAGACATTATGCGTCAGGATATCCGGGAAGATGGCGTTATTCAGTTTCTGCTGAAATCGTTCCGTCAGGGGGAATGGAAATTCAACCTGCCTGTCCTGCAACAAGAGTACGAAAAAATCATCGGTTGGGAACGTGTTCCTGTATGGTCACAGCCAGCATTATTTATTCGTGGTGGAAATTCTGATTACATTACCGAAGAATACCGGGAAGATATTATTAGCCAATATCCACAAGCGACAGCATGGGTTGTTGCAGGTTGTGGACATTGGGTGCATGCAGAAAAACCTGATGCAGTGCTCAGAGCGATTCATCGCTTTCTGGGAACAAAATAATGACAATATCAACTCACTGAATGTGAGTTGATAAAAAATAAAACACATTCAATATATAAATTCCTTTTAAAAAAAATTTAATCTTTATTTCTCAAATCTATCCAAAAGAAAGATCCAATATAAAAATAGTTATATCTAACTCATTACTGACCCTCTAATATATAATAAGAAAAAGCATCCAATATTTATTACATCAATACTAAATAATATATCCCATAGACAAGTAAAACATCTTGACTTTAATTAAGGATAAAAATTATGAAAGATAACGCCTTATATGATCCTATTGCACATCTTTACGAAAGTTTTTCGGATGCAGCCCCCCATATAGAAGTGGAAGTCCGAACCATCTTCAATCTGGCTGGAGAGATACAGGGAAAATCAGTATTAGATTTAGCATGTGGGTATGGTCTATTTAGTCGGGAATACAAAAAACGAGGTGCTTCAAAAGTTATTGGCATTGATATATCAAAGAACATGATAGAAATTGCGAAAAGTAAATCGCAACAATACGGTGACGATATCGAGTTTCATTTAAGAGATGTCAGCAAAATGGAATCATTTGGCAAATTCGACATCATCAATGCTGCCTGGTTATTCTGCCATGCAGAGTCCCTCGAAGACCTTGAAGCGATGTTTCGTATCATTGCCGATCAACTTAATCCTTCCGGTAAACTAATCGCTTATACATTTGAACCTGATTATCGATTAGAGAAAGGGAATTATGAAAATTACTGTATAAAAGTGCTTAGTGAAGAGCCAATAAAAGACACAACCCTCGTGAAAGCTGAATTTCTGACTACACCTCCCACTCCTTTTACAATGCATCGCTGGAGCCGTGAACAATATCAGGAAGCTATCAAGAAAGCAGGTCTCAAACACTTTGAATGGCACAAACCCATGCTATTGCAAAGCGATATTGATAATCATCCTCCGGGTTTTTGGGATAATTTTCAACAGAACTGTCTTGATACAGCGCTTGTTTGTCAATTTTAATAATCTGACGCCAGCTTCCTACTGGCGTCACTAAGATAGAATTGTTGGTCGATAATCAAGAACTGGACAGGTTGAAATGCAGATGAGGTGACATGTCACATTACTATCATAAGATCCGCGTTTTTTAATGACTTCATTATTTGACTTCACTTTTATCGATGCTAATATGACTTCAATATTTGAAGTCACGGTGTATTGGCATATGAACAAACAAGTTTCAGCACTCCGAACACGGCAGAAACGCACATTGGAACAGATATTTAAAACGCCTGTATCTTCGGACATTAAGTGGTCAGATATTGAGTCCTTAATTAAGGCATTAGGCGGTGAGATAAAGGAAGGCCGGGGTTCTCGCTGTAAGTTTTTGTTAAATGGGAGTATTGCCAATTTTCATCGTCCGCATCCGTCGCCAGATACAGACAAAGGCGCAGTCGCTGGCTTACGGGAATGGTTGGAAAGTATCGGAGTGACGCCATTATGAGTAAACAACACACCAATATCATGGAAATAGCCGGGCTTTCGGCTGTTATCAGCTACGTGCCCGAAATTGGCATGTTTCGGGGGAAATTTTTAGGCTTGTCAGGCTACTGTGATTTTGTGGCAGATAGTATCGCGGGATTGCATGCCGAAGGCCGATTGTCACTGGATGAATATCTGGACGATTGCCGAGCGGCCAATATTGAACCTTATCAGCAACGTGAAAAAACCAAAACATTTACCCTGCGTTATCCTGAATCATTTGGAGAACGCTTGAATCAGGCAGCCGCCGAACACCATATTTCGGTTAACGCATTCATTCTGGAAACGTTGAATGAACGTTTAAGAAATGGCTGAAATTACAACTGTGATAACGTGACATGTCACGAAACATTTCTCAAACCCGCTTTGTGGGTTTTATCTGTGGGACATTCGAGTATTTAACGGGGTCAGAAGCCCAATCACGTTCCGGAAAAGGTTGGAGTGGGCATGAATGAGGAAAAATCGGAAGAGGATGATTTATCATGAATGCCGCAAACCCCGTTATTTTCAACGAGGTTTGTCAACAATCTGTAAGATAATCCCCCGAAATTCGGGGGATTATCTTTATATTCGTTTTCGGATATAAAGTCATACATGTTAATTGCACTTATTAGTCGAATCCGCCGATTATTTATATTAGAGGATGAAATAAAATAGCCTAATGGGATAGGCCATTAAAACATTTAATCCATAATAAAAGAATTCATTCTTTCTACTACGCTATCAAGCAATTTTGGCGTGCATGCCGATATCAAGCTACCACCAAACATCACTTTTTCCCGACGGCCGTCCAGCGAACAGAAATCCCCACCCGCTTCCTTAATGCAAGGCAAGATAGCAGCACTATCCCACGGTTTCATCAAAGTATCAATGGCACAATGCAGACGCCCAGCGGCGACCATTGCATGTTGGTAACAATCATTAACGAAAGTAAAATCACGCGCTGATTTTACCAGTGCATCCAAATTATAAGCGATTGTGCCATCGGCAAGATTGTAGCTTGTACTGTGTATTCCTGAGGCAGTCATTACCGCCTGTTCCACCCTTTCCGGTGAATTCTCTGCAATTTTGAGTTGACGCAGTGGCTTGCCTTCAACGCTCATCCAACAACCTTCACCTTTTGCAGCATAAACCACTGTCGAAATTGCCGGGAAGCTCATCACACCAACCACAGGCTCATCTTGTTCAACGAAAGCAATCAACGTACTGAATAATGGAATACCATATAAAAACGCCCTTGTACCATCAATAGGATCAATTACCCAACCTGATTCAAATTTCTCTGCGCCTTCCAGACCAAACTCTTCTCCCAAAATAGGCACGCCCGGGCTGCGTCTGGTGAATATGTCACGAAGTTCTGTTTCTAACATTAAATCAGTCTGGGTGATAACAGAACGATCAGGTTTGTAATCAAATTTCCCTGCTCCGTCAAAAGCATCCTGCGTTTTTTTTCTTATTGAAGTCACTGCTTCAAGGGCTATCTTCAACATCTGTTTATAACTCCTTGTATCATTTTCAATGGCTATACTCTAACATGGAAAAATCATAAAAAAATATAAAATAGATAACCGCTCCAGAATAATGATCCAAAGTGGTTAATAATGTATTTTACTGAGCAAGCTATTATCATTACTGCCGCTTACCCAAAACTTCTTTAATAGCCTCATGAAGGGAATTCATGATATCAATTATGAGATTTGTCACCCAGAAAATTCAAAAAATAAAATTTAAGGTGCTAATGTTAGGTTGTGTTTTTTAAAATACACTGACTATTCCTGTAAGGATGACATTATAAAATAACAATACCGTTTTATATTCAATATGATATTTTTAATTATAAAAAATCACAGTAAAATTCAATTTTACACACTGAAATTATTTATCCCTATTAACACTTTATTCCCTATAATATATTGAATAAAAGCAGATCCCGCTATTTTGGTATAATGTGCTTACGCCAAAATAAAATGGCCCACGATTGTGGGCCATTTTCATTAATAACTCTATCTAACGACCAAATCTATCCAGCCATCAGACCAGTTTTGATTTCCCGTTTGTCGTATCCGACCAAGCGGTTATGATGGTGGATTTCGTTTGGTTATCAAGCGAATCAAAAAATCCGCTGTCTCCCATATTAGGCGCAAATCCACTCATCGCCTGCACCAAGGAATCCACTGCATTAGCAGAGAGGGCGGTATATTCACGCTCACCCTGTGCATCTTTATCCCCCATTTGGGTAACAATATCCGCACGGTTGCCATTGAAGTAATTATTGAAGGTCACAGACCCCATTGCTTCAAACTGCCCTTGTGCCGAAGTATCTTTGACATTGCGATGCGTCAGCAGAACCAAATCGTAACCACTACGTTGGAACCACAGGTTTTGCCAGTTGATATCATTGAAAATAATCTTGTCACCTTGTTTGATATCTTCAACCACGTTATCAATCACACTACCGCTGACCACGAAGCGATTAACGCCCATGCCACCTTTGAAGTGGTTCTGATATCCGCCCAGTACCAGCAGGTCATCGCCAGCACCGCCATTAATCTGGCTGAACTTGGATACCGCATCAGCAATCAGGTGATCATTGCCTGTACCCCCATTGATCACCGCGTGATAACCCATCAGTCTGATAGAATTGTTGCCCGCATTGCCGTCGATTCGGTTATAGTTACCAAATACCGTCGCAAAATCGTTACCCTCACCCAAATCTGCCTGATTGTTGTTACCAATGGTGACGACGTAATCTTGATCTTCTCCGGCATCAATACGATTAAAATTGCCGGAAGCCACGATATAATCGCGTCCTTTGCCGCCTTCAACCATGCCACCTTCGCCAAAGACAAACACCTGATCATCCCCCGCTCCCATGTAAGCGTAGTTGATACGTCCGGCCAATACAGCAACGTCATTGCCTGCACCACCAAACATCATATTTTCACGCCCCATCATGACGCCAGTGTTATTGCCTGCACCACCCGCGAAGATATTGGAGGTTCCCACAGAGTAGAAGACATCATCACCACGGCCGCCCCAGAAGTTATTGTTATCTCCCAGATAAGCGCCGAGATCTTTACCGTCCCCTCCCCAGTTAAAGTTGTAGTTACCCAGTGAAACGTGGATATCGCCATCTCCTTGCAGATGACCACTATTACGTAAGAAGTCGAAGGTTTTATCCTGCATATTCAACAAATCAGCAGTCAGGTTCTCTTTCAGATTAGCCACCAGAGATTCCATCTCCGCTTGCTTATCCTGATTGAAGAGAGTTGCAAACAGGTTTGGCAGGTTCAGGGAAGTCAATCCAAAGGCACGATCTGCCTGTGGTGCTTTAGTTTCCGCAGCAGATTTATCGCTTACATCAATGGTGACAAGCCCTTCTTGATTTTCATCAGGCGCTTTCGCTTTCAGCCCGTGGCTTTCAGCAAAAGATTTCACGCCGTCAGCCCCCATTTTCAACCCGGCTTTCAGGCTGTCGAGTAACTTGTCCCGATCAGTGAAAGCCTTCAACTGATCACCACTAAATTCACCGATGATTTCCAGCATTTCACGCAGAATGGCAACGCCATTAACAGGCTCGTTTGAACGGGAAACAATACCGCCATTCGAGGTATAATCCACACCAAAAATATCCGCCAGCGTGGTATCCGCGCTGACACCTGCCAGATTCCCTAACAGTTTGTTCTTAATCTGGCGTGGCAAATCCGTTGGGCTAAAAGTAAATGTGGTTTTTGCCATGCCCGTGGAGGTATATTCCTGCGTCATCAGGCCAAACAGTGAACCCAGATTGGTATCCAGGATTGACTGGATATTGTCACCAAACATGAAGTTCCAGTTCCCCGTCGTGACTTGAATATCAGCACCCTGCCCGCCAACAGCAAAGTTGAAAACCAGCTTTTCATTCACCCGACGGAATTTCTCCGCCCGATTAGTTTTACCCATTTCAGGCGTATTGCCATTACCCCCCAACCACTGGTTGTATTTCTTGTTCAGTGTACTTTCGAGATCACTTTTCAGGCCACGGCTGCTACGTTCATTTTGAGAATCGAGATCAATCAGGGTGCTATAATCCACACTACTGGTCAAATCGAGGCCAGACAGATCACTGACATATTTCTTCGCACTTTCCAGTGTCCATTGCTGATTTTGCTTCGCCAGCCAATCCGGTGAGTTAAACGATCCGGCAATGTCCTGCAATACACCAGAAATACGGGATGCACCATCAAATGGGTTAACCAACGGCGGGGTTGGAATGGATTTTTCCAGCATTACGATCAGATCGTTACTGCGTCCTGCGTTGAAACTGACGTTGCGGTTACCCACAAACAGTTGCGCACCTTCCAATGCCTGATAACCAGCAATATCAACACTGTGTTTACTGTCACCATTGCCAATATGAACCATCACGTTATTGTCACCAAAAGCCAGAGACTTAAAGCCCCCCGTGCCTACCTTGATGCCCACATTGGTGGTTCCCCAGTTAACGGCAGTGAATTCCCCGTCACCAACTTGTAACTGAATATTGCCGGAATAGCTCAGTTGGTTGTTTGATGATGCCGCCGCTGAATGGTTATCCACCGCATCACGTTGTTTTGGCGCATGGAATATCTCTGCATTGTCCGCAATAGCACCTTGCGCTTTTGCGCCAACATCTGTTTGCCCTACACGAGACAAGACGATGTCATTTTCAGAGATACCACGGCGGACTCGCTCAGAATGGCTTTCGACCTCACCTTTATCATTCCAACCCAACACAATCTTGTTATCCGTGAGTTTATGAACCCACTGATCTTGCGCATCTTTCGTGTATTTGCGACCAACACTGTCTACCGCAACGTCACTGCTGCGCGCCGAGACGGTGATACGGATACCCTGACTATCCAGTGCCGAAATAAAGCGGCGGGCAAAACCTTCACGTTTGTCGTCGCCAATCAAGGAACAACCAACAAGGCTGATATGGTCAGGTGTACCGGTTTGTTTGAAATCAGCACTGAACTTTTTCAGTTTCAAAGCCAGTTCATCTGCGCTGTAACCACTTATACGCGTATTTTTCTGTGTGATATCGTTTTCATCACGTCCATGTCCAACAATCTGCCAACGTAATTTGCCAGATGGCAATTGTTCAACGTCACCATACACCACACGATATTGACCATTGGCATCAAGCTGAACAATCACGCTGGAATCAGGATGTTTGCTTGCCAGACTTGCCGCTGCTTTTGCTGCAACCGGGTCATTTTCAGTCTGGATAATAATCTGGCCACTAAAGCGGCTATCGCTACCTTCAGACTGTGGTTTGACTACAATATTTTCCCAAGAATTAACGTCTTGGTTATTCACTTGAACATGACTTTCTAGCGCGTCATCACCCAACGGTTTTTTCATTCCGTCTGACGTGTCAATCGCTGTCGAAACGTTGAGTGTGAATTTGCCATTTACCGAGTTAGCAATGACTTTATCGATATTCGACTGCACAAGGTTAGCCGCCTGTTTGAAATTGTTACTTTCAACCTCAACCAGAACTTTTTCACCTTTCTTTGTCGTCACTTCCAGCGTCACGGCATCATCACGGTAATCAACGACACGCCCTGTCACATTTGAAGACAGTTTAAAAGTCTTACCCTGTTCTTTCAGTGCGCGCAGTACGTACTGTTGCTCACCTGCACGCGCCTGCTGCCAGACTCCGTCATATTGGGTAATGGTGCCCTTCTCAAATGTATTGTAGTTAACATTGAAACTTTGATTGTTTTCCATGCTGGTTTCATATGTATAACCAAGCTTGGATTTATAACCCGTCATTATTCCCTTATGGAAAGAGTCCATAAAACGTTCGAAGTTTTTATAGTTATCAAATGACTTAATACCAAAGTTAGGATCATAGAATGACCAAATGGTTTGATTTTCCCCTTTATGCACAACGACTGCCATAGCATGGTCTTCAGACATAAAGGACATATACGTCGTTTTGTCTACATCACGCAGTTTCTCCATCACAGACTCATAGCCGGCAATATCGTTACTCAGCGATTGGTCAATCCTGTTTCCCGTTAACCCATTGGCTTTCAATTTCCCGCCATAGGCTTGGTTGGCTTTCCGCCTCATGGATAATGAACCGGACATATCTTGAGTCTGGCTATACTGCATTGACAGCAAGTCTTGAATTGCCGGGCCGATATTTTGGCGGCGATATTGGTTAAGCAATGAAGTTTCAACCGAGTGGATATCGCTCTTTTTGTTCACGCTGTTGTCATTGTAGGCTTTGACCGCATCTGTCAACCACGACAAATACGCTTTACCGCCACCCAATCCATGCACCCGCTCTTCTATCAGGTAACGGGCGGACAAAGCGAAGCAAACACCTTCCAGAAATTCTTTCGATTCAACGTGATTTCCATTAGTCAGGAGTACATTGCCTATTTCTGGCACCAGCTTGTCAAGGTTACTTAGCAGTGAGCTTCCTTGAGTGAAATGGAATGAATATTGATCCAACTCTTTTCTGCCTGATTTCGCATCAAAGAGGGTATAAATCATGTTTTCCAATAACCCTGCTTTTACTCTGCCATTTTCACGCTGAGGCTCAGAAAGCGTTGAAACAATCTGTTCAGCATACTGATTCATCAATCGGCCACTGGCCTCATGACCATAGAAGGTATGCTCCCCAGATACCTGATAACCTGCCACGATAAGTTTAGCGCGCATTCTTTCCCCTGCGTCGCCCAACCCTTCGCTATCAGTCAGTAACATGATTGGCGTTTGTTTCGAGATCCCTTGCAGGTTTTTCTCAACCGAGAACTGACCATTAACCGCTTTCGCCAGAATGCCTGTTAATCCTGCCGGATTTGGCACTTCATGCGCAGTAATCGCTTTGGTCATGCTTGGCATTGGCCTGTCGAGCAACAAGCCAGAAACGGACTGTCCATTACGTTCTGCATAACGGGCAAGATCCGCCGCAACCGCACCACCCATTGAGTAGCCATGAATGATGATATTTTCTGGTTTGATACCGCGATCATTGACCAAATAGCGGAACATCGTGCGGGCATCCTGATACAGCCCTTTTTCGCTTGGATGACCATCGCTGGAGCCATAACCCCGCATGTTCACCGCCAGCATATCAACACCCTGTTTTTTGTAGTTATCCTGCATGGCACTGGCTTGTTCTTCCGCCGATGAACCGGAACCATGAATGAAAAGCACCACTTTTTTGGCGGTGTTCTGCTCATCCTGACTCTTTTGAGCAGCATTATGGTAATAACCCGTCAAACGCCCTGCGTCACCCTGCAATGTGACTTTATCCGCCGTGCCGTCGGTCGTTGCCGCATCTAATATTATCTGAGTGCTGCTATGCACCTGACGGCGATCTTCTTTTTCACCGTAAAGCTCATCATTCAGGAAACGTACCAGTGGGTTAAATGGATCTCTGTCACGCGGTGGTGTGCCGTCATTATCGATGGCAACTTTTTCCAGCATCTTCTCTTTGTTATCAGAGTGACCCAACGCCGCCAAATCTTCATCTACAATGCGATTTGGTTTTTTGGCGATTTTCTCAACCTGTGCTTCCTGCAATGCCTGTGCAAAATTGAAAAGCTCTGTTGGTGTCCAAACACCAAATTTGGGTCGCCATGTGTGGCCGATAACTTTATCTGC
This sequence comes from Xenorhabdus miraniensis, assembly GCF_002632615.1. The sequence continues at coordinate 100,551 of NZ_NITZ01000012.1, forward strand.
GCCACCAGCCTTAAGCACTTTGGCAACAGTACTCGAACAGTTATCGGTCAGCAATTGATAACGGGCATCCGGGTTCTGACTGATTTTATGCCATTCCGCCTGCATGGCCGCTGCATCCAATCCTGCCAGATTGATACGGAATACGCGCCCTTCATCACCTTCGCTGGTTTTGAAGTCCCGAATATTGTTCAACTCATGTTCAGCAAATTGACGGATAACATTAGCAATGCGTTTTTCAGCCAATTCAGGAGATTGCTGCTTAGCCGCTGCACGCAATGCTTCAGCAAAATCTCTCCCGATTTCAAACATGTCAGTGCCGCCTTCTTCCCACTGTTGTATAAACGGTTGGGAAATATGTTCTGGCACACCCGCAGATTGCAGCAAATGAGGATTCGCCAGTGCAGCCATAGCAAAGGCTTCGCTCACCTCAGCGAATTTTGCATCAACCCCTTTGGCTATCTGAAGTTTCTCAATAAATTTCTCCAGCTTATAAGTACCATCACGCAAGCCAAAGTGATCGTTCTCTTCAGAAGCGACATCCTGTTCCAGCCCCCCATTCTGGGCCGCAGGCTGACTGAGGTCACGCCAACGTATTCTCAGGTCAGGATATCGCTCAGAAGCAACATTGAAAATGCGACTAAGATCGGAGGACTTACTGCCTTTCGGCCACCAACTGACGTAGTTTTTCTCATTGAATTCACCGGCATCTTCCGCATTGAGCTGTATGCGCCCCTGTCCAATTTGCAGCGCGGCATGCCCCAATCGGCTATGATCACTCGGTTTCCAGACAAACAAGGTTGCGCTGACCGGAGACAATTGTTGTTCAATTGCCTGATGGATCTTTCTCAAGCCTGAGACATCAATACCCTTACCATCTTTCGACAAGTCACGGGATTGCAAGGTTGCAAAGACGTTTTCTGCCACCGATTGACCATATTCTCTGCTCACGGCAGCTTTGATCTGTTCAACCGCTGTTTCTGCGCTCTCTGCTTTCATCGCAATCTGAATATTGGATTTACCACGGGTAACAAAATTCCCTTGTTCATCAATATAAAGATGCTTGGAGTCTTTCAGGTTAGCGTTGCTCAATTTGCTGTAGAGATCGCTGAAACTGCCTTTGCCCGCACTTTCCAGTGTCGGCTCCGCCAGCACCAATGATTCTTCCATGCGCACATTGATCTGCGACAGCAAGTTTTTCAGCGCTTGTGTACGTTCTGAATCCGGGTGCCCCAACAAATAACCTTCAACCTGATGACGCAAGTGGGTCAGTTTTTCTACCGATTCCAAGTTATAATCTTCCCTGCTTTGCAGGAGATTTTCATAGCTCTTAAGGGCATCCAACACATTCTTATAGCTGTCACCGCGAATTTTGCCCTTAACATAAGCAGCGTCTTGCAATTCCGCCGCAGACATTAAGTCTGTTTTCGGTTTATAGTTCCAGCTACCGTCCACTTTTTCAGCCAGGATACGGGTACGTCTCTGATCGTGGGAAATAATACGATCTTCCGCCAGATATAATTCCCCAGGCAGTTGGTCGTAATTGTCATAGTTAGCAAGGATAAAACGCTCAACGGCTTTGATTTGAGCCGAATCATCAGGATCTTCCACCATGATCGTCTTGAAGTCGTCACTGTTACTGTCCGGCCACGGACGAACTTCAAAGCTTTCATCATCATCGGACTCACGCACCAGCAAGTTGCGTTCTGTACGCAACCCATAGAATGGCAGCGCTTGGTTCAGCAGGCTGTCAATAGCACTGGTTTTGATATCCAGATTAACCAGCGTATCCGGCCTATATTTATCAGGGTCCAATACCAGCAGTTTTTCTTGCTCTGCAAGACTGAGTGAATCAAAACGCGCTTTGACAGAAACACCTGCTTCGGTCAATCTGCGGCCAATAGATTCAGGTGACAGGCCTTGATATTCGTTGGCAGCCTTATCCAGCAGACGAATTTCTCCCACCCATCCTTCACGCTGTAATTGACGCAATACCGGCAATTCAACATTCCAGAAGTAGTTGCCAAAACGCAAACCCCCTTCCGCAATGACATAAACATCATCACGTGATTGGGCTGCATAGAGGGAACTCCAAAACCCGGTATTACTGTTCGCAGAGGCATTAATAGCCGATTGCAGGGCTTTCTCCTCCGCAATGTCATAATCGAGGAATACACGGCCCCAACGCATCAGTGTTTTGTTCAACTCAATGGCAAAAACATTGCCTTTTACATCAGTATCGTAAACGACCTTCTTGCCGTCAGTCTGTGCTGCATCAAGAACAGCACGGTATTGTTGAAAGTCTCTGCCTGACCAAAATGAAACGATGCTTTTATCACCGTTTACAGGTTCGAAGCTATAACCATAGCTCTCCAGTCTTGAAACAAATTCGACACGCTTATCCCAGTCATAATCGATTGTGGCATCAACGAACAGTTTCGCCAGCGAGGTAATTCGATCTTTTGGTACGCTGTTTCCCGTTCCATTCAGGTAATCCTCAACAAAGGCCACCATTTTTTGTCTGACGTTATCCGGAATATCGGTATCTACGCGAGCAAATCCCGGCATCGGAATATATTTTTCGGTGGCAAGGTTGTTGTCACTATCCAACCAACGGTAAATATCAGCCACTTTCTGTGCTCTGGACACGGTAGCAGAGACGGTTTCAGATATATCAACCATTTTTGGCAACGCATGTTCTTCACCTAGCGCTTTCAGGCCACTCAGATCCAATCCCGAAATTTTCGGCGTATTCCTGACCCATTCGGTCACGGTATCAGTGGATTGGCTAACAGGTTGACTGACGGGTGTTTCGGTATGCACAGGTGTCAGGGTAGATCCGCCAGAGGCTTTTCTAGTACGCACTCCTGCATTGACCGGCAAGTGAGCCAAAACTTCTCTGAGACTGCCCAGTTCGTTCAGATCTTCACCCAGATATTGCAATTCTTCGCTGAACCCACCATCAGCCTGAACCGTCGATTCAGGATTAATGTGACTTTTGGATTTTTCTACTTTTTCAATATCTTCAGAGTAGTTGGATTCATCAGTTTTACCTGATAGATCACTACCTGTTACTCCTGTGCGAGTCGGCTGATAGTTGTCATCAAGTTTCGAACTTTTGCCATCACGTTCAGCTTGTTGCTGATAGCGGATGGCTTCGTTTTCCCTGCCTTTGGCTTGAATACGGGCTTCTTCAACATCCTGCTTGGCATGTTGGCGGTTTTGTTCAGCCTTGAGTACACCGACTTCTGATTTGGCAATCGCAACCTTGATATCACCCAGACGCGCTGTGGCCGCTTTTTGAGAATGATCCAATTGGTTTCGCGCAGTTTCGCTGGCTTTGTCCAATTCGGTCTGCACGCGATCCAACAATCCACCGGCAAACTGATCATGCCATTGTTGACCGGATTCCCCATGATAGGTGTTATGGCTGTCCAGCGCTTCCAGACCTCTGGCTTTCGCCATCAACTCATCTGTTACCGCTTGGGCTTCGTCCTTGATCGCATCGCGTTGCGCCTGTCCATTAGCATTCAGGGCATCCAGATCCGTCGTTTCCAGTTGTGCCTGTGTGCCAGCAATTGCCGCCAGTTGTTTGTCTTTTTCCTGTGTCAGACGCTGCTTATCAGCTTCCGCTCTTTCTTTATCCTGCAAGGCATTTTGTGAAGCTTTGTCCTGCTGCATATGCTCAGCAATGATTTTATCTGATTTACCGGGCAATGAGATTGCAGAAACATTATCCAGAACATAGCCCAGACCATCATTCAAACCGATTCCAGAAAATGCCAGTCGGTTGCTGCCCGCTTTGGCCTTTAAGGTCAATGCCTTATTTTGCCATTTGACATTACCATTGGCGGCTGCAAAAACAACCTCGCCATTCCACCACACTTCCAGCCCGTTATCATCAGAGCAACCAGCACGTCTCGCAAAGTCGAACTGAACGGTAATTTCTTCGTCCGCTGCCAGATCCTGAATATCCTGATAGATATGTGTGTTACCGCTGACATCAAGCTCACTGACAATATGACCATGCCCTTCAACACTGAGACCGTATGCCTGAGCAGAGTGGTTGGCTTCAATGCCATTAGTAGATTTCCAACCCGTTGCACCTTGTTCAAAGTCACCATTGACGATCAGATTGCGTGGCTGGGAAGAAGTGATCCGCCGATCACTGTCAAGTGAATTCTGGATACCTTCCATGTCCGGGGTATCAACGCCCGTTACGGAAGCTTTCAGGCTTCCCTGCAAATCAGAAGTGACTTCATCAATTTCTGTCAGCTTAAAGCCATTCAGAGAGGAAACTTCCGGCAGATTAATGGCTCCGCGCCCTTGATGAGTTCCCGATGTATTGGCTTCATCGCCATTGACCAGATAGCTGATCCCCTGACTGCCCGCATGACCTAACAATGTTTGTTTAACATTATCAAACAGCGCATCCAGTTTATTGCTTTGGGTATTGCTTTCTGCCACGGCAAGGCTATAGAAATCACCGTTACCCACCTGAATCGCCACGTTATTACGGGCATAAGACGCATTGATATTCAAGCCATCACCCACACGGATGCTGGCATTACCCTTGCCTTTCATAACCGAAACATTCAGGCCGTCACCCACGCGGGTATTGACGTTGAGTTTACCCCAAGCCACATTGACGGAAACGCCATCACCGACTTTGGTATTCACGTTCAGATCGCCATGAACGGCAGTCACGCTTAACCCATCACCCACTGTCGTCGTGATGTTGCCCTTACCTTTGGCTGCCGTGACCTGCATACCATCACCGATTTTGGTGACCACATTGCCTTGGCTCCACAACGCGTTGAAGCTGTCACCATCACCGATTTGGGTCACAAGATTGACATCACCTTTGGCAAGCACAACATTGCGGCCATCCCCCACTTTGGTGATAACGTTGGCTTTACCCCAGGCACCTGTATAATCATCACCATCACCCACATGGGTTAATATGTTAGCCTCCCCCTGAACAACGGTAACTTCCTGACCATCACCCACTTTGGTAATGATGTTCGCATCACCTTTGGCAAAGTTATAGCGATCACCGTCACCAGCATGGGTCATGATATTGGCTTTGCCCCAAACAGCATTGATGCCCAATCCATCACCCACTTTGGTGATAATGTTAGCTTCACCTTTCGCAAACCCGACCGTCGTGCCATCACCAACATGAGTCATAATGTTGCCGATTTTGGAAATCAGCAGGCCCACGGTGGTTCCTTCACCCACTTTGGTCAGAATATTGCCTTTGCCAGCCAACAAGGCTGCCGTTGTGCCATCACCGACATGGGTCATCACATTGGCTTCAGCCGCCGCTACAACGCCCATAAAGTCATTGCCGACTTTTGTTACAATATTGGCTTTACCTAACGCCAGTACCCCCGTCAAACCATTACCGACATGGGTCATAATATTGGCTTTGCCAAACATCGCAGACAGCGTTGTGCCATCACCCACTTTCGTCATGATGTTGGCCGTGCCAGCAAACAAACCAATGCTGGTTCCTTTTCCGACATGGGTATAAATGTTGGCTTTACCCACCATTAATGCCGCTGTCAGGTCATCACCCACTTTGGTCAGCACGTTTGCACCGCCAATCATGGCCGCAAAAGTGGAACCATGGCCAATCTGAGTAAAGATATTGCCTTTACCAATCATGGCAGAAAGCGCGTCACCGTTACCCACTTTGGTTGCAATGTTGCCTTTGGCGATCATCAACGCAACGCTGGTGCCGTTACCAATATGGGTGTAAATATTGCCAAATGCCAGCATCAATGCCAGTGCATCGCCGTTGCCGACTTTAGTGAAGATATTCCCTGCACCGCCCATCAGCGCCCAGGCATTGCCCATTCCGACATGGGTGAAAATATTACCAACCCCGACCATGGCCGCAATCGTTGTACCGTCACCGACTTTGGTGAAGATGTTGCCTGCTGCGCCCATGATGCCCAGCGTTTGCCCATCACCAACATGAGTCAAGGCGTTGCCCAGACCCAACATAATGCCCGTGGTATCGCCATCACCGACTTTGGTCAGGATATTCGCGCCGCCCAGCATAATACCGGTAGTTTTGCCATCACCAACATGTGTCAGAACATTGGCACCACCGCCCATGATGGCCTGTACATTTCCTTTACCCTTTTTCGTCAGGATATTGGCACCGCCCAGCATAATACCGGTAGTTTTACCATCACCAATATGTGTCAGGACATTGACACCACCGCCTATGACAGCCTGTACATTTCCTTTACCCTTTCTCGTCAGGATATTGGCACCGCCAGCGCCACGAAACTCCGTATTACCCAACTCAGAGCTATGTTCAATAACATTAGCACCGCCAGCACCATAAAAGTAAACATTGCCCCGGGTCACGTTGGATTTGATGATGTTGCCGCCACCCGCACCTGCATAATGAATATCACCAGAACTGTCACCGCTGCCCGTTGCCGATTTGAACAGATCAAGCTCACTGTATTCATGCGTATCAGGCACACGACCGGATGTTGTGCGCACAGCGTTAACGCTGTAATGAAGATCACTCAGTGAGTAGCTGCCGGTTCCCATATAGTGGTAACCGTTGGCAGAGGATATATCTTCATTCGCCAGATTTGCTGTATGGTTACCTTCCTTATACCAAGGGCGAGCGATATATTGCAGTATTCCTGTTTTTGGATCGTTCCTCAGCTCAACCACCACGACCTTGGTGTATTCGCCAAGTTGCTTACCATAAATATAGGTGTTCGGCATCCGGTTAGATTTTACGGCTTTTACATCAACGGTAGTTCCATCACGGTAAATGGCATAACCGCCCATTTTCGCGTCTGACAACGTAATATCTGCTGCGTCAATCTGAACACCATTGCCGTAATTCACCCATTCATTTTCGGTCAGTTTTTTCTCAACGGCATAAACCGTTATCTGTTTCCGTTGTTCAACGGTCAGATTTGATAACGTGTATGCACCATCAGTATCGACTGAATTAAAGCCACTTTGATCAGAGATATCTTGTTTTTCCAGCCCCTTAAGATGTTTTCCTTCTTTATACCAGGCTGTCGAGAAATATCTCAGCTTGCCAGTTTCAGGATCATTTCTGAGCTGAACCTTGTTGATTTTGGTGTGAGTCCCATCCTCAAATGCAAACAGGTAAGTGTTTGGTTCCTGAGTCGATTTAAGACCTGTGACCCGATGATCGTGCCCAATCCATGAGCCATTCATAGTGGCATTTGTCAGCACAACCTCTTCAGCCTTGGCATATTCCATCCCTTCGCTGCCAAAGTCATTGGCTGACCCTTTGCGGGTAATTTCGTTATAGGCACCTGCACCCGTAAAATAGATATTACCGTGTGCAACATCGGAGTAGAGGCTATTGTAGCCACCACCGCCTTCAAACCGGATATCCCCCCGGGTTTCAGAGTAGACGTCATCTGCCTGACGTGTACGTTCAATACGGTTATAAGCAGCCGCACCTTTCAGGGTTATGTTGCCAACTTTACCCTTACGAGAGAGATGGTTATAGGCTCCACCTCCCGTAAAATCAATATTACCTGTTTCGACTCTGGAGCTAATGACGTTCGCAGCACCAGCCCCCTTAAAGGTCACATCTCCCTGAGAGCCCTGATATTTGTCAAACCAGGTCCGATCGATCACATTGCCAGCACCTGCTCCATTAAAAGACAGATTGCCCTGATTGGTTTCATGCCAGAGCGTATTGTATCCGCCAGCCCCATCGAACCTGATATTTCCTTTCAATCCCTTACGGATCAATCCGTTATAAGCTGCCCCACCTGCGTATGTTATATCGCCATAATTACCGGTGTGTGCTATCGACACCCCACCCGCTACACCGGCAAAGTTGATACTACCGTTGTCACTTTTATTGATTTCTGCATAGCCGGCCCCCCCTTTTACTGTCAAGTTCCCAGTGGTGTCATTGACCTTAAGATAAGCCGCCCCTGCCTCAACAATATCGTGCCCAGTGCCTGTATAAACCGTGGCACCAATTGACCCTAACTTAATATGATCATCACCGCCGTAAGCATATATGTTACCGCCAAATCCAATGGCTACGATGTCATTATCACCATCATCGGCGAAGTAATTCCCCGTAACGAAGTACTCAACACTTCTCCAAAATGGTTTTCCCATATATAAATCTCTGAGTAGAAGTTAAATCGAAAACCACTGTACCTTGCGGATACAGCGGTCATTTTGAATATCCAGAGTTCCCCTGACTGTGCAGGCTTTTTGTCCTTTCCATGCAGCAAATACCCGGCGACGGAGATCGTGGGCAATGCTACGGGCATGTCCGAAAGGCGCAATCATTTCTGGAAAAAAGATATGCTGACCAGAACGCCAGTCTTTCAGCGATATTTCCCGCTCTCCCGCAAGAATCGCATCCCGACTGCTGTCAGACAAAAAAGCCCAATTACAAAAAGCAACTGGGCGTTTATGTTCATCTTCGTAATAGCAAAACTGATTAAGCTGGAATGACGGCAAGATTCGTTGTTGCCACTCAGCAACCAAATAGCGTCGGTGCAAAGGGGAATGTTGACAAAGCAACATTACCCCACCAATCATTGCCTGTATTTCAGTCGTACTCAGTGTTGCTGATTGATGTGTGATCATCATAAGTGAGCAACCACTTGACTAGGAATGTACTGATATTATTTTGATGTTTCTGAATTACGTGTTACGCGCTTTTTAGGCTCAGTGGATTCTGCAACAACTGCATCAGTTTGTGCTGGCACCTCAGATTCATTTATTTCTGGCATAGGTAAAAAACCTGCGGCAATCAGTTTATTGATTTCAGCTTCCATTCTGGGATCTTCAAGCATGTTTTTTACCATGGAAACCATATACATAAAACCAGATGCAGGCATATGAATAGTTTGTTTTAATTGCAATTCCTGATCACTTTCTGCCAATATGCCATTTGCCATTCGATTAGGATCTTGACCAACAAAATACAGGGAGAACACACCTTTGTTATAATTAACGCTTGAAATGGTTTGAACGAATTTCTCAGACATATCATTATCCATTAAATAAATATTGATTTAATGTTAAAATATCATTAAAACAAAATGATTAAATCACGAATGAATTCCATATTTATTATGGTTTCATTTATAATTAAACCTCTTTACTAAGAGCGTTGTTACAACTGCTTGAACTGCCTTAGCAGGGTAAATTACTCAAAAATAATTTATACAACATTAGTAAGAATGAGTATATAAAAATCTCAATCGCGATTTAAATACAAAATGACAGTAAAGTCCACTATTGATAAACCAAATGATTCACAGGCTATTTTGAACAAAAATATATCCATTTTCTTGCTAAAATCAATATATAAACGGCAAAATGTCTGTTTAACCGCTACATTTTGTCCCAATTACCAACACTCATATCTCCCTTGATAACAGATAATATCTTTGATCGGATTTATTAAAATTATTTCACCAATAAATACCGCATTGTTTTTCAGGTTATCTCCTCGTTTTAGGGTTTAATTTTTTATTAAAAATATAGATCTACTTTGATGAATGAAATAGAAAAAAAAACAATATCATTAATTAAATTAATAATAATGATATCTAATAGGAATCATCCTGCCGCATTAAATAAAAACTTAAGCGATAATGATGATTACAGCTCTGCTTTGAGTAAATTACAAAAAGAATGTAATATTAAAATTAAGAATAAATATTCTATAAATAAGAAGTTAGAAGCCATTCCTTTACCCGCCGTTTTATTCGAAAACGACGGGCAACCTTTCGTTTTGGCAAAATATGATGAACAACGGGTATTGATTCAAAGGCCTCATCAGGAAGTATCTGAGATCTTAGATAAAGCAGAATTTATCAGTCTATGGAGCGGTAAGTGGTTAAAAATAAAACAAAAAAATAGTCAGTTTAATATTCGTTGGTTTATTCCTGAGTTTGTCAGGCAAAAGAAAAACCTGACGGAGATACTGCTGTTCTCTTTCGTTTTGCAAATTCTGGCACTTATCTCACCTCTGGTCGTGCAGGTTGTCATGGATAAGGTTCTTGTCCATCAGGCATTTTCCACGCTGGATGTGCTGATTTTCGGGCTGGTGACCGCCGGATTGATTGAAGTGATCCTGCGGGGGCTACGTGAATATCAATATGCCCACACTGCCAACCGGATTGACATCAAACTCGGGCTGAAACTGGTTAAGCACCTGTTCGGCCTGCCCTTGCTGTTTTTCAAATCCCGTCAGGTGGGCATGATTGTAACGCGGGTGCGGGAACTGGAAACAGTGAGGGAGTTTTTAACCGGCTCCATGTTCACACTGTGTATTGATGTCTTGTTCATGTTCGTATTTATTTACGTCATGAGCCTGCTGTCCGGTATGCTGACGCTCATTTTTCTGCTCACCATTCCCTGTTATGCCTTACTTGCATGGTGGGTTACCCCAAAAATTGAACAAGCAGTGGAAAAACAGTTTACTCATGCCGCCATCAATACCTCTTTCTTGACTGAAACAGTCGCGGGTGCCGAGACACTGAAAAGTCTGGCTGCTGAGCCTCGCTTTATTCGCCGTTGGGACAGCCAGACCGAAAAAATGGTCAGCACCAGTTATGATGTACAACAGTGGGACAATCGTTCCGGTCATCTGGTGATGTTGTTACAGAAGGTAACCAGTGCGGTTATTATTTGGCTTGGCGCTTCAGAAGTGCTTTCACTGCACATGACGATTGGTCAACTGATTGCTTTCAATATGATGGTGAGCCATACCCAACAACCTCTGTCTAAGTTGGTGCAGCTCTGGGGGCAATTTATCCGTTCACGTATCGCCATTGAGAAGCTGGGTGATATGCTGAATCTGCCAACAGAACAGCAATCAGGCAACCAACACGTTACATTGCAGGGTGCGATCTCATTTTCCGATATTGTTTTTCGCTATCAACCCGATCTCTCCCCAACCATCCATCATTTCACGCTGGATATCCGGGCGGGCGAAACCGTCGGCGTCGTCGGCACTTCCGGCTCTGGGAAAAGCACCCTTGCGCGTTTGCTGCTGCGGCTTTATACCCCGGAAAGCGGGGTCATCACGCTGGATGGCATTCCCTTGCAAAACCTCAATATTGAATCCATCAGGCAACAAGTCGGTATCGTGCTGCAAGAAAACTTCCTGTTCAACAAAACAGTGTATGAAAATTTGTCCCAATCATGCCCTGATGCGCCATTATCCACCGTGATTGAAGCAGCAAAGTTAGCAGGCGCACACGATTTTATTCTCAAGCTGCCGATGGGATATGACACGGTAATCGCAGAAGGAGGGCAATCCTTATCAGGTGGACAACGGCAACGCTTAGCCATTGCCAGAACCTTGCTGTCCGATCCCAAGATCCTGATCCTTGATGAAGCCACCAGCGCGTTGGATGACGAATCACAAGCCATCATTCAATCCAACATGGCATCCATAGCTCAGGGCAGAACTGTCATCACTATCGCACACCGACTCTCCACAGTGCGCCAATGTGACCGGATTATTGTGTTACACCAGGGCCAAATTACTGAACAAGGTAGTCATGAACAACTTCTGCAACAGGGCAAGCACTATCGAAAACTCTGGCAGTTACAACAAGAACTAAAACAGGAGGAGACTGCCCATGTTTAAGGCTATCTTGCACAAAGGGATCAAACGGTTCCGTACTCCCACTCCCCACTATGACTTTTTGCCAACACATCTGGCACTGTCACAACGCCCCCCCTCTCCGTTCGCACGTTATACGGCGATTACCCTGAGCGTTGGTGTGTTGGCCGCCTTACTGTGGGCTTATCTGGGGAAACTGGATGTACAGGCAACGGCAACCGGCCGCCTGATTGCTTCTGGCCGGTCACAGGTCATTCAGGCTTATGAACAGAGCCGCCTGATTGCCATCCATATTACAAATGGGCAACACGTTGAGAAAGGTGCACCACTGCTGACGCTCAATACACTTGGTGTGAATCAAGATATTGCCCGTTTGCTCGAACAGCGCGACTACCTGATTGAAGAAGAAATCCGCTATCAAGCTTTGTTGACGAAGTGTGATCCCAAATCCCTGCCTGCTTTCCAGCAACAGCCCGCAGGAAAACAGGAAAAAATCCTGACGCATTATCATCACGAAAAGCAGGAGTTCGATTCAATCGTAACCAACATCTACGCAGAAATGGAAGTCAACCTCACTTCCCAAAAAGCGCGGAATAGCGATATACGGTCATTGAGCAATCTACGCGAAAATATCAGCCAGCGTTTGCAGGCTCGAAAGACATTGAGCCAAAAGCAGGTCATCAGCAAAGTGGAATATCTGGAACAAGAAAAGGAATTTCTGGAAACAGAAAGGCTGATCGCTCAGCAAAAATCAGAACTCGGTATTCTCCAGACGCAATACAAGAGCCTGGAGGAACGGTTAAAAAGCACCAAAGTGCAAAAAGAGCGGGAATGGTTTGAGAAAAGAAAACAGGCTGAAATTCAATTAGCTAGCTTGAAGCAAGAACTGTCTAAAATGTATGAACGGGAAGAACTTGAGATTGTGCGCTCTCCTGTGACGGGAACTGTCCAGCAGTTGAGTGTCCATACTCTTGGCGCTGTTTTACAGTCAGCACAAAGTTTGATGGTGATTGTGCCCGATGAGCATGTACAACTTGCTGAAATTCAGATCCTGAACAAAGATGTGGGTTTCGTTCGTCCGGGTCAGCACGTCACGGTCAAAGTCGATGCTTTCCCTTATACCCGCTACGGTACAATCGAAGGCGAATTACTCAGTATTTCACGGGATTCCACAACCGATGAGCGTCTTGGCCTGGTTTTTCCGGCACAAATCAGCCTTAAGCAAAACAATATCATGGTGGATGGAAAACCCGTCGAAATCACGGCAGGCATGTCTATTGTTGCTGAAATCAAGACGGATCAGCGACGAGTGATTGATTATCTGCTCAGCCCAATTCAAGAGTATCAATCAGAAGCCTTGAGGGAAAAATAATCATGATTGACGATTATGCTCTGAATTGTATTGTCTATTTAGGGAAACAGTTCCATAAGGTCGCTTCTGTCGAACAATTGCACCATGCACTGGGGCTAGATTCCCTGACACTGACAGATTCACAACTACGTGAAGCGGCTGATGCCATTGGATTGCACAGTAAATTTGATCGCCTGACACCGGATAGCGTCAGTACATTACCTTTGCCTGCATTAATTGAAATCGATCAGCGCTGGTGGGTACTGTCAGAAATTCACCCTGATGCGTTTACTCTGTTCGACCCGACCAGCGGGAAATGCGAAGTGCGTGCGTGGGTTCAGCCTGCGCACGATGAGAAAGCGAAATCCGATAAGTGCAGCGCTAACCAATATGCTAACCAATATAAAGTGCTATTGGTGGCAGATAAAACACTGACTAAACAACAGGTTAAATTTGGACTGAGCTGGTTTTATCCTTCCATTTTCAGGCAAAAAAATCAGTTACGGGATATTTTCCTGTTTGCCATTGTGTTGCAGCTTTTTGCGCTGGCGGCACCCTTGTTGTTTGAAAATGTCATCGACAAAGTGCTGGTTGGACGGAGTATTGCCAGCCTGCATGTCCTCGGCATGGCGATGCTCGCGCTGGCATTGGCTGAACCACTGTATGGCTTCCTGCGTAATACCGTGTTTGGGCATATGGCCAGCCAGATCAACGCCGAACTTTCCGGCAGGCTCTATCGCCATCTTGTGGGATTGCCCCTGCCTTATTTCAAGCAACGCCAAACAGGGCAAATTATCGCCAGAGTGAGGGAAATGGCGCATATCCGGCAGTTTTTGACCGGCTCTACCCTTATGTTGCTGCTCGACCTGATTTTCATCATTCTGTTTCTGGGCGTCATGTTCCACTATTCTGCCCTGCTGACATGGATCGTTATCAGTTCGCTGGTACTTTATTTCCTGCTTTGGGTCGCCGTCGGGCCAATCATTCGACGCAAAGTAGAAAAAGAGTATGAAGCCGATGCCAATGCCACGAGTTTCCTGACAGAAGCTGTCACGGGTATCGAAACCATCAAAACGACCGCAACCGAAAAACGTTTTTTGTACCAGTGGCAAAAGGTATTGAGTCAGCAGTTGATCCAACGCTTTACGGCTCAGAAAAGCGGGCTGGCAGCAGGACAAGGGATCGCCCTTATCCAGAAAGTTGTTGCCGCCTTATTGTTGTGGTGGGGAGTCCGTGCCGTGCTTGATGGCAATTTATCTCCCGGTGAATTAATTGCTTTTAATATGCTGGCAGGCCACGTTACCCAGCCGATCTTACGATTGGCCCAAGTCTGGCAGGATTTTCAGCATACCCTGATCGCCCTGCGTCGGGTTGGCGATATTCTGGATGAACCCATGGAAAACAGTAAACAGGGGCTGGCATCGGCACCTGAGCTGGCAGGCCAGATTGAGTTCAGGAATATACGCTTTCGCTATCATGCAGATACGCCAGAAGTACTGGCAAATTTGTCGCTGGGGATTAAGGCAGGAGAGTTTATCGGCATTACAGGGCCGTCAGGCTCTGGCAAAAGCACGCTGACCCGACTGTTGCAGCGCCTGTATGTACCACAACACGGACAGGTTTTGGTGGATGGCATGGATTTAGCTATCGCCGACCCTGTATCACTGCGCCGTAATATGAGTGTGGTTTTGCAAGAGAGCATTCTGTTTTCCGGCAGCATTGCCGATAACATTCGCTTGTGCAAACCCAATGCCAGTGATGAAGAAGTTTGTCAGGCAGCAAACCTGGCGGGTGCCACTGATTTCATCAATGCGTTCCCACAAAAATTCGCTCATCCTGTCGGTGAAAAAGGGAGCAATCTTTCTGGCGGACAACGGCAGCGTATCGCGTTAGCGAGAGCGTTGTTGAATGATCCCAGGATCCTGATCCTTGATGAAGCCACTTCCGCACTGGATTATGAATCTGAAGCGGCCATTATGAGCAATATGGATGAAATATGCCGCAACCGAACGGTGATTAGTATCGCCCATCGGCTGAATACTATTCGCCATGCCAATAAAATTTTCGTTTTAGATCAAGGGAAAATCGTTGAATCAGGTTCACATGATGCTCTCGTGCAGCAAAACAGCTTATATGCCCAACTCTGGCATCAACAAACCAAGTGATTATGGTGATTTTTTATGACGCTTTTTACGACGACAAAAAAAGAAAATTCATTGAAGACATGAAGCTTATTTCGCCTTAGAATTAATTTCATAACGAAATTAACATAGCATTACAAAATGTTCTTAAGGAAGAGAATATAACTATGAAACAAGTCTCTATTACAGCTTTGGTTTTTTCTCATACATCAGTCACATCGGTTGCCATGCCGATTGAAATTCTCACCATTGCCGCCAACGCCATTGGCGGCCCAATTCCTCATGTCAATATTATTTCGCCAACCCATCAAGGCATGATCGGTCAGGGAATGACCAATCATACAAATGGCCTGTTTGGGGATTCTGCGCCTACTGCCCACGATATTCTCCACAATACCTTCCACAATACTCTTCAAGACGACCAGAAACCCGATATTATTCTGGTCGGCTCACTGGGCTTTCCTGAATGGGAACCACGACACTGTTCGAGGGAAATCATTGAGTGGCTTAAGGCGATGGATGAAAAACACATTCCTATTGTTTCAATCTGCTCTGGCACCTTTATACTTGCCAAAGCAGGATTATTAAACACAGGCGCAGCAATCCATCCTCATTTTTCCACTGAATTCAAAAAAATATTCCCCCATATCCCCTTTTATACCGACGAAAAGATCATCAGTGACAATCACCGTTTTTGCATTTCCAGCGCCTATGGGTGCGGAAGCGCTATGCTGAATATTGTTGAATTGATCTACGGGCAATATGCCAGAGAACGATGCGCGAAATTCCTGCTGGGTGAAAATGACAATAAAAATTCGTCTGATTCCGCCAGTTTTGCCGCTTATCGCCAACATGCCGATTCGCTGATCCACAAACTACAAGATTGGATGCATGCTTTCCCCTCTGAAATTTTATCCGTTGCCGATTTAGCCAATAAAATTCATCTTTGTGAACGCCAAATGAAACGTCGTTTTAAAATCGCCACAGGGAAAACACCGATTCAATATATTCAACAGATCCGTCTGTCACAGGCTAAACATTGGCTGGAAAAATCACAGAAAACTATCGAAGAAATCAGCCATGAAGTGGGTTATGAGGATACCCGTTATTTCAGAGAGTTATTTAAACGTTGCAATGGATTAACACCAAAAGAGTACCGCCAAAAATATCATCATTGATGGGCATTTTTTGCACTCTGTAAATAATCAGCAACACTAATAAATGACTCGTTTTATTATCATATCCTCATGAATAGCGGTATAGTAATTACGGACACCTCACAAGTCTGTAATATTTTATTAACGTAAAAGTGAGGTATCAGCATGAAACTGAAATCATCCAGACACCAATATTCTACTAAATTTAAACTTGAAGCCATTCAGCAAGTGCTTCTTCATCAGCAAAGGATTGTGGATGTAGCTCGTTTATTGGATATCGATACCTGCATTTGGGGGAAATGGGTTCATCAATATAAAAACATGAACCGGTTAATCCGCATCTATGGGGTGAAGCAAGATCATCGCTTGCAATCTCATTGTGATGATTTTCGATTAAGCAATTAAGCCGGGAGCAGATATATTAAAACGGCAAAGTCCCTCGGTAATCACACTAATACATTTTAATGAGGGTAACAACAATCCTGACAGAGGGGGGTTAATAACTATCTTAGGCGAACTGATTTCTTATTATCTTAAAAAAATAAACCGCCACTGAATATTATTTATCCAGAAATGAATATTTTAGTAACGGCTGAATCAGGACTCAGGTTAGTTAATAAGTTAATTAGATAAATTATCTGCATTATTGCTATAATCAATAACACGATAACCAGATTTTTCGCCTGTTTTTATGAAATCGCAGATAACACTTTCTGAGCCTGAACGAATTACATTGCAACAACTTGCTTTGAATCACCCACACCGGGACATCCGTACGCGAGGAACGGGGTTGCTCATGCTTGCCAGAGGAGGCAAACCGCCTCAGATCGCCGCTGAGATAGGATGCAGTGTCCGGGTTATCTACAATTGGGTTCACACATGGCACAATTCAGGGATAGCAGGATTATTAGGGGGTCATGCAGGAGGCCGGTATCTTGCCATGACACCTGAAATGATTGCCACTGCGGTCGACGCTGCCAGCGCAGAGTCCTTGACGCTAGCCAGGATAGCGCAGAGGGTTGAGGAAAAGCACGGCCCGCTGCCATGCACACTGGAAACACTGGCGAAGACCCTGAAAAAGCAGGGGCTCACCTATAAACGAACCCGCCTGTCGCTTAAAAAAAGCGCAACGAAACGGAGTTTGCTAAAAAATCCGCCTTACTGAATAAAATTAAGAGCGGGGCACGATTAGGCCATTACCGACTGATCTATTTTGATGAGGTCGGTTTTGCCGCGTCTCCTCCCGTGCAATATGGCTGGAGCCCACGGGGTAAACCCCATGAGACTGAGCCTCAAGACCATGACAGACGGTCAGTTCTGGGGGCGTTAAATGACACGGACAACACGCTGTTTTACCAGACAACATCAGGCAGTATCACACGAGCTGATGTGATTGATTTCTTAGAGCAGGCAGCCAAACAAGGGGGCAACCGCCTGACATTTTTAGTGTTGGATAATGCGCGTATCCACCATGGGATCGAGGAGAAAATCAGAAATCGCTGGTTACGAGAACACAACATGCTGTTACTTTATCTTCCTGCCTACAGCCCAGAGCTGAATCTGATTGAAATCGTTTGGAAACAAGCCAAATATCACTGGCGACGTTTTATCACCTGGACTCAGGAGACAATGGAGTATGAGCTAAATACTCTGTTGGAAGGTTATGGCGATCAATTTGCAATTAATTTTTCTTAATCACTTAATGCTTGAAGCACATAATTATTTATAGTTAGATACAATCCTTTTAAGAGCATATTTCACTTCCTCATATTTTGGTTTTTTTTTAATTAAATCTTCTAATTTCGAAATAGTACTATTCAATTTTATCAATGGAATAGAAGGAGATTTTGCAATATATATTTTTTCATATTTAGTAGTAAAGAATTCCTCTTCTTTATTCAATATCTCCTCATAAAGTTTTTCACCAGGCCTGATTCCTGTATAAATAATCTCCATTTTATCAATTGGCTGTATACCAGATAATTTAATCAAGTCTTTAACTAAATCTACTATCTTAATAGGCTTTCCCATATCGAGAAAAAACAAATTCCCACTCTGAACTAAAGCACCCGCTTGAATAACTAATTGAACAGCTTCGGGGATAGTCATAAAAAAACGAACCATTTCAGGATGTGTTACTGTAATAGGTCCTCCTCTCTCTATTTGTTTTTTAAAAATAGATATCACACTGCCTCTACTTCCCAAAACATTACCAAATCTTACAGAAGCAAACTTAGTTGTACTGATAGAGCTATAGCCTTGAATAATCATTTCTGCAATTCTTTTCGTAACTCCCATTATGCTTGTTGGATTAACTGCTTTATCAGTTGATATCAATACAAAGCGCTCTGCTTTATATGAATGTGCAGCGTGAATTACATTTCTTGAACCTAACACATTATTTTTTACTGCCTCCAGAGGATTAAACTCCATTAATGGAACATGTTTATGGGCAGCAGCATGAAAAACAATATTAGGTTTGTATGTATAAAAAATGTGATCCACTCTTTCTTTGTCTTGAATATTAGCAATAATTGGTATTAATTCTACTTCTGATACTATATCTTTTAATTCAGACATTATTTCAAAAATACTATTTTCACCATGCCCTAATAATAAAATAACTTGAGGTGAAAAATTTAAAATTTGCCTACATAATTCTGAACCAATAGAGCCGCCTGCTCCTGTGACAAGAACAGTTTTACTCTTAAGATAATATGATGTTTTATTTATGTCTAAATTTACACATTTTCTGCCTAATAATTTTTTTATGTCCATATTGTTATTTTCGAATATTGATTATTTTTTATTAATTAATTTATTCACTTTATAAAATAAAAATTTAATTATTATTTAGATTATATAGTCAATGTTTTTCATGAAAAATAGTTTGCACTTTCGGTGAAAAATTCTATTACTTTATCGTGTTTTTTCAGATTTGAAATAATCCGTTATTTTTCCGTGTTGTTTATTCTGGTACGGCGAAATACATTATCTCCTTCTTATGCGTTGGGTAAATTTTTTCCAGTAATATGTACTTTTGGCTGGCTCTCATAAATGGGCTAATGATCTAATACTTTTCTAGTTCTGTCAGTCGCATATACCTATTACAATGGAACTGAACCATTACGATAAACAAATCTGACAGTCATAAAAGCTTCTGCGGCAGGCAAACACATTTGATTACCCCAAGAATAAGCCCTATTTTTTAATGCTTCTAGAGATCTCGGATGTGGATAATCACGAATTTCTGAAATATAACAAGCTATAGCTTGAAGTTTTATTTCTAAAGTTGATGTAATATCCACCCATGTATCAGGAATAAATGTCCTAGGGTAAGCCCATTCAGTACTACTCGCAGTATCGAAGGTGAAAACTGATTTTATATATTTCTCTACAGGTCTTACAGCAACCAATGTAGCCTTAAATAAAATTTCGTGATCATAATTTATATCACCACCATATTGACAATAAATTATTGTAGGACGTATTTCTTTAATTATTTCTTCTAATGGGCGAACAATTTCAATAAGATTAAATTGATCTAATCGTTGATCCGGAAAATTCAAATTTCGAATATCTGTTACTCCTAATTTCTTAGCCGCATTCTGAGAACACAACGTCATGTTAATATTTTGGTTTGCATAACGTAGTGATTCTCCTTCACAAAATATTACACTTGTTACTGGGATACCCATTTTACGATATAAAGCAACTGTTCCCCCACACCCTAAAATTTCATCATCAGGGTGTGCTGCTATAACAAGAATTTTTTCATTTAATGAATTCATATAAAATATCTCAAATGAATTTAATTATAATAAGTGAATTTTTAAAATTCACTTAGATAATATATCTCTGATAGATTCGATAATTCGACATTGATCTTCATTATTCATTTTTGTATATAGTGGTAAGCTCACTACTCTATTATATACTTTAGTAGCATTAGGATAGTCCATAGATGATAATTTATACTTTTCTCTCCAATAAATATGTAGATGTAAGGGAATGAAATGGACACTACATCCAATTCCTCTTTTTACCATTTCATCTATGAAATGTTCTCGTGTTATATCCAGATCATGATTCAATTGAATTACATATAGGTGCCAAGAATGCATATCTCCATCTAATCCAAGCGGAGGAAGGATAATAGGAGACTCTTTCAATTCATTATTATAATGTTCAGCTATTTTCTGACGTTTTTTTTGAAAAAAAAATAGTTTTTTCAATTGAGAAATTCCAATTGATGCTTGTATATCAGGCATATTATATTTATAGCCTGGAGCAACAATTTCGTAAAACCAATTTGCTTTATTTGAAGTATATCGATCAAATACATCTCGGTTAATACCATGCAACCTCATAATCCGACAACGCCTAGCAATATCTTTATTTTTAGTAAGAATCATTCCTCCTTCACCTGTTGTCATAGTTTTAGTAGCATAAAAACTAAATACAGTGGCGTCGCTTGGTAGAGAACCTATCCACTGCCCTTTATATGTTGCTGGTAAACTATGGGCTGCATCTTCCACAATCTTTAAGTTATATTTGAGAGCTATTTTAAATATAGAATCCATATCACAAGTTGTTCCTGAAAAATGAACAGGAATAATTGCTTTTGTTTTTTCTGTGATTTTTTCTTCAATAAGAGTTGTATCTATCATTAATGTAGAAGGATTTATATCTACGAATACAGGATCTGCTCCCAAATATCTGATTACTTCCGCAGTTGCTGTGAAAGTATATGTAGTCGTAATGACTTCATCACCTGGTGAAATTCCTATTGCTTCTAAAGCAAGATGTAAACCAGCGGTTGCTGAATTAACAGCAATTGCTTCTAGATCTTCTCCAAATGTCTGAGCAAATACATGCTCAAAAAATTTTGTTTTAGAACCAGTTGTTAGCCAACCATTTCGTAAACAATCAATCACTTCGTTAATTTCTTCTTCTCCAATATCTGGAATATAAAAAGGTAAAAAATCATTCATTTTTTATTACTCATAATAAGAAAAATTATTTTTCTAATGTTAGAAAATCATTTTATATAATAATCGAAATTCAATTATATAAAAATAAGGGATTTTACTAAATGAGATTTAAATTTATCTTTAGACATCTGTTAAAATAGTTAATTTCTACTTTGTACTAAGGATGTTAAATCGTCACTCAGATTCTTTTAGGTGCAAGTAAAATGAACCTTAGCAATACACATTAAATTTGTGTAGATGACACTTAGCCTGAATCCCAAATCCCTTGATATCATTGGTGTAATTTCGGTGATTTTTCTAATCAACAAACTCGATATTGTGATTGATCCAATAATGCTTAAAATCACGCACATCAATTAAATTACTTTTAATAATAGTGAGACAATTCTTTGGGTTGATTGAGGTCTGATCGAGTTATCCATAGTTATTGGTAGACTTCACCTAAGTCCTTACTCAACAGTGGTATGCTACTAATCCTTATGGTACAAGATATAACGCAAGGTGTCCTACTATTTCGAAATTTTATTTAGGTAGGTTATTCAATAAGGTTACAGAGAAATATTTATTTCGCATTATAATTACTCATACAATAAATTTGTATGAATCAAGATATTTTATCTCTTTATCAAAAATAGATTCTAGTGCATAAATAAGTTCACTATCGCTATTCTTAAATTGCAATCCAAATTTAATGATGTTTTTCTGCACTATATTCCATCCAGTTAAAATTTCGTTTCCATTATATTTGATTATTTCACTTCTAAAATGCCGCTCTCTTACCATAGAGATCCCTCTAATACAACCATAAAATTTTCTAAATATATACATATCTTTTAAAATTAGTTTGTTGGATTTGTTGGATTTCATAGATGAAATCAATTCATTAGCGCTATTAAAGACATAACTATACTCTTCTATATAATTCTTTTCTAACAAAAATGGTGTCACTATTGAGTTGTTTTTTTTATTCACATGCCTATATAAGTAAAAGCCATGGATATTGAATTTTTCTCTTACATAAAAATCTGAAATAAATTTAATGACAGTTATATTATCATATGGATCCCATATTAAAAACTTATTTGTTTCAATTCTTTTTGATATAACATATTTTGTATGATTTTCTTTCTGATAATAATCATGTTCACTTTTGAAAAAATACGCATTAGATTCCAAAATAAAGATTTCATTTAGTGGGATTTTATTTAAATCCTTTAAATAATACACTCTTTTTTCTATATAGAAAAATTCTTTCAAAAAAACAAAAAATATATGTGGTTCAACAGTCCCAGAAAAAATATGAGTTGGAAAATGATAAGAAATATTAAAATTAAATGAATGAAGTTTATCTGCGTTTATATCATTATACTCCATAAAATAAGTTAATGCATTAAAAAAACAATCATATGGACCTAAATGTTCAAAATAATTACCTATAGAATCAAGATGCTTACTCATTTATTACCCTTTACTTATTATTTAATCCTACTAAATTAGTATATATCTGTTCATATTTTTTTCCCATTATAGTGTGATCGAATGTTAATCCTCTTTTTTTAGAGTTATCTCCCATTTTCAAGCGTAGTGTACTATCTTCAATAAGAAGCTGGCAAAAATCCCTAGCTTCATTATATCCTGTACACAAAAAACCAGTTTCCCCATGAATAATTTGTTCAGAATTTCCGCCTTTGTTTTCAGCAATAACAGGAATACCTGCAACCATTGCCTCAGAAATTACATTAGCAAATCCTTCAAAACTATCATCAGGAGTAATGTATAAAAATATATCACATATAGAAAGCATTTCTTTTATTTTTTCTCCTGGCCATATTTTTATTTTATCTTGTGCATTGTTTTTTATTATTTCAATCCTCAAATTTTCTATAATTCTTGTATCCCCATCACCAGCTATAATAAATCTTGCCTTTAAATTAAAATCCAATAATTTTTTTATATAGTTTTCAGGAATTTTATTTTTATAGATAGTACTATGACGTCCAATAATAATTTCTGTATTTTTTTTCTTATTTAAAATAAATTCTCCAACATCAATATAACTTTTTATTACAACTCTTTTTTTATCATCTATATGCTTTTGAAAGCAATTAATAAAATCACTTCCTACGATGTATATATCAGCCTGAATATCTTCAACTGGAGTTGGATCTTGTACTGTTACAATTACACCACAGCTATGAGGAATTCTATTTTTAGGTATCATCTTAAATCCAGGCCACCAATGATAATGGATAATATCAGGAGCCTCTTCTCTAATAATTTTTAGAATATTTTTTTTTCCATAATCAATAAATGAAGCATGCAATTTATTTAGTTCATATTCATACTGATTCAAAGTGCTGACTACGACATGTTCAAAGTATATAGGCGTAGAGGAAATTATATTAGTTAAAGCTCTTTGCCCCCCCCCAATCTTCATGTGTTGTATTAAATGTATTATTTTTACTTTATTATGTAATAGCTTACTATTTTCATTCATTACAAAAACTACCTTTTTATCTAATCATTTTATAATAAGTTTTTTTAGAACTTTTAACTTCAGTTCTAAAACCATTTCTTAAAGACTCACATAGCTCTTCCAAACTAATTTTTCCGAATGTAAATTCTTTATAAACGATGGGAGCAACTGTTGTATGTTTTCTCATAAAATAATCAAAGTTTTTATTAATATCTCTTAATCTATTACTTCCGACTGGATGTTCTAAATGATAAACAATAGCATCTTTTCTGTATTTGTAACAAATTCCATATAAATATAAACGATATCCTAACTCAACATCTTCTACTCCCCATCCTATGAATTTTTCATCAAAACTCCCAACCTTTACCAGATCACTTTTTCTCACGGAAACATTTCGAGCTACAAAGCAAATCCATCTAGCATGATGGTAATTTTGATATTCTACATCAAACAATTTTAATGTTATTTTTCCATAGAAATCCCTACGAGTTTTTTTCAATAACTCATCCATATCACCATGTAGAGCCTTAGCTAGAGAAGATTTAAAGGAATCATGCATCAAATTAGAACAATATAAATTATAACGATCACCAACAACAACTAAATTCTTTTCTTTAAGGTGTTCAAAAATATGTGCACTAACGAATGTAGGGTTTAATATCACATCATCGTCTGTTAAGATTATAATTTCACCACTCGCTGCATCAATGCCTATATTTCTAGCAACAGAAATCCCTTGATGTTTTATTTTAATATACTTAATTTTTAGATAAAAAGAATATTTTTCTATTATCATTTCTAAATCAATATCAGATCCGTCATCAATTATAACAACTTCAAATAAAAAATTATTAACATATTGATTTAATAGGGAATTTAATGTTATTTCTAAACGATCTGGTTTATTTCTAGTAATAATTAAAACACTTGCATGATATTTATCGGTCATATAACCTCTTTTTAAAATAGCTCATAATATATTTAAAGATTTTTATTTTTGTAGTAATAAAAATTCTTACAAAGGATATATAATTAAATCTGCACAAATGCGAGAGTAGAAATATAACTTGCATTCACATAATAAGTGCAACACCGTTATAAACGAAGTAAACGAGTGGGGATGCCTTTAAATAACTCATTCGGTGTTTTGTAATCTCGTGTCTTCCGAGGACGTTTATTTAATCGATTAGCGACGAGATTTATCTCCTGCTCTGATACCTTATTAAAATCAGTCCCTTTTGGGAAGTAATCTCTGATTAATCCATTGGTGTTCTCATTTATTCCTCTTTCCCAAGGTGAATAAGGGTGGGCAAAATAAATCTTTGCCTCTAAATTTTTACTGATAAGTTCGTGCTCGGCAAATTCCAATCCGTTATCAACAGTGATGGTTTTAATCTTTTGTTTTATATGCGCTAAATTCCTTGTTACCGCTTTTGCAACCCCTTCCGCTGTTTTATCTTCAAGTTTAATCATGAGAGTAAATAGCGATTTTCGTTCAACTAATGTTAATAATGCACTTTTATGATCTTTTCCAACGATAGTATCCCCTTCCCAATCACCAATACGCTGTTTTTTATCAACAATTTTGGGACGATTATCAATACTGATTCTATTTTTTATTTTTCCTCTGCGCTCATAACTTCCATAGCGTTTTCGATACGATTTTTTAGCAATCCTGAGATGCTGCCATAAATCACCACCATTAATTTTATCCTTATAAATCAATCTATAAACCGTTTCATGATGTAAAGATATTATCTTTTCCCTTTTGAGATAACCAACGGTTTGTTCAGGGCTTAAATCTTGCCAGGTTAATTGCTTAATCAGTTTTGTTATCTCGGGTGTTACTTTGACTGCTTTTACCGCAGTATGGCGACGTTCTGATGCTTTAAGCTGGGCTTGTTTAGGGCAGTATTTCTGTGCTTCCCGGTTTCTTTTCAATTCACGACTAATTGTTGATGGGGCTCGATTAAGCGATGTTGCAATAAAACGTTGTGTAACACCGGCTTCTTTTAAACTGAAAATCTGATATCTTTCTATTTCGGTCAGTTGCATATAGGCCATAGTGCATTTTCCTTTGGCGAGAAAGATGCCTACTATAGCAACTGACCGCCTTTCTTAGAAATTGCACTTATTAGGCGAATCCAAGTAATTTAATTATCATTATCGCTAAGTAATAATTCCAATTTCCCCTTTTCAGTTTATTTTTTGTATGAGTGTGACACTGTTGTAGTTTTTTATCAGATGTCGGAATAATGGCATACTCTCAATTTCACTATTCAGGTTATGCGTGAATCATCTTTTTTAAAAACTATACGTGTGTCTGCCATGCATTTGCTACTTTCTTTTCATGCAATGTCGTTCAGCGGAAATGGTACTACAATGTAGTAGGCATCATTAGAACTTATTTGAGAATAAAAAATTTCCAAAAATGGAGCTAAATCCCTTTAGATTGTATTTAAACTAAATTTCAAAAACCCACTTAGCATAAATGCATATAAAGTTATTAATGATCCCACTGAGATATTAAAAAATTAACTCATTGAAAACAATCTCAACTACCGGTACTAGAATATGACTTCAGTCCTAAATGCCATGTTATTCTTGATAATACTAAGAAAGATATTGCAATAAAAAAAGATAGTATACCTAAATACCACTCGATATTTCCAAGTAATGCTAGAGTTGCTGGATTGGAAATTAATGCAAACGGTAATATTATTTTAAAGATAAAACCAACTCCTCCGTTAAATATATCGATAGGGAAACGTGCAATAATAATATTATTTAAGAATAAAGAATCTCTATGTTCATTGCTTGGCCACCAAAAAGCAGTAATGGTCCAGATAAACCATATGCTGTAATATGTTATCATCCCTGTCAATAGATATAAGAAATATAAAAATAAATTAATTAATTCAAAATGTATTGAAGAAGAAAAATAACCATATATAACAATAAATACTCCACTAATTGAGTTAGTAAGTTGTGCAAAATTAATTCGTTTAAAAGAAGCATAAAATTGAGAGTCTATTGGTTTAACCAAATAAACATCAATATTACCTTTTATAATGTCATCCTGAAGTTCCCCCATATTGTTTATTAGTAATCCCATCATTATTGAATCAATAATAATATAAGTACCAATCAAGATAATCACGTCTTCCCAAGACCAACCTGAAATATTATCGACATGTGCATAGATAGATTTAAAAAGAACGATTGGTACCAAAATCCATAATAATGATGAAAAAATTGCAGCAAGGAAGTTAGGACGGTACTCCATATCCTGTTGTAAGCTTAAAAAGGATATATTTTTCATGATTTTTAAATATCTGATCATATCAAACTCTAAGTAAAATTATCATTTTTTATATGGTTAATATAACTATTGAATATACAAAATATCTTTGAATATATAAATATAATTTTCTCAATTAAATGTATAGATTTAAAACGAAAAAATTGGTTAACTTCAATAAATTGCTTTTATGTCAAATAGCATATGGATCTTGCTACCATTTAAATTCAGAAATGTTAATATCTTCATAAATACTTATTTAAATAATATTTATGTTTCATTAGCCACCTACCTCTACATATTTCTTTAATCCTTGTCTCCAAATAACTCTTCCGAGAGCAAAGAATATCACACACCAAATAATTTGTGTTATTAATCCAATTGAAACATTTATTTCTTCCATATCAGTGAATAATATTTTTAATGGAAAATATGCAAGATATGGAAATGGGGTTTTATCAATTAACGAAGCTATATATGATGGAAGAATATCAATTGGGAAAAATGCTCCTGCTAAGATCATAATAACCATCTCCTTAACAAATAATATCATATCTGCTTTTTGAGTCCAAAAAACATAGCAGCCAATAGTCCAAGAAACTAAGAACCATAAAATACAAGATAGAGTAATAGACAAGATACCAGAAAATGTATTATATAAAGACACATGAAAATCGAAATAACTTCCCAATATAATAGTCAGGATCATAAGAGGAATGACACCTAAAACAATATTAACTAGTCGATCGCCAACCATTTCCCAAAAATAGTAGGCCTGAACATCTATAGGTTTTAGTAATAATGTACTAAGATTTCCCTCATGGACTTGTTCATATAATTTCCAATCAATTGCATACCACACAAAGTAATTAATAAATCGAGCACCGATAAAATACATGACTAACTCAGAGAATGTATAACCTCCAATTAAATCACCATTGCTATAAATAGTTCTCCATAAAAATATCATTGCGATAGATGGTATTATAGCTTCAATAATCATATAAAAAACACTAAAACGATATTCAATTCCTCTTTGCCAAGTAATATAAGAAATACATAAGTATTTTTTTATATATGGTTTATATGCTATAAAGTCTTTGATCTTGATTTTCATTTAATTATTTTCCTTCAGAATAAACTTTAGATATAATATCATCCATTGATAGTTCTTCTACAATCAGATCTTCAATAAGAAATTTTTCCAATAGAGCTGAAACTATTTTTGGTATTTCCTTTCTCTTAACTTTTAGTGTAATATCTAAATTATCTTGATTTGTAATTTCCCCGAAATATTCAAATTCTTTTCTGATTATTGTATTTTTCAATTTCATTTTTATATATTTATAATCACTAAATTTATTAACAATGTCTATTGTTTTTCCATCATATATAATCATTCCATGGTGAATAATAATCAACCTATCACATAACTCTTTTATATCTTCAAGATAATGGCTAGTTAAGAAAATTGTTGATTGATATTTTTTATTATATTTTTTTAGAAAAGATCGGATATTCTTTTGTGCAAATATATCTAACCCAATTGTTGGCTCATCCATGAATAATACCTCTGGGTTATGTAATGTTGCTCCTATTAACTCCATTTTCATTCTTTCCCCTAATGAGAGTTTTCTCGTTTGTATTCTCAATAAGTCTTTAACCTCCAGTAATCCAGAAAGCTCATTTATTCTACTATTAAAATCCTTCGTAGGAATATTGTATATATCTTTTATTAATCCATAATAATCCATTGGAGGCAAATCCCATATCAATTGAACTTTATTCCCCATAACCATGGATATCTTATTACAATATGTTAACGAACGTTTCCACGGTATTTCTCCTAAAACAGAGATCGTTCCGCTGGTTGGAGTTAATAATCCACTTAACATTTTAAGAGTTGTGGTTTTCCCCGCACCATTAAGACCAATTAATCCTACAAATTCACCTTTATTTACTTTAAAGGAGATGTTATCTACAGCATTATTAAACTCATATTTCCTATTGACTAGTGATTTTATTGATCCAATAAAACCAGGCTCTTTTTCATGATACTTATATATTTTGGTTAAATTTTTTACATCTATCATTGGCATATTTATAAAATGAATGTATTAGTCTATAAAACTTCCATTGATGTTGACATTGGTAAATTGATTATGTTTAATATTCTAAACAGCATTTTATACTATTGATATAGTTGTTCTATTTGGTAAAAATCCAAATAGATCAAACTAACATCAGGTGGTACATATCAAATTATATATTTTAAATGGTTATTTAGATGTGTCTGAGATAGTATTTTTCTCATTTGAACATATACAATCAACATACGCCTTAACCTGTTATGGAAAATCAAAATACATTAACTCATTCAATTTTCATTATATGCAGGTTAATTTTTCATCAACAATATCTTCGGTAGTTAATTAAACGTCTTGCATCCATTCTCCGTTAAAAACCTATTCCAATTAGTATAATTATTACAGAAGATTTTAACACAAATTATGTATATAAATCATAATATGCAAAGCATTAAAATCTTAGGTTTTATGTGTGATAAGTATAATCTTGAAGGAATAGGCTATAATAGTTAATATATTACTAATATCAGAGTAGAAAAATTTGATATTAGACTAATACTTATGATTAATTTGTATTATCTTATGTTTTCATTTTAAAAACTTATCTCCACTGATATAGTTAATTTTAAAAAAAATACTATTCTTATATAAGAATACTCAATAAATCTTAGGATGCATACTGCTTAATTTATATGAGCTTGATTTGTTATCATAAGTTACTTTATCATGAAAAACTAACATCTCAAATTAAGATGAATATAAGATGTTACAGGATACTTTTGAGCAAAATGTCTTTTGAATTATAACCATGATTCATGAACAAATCAAATATAGATAAATCAGGGATAAAACCATTTTTATTATAACATTGAGTATAAACAGGACATTTCCATTCTATTGGTTTTATGTCAATTTTATTAATTTTAAAAAGCTCATGATCCAAATAATTATTATAGCTATATTTACCTGTGATATATTCACTTCCCTCTGTTAATTTACAAATATCAATTAGCATGTCATTTTTTAAACTACTTAATTCCAGTTCAGACGAAATTATAACTTCAACATCTAATTTTAAAAAATCAATAACCCATATCAATATTTCATAATTTATTTCAGATATATATGTCCACTTTCTTTGGTATAACCCCTCTAAAAATGGAAATATTTCGGCAAAATATTTTGCCGAATTATAGTTATAATAAAAACTCTTTAAGTGTTTATTTCTCCAGTCATTTCCAGAAATACGTGTTTCTTTAATAGAGCTACCATTATTTTTCTCCACAGGAATAGTTAGAGTAAAAGAACCATTAGAATTTTTTAGTTTATTTCTGTTAACCCAATCATTCTTAGAATAACTGACGTGATCTAAAAAAACAAATATATCACTAATGATTATCTTATAAACTAATTGGATCCAAGGAAGATAGTGTGGCTGATGGATAGATATACGCATTCTAAGAATTTATTAATTTTTATTGCATTTAGATTCAATATAAATAACAAGCCTATTAAAAGAATTAAGTAAGTTAACACTCAGTTCTTCATCTGGAATCTGAATATGAAAATCTTGTTCTATTCTAACCAATAATTCTAGTGCTGAAACAGAGTCAATGTTAAAACCATCTCTCAAATTATCCTCTATTAATTCAGGAGTAACGTCCAGTTCTAGTACATCTTTGAGCATTTGAGCTATTTTTACTTCAATATATTCTTTTGTTATCATGATAGTGAACTACCTTAATTTAATTTTCTTAAAATTTTTCCAATTGAAGAAGTAGGTAAAAAATCTTTAACTTCTATTTTTTTTGGAATTTTATGTGCGGATAATTTCTTATAGCATAAATCAAATAATTCTGTCAGATCTGTTTTTTTATTAACTTCTACAATAGCGATAGGTATTTGACCTCTTTTTATATCTGATATTCCATATACGACTGCTTCATTCACATTAGGATGTTCTTTTAATATTGATTCAATTTCAAATGGATTTATTTTTTTTCCTCCGACATTAATAGTTAAATCTTTCCTTCCCACTATATGAAATTTTCCTTCATTTTTTACTGCTAAATCTCCAGTAGAAAACCATTGGCCAAAATAATTTTCTTTAGCTATTCCATTATCAATTATACAAGTACATAAGGAGTTGGTTTTCACAATTATTTCATAAGAGAACTGATCTAAATAATCATATTTTACACTATAATCTAACTTTATTTCCACTCCTGCTATGGGTCGATAAGGGTATGTGGATAAGAGATTATTATTATGATTGTTTTCAACCATGAGTGCGCCAGTTTCAGACATTCCATATATGTTACTTATTTTAATTCCTAATAATTCAATTTTTTTTTGATCTTCTGATGGAATGTTTGATCCACCAGATAGAGCAATTTTAATATTTCTAAATGTCTGGTTACTGTAGTTGCATAGTAATCGATAGTGCGTAGGTAAACCTACAAAAATAGTGTTTTTCTTTAATAACCGTTCTAAGCTAGATACTAATATGATGGGGTCTGTATAGGTTATTTCACTACCAGTTAGCAACGGCACTATCATTCCAAACATAAAACCATAAGAATGACATAATTGTGCAGAACAAATAATGCGATCATTTTTTTTTACATCTAGTGTGGAAATTATTTGCCTTCTTTCTGTTAATATTTGCTCCTCAGTTTTTACAATTCCTTTATAATAACCAGTTGAACCTGATGATAAAAAAACAATATCTCCTTTTATATTATTTTGAAGCTCTATTTGATGTGTTTTGTATTTATAACAATTGACCAAATATAAATCTAAAAATTCAATATGACTAGTTGGATAAGTGAGGTTGTCAATTTTAAAAATATCACTTTCGTCAAAAATAATATATTCTGGTTTAAAGAATTTAATTTTATTAAATTCTTCCTCAGTCATCTTAGGATGAAAAAAAATCATTTTTGCTTTTATTTTTGATAATGCTAATACACTAATTATATGTAATGTACTATTTAAGAAAAAAAGGCCTACAGATGTATTATTTGTAATGCCATAATTATTTAATAAAAAAGCCAATTTATTTACATATTCGTTTAATTTACCATAGGTTATGGTCTTTTTTGCACTATTTATAGCAACATTATTAATGTTATCATTAGCGACTTTTAAAAAATTTTCATACATTTATTTATTTATCCTTAAGAAATTTTTTATATAAAATAAAAGTAGCTCAGGATCATCAATTATCGTTTCTTGTAAATTGTTTTGTAATAAAATTGAATTACGATTCCAATTAACAAAAATAGAATTGACATTTATCTCTCTTGCAATATCCATATCAGTTAATGTATCACCTATATATAAGCTTTTTTCATTAATACCTTTTAGCTCTTTAATAACATTTATTAAACCTTCTGTAGATGGTTTTGAGTTAATTACATCATCTGATGTTATAATACTTTTAAAATAATCAATTAACTTTAATTTTCTTAATAAAGAAATAGTGGTCGTTCTTTTTCTCCCCGTAAATAATCCAATTTTACAATCATAATCATTTAATAATTTTAATATGTTTTCAATTCCTGGAAAAACTTCTATTTCACATAAATTAAGATTTTCTATGAATTTTTTCATATAAAAATTTAATGCATATTTACTATCCATTTTCCCTAATAAAGTAGATAGAGTTTCTCTTTCTGTAACTTTGTTTGCACGAATAATATCTAACTTGCTATGTTTTAATCCTGTTATTTCTAGTGAAGTCTCATATAGAGTTTTCAAGTGAATATTCCATGTATTTACCAATGTTCCATCTAAATCAAATACAATACATGATTCTTCAATCCTGTTATTTATTAGCATATTTTTCAGTCTATATGGGGGCATCTGCTGCTTGGTTAAAGTTTGAGTTACATATTTATTATTTTATTGCTTATATTACTAAATAGTATAGGAAATGATATCTCAATAGTTATATAGATACCACTACGGCCTGTTAATTTTTTAGCCAATTTTTTAATTTGTTACATTATCCATCAGGCAATTTTTTAAGCCAATACACCTACAGAACGGACACCATGAATCAGCATTACTCGAAAGTAGTCTGCCCGTTTGTTGATACTCATCTGCCTGATTTTTCTACCACCGCTATATTCTTTGGGAACTAATCTCAGATAGCTGGAAAAATAGCGGTCATTTTTAAAATCATGTCTATCACTTAAGGTTATCATCAGAGCAGCAGAGGTACTTAACGGCCAATACTGGAGAGTGTCAGAAGACGGCAAATGTTCACATGCTCATATTTTTCTTTGGAAAGAAATATTCTTACTTCAATGCAAGATTTTCATCTTTGTGATAAATTTAAATTATTAATCTAACCCGATATGAATTATATATTCTTATCTTCTGTCTTAATTTTTGACTCGATAATAGTTGCCGATTTTAAATATACAGCACAAGCTGATTCAATAAGAGGTAGAGTAAAAGCTGCTCCTGATGCTTGCCCTAACCTCATTCCTAGATCTAATAAAGGGGATTTTCTTAATTCTCTTATTATATATTTATGCCCCGGCTCCGCAGATAAATGAGATATAATCATGTATTCAGATACAGTTTGCGACATTTTATAGGCAAGGAGAGCAGCGACACTACTAATAAAACCATCAACTACAATAGGTATCTTATTAATAGCAGCCCCCAATATAACACCCACAACACCAACAATTTCATATCCTCCTAATTTAGCAAGAACGTCTATTGGGTCATCAAAATTAATTCTATTTATAATTAAACTCTTTCTTACAATCTCTTTCTTTCTTTTTTGAGTATCTATACTTATTCCTGTTCCTTGTCCGACTGTTTCATCAGGAGAAATATTACATAACAAGCTTGTAATTGCACTAGCTGATGTAGTATTTCCTATACCAATCTCTCCTACTGCTAAGATATCACTATTAATAATTATATCAGAAGAAATAAGTTTAATTCCACTCAGAATGCCTTTAATGACCTTATCTCTGTCCATAGCAGGTCCTTTGGATATATTATTTGTAGAGTTTCCTAACTTCATATTAATGATATTTGGATGTGAGTCAATAAAATTATCAACTCCCATATCTACAGGAATTAACTGCGCTCCTATAGTATTGGCAATTGCATTAATAGGTGCTTTTCCTTCAGAGATTTTAAGTAATAATTTACTTGTAACATTTGATTTAAATACAGACACACATTCACTCGCAACTCCATGATCTCCAGCCATAACTATAATTGTTTTTTTAAAATTATGTGGTTCTATCTTTTCCTTTATTGCTAAAACTTGTTTGGCAATTATATCTAGCTTACCTAAACTACCTGATATCTTCAAAGAATTTGCTTCTTTTAGCATAATCCTTCTTTTAGCCATGTGATCTATTGGTTTGATTTTTTTTAGATAAATATTAATTTCATCTTCTTGTATCATCAAATACCTCTGTTATTTTTTCAGTCAATAAAGCGTTACATATCGCCATGACTTTATTAACAAATAAGTCATTGTTAAATTTTGTTTGTACTCTTTTTTTAGCGCTTTCAGCCATTCTATTGGCTGTATTTGGTTCTTCAATAAACCGTAACATTCCATGAAAAATATCTATTGGTTTCAAAGTGCGTTTTTCATTTTCTATATATATTGGCACCTTTATTCCATCTATATTATCTCTAATTAACTCATTTAGTGAATCTACACCTGAACAAATAATAGGTTTACCAATTCCCATAAGTTCTGCTGCCACATAACAAAATGATTCCCATATTGATGGGATAACTGCAATATCTGCTACTTTAAAATGTTTTAATACATCTTCTCTTGGCATATTACCTAAAAATATAACGTGCTCTTCTAAATTGTATTTCTTAACCATATCTTGTAGATAAGTCAACTCTGGACCAATGCCAATAATGATCAGTTTTACATTAGAATTTTTTTTCTTTAATAAATAAAAAGCTTCAATCAAATAGTTCATTCCTTTTACAGGTACTAAACGACCACATGAAACAAATAAAATATCTTTTGTGGAGGCTAGTTTTCTTCTTATTTCTATGTGCTCATCGTTAGTTAATTTGGCCATTTCATTAGGTATAACCCCCAAATAAATAACACTTTGATTATTAATGTTAATATCATAGTTTTCATTTATACTCTTAGAAAGAGAGTTACTAACAAAAATATTGTAGTCAGACATTCTCAATGATTTCTCCTCTAGGGAGAATAAACTATAATGATTCGCTGATATTGAATTTGAAACCATATGAAATTTATTTTTATCATATGGTGTTATTTTTCTAAAATCTTGAGATAAGATATTAACAATAGGGCACTTATATATTTTAGAAATAACTTTTGCCTCTGGAAAACAAAATAAATCTGGCAATAATATTATATCAGGACGTCCTAGCTTGCTTACTAAATAATTTATTCCTTTTAAAATTCTATGATGAGATTTTATAACAGTATCTGATAGATCCGAATAACTAGTATATATATCTTCATTTGCCACTCGATAAATATGAAGATTATTATTCAGTTCGTAGGAATTAGTCATTTCTGTAGTATTCGTTATCACCACAACATCTCCATCTATCAATGTTGAAATCCCTTCAGCCAAAGAGCATGTGACTGTGCTAATTCCACCTATAGTAAACGGAGGGTATTCTCTTGATAAGATAAAAATAGTCATTGGTTTTTTACTCATTAACTACTTCCTTTTATTTTAATCACTTTAGAAATTGTGGGGGCTGTGAAGCATTATTGGCCATAGGGCAGGGCAACCGCATGAATGCTCAAATAAAAAACAGTGCGAATGATATTTAACTTATTCTAATAACAGCACTTGTTGATTTGCTTTAAACTCAACCCATATCTGCGTTATTTTTGCGCCAATTGTGTTTATAAGACACACGTTTGGTTGCTATATGAACGTATCCCATTTGTAAGACAAAAGTGACGTTGACATTGAAAGCAGTTGCTGTCTTTGTCATCACTATGACCACCAGAGCAACCTTTCAACATTCACACTTTTTTAAGCATTAACGTTTGTCAGCTTCAGTTATTTATTAATATGGTCTGACGCTGACGTAACTTTTTGTCGTACCTGCGGTTATGCACGGTTATCGCCAACATTATCCGGGCTAGTTTGTTTGCCACCGCTGTGGGTCGTCGTGTTTTGAGTTCAGTTATCCATGGACCGGGATCTTTGGCTACCAGTGATGCCGCCCTTGCTCCATTGATAAACAGGGTTCTCAGGTAGGTGTCGCCACGCTTACTTATCCCGAGCAGATGAACCTTACCGTCAGAACCGGTTTGTTTCGGTACCAGACCAACAAAAGCAGCGAACTCCCCGACCTGATTTAAACGTAGAGGCTTCCCCCATTGTGGCAACAGCTGCCGTGGCGATTAACGGTCCCACTCCGGGGATTTCCAATAACCGCTTACAGGTTTCATTCTGCTTCGCTACTGCCGACAGTTGTTTTTCAATACCGTCAATATAGGCATCAAGATCGGCAAGGCGCTGGTACTGTTCATTGAGCAGGTTTATCAGATACACGGGGAGCTGTTTTTTCAGCTGTTCCAGTGTTTCGGGGTATTTTTTCTCCAGTGAAGTCCGGCTCTTATGGAGGGTCTCACCAAATTCCAGCAACATACCATGTAGCGCATTTATCTGTGTGGTTCTGAACTTCACCAATTGCTGAGGCATCCGATGAAGTGCTAGGATTGCCTGTTGTTCCTCCGTCTTGACACAAAAGGGCTTAACGGATTGCTGGACTGCAATCCAGATAGCCCGGGCATCCACCACATCATTCTTATTACCCATCACAAACGCTTTAACAAATCGCGACCCTTAAGCAGTCTGACCTGATGCCCCAGTTTCTGACGCCCACGTGCCCAGTGCTGAGAACCTCCGCAGGCTTCCATGCTGATGAGACAAGGTTCGCGATTGCTGAACTATGCTAGAAAAGCAGCCCGCTTAATTTGCTTGTCAACAATTTTCCCCGTGTTCTCATCAACGAAGTGCTCCTGCATAAGATGTTTTGCAATATCGACGCCTATAGGGGTATATTTTATCTCGTGGATCCTTCAGGGAGCAGGGAGCAGAGTGTATCCCGTATTGGGTACAGTGATGCCGGAAATTTGCGAGGATCCACACTCACCTATCTAATCCCCGCTGTGATGAAAATTTGGGATGCGTTCATTATATTTTCCTTTTTAGATCGGTTTTTTATTCGTCTAAGATTCTGATCTTAGAGCAGTCTTTTAGTTCAATTTCTTATCTAGAATTCAGGTTAATATATTTATTATTAATAATTTCAATTCTGTATTTTTTTATTTAAGGAATAGCTACCGCTTTGAGTCTTATTTCTCAATGTGATTATTTTCTTTTAATATAAACTATACTATTACATGGTGATTTAATTATCATTTTTATCCCAGTAACTTTTTAACATAAAGAAAACCACTCTCCAAATAAAATAAAAATAACAAGTAAAAAAAATAATGTATTGTGAGTAAGATCGGTTTTTTAAACAAATAAAAGATTAGCAAGAAAAATATAACTTTAAATTATTATAGTTAAATAAATTGGAATTAAAAATAATTATTCCAATAATTATATTAAATAATGAAATTATTTTTATGAAAATACATGTTCTATAATTCGCAAACCACATTAAGGCGGTAAAAGAAAAAATCGGTTGTGATATCAATTTATTGAATCATGTATAGTACGCCTATTTAGAACGTAAATGGCAAAGATTGATGTAATCTGCCCCTCTTGTTATGCAGTTAAGGGGATCCACCGTAATGGGCGCTCGTGTTCTGGTCATCAACGTTATCTTTGCCAATCCTACCGTCACTCTTGGCAACTGGAATTCACTTATGCCGCTTGTCGTCCCGGCACACATAAGCGCAAATTGTAGATATGACCATGAATGGAATGGGATGTCGGGCAACAGCGCGTGTTATGGGAATTGGTCTGAATACTGTCCTTCGTCATTTAAAAAGCTCAGACCCAAATCGGTAGCAGAAGTCATTGCTCCCGGCACAGAAGTGATTGTCTGTTGTGAAATGGATGAGCAGTGGTCGTACGTGAAGTCAAAGAATCAGCCTCGTTGGCTCTTTTATGCTTATGACAGGATTAGGCGAAAAGTGATCGCCCACGTTTTTGGTCCAAGGACAAAGAAAACATTGATGCGTCTGATGGCGTTGCAGGCTCCTTTCAACACTGTGATCTCTGTGACCGATGGCTGGAAAAGCTATGAAAAAACGCTGGCGGGGAAACTGCATGTGGTCAGTAAGCGTTATACACAACGCATAGAGAGACATAATCTGAATCTTCATCAACACTTAGCAAGACTGACTCGCAAGACGTTGTCTTTTTCAAAATCCGTCGAAATAATGGGATGGACGCCCCATTCAAGCGGCATCAATGTGCCAAAATGGGAGTGTATTAAACACAGCCAATTAATAACGGGAGCGTCCACCATGAAGATGACAACGGTTGGTATCGCTCTGGCAAAAAATGTCTTTCAGATCCACGGCGTCGATACACAGGGTGAAACGGTGCTCAAAAAACAGCTACCGCGCGCGAAAATGCTGACGTTTATCGTCAACTTCCACCTTGCCTTATTGGTATGGAAGCCTGTGGTGGGGCGCATTATTGGGCACGCAAGCTGCGAAGTTTTGGCCATGAGGTAAAATTAATGGCTCCACGGGTTTGTTAAAACCTATGGCAAAACTCATAAAAACGATGCAGCAGATGCGAAAGCGATTTGTGAAGCGGTGACACGACCGAACATGCGTTTTGTACCGGTAAAAACAGAAGAGCAGCAAAGCATCTTGTCAGTGCATCGCGCACGAGAGGGATTTGTCAAAGCCCGTACAGCGCAGGCCAATGCCATTCGTGGTTTACTGAGCGAGTTTGGCAGCGTTATCGCTCAGGGGATAAGGCAGATTGCAGTACGGCGGCCTGAGATTCTGGCGGATGCCAGTAATAGCCTGCCAGATCCCTTCAGGCAACTGCTCCAGCGGTTGGGTGAACACCTGAAGGAACTTGGTCGTCAGGTTACGGAACTGGAACAGGAAATTCAACCGTGGCACCGTGAAAATGCGGACAGCCAAAGATTATCGGAAATACCCGGTATCGGCCCGATAACGGCAAGTGCCCTGGTGGCATCGGTAGGGGATGCCAGAAACTTCGCTAATGGTCGCCAGCTGTCGGCATGGCTGGGTCTAGTACCCCGGCAACATTCGAGTGGGAGTAAGTCAACCCTGCTGGAGATCAGCAAACGGGGTGACAATTATTTGCGGGCACTGTTGATTCATGAAGCAAGGGCGACGGTACGGTACGTCAAAGAGAAAACCGGTCGAACAGAAAATGGGCTGAATAGTCTGTTGTCGAGACGTAATACCCATGTTGCTGTGGTGACGCTGGAGAATAAAAATACCAGAATTATCTGGGCGTTGCTGGTACATGGCAGGGAGTTTGAGACGGATTACGGGAACCCGGAAACAAGCGACTAAAATCATAAAGTGTAAATAAGGGAGTCCATATAAAAGCAGTTTCCAAAGATTGCACGGGCAATCGAGAAGTGATGGCAAGACAGGTCGGACCGTGATCAGGAAACTCTGGTGTCGTGCAAACACTCATAGCGCGCCGAAATGATAAGAGCCTGATCAGCGAATTCCATCAGGGACAGAGGCGACGGCCTCAACTAAGGTCCGGATGTATGGCTGCAATCTTAACCGAGTTCTGGTCATGACAAACGATTGTTTGGCAAACAAGGGGCGTCCATGTATGCATGGCAGAATCATTGGATATTATCTGAATATTCGCCACTATCAATAAATTGGAATCATGACCTATTGGTTCTGTAATCAAAACAGCAACCATTGGTGGGATTAATGCCAATGTCTCCAAATTTAACTTACCAGACCGACAAATTCCGGTTCGCGTCTTATTATCCAAAGAAAAACGGGATAATTTAACCATCTTGAATGATCTCTATGTGAACAATACTTCTGGTACGAATGTACTAGTACTAAAGCCGTAACTAAAATAAAATCAATGCGTTATATAATTCTCAAGAAACTGAAAAACTGCATTATTTCAAGTCTTCCTATAAGTTTATTCTCTATTGAGAAAAGTTCCTACGGCTGTAGTACTAGGACGTGTTGACGTTTTGTATTCATCATTTACTCGACCCACATGGGTATCGTTAGTCAGCCACAACTGACGCTGTTCGATACGGCCAGCCGCAATCTCGTCATTCATAAGATATTTATCGAAAATGACAAGAAAGTCAGGGAACGCTTGGTCTCACTAATTCGCAAAGGTATTGAAAATGGGGAAATCGGCAAACAAATTAATGCAGAGCAAGCCGCGTTCTGGTTAATGACCACCGTTGATGGCGCGATAGGAAAAAAAGGGATGGAGTCAGATTTTAAAGGGGCTGAAAATCTTGATTTTCTGACCTACATGATACAAAAGACGTTTACGTCGTAAAGGCCGATTCCGACAATCTCCCCCATCAACCAGTAGCGACACGCGCTCAGCTAAGGTATTATTGCCCGCTATATTACTGGTACACGCCCTTTATCAATTGAATTTATGGCAAAAGAACAAACTGATCGCACCACACTGGATTTGTTCGCAGATGAACGCAGGCCAGGGCGACCTAAAACAAACCCACTGTCCAGAGATGAACAGCTTAGGATTAATAAACGCAACCAGTTGCGACGAGATAAAGTCAAGGGACTGCGTCGAGTGGAATTAAAACTCAACGAAGAGGCAGTCGATGCACTAAATCATCTGGCAAAACAGCGTAATATCAGCCGTAGTGAACTGATTGAACAGATGCTGTTAGCCCAACTGACAGAAAAAAATCACCTTGCCGATTAACGGCTTTTATTCAACAGCAATAAAGCGGCATCACCACACAAATCTGACAGACTTGTCATGGATGTTTGGTCAAAATAACGCTTTTCATTTTATTAAAACTGACATTTTTCCTGCTGATTTCAGCGTGATGTGTATAGCTTAAATACACAATAAAACAAGAGGTTAACCCATTTTATGGCAATAATAGGTATATTCTTCGGCAGCGATACAGGCAACACAGAGAACATCGCCAAAATGATCCAAGAAAAATTGGGCGGTGCTGATGTTGCTGAAGTCCACGATATTGCCAAAAGCAGCAAGGAAGACATTGAAGCCTTCGATATTCTGCTGCTTGGCATCCCAACCTGGTATTACGGCGAAGCTCAATGCGACTGGGATGATTTTTTCCCGACTTTGGAAGAGATTAACTTCGAAGGGAAACTAGTCGCTCTATTCGGTTGCGGAGATCAGGAAGATTATGCAGAGTATTTCTGTGATGCTATGGGCACCATCCGCGATATTATTGAACCTCGTGGCGCTATTATTGTAGGTCACTGGCCAACCGAAGGGTATCACTTTGAAGCTTCTAAAGGTATGGCTGATGATAACCACTTCATTGGTCTGGCTATTGATGAAGACCGCCAACCAGAATTAACTGATGAGCGCGTTGAAGCCTGGGTACAAAAAATTAAGGCTGAAATGAGCCTGTCTGAAATTCTGGGTGCATAAGGGCATTAGCTTCCTTTCACACACTTGCATAATGTGTCATGATATCAGGTCTGGCATGGTTTTCATTTTGAATGTCCATGCCTATAATCAACAACGTGAAACAGAATCATGATTCCCTCACGATACCCCTAAGTATCATAAGTTCACTTAACTCAAGTTACAGGACTGAATCCGCATGACCGACAACAATAAAGCATTGAAAAATGCTGGACTTAAAGTAACACTTCCGCGCTTGAAAATTCTGGAAGTGCTACAGGACCCAGAATGCCATCATGTCAGTGCGGAGGATCTCTACAAAAAACTGATTGATATCGGTGAAGAGATTGGCCTCGCCACTGTCTATCGCGTGTTGAACCAGTTCGATGATGCCGGCATTGTCACACGCCACAATTTTGAAGGCGGTAAATCTGTTTTTGAACTCACTCAGCAACACCACCATGACCATCTAATTTGTCTCGACTGTGGTAAAGTCATTGAATTCAGTGACGAATCGATTGAAGAACGCCAGAAAGACATTGCAGAACGCTATGGCATTAAACTTTCAAACCATAGCCTCTACTTATATGGTCACTGTACTGTTGGTGATTGTCGCAAAGATGGTTCACTGCATGATGAAAAAGCATAATAAGCAAGCACAATAAAGAAGTGATGAACGTCGCTCACTTCTTGTGTCTGACTTAGTCTGAATAAACTACTGCCGATTAGCTCACGCTAATCGGCAGATTGCTTTAGGCGTTAAATTTAAGCGTTAAAATTTAACTTCGTCTATCCGGCTAAAACGTTTTCCATCACTACTGACAGAACGAATTTTCACATTACTGCTGACGTAAGGCCGCTGTCTATCATCGTAAATCTGCCATGTTTTTCCATCATCCAGTGAATATTGGATAACAACACCCGGCAACGCAATATTAGCTTCAAATACCCCGGCAACAATTTTTCCTCCCGGAACCGGCAGGCGATAAGCAATGTTGAGTTTATCCAGTTTAGTCAGCTCACGCTGCCCCATCAGGTTGGCAAAACGTTCCCAATCACGATTGAGCACATCCGTCTCAACATAATGGGTTATTCCACCTTTATATTCTCTACCCTGCTGATAATTCAGTTCCCAATTCGCCTGATGCCAGGCTCGTTCTGCCAGCGGTAATAAGCGCGGGTAAATCATATATTCCATCTGTTCATCGGTACGCACGGTTTCACTCCATGATAGTCCTGACATACCATAAGCGCCCGGCCAACGTTTATTGCTATGAGTATTAAAACGGTTGCCATCGCGATCTACCGACGTTTCCGCATTTTGTGGCATGTTATTTGGGGCAAAGCTGAAGATTTTCGCTTCGTCATTAAACCGAGTCGCCCAATAGTAGCCCCGCTCTTTCGGATGCACTTCATACGGC
The DNA here is from genome assembly GCF_002632615.1 of Xenorhabdus miraniensis. The sequence goes on from NZ_NITZ01000012.1 coordinate 143,713, forward strand.
ATATCAATGTAGACATAATCAGGACTGGAAACGATAACTCGATAATCTTTATTCGCCCAATCACTTACGGTGTCATAACCTCCCCAATAAAGGGTATCCCAGAAATTGACTGCAACATGTTTAGTAGCAAAGTCTTTTGCTGACTTGGCGTGTTTCAGACCATCCTGCCATGCCTGCATTGTGTCAATGCCGTGAGAGTTGACGATTTTACTGACTTCAATAGCAAAATAACTGGCAAGCTCATCAACATCTTTGATTACACCCTGCGCTATCATCTTCTGACAAACCTGAGACTTAGCCCACGGCTTATCTTCGATTTTTTTGTTGATAATCCCCTTGCCCGGCACAATTGGTCCGTCTTCATCCTGATATCCGGCACCCAAACGAATATTTTTTGCCTCATCCCCGCCAAAATGCCATGTATTCAACGGTTGCCCGGCTTCTTTGTGCATGGCGGCAACTTCGCTAATTACTTTATCGATAAATCGTTTGGAAGAATCCATACATGGATTCAGGTAACTCCGGCGATCATAGAACTGTACGGATGTTGTATTTGAGGTATCGGTCGGATCAAGTAAGCGATATTCATTGGCCTCCTGCTCTTTGCCTTGTGCCATAAGTTTCTTATAACGTGCTTCCATTGATACAACAGCAGCACGGGCATGAGCGGGAATATCAATTTCGGGTATGACTTCTATCTGGCGAGCTTTGGCATAATTCAGAATATCAAGATAATCCTGACGGCTAAAATAACCGCTACCCATGTTGTTGTTATTCGGCCCTGACCCCAATTGCGGCAACAGGCACTGGGTTTCACTCAGGTCATGGCAACGCTGACTGCCAATCTCTGTCAACTCCGGTAAACCGGGAATTTCCAAACGCCAGCCTTCATCGTCACTCAAATGGAAGTGGAACTTATTCAACTTATAGTTGGACATTTGATCGAGCAGACGTAACACCGCTTCTTTGCTATGAAAATTACGCCCAACATCAAGGAACACGCCACGGTATTCAAACCTCGGCGCATCTTTTGCCGTCAATGTAGCAATCTTCGGCGTACCGTTGGCAGGAAGTAAAGAAAATAGCGATTGCAGACCATAAAATACACCAGATTGATCAAACGCGACAATCTGCGCTCCTTTGGTCGTAATTGCCAACGAATAGGCACCTTTTACCCGCCATAGCCCTGTAAATTGGTTCGCATTGATTTGCGTCGCTATCTGATAGCCGCTGTCTGTTAAGTCAATGTCCTGTGCTTTAAAACGCTCTCTGATGACCTTAATAGACTCGCCGCTCAACCCTCCCAGCTCTAATTTCACTCCACGGGATAAATCGACATCCTGTGAATGAATGGAAAGCTCCTTCGGTGTCGGAATTATCTGCCCGCGCAGTTTATCTTCACTGATTTTTGCTACCTGCTGATTTTTTGTGAAACGATTCTCCGGTGTCATCAGGATATTGTTATCCGTTACGGTGCGCTTCCATTGTTCATCTTCCAGATCAGATAAAAACTCGCTGATGTTTTCAGTATCGGTATTCACCAATACCTTAGGCGTAGCATCGCCGGAGGTTGCATACCAACGCGGCATAAAATCCGTGCTGTAGATCTGCCAGTATTCTCCAATAATCGGCAATACTATCTTTTCATTGGCCTTGATACCCGTGAATTTCTCGCTTGGCTCCAATTTATACAAGTCACCCGTTATATGGGTGATTTTGTATTGATCATTATCCAGTTTCAGAACCTGGCGAATACTATGAAAATAGATCGCCCAATCAGATGACTCTATAACCTGATTGCCATTGCTCAAGGTGATATTAACTCGATTACAGGCAGCCGAATCTGCGCCTATAATGGCGCAGTTTGTACCATGCGAGCCAGCCTGATTATCAATGATTTTGAAATTGACCTTTAGCTGACTCAATGAATCTACGATCTGTTGTGATGTCATTTCCGCATGGGCATTACCTATAAATCCAACTGCCGTGATGAATGCTGCCAAGGTACGTAATTTTATGGTTTTCATAAATGACCTCGTCCGAATTTCTTATTCTTTTCTCTGAGTAAATAACGTACAGATTTTGCTAGCCAATAACCCTATACAATATGGGACTATAAGGCAATTTTTTAATCAAAATTGAAGGAATCAATTTTCATTACAATGCTTTTATCTGTACTTCCAGCGAACCCCCAGCAGCGGATATCACGATAATCACTTTCGAGTTTTAACTTGAAATCTTTTTTCTCTGTGGAAGTTGACGCGACAACATATTTTTTTGGTTTGAACTATCAAAAAGAAAAGTCTTTGAGATACGTCTCAAAAAAAAGATTACAAAGCATACAGAAGACTTGTATTCGGAACTGACTGCGTCCATGATTAATAATCACCTTTTGTTATTATTTTAATGTAAATAATTTCATTGGATACGATTATTCTTTATGTCTTATAGGAGGTTTGAATGTTGCCTCATTTCCTGAAGCAGGTTCATAGTTATCCCGACAAAGTCGCAGTCCTCACACCTGAAAAATCGATTAATTATCATACTCTTAAACTACAAGCAGCGACCGTTGCGGGTTCGCTGCGGTCGTTTGGAATTAGGCATGAAGAGCCTATTGCGATCCTGCTGCCACCAGGCATTGAACAAATCACGAGCCAGCTTGCCATTCTTATGGCGGGCGGCAGTTGCGTGCCTCTCGACCCGAATGTACCTCCAGCGCGCCTAAACGACATGTTGGACGATCTGGATGTGAGATGGACCATTACCGATTCGCCAGACAGCTCCCCACAATTACACACCACACTCGTTTCATTTTCCGATCTTCTTGAAGGGGAAGACTTAACCGAAACTGATAGCGGGATTGCTTGCCTGACTCCACATCATCGAACCCATATTCTCTTTACCTCCGGCACAACCGGTAAGCCGAAAGGCGTGCAGATCGAGAAAGAAAGCATCATGCGGGTCGTCGTCGATACGTCATATATACATTTCACGCCTGAAGATCGCATTGCCTGTACCTGTAGTCCGACATTCGACATCTCTCTGTTCGAAGTCTGGGGAACCCTCCTCAATGGCGCGACGGCTTTCGTGCCCCCTAAAAAGGATGTGCTGAACATAGAGTATTTTCAAGCCGAACTGGCGAGGTGCAAAATTTCTATCGTCTTTGTTGCAGCAACGCTCTTCAATCTGATCGCGAAAACTTACCCTCAGGCATTCCGTGATATTCGCTATCTTGTGATCGGTGCCGAAGCACTCAATGCCCATACGGTGAAGCTGGTTCTGGAAGCAGACGCCCCCCCACAACATATTATTAATGGGTATGGCCCAACGGAAAGCACCATATTCGCGCTTTCACACGATATCAATCTGGACGATCTGGTTAGTGGCAGTGTTCCTATCGGACGACCGATCGACCGTACCAGCGCATTTATTTTGGATGATAATCTGGAGCCGCTGGCGCCAGGGAATCTGGGACAACTCTATCTCGGTGGTAAAGGACTCTCACGGGGGTACTGGAACCGTAATGAATTGAATGCCGATCGTTTCATACATGTATCTATCCCCGGACATGCCCTGCCGATGCGGCTTTACAAAACGGGCGATCTCGGTTGGCAGCGTGACGATGGCGTCTTCATGTATTCAGGGCGCATCGACAATCAGGTGAAGATACGCGGTCATCGTATCGAACTGGAAGAAATCGAAGTTCGGCTTCTAAAAAGCAAGGAAGTTAGTCTGGCCAGAGCCTGCGCCGTCAAGAACGAGGGGGAAGACGATTTCCTTGCCGCATTCGTTGTTCCTCTGTCGCCGGACACTTTCGACCGGGATCGGCTTGCACGGGAATTGAGTGAGTATCTGCCTGCATACATGCAGCCTCGCCTTTTCGTCGTCGAGGATATCCCTATGACGCCGCACGGAAAGATAGATCAACGCAAGCTCATAGCGATGTTCACAAAGCGAGCGCCGTCTGAAGAGCGGCCCGCTGGTTTCAACGATACCGAGTATGAGGTATATCGCATCTGGAGCAATATCCTGAATAACAGCGAGATCTCGCTTGACGACAACTTCTTTCAAATGGGAGGCAGTTCCCTGCAAGCGGCTCGTCTTGTGATTGAACTCGCTCGTCAGTTTAAACAACACTTCTTGGTACAGACCATTTACGAGGTACCAAACCTCCGGCAACTAGCCAAAATCATTTCACAAGGCAATTCCCCACAGGCGCTGGATGAAATGGAGGAATGGTTGTGCGACGCAAAACTACCGGACGATATCAAGCCATTGCCGGAGAAACCGCAGGACTGGGCGCATCTTGCTAACGCATCCATTTTTCTGACAGGTGCGACCGGCTTTCTGGGCGCGTTCTTCTTACGTGATCTCCTTACGCTCGGGAATCTAAAAGAGAATATAAAAAAAGTAGTTTGTCTCGTTCGGGCAAAAGACGATGCCACAGCGTACCAACGCATTGAGGACACCCTTTCCAAGTACGGATTGTGGGAGGCCTCGTTCGCCGAGCGCATTAGCGCCGTTACTGGTGATTTGTCTCAACCCAAATTAGGGCTAAGCAACGAACTCCATGACGAATTGGCCAACACGAGTGATGTCGTTTTTCATCTGGCAGCAAATGTCAACTACATCCATCCCTACCGAATGCAGCGCGTCTTCAACATCGACAGCACGCTGAACATTCTTCGCTTCGCCACACAAGGCAAAGCCAAGGCCGTGCATTATTCATCGACGATTGCAGCATTCGGTCCGGCGGGATTGCTGAATCCCACAACTCGCATCTATGAGAATGATAGCCTCATCCCCTATATCGAGGGCCTGAAATATGATACCGGCTATGCACAGAGCAAATGGGTTGTAGAACAGCTTATCCGGCAGGCCCGGGAACTTGGCATCCCGTTGTCCGTCTACCGGCCGGGGTTCATTATGGGTGACAGCGTTCACGGCGTCGGCAACCCAAATGATTTCGTCGCACGCCTGATCAGGGGATGTATTGATATCGGCGTTTGTCCGCAACTGCCGCGCCAGCGAAAGGAGTTTGTTCCGGTCGATTATGTCAGCGCGGCGATTTTGACTATCGCTACTGACATACAGAATCTGGGTCAGGTTTACCACCTCGTTCCGCCACAAATAGAGCAGTCCGTTGACATTGATGGGTTCTTCCGCCTTTTAGAAGAATGCCATGGACATCCATTGCAGTCACTCCCTTACAACGAATGGCTTTCCAGGCTGACCGCTGATCCTCATTTGAACGACAACGCCTTGTTGCCTTTGCTACCAATGCTTTCTGAGCGCGTCTACCATCAGTGGACCCGATGGGAGGCCAATGACAATATGCCGATCTATGATACCACGAATACAAATTCAGCCTTAGCTAAGGCATCAACTCCGCTGCATTTTACCCCAATGGGAAAAGAGCTACTTTCAAAATACCTTGCCTATTATCTTCCCAATATAGGCCAATAGAACGCTCGGCAACCCGGCAATAGCCGGGTAGTTTTTTCCACGGCGAGCAACTTTTAACGAATGAAAGGGACTTCCTTCCAACTTGCGTAAGCTCCGTTGTAGCAACAATCCAGATGGATTATGAAGCGTGAAAATAATCACGCTTTTTTAAGGTGTGGATTATGTGGATTAGGCAACCTGACTCACATTATTCCTGTGAGATTTTTGCCCAAGTATCACGCAGGCCAACCGTGCGGTTAAATACCAGACGTTCAGCACTTGAGAAGCGGCTATCAGCACAGAAATAACCTTCACGCTCAAACTGATATGTTTTTTCTGGCAGTGCAGTTGCCAACCCAGGCTCTACAAACCCTTTACGAACCACCAATGATTCTGGGTTGATAGTGGACAGGAAGTCATCTTCCGCCCCAGGATTTGCCACACTGAACAGACGGTCATACAGGTAAAATTCCGCTGGTACGCCGTGTGCAGCGCTTACCCAATGAATAACCCCTTTAACTTTGCGGCCGTCAGCCGGATCTTTATTCAAGGTTTGTTCATCGTATTGGCAATAAATTGTCGTGATATTGCCTTCCGCATCTTTTTCAACATGTTCAGCTTTAATCACATACGCATTACGCAGACGCACTTCTTTACCCAGAACCAAGCGCTTATATTGACGGTTAGCTTCTTCACGGAAATCCGCGCGATCAATGTACAGTTCACGGCTGAACGGCACTTCACGGCTACCCATTTCTGGCTTGTTTGGATGATTAGGCATAGTCAAGATGACTTCGCCTTCCGGCATGTTCTCAATCACCAGTTTTACCGGATCAAAAACCGCCATGGCACGCGGTGCGTTTTCGTTCAGATCATCACGAATGCAAGATTCCAGCGCTGCCATTTCAACGTTGTTATCCTGTTTAGTCACACCAATGCGGCGGCAGAATTCACGAATAGCAGCAGAAGTATAACCACGACGACGTAAACCAGAGATAGTTGGCATACGTGGATCATCCCAACCATCAACGATGTTTTCTGTCACCAACTGATTCAGTTTACGTTTTGACATCACCGCATATTCCAGGTTCAGACGAGAAAATTCGTACTGACGTGGATGGCAATCAATCGTAATGTTATCCAATACCCAGTCATATAAACGACGGTTATCCTGAAATTCCAGTGTACAGATGGAATGGGTGATCCCTTCCAGCGCATCGGAAATGCAGTGTGTGAAATCGTACATCGGATAGATGCACCATTTATTGCCTGACTGATGATGTTCTGCGAACTTAATGCGGTAGATAACCGGATCACGCATAACGATAAACGGAGATGCCATATCAATTTTGGCACGCAGACACGCCTTACCTTCAGCAAATTCACCGGCACGCATTTTTTCAAACAAAATGAGGTTTTCTTCTACACTGCGATCACGGTAAGGACTGTTTTTACCCGGTTCTTTCAGAGTCCCGCGATATTCACGGATTTCTTCAGCACTCAACTCATCCACATACGCCAATCCTTTGTTGATTAATTCAATGGCGTATTGATAAAGCGTATCGAAATAATCAGAAGAATAGCGAATATTGCCACTCCACTGGAAACCCAACCATTGTACGTCAGTTTTGATTGACTCAACGTACTCGATATCTTCCTTAACGGGGTTTGTATCGTCAAAACGTAGGTTGCACTGTCCCTGATAGTCTTGAGCGATGCCGAAATTCAGGCATATCGACTTGGCATGACCAATATGCAGATAACCGTTAGGTTCAGGCGGAAAGCGGGTATGTACGGAAGTATGTTTCCCCGTTGCCAGATCTTCGTCAATAATCTGACGAATAAAGTTTGTCGGGCGGGCACCTGCCTCACTCATTGTTTTTTTCCTCAATGCAAAAAGCGCTTCAACATAACCCTCTATAATCTATGAAGCTGAACCGAGAAACAATACTTTGTTCGTGGGAAATGGAGAAATGGGTAAAGTTAGCGTGTAAAAGCAGAAAAATAGCTCCCATCTTAGCCGATTAAAGAGATCTGATCACACACAGATCCGGGAAGATTTACAACTACCTCCTGATAATCCATTACCAGCGGTAAGCTAATTAAAGATTATTTCGGTGTAGCAGACTGTGATAGAGGGTTAGTAGTTGATTATAAAAATTAACATACATTTTATATATAAAATTATTTAATTTTAATGATTACATGCGTATACCTTAAAGATATCGGCTTCTCTGGCACATAATGATGAATAGTGCTTTTTATACCTTTCAGCACATCCGCGTAACTGGAAATTTCGCCTTTGCTTTATTACCGCCTCAATATCAGAAGATATCGTACATATCAACAGAGAATGAAAATGAAGAGTTTATCATCAGGCAACAAAAAGATGATTATAGCAATAGTCATTAATGAAAAATATATATCAAATCACTCTACAGATGGGTTTAAGGTCGGAGCTACATCATTTACATTAAAAATGGCTGATTACTTTATTAAACAGCAGGTTTTTGCCGGGTTCATTCTCTATAAGCGAGATGAGTCACTATTGGTTCCCAAAATTGAGCAATTAGCAACTAATGAAATAAAATATATAAAAATTTTCTTTAATTTTTCGATGAATTCAGAAGATATCAAAGGAGCCTTAGATAAGGCCCTATCAATTCTTTCTACGTACAATAACCATAATTCTAATATTTTTGCTTATTATCAAACAGATACACTTCTCTCCTATCATCCGTCAAACTTCCCATGTGGCGTCACACACCATGGCCCTTTTGTTGAGGATTTCCAGAGAAATTACTCACAAGAAGGAGCTTATCAAGCATTTGAAAATAAAAATAAAGGGAACCTCTAAAAACTCTCAATACAAAAAATAAGATCAATTTTGCACTCACCAATAAATGACCTTATTGTGTATGACTTTTTCTTGTTTTTTTAGGAAAAAAATAAACTCATCGCTTTTTCATCGCATACCGGAATTAAAAGGCATGAATGCCGGATTTTCCAAAATA
>NZ_NITZ01000120.1 GCF_002632615.1 Xenorhabdus miraniensis
TAAAAGCCGGAAAGTCAGGGCATGGCTAAAACAAAATCCTAAATTTAATTTGTTGTTTTTACCGGTTTATTCGCCATGGATAAATAAGATTGAACGCCTGTGGCAATCATTGCATGAAACCGTCACACGGAATCACAGTTGTCAGTCTATGTGGCAACTCTTGATGTTGAAGAATTTATGAACTCATTTTCATCAGGGCAACAACCGGGGATGAGAAAAATGAGTGTATCACTATTATGAAAGCTTATTTAGGCGGTTAATGAACGACTGGCTTTTATAAGAAGCCATTTCCATACTTATCGGTATCGATCTCGGCAAGCATTCCTTTCGTATTCACTGTCAGGATAAATCAGGTAAGGTACTTCTGCGTAAAAAGTTTACACGAACGTCTGTTTTCTCCGGTCAGATTGGGCAAAAAGTGGCTTCTGAGCTGTGCACAGTCGTGGATGACGGCACGATTGAAGGCCGCCGTGGTTCACTGT
>NZ_NITZ01000121.1 GCF_002632615.1 Xenorhabdus miraniensis
CTTCTTGGATATTTTCACGTCAGGTAATACCAATAACCATATGAGATATCAAAATAAGGAATTTGATAAATGGGTTTTAAAAGCAGATGAAACTAACGAACCATCTGATTATCAACAGGCAATTGATATTCTCAATAAAGATATTCCTGCTATTCCGATTTACTATTATGTCCGAGTCAAATTAGTTAAACCTTATGTCGGTGGTTTGCATATTGATTTGATGGGAAATATCCCGACAAAAAATCTTTATATTATTAAGCACTAGGTTATCAATAACAAGATCCTGTTTTTACAGGCTCTTGTTAATTAGATAAGGTTAATTGAAATCATAAGCAAAATAAATATGGTATCGTAATGTAATAATAAAAACAGTAATTAATGGAGATTAAAAACATGAAAAAAATCATGGCGAGCCTAATCAAAAATAGGTTCACCCAAATCCTGACCTGTTCGATGGGAATACTCTTAACAAACG
>NZ_NITZ01000122.1 GCF_002632615.1 Xenorhabdus miraniensis
CTTCTTGGATATTTTCACGTCAGGTAATACCAATAACCATATGAGATATCAAAATAAGGAATTTGATAAATGGGTTTTAAAAGCAGATGAAACTAACGATCCATCTGATTATCAACAGGCAATTGATATTCTCAATAAAGAGATTCCTGCTATTCCGGTTTACTATTATGTCCGAGTCAAATTAGTTAAACCTTATGTCGGGGGTTTGCATATTGATTTGATGGGAAATATTCCGACAAAAAATCTTTATATTATTAAGCACTAGGTTATCAATAACAAGAGCCTGTAAAAACAGGCTCTTGTTAATTAGATAAGGTTAATTGAAATCATAAGAAAAATAAATATGGTAGCGTAATGTAATAATAAAAACAGTAACTAATGGAGATTAAAAACATGAAAAAAATCATGGCGAGCCTAATCAAAAATAGGTTCACCCAAATCCTGACCTGTTCGATGGGAATACTCTTAACAAACG
>NZ_NITZ01000123.1 GCF_002632615.1 Xenorhabdus miraniensis
GGTGAAGTCGTAACAAGGTAACCGTAGGGGAACCTGCGGTTGGATCACCTCCTTAACCTGAGATAGTGAAATGCTGAGTGTTCACACAGATTGTCTGATAAAGAAAGAGACGGTATCGGTCTAGGCTTGTAGCTCAGGTGGTTAGAGCGCACCCCTGATAAGGGTGAGGTCGGTGGTTCAAGTCCACTCAGGCCTACCAGTTTTGCTTGCCCCGGGCGGCTAAGCGAATGGGCGGCAATAACCGATAACGTAATCGATGGGGCTATAGCTCAGCTGGGAGAGCGCCTGCCTTGCACGCAGGAGGTCAGCGGTTCGATCCCGCTTAGCTCCACCATCCTCTCTTTCCTGCAAGGATACGATTTCAGAATGTAGCGGATAAGTCCGGTATATTGTGAAATCTTTGCTCTTTAACAATCTGGAACAAGCTGAAAATTTGAAACAATCAGTGTGGGTTGCAAAACCGCA
>NZ_NITZ01000124.1 GCF_002632615.1 Xenorhabdus miraniensis
ATTGACGCGTTCCGCGGGATATGCCGGTGAAATAGGCACATAAGCGCCACCCGCTTTCAGCACGGCCAGAATACTGATCACCATTTCCAGACTGCGGTCGAGATAGAGGGCAATCAGTGTGCCGGCTTGCAGCGGTGCATTTTTTTGCTGCTGGTAATGTACGCGAATAGCGTTTGCTAGCTGGTTCGCCCGTTCGTTGAGCTGGCGGTAGGTCAGTGTTTCTCCCTCAAACACCAGCGCCACGTTATCCGGCGTGATTTCCACTTGTACTTCAAACAACTGTTGCAGGGTTTTGTCCTGTGGGTAGGAAACATCGGTCTGGTTCCATGTATGCAGCAGGGTATGGCGCTCTTCTTCACTGAGGAACATGATTGACGTATGCGGCTGATGTGGGTCACAGGCCACGGCGTGCAGAATGCGCTCAAGCTGACCAAGCAAACGCAGCACTTGTTTATCTGTC
>NZ_NITZ01000125.1 GCF_002632615.1 Xenorhabdus miraniensis
GGGACGCGGCCTGTCGTGTGATTACTTAAGCCAACTGGTCGGCAAGGCTATCCGTGAACAGGCGCAGCTCGATAAACCCGGTGCCTGTCACCTGTTCCGTCATTCGATGGCGACCCAAATGCTGGACAACGGGGCCGACACCCGGCACATCCAGGCGATACTGGGGCATGAACGGCTGGAGACCACCCAAATTTATACGCGGGTCGCTATCGGGCACTTAAAGACCGTGCATCAGCAGACGCATCCGGCCGAGCAAGAACAATCGGGCACTGACACGAAAACCCCCGGATAGCAAACCGAAACCCCGGCGCACCGGACAACCCGATAATCCCCGTTGAGCCGGGCAGGGTTCGGAGAAGGGGCAGACCGTGGCCGGACTGCCCGTCAGCCCCGGTGTCTGCGGGGGTACGTGGGCAATG
>NZ_NITZ01000126.1 GCF_002632615.1 Xenorhabdus miraniensis
CCGTGAACAGGCGCAGCTCGATAAACCCGGTGCCTGTCACCTGTTCCGTCATTCGATGGCGACCCAAATGCTGGACAACGGGGCCGACACCCGGCACATTCAGGCGATACTGGGGCATGAACGGCTGGAGACCACGCAAATTTACACACGGGTGGCTATCGGACACTTAAAGACCGTGCATCAGCAGACGCACCCGGCCGAGCAGGCAGACAATCCGACAAACGGCAATGTCAGTGCAGCAGAGAGCCGCTCAGGCCGTGCCCGCGGAGAATCGGATGGCGAACCGACACCCCGGCGCCCCGGACAGCCCGATAATCCCCGTTGAGCCGGGCAGGGTTCGGAGCAGGGGCAGACCGTGGCCGGACTGCCCGTCAGCCCCGGTGTCTGCGGGGGTACGTGGGCAATG
>NZ_NITZ01000127.1 GCF_002632615.1 Xenorhabdus miraniensis
AAATTCAGACATAAAAAACCGGCCTCAGATGATTGTCTGAGGCCGATTATGACTTATCTCAGTTGGCTTAAGCGAGCGGTATTACGGCTATGCCGGGGGTTTTTCATATGCGCCTATAAGGCTCTCTTTCCTGCCGCGCCCTGATAGGCGCATTGCAATCTGACATTTGCATTCTATTGATTACTGACGGCCCGTAAACGGGCTACCTGGATAGGGAATCGATAACTGTTCTCCCAATTTATCCGTTTCCAGTTGCTGCCTTATATATTCCTGTATCCGAGTTGTATTTTTCCCCACTGTATCAACGTAATATCCTCTGCACCAAAACTCACGATGGCGATATTTGAATTTTAGATCGCCAAATTGTTCATAAAGCATCAGGCTACTTTTACCTTTCA
>NZ_NITZ01000128.1 GCF_002632615.1 Xenorhabdus miraniensis
CTTTGAGTTATCTCTTCGAGTCATTAGAATTAGATTTAAACTTAAAATTGACGCAAATGCAGAAGTGCAACGCTAATTATTAGCGTTGCACTTTTGATCGGGATCAAACAGCCGTTACAGTACCTTTAATCTATTGGTTTTAGCTACCGCAAGTTGCGTTATTTTTTACCACGGTCACATTATTTTGCCCCAATATCAATAACTCGATCTTGTTTCGGGTAATGGATCGGAGATTTTTCTGTGAAGTATTTAACCTGAGCTTCGCTTAAGAAGGGAACTAAAGTGCCTAAGGCACGATCAAAGTTTTTGTTAAAGAAAACAAAATCGTGGAGATCCTCAGGCATGTATAATTTAGAAGAACTTTACTGCTGCGTCGATGATTTTTGCC
>NZ_NITZ01000129.1 GCF_002632615.1 Xenorhabdus miraniensis
GCTGTACAGCATCCGCCATCTGGTGTTTGACGGCTGGCAATTGCTGGCGCAACAGGTGCAGTTTTTCACCCTGAACCCGGAAAACCGCCATGAACTGCTGGCCGGAGATATACAGACGCAGTATGCGGTGTGTGCCCCGACGGGCGAGCTGCTGGCGCTGTTTGATGCCGCCGGGCACCGGGTCTGGCGCCAGCCGCCACACAGCCTGTACGGGCTGCGCCTCGGTGTGCCGGGGGAAAATGCCGAACTGAACCCGGGATTAAAATTCGCCGGGCAGTGGCTGGATGAGGAGAGCGGGCTGGTCTACAATCGGTTTCGGTATTTTTTGCCTGTTGCGGGTGTGTACCTGACACCGGATCCCATTGGGCTAATG
>NZ_NITZ01000013.1:0-66114 GCF_002632615.1 Xenorhabdus miraniensis
TCACCTAATTCATCGATTTTTCGACGGTGATATTCGGATGCCAGCTTGTCTTTTTTTAAAGCAGAACGAGGCGGTATCATGACGGCGCTACCTTGTAGAGATGTACTGTGTCTACATTTTACTCAATTTTGTGGCTGTGAAAAGTTTTTAGAGGTTCCCATAAAGCAGTTCACCTTTATAAACAACAATCCATAGGCATTAATACGCTGATTGATAAAGAGTATTTTGTTATACAACATTCTAAACTACAAGGTGATTATTTAATAAGTAAAGGTGTTCATCGAGAAAAAATAAAACAGGTTAATCCACCTATGTTTTTTTGCGAAAATCACGAGTGCGGATCATTAAATCCTGATATAAGTCATTTTCTAAAAACGAATAAAGATGAAATCTTGTTATTCACTGCGGTTGCCAGGTTAGATTACTTTAAAAATATAGAGTTATTAATTAATGCCTCTATTAACTTATTAGAAAAAGGTATTCCAACAAAAACATTAATCTTAGGTGATGAAGAAAATAATGATGTCAGAAGAGATATATTCTATTCCATGATTCCTCAGGAATATAGGAAAAACTTTTTAATTTCACATAAAACACCCCACTCGGAACTATTCAGTATTTTTAATGCAATAAAGAAAAAGGCTATTTTTGTCTGTACATCACGTTACGAAACGTTGGGGATTACTCCTTTAGAAGCAGCACTAAATGGCATCTATACCATTGTTCCTGATTTAAGTTCAGTGGAAGCTTCAACTTATTTCTCATCGAGAGATAAGTTCAAATATGACATAACATCACTAACGAAAAAAATAATTTCCACATACGATCAAAAATTATTTATATCTGATATACAACAACAAAACCTCAGATCCTTACTGTCAAAAGATATCTTCGAAGAAAGCGTTAACAGAATTTATAAAGAAATTTCAAAAAGTTACATATCGACACTCCCTTCCACTATTTAAATACTGTTTTTAATAAAACGCATAAATAGTTTCACATTATGAGCACAGCAATGTGCTCATTTTAGTTCTTATCAATATCGTTACAACGATCACAATTACTTACTTATCGGTGGCTTTTTCTTATTTTTCAATTAAAAATAAGTCATGTTAATAATGAAAAGTCTCCAATAATATTTACTACAAATAGGTGAGCACCATGGGTATATTTAGTTACTTACAGCGTTTGGGAAAAGCACTCATGCTCCCGATCGCTTCGCTTCCAATCGCCGCGTTACTACTGCGGCTCGGTCAACCAGACGTATTCAATATCGCTTTTATTGCCAGTGCAGGTGGCGGCATTTTTGAAAACCTGCCCCTATTATTTGCACTGGGGATCTCTGTCGGTCTGGCGAAAGATAACAATGGAGCAGCAGCTCTCGCGGGTGTCGTTGGCTTTTTTATTCTGACAAAAGCAACCGCTGTTATTGATCCTAAAATCAATATGTCCTTTTTTGCCGGTATTATTTCAGGGATTGTTGCCGGCCACTGTTATAACCGTTTTTCTGAAACCCAATTACCCGAGTTTTTAGCGTTTTTCGCGGGTAAACGTTTAGTCCCCATTATAACCGGAATTATTTGCCTCTTCCTTGCATGGGTTTGCGGTCATATCTGGCCATATGTACAACATGGTATTGATAATTTCAGCCTATTAGTATCAAAAAGTGGGATGGCTGGATGGTTTGCTTATGGCGTTCTTAATCGCGCCCTGATTCCGTTTGGCCTGCACTATATCCTGCATTCCGTTTTCTGGTTCAGCTTAGGTGACTGTATAAAAATCACTTACGATTTGGCAGACTCGATGCATAATATCTGCTTGGCTCCTGATGTAGCACGCTCACTCACTATTGGAGCAGCTATACCCGGAATAGAAGGTTCAAATATCACTCAAATAGCGACTGACCTCTCTCGGGGTGATCTCAATCGTTTCTTTGCGGGTGATCCCAATGCGGGAGTCTATATGGCATGGGCCTATCCAATCTTTATGGGTGGATTGCCTGGTGCTGCCTTAGCCATGTATCTGGCTGCGCCAAAAGCGCGTCGTCCTCAAATTGGTGGGATGTTATTTTCTGTCGCGTTAACATCATTCCTGACCGGTATTACTGAACCAATAGAGTTTTCATTCCTGTTCTTAGCACCCGTATTATATGTCTTACATTCAATTCTTGCGGGCGTTAGCATGGTAATTACAAACTCTTTAGGCGTCTTGCACGGCTTTGGTTTCTCCGCTAGCCTTATTGACCTTGGAGTGAGTTGGGGGTTAGCAACAAAACCATGGGTATTGATCCCTCTCATTATCCTATTCTTTGTTATCTACTTCGTTGTCTTTACCTTCATGATACGTGTGTTCAACCTGAAGACGATAGGCAGAGAGGAAGAAGATTCTGATAAAGCAACTTCTGCATCTCAGGATAAAGAAGCAATCACACATTATATCAGTGCCCTCGGTGGAGCTAATAATATTCGCACCGTTGATGCTTGTATCACTCGTCTCCGTTTAACGGTAGAAGACAATACCCGGTTAGATGAGACTCAATTGAAGAAATTAGGGGCTAAAGGCGTCTTAAAAATAGGTAAGCAGAGTATCCAAGTCGTCCTCGGCCCACAAGCTGAAAGCATCGCTGAACAAATCAAAGTTCAGTTGAAACCAAGTTACGCCGATAAAACTGAGTAAGTTCTCTCTATAAAGATAAAAAGGAACGTGACTACGTTCCTTTTTATCATAGCGGACATATACCATCTATTTGTTTTAAAACATAAATAATCACATAAACTTATTTAAAATAATAAAAAAACACACTTTAAAAACCCATCACAAAGTCATTAAATGTGCTAAAAAAGCTAAAAAACTAGCCATAAAGATGATCTTATTTTAAAATTGAAAATATCTTTCTGTTTTTAAATGGAACAAAGCCCATACAGAACAGGTATGATGTGCAATTTTACCCTACCGCTATCACGCATCACATTGATATCGCTGATATCACATAGACGTGCATAGACTTATATAATTAAATTAACGAATGATTTTTAAGAGGTACTCATGAGGCTGATCCCCCTAACAACAGCAAGTGACGTTGGTCGATGGTCTGCTCACTATATTGTTAGTAAAATCAATGAATTTAATCCAACCACTGAACGTCCTTTCGTACTTGGGCTTCCTACAGGCAGCACACCACTAACGACCTACAATGAACTGATATCCCTGTATCAAGCCGGAAAGGTGAGCTTTAAGCACGTTGTGACATTTAATATGGATGAGTATATCGGTCTGCCTGAAAATCATCCTCAAAGCTACCACGCTTTTATGCACCAAAACTTCTTCAATCACATTGATATTCCAACTGAAAATATCAATTTGTTAAACGGGAATGCACCGGATATTGATGCTGAATGCCAGCGTTACGAAAATAAGATCAAATCTTATGGAAAAATCCATTTATTCATGGGAGGAGTCGGTAATGATGGGCACATCGCTTTTAATGAACCTGCATCTTCTCTTTCTTCACGCACACGTATCAAAACACTGACTATTGAAACCCGGATAGCCAATTCTC
Organism: Xenorhabdus miraniensis; assembly: GCF_002632615.1. The sequence goes on from NZ_NITZ01000013.1 coordinate 3,560, forward strand.
GTTTTTTCAACAATGATGTGGAGCAGGTCCCCCAATATGCCTTAACCGTTGGTGTTGGCACGTTAATGGATGCCGAGGAAATCATGATCCTGGCAACCGGAATGAATAAAGCACAAGCTCTGCAAGCTGCCATAGAGGGGAATATCAATCACATGTGGACAGTCAGTTGCCTCCAGATACATCCAAAATCTCTCATCGTTTGTGATGAACCTGCCACGATGGAACTGAAAGTGAAAACAGTGAAGTATTTTCGCCAACTGGAAACCGACATTATCAATGAATTTGCCAGCTGAACTTATTTAGTCAAAGTGTAGGAAACCAATATGTACGCATTAACCAACGGCATTATTTATACCGGATATGACAGGCTTGATAACCACGCGGTTATCGTTGCGAATGGTTTGATTAAACAGGTTTGTCCAGTAAATGAATTGCCAGAAGAGATTGAAAAACACGACTTACACGGCGCGAATCTCACCCCCGGATTTATTGACCTACAAGTCAATGGTTGTGGTGGCGTTCAATTTAATGATCAATTGGATAATATTTCAGAAGATACTCTGCATACCATGCAGAAAACCAATCAGCGCTACGGTTGTACCAGTTTCCTCCCTACCCTCATCACCAGCCCCGATGAGTTGATGATAAAAGCCATCGAAGTGATGCACTCCTATCTGAAAAAAAATCCCAATCAGGCACTGGGGCTACATCTGGAAGGGCCTTATCTGAACCCAGTCAAAAAAGGGACTCATAATAGCGCCTATATCCGTAAACCAACTCCGGAAATGGTCAATTACCTATGCCATAACGCGGATGTTATCACTAAGATTACCCTCGCCCCCGAAATGGTCGAGAGCAAATATATTCGGCAATTAGCCGAAGCAGGTATTGTTGTTTCTGCCGGTCATTCCAATGCGACTTATGAAGAAGCTCGTCATGGTTTCCAAAATGGTATTACCTTCTCTACTCACTTATATAATGCTATGCCCGCCATTTCTGGTCGCCAGCCGGGGTTAATCAGTGCTATTTATGATTCCTCAGAAGTCTATGCCGGCATTATCTGTGATGGGAGGCATGTATCATGGCCCAATATCCGCAATTCCAAGCGATTGAAAAATGAAAAACTCATTTTGGTAACAGATGCCATCGTTCCTGCCGGGTTAACTACCGAAGATATGAAGCAATTTACCTTTGCCAATAAAACAATATATTATCGAAATGGCTTGTGTGTTGATGAAAATGGGACACTAAGCGGCTCATCAGTCACAATGATTGATAGTGTCAAAAATAGTATTGAACATGTTGGTATTGCTTTGGATGAAACGTTGCGGATGGTAACGCTTTACCCAGCCCGAGCAATCGGTGTTGATAAATACCTCGGCACGATTGAACCCGGCAAGGTAGCGAACCTGACTGCATTTACTCACGATTTCAAAATTTGCAAAACCATTGTTAACGGAAATGAAATCAAACTATCGTGAGTATCAAGATTGATGAGTAATGAAAACGCACAAAAGCAAATCGGTAATATTGATCTAGTCAAGCAGCTAAATGGAGCTGTGGTCTATCGGCTAATTGATCAGCATGGGCCAATATCACGCATTCAAATTGCAGAAGAAAGCCAACTTGCCCCCGCCAGCGTAACAAAAATTACTCGTCAGCTATTGGAACGCGGCTTGATAAAAGAAGTCGAACACCAAGCCTCTACAGGAGGAAGGCGTGCAATTTCCATTATCACCGAAAGCCGCCATTTCCATACGATTGGAATTCGACTTGGGCGCCATGATGCAACTTTGGCGCTGTTTGACATGAGTGGCAAGACGCTAGCAGAAGAGTGCTATCCTGTACCGGAGAATACTCAGCAGGACGTTGAGAAGCGGATTATTTCCGCCATTGAGAATTTCATCGACAAAAATCAGCGTCGGCTGCGTGAATTAATCGCAATCTCGGTGATTCTTCCAGGCTTGGTTGACCCGGATGAAGGTGTTATCCGTTATATGCCACATATTAAGGTAGATAACTGGCCTCTGGTGAAAAATCTAAAAGATCATTTCAATACTTTCTGTTTTATTGGGCATGATATTCGCAGCCTTGCATTAGCTGAAAATTACTTTGGGGCAACTCGTGACTGTGAGGATTCCATTCTCGTACGCATCCATCGTGGGACGGGTGCTGGTGTCATCGTTAACAACAATATCCTGCTCAATAAACGTGGCAATATGGGCGAGATAGGGCATATTCAAATCGAGCCGTTGGGTGAACGCTGTCATTGCGGTAATTTTGGCTGTCTGGAAACTATCGCTTCCAACTCAGCAATAGAAGCCAGAGTACAGCATCAGTTGCGTCAAGGCTTCTCAAGCCAGCTCGCCCTGAATAACTGCAACATTCACGCCATTTGCCTCGCGGCCAATGCAGGTGACCCGTTGGCTACAGAAGTCATCAGGCAAGTAGGACACTATCTTGGCAAAGCGATTTCTATCGCGATTAACTTATTTAATCCTCAGAAAGTCGTTATTGCAGGAGAAATAACCGAAGCAGAGCAGGTTTTACTGCCAGCTATACAGAGTTGTATCAATACACAAGTATTACAAGCATTTCGTGAAGATCTTCCTGTTGTCGTTTCCGAGCTAAACCACTGCTCTGCTATTGGCGCATTTGCGCTAACAAAACGCGCTATGCTTAATGGTATACTGTTACAACATCTTCTTGGGGGATAACATCAGCCATCTTGTCGGTAAAGTCAGCAAAATGATTATAAGACAAACAAATGAACGCCTTTGTGCATATTTCTTTAAAAAAGCAGTTGACGCATCTCTCTGATATACGCATAATTCGCCCCGCACCGCCGATGAAGGCAAAGCGAAAGATGGCTACGTAGCTCAGCTGGTTAGAGCACAGCACTCATAATGCTGGGGTCACAGGTTCGATTCCCGTCGTAGCCACCATCTTTGCGGGAGTGGCGAAATTGGTAGACGCACCAGATTTAGGTTCTGGCGCCGCAAGGTGTGCGAGTTCAAGTCTCGCCTCCCGCACCATTTTCTTTATCGGTTTGTACTTAAAATTTTTTATTGACGATTTTAAGTTTTAGTGTGTTGTTTCAGGTGGGGTATCGCCAAGCGGTAAGGCACCAGGTTTTGATCCTGGCATACCCTGGTTCGAATCCAGGTACCCCAGCCATACAACTGAAACAGCAGATGGCTAAAACGATATGGCGTTAAATTAAAAAAGCTTGAGAACAATAAAGGTCGCAGTGGTAACACTCAGATGGGGTATCGCCAAGCGGTAAGGCACCAGGTTTTGATCCTGGCATTCCCTGGTTCGAATCCAGGTACCCCAGCCACATTACTGAACGTTATCACAAATCTTACGATTATCGTAAATGGCTACGTAGCTCAGCTGGTTAGAGCACAGCACTCATAATGCTGGGGTCACAGGTTCGATTCCCGTCGTAGCCACCATTCGTTTTCAAATCCAATTGGGGTATCGCCAAGCGGTAAGGCACCGGATTCTGATTCCGGCATTCCCAGGTTCGAATCCTGGTACCCCAGCCATGTTGCTGAAAATTACCATAAATTTTACGATTATTGTAAATGGCTACGTAGCTCAGCTGGTTAGAGCACAGCACTCATAATGCTGGGGTCACAGGTTCGATTCCCGTCGTAGCCACCATTCATTTTCAAATCCAATTGGGGTATCGCCAAGCGGTAAGGCACCAGGTTTTGATCCTGGCATTCCCTGGTTCGAATCCAGGTACCCCAGCCATATCTGTCAATATGTTTGTGAAATAACCCTCTCCACCTCATTCCTCCGATAAAAGATGTAGCCCAATAACAATAAGATCTTTTGATATCACAAAAAACGCTAAATGAGTGGCTCTTAGAAATCAGGCAATAATTTAGCCGAGGATATTTTTCATAGGCGGGCTTGTATGTTTGCTTAATAAATACACTGAAGAGATAATATGCAAAAATCACAATTTTTGTATATACAAGAAGTAAGAACAGAATACAAAACAGTGTGTAAAAGCAGCATGTAACAGAAACCATCCGTGGCTTCTAACTGGAAGAGACAATAGCCATTGCTATGGATTGTAAAAATAAACGGGTTTGTAAAACTAAACAGGTTTGATAAAAATCAACACCACTCACAAGCCCAAAGCATATTTCAGTGCGAGATTTTTCATAACACCTGAACGTTGTGCCGCCATCAGTGCCAAATTGCGCACTGTTTTCAGTCCCGGCAAATCACTGCTGAATGCAGTGTGGAAAAGATCCATCCCTGCCTGCATCACTAAATTATCCGGCATCCTACGGCGCTGATAACGCATCAAAACTGCCTGAGAATGCCAATCTTCCAGCAATTCTTTGGCATTAGTCAGTACATTGAGCAAAACATCAACATCTCTATATCCCAAATTCACGCCCTGCCCTGCCAACGGATTAATGGTATGGGCTGCATCACCCAGTAACACCAATCCTTCTTGCACATAATGGCTGGCATGATGGCGAACCAAAGGAAATGAGCCTGCTGCAATCGGAGCGACTTCGCCCAAACGGGCAGGAAATGCCTTAGAAATTTCTCGCTCAAGTTGTACCATCGTCATTGATTGCAATTGACGAATACGTGCAGGAGAATCATACCAAACCAATGAAGCCCACTGATCAAACAGCGGCAAAAAAGCTCGGGGACCAGAAGGAAAAAACTGCTGCCATGTTGTATCTTGTTGGGGTTGCTCAGTCTTAACCGTTATCAACATACACGACTGCCGATACTGCCATCCTTTGCTGCCAATATTTGCCAATTGACGAACTTGAGAGCGGGCGCCATCTGCACCAATAATCAGATGTGCATCAATTTCCGTCCCCTCTGCCAATATTACCCGCCATGTTTTATCCTCGCGTTGACGCTGCATCGACTTCAGAACCGTAGGACAAAACAGTGTTAGGTTTGGGTAACGTTCAAATTCCTGCCACAAAGCCAATTGCAAGACACGGTTCTCCACCATATAGCCCAACTCCGGCAACCCAAGGCTGTTGGCATCGAAAGTGACATTGGAATCATTTTGCTCCCACGTTTCTAATTTGCGATAAGGGGCACTGCGCATCTGTAATACATTTTTCCACGCTCCCAATTGCTTCAATAAATCCACGGAAGCACAGCTAATCGCAGATACGCGAATATCAGGTTCACTGTCTGCATCATAAGGCGCTGGTGGCTGGTGCTCCAATAGCGCAACGCGCCAGCCTTCCTGTGCCAATCCCAATGCTGTCGCGGCGCCAATCATGCCAGCGCCCACGACAAGGATATCGAATTTTTGTTGTGGATTATTCATACTTATCACGTGATTAACTTGTTGATTAAAATAGTGTACCGGAATTTTCCCTTTCCGGCTGTGAATATCCGGTGTTACAGTCTGGTCACTCGTGCCTCAAATGACTACAATAGCCAACAATATTATGCTAAATACACTATGTGCAATACATTGCGCTTTTCAGTGTTGAAGCATCATTCCACTGGAAACACCGGATACACAAAATGTCGACGATAAAAAAACTGTACATCAAAACCTGGGGCTGTCAGATGAATGAATACGATTCATCCAAGATGGCCGACCTGCTGGAAACCACTCACGGTTATCAGTTAACCGATGTCGCCGAAGAAGCAGATATCTTACTCCTGAATACTTGTTCAATCCGTGAAAAAGCGCAGGAAAAAGTCTTTCACCAACTTGGTCGCTGGAAAGGCTTAAAAGACAAAAACCCTGAGATCATTATTGGCGTGGGCGGATGCGTAGCCTCTCAGGAAGGGGATTTTATTCGCCAGCGTGCGCCTAGTGTCGATATTATCTTTGGGCCGCAGACTCTGCATCGTCTGCCTGAAATGATTAACCATGTCAAAGGCACCCGCAGTCCGGTCGTTGATATCAGTTTTCCTGAGATAGAAAAATTCGACCGTCTGCCAGAGCCTCGTGCAGAAGGCCCAGCCGCTTTTGTTTCCATTATGGAAGGCTGTAACAAGTACTGCACATTCTGTGTCGTTCCTTACACCCGTGGAGAAGAAGTCAGCCGTCCTTGTGACGATATTCTGTTTGAAATTGCTCAACTTGCAGCACAAGGCGTGCGTGAAGTTAACCTGCTTGGTCAAAACGTCAATGCCTATCGTGGTGCAACGTTTGATGGAGATATCTGCACATTTGCAGAGCTGTTGCGTTTGGTTGCGGCTATCGATGGTATCGACCGTATCCGCTTTACCACCAGCCATCCAATTGAATTCACTGATGATATCATTGCAGTTTACGAGGATACACCAGAGTTGGTCAGCTTCCTGCATCTGCCAGTCCAGAGTGGTTCTGATCGCATCCTGACGATGATGAAACGTGCCCATACTGCGCTGGAATACAAAGGTATTATTCGCCGTCTGCGTAAAGCTCGTCCTGATATTCTGATTAGTTCTGACTTCATCATCGGTTTCCCAGGAGAAACACAGGACGATTTCGAAAAAACCATGAAACTGATCGCCGATGTTAATTTCGACATGAGTTTCAGCTTTGTCTACTCAGCACGCCCAGGGACACCTGCGGCCGATTTGCCTGATGACGTAAGTGAAGATGAGAAAAAACAGCGTCTGTACTTACTCCAACAACGCATTAACCAACAAGCCATGAGCTTCAGCCGTGCAATGCTTGGCAGTACACAGCGTATTCTCGTTGAAGGCCCATCCCGCAAAAATATCATGGAGCTTTCCGGTCGTACTGAGAATAACCGTGTGGTTAACTTTGAAGGTGCGCCTGACATGATTGGCAAATTCGTTGATGTCGAGATTGTTGACGTATACGCCAATTCCCTGCGAGGTAAAGTTATCCGCACTGAAGATGAGATGGATCTTCGTATCCATGAGTCACCTGAATCAGTCATTGCCCGTACACGCAAGGAAGATGAACTCGGCGTTGGCTTTTATCAGCCTTAATAGGCCCTAACATAGAGATAATCAGTGACACAAATCAACCCACAAGTAGCAACACAAGAAATTTTTCTGGAACCCGCAGACAATCAACGTTTAATGAGCCTGTGTGGACCACTTGATGACAATCTGAAACAACTTGAGCGCCGTTTGGGTATCGAAATCAACCGTCGCGATAATCGTTTCAAACTGGTAGGTAAGCCACTGTGTGTGAATGCCGCAGCGGGTATCCTGCGTCATCTTTATGTCGAAACCGCCCCTGTACGCGGCATGATACCGGATCTTGAGCCTGAGCAGGTTCATCTGGCTATCACCGAAAGCCGTATACTGGAACAGGTAGCAGAAAGTGTGCCTGAATACGGCAAGGCTGTGAACATCAAAACCAAACGGGGTGTTGTAAAGCCCCGTACTCCCAATCAGGCACAATATATTGCCAATATCCTTGACCACGATATCACGTTCGGGATTGGACCAGCGGGAACAGGGAAAACTTATTTGGCTGTCGCTGCTGCTGTTGATGCACTGGAGCGTCAGGAAATCCGCCGTATTCTGCTGACCCGTCCTGCGGTTGAAGCCGGAGAAAAATTGGGATTCCTGCCCGGTGACCTGAGCCAGAAAGTCGATCCTTATCTGCGCCCGCTTTATGATGCCCTGTTTGAGATGCTGGGATTTGAAAAAGTTGAGAAGCTGATCGAAAGAAACGTTATTGAAGTGGCTCCACTGGCTTATATGCGTGGACGTACCCTCAATGACGCCTTTATTATTCTCGACGAAAGCCAGAATACGACTATCGAACAGATGAAAATGTTTTTAACCCGCATTGGATTTAATTCCAAGGCGGTTATTACTGGTGACGTGACTCAAATTGACCTGCCAAGAGGACAGAAATCAGGTCTGAGCCATGCAGTAGAAGTTTTATCTGATGTTGATGAACTGAGCTTTAACTTCTTACATAGTGAAGACGTTGTCCGCCATCCGGTGGTTGCAAAAGTTGTTATCGCCTATGAAGCATGGGAAGCCGCAGAGCAAGAGCGTAAAAAAGCGCTTAATGAAAAACGCAAACAGGAAGCACAATGAGCTCAGTCATATTAGATTTGCAAATTGCATGTGAAAATCCAAAAGGGCTTCCTGATGAAGCCCTGTTCCAACGCTGGTTGGAAGGTGTTCTGCCACAATTTCAGGCAGAAAGTGAAGTGACCATTCGTTTGGTCGATGAGGCAGAAAGCCACGATTTAAACCTCACTTATCGCGGGAAAGATAAACCAACCAATGTGCTATCCTTCCCATTTGAAGCACCCCCTGAAGTTGAGTTACCCTTGCTCGGCGATTTAATTATCTGCCGTCAAGTTGTTGAAAAAGAGGCAGAAGAGCAACAAAAAACCGTCGAGGAACACTGGGCACATATGGTTGTTCACGGCAGCCTTCATCTTCTGGGATATGACCATATCGAAGACGATGAAGCAGAGGAAATGGAATCTCTGGAAACAGAAATTCTGGAAAAAATGGGTTATCCTGATCCCTATCTCATGGAAAAAGAATAACCATGACCGACATTTTTATGTTAAACATTACATTCTACGATTTATTAATGGGGAATTTTCATTAAAACGCCATGAGCGACGACCATCCTTCAAGTAACGATAGCCCTGGCCCTAAGAAAGGCTTCTTTGCGCTTCTTAATCAGCTTTTTCACGGTGAGCCGAAAAACCGTGATGATTTGGTAGAACTGATCCGTGATTCAGAGCAGAACGACCTGATCGATCCCGATACCCGAGAGATGCTCGAAGGGGTAATGGATATTGCTGACCAACGTGTGCGGGATATTATGATCCCACGCTCACAGATCGTTACCTTAAAACGCAATCAATCTCTGGACGAATGTCTGGATGTTATTATCGATTCGGCCCATTCACGCTTTCCTGTTATCAGTGAAGACAAGGATCACATCGAAGGCATATTAATGGCGAAAGATTTACTGCCATTCATGCGCTCGAATACAGAGCCTTTCAGCATTGATAAAGTGCTTCGTCAAGCTGTTGTTGTGCCGGAAAGTAAACGTGTTGACCGACTGCTGAAAGAATTCCGTTCTCAACGTTATCATATGGCGATTGTGATCGATGAATTTGGCGGTGTTTCTGGTCTGGTCACAATTGAAGATATTCTTGAACTGATTGTTGGTGAAATAGAAGACGAATACGATGATGATGAAGATAACGATATTCGCGCGTTAAGCCGGCACTCCTATTCAGTTCGGGCATTGACTCAAATTGAAGATTTTAACGAGGTTTTCGGTACCAATTTCAGCGATGAAGAGGTTGATACCATTGGCGGGCTAGTTATGCAGGCATTCGGGCATCTGCCTTCCCGTGGAGAATCTATTGTCATTAGTGGCTATCTTTTCAAAGTAGCAATGTCTGATAGCCGTAAGATCATTCAGGTTCATGTAAAAATACCGGATGATGCTGAAGTTCCTAGCCTTGATAAACAATAATAGGATCTGGATGAACAAAGCCTCATTAATGAACTGCCAGCGGCTACGTGCTGTGCTGGCACTTCTTTTCGGAGCCAGTGGAACACTGGCTTTTTCACCTTTTGATTTCTGGCCTGCTGCTCTCGTTTCTCTTTTCAGCCTGCAAATTCTCACCTTAAACAGAACCCACCGTCAGGCTTTCTTTATTGGTTTATGTTGGGGATTTGGCTTATTTGGCAGCGGTGCAAATTGGGTTTATGTCAGTATTGCCGATTTTGGAGGCATGCCAACCGCCATCAATATTTTTTTGGTACTCCTGCTATCAGCCTATCTTGCCCTTTACCCTGCATTATTCGCCGGCTTACTGAACCGTTTTTTTCCAACTTCCAGTGGTATCAGACTGGTTATTGCCAGCCCTGCGCTTTGGCAATTAACAGAATTCTTGCGTGGCTGGGTATTAACCGGGTTTCCTTGGTTACAATTCGGCTACAGTCAAATTGATGGCCCAATGAAAGCCGTTGCGCCCATTCTGGGCGTGGAAGGCATTACCTTCCTGCTTATGATGATTAGCGGGTTACTGGTTTTTGCTACTGTTCATAAAAAGCTATCATCGGCCATCATTGCCATTATCTTGCTGCTACTGCCATGGCCAATGCGACATTATCAGTGGTATACCCTGCAACCGGAAAAAGCCACTAATATCGCATTGGTTCAAGGCAATATTCCCCAAGCCATAAAGTGGGATCCTGCTGCTCTTGGGAAAACGTTGGATATTTATCTGGATAATAGCCGCCCTTTCATTGGCAAGGCGCCTATTATCATTTGGCCTGAATCTGCCATTCCAGATACTGAATACAACCAAAGGGTTTTTCTGACCGAACTGGATACCTCACTGAGAGAACACAATACCAGCTTAATTACCGGTATTGTTGATGCCCGGCCCACGCTGGAAGGTTATAAATTTTACAACAGCATTATCGTATTAGGTGATAAAACACCTTACCAATACCCAGCCCCTACTCGTTACGACAAACATCACCTTGTACCATTTGGTGAATTTGTCCCGTTGGAATCAGTATTGCGCCCATTGGCCCCCTTTTTCAATTTGCCAATGTCTTCTTTTAGCCGTGGTGATTACACCCAACCACAGCTTTCCGTTGCAGGGCACAATATTACTGCTGCTATCTGTTATGAAATTATTTTGGGTGAACAGGTACGTGATAACTTCAAGCCTGATACAGAATTTTTGCTCACCGTTTCTAATGATGCCTGGTTTGGGCGTTCCATTGGTCCGTGGCAACACTTCCAGATGGCTCGGATGCGCGCCCTTGAACTGGGTCGCCCTCTGTTAAGAGGAACCAATAATGGTGTTACAGCAGTGATCAGCCCAAATGGCTCAATTCAAGCTGAAATCCCACAATTTACCCGGCAGGTATTAGAGGCTAAAGTTACGCCCGCAACAGGCGTAACACCTTATTTTCGCTTCGGAAATTGGCCGATATGGGGAATCAGTATGCTGTTTTTCATTTTTGCTTTTATGAAAAAACGTCAAAAAACGTCAAAAAACGTAATTTCTCATAAATGAGAAGATGTTATTAATTATGAACCAGGGCATATTTTATGCCCTGATTTTATAAATTTTTATCTCACTCCACAGACAACTTCAGTAATCCTCCTTGCCCCTCGCTTTCATCACTGATGTAACGCAAATTTACAACACATATAACCAGATTTATAACGCATAAACAGAATATCATGCCAAATAGTTCAAAGTGTGAACAGCATTCGATATTATTCACTTTCTAAGCACGCATAAATGAAATTGTTTATTTATAGTGCGAGGCAGGTCGCGAAATGAAAACATTATGGTTTCAAAAAAGTAACATTATGAATTATTTTTTTACAGCACATAAACAAAACGATTCAGAAAATCGTTTCTACAAACAATTTTATTTATCTATGTAAAAACACAATCATCGATAAGAAAGTGTAATTTCACGAAAAATAGCCAGATATAGGAGCTGTATATGCGTAAGTTGATGTTAACTATGATGTTACTTAGCGCGGTTGGGGCTGCTCATGCTGAGGAATTGACTGGTACACTGAAAAAAATCAAAGATAATGGTATTATCGTTGTTGGACACAGAGAATCTTCTGTCCCATTCTCTTACTACGATAATCAGCAAAACGTCGTTGGTTATTCTCAAGATTATTCCAATTTGATCGTCGATGCTGTTAAGAAAAAACTGGATATGCCTAACCTACAGGTCAAGCTGATCCCAATTACCTCCCAGAACCGCATTCCCCTGTTACAAAACGGAACATTCGATTTTGAATGTGGGTCTACAACTAACAATTATGAACGACAGAAGCAAGCAGCATTCTCCAACACTATCTTTGCCGTCGGCACTCGCCTATTGACTAAAAAAGATTCTGGCATCAAAGGGTTTGATGATCTGGCAGGAAAAAATGTTGTCGTGACTTCTGGTACAACCTCTGAAATTTTGTTGAATAAACTCAATGATGAGAAGCAAATGAAAATGCGCATCATCAGTGCCAAAGACCATGGCGATTCATTCCGCACTCTGGAATCAGGCCGTGCCGTTGCCTTTATGATGGACGATGCTCTGCTCGCGGGCGAACGAGCAAAAGCGAAGAAACCGGATCAATGGATTATTGTTGGCAAGGCGCAATCAGAAGAAGCCTATGGCTGTATGCTGCGCAAAGATGATCCTCAATTCAAAAAATTGATTGATGACGTCATTGTTAAAGTACAGACCTCCGGTGAGGCAGAAAAAATGTTTGATCGCTGGTTCAAAGGACCAATTCCACCCAAGAACCTGAACCTGAACTTCTCCATGTCAGATGAAATGAGAGCTTTGTTTAAGTCACCAAACGATAAGGTATTGAACTGATTAAGGAACTAAAAAATCCTGATTTTATTGGCACGACGGGTCTGAGGTAGTCGTTCCCTACCTCATTTTTTTAGATCGTTTTTAAGTATTACTGCCAACCCCATTTCAGGGAGAACGGTTATGTCTGTTGATTGGAATTGGGGCATCTTTTTACAAGCTGCCCCTTTTGGTAATACCACCTATTTGGGGTGGCTAATTTCCGGGTTTCAAGTCACCATCGCACTTTCCATCTGCGCTTGGCTTATTGCACTTGTTGTCGGGTCTTTGTTTGGTATTCTCCGCACTGTCCCGAATAAATTTCTTTCCGGGCTTGGCGCGTGTTACGTTGAACTGTTTCGCAATGTACCCCTTATTGTCCAGTTTTTTACGTGGTATTTGGTCGTGCCAGAATTCCTGCCCAAAAGCGTAAGCGATTGGTTCAAAATGGAACTGGATCCTAATATTCAATTTTTTATTTCTTCTGTTATTTGCTTGGGATTATTCACTGCCGCCCGCGTATGTGAACAGGTTCGTGCCGCCATTGAGTCACTCCCCAGAGGGCAAAAGGCCGCAGGGTTGGCAATGGGATTAACCCTGCCACAAACTTATCGTTATGTTCTGCTGCCAAACGCTTATCGGGTGATCATTCCGCCAATGACTTCAGAAATGCTCAATCTGGTGAAGAACTCAGCCATTGCTTCTACTATCGGGCTGGTTGATATGGCTGCACAAGCCGGGAAATTGCTGGATTACTCAGCACACGCCTATGAATCATTTACAGCGATCACTTTGGCTTATGTGGCTATCAATCTCGTGATTATGCTTGCCATGACCATACTTGAGAAAAAAGTACGTTTGCCAGGCAATATGGGAGGAAGGTAAATAAATGTATCAGTTCGATTGGAGTTCAATTATTCCTAGCCTGCCCTTTCTCCTGAATGGATTGATGATAACGGCCAAAATCACCGTAGTAGCCATTATCATTGGAATTGTCTGGGGAACCATTCTGGCAATGATGCGTCTCTCACCCATTAAGGTATTGAATTGGTTTGCCACTCTTTATGTTAATCTCTTTCGCTCAGTTCCGCTGGTGATGGTATTACTCTGGTTCTATCTGATTGTGCCTAACTTATTACAAAATGTTCTAGGTATATCACCAAAAACCGATATCCGTTTAATTTCCGCAATGGTAGCTTTCTCGCTATTTGAGGCCGCTTACTATTCCGAAATCATTCGAGCGGGTATTCAGAGTATTTCCCGTGGGCAATCCTCTGCTGCGCTGGCACTGGGTATGACCCACATGCAAAGCATGCGTCTGATCATCCTGCCGCAAGCATTCCGGGCAATGATTCCACTATTGCTAACGCAAGGCATTGTATTATTCCAAGATACGTCTCTGGTATATGTACTGAGTCTGGCTGATTTTTTCCGTACAGCAGCGAATATTGGTGAGCGCGACGGCACTCAGGTTGAAATGGTACTGTTTGCCGGCTTTGTTTATTTTGTGATTAGTTTTGCCGCTTCTATGCTGGTTAACTATTTGAAGAAAAGGACTGTTTGATGATTTCCCTGAAAAATGTATCCAAGTGGTATGGCCAATTTCAGGTTCTTACTGACTGCTCGACTGAAGTCAAAAAAGGCGAAGTAGTCGTGGTCTGTGGGCCTTCTGGTTCCGGTAAATCCACGCTGATAAAAACGGTCAATGGCCTTGAACCCGTCCAGCAGGGTGAAATTCTGGTAAATGAAACGAAAGTCAATGATAAGAGCACCAATCTGGCACAGTTACGTTCCAAAGTGGGAATGGTATTCCAACATTTTGAGCTGTTTCCACATCTCTCTATCATTGAAAACCTGACACTGGCCCAAGTTAAGGTACTAAAACGCGACAAGAAAGCGGCGACTGAAAAAGCACTAAAATTACTGGAACGAGTTGGATTAACCAATCATGCTAATAAATTCCCCGCACAACTTTCTGGTGGTCAGCAACAACGGGTTGCCATCGCCCGTGCCCTCTGCATGGACCCTATTGCGATGCTGTTTGATGAGCCAACTTCTGCACTCGATCCCGAAATGATAAATGAAGTGCTGGATGTCATGGTTGAATTGGCAAAAGAAGGCATGACCATGATGGTGGTAACCCATGAGATGGGATTTGCCAGAAAAGTAGCGCACCGCGTTATTTTCATGGATGAGGGAAAAATTGTCGAAGACAGTAAGAAAGAAGATTTCTTTGCCAACCCGAAATCGGAGCGTGCCCGCGATTTTCTGGCAAAAATTTTGCACTGATTTTTATTTGTCGGCGGATGGCAACACTATCCGCCGGCCTTAAATTCCATCAAAAATAAGTAATTTTCCACATTCCACCTTTAACAAGAGTTGTTGCGCCTATCCCTTATCAGCTATGCTATGGCGTCTTAGATTTCATAAACCACTATGTTTCATAACAACAAGCACGCTAACGGCGTAGCTTTATTACTCACCATAGGATTATCGGTGCCATGCAAGAACAATATCGTCCAGAAGACATAGAACAACAAGTCCAGCTTCATTGGCAAGAGAAGCAAACGTTCAAAGTGACAGAAGACAACAGCAAAGAAAAATACTATTGCCTGTCTATGCTACCTTACCCTTCTGGTCGACTACATATGGGCCATGTCCGTAATTACACTATTGGTGATGTAATTTCCCGCTATCAACGCATGCTAGGTAAAAATGTGTTGCAACCAATCGGTTGGGATGCTTTCGGCCTGCCGGCTGAAGGGGCTGCGGTTAAAAATAACACCTCCCCTGCTCCGTGGACTTATTCCAATATCGAATACATGAAAAGCCAGTTGAAAACACTGGGTTTTGGTTATGACTGGGATCGTGAAGTAACGACCTGTACACCAGAATACTATCGCTGGGAACAGTGGTTCTTCACTAAGTTGTACGAAAAAGGTTTGGTATACAAAAAAACCTCCGCTGTTAACTGGTGTCCACATGACCTGACCGTTCTGGCTAATGAGCAAGTTATTGATGGCTGCTGCTGGCGTTGTGATACCCGAGTGGAACGCAAAGAGATCCCACAATGGTTCATCAAGATCACTGATTATGCGGAAGAATTACTGAACGATCTGGATAAATTGGAAGATTGGCCTGAACAGGTCAAGACTATGCAACGTAACTGGATTGGTCGTTCTGAAGGTGTCGAAATCACTTTTAATGTTGCTGATAGCCAAGAAAAACTCACCGTTTATACCACTCGTCCAGATACTTTCATGGGTGCAACCTATGTTGCTGTCGCAGCAGGCCATCCTCTGGCAAAACAAGCGGCGGAAAATAATCCGGCACTGACAGAATTCATCAACGAATGCCGTAATACCAAAGTTGCCGAAGCAGATATGGCAACCATGGAGAAAAAAGGCATGCCAACAGGCATGTTCGTTGTTCATCCATTGACCAATGAAAAAATAGCTATTTGGGTCGCTAACTTTGTCCTGATGGAATACGGCACTGGCGCTGTTATGGCAGTTCCTGCCCATGATCAACGTGATTGGGAGTTTGCTACTAAGTACAACCTGCCAATGAAAGTCGTTATTCTGGATAACGACGGCAACGAACCCAATATTCAGGATGCAGCCGCTACAGACAAAAATGCACTGGTCAATTCCGGTGAATTCAGCGGGCTGAATAATGAAGAAGGTTTCAATGCCATTGCAGACAAACTGGTTGCAATGGGCGTCGGCCAGCGTAAGGTCAATTACCGCCTGCGCGACTGGGGTGTTTCCCGTCAGCGTTACTGGGGTGCTCCAATTCCAATGGCAACACTAGAAGATGGAACCGTGGTTCCTGTTCCAGAAGATCAGTTGCCAGTGATCCTGCCGGAAGATGTTGTAATGGATGGCATCACCAGCCCACTCAAGGCGGATCCAGAATGGGCAAAAACGACCATCAACGGTCAATCTGCTCTGCTTGAGACGGATACCTTTGATACCTTCATGGAATCTTCATGGTATTACGCGCGTTATACCTGCCCGGATCATGACAAAGGCATGTTAGACCCGGCTGCGGCCAACTACTGGTTGCCAGTGGATCAATACATCGGTGGTATTGAACACGCTATCATGCACCTGATGTACTTCCGCTTCTTTCACAAACTGATGCGCGATGCTGGCCTGGTTAATTCTGATGAACCCGCCAAACGCCTGCTGTGCCAAGGCATGGTTCTGGCCGATGCTTTCTATTACACCGGCAACAGTGGCGAAAAAGTCTGGGTATCTCCGGCTGACGCTATTGTTGAGCGTGATGAGAAAGGGCGCATTATTAAAGCAACGGATAAAGACGGCCATGAACTGGTTTATACCGGCATGAGCAAAATGTCGAAATCCAAGAACAACGGTATCGATCCACAAACGATGGTCGATAAATACGGTGCTGATACTGTTCGCTTGTTCATGATGTTCGCTGCACCACCAGAACTGACTCTGGAATGGCAGGAATCTGGTGTAGAAGGCGCTAATCGCTTCCTTAAACGTGTTTGGCGTCTGGTTTATGAACACAGCAATAAAGGGGCAACCCAGCCGCTGGATATCAATAGCCTGACTGCGGAGCAAAAAGATCTGCGCCGTGATCTCCATAAAACCATTGCGAAAGTCACCGATGATATTGGCCGTCGTCAGGCATTCAATACCGCCGTTGCTGCAATTATGGAGCTGATGAACAAACTGACACGTGCTCCACAGGAAACTGAGCAGGATCGCGCTCTTATGCAAGAAGCACTGACTACAGTGGTACGTATGCTTTCGCCTATTACTCCACATGCTTGTTTCGTAATGTGGAAAGAACTTGGCAATGAAAATGACATTGATGTTGCTGAATGGCCGCAAGCAGATGAGCAAGCAATGGTGGACGATACCAAGCTGGTAATCATTCAGATTAATGGTAAAGTTCGTGGCCGAATTACTGTACCGGCAGATGCAACAAAAGAGTATGTCCAAGAAATGGCGACGCAAGAATACAGTGTGACGAAATATCTTGAAGGCGTCAGTATTCGCAAGGTCATCTATGTGCCAGGTAAATTACTGAACCTGGTCGTTGGTTGATAACAGGAGACCACTGTTGTGGGAAAAAATGTAGTGGAAAGAAGTGTGGTAGGAAATAATCTGCGGCATCGTATTTTCACGTTGTTGCTCGGGTTAGCGGTGTTGGTCACCGCTGGCTGCGGTTTTCACCTTCGCGGCACAACGCAAGTACCAAAAGAGCTTCAAACATTACAATTAAGTTCAGGGGACCCTTACGGGCCTCTGGCACGCTCGGTGCGCCAGCAACTTCGCCTGAACGATGTCAAAATTATTGAACATGGCGATGCTTCAGTACCTATCCTGAAACTTTTGGGTTCTAATGAAAACAAAGAGACTGTTTCAGTCTTTCAGGATGGTAAAGCAGCCGAACGCCAATTAATTCTGTATGTTGATGCTCAAGTTCTGATGCCAGATGGCAGCATCTATCCATTGCAAGCAAGGGTCGATCGCTCTTTCTTCGATAACCCACTGGAAGCACTGGCAAAAGATGCAGAAAATGAATTGGTTCAACAGGAAATGCGCGAACAGGCTGCCCATCAGCTTATGCGCCAACTATTAACTGTTCATAGCGCAGAACTTCTGAAAGCTGAAGAAAAACAGAAAGCTGCGACTACACAGAAACAATGATCCGACTTTATCCTGAACAACTTCTTTCGCAGCTCAATGAAGAGCTGCGAAGCTGCTATCTGCTATGGGGCAATGAGCCATTACTATTACAGGAAAGTCAGGACAGTATCCGCAGAATGGCTGAACAACATGGCTTTATGGAGCATTTCACCTTCGCGTTGGATAACCATACCGATTGGGATGAAATCTTCAGTCTGTGTCAGTCACTGAGCCTGTTTACCAGCCGTCAATCACTCATCCTGTTACTACCGGAAAATGGCCCGAATGCCTCAATGGCAGAACGACTCGTCAAGCTGTCAGAGTTACTGCATTCAGATATCCTGCTGATATTGCGTGGCCATAAGCTCACTAAAGCGCAGGAAAATAGCCAGTGGTTCAAGTCAATTGGGCAAAATGGCGTATACGTCAGTTGCCTGACTCCAGAGCAAAATCGTCTGCCTCAATGGGTGGCTCAACGTGCTAAAAACATGGGGCTATCACTGGAAGATGAAGCTAACCAGCTATTGTGCTATTGCTATGAAGGGAACTTGTTAGCACTGGCTCAGGCATTGGAACGCCTTTCCCTGCTCCATCCCGATAATCGGCTGACATTGTTTCGCGTTGAAGAAGCTGTCAACGATGCTGCTCATTTTTCTCCCTATCATTGGGTTGATGCTTTACTGGCAGGAAAAATAAAACGGGCATGGCATGTACTGAAACAACTCCGGCAAGAAGATACCGAAGCTGTCATCCTGCTTCGTACTATACAGCGGGAACTCATGCTGCTGTTAATACTTAAACGCCAAAGTAAAACAGTTCCTTTGAAGACATTATTTGATCAGCACAAAGTTTGGCAAAATCGCCGGCCATTGTTAACCGCCGCGTTACAACGTCTGTCAAAACAAGACCTGCAATCCGCCATACATTTATTGACCCAGATGGAACTGCGTGTCAAACAGGATTATAGCCAATCCATTTGGGCTGACCTGGAAACGCTTTCCATGCTGTTATGCGGAAAACCATTACCAGAGAGCTTGCTGAATGCTTGATTCCATTGACCCAATAAATACTGATCCAATAAATACCATCGATTCAAAAATCGATACAGGTGCCCCGATTATTCAGGCACTGTTTGGAGGCACTTTCGATCCTATCCATTATGGTCATTTGCGCCCTGTGGAAGCATTGGCACAGTTAGTGGGACTCAATCAGGTGATTTTATTGCCTAATCACGTTCCACCACATCGTCCTCAGCCAGAGGCGAGTGCTCAACAACGGCTGGAAATGGTTCGTCTGGCTGTACAGGATAATCCGTTGTTTACTGTGGATACTCGTGAACTGGAGCGACAAACACCATCTTACACAGTGGAAACATTGAAGTCTTTTCGTCAAGAAGCGGGTGAGGAACGCCCGTTGGCATTTATTATCGGGCAGGACTCATTACAAACTATTCATACATGGTATAAATGGGAAGAATTGCTCGATATCTGCCATCTGTTGGTCTGTTCCCGTCCGGGTTATCAGAAGCAATTATCAAGCCCTGAAATGCAACAATGGCTAGAAAACCACCAAATTGATACTCCATTTCCACTGAGTCAAAAACCACACGGTTATATTTATTTAGCCGCGACTCCGCTATTAAACATTTCGGCGACAGACATTCGCCAACGTCACCAACAAGGTCTAAGTTGTGATGATCTGCTCCCCCCATCGATACAAAATTATATCGATTCATGGGGACTATATAAGCAATAGATAAGCAATAGCGAAATCATACAGCGAATTGCCGCCAAGTTGCTTACTTTTACAGAGATTGGCATGCTATTATTCTGCGTTACTCAACCAATTTTATAAAATAAAGGTGATCCTTTTGCAAGGCACAGAACTACAACAATTTGTTATTGATAAACTTGAAGATTCCAAAGCACAGGATATTGTTTCTATAGACGTTCGTGGAAAATCCAGCATTACTGATTGCATGGTTATCTGCACCGGAACATCAAACCGTCATCTGATGTCTGTGGCAGATAATCTCGTCGATGACTGCCGCGAAGCTGGCATCATGCCTCTGGGTGTTGAAGGGCAAGGGATTTCCGACTGGATAGTCGTGGATCTCGGCGAAATTATGGTTCATGTCATGCAAGAAGACAGCCGTCGCATGTATGAACTGGAAAAACTCTGGAGTTGAGTTTGAAGTTACAACTGATCGCTGTAGGAACAAAGATGCCGGACTGGGTACAGACCGGCTTCATGGATTACTTGAATCGTTTTCCCAAGGATATGCCTTTTGAACTGATTGAAGTTCCAGCGGGAAAACGCGGCAAAAACGCAGACATCAAGCGCATTCTGGAAAAGGAAGGCGAACAGATGTTAGCTGCTGTTGGTAAAGGCAATCGCATTGTAACTCTGGATATCCCTGGCTCTCGTTGGGACACACCTCAATTGGCGCAACAGCTTGACCGCTGGAAACTGGATGGCAGGAATGTCAGTTTACTGATTGGTGGCCCCGAAGGTTTGTCTCCGGCCTGTAAGGCAGCCGCGGAACAAAGTTGGTCACTTTCTCCCCTGACTATGCCACACCCCCTCGTGCGGGTTCTGGTTGCAGAGAGCCTTTACCGAGCATGGAGCATCACAACTAATCACCCTTATCATCGGGAATAAATTGGGTAATCTATCACTGTGAATTCTGGCAATGGGATGAAGAAGAAACGAACTCCTTTTCGTGATCATTCGGCTGAATCAGCCCTATTCATACGCCGCGCACTTGTGGCGTTTATAGGTATTATTATTTTAACCGGCATTTTGATTGCTAATCTTTATAATCTCCAGATCACACGCCACGAAGATTACCAAACCCGTTCAAATGGGAACCGCATTAAGCTTGTTCCCATCGCTCCAAGTCGTGGGATCATTTATGACCGCAACGGCACACCATTAGCAACTAACCGGACCATTTACCAGTTAGAGATTGTGCCACAGAAAGTCACTGACCTTGACAAGACATTAGAAGAATTACGTTCTGTTGTTGGCCTCACTGATGAAGATATCGAAACCTTCAAAAAAGAACGTCAACGCGCACGTCGCTTTACTTCAATTCCACTGAAAACACCACTGGATCAGGTTCAGGTGGCGCGGTTTTCTGTCAACCAATACCGTTTTACGGGGTTAGAAATTAAGGGATACCAGCGCCGTTATTATCCTTACGACTCTGCCCTAACCCATGTAATCGGCTATGTTGCTAAAATAAACGATAAAGATGTAGAGCGGCTCGATAAAGAGGGGATTTTGCCTGACTACGCTGCCAGTCATGATATCGGCAAGCTGGGTATTGAGCGTTATTATGAATCTATTCTGCATGGCAAACCCGGCTACGAAGAAGTGGAAGTTAACAATCG
Source organism: Xenorhabdus miraniensis (assembly GCF_002632615.1). The sequence goes on from NZ_NITZ01000013.1 coordinate 24,945, forward strand.
TGGCAGAGTCATTCGCCAACTGCACGAACAACCTCCACAGGCAGGCAAGGATATTTATCTGTCAATCGATTTGGAGCTGCAAACTTACATCGAAAAGATACTGACAACCAGCCGTGCAGGTGTTGTTGTTACCGATCCTCGTACTGGGGAGGTTTTAGCTATGGTATCCAACCCAAGCTACAATCCAAATATGTTTGTTGATGGCATATCGGGCAAAGAGTATAAAACCCTGCTAAACAATCCCAATCGCCCGTTAATTAACCGTGCAACGCAAGGGGCTTATCCACCCGCATCGACGGTAAAACCTTTTATTGCTGTCGCCGCTCTTAGCAGTGATGTCATTACAAAAAACACCACGATAAACGATCCGGGTTGGTGGCAGTTGCCGGGCTCAGATCAGCGTTACCGTGACTGGAAACGTTGGGGACATGGCAAATTGAATGTTCATAAATCGATTGTTGAATCAGCGGATACTTTTTTCTATCAAGTTGCTTACGATATGGGCATTGATAGGTTATCTGAATGGATGACAAAATTTGGTTATGGTCAATTTACGGGCATTGATTTGAAAGAAGAAAACCCGGGCAATATGCCTACCCGTGAATGGAAACTCAAACGCTACAAAAAACCGTGGTATCAAGGCGATACCATTTCTGTTGGCATCGGTCAGGGATACTGGACTGCAACGCCAATGCAGATGGTAAAAGCCCTAATGACATTGATCAATGATGGAAAAATTAAGACCCCACATTTCTTGATAAGCACTCGCGTAAATGGAGAAATGCAACCTTATCAACCTCCAGCCAGCGAGCAAATTGGGGATATTCATTCTGGGTACTGGGAAATTGCCAAAGATGGCATGTATGGCGTTGCCAATGCTCCAAATGGTACTGCCCGCAGAGTCTTTGCTGGCACACCATACAAAGCCGCAGCTAAATCAGGTACAGCCCAGGTTTTCAGTTATGAAACTTATAATGCAAGCAAACTTGCTGAACATCTACGTGATCATAAGCTGATGATTGCCTTTGCGCCTTATGACAACCCAACCGTTGCCATTTCCATCATTCTGGAAAATGGTGGTTCAGGGCCATCCGTCGGCACTATCGTCCGCCAAATTCTGGATCATATCTTGCTCAAGGATAACAACACTGCCTCTCCTGACGCAGCCGCAGCGACGACAGGAGTTCAGCCTCCCAGAACACAAGCTACCAGAACACAAGCTAATTGAGTAAAGCCATGACAGAATCTCAAAACAAGGTTCCTTTCTGGACCCGAATACATATAGATATTCCACTGCTACTGTGCATTCTGGCATTACTGGCCTACAGCCTTTTCATTATGTGGAGTGCCAGTGGACAAGACATTGATATGATGGAACGCAAAGTCGGGCAAGTTATTATGGGGTTCATAGTGATGATCGTCTTGGCTCAAGTGCCTCCACGCTTATATGAAAATTGGGCCCCTTACCTCTACATTGTGTGCGTCATCCTGCTGATTTTAGTTGATGTTTTTGGGCAGATTAGTAAAGGAGCACAACGCTGGCTAGACTTGGGTATTGTGCGCTTCCAGCCATCAGAAATTGCCAAAATCGCGGTTCCTCTGATGGTGGCTCGTTTTATGAACCGTGACCTTTGCCCACCGTCCCTGAAAAACACGGGCATCGCACTATTCCTGACTTTTCTGCCCACCCTTCTGGTGGCAGCACAACCGGATCTGGGAACTTCCATTCTGGTTGCAGCCTCTGGCATATTTATTCTGTTTCTGGCAGGAATGAATTGGAAATTAATTAGCATTGCGGTTTTACTGATTGCCTGTTTCATTCCAATATTGTGGTTCTTCCTAATGCACGATTATCAGCGCGACCGCGTTATGATGCTGCTGGATCCTGAAAGTGATCCACTGGGAAAAGGCTATCACATCATCCAATCCAAGATAGCCATCGGCTCAGGCGGTTTATTCGGAAAAGGTTGGTTGCAAGGCACACAGTCACAACTTGAATTTCTTCCCGAACGACACACTGACTTTATTTTTGCCGTCTTGTCGGAAGAATTGGGACTAGTAGGCGTTCTTGTTTTGCTCGGACTCTACCTGATGGTCATTATGCGCGGCTTGTTTATTGCAGCCAAAGCACAAAATACTTTCGGCCGTGTGATGGCCGGGGGATTGATACTTATTTTATTTGTTTATGTCTTCGTTAATATTGGCATGGTAAGCGGCATCCTACCCGTGGTCGGCGTCCCTCTGCCTCTAATTAGTTACGGAGGTTCAGCATTGATTGTCTTAATGGCAGGATTCGGCATTATCATGTCGATACATACACATCGTAAATTATTGTCCAAAAGTTTATGAGGAAGCAGTTTCATGCGTCAACAATGGCTTATACTTAGCATCCTAGCGGTACTGATATCAGGCTGTACAACAACAGATACTAACCGGGCATCTTCCCTTCCCCCTGTCCCAACCCGTGATGTTTTGGGTGCTGAGCCTCAATATGAGCCTTATTATCCAAGCGCCAATCAGGATTATCAGAAGGATGGGCAAACGTATCGCATCGTGCAAGATCCGGCTAATTTCAGCCAAACAGGTTATGCCAGTTGGTTTGGCGAAGAATCCAATGGAAAGATGACCGCAATTGGTGAACGAGCCAGCCCTTATTCTTTAACGGCTGCCCATCCGACGTTGCCTATCCCAAGCTATGTGCGTGTCACCAATTTAAGCAATGGACGCATGATGATTGTCAGGATTAATGATCGAGGACCTTACAATAAGCCGGGAAAAATCATTGAATTATCACGTGCAGCAGCAGAGCGATTAAACTTGATGCCGCAAAGCAAAGTAAAACTGGATGGCATTCAAGTTGCACCTGATGGTTCACTCTCTGGTTTAGGCACTGAGGGGGCAACGATTGTCAAACAGAGCTATGCCTTACCTGAAAGACCCAATATTGGTTCTCAGTCATTTATCAAAGTTCCCATGATAAGCGACTCCACATCACAGAATACGGTGGAACCATCGGCTGTTGAACAAAATCCTTCTGGTGGCACAGAAAGCCAGCCTGTTACTCCACCAGCGACAACACCATCGGATTCGAAAGAATCTTCTAGTCCTAAAACCCTGCCTGATTCAGTATCGGCAGGTAATTATATGGTGCAAGTAGGTGCTGTCAGCGCTGAGCAAAAAGCTAAAGAATGGCAACAATCTTTGAGTCAGCGTTTTAACGTGCAAGGCCGTACCACCCAATTTGGCAATGTCTATCGCGTTCAATTGGGGCCGCTTAACAGCCGCCAGCAAGCCTTGGAATTACAAAAAAAACTAATGGATCAAATACATCAATCCTCTTTTATTGTTGCGCCCTGATCCGTTATACCCATTTTGCTATACCACCCATTAAAGGATGAGCCCGGCCAATAAAGCGGCAATTTGAAAGACGATGGGTGTATATCAACAGAAATAAATGGCATCATTGCCTGCTGGCTGGATTATCTGATTCCTATCAGCAGGCAGATAAAATTGCGGTGAATAAAATACGGGTAAAAAAGTGTAAACCTTCAACTCACCCAATTTTGTTTAATGTCAGCTTTTTTTTCATTTGTTATTATGTCACTTATTATCAATCCCTTTCTCACGGATGTTATCTAATCAATCATGAAATATATAGTTACTTCCCGTTTTATTAAAAATGCCACTTTAGGCATCGCCTTGGCTACCAGCGTTTCTGCGTTCGCCAACACGGATGATAATTTCAGAACGATGATCCCCGGTGTTCCCGAACTAGATTCAGAAGCCTATATTCTGATTGATTACAATTCAGGAAAGGTATTAGCTGAAAAAAATGCAGATGTTCGCCGCGATCCCGCCAGCCTGACCAAAATGATGACCAGTTACGTCATTGGTCAAGCCATCAAATCAGGAAAAATCGGACCAAATGATACCGTTACTGTAGGTAAAGATGCTTGGGCAACAGGGAACCCGGTATTTAAAGGTTCCTCTTTAATGTTTTTAAAGCCCGGTGACCAGGTCTCTGTTGCCATGCTATCCCGTGGTATCAACCTGCAATCCGGCAATGATGCCTGTGTCGCAATGGCGGACTACGTAGCTGGCAGTCAGGATGCGTTTGTCAGCCTGATGAATAAATACGTACAGAGTTTAGGGCTGCAAAACACGCACTTCCAGACTGTTCATGGTCTGGATGCTAATGGTCAATATAGTTCAGCTCATGATATGGCATTGATTGGAAAAGCGTTAATCCGCGATGTGCCGGATGAATATGCTATCTATAAGGAAAAAGAATTTACTTACAACAATATTCGCCAGCCTAACCGTAACGGCTTGTTGTGGGATAAAAGTTTAAATGTTGACGGCATTAAAACAGGCCATACTAGCGGAGCGGGTTATAACCTCGTTGCTTCTGCAACCGAAGGAAATATGCGCCTGATTTCTGCCGTCATGGGTAGCCCGACGTTCAAAGGGCGTGAAACTGACAGCAAAAAATTACTGACTTGGGGCTTCCGCTTCTTCGAAACAGTTTCACCACTGCAAGTCGGTAAAGAATTTGCATCAGAACCGATTTGGTTTGGTGACACTGATAAAGTACAACTGGGCGTTGATAAAGATGTTTACCTGACGATCCCTCGCGGTCGCCTGAAGGATTTGAAAGCCAGCTACATATTGGATAATACCGAACTGCATGCACCACTCGCCCAAAATCAAGTTGTTGGCACTATTAACTTCCAGCTTGATGGTAAAACCATTGAGCAGCGCCCATTGGTTGTGATGTATGAAGTGCAAGAAGGCGGCTTTTTCAGCCGTATGATTGACTATATCCGACTGATGTTCCACCACTGGTTTGGTTAATCTATTGAAAGTCGGGTATTTAACCCTATATTAATTACATATTGTCAGAAAATTATCACACCACGGCAAATCATTCCTTTTGCCGTGGCAAATACATGAGGAACGCCCATGAAAACAAAATTAAATGAACTGCTTGAGTTCCCCTGCTCATTTACCTATAAAGTAATGGGCTTAGCTCAACCTGAGCTGGTGGATCAAGTTGTTGAAGTAGTTCAGCGCCATGCGCCGGGCGATTACTCTCCAGTCGTAAAACCAAGCAGCAAAGGCAATTACCACTCAGTTTCTATTACTATCAACGCTACGCATATTGAGCAAGTTGAAATATTGTATGAAGAATTGGGTAATCTGGAATTAGTGCGCGTTGTGCTGTAATCGCATCTTTAAAAAACGCTGATTTCTTGGTCAGCGTTTTTTCTGCAATTAATAGAGTTTGTTCTTACTTGATTCAGGCGTGGTTATCTCGCGGAGACTTGGCCCAATACGCCATAAAATTAATTAACGTTCGATCTAAATGGCGCTCTTGAAGCAAATAACGGCGAAGATTTTTTACAGCAGATGATTCTGCCGCGACCCAAGCATAAAACAGGCTTGCTTTGTTCTCACCTTCTGCTCTTTCCCACAAAGTTCCGTCACTGGAAGTGACTTCAGTTAAGGATTGTTCTTCAATAAACACAGATTCAGGAAGAGTAACGTGCTCGCGTACTGCCTCTAATAAACATTCGCCGTATGTATATCCTTGTTTAGCTTTACGGGGTAACCAAAATACATCGGCAAATTTGAATTGTTCTACATTGAGGCAATCTTCCTGTTCAGGAACTTCAAAGAATGCCTGTATGCCGGGCGGATTTTCGCGCTGTGATAATTCTTCAAGGATACCTAATGCCGCCGGCAATGCCGTTTCATCGGCGATCAATAATACCTGACCGACTTGAGCGGGTGGTTTCCATTCGCAACCATCCGCCCCATTCATTGGGCTATCACTGATATCTGTTTTTGGTGCAACAATCTGTAGAGACTCTCCTGGATTAGCCTGCCGCAACCAATTGGATACAGGCGTGTCACCACCATGTAAAACAAACTCGATATCCATTTCATTGTCTTCCGTACGTAGCGCCCTTAATGTGTAAGTTCTCATCCAGGGACGTTCTTCTTTAGGGATAGACATGTAATCACTATACCAATCTTTCCCCTCCTTGACTTTTAATGAAGGGTTACTTGGCTGAGGAAACAGCAACTTTATACGTTGATCAGGTGCATGTCGCTGCATTTTATGCACTTCCGGGCCTTCGAAAACACAGCGTAATATGGATGGTGATATGGTAATCCGCTCTTTCAGGCGCAAATTAAAAATAGAGTAAGCTGAAGACATAATATTATCGTAACAAACAGGTTTGTTATTCTCATTATTAATAAAGTGTTATCAACACTAGTTTAAAAGAAAACCAAAATCAACAAGGAAATGATAATTATTCTCATATTCGTTATTGATCACCCTTTTTGTTAAATGAACTAATTTATCCCAACTCTCTACTTCGCCTGACGACGCAACAGCACGATAAAATAAGGAACACCAATAAAAGCCGCGAGCAATCCTGCCGGAATTTGGTAGGGGAATAGCAGCATTCGCCCAAACCAATCAGCCAGTAACATCAGCAGTCCTCCCAACAACATCCCAATCATCAACTGCGGCATAGCCTTTCTGAACCCCATCATACGGGCCATATGTGGTGCCATTAAACCTACAAAACTCAATGGCCCGGTCATCAAAGTTGCAGATGCAGTAAGTGCCGAAGCGATCAGTAAAATAAGAAATCGAGAGCGAATCAACGATATTCCCACCGCTTGCGCATTGATACTTCCCAATGGCAAGATCGTCAACCAACGACGATACAATGGGGTCAGCGCTATCAGTACTAACGCTATCACCAAAGTAAAGAGTGCCTGAGCGGGTTCCACACCATAAGTAGAACCAGATAACCATGCCAGCAATACCCCTGTACGAGGATCGCCACTCGCCAATACTAATGCTACAAATGTGCCAAATACGGTACTAATGGCAATACCGGTCAGTAGCATGTGCTGAGCCGAAAACCTTTGACGGGCAGAGATAAACAAGATCAATAGCAGAGTAAGCGCTGCCCCCAGACTTCCCGCGGGGAGTAACCAGACAAAAACATTGCCGGATGTCATCAACAGCAATGTTAATACGCCCAATCCCGCCCCTGAGGTGATCCCTAAAACCTCCGGACTCGCCATTGGGTTACCCGTCAATTTCTGAATCAAAGTTCCTGCAACAGCCAACATCATTCCTGCACAAAGTGCCGCTATCACTCGTGGCCATCGCCAAGGCAATAATTCAGCAAATTGCTCTCCTTGCGCCCAATGCCAGCCTTCAGAATCACGACCAAATAACAATGCAGCTATAATCAGTACGCTCAACAGCAATATTCCGAAAAAGAACCAACGTAAAAGTGCCCGACGTTCGATGATCGTTTGTTCTGCGACTGGGAATGTCGGTCTTTGTCCATAGGTACGCAAATGTGGTAATAACCACAACAATATCGGTGCTCCTATTAACGCAACCGCCGAACCAGTGGGAATGCTACGCCATACAGTAGCCAACCATTGCACTACTTGATCGGTAAGCCATAATAAAAGTGCACCAATCAATGGTGCCATGAGCACTTGCTGTTCTAATCGCCTTGCCCCACACATTCGCGCCAACAATGGTGCAAATAATCCGATAAAGCCAATCACACCAACAGCATTAACCATCAGCGCACTAAGAACAATTGCCAATGACAAGGCAACCAGCCGGGCACTGTTCAATCCCAGCCCAAGATTTTTCGCTACAACGTCATCTAATCCAAGCAGAGTTAATGGACGCAGCAACAATAAAGTCAGCAACAAGGAAATCAGTAATATTGGCAGCATCCACAATACAATCTGCCAATCATGCTGAACTAATGAACCACTGGCCCAGATAAACATTCCTTGTAATTTTTCATAGTTAAACAGGGCCAACAGAGAATTGACTGCCCCGCAATATAGCCCCATAACTAATCCGGCTAGGATCAACGTTACTGGTGACAAACGCCGTCCCCATGACAAACCAAATACCACCAGCGCTACCGTGACCGAGCCAGCCAAAGCTGCAAGTTGCATCAACAAGCTGTCCGATGGTATCGCCAGTAGTAATGCCACTGTCATTCCACACTGAGCACCCGCAGACACTCCCAAAGTTGCGGGTTCTGCCAATGGATTGCGTAATACTTGCTGAAATAGCAATCCCGCCAACCCTAGCCCCGCGCCGATTAATAATGAAATGGCCAGACGCGGCAACATGCTGTAATTCACCACAATTTGACGAATGTTACCGATATCCGGAGAGTGCAGAGATTGCCACCATTGAAGAACAGGTAATTGTTGTTGCAGGTTATATAGAGTTAACAACAGTGCAGGAAATAGCAATAATAAAGGTACAGCCCATAAACGCCTCATACTGGTTTCTCCAACGTAGCTGTCAATAAACCACAAAAACGCATGGCTGACAGCGTCGCTCCATAAAACCACACTGTAGGCTGGATACTAACGGGATAATGGCGAACGAACGGAAGTGCCTGCCATAATGGTGTCTTCTGCATACGCGCAAGCAATATTTCATTATCTCCACGACTAAAAAAAATAGCCCGAGCTTCTTGAATAGTCGCCAATTGCTCTATACCAATCACCTGACTTCCCCAACTGTTTGTCTTTCCTTGCCAGGCATTCCTCAGTCCCAAGTTATCGAGAACATCTTGAAACAATCCCCCTTTACCAAAAACCATCGCATGATCACTATCAAGCAAAGTAAACAGCAGAATGGGTACATCTTGCCAGTTGCGCAACCGCTGCTGACTTTGTTCCATCTGTTGATGATAGCGTTGCAGATGTAAGGAATATTGGTGATGAAGGCCAAGTCGTTCGGCAAGTATTTCCAGTGAATACAGCGCCTGAGCCAACGGAGTTCGGGTGTTATCTTTGAAACTGAATCCCATTGTTGGCGCAATTGAAGACATTTTTTCTACTGAAGGCCCATAACCTTGGGAATAGAGGATGAGAGAAGGCGACAATTGCTGCAACAATTCCATATTAGGTTCAGCTCGCGTCCCCAAATCAACAACCTGAGAAGGCAATTCGGGTTGCTGAACCCACAAATTATAATTATGAATTTCTGCCACAGCCAATGGTACAACACCTAATGCCATCAGTAGCTCCGCAGGCAACCACTCCAACACAGCAATACGTTGGCTATCCGAATGCACAGCATATGGTGAAGTTACAGAACGGGCCAGCGATGGTACCCACAACGGAGATAGCGCCAGTGTTGTCAGTAAACGACGACGCGAAAAATCAGGGTTAACTTTATTCATCAGTAAACAAAACTTATCGGGGCACCACCGCAAGGATGCGGCAAAATACCCATCGGTATCCCATATATCTGTTCCAATACTGGCGCTTGCATGATCTGTTGAGGTTCTCCCTGCGCAATCAGTTCCCCACCACGCAGTGCCACCAAATAATCACAATGGCGTGCTGCCATGTTGATATCGTGCAAGACGGCAATAATAGTCAAACCACGTTCACGACTTAGACGCTGAATCAACTCCAATACTTCCACCTGATGGGCAATATCTAACGCCGAAGTAGGTTCATCAAGCAACAGACAACGACTATTCTGTGCTACCGTCATTGCCAGCCATGCACGTTGGCGCTCTCCACCAGACAAACTATCCACCAATCGATTTGTCATTGCGCTCAAATCAACCAATGCTATCGCTTCTTCAACACGCTCACGATCCTCAGGAGTAAATTTCCCCAATGCCCCATGCCAGGGATAGCGTCCTACAGCAACCAGCTCTCTTACTGTCATGCCTTCTGCTGGCGGCAGTTGTTGTGGAAGATAAGCCACTTCACGCGCAAAGGCTTTACTGTTCCATTGCGCTAATAGTTGTTCTCCCAAATGTATGGTTCCTTCACTTGGCAATTGATGACGCCCTAACATTTTCAGCAATGTTGATTTTCCCGAACCATTATGGCCGATTAAACCCGTCACTAAACCTGAAGCAAACGTCAATGAAAGACGACTGAGTAGCCGTTGACTTGCCACAGAAAAACCAACCTGCTGCAAGACAAAAGTAGAAGCTGGTGATGAAATACTCTCAATCAAGTCTGATTACCTCTGGATAAAAATTGAAGGCATAGAAACTTATTCCAAAAATTTATTTACCGCTGACGATTAACTTTCGCTTAAGATTCCACAACCCTCCTGCGATGACACAAAGTAAAATGGCAAACGCCAGAGATGCCATAATTAGCCGGGATTCACCGTACCACGATGCAATAAGAGGAACGACCAATGCACTCATTCCATATCCAAGTGTGTGGCTGGTGGAAATTAATCCCGCACCTTTACCAGTAGAAAGTTGTTCATTCAGTAAAAGTTGATATCCAGGTGCCGCCATTGCAGCGCTAAATGAAGCAACAATACATCCCAGATAAAACAAAACTATTTGCTGAGTGCACATTAATGTTAACCCCATCACCATAATCACGCCTGCCAACAACAGCAGGTGTAATGGCGTTAATATTTGGGGACGAATAATCAAGAACTGTGCTAATAATGTCGCCATGGCTGACACACTCAGCAAAATTGCTACATGGTGGCTAATAGCCGAAACCTGTTTGTCGAGCAAAAGAGATAAATAGGGGGCAAGCCCCAGTTGCATCAAACTGACGGACGCAGCCAACAACACAGCACATAACAAATAAGGAAGCATGTGCCCACGTAATCGATTTTGTTGTTGGGTTTCCTGTGCCAAGGGAGGATCATTGTATTCCCTGGCAATAATCAAAATGGCAATAAGCGGCACTATTGCCATGAGCCATAAAGGTGCCAATGGGTGCAATCCTAACACCGAAACTGCACATAAAGGCCCCAGCAAACGCCCGCAACTTAAACCAGAACTAATGGTTGCCAATGCGGCCATTCGCCGTTCCATTCCAGCACGTTGTAAAGCCCAAGTCTGACACGCAGGTACCATACCGGATACTGTTAATCCATAAATAATCCGAGCTACAATAAGGAAACACACTCCGGTTGAAACAGAAAACCAACCGATAGAAATGCCCCATACTGCCACTGCCAGGATCATAAAACTCAGTAAATATCCCGATAACGCAGCCAATACTACAAATTTGCCACCATGAATTTCCGTTTGCCTGCCCCAAAATGGGGCCCCCACCAGAAATAGCATAGAACCTAATGTAAGTAGACCTGCCCAAACAGACAGTGAAAGCTGTGTCATTTCCACAAGAGTAGGTAATGCGACAAGTAAACCATTTTGCCCAATACCTAATAAACCCGCACAAAATGCCAGGGGCCAATTTGAAGGAGGCCGACTGTAGCCAGAAAAATGATGTAACTGAACCCGCATGTTGTTTTTATATTACCAAAACCAAAGCCACCTAATGAATTGTGAATATAATACATAAAATACTTTACATAACAAATCAAATGAATATCATCTTGATAACAATTATTAATATCATTTAAAAAATCCAAATCAAATGTCTTCAGAACTTAACAAGTTAAAAACTGATGTGGCAGCACAATGTTTTGTCAATGCTTTAATTCGCGAAACCCGAGATTGGAAAATTCTTCCTGCTACAAAAAACTTACCGTACCCTCAATTACATATTCCACTTTCTAATATCCAGACAATCTGTATTGCCTTACGTTACATTTCGCCAACGCAGCATCATCAATACTGGTTTCCTTTTTATCTATATCAGCAAGATAATGAAGATTATCAGGTGTTGGATATGGAACAATTTGTCAGTCTATTACTAGAAAAACTATGTAAAAACAGCAAATTAACCGATTCAGAAATCAAACGTTTTTATCGGCGAGTATTAGAAAGTCATTATAATACCCAGCAAGCAATCAACGTTCGTCTAGATTGGCCGGTTTTACGTGACACCCCTTTAAGTTTTATCGAAGCAGAACAAGGACTTTTGGCTGGACATGCTTTCCACCCAGCACCAAAATCTCATGAACCATTCGATGCTATACAAGCTAAACGTTATCTGCCCGATTTTGCCTCAAGTTTCCCATTACGCTGGTTTGCTGTAGATCACTCCTGCATCTGTGGTGATAGCTTAGGATTAACATTAAAACAACGTTTACAGCGTTTCACCGCAGAAAGCGCCCCCGATTTATTAAGCCACTTTTCTGATGATATTTGGCTAGTTCCGATGCACCCATGGCAAGCTGATCACCTGCTGAACCAAAATTGGGTTCAATCTCTCATACAGAAAGGAAAATTACGTGATTTAGGTGAAGTGGGTACACGCTGGAAACCAACGAGTTCATCACGTTCCCTGTACAGTGAAACTAATCGTGACATGATCAAGTTTTCTCTCAGTGTTCGCCTAACTAATTCAATCAGAACACTATCAGTGAAAGAAGCAAAACGAGGCATGCGGCTTGCTCGATTAGCACAAACTCCCCGCTGGCAGGAATTACAAACCCGTTATCCTACAATGCGTGTTATGCAAGAGAATGGCTGGGCTGGTTTACGTGACATAGATGGAAATATTCGTGAAGAAAGTTTGATGGTATTTCGGGTAAATTTACTGTTCGGGCGCCCCCATACACAAACCAACGTGCTGGTTACTTTAACACAAGCAGCTCCTGATGGAGGTGATAGCTTATTAGCCGCATCAATACGCCGTTTGAGTGCCCGCCTCAACTTACCATTGAAAAATGCCGCCCATTGCTGGCTGGAGGCTTATTGCCATCATATCCTGCTGCCACTGTTTAGTGCAGAAGCAGATTACGGTCTGGTGCTGCTGGCACATCAACAAAATATTCTCGTGGAAATGGAGCAGGATTTGCCCATCGGGCTGTTATACCGGGATTGCCAAGGCAGCGGTTTTACCCAAAATGCTAACCCGTGGCTTAAAGAGATTGATGAAACCGAAGCAGAAAATTGTTTTACCACCAAACAGCTGCTGCGCTATTTCCCCTACTATTTGTTGGTCAACTCCACTCTGGCAATCACTGCGGCAATGGGAGCCGCCGGCTTTGACCAGGAAGAAAATCTGATGGAACGAGTACGCAATGCACTCATCCAGTTACGGAAAACTGCAAAAAATACCCTGTGCTTAGACTATGTCCTCGATAGCCCCTATTGGAATTGCAAAGGTAATTTCTTCTGCTATCTGCACGATCACAACGAGAACACCATTATCGATCCATCAATTATCTATTTTGATTTTGCCAACCCATTGCGAGTAAAGGATAACCATGATGCCTAATGCCAAATTAATACATTCTTTAGGCAGTTTTCGCTGTGAGATATTGGAAAAAGATTTGCCTATCAGTCTGGGGCTAGATAAAAGCGCTATTTTGCATTCACTTAATCCGTTACCCAATGGTTGGCTGGTTCAGGCACTGGATCAATTATTTGTTATGGCCCCACAAATAAGCGGAATCACCCTGCCTTATCATGAATGGAATAAAGAGCCCCAAGCACAAATCTTATTTAATTTAGCTAAAAGTGATTATTTAGAACGAGAAACTTTCTATCAACTTCCCCTCTGGTTAACCGGCTCACGTGTTCCCCTGAACAATCAAATGCGCTACGAAACAGAGCGCCAACTCTGGCTGCCAGTACGTCCTTCACGACCAGAAGATGAGGTTTACCGTCGTTATGATCCACAGATAAAACACTGGCTAAGTTTCCGTCTGCCTAATGTTTCACAAGATGCTGAGCAATTTACTCACTGGATGAATACACCACGTATTAATGTATTTTGGGAAATGTCCGGGCCTCTGGAAGTACAAAAAAACTATTTACAGCGCCAACTTGAATCCGATTATTGTTATCCCTTGCTAGGGTGCTTTGACGATCAGCCATTCGGCTATTTCGAAGTGTATTGGGCTCCAGAAGACCGGATTGGTCGTCACTATCGTTGGCAACCATTTGATCGTGGCTTGCACATGTTGGTAGGAGAAGAACAGTGGCGGGGATCACAATATGTACGTAGTTGGCTATGGGGCCTGACGCACTATTTGTATCTGGATGAACCTCGTACTACACGTATAGTCGCCGAGCCGCGCTTTGATAACCAACGCTTATTCCGCCATCTGCCAATAGTCGGTTATCAAACCATCAAAGAGTTTGATTTTCCACATAAGCGCTCACGTCTCACCATGAATCGGCGTAATCACTTTTTCTGTGAGGAAACGGCAGTATGATGAAACAAAATGATATTGGTTGGTCATATGCTGATTGGGAACTTGTCAATCGCAGGATGATAGCCAAAATTTTGGCTGAACTGGAATATGAGCGTTCTATTACCGCAATACCAACAGGTGAAAAGTGGTACATTCAGCTTGGCAACGTTGGCTATACCTTCTCTGCAAAACGTGGGATTTGGGGCTGGTTATCCATTGTTCCTGATTCATTAGAAAACGATAGTAATGAGCCATTGGAGGCCGATAGTGCACTACGCCAGCTAGCTCAAGTACTGGATATGAATGATGCCCAATTAGCTGAACATTTGGAAGATTTGTACGCAACACTGCGCGGAGACTTACAGTTATTATCAATTCGCCGCAACATGAGCGCTCAAGAACTTATTAGGCTTGATTCCGACACACTCCAATGCTTACTCTCTGCTCATCCTAAATTCATTTTTAACAAAGGCCGCCGCGGTTGGGGATTAGAAGCCCTTCATCGCTACGCACCAGAATATCAGGGGCATTTCCAACTACACTGGGTCGCAGCTAAGCGAGAGGTTTTCACTTGGTGTATGGACGACAATTACTCTCTAGACATTCTGCTAGAGAGTACTATGAACCAAAGTGAACGCCAGCGTTTTAACAAACGCTGGCATGAGCTAAAACTTAATGATGATTGGATCCCCCTACCACTACATCCATGGCAATGGCAGCAGAAAATTGCCCTTCATTTTCTGCCACAAATCGCTTCCAGAGAGTTGGTTGAATTAGGTGAGTTTGGTGATAAGTATCTTGCTCAACAATCATTACGTACGCTGACCAATGTTAGCCGCCCTGTATCATTTGATATCAAGCTACCACTGACCATTTACAATACTTCCTGCTACCGTGGTATTCCAGGGAAATATATTGGCGCAGGCCCCGCAGCTTCTCACTGGTTACAACAACAATTCGCACAAAATCCTGTTTTACAATCAAGCGGTGCTCAAATCCTTGGTGAACCTGCGGCTGGCTATATGGCTCATCCTACCTATACCACTTTGACGAAAGCACCATATCGCTATCAGGAAATGCTTGGGATTATCTGGCGTGAAAATCCATCCCTTTATTTGCAAAATGGAGAACAAGCCATACTAATGGCTACATTGATGGAAAGCGATAATCAAGATGTACCCCTGATCGCTGCTTATGTTGAACGCTCCGGTTTAAATATAGAAGACTGGTTGACGCGTATGTTTCAAGCGGTAGTAATTCCCATTTATCACTTGATGTGTTGCTATGGGGTATCGCTGATTGCTCACGGTCAGAACATTACTTTAGTCATGAAAAATTATGCGCCTCACCGAATATTGCTAAAAGATTTTCAGGGAGACATGCGCTTAATCGATCAAGATTTCCCTGAGGCTGTTTCATTACCTCAAATAGTCAAAGATGTGACTGTCCGTTTATCTGCTGATTATTTAATTCATGATTTGCAAACCGGAAATTTTGTCACTGTATTGCGCTTTATTTCACCTCTATTAGAAAAATATGGCGTCAGTGAAATTCAGTTTTATCAAATTCTGGCAAAAGTATTGCGACAATATCAAGAACAACATCCCAATATGAATGACCGCTTTGCGTTATTTGATCTGTTTAAGCCACAGATCATTCGTGTCGTACTAAACCCAGTGAAGCTGACTTATTCTGAACATGATGGTGGTAATCGCATGTTGCCTAAATATCATCAAGATCTTGCTAACCCGCTCTATATTGCCAACAAGGAACCCGCGCTATGAGTCAGCCTTACGATTTCATCGGTATTGGTATAGGCCCTTTTAATCTTAGTACCGCTGCTCTTGGTAGCAGTATTCCTAATTTTAATGCTCTGTTCTTAGAGCGGGCATCTCGTTTTTCCTGGCATAAAGGAATAATGCTTCCTGAATGTCATATGCAGACAAGTTTTTTGAAAGATCTGGTTAGTGCCGTTGATCCTACAAGCCCATATAGTTTTCTTAATTATTTAGTTAAACGGAAAAAATTTTACCGTTTTCTGACCACTGAACAACGTACCGTGTCTCGCGAAGAGTTTGCCGATTACCTTTCATGGGTTGCTCAAAAACTAGATTCATTGAGATTTGGCGAAGAAGTCTTAAATGTAACTTTTGATGACCAACAACAACTATTTCAAGTCACAACACAAAATAATCAGTACCTTGCTCGTCATATATGCGTAGGTATTGGTAAACGTATCCAACTACCGGCTTGTGTGCAAATGCAAAACAATCAATGCTTCCATGCAAGTGAAATGATGCTGCGTACCCCTGATTTAACGGATAAACGTGTTTCGGTCGTCGGTGGCGGGCAAAGCGGGGCAGATCTATTCCTCAACATTTTTCGTGGTGAATGGGGAACTCCCAAACAACTCAACTGGATTTCCCGGCGTAATAATTATCATGCACTGGATGAAGCCGCATTCTCCAATGAATACTTCACGCCAGAATATGTAGAAAGTTTTTACAGCCTCCTCCCGGAAGTAAAACATCGGATGCTAAAAGAGCAAAAGATGACTTCTGATGGCATCACTAGCGATTCATTACTCGCTATCTACCAAGCAATGTATCACCGATTTGAAGTACTACGTGAAACTCCTTGGGCAAAATTATTACCAAGTCGTGCCTTGTTAGATATGCAAAAACACGGGGAAGGCTATCGCTTGTTAACCCAACATCTCTTGGATAATGGAAAAGAATATTTTGATAGTGATATCGTCATCTTTGCGACTGGCTATCAACCCTCAGATCCCAAATTCCTTGAGCCTTTAGCGCCACGCTTGCATAACACGCAGGATGGCAAGTACCAGATAGCTCCCGATTTTACTTTAAAATGGGATGGTTCCGGCAAAAACTGCTTATTTGCTGTTAATGCAGGTATGCACAGCCATGGGATTGCAGAGCCACAAATGAGTTTGATGGCATGGCGTTCCGCTCATATTTTAAACCGGGCGTTAGGGAAAGCTTACTTTGACCTGACACTTTCTCCTAATGTGATCAAGTGGCGAAGTGAACCAACACAGAATTTTTCTCCAACATTTGTTAATCACCTCAGTACAACCTGTTATTAATTCACTCGGACAAAACGAAGGTAATAAGCAATGATAAAGCGCAGTTCTTTTTGGCTCATGACCCCCTGCTTGTCTATTATTTTGACACCATCTGTCTCGGCTGCTGAATTAAAGGAAGATAAGATTGTTGTTTCTTCCAGTCGTACTCATCGCAGCATTCCCCAAATGGCGCAAACCACTTGGGTAATCGAAAATCATGAAATTGAACAACAGATGAATGCAGGCAAGGAACTTAAAGACATACTGGCACAATTAATTCCGGGCATGGATGTCAGCAGTCAGGGGCGAACCAACCACGGGATGAACATCCGCGGACGTTCAATAGCCGTTATGATCGATGGGGTACGTTTGAATTCATCCCGCTCGGATAGCCGTCAATTAGACTCCATTGAATCGTTCAATATTGACCATATTGAAGTTATCTCTGGCGCAACTTCACTCTATGGCGGTGGGAGCACCGGTGGGTTGATTAACATTGTCACTAAAAAGGGGCGGCAGGGAAAACAAATTGAACTGCAACTGGGTGGCAAAAGTGGCTTTATAAACCATAAAGATCACGATGAAAATGTCGCTGCCGCGATTAGTGGGGGTACCGAAAACGTGAATGGACGTTTTTCCGTATCCTATCAACGCTATGGTGGCTGGTTTGATGCCAAGAGTCATGAAGTCTTAATTGATAATACCCAAACGGGCCTGCAATATTCCGACCGCCTTGATGTAATGGGAACAGGAACGTTGAGCATTGATGAGCGCCAACAATTACAATTGACAACGCAATATTACAAGAGTGAATCAGATGGAAAACACGGCATCTACCTCGGTAAAGATTTTGCTGCCGTCACGGGTAAAGCGGCGGCCTATAATGCAAGCGGATTGAATTCAGACCGTATTCCTGGCACCAAACGCCATTTGATCAGCCTACAATATTCCAATACTGATTTTCTGGGGCAAGATTTAGTTGCTCAGGCATTCTATCGGGATGAGACTTTTGCTTTCTATCCATTCCCGACACTCAATGAGAATAAGAAAGTCAACAGTATTGGTTCATCTGAACAAAAAACAGATTTTTACGGTGGGAAATTTACTCTAAATAGTCACCCAACTCAGAATTTAGCGTTAACATATGGCTTTGATGCCGAACATGAAAAATTCAGCGCTAATCAACAATTCTTCAATTTGGAGACTGCTCGAGAATCGGGTGGAATGAAGCTGAAAAATGCTTATAACGTTGGCCGATATCCGGGCTATACGATCACCAATCTGGCACCTTTTTTACAGGCCAGTTACGATATTAATTCAATATTTACCATCAACGGTGGTATACGTTATCAATATACGCAAAACAAAATTGATAATTTTGTCTCGTATAAACAACAACAAGTGATTGCTACGGGGCCAGTTAAATCAGCCGATACCATCCCGGGAGGAACAACAAGTTACAATAATTACTTGTTTAATGTCGGTGTACTCGCCAATTTGGCTGAACGCCAACAAGTCTGGTTCAGCTTCTCCCAAGGGTTTGAACTGCCGGATGTCGGAAAATACTATGGCTTAGGTGAATACGGTGAGTCAGTAAATAGACATTATCCGTTAATAAATAGTGCCAATGTCAATGACTCTAAGCTAAAAGGAATTAAGGTCAACTCATATGAATTAGGTTGGCGCTACAACGGGGATAACCTACGTACACAAATAGCCACTTATTATTCACTGTCTGATATCACAATTGATATCAATAAAAATGATATGACTATCATTGTGAACCCCGATAAACGGCGTATTTATGGTGTAGAAGGTGCGGTGGATTACTTCTTTGAAGATAGTGACTGGAGTACCGGAACAACTTTCAATATCCTCAAATCAGAAACGAACAAAAACGGTAAATGGGAGAAACTGCCTGTTACAACAGCCAGTCCATCTAAAATAACCGCTTATATCAATTGGGAACCTGAAGATTGGGAACTCCGGTTGCAATCACAGCAAACGTTTGATGTCTCTGATGCCAATGGCAGAAAGATAGATGGGTATAATACGATTGATTTCCTGGGCACTTATCACTTGTCTGTCGGGCAAATCAATTTCAGCATTGAAAACTTACTGAATAAAGATTACACCACGGTTTGGGGACAACGTGCTCCCGTCTTTTATAGTCCAACTTATGGCGCCTCTGAGTTATACAGCTATAAGGGGCGTGGACGGACATTTGGATTAAGTTATTCCATGACTTTCTAACAAAGCTGCTATTTGAAAGTTGATGAGTAGTATAGATAGCCGAATAATCTTCGGCTATCTATCTACGCTCGATTCAAAAAACGCTCTATTCAAAAACGCCAAAACGCTTTCGAACACAAAATCAGTATTGGGTAAATTTCCAGCCTTCCCAACAACATGGCGGCACACATCATCCATTTCGCTGCCGCATCAAGGTTACCAAAACCTTGTGCTGTGGCACCATATCCTATGCCCATGTTATTGATACACGCCGCAACAGTGGCAAATGAAGTTACCAAATCATAACCGAGCAGATTCAATGCCCAGATGAAAAAGCAACTGAAAAAGACATAAAGGAAGAAGAATCCCCAAACAGAACGCAGCACCCGTTCCTGAACTACTGATTTACCAATTTTGATGGTTGAAATGGCATTTGGATGAATGAGTTGGTTAATTTCGCTAACACTCTGTTTTGCCAAGATCATAAAGCGAAGTGCTTTGATACCGCCGCAGGTTGAGCCTACGCAGCCGCCAAAAAAACTGACCGCCAGTAACATCAGTATGGTATGAGGGGGCCACTGGGCATAATCAGCGGTTGCCAAACCGTTATCTGTCATCATGGAGCTTGTCATGAAAAAGCCATGAATGAACGCATCTTTCACACCATACATACCTGAACGATATAGCTCCAACCAAATAATGCACACCACGCCTGCCAGTACCAACAAAAAGAATTGCAGTTCAGCGTTTTTTAACAGTGGCCTCAGGCTCCTGCGTGTCAGGGCAACGAAATAAAGCGTAAAATTGACTGCCGACAAGACTGAGAAAATCCCCCCCACCATTTCAATGGCTGCGCTGTCATAATAACCAAGGCTTTCGTTGCGGGTTGAAAATCCCCCCAAAGAAACGGTTGAGATACCATGACAAATAGCATCAAACCATGACATACCCGCAGCCCAGAAACTTACCGAACATAATCCCCCCAGCAACAGGTAAACAACCCATAAGCTTTTGGCACTGTCTGCAAGACGCGGGGTCAATCGTTCTTCTTTGAAAGGACCCGGCATTTCTGATTGATAGAGTTTTGCGCCACCAATTCCTAATAATGGCAAGATAGCAACAGCAAGGACAATAACTCCCAGTCCACCGATAAAATTGAGCTGGGCGCGATAATAGAGTACCGAATTAGGCAGTGCAGACACATCATTCAGCACCGTTGCCCCTGTCGTCGTAATACCTGATATACCTTCAAACATCGCGTCCACAAGGTTAATATTCAGGCTCTTGTCAAGCATAAAAGGCAAGGCGCTGAGTAACGAAAACAGCAACCAAAATAGCACAATGATAAGAAACCCATCTTGCGTGCTGGGTTGTGCTTTGGTTTTACGAGTGAAATACCAGCCGGCTCCCCCGACAATCAATCCAATGGCAAATGTTTCAAAAAAAGCAAAAACACTTTTTTCCTTATAAAACAGAGCCACGAAAATAGGCAGTAGCATTGAGAGACTGTACAGGAGCACCAGGAAACTACAAAGATGCCCAACAATTAAAAGTTGGTTTTTTTTGACCATCTGTTAGCTCAAACAGAGATTAAAGGGAAAATCATCAAAATATATAACCATGATAATACAAAATAAAAATATATTCGTCTAATTAACAATATTATTGCTTTAAGGCATTCTCAAACTGGTGGGAATCATCTTAGGGCGTTATACTGGCGGGCACTTTTTGTTAACGAATGATGACGTCCCATTGCAACATAACACCGTTATTTTACGCCAGTTAGGTATTCAGCCTTACGAGCCGGTTTCTGACGCCATGCACCAGTTCACTGAGCAGCGTACTGCGGAAACACCTGACGAAATTTGGCTTGTCCAACATGAGAAAGTATTTACACAAGGCCAAGCTGGTAAAACTGAGCATGTACTTGCGCCAGGAGATATCCCTGTTATCCAATCGGATAGAGGTGGTCAAGTCACTTATCATGGCCCAGGTCAACAGGTTATGTATGTCTTAATTGATTTGAAACGCTCAAAAATTGGAGTTCGCCAATTGGTAACTTCAATAGAAAATACAGTGATCAAAACTCTGGCGCATTTTGGTGTAGAAGCGTACGCCCGCCCGGACGCCCCCGGAGTTTATGTTTCAGGCAACAAAATATGTTCCCTTGGGCTGCGTATCCGTAAAGGATGCTCTTTCCACGGTCTGGCACTGAATATTGCAATGGACTTACAGCCATTTTTCCGCATTAACCCATGCGGCTATGCTGGCATGCAAATGATCCAACTCAGTGACTTTGTCACAGGAGTGACCATTGAAGATGTACAACCCGTTCTGGTGGAAAAATTCTGTCAGATCTTGGGATTTCAACTCGTCGATGAAAGATGATATAATTTTTTAACATTTTTCAAAAAAATTTGAATGGATTTATTGCCTCGATCGCCTTGTCATACACATCAGGCAGTAAGTCAAAATCTGAAGAATATAACTGGAACCGGCACGATTATGAGTAAACCAATTCAGATGGAACGTGGTGTCAAATACCGCGACGCAGACAAGATGGCTTTGATCCCTGTGAAGACAGTTGCCACAGAACGTGAAGCACTCTTGCGCAAACCTGAGTGGATGAAAATCAAACTTCCTGCGGATTCCAGCCGCATTCAGGGTATCAAAGCTGCAATGCGCAAAAATGGATTGCATTCCGTCTGTGAAGAAGCCTCCTGCCCTAACCTTGCTGAGTGTTTTAACCACGGAACCGCCACCTTTATGATCCTTGGTGCCATCTGTACCCGTCGTTGCCCATTTTGTGACGTAGCACATGGTCGCCCGAATACACCTGATGCAGATGAACCCATCAAACTCGCGCAAACCATTCAAGATATGGGATTACGTTATGTTGTTATCACTTCTGTTGATCGTGATGACCTGCGTGATGGCGGTGCACAACATTTTGCTGACTGTATCGCGGCTATTCGCGAAAAAAATCCTTCGATTAAAATCGAAACTTTGGTACCCGATTTCCGTGGCCGCATGGATCGTGCACTGGAAATCCTGACCGCAACGCCACCCGATGTATTCAACCATAATCTGGAAAACGTACCACGGGTTTATCGTCAGGTTCGTCCGGGCGCTAACTATGAGTGGTCATTGAAGCTACTGGAAAGATTCAAGGAAGCTCACCCTGATATCCCGACTAAATCAGGTCTGATGGTGGGATTGGGCGAAACCAATGAAGAAATTTTAGAAGTTATGCGTGATTTGCGTCGTCATGGTGTCACCATGCTGACTTTGGGACAATATTTACAGCCAAGCCGCCATCACCTACCCGTCCAGCGTTATGTAAGTCCGGCTGAATTTGAAGAAATGAAAGAAGCCGCATTAGAAATGGGCTTTACCCATGCAGCTTGTGGCCCATTTGTTCGTTCTTCTTACCATGCCGATTTGCAGGCCAAAGGTATGGAAGTCAAATAATCTATTGCCATCACCAATGATAAATATTGTATTTGCTGTATTTATCGGTGGTGGCTTGGGTAGCGTGTTACGCTGGCTCATCAGCCTCCGCCTAAACACTCCTTCTTCCCCAATTGCCGTTGGTACGCTGACGGCTAATTGCATCGGTGCATTTATCATTGGATTAGGGTTGGCTTATTTCAATAAAGCGACGCACCTTGATCCTGTTTGGAAATTAATGCTAACTACGGGCTTCTGTGGCGGCCTGACGACCTTCTCTACCTTCTCCGCTGAAGTGGTTTATCTGTTACAGGCAGGAAAGATAAGCTGGGCACTGCTTGCTGTGCT
This sequence comes from Xenorhabdus miraniensis, assembly GCF_002632615.1. The sequence continues at coordinate 48,200 of NZ_NITZ01000013.1, forward strand.
GGCAAATGTGATAGGCTCGTTACTGATGACAGGGCTTGCTTTTGCAGTTATGAACAAACTTTAATGCCCTGTTAAAATTCAACACCGACAAAAGATAAAAAACCCGTTGCTAAGAACGGGTTTTAAGAATACGGGGGTTGAAATTAGATTGCGACAACGTTCGCAGCAGATGGACCTTTTTCACCCTCAGTAATATCAAACTCTACTTGTTGACCTTCGGTCAGAGTTTTGAATCCGTTAGACTGAATGGCGGAAAAGTGTACAAAAACATCTTTGCTACCATCTTCTGGAGTGATAAAACCGAATCCTTTGGATTCATTAAACCACTTAACGTTACCTTTAATTTTTGACATCAAACTTACCTTTAATAAAAAAAGACACAAACATAGCGTCACGTACAGTACAACAAATAATATAGTCTATTGTCTGTAACATAGATCACGAAATATATACAAAATGCAAAAAAACGTACTTTTCGTTTAGTTACATTGACTGATTTTATACGCCAATAGTGATTTCACAAATAAATTAGCGTCTTATTTCAGCTTTGTTTACTTTTCGCCTTTCTACCTTTTTCGTGTTCTAGCAGCCATCCTTTGATATCCAACCCGCCGGTATAACCAACTAGCTTACCATCATGACCAATTACTCTATGGCAAGGTACAATCAATGAAATTGGATTGCGTGAATTTGCCATGCCAACCGCACGACAATAATTTACTGAACCCAACGTTAGTGCCAATTGTTTATAACTCCACATCTCACCATAAGGAATGTTGCATAACTGCTGCCAGACTCGTTTCTGGAATTCAGTTCCCCGCATACTTAAGGGGACCGTAAACGTCAGCCGCTTTCCTTTGAAATATTCCTGTAACTCTTTTGCACACTGCTTAGTAATCACATTCTTAGATTCTAATGCTTTCTTTTCATTAACGAAATAAATGCTCGTTACTCCTTCATCATCCGCAGTGATATGTACATAAGGCTTGGGAAATCCTTCTGGAGTATTCAGGTAATGATGGTACATAAACTACCTCCATTTAATTTATTATCGAAAATTTCAGTACTAGCCTAAATCCCTCGTTCATCAATTTGCAATGATGAATTCGGTTACACATCTGACAATTTGATAAAGAAACCATCGCGCCCTCTGACAATTAAAATTATGGCTCTGCCAATAAGTTATGACACCTTATTTTTAATGCCGATCATTTAAAAAAGCTAAAAATACCACATATAGATAAAATATTCTTAATTAACGCTATATATAGCAGTGATTTCAAAAATGAATTATCTCAATACAATACACAAGTGTTAGTTTTTATTATTGTTAACTATATATACCACCAAGAAATTTTACTAGAAGCGTTATCATTTATGGCAAACACTGTGGTATAAAACCAATAGATTGTGGTAAATAAACTCACCCAACCAAACAACAAATGAATGGCGAAAGGCATACACTACACTGTTCGCCATGAATCAATGATGCGAAAAACCTTGCTATAGCTAGCTATTAAAAGCTTTCACAACAAAATATGCTGTGATGAAAATTATTCATTTCTGAAGTGAACTCCTGTCTCCTGCCATGCCCCCGTTTTCTGCGGCACTGCAACCTGATGTTTGTCAAGGATATAATAGAACATTATCAGAGAAACTGCTGAGTAGCTTCATTATCCTCTAATCTCTTCAATGTTGAATTCAGCCATTCATTTAACCTTATGTTTAGTATGTAAAGTTAACTCATTGCCTATGCAATAACTTTCATAACCCAAAAATAAAACAATCATTGAATATTAATTTCAACTTTAGAACCTCCCAGGTAATAAAACATAACCAGTGACAAGCATTATAAATATCCATCATATTGTTATAGCAGTATTTATCTGACAGAAAATATTATTTTCAACTTTATGCTATAGTTATATTGGATAAGCCTTATAAATAACATTATTATCAGAAACCAGGACTCAATATCACTTTCAAGCTTGGATAGCCACCTTTCTATAAACCTTTCTATAAAAACAATAATTCAAAAAATCAATAAGATAAACATGAACAAATATTTAATTAAGATAACCTACACAGTTAATTTTTAAATTTAATAAAAAACCCAAAACCAACCAATTAAATATAATCCACACCATCAAGTTATATTAAAAATCATCGCATCACAGATAATAAAAACCATTTAAATAACAAAAAGATATCAAAAACGCATACAAAGTAAATTTTTCACCTCACAAAAAACTTAATCAAGTTGATATATAGCCTTCCTTATGAATCCAGTAATCTCTCATAAGAAAAGTCAATTATTTATTAATAAATCCAGATAAGGTGTTGTCCATTTATTTCGATATGTTAGGGTATGTATTGGAAAAAATAGCATTGGAGCAATCAAATACAATATATCATCAACAACAGGAAAATATTTTACATGACCATTAAACTTGAAATTAAGAACCTTTATAAAATATTCGGCGATCCTCCTGAACCCGCTTTTAAGTTATTATCTTCTGGCCTCAGTAAAGAGCAAATATTTGAAAAAACAGGATTAACCGTCGGTGTACAGGATGCCAATCTGGCTATTGAAGAAGGCGAAATATTTGTGATCATGGGATTATCTGGTTCAGGTAAGTCCACACTAGTACGTCTTCTCAATCGCCTGATAAAGCCAACCAAAGGTCAGGTACTCATCGATGGCGAAGATATTTCAACTATTACAGAAACCCAGTTACGCAATGTTCGCCGTAGTAAAATCAGTATGGTTTTCCAATCATTTGCACTCATGCCACATTTGAATGTTCTGGAAAATACTGCATTTGGAATGGAACTTGCTGGTATTCCCAAAGCAAAGCGCGATCAAAAAGCACTTGAAACATTGAAACAAGTGAATCTGGAAAATTATGCTCTGTCATATCCCGACGAACTTTCTGGCGGTATGCAACAACGTATTGGATTAGCCAGAGCATTAGCCAACAACCCCGATATTTTGTTAATGGATGAGGCGTTCTCAGCCCTCGATCCTCTGATCCGTACCGAAATGCAAGATGAATTATTGCGTCTACAGGGAGAACAGCAGCGCACTATTGTTTTCATTTCCCACGACTTAGATGAAGCGATGCGTATTGGCAATCGTATTGCTATCATGCAAGGTGGTATCATTGTGCAAGTAGGCACACCTGATGAAATCCTGAATAATCCTGCAAATGATTATGTCAGGGCTTTCTTCCGTGGCGTAGACATCAGCCATGTGTTCTCAGCAAAAGATATTGCCCGCCGCCGACCAGAATCTCTACTCTATCTCACCGCAGGTTTCGGCCCCCGCTCTGCTCTGAAAGTGTTGGATGACGAAGATAGAAGTTATGGCTATCTGATCGAAAAGGGCCAGAAGTTTATTGGAGTGGTATCTGTCAATTCTCTACAACAGGCATTGGCAGAGGAAAAAACCATCGAGCAGGCCATATTGGAAAAACCAACTGCTGTCTCCGCAGAAACTCCACTGAATGAATTGATATCCACCGTGGTGCAATCTCCCTGTGCAGTTCCTGTTATTGGAGATAATGGCCGTTATTTAGGCGTTATTTCCAAAGGAATTTTGTTACAAGCCTTAGATAAAGAGGCACCCAATGAAAAATAATCCTCCACAAATAAACACTGATCCGATAATCGTCAGTGATCCCTGGATGGATACTGCCACTGTCTCTCCATCAGGGAACTATGATTGGCTAAATACAACCAGCGATATCCCGCCGGAGCACTTTAATATCATGTCACCTTTTCAACACAAACTCATTCCGTTTGATTCATGGGTGACCAATATTGTCGATTGGATGGTTGTGCACTTCCGGCCTGTGTTTCAGGCAATCCGCGTTCCCGTAGATTTTATCCTCAATGGTTTTGAACAATTCCTGATCACAACACCAGCCCCCATTACCATTGTGTTTTTTGTATTTCTGGTATGGCAGCTCGCGGGAGCAAAAATGGGTGGTATTTCCTTCATTTCACTGATTTTCATTGGTGCAATTGGGGCATGGTCAGAAGCCATGATAACCATGGCATTGGTACTTACCGCCCTGCTGTTCTGTATTCTGTTCGGGCTACCTCTCGGGATCTGGTTAGCTCGCAATGATCGGATTGCCGACATGATCCGCCCCTTGCTGGATGCTATGCAGACAACACCCGCTTTTGTTTATCTGATCCCAATCGTGATGTTATTTGGTATCGGTAATGTGCCTGGCGTCATGGTGACTATCATTTTTGCTTTACCTCCTATGATTCGGCTGACAATTCTGGGAATCAAACAGGTTCCCGATGATTTGATTGAAGCTGCCAAATCATTTGGCGCAAGCCCACGGCAAATGTTGTTCAAAGTTCAGCTTCCACAAGCCATGCCTACAATTATGGCAGGAGTAAACCAAACATTGATGCTAGCACTTTCCATGGTTGTCATTTCTTCTATGATCGCAGTGGGTGGCTTGGGGCAGATGGTTTTGCGCGGTATTGGCCGTCTTGATATAGGGCTGGCATCTGTTGGGGGAGTGGGAATTGTCATTCTTGCCATTATCCTTGACCGCCTGACTCAATCTCTGGGAAAAAATACCCGATCCAGAAAAGGCCATTGGTATCACTCAGGGCCAATAGGATTACTGAACCTACTGTTATCCTCAGCCAAACAAAAATTCTCTTACCCAAAAAATCTACAAAAAACGATATCTGACCCGACACATAACGGAGGAGATAATCATGCGCAGCATGATAGCTTTATGCAAAAAGACCATAAATAAGGGGGTAATCTTAGGAGTAATCCTGTCAGCATTCATGAACCTTTCCTCGTTTGCTGCTGATCTTCCGGGCAAAGGCATCACTGTACAGCCACTCCAAAGTACGATCAGTGAAGAAACATTCCAGACATTAATTGTCTGCAAGGCATTGGAAAAACTCGGTTATGACGTCAAACCAATCAAAGAGGTTGATTATAACGTCGCTTATGCTTCCATTGCCTCCGGTGATGCCACATTTATGTCCGTCAATTGGGAGCCACTCCATAACGCTCAATATAAAGCGGCTGGAGGCGATAATATATTTTATCGCAAGGGAAAATATGTCGAAAACGCGGTGCAAGGGTATCTCATCGATAAAAAAACAGCAGAACAATACCAAATCACCAATATAGCCCAGCTCAGAGATCCTAAACTTGCCAGACTGTTTGACAGCAATGGAGATGGCAAAGCAGATTTAACAGGTTGCAATCCTGGTTGGGGGTGTGAAAAAGCGATTAACCGTCAGTTAAAAGCTTATGGATTGAAAAATACCGTGGAACATAACCAAGGAAACTATGCAGCCATGATGGCAGATACTATTGCCCGTTACCGGGAAGGCAAACCGATCCTTTACTATACCTGGACACCTTATTGGGTCAGTGATGTACTGAAACCCGGAAAAGATGTTATCTGGCTGCAAGTTCCTTTCTCTGCCCTCGGCGATGGCGAAGCCATTGATACTCAATTACCTAACGGCCGTAACTATGGCTTTCCTCCTAGTACCATGCACATCATGGCAAACAAAGCATGGGCAGAAAAGAATCCCGCTGCTGCAATGCTTTTTGCTGTCATGAAATTACCGGTTGCTGATATCAACGCGCAGAATCAGCGTATGCACAGCGTTAAAATTTCTGAAGCTGATATTGAACGTCAGGCCGAAGGCTGGATTAGAGCACACCAGAAAACCGTGGATGGCTGGTTAAACGCAGCCAGAAATACAGCTCATCAAAGCAACTGACTCTCTGTACTTCCTCTATACCGATGGAGCCGTGAAAATATTAACAAAACTTCACGGCTTTCCTCGTTTTATCTCAAATTCCCCCTAAGTCCTTTGTTCTAAATAACATTAATTAAATAATTTATACATTTCATATTTTCACTTTCATCATATTTTGTTAATGTTACTTTATCTATTAACAAAAAAATAAAACACTCCATGCAAACACCCGATAAATCCACGCCTGACATACCAATATCTGATACATCCCCCCTTGAAGAACCCCACCCAAACGGAATTTCTTCATTCAAAGAAGGGATTTTTGATAGTCTCCCTATTGTCATTGGCTATGCTCCCATCTCGTTTGCATTTGGTCTAAGCGCAGTCAAACTGGGGTTTACACCTTTAGAAGCCATATTTTTTTCCTGCGTCATTTATGCAGGAGCCAGCCAATTTGTGATAACCGCCCTGCTAAGCGCAGGTATGTCATTGTGGGTTTCCGCATTAACTGTAATGGCGATGGATATTCGCCATATTCTGTATGGCCCAGCTTTACGCTATCGCATTAAACAACCCTTAGCAGAAAAGAAAACCGTCATTTGGGCTTTTGGCCTGACAGATGAGGTTTTTGCCGCAGCAACAACTAAGCTAATAAAAAACCAGCGCAGTTGGAGTGAAAATTGGATGATCGCCATCGCTCTATGTTCTTGGCTCTCTTGGGTGCTGGGTACTGTGGCAGGAACTGTGTTAGGGAATGGTTATCTGGACTCATATCCAGCGATTGAAGCAGCAATGACGTTTATGCTTCCCGCACTGTTTCTCAGTTTCTTATTAGCCTCCGTCAAAAAACAGAATAGCTACTGCGTTACCGCTTCCTTATTGGGGACTTTAGTCGGTGTGATATTTTTCTCAATTCCCATCGCCATTCTTGCAGGGATCATGGGAGGCTGTTTAGCAGCCCTTCTGCAAGCCAAAAACGCACAGTTGAATAAAAGCACATCATATGATTGATAATAAAATACTTCTTATCGGACTTATTGTAGGCATTGCCAACTTCCTATTCCGCTATCTTCCCCTGCGTTTAGGTGCTAACCGCTCACCTACCGCAAAAGCGGGAAAAATGGGTGTCATACTGGATAGCATTGGCATTGCATCAATTTGTTCGCTTCTCATCGTCTCAGGCATTCCTGATGTGATGAAAGAGCACAATAAATTGATACCAACCCTAATAGGGTGCCTGATCATCTGCTTATGTTTCTACAAAACCAAAAGCATCATCATTTCCACACTATCTGGTGCTGCTGTTTTTGGAGTAATATTCAAGGTATTTATGAATTAGGTATCAATATTTAAAGAAATATGATGATAATAAATAACTATAATTGCTAAATTTAACTTTTAATATAGTATTTGTAGGGTTTTTAACAGACGTTACTTTACCGGTTGAAACTAATAAGGTATCTAAACAATGGAAAGTTCATTCACTCCCACAGAAGAGTTACTTAATTGCCGTGTTGCACAGCAAAAAAGTTTGCCCTATCAAGAGATATTACTCACTCGCTTATCAATGCATGTCCAGAGCAAAATTCTGGAAAATCGTAACAACATGCTGAAAGCACAAGGAATCAATGAAACCTTGTTTATGGCTCTGATGATTCTGGATACCAAAGAAAGTCGTAGTATTCAGCCATCAGAACTCAGTGCGGCATTGGGCTCTTCCCGTACAAATGCAACCCGAATTGCAGATGAATTAGAAAAGCAAGGCTGGATAGAAAGAAAGGAGAGCCATAATGATCGCCGTTGCCTCCATCTTCATCTAACCGAAAAAGGTTCAAGTTTCTTGAATGGTTTACTCCCACCCCAGCATGAGTGCCTGGTTAAACTTTGGTCTGTTCTCGAACTGGAGGAGCAAAAACAGTTAGAAAAATTGATGAGAAAGGTATTGAATCAATTAGATAATATTGGTGATTGTTTTAATAAGTAATCATCTCTATTTCTGATCAGTTTTGAATCAATAAACATGTTATAGCAACATGTCCTAAAAAAACTTTTCCGCTAGCCAGTATCATCAGATACCTCATATGGCTAACTATTATCTTCAGATAATATTTGAATCCATATCGCTCACGCCTCCAGTAATGTCTACACACTACTGGAGGCGTGTTTAGTGCAGTTATTACCACAGTAATATTAGTGAATAAAAAATACGGAGATTCTCTATGAGTGCTAGTGAGAACATGCAGCTCTCGCCGTTAAATCCAAAAACGAGCCCAAAAAATAGTAATAAGAAACGGCAGCGCCGCAATATCATCACGTCACTGACGCTACTCTTCCTTATCCTTGGTGCCATTTATACCGTTTACTGGTTTCTCGTTTTACGTCATCACCAAGAAACTGATAATGCCTATGTAACAGGCAACCAAGTACAAATCATGTCGCAAATTACAGGGAGTGTTATTACCGTTAATTCTGACAATACTGATTATGTAAAAAGTGGGCATGTCTTGGTACAACTTGATTCCCGTGACGCTGAATTGGCCTTGAAAAAAGCTGAAAATGAATTGGCGAATACTGTTCGAATCACTCATCAACGCATGATCGACAGTAAAAAATATCAAGCAACCATTGAGTTGAAAAAAATTGCTCTCAAGAAAGCACAAAGTGACCTTAACCGGAGAGAAGTACTGGGCGCCAAGGAGATGATCGGCAAAGAAGAGTTGCAACATATGCGTGAAAATGTTTCAACTGCTCAAGCAGATCTGGATATTGCCATTGCGCAATACAAAAGCAATCAGGCAACTATTTTAGATACCCCATTGGAAAAACAACCTGCTGTTGAAAAAGCCGCGTCTGGTGTTCGTGATGCCTGGCTTGCTTTACAGAGAACCCAAATTGTCAGCCCTGTCGATGGCTATGTTGCACGTCGTAGCGTTCAAGTTGGCTCCCGCATTAATTCAGGAACACCATTAATGGCTATCATTCCTGCCAGCAATATGTGGGTTGAAGCCAATTTCAAAGAAACTCAGCTTGCAAATATGCGTATCGGGCAACCAGCCACAATCATCAGTGATTTCTATGGCAAACATGTTGTTTATACGGGCAAAGTTGCAGGTATTGATATGGGAACCGGTAGTGCCTTTTCTTTATTACCGGCACAAAACGCCAGCGGTAACTGGATTAAAGTGGTTCAACGCCTACCCGTCCGTATTGAGATTGATGCTGAACAATTAAAACAGCATCCCCTGCGCATTGGCTTATCAACAGCAGTCAACGTGGATACAGCAAACATCAATGGGACTACGCTGACAACCACCGAACGCTCTCTTCCTGCCTATCACACAAATGCGTTGACGATAGATATGGCTTCTGCCAACCAAATAGTTACTGACGTCATTAATAGTAACTCAGGAAACCCGATTTAAGGTGGGAGTCATGGGAAACAGAGAACCACTGACAGGCGCGAAACTTGCTCTTCTGACCATTTCGCTGGCAATGGCAACTTTCATGCTTGTTCTCGACTCCACCATTGCCAATGTTGCCATACCAACGATTGCGGGTAATTTAGGGGCTTCAATCTCGCAGGGAACATGGGTCATCACTTCTTTTGGTGTCGCAAACGCTATTTCTATACCAATCACGGGTTGGCTGGCAAAGCGTTTTGGTGAAGTGAAACTGTTCCTCTGGGCTACTGCGATTTTTACGCTTTCATCTTGGCTATGTGGTATTTCCAATAGCCTCGGTATGCTAATTTTATTCCGCATTATTCAAGGGCTCGCCGCAGGACCGGTACTTCCTCTTTGCCAAAGTTTGTTACTCAATAATTACCCACCAGCTAAACGAAACATGGCGTTAGCACTTTGGTCAGTAATGATAGTTGTTGCACCTATTTGCGGCCCTATCTTAGGGGGATATATCAGTGACAACTACCAATGGGGATGGATTTTCTTTATTAACATCCCTCTTGGTATCGCTATTATCTTTGCTGTTATGCAAATATTACGCGGCCGGGAAACAGAAACTGCGATTAATCCAATTGATATTGTGGGATTATTTTTGCTGGTGATTGGTATAGGTTGCCTGCAAACCATGCTCGACCAAGGTAAGGAGCTTGACTGGTTTAATTCTACCGAAATTATAATCCTCACTCTTATTGCAGTGATTACCCTGACGTTCTTAATCATATGGGAACTGACTGATGACCACCCGATTATCGATCTATCGCTGTTTAAGAGGCGTAATTTTTCTATTGGAACATTGAGCATCAGCCTTGGCTTCATGATGTACTTCGGTTCGATTGTTTTGCTGCCACAATTATTGCAAGAAGTTTTCGGTTATACCGCAACATGGGCCGGCTTTGCGGCTGCGCCTGTCGGGTTGTTGCCGCTGTTGCTTTCCCCAATTATTGGTAAATTTGGGCATAAAATAGATATGCGCTACATCGTGACTTTCAGTTTCGTCACTTATACTGTTTGTTTCTATTGGCGGGCATATACTTTTGAGCCAGGTATGGATTTTGCTACCGCGGCATGGCCTCAATTTTTTCAGGGGCTTGCTATGGCATGTTTCTTCATGCCACTGACAACCATTACCTTATCAGGGCTTGCACCAGAGCAAATGGCTTCGGCTTCCAGCCTGTCAAATTTTACCCGTATATTGGCCGGTTCAATCGGGACATCCCTCACAACCACAATGTGGACACAGCGTGAATCTATACACCATTCGAACCTTACTGAATACATCAATCCATATAACCCGAACTATCAGCAAATTCATCACCAATTAAGTCAGTTAGGCATGAATGATACGCAGATAGCAGCTTATCTGGCAAAACAGATCACCCAACAAGGATTAATTATTTCTGCCAATGAAATCTTTTGGCTGTCAGCAGGCGTGTTCCTTATTTTGACACTATTGGTTTGGTTGGCAAAACCACCATTTTCTGCGGGGACACAAGACCAAGGCGGAGCACATTAGAGCTATTGATTAACGTTGATAGTAACGGGAGCATTCGCTCCCGTTATGAAAAATAATGGGCAAAATAAAGACCCTGACTAAATAGTCAGGGCCTCATTAATGAAGAAGAGTAAACGACTCCCTTCTACTTTCAACTAAATTAAACCTTATTCTGACGCCACCATTCCGCCAGCATAATGCCTGTTGCAACAGAAACATTCAGGCTTTCTACCCGACCAGTACCACCGATAGAAAGACGAATGTCACCATCTTCCCAAGTACTGTCGCTTAACCCATCACTTTCCTGCCCCAATACCAAAACCATTTTTTCTGGCAATGTTGCTTGTGCCAGTGTTGTGCTTCCTTTATGGCTTGATGTGGTCACAATGGAGTAGCCTTCGTCACGGAATTTATTCAGCGTAGCTGTGAAACCATCAGCATCAATGCCTTTGATATGCTCAGCACCACCTTCTGCTGTACGAACAGCCGCACCCGATTCCAACATCGCTGTATCCTGCAAGATCACGCCCTGCACACCAAAATGTGCACAACTACGCATGATTGCACCAAGGTTATGTGGATTACCTACATTTTCCAATGCCAACACACAATCTTTTGCTGGTGCTTGCTGCAAATAGGTTTCTGCATCTATCCCATTGCGTTTCTTGATCAAAAAGCAAACGCCACCATGATGCTCCGTACCTGATGCTTTAGTCAGTTCCTCATCGTCAACCACATGGTACGCTTTGCGATTTGCCGCCATCCATTTAAGGGCATCGCGAAAACGTGGGGTGATTGATTGAACAAACCAAGCCCGAACAATTGCATCAGGGCGGTTCTGGAACATTGCCTGACAAGCATTTTCCCCATAGATACGGGTTTCTTCCAAACGCTGGCGACGGAGCTGTTCAGGGTCGATATAACTTTTACCACTGATACCGCTATGTTCTGGTTTAAGTGGTTCTCCCTCTGGACGAGAAACAGTTCTCCAAGGAGAGCGTTCGTCTGAACGCGCAGGGCGTTCATTATCACGACGGCGGTCACTTTGCTCACGCCCTTTACCAAACGGACGTTTATTGTTTTTACGGTTGTCTCCATTCTTACGACGATCGTTGTCTTTACGATTATCGTTATTGTCCTCATTGCGGACATACATCACTTTGACTTTACCGCTCTTACCACTATAGGAATCGTTCATTTATTTCTCCAACTGCGCTATGGCGCGAAGATTACCCGATGTGCGCGCCCGAAGCTACCTCTGGCAACGACAATCCATTAAAATATCCGCTAATTTTTACTGGTTTTATCCACGAACATGTTTGAGTTCTTAAATGAGAAATAACAACGCCGTTTATCAGCTTCGCCAACACCGCCTTGCCCGTTCTACCCGCCCGTTTCAGGCAAGGGGTTGCCGGGTACAACGTTGCTTGCATTGTTTATTGCCCCAAAAAAACTGCCTGTGTGAAATGGTCTCACCCGCAAACGCGGAGAGCCGCTTCTGTCTCATCATGTTTGATACTGAGCCTATGAAACCCAGCAATACTGGAAAGTTGATTGCGGATATACTGCCCGATACACACGCTTTTCTCTGGTCCAGAACCGAACCCGATAAACAAATGCTTGAGGTGTTGAACGACCCAATCCGGCAGCCCTATTTGATATTCCCAGATAGTTACGCCACGCCTCCTCGTACTGTGTATCAGCAGCTTCCTGATAACCAGAAACCACCGCTGTTCATTATATTGGATGGTACTTGGCCTGAGGCAAGGAAAATGTTTCGTAAAAGCCCATATTTGGATGATATTCCCCTGCTGTCTATTAACAATATTGCCAAAATGGATTATTTACTGCGAGTTCCGTCCAGACAAGAACAGCATTGTACTGCCGAAGTTGCAGCCGCTGCACTAGAATTGGCCGGGGATATTGAAGCCTCATACTCGTTACTCGGCCATTTCAATCATTTTCGTGAACAATATCTGGCTGGAAAATCTAATCGTCCGGGGAGTCAATCACAGTAATTCTTGACAATCCCCGCTAAAGTAACTGATGGTGGCTAAAGTTATTCATGGTAACTGTTTAATCTATAGTGATTGTTTATTGATGTAATAACTCATGAGGAATCCCAGAAATGAGCCAGCGCGGACTTGAAGCATTGTTACGCCCCAGATCTATTGCTGTTATTGGTGCTTCTGAAAAACAAGAAAAAGCCAGCTCAATGTTAATGCGGAATTTACTGATGGGCGGTTTTACGGGCCCCATTCTGCCCGTAACACCAAACAAGCATGCTGTTCTGGGTGTATTGGCCTATCCTTCTATCGATAAGCTCCCCTTGCTCCCCGATCTCGCTGTCATTTGCACCCATCACAGCCGCAATCTATCGTTGCTGGAACAATTGGCTCAACATGGATGCAAAACCGTTATTATTCTATCCTCGCCACCATCGCAGTTTAACGAACTAAAGCAATATAGCCAGAAATATCATATCCGCATTCTGGGACCGAATAGCCTCGGCATTCTGGCACCCTGGATAGGGCTAAATGCCAGTTTTTCCCCTATTCCTATCCTGAAAGGTAAATTGGCTTTCATCTCGCAATCCGCAGCAATATCAAACACAATTCTCGACTGGGCTCATCATCGCAATATCGGTTTTTCATATTTTATTGCTCTTGGAGATAGTGTTGATATTGATATTGATGATCTACTCGACTTCCTAGCTAGAGACAGCAAGACGAGTGCCATTTTGTTACATCTCGAACATATCAGTGATGCCCGGCGTTTTCTTTCTGCCTCTCGAAGCGCTTCACGCAATAAACCCATTCTGGTTGTAAAAAGCAGTCGAACACGAAAAGCTCAGCAATTACTGGGGGAACAACAGAATTTCGATGCTGCCTATGATGCTGCTATTCAGCGTGCCGGTTTACTGCGTGTACAAGATACACATGAAATGTTTTCTGCTGTGGAAACATTAAGTTTTATGCGACCACTGCGCGGAGAGCGCTTGTTAATCGTCAGTAATGGAGCCGCCCCCGCTGCGATGGCGTTAGATGAGTTACTCAGGAGAACCGGAAAACTCGCCGTGTTAAATGAAAAAACGATCAGTGAATTATCCGGCATACTTCCCGAAACGCTTCTTCTACGCAATCCTTTAGATATCGGTGATGATTCCTCTACTGAGCAATATATTGCTGTACTTAAGCTACTTTTAGATAGCCATGACTATGATGCCTTACTGTTAATTCACTCTCCTTGTGCGATATCTCACAGCCAATCTACGGCTGTCAGAGTCATCCAAACGATTAAGGAACATCCGCGCGGAAAATGGCCCACCATTTTCACTAATTGGTGCGGAGAATATTCTTCACTAGAAGCCCGGCGTCTGTTTAGTGAAGCAGGACTTCCAACGTATCGCACACCAGAAGGCGCAATTACAGCATTTATGCATATGGTGGAATATCAACGAAATCAAAAACAACTCAAAGAGACACCATCCCTGCCAATTGGCATCACATCGAATACAGCTCGTGCTCATGAGTGCATACAACAGGCTCTTGAAAACGGAAATATCCGATTAGATACTCATGAAGTACAGCCTATTCTTGAAGCCTATGGCTTAAATACCTTACCGACCTGGATAGCCCATAACAGTGATGATGCAGTCAATATTGCTGAAAAAATTGGCTATCCCGTTGCACTGAAGCTCCGATCTCCAGATATTCCGCACAAGTCAGAAGTTCAAGGGGTTATGCTTTATTTGCGTAATTCCTATGAAGTCAAAACAGCAGCACAGGCTATTATTGAGCGTGTCAAACAAAACTTCCCACAAGCCAGAATTCATGGTTTGTTAGTACAAAGCATGGCTAACCGAGCTGGCGCACAAGAATTGAGGATCTCTATTGAGCAAGACGAAATATTTGGCCCTTTAATCATGCTGGGAGAAGGGGGCATTGATTGGATTGATGAAACACAAGCTGCCGTCGCCCTTCCTCCCCTGAATATGGCGTTAGCCCGTTATTTGGTCATTCAAGCAATTAAGGGAGGCAAAATAAAATCAGGGGGATCACTACTGCCACTGGATATCCCTTTACTCAGTCAATTGTTGGTTAGGGTATCCAATCTCCTGATCGATTGTCCGCAAATTGCTCGCATGAACATTCACCCGCTACTTGTATCGGGTAATGAACTCACGCTATTGGATGTAACGATGGAGTTAACGCCGGTAACAGGGGATCCTCGCAAGAGACTTGCTATTCGCCCTTATCCCAATGAGCTGGAAGAAATTATCTCTATAAAAGACAATCTTGAATGCCTGCTGCGCCCAATTTTGCCGGAAGATGAACCTCTGCTGAAAACGTTTATCGACCAAGTGACAAAAGAAGATCTTTATTACCGTTATTTCAGTGAAATCAGTGAGTTCACCCATGACGATCTCGCCAACATGACCCAAATTGACTATGACCGGGAAATGGCATTTGTCGCAATACGTCACCCTACAACAACACCTGAAATTATCGGTGTTGCCCGTGCGATGGCCGATCCCGATAATATCGAAGCAGAATTTGCGATATTAGTGCGATCAGATCTCAAGGGAATTACGTTAGGCTATCAGCTCATGACTAAGCTGATTCATTACACAAGAGAACACGGTATTCAAGTTTTGAATGCGATTACTATGCCGGAAAACCGTAATATGATTCAACTTGCCAAGAAGCTTGGATTTGCTATTGATATCCAGTTGGAGGATGGCATTGTTAACCTTGTCCTAAAACTCTAAAGTGTGATTTAAGCGTGTATTCAATGAAGATGGAGAAAAACTTCACTTCGTGATGAATCGCACAGTCTTAAAGCAATCAGCTCAGGAACGTTAATTCATACTAACAATGAGCCAAACTAGTGGTATCATCGCCAGATCATTTTGATTCATACACCTTATGATGGAACATATTCCATCTAAACTAAGAGAAAAAACGCACTGTGATGTTGTCCAAATTTAAACAAGCAAAACACCAACAACACCTTGCGCAACTGCCTAAACTACCGCAGTCAGTTGCTGACATAGAAACACTTTATCAATCTAAAGTGTTCCTCAGCACCTTACTGGAACACATAGCGAACGCCCAAAAGCATATTTATATCGCGGCATTATATTTAGAAAACGATGATGCTGGGCGGGATATTCTGACTGCATTGTATGTTGCCAAACAAAAACGCCCTGAACTGGACATTAAAATCCTAGTTGACTGGCATCGTGCTCAACGTGGTCGCATTGGCGTAGAGGCAGCGGCAACAAGCGCAGATTGGTACTGTTCCATGGCTGAAAGCTATCCTGAGGTCAACATTCCCATTCTGGGTGTTCCTGTGAACACACGTGAGGCGTTGGGTGTGTTACACCTGAAAGGCTTTATTTTTGATGATACAGTCATTTATAGTGGAGCCAGCATTAATGATGTTTATCTACATCGCCATGAAAAATACCGTTATGACCGTTATCACTTGCTGCACAATGCAAAACTTGCAGCAATCATGAAGCAGTTTATCGATGACAGTATGCTCAGCGCTGAAGCCGTAAGAAACTTGGCTTGTCACAATCGTCCTCGTAGTCTTGAAATTAAAAATTTGATCCGCCAATTCCGTGCTTCATTACGAAATTCTGAATATCAATTCGAAAATCAAGCTTCAAATGAAGAATTGGCAGTGACACCTCTTGTTGGTTTAGGTAAAAAGAATCAACTGAATAAAACGATCTGCCACCTGATGGCCTGCACTGAAAAAAAGTTGGTGATTTGTACACCTTATTTCAATTTACCAGCAGTTTTGGTACGGGCAATATCGCGGCTACTTCGCCAAGGAAAACAAGTTGAAATCATCATTGGAGACAAAACAGCCAATGATTTTTATATTCCACCAGAAGAACCGTTTAAGATCATCGGGGCATTGCCTTACCTGTATGAAATAAACTTGCGGCGCTTTACAAGCCGGTTACAAAAATTTATCGATAGCCAGCAATTAACCATTCGGTTATGGAAAGATCAAGATAATACTTATCACTTAAAAGGTATCTGGGTTGATAATAAGTGGCAGTTGATTACAGGTAATAACCTCAATCCTCGAGCTTGGGGTTTGGATCTGGAAAATGCCATTCTTATCCACGATCCTCACCAAGAAATGCAAGAACAACGTTCTATGGAGCTGGATTGCATTCGTACCCACACAAAAATTATCAGCAATTATCAGGAACTGGAGAGTATCCAGCTCTATCCTGTTAAAGTTCGTAAGTTGATACGCCGTTTACGACGCATTCGAGTTGATCGATTAATCAGCAGAATACTGTAATATAGATAAATAATTATCAATTTTTGAATCCCCTCTCGCAATAACGAGAGGGGATTTTTGTATCTTATTTATCAATCAGCTAAGATTTTAAAAAAATAAATCATGGCTTAAATTAAGATGAAGAAAACTGTCATCACCCTCATAAAAAATATATTAATAATCTCCCCTCTCCTATTAAATTTATCTTGCTCTAATATGCGTCAAGCCAATGATAATTGGATTGGCAAAGATAAAGCGCAACATTTTCTATTTTCTGCGGTTGTATCCGTCGCCGGAAACGCATATGGAGATCGTCAAAATTGGGGACATCGTGAAGGTGCTCAATTTGGTATGTTACTCTCAATCAGTCTTGGTGCAGCAAAAGAACTCTATGACAGCCGCCCATCTGGAACGGGCTGGAGTTGGCACGATATGGCTTATAATGTCGCTGGCGCTATAGCGGGCTATAGCTTGTATCAATCTATGAAGTGATTTTTGGACTCTATGATTTTTTGAGTTCTGTGATTTTTAAATCACTATCGTCTTTAAGGCGATATTTTTTAATAATCCCCAAATGCAAAAAAGCCACCCGGTTAAGGATGGCTTCTCTGGCTAATTGAATGTCTGGCAGTGTCCTACTCTCGCATGGGGAGGCCCCACACTACCATCGGCGCTACGGCGTTTCACTGCTGAGTTCGGCATGGGGTCAGGTGGGACCACCGCGCTGTTGCCGCCAGACAAATCCTGTATTCAATCCCGAACAAGCTGCGCTCTTGCATTAACTTGAAACGTTATCTCTCTCACCCTTACCCAAAACACCTTCGGCGTTGTCAGGTTAAGCCGCACGGTTCATTAGTACTGGTTAGCTCAACGTCTCGCAACGCTTACACACC
>NZ_NITZ01000013.1:66214-69192 GCF_002632615.1 Xenorhabdus miraniensis
ACCCAAAACACCTTCGGTGTTGTCAGGTTAAGCCGCACGGTTCATTAGTACTGGTTAGCTCAACGTCTCGCAACGCTTACACACCCAGCCTATCCACGTCCTCGTCTCGGACGTTCCTTCAGTGTCCTCAAGGGACAAGGGAAGACTCATCTCAAGGCAAGTTTCCCGCTTAGATGCTTTCAGCGGTTATCTCTGCCGCACTTAGCTACCGGGCAATGCCATTGGCATGACAACCCGAACACCAGTGGTGCGTCCACTCCGGTCCTCTCGTACTAGGAGCAGCCCCTTTCAATCTTCCAGCGCCCACGGCAGATAGGGACCGAACTGTCTCACGACGTTCTAAACCCAGCTCGCGTACCACTTTAAATGGCGAACAGCCATACCCTTGGGACCTACTTCAGCCCCAGGATGTGATGAGCCGACATCGAGGTGCCAAACACCGCCGTCGATATGAACTCTTGGGCGGTATCAGCCTGTTATCCCCGGAGTACCTTTTATCCGTTGAGCGATGGCCCTTCCATGCAGAACCACCGGATCACTAAGACCTACTTTCGTACCTGCTCGAGCCGTCACTCTCGCAGTCAAGCCAGCTTATGCCTTTGCACTAACCTCACGATGTCCGACCGTGATTAGCTAACCTTCGTGCTCCTCCGTTACGCTTTGGGAGGAGACCGCCCCAGTCAAACTACCCACCAGACACTGTCCGCAGCCCGGGTCACGGGCCTACGTTAGAACATCAAACATTCAAGGGTGGTATTTCAAGGATGGCTCCATGCAGACTGGCGTCCACACTTCAAAGCCTCCCACCTATCCTACACATCAAGGCTCAAGGTTCAGTGTCAAGCTATAGTAAAGGTTCACGGGGTCTTTCCGTCTTGCCGCGGGTACACTGCATCTTCACAGCGAGTTCAATTTCACTGAGTCTCGGGTGGAGACAGCCTGGCCATCATTACGCCATTCGTGCAGGTCGGAACTTACCCGACAAGGAATTTCGCTACCTTAGGACCGTTATAGTTACGGCCGCCGTTTACTGGGGCTTCGATCAAGAGCTTCGCCTTGCGGCTGACCCCATCAATTAACCTTCCAGCACCGGGCAGGCGTCACACCGTATACGTCCACTTTCGTGTTTGCACAGTGCTGTGTTTTTATTAAACAGTTGCAGCCAGCTGGTATCTGCGACTGGCTTCAGCTCCGAGCGCATGTCTCTTCACCTAATGCCAGCGTGCCTTCTCCCGAAGTTACGGCACCATTTTGCCTAGTTCCTTCACCCGAGTTCTCTCAAGCGCCTGAGTATTCTCTACCTGACCACCTGTGTCGGTTTGGGGTACGATTCAGTGTTACCTGGTGCTTAGAGGCTTTTCCTGGAAGCAGGGCATCAACCACTTCAGCACCGTAGTGCCTCGTCATTACGCCTCAGTGTTGCAGTACTCCGGATTTGCCAGGAGCACACACCTACACGCTTAAACCGGGACGACCGTCGCCCGGCTGGCCTAGCCTTCTCCGTCCCCCCTTCGCAGTAACACCGAGTACAGGAATATTAACCTGTTTCCCATCGACTACGCCTGTCGGCCTCGCCTTAGGGGTCGACTCACCCTGCCCCGATTAACGTTGGACAGGAACCCTTGGTCTTCCGGCGAGCGGGTTTTTCACCCGCTTTATCGTTACTTATGTCAGCATTCGCACTTCTGATACCTCCAGCATGCCTCACGGCACACCTTCGCAGGCTTACAGAACGCTCCCCTACCCAACAACACATTCGTGCCGCTGCCGCAGCTTCGGTGCATGGTTTAGCCCCGTTACATCTTCCGCGCAGGCCGACTCGACCAGTGAGCTATTACGCTTTCTTTAAATGATGGCTGCTTCTAAGCCAACATCCTGGCTGTCTGAGCCTTCCCACTTCGTTTCCCACTTAACCATGACTTGGGGACCTTAGCTGGCGGTCTGGGTTGTTTCCCTCTTCACGACGGACGTTAGCACCCGCCGTGTGTCTCCCGTGATAACATTCTCCGGTATTCGCAGTTTGCATCGGGTTGGTAAGTCGGGATGACCCCCTAGCCGAAACAGTGCTCTACCCCCGAAGATGAGTTCACGAGGCGCTACCTAAATAGCTTTCGGGGAGAACCAGCTATCTCCCGGTTTGATTGGCCTTTCACCCCCAGCCACAAGTCATCCGCTAATTTTTCAACATTAGTCGGTTCGGTCCTCCAGTTAGTGTTACCCAACCTTCAACCTGCCCATGGCTAGATCACCGGGTTTCGGGTCTATACCCTGCAACTTAACGCCCAGTTAAGACTCGGTTTCCCTGCGGCTCCCCTAAACGGTTAACCTTGCTACAGAATATAAGTCGCTGACCCATTATACAAAAGGTACGCAGTCACACCCGCAAAGGGTGCTCCCACTGCTTGTACGTACACGGTTTCAGGTTCTCTTTCACTCCCCTCGCCGGGGTTCTTTTCGCCTTTCCCTCACGGTACTGGTTCACTATCGGTCAGTCAGGAGTATTTAGCCTTGGAGGATGGTCCCCCCCTATTCAGACAGGATACCACGTGTCCCGCCCTACTCTTCGAGCTCACAATACCAGCGTCTTCGGATACGGGGCTATCACCCTTTACTGCCGGCCTTTCCAGACCGTTCTCCTGGCGCTGATGCTGATGCTGGCTCTGGGCTGTTCCCCGTTCGCTCGCCGCTACTGGGGGAATCTCGGTTGATTTCTTTTCCTCGGGGTACTGAGATGTTTCAGTTCCCCCGGTTCGCCTCATTCACCTATGGATTCAGTGAATGATAGTGCAACGGATTGCACTGGGTTTCCCCATTCGGGTATCGCCGGGTATTGCGGTTCCTATCACCTGACCGGCGCTTTTCGCAGATTAGCACGCCCTTCATCGCCTCTGACTGCCTAGGCATCCACCGTGTACGCTTATTCGCTTAACCTCACAACCCGAAGGTGTCTTCAGATTGCAGGGTTGAGAGACTCATCA
>NZ_NITZ01000013.1:69292-120158 GCF_002632615.1 Xenorhabdus miraniensis
TTCCTCTGAGAGTGTCAAGCCTTATTTTTCAGGGCTTTTCACTTTGTCATCTCGACATGTTTGTGTGTTTGTCGTGACAACGGAAGCGCATTATAGGGACTTTTGTGATACTGGCAATAGTTATTTTAAAAAAACCTCTCAACCGCTTACTTATCGCCCAAAACAGCCTGATTCGATGTTTTATTGGTCTACAAAAGAAAAAAGAGGTGTTTTTTTCACCTCTTTTTATCTTCACTGCCTCTTTTAGTTAAAGAGGCTCTAAGTAAACAGTGTTATTGCATTGCAACAATACGGTTATTTTCCAGCTCCAAAGTCACCAATTTGCCCGGAATTAACTTGCCAGAGAGAATTTGTTGAGCCAGTGGGTTTTCAATCTCTTGCTGAATAGCGCGTTTTAATGGACGAGCACCATATACAGGATCAAAACCAGCTTCACTCAGTTTCTCCAATGCGGAAGGTGTCATCGTAACTTGATAACCCCGTTCTTCCAGACGCTGATATAAACGTTGCAATTGAATCTTCGCAATAGATGTTAAATGTTCCTTCCCTAATGGATGGAATACAACGACTTCATCAACACGGTTAATAAACTCAGGTCTGAAATGATGACCAACTACCTCCATCACCATATCTTTCATTCCGGTATAATCCAGTGAACCAAAACGATCCTGAATCATATCTGAACCTAAGTTAGAGGTCATAATCACAACCGTATTACGAAAATCAACCGTTCTTCCCTGACCATCGGTCAAACGACCGTCATCCAATACCTGCAACAATATATTGAAAACATCTGGGTGGGCTTTCTCTACTTCATCCAGCAAAATGACTGAATAGGGACGACGGCGCACGGCTTCTGTCAAATATCCACCTTCTTCGTATCCAACATATCCTGGAGGAGCGCCGACTAATCTTGAAACGGCGTGTTTTTCCATAAATTCCGACATATCGATACGCACCATGGCATCATCACTGTCGAATAAGAAATTAGCCAGCGCCTTACACAATTCTGTTTTACCAACCCCAGTCGGCCCCAAGAACATAAAAGAGCCAATTGGACGATTAGGATCAGATAATCCGGCTCTGCTACGACGAATTGCATTCGATACGGCATCCACAGCTTCATTTTGCCCGATAACACGTTTATGCAATTCTTGCTCCATGCGCAACAATTTGTCTTTTTCACTCTCCAACATTCTGGAAACAGGAATTCCTGTCCAACGAGCAAGTATTTCAGCAATTTCAGCATCCGTGACTTTATTACGCAGCAGTTTCATATGACGATTTTCTGCCGCGGTTGCCGCTGTCAGGCGTTTTTCCAATTCCGGAATTTTTCCGTACTGAATTTCAGACATTTTGGCCAAGTCACCACTACGGCGAGCTTTTTCTAATTCAATACGTGCATGTTCTAACTCAGCCTTGATATTTTGGGTGCCACTAAGTTCTGCTTTCTCAGCTTTCCACTCTTCTTCCAGTTCAGAGTATTCACGCTCTTTTTCCGTCAATTCTTCATTCAGCATCTCTAAGCGCTTCTTACTGGCATCATCAGACTCTTTTTTCAGTGCCTGCTGTTCGAGCTTTAATTGAATAACACGGCGTTCCAGACGATCCAATGCTTCTGGTTTAGAATCCATCTGCATACGCAGACTTGCCCCTGCTTCATCAATCAAATCAATTGCTTTATCAGGCAGCATACGATCAGAAATATAGCGATGAGATAATGTTGCTGCCGCAACGATTGCCGGGTCGGTAATTTGTACATGATGATGCAATTCATAACGTTCTTTGAGCCCACGCAGGATAGCAATGGTGTCTTCAACAGTAGGCTCTGCAACGTAAACTTTTTGGAAGCGACGCTCCAAGGCGGCATCCTTCTCAATGTACTGCCGATATTCATCCAATGTCGTCGCACCAACACAATGCAGTTCACCGCGAGCCAGAGCGGGCTTCAGCATATTACCGGCATCCATTGCCCCTTCAGCTTTACCCGCTCCTACCATGGTATGCAGTTCATCAATAAACAGGATAACTGAGCCTTCCTGTTTGGCGAGATCGTTCAAAACACCTTTCAAACGTTCTTCAAATTCACCGCGGTATTTCGCCCCCGCCAACAGCGCGCCCATATCAAGGGATAAAACACGTTTGTTTTTCAATCCCTCAGGAACTTCACCGTTAACAATGCGCTGGGCCAAACCTTCAACAATAGCTGTTTTCCCAACACCCGGTTCGCCAATAAGAACGGGATTGTTTTTAGTTCTACGCTGCAACACCTGAATTGTGCGTCGAATTTCTTCGTCACGCCCAATAACAGGGTCTAATTTGCCTTGTTCAGCACGTTCAGTCAGATCAATTGTATATTTCTTTAATGCCTGACGCTGATCTTCTGCGCCTTGGTCATTCACATTTTCACCACCACGCATTTGTTCTATTGCCTTAGTGATTTTATCTTTGTTTGCCCCAACAGCTTTCAGTATGTCACTTAATGTTCCACGTTCTTCTATCGCTGCCAGAACAAAGAGTTCAGAAGAAATAAAGTTATCACCTGCTTTTTGCGAAAGTTTGTCACACAGGTTTAAATAACGCCCTAGCTCATTGGATACCTGAACATCCCCACCGTTGCCCTCTACTTTTGGCAATCGGTTCAGAGCCTGACTAAGTTGATTATTAAAGCTATCCGTATCCACCCCTGCTGACGCTAATAAAGGACGAACAGAGCCACCTTCTTGATTGAGCAATGCGCTCATCAAGTGGATAGGTTCAATGAATTGATTATCACGCCCTAATGCGAGGGATTGGGCGTCAGCGAGAGCAAGCTGGAATTTATTGGTAAGACGATCCAGACGCATAACACCTCCAATACTGGTCAGAATTTGTTACTGGAGATTAGATAAGGCCATTCTTTAAATATTCAAGGTATTCTGAAAAGTTAATTGGAAACTGACCGCTATACGCCAAAGATCGTCCTGTAAGGTAGGTTATCGCAACCAGATTAAAGTTGCCATTCGCCCAGTGTTACCATCACGACGATAAGAGAAAAAGGTTTTTTCCTCTGTGACTGTGCACGCAGTTCCACCGAAAATGTCTGTTATCCCTACAGACTGCAATTTTAATTTAGCCAGTAAATAAATATTTGCCAGAAATTTATCACCATAAGGTATGAAGGCTTGCGCTAGATCAGAATTGGTTGCGATGAAAGCGTCCCTGACTTCACTGCCCACCTCAAATTTTTCAGGGCCAATCGCTGGCCCCAACCACACGCGGATCATTTCAGGTTTTGCATTAAATCGAGATACCGTATTTTCCAATACTCCTGCACATAACCCACGCCATCCGGCATGAGCTGCTGCAACCTCATCTCCTGAAATACTGCAAAATAATACGGGGAGGCAATCTGCTGTCATAACAGCACAAACCTGCCCCGGAATATTAGTGTAAACGGCATCAGCCTGATTATTTTCCTGTAACTGACCATCATCTGACTGACCATCAAGAGTGATAACACGTGTTCCGTGTACTTGTTCCAACCAAGTGGGATGTTGCGGCAATTGAGCATATTCAACCAACAATGTTCTATTTCGCTCTACACTTTCTGGTTTGTCTCCAACATGGGCACCCAAATTTAAACTGTCATATGGAGACAGGCTCACGCCCCCCAAACGGGTTGTACTACAAGCGCCAACATTATCAGGCTGCGGCCAATCAGGAAAAATCAGTGATGTCATTTACCTACCAGTCCATTTCATCTTTGAAAGTTTCAGCGTCTGCTTTCATTACTTCAATCAATTTAACCATGTCATCCGGAAGCGGTGCATGCCATTCCATTTCAATACCCGTGATCGGATGGTAAAGGCGTAACATGGTGGCATGCAATGCTTGCCGATCAAAGTTGCGCATCACTTCGCGAAATTCGTCTGAGGCGCCTTTTAAAGGACGAGGACGTCCGCCGTACAGAGGATCTCCAACCAAAGGATGTTTAATATGCGCCATATGTACACGAATTTGATGCGTCCTGCCTGTTTCCAGACGCAAACGCAAACGGGTATGTGCACGAAAATGCTCCATAACTCGATAATGAGTAACAGCAGGTTTTCCCATAGGATGTACTGCCATATGTGTCCGTTTAGTTGGATGACGGGAAATCGGTTCTTCTACCATTCCACCAGCCGTCATACATCCCAAAGCTACAGCTTCATACTCACGTGTTATTTCACGTAATTGCAAGGATTCCACTAAGCGGGTTTGTGCTGGTACAGTTTTTGCGACAACCATCAATCCTGTCGTATCTTTATCGAGACGGTGAACAATACCTGCTCGAGGCACATCCGCAATTTCAGGGTAACGGTATAACAGCGCATTCAATACTGTACCATCAGGGTTACCCGCTCCGGGATGAACAACCAAATCTCGTGGTTTATTGATTACCAGAATATCGTCATCTTCATAAACAATATTCAATTCAATATCCTGTGGTTCCCAACGCGCATCTTCTTCAATGATAGCATTGATGGAAATTTCTTCACCACCCAGAACTTTTTCTTTTGGTTTATTAATTAATTTACCGTTAACTTGAACTTTATTATCCAAGATCCACTCTTTTATACGTGATCTGGAATAATCGGGGAACAATTCGGCCAAAGCTTGATCTAAACGTTGACCAAGCTGAGATTCAGCGACTATTGCATTAAGTCGGATTTGTTGTGCCATATATAATTTCTATATTTTACGTTGAGTTTTGACGGCGAGGCCGTTTCATTTAAAATAGTGTGCTATTGTAACTCTATATTTTGCCGGGAGCTTCACGGACAGTCTCCCAGAAAACACTCAGAGGATAATCAACACGTGATGATTCGCATGAAATATCTGGTGGCAGCGACCACATTGAGCCTGGTTTTATCTGGATGCTCCAGCAATAAGGATGCTGTTCCTGATATCCCGCCATCTCAAATTTATTCAACCGGGCAGGAAAAGCTACAAGAAGGTAACTATAAAGCGGCTATCAAGCAATTGGAATCCCTTGATAACCGTTATCCTTTTGGGCCGTACTCCCAACAAGTTCAGCTTGATTTGATCTACGCCTACTACAAATCAGCAGAATTTCCACTAGCTCTCGCATCCATTGACCGTTTCATGCGCTTGAACCCAACCCATCCTAATATCGACTATGTAATGTATATGCGTGGATTAGTTTCACAAGCTCTGGATGATAGTGCATTACAAGGCTTTTTCGGTATTGATCGTTCAGATCGTGACCCTGAGCATGCCCGTGCCGCATTCCGTGATTTCAATCAGCTCGTGCGTTACTATCCAAACAGTCAATATGCAGCCGACGCTACCAAGCGTTTAGTATTCCTTAAGGAGCGCTTGGCTCAGTATGAACTTGCCGTCGTGAAATATTACACGAAACGCAGCGCTTATGTAGCCGTTGTCAATCGCGTAGAACAGATGTTACGAGATTATCCTGATACTAAAGCGACTTTGGAAGCCCTCCCTTATATGGAATCAGCTTATAAGGAACTGGGGTTAACGGCTGAAGCCAATAAAGTAGCACAACTTATCGCAGCCAATCCTGCATAAAATTTGACCTTATAAGGTTTAAACAGGCGTTCAAAAACAGCAGCTAAACAGTTGCTGTTTTTTTATATCATTCGATTTTTGCTCTTTAATTAGCGGATTAGCGGAAAACTAGAATGATTTTAATTACATTTACGATATTTTCATAATGGAAATGATTCATATTATAAAATTATAACATGATTTATAATACCACAACTGACTGATAATGACGCATAATGCACCACTCCGCAACAAAAATTATCCATAACTTCCTCGACTATCACAATTCTGTCACTTGCTTTCGAAATCACACAACAAAAGTGATTTAGATCATTCTTTTTGCGCAAAAGCGCGGTATGCTGAGTTCATTGAAGACGGAGTAACATTAAGAGGTAACTATATGTTAGTAAACATTACCAGTAAGCAAATGGAAATTACCCCCGCAATTCGTAGCCATGTAGAAGACCGTCTAAATAAGTTGAGCAAATGGCAAGTCAACCTAATTAGTCCACATATTGTACTATCAAAAGAGCCACAAGGATTTTTGGTTGATGCCACAATTGGCACACCGAATGGCACATTGGTTGCCAGTGCCAAACATGAGGACATGTATGCTGCTATCAACGAACTACTTACAAAATTGGAGCGTCAGCTCAATAAAGTACAACATAAGGCAGAAGCTCGTCGCGCAGATAACAGTGTAAAAGAGTCCAACCTTAATCTGGAAGTATAACCATTCCTTATTCTTGTTCTAACGCGCTCAATGAGCGCGTTTTTGCTGCCTGCAATATAAGGGCGATAAAAGCCTTCTGTTGACACTTCCCTTCAAATAGGTTAATTAAAGTACATTATTAAATGTGTAAAGTAATGCGCTAACGAACCAAATGACTATCAATTTGTCTTTCTTATTTTTCTTTTTCACCTTCTCATAAGGGGGGTTGTTTCGTTTTAAAAAGAAATCAAGAAGACGAACAAAAAAACCTCCCTACCGATGGGAGGTTTTTTTGTTTATAGGTTATAAACAATACCCACAACACAACCGATCCCCATGATAAGAAGGTCAGGAACATGCTATGGAACGAGATTTCATTAATTTACGAGAAGAGATTAGTAATATTGACGCGGATCTACTGGACTTACTCGCTAAACGTCGGCAGTTAGCCAGCAGTATCGCTCAAACCAAACTTCTCGATCACCGCCCTATTCGAGATAAAAACCGTGAACGAGAGCTATTAAACGTACTAATTGATAAAGGTAAGTCCCGTGGTTTAGATGGATTTTACATTACCCGGCTCTTTCAGATGATCATTGAGGATTCAGTGCTCACCCAACAAGCTTTGTTGCAACAGCACCTGAATCAAACACCTTATGATTCTGCCCGCATTACTTTTCTTGGGCCAAAAGGTTCCTATTCTCATATTGCGGCTCGCCAATTTTCTGCTCGTCATTTTAATCAATTGGTTGAGTACAGTTGCCACAAATTCCCTGATATCTTTTCATTGGTTGAGATTGGTCAGGCAGATTACGGCATTCTACCACTGGAAAATACAAGTTCCGGGGCGATCAATGAAGTTTATGATTTATTGCAGAATACACCTTTATCCCTTGTTGGAGAGATAACCCTGCCAATCAATCACTGTTTATTGGTTTCCGGGCAAACTGAGATTTCCAGGATAAAAACCGTTTATAGCCACTCTCAACCTTTCCAACAGTGTAATCAATATCTTAATAAATACCCTCACTGGAATATTGTCTATTGTGAAAGTACAGCCGCCGCTATGCAGAAAGTCGCTGAACTCAACTCACCAGAAGTAGCAGCATTAGGCAGCGAAGCAGGTGGAGGGCTTTATGGATTACACGTTTTAGAAAACAATCTAGCTAATCAGCAAGACAATAGTACCCGCTTTATTGTTGTTGCCCGCAAATCTATTGAGGTATCTGACCAGGTTCCTGCCAAAACCACGTTTATCATGTCAACAGGACAACAAGCCGGCGCACTAGTTGATGCGCTAATTATTTTGAAGAAGCACGGTATTGTCATGAGTAAGCTGGAATCCCGCCCAATAAATGGTAAGCCGTGGGAAGAGATGTTTTACATCGATGTACAAGCCAATCTGCGTTCCATAAAAATGCAACAGGTACTCAAAGAGCTGTCAGAAATCACCCATTTTTTGAAAGTATTGGGATGTTACCCATCAGAAAATGTCATTCCTATCGAGCCAATCTAACAATAAGCAACCGGATGGAAACATCCGGTTTATATGATAAGCATACTAAGGGCTTGTTATACCCTGCTATCACTGGCCTGTTGCAAAAGAGTTCGGCTTTCTTTCATGAAGCGGTTTGCTTCATCGCCAAACCATTCACTAACTTGGTTAAAACTCGCAATAAATGTCGATTTATCCTTATCTTCCAATATTTCCAAAGCTTGCCCAAAACTTTGATGATAACGACGGATAAGTTCAATATTCTCAGGGCTAGACATAATGATATCAGCATATAACTGGGGATCTTGTGCAAATAACCGTCCCACCATTACTAGCTCCAATCTGTAAATAGGTGAAGATAGTGAAAGTAACTGTTGTAAATCAACACCTTCTTTTGCAAGGTATCGGCCGTAAGAAAAAGTAGAGAAATGACGCAGGGCCTGGATAAAACTCATATTTTTATCATGCTGCTCTGCGCTGATTTGATGCAATCTCGCACCCCATACCGATATTTGTTCCAAAACCCATTGATATGCTTCTGGATAACGCCCATCACAATACACAACGACTTGTTTAGCAAAGCTACCTACATCTGGCCCAAACATAGGATGCAGCCCCAAAACAGGCCCTTGATGCACATCAAGCATCGCATTTAATGGCTTGTGTTTGATGGAAGCAAGATCAACCAAAATACATTGTTCTGGCAAAGGAGGTAAGCGACGAATAATTTCTTCCGTCAAATGAATCGGAACGCTGACTATCACCATTCCGGCATCAGCCAATATATCTTCGGCGTGATCCCAATCCCCAACCTCAAGCACTCTCACTTCATAGCCTGACAAAGTCAGCAATCGGCTGAATAATTTACCCATTTTACCTGAACCACCGACGATAACCACAGGCCCCAAGTCAGTGCAGAGCTTTTTAAAGCCTTTGTTGTTTTCGCTGACGTAAGATTCCCGCATAATACGGCGCAAGATATCTTCGATCAAATCAGGCGGAATCCCCATATCTTCAGCCTCCTGACGACGGGATGCCAACATTGCCGCCTCCCTGTCAGGTGCATAAATTGGTAAACCCAGTTGGCTTTTAACTTCCCCAACCTGCGCCACTAAATTCAGGCGCTTCGCCAGTAAAGCTAATAAAGCTTTGTCTACCTCATCAATTTGTTCCCTCAATTGTGACAATTCTTCTGCCATATTGATTACCCTGCTTTTTTCATCATCGTGTTTCGGTGGGCCAAGTGTGGAGCAATTTGTTGTTGTAATTTTCTTAATACCTGCTCCGTCGTCTGCCAGTTAATGCAGGCGTCAGTTACCGACACACCATATTTCATCTCGGCACGGGGCTGTTCGGAAGATTGGTTGCCTTCGTTAATATGGCTTTCCAGCATAATGCCAATGATGGACTGATTTCCAGCCATAATCTGCTCAGCAACAGAATCCACTACAATGTTCTGACGACGAAAATCTTTATTAGAATTACCGTGACTACAATCAATCATCAGTGATGGTATCAGCCCTGCTTTCATCATTTGGCGTTCACAGTCAGCAACATGTTCGGCACTGTAATTTGGTGCCGCTCCGCCACGTAAGATCACATGCCCGTTCGGATTCCCTTGGGTTTGTAGCAAACAAACCTGACCTGACTGATTGATGCCCATAAAGCGATGAGGCATTGCAGCAGCTTTCATGGCGTTAATTGCGGTACTCAAATTACCATCAGTGCCATTTTTAAAACCAACCGATACCGATAAACCCGACGCCATTTCCCGATGGGTTTGAGACTCAGTTGTTCTTGCACCAATTGCTGACCAGCTAAACAAATCGCCCAGATACTGTGGATTATTGGGGTCAAGCGCTTCATTAGCCAAAGGTAATCCCATTTCAACCAGATTTAATAACAGGCGACGGGCAATATGCAGCCCTGCATCCATATCAAACGAACCATCCATGTAAGGATCACTGATTAAGCCTTTCCAGCCGACCGTTGTACGCGGCTTTTCAAAATAGACACGCATTACAATATACAGACAATCACTCAATTCAGCAGAGAGTGTTTTCAAACGGCGGGCGTAATCCAAGGCAGCATCCACGTCATGAATTGAACATGGGCCACATACCACTAGTAAACGAGGATCACGATGCTGAATGATATCAGCAATCGTATTGCGTGCGTTTGTGATGGCATGCAGATCGTTGCTACTCAATAGGTATTTCTGTTTCAGTTCTTCTGGAGTGATAAGAACCTGTTCATCAAGAATATGAACGTTATTAAGTGCATCTTTTTGCATGATCATTTCTATACCTGCCTTGTCTTGTCCATTTAGAGTTTTTTAAGTGCCTGCGGGATAACATACCATTCATCGTAAAGAATACAATCCATTTGTGTAAATACTTTCCATTTATTGGAAATAAATATTTACACTCATGTAATTACATCATCGCTATACATCATAAAGAAATAATTTATTACATTTCTAGTTTAGAAAAGTAACATATAAGTAAATTTACACGTTATTTTTTTGTGAATTGAATTTCACAATTTTATCCACATGGAAATATTTTATTAACCTTTTTCAACTCATTTACCGATAAGATAAATTTCTTTTAAAATCATCTAATAAAAACAAGATCTCAATCCCATTTTTATATCTAGTTTTTAATAATATTAATCTGTGTTTTTAGTGATCCTCTGAAACTATAAAACAACATTTATAAAGAACAGCTATGCCCAATAGATTTCAAGCTTTCAAAAAAGCTGCAACTTGAAAGATGATGGGGATAAGTAATACAGATCCAAAAGCCTGTGTTGCCAGTTTTTATTTATTAATCATTTATTAAGGACAGATATGATAACGCTGCAATTTACCATAATAATCATATGCTTATTAATCGGTACGCGTTATGCGGGAATGGGATTGGGACTGATCAGTGGTATTGGACTTTTTATACTGACATTTGTTTTCGGCTTGGAACCCGGTAAGCCTCCTGTTGATGTGATGCTCACTATTCTTGCCGTAATTGGTTGTGCTTCTGTTTTACAAACAGCTGGTGGGCTCAATGTCATGATGCAATTTGCAGAACGTCTTCTGCGCCGCCATCCACAACACATTACCCTTTTGGCACCATTGACAACTTGGACTCTGACTTTTCTTTGTGGTACAGGGCACGTGGTGTATACCATGTTTCCAATCATTGGTGATATTGCCCTGAAAAAAGGTATCCGTCCTGAACGCCCAATGGCGGTTGCTTCTGTTGCTTCCCAAATGGCAATCACAGCTTCTCCAGTTTCTGTCGCCGTCGTCTCTTTAGTGTCAATTATTGCTGCCAGTCATGGCATTGGCCAAGTCTACGGAATTTTGGAAATTTTGGCGGTTTCAATACCTGCATCACTGACAGGAGTAATACTTGCTGCATTATGGAGCTTGCGCCGCGGGAAAGATCTGGATAAAGACGAGGAGTTTCAGGAAAAAATTAAAGATCCAAAACAACGTGAGTTTATTTATGGCAGTTCAGAAACGTTATTAGACCAAGTATTTCCTAAACAGGCTTATTGGGCAACCTGGATTTTCTTTGCTGCTATTGCGATCGTGGTCTTATTTGGTGCATTTACAGACCTGCGCCCTGCCTTTGAAACAAATGGAACGTTAAAACCCCTCTCCATGAATCTGGTGATCCAGATGATGATGTTAATTGCAGGAGCCATCATGCTGATGGTGTGCAAAGTCAAAGCCAATGAAATCGCCAACGGTGCCGTGTTCAAAGCGGGTATGGTTGCCATTTTTTCTGTCTTTGGCGTGGCATGGATGAGTGATACTTTCTTTCACTCACATCTGGGTGAATTAAAGCTCGTTTTAGAAGATGTTGTTCAAGCACAACCATGGACTTATGCCCTGGTGCTGTTCTTAGTATCAAAATTGGTTAACAGCCAAGCCGCTGCATTGACAGCAATTGCCCCAATGGGGTTACAACTTGGCGTTGATCCCAAACTTCTGATTGCTTTCTTTCCTGCTGCCTATGGCTACTTCGTTTTACCTACTTACCCAAGCGATCTGGCTTGCATCGGTTTTGACCGTTCAGGTACAACAAAAATCGGGAAATTCATCATCAATCACAGCTTTATTCTGCCGGGATTGATTGGTGTCAGCGGCTCCTGCACAGTTGGATATCTTTTGGTCAGTGCTTTTATGTAATGTTTAATTAAATTAGTTCAGAACAGAAGCAAATTAATAGCCCACTTATTAAAATAAATCCCGAAAGTTGGACGCATTATATGGTGGGTCATTCATTGGATAAGTCCATTAAGAACTTAAAAAAGGCCAGCAACTTGCTGGCCTTTAACGATAACTTTCGGATGTAGCAAAAGCGTATTATTTCGCGTTCAGACGCTCTTTAATACGAGCAGCCTTACCAGAACGCTCACGCAGGTAGTACAGTTTAGCTCTGCGAACAGCACCACGACGTTTAACGTTGATGCTGTCTACGACTGGGGAGTGAGTCTGGAATACACGCTCAACGCCTTCGCCGTTAGAAATCTTACGAACAGTGAATGCAGAGTGCAGACCGCGGTTACGAATCGCAATAACCACGCCCTCGAATGTCTGCAGACGCTTTTTAGAACCTTCAACGACCCATACCTTAACTTCCACGGTATCACCCGGACGGAATGAAGGTACGTCTTGCTTCATCTGCTCTTGTTCAAGTTGTTTAATAATGTTGCTCATAATAACTCTCTTACCCTAGGTAAACTGATATATCAAAGACATTCCTTTACAGGACATGTCTGGATTAATTTGTTGCCTGATCCTGATATTCCCGTTGGAATTCAGCCAGCAACATCCTTTGCTCGTCAGTCAGAGCTAGGCTTTCTAGAAGTTCGGGCCTTCTTAACCAAGTTCGGCCAAGCGATTGTTTCATTCGCCAGCGATTAATTTCGGCATGGTTTCCCGACAAAAGAACTGGAGGAACTTCCATACCGTCTAACACTTCAGGGCGAGTATAATGCGGACAATCCAACAATCCATCAGCGAATGAATCTTCTTCTGCTGATGCCTGACGTCCCAAAACCCCCGGAATAAACCGAGATATTGAGTCAATCATTGTCATTGCAGGAAGTTCTCCCCCGCTCAGAACGTAATCACCGATAGACCATTCTTCGTCAATTTCGGTTTGAATGACACGCTCATCAATACCTTCATAACGACCGCAAACCAGAATTAACTTCTCATTCGCTGCCAGTTCACAAACTCCCTGTTGGTCAAGTTTGCGACCCTGAGGTGAAAGATAAATCACCTTAGCACCATCACCCGCCGAAACTTTGGCTGCATGGATGGCTTCCCGTAAAGGTTGCACCATCATCAGCATGCCTGGACCACCGCCATAAGGACGATCATCAACAGTACGATGTCGGTCGTAGGTAAAATCCCGCGGACTCCAACATTCGATACTGAGCAGGCCATTTTTTACTGCCCGACCAGTTACCCCGTAATCGGTTATTGCGCGGAACATTTCAGGAAACAGGCTAATAACCCCAATCCACATACTGCGTCCCACTCATTTAAACCGTTTTTACCGGAGATTAAAAACCAGGATCCCAATCTACCTCAATTGTTTTGGTAGCGAGATCGACTTTCTTGATAACCTGCCCATCAAGAAACGGAACTAACCGCTCCTTGATACCGAATGCATCTTTCAGGTTTGCTTTTATTACCATCACATCGTTAGAACCTGTTTCCATCATGTCATGAACGGTTCCAAGGTTGTAACCCGCAGTGTTTATAACTTGGCAACCAACAAGGTCTTTCCAATAATAATCACCGTCTTCCAGTTCTGGTAACTGTTGGGAATCCACTACAACTTCACAGTTAGTCAGTAAATTCGCTGCATCCCGATCATCAATATCTTTGATTTTGACGATAATATCCTGATTGTGGTATTTCCACGCTTCCAGCTCAACGTGTTGCCATTGGCCTGAGCGTTGAATAAACCACGGTTGATATTCAAAAATGTCTTCGGCATGTTCGGTGGAAGAAAAAACTCTGAGCCAACCACGAATGCCATACGCTGACCCTAATTTCCCCAATACGATTGGCTCAACAGGGTGCTTCAGGCCAGATTGCTTGCTCATTGTTACCACCGTGACAGATTAAGCTGTTTTCTTTGCGTCTTTGATCAGTGCAGCAACACGATCAGACACAGATGCACCCAGACCAACCCAGTGTTCGATACGGTCCAGATCTAAACGCAGAGCTTCTGCATTTCCTGAAGCGATTGGGTTGAAGAAACCTACACGCTCAATGAAACGACCATCACGCGCATTGCGGCTATCGGTCACGACTACTTGATAGAATGGACGCTTTTTTGCGCCGCCACGAGCTAAACGAATTGTTACCATAACATCCTCATTAGTTAGCAAAACAACCAGACTCCATCGAGGAATGGAGTCCGGCTGTCCATTTAAAAGCCCGAAAATTTTACTCACTTTGGCGCAAAAAGCAATCCAAAGTACATTTTCTTTCGCGAATTTGTTGATTATCGCCCCATGAATCCCGGTGGCAACATACCTTTCATGCCTCGCATCATTTTTGCCAATCCACCTTTTTTCATCTTTTTCATCATCCTCTGCATTTCATCAAACTGTTTCAGTAAACGGTTAACGTCCTGCACTTGGGTACCCGATCCCATCGCAATACGACGCTTACGGGAACCTTTAATGATTTCTGGTTTTTCGCGCTCTTTTCGGGTCATGGAATTAATGATAGCTTCCATTTTAACCAGAACCTTATCATCCATTTGAGATTTGACCGCATCAGGGATTTGTGACATTCCGGGCATTTTGCTTAACATGCTGGTCATCCCACCCATGTTACGCATTTGTTTTAACTGATCGAGAAAATCACTTAAATCAAAACCATCGCCTTTTTTCAGTTTCGATGCCAGTTTTTCCGCTTGAGTACGATCAACCTTGCTTTCAATTTCTTCGATCAGTGAAAGCATGTCTCCCATACCCAGAATACGGGATGCAATCCGATCCGGATAGAAAGGCTCCAACGCATCTGTCTTTTCACCAACCCCAAGAAATTTGATTGGCTTACCCGTAATATGGCGAATAGAAAGTGCGGCCCCACCACGGGCATCACCATCAACTTTAGTCAGGACAACACCTGTCAATGGCAGAGCTTCATTAAATGCTTTCGCAGTATTTGCCGCATCTTGCCCCGTCATTGCATCAACGACAAATAGCGTTTCAACTGGTTTGATTGCAGCATGAACCGCTTTAATTTCATCCATCATCGCTTCATCAACATGCAAACGACCTGCGGTGTCGACTAACAGCACATCATAAAATTTCAGCTTAGCGTGTTGGATAGCCTTGTTGACGATATCAATCGGCTTTTCTTGCGGATCTGAAGGGAAAAAGTCAACTCCGACTGTTTCAGACAGAGTTTCAAGCTGTTTAATAGCCGCAGGACGGTAAACGTCGGCAGAAACGACCAATACTTTTTTCTTATTTTTTTCTTTGAGCAGCTTACCTAATTTGGCAACGCTGGTTGTTTTACCGGCACCTTGTAAACCCGCCATTAGAACAACCGCAGGAGGCTGTGCAGAAAGGTTTAATTCACTGTTAACCTCTCCCATCGCCTTAACGAGTTCATTCTGAACGATTTTGACGAATTCCTGCCCCGGAGTCAGACTTTTGTTAACCTCATGCCCCACTGCGCTCTCTTTGACGCGTGAAATAAAATCACGCACTACAGGCAATGCAACATCCGCCTCAAGCAAAGCCATACGAACTTCGCGCAGTGTATCTTTAATATTATCTTCAGTCAGCCGCCCGCGGCCGCTGATATTGCGCAGTGTGCGCGATAGTCTGTCAGTTAAATTATCAAACATTGTCTCAGCTCAGATATCTACAAGTGGGTCTACCTGTAAGGCAAATTTTACGAATTATAACACGATGATCATGTGATCTCTGCAAAGAGATTCCCAACTATGATTAACAATGGTTGGAGGCTCTTCCTGCTAGCGGTATACTTAAATTTTAAGTTCAATCCATACCCGATAGATTTCAAACTATAATTTGAATAGCTTGAATAGCTTGAAGGGTAAACACTATTGCGAAAACGATAAACGTTATGCTGGTATTTTCAATTATTGCTTTACTTGCCTATCTCATTAGCCTGACACTCGTTGTACCAGGGTTACTGCGCCAACAAAACAGTTATCAAAAACTGGCTCTTTTTTTCGCAATTGTGGCATTAGTTAATCACGCGATTGCATTAAAATATCAAGTATTTCATGTCAGCAGTGGTCAAAACCTTACGCTATTGAATTTAGGCTCAATCGTTAGTTTACTTATGTGCATTATCATGACGATCGTCGCTTTCCGTGGTCGTGCATGGTTTTTATTACCGATTGTTTACAGCTTCTCCATGATAAATTTGATATTAGCCAGCATGATGCCAGGAGAATTCATTACGCATCTTGAAGGCAGTGTCGAATTATTCATTCATATTGGGCTGGCATTACTTGGCTATACCACTTTACTCATTGCCGCTCTTTATGCTTTGCAGCTTGGATGGTTGGATTATCAGCTCAAAAAGAAAAAGTTTTCCTTTACTTCTGGCATACCTCCACTGATGGCCATCGAGCGCAAAATGTTTCACATTACCCAAGTTGGTGTAATTTTACTAACATTGACGCTATGCACAGGCATCATGTACATGGATGATGTTTTCAGTAAAGAAAATATTCATAAATCGGTTTTATCTATCATTGCATGGTTCATCTACGTTATTTTGCTTTGGGGGCACTATCATGAAGGATGGCGTGGCAAACGCGTTATTTGGTTCAATCTGATTGGTGCATTTATTCTGACTCTCGCTTTTTTCGGTAACAGGCTATTGCAGGAAATTATGGTTTATTAAGAGTCAAAAGACCCATAGCCAGTTTGCATACATATTAGGAAGGAATTCTGTTTTGGAGCACGTCTCAACAGGCACACTGATTATCATTCTTATTGTCATGGTTTTCGTTTCGGCCTATTTCTCAGCCTCAGAAACCAGTATGATGACAATCAACCGCTATCGCTTACGTCATTTAGCTAAACAGGGGAGCAACTCTGCACGTAGGGTAGAATCTCTGCTGCGTCACCCAGATAGGCTTATCAGCCTTATTCTTATTGGTAACAATCTCATCAATATTCTGGCGTCTTCTCTCGCTACTATTGTTGGTATGCGCCTTTATGGTGATGCAGGTGTTGCCATTGCTACAGGCATACTCACTTTCGTGATCCTTATTTTCTCCGAAGTGATGCCAAAGACCATTGCGGCTCTTTACCCAGAAAGAATAGCATTTCCAAGTAGTTTCCTGCTGCGCCCACTGGAAAAAATCATGCTGCCTCTCGTTTGGGCATTTAATAAAATCAGTTTGCTGTTTATGCGTTGTCTGGGCATCAAAGTTTCTAATATTCGTAATGATGCGGTCAGCAAGGACGAATTGAGAACAATCGTAAATGAATCAAATACCAATCTATCGCGCCGCAATCAAGACATGCTGATCTCAATACTGGATCTTGAGAAAGTCACCGTTGGCGACATAATGGTGCCTCGTAATGAGATTGTTGGCATTGACATTAACAATGATTGGAAATCCGTCATCAGGCAATTAACACATTCACCGCATGGGCGAATTGTGCTTTATCGGGATTCCCTTGATGATGCCATTGGTATGCTACGGGTACGTGAAGCCTACCGATTGATGATGGAGAAAAAAGAGTTCACAAAAAGAAACTTAATTAAAGCAGCAGATAAAATCTACTTTATCCCCGTCAGTACTCCGCTGAATACCCAGCTCGTTAACTTCCAACGCAACAAGCAGAAAGTCGGTTTGATCGTGGATGAATATGGAGATATTCAAGGACTCGTTACTGTCGAAGATATTTTGGAAGAAATTGTTGGCGATTTTACCACGTCCATGTCCCCAACTTTGGCCGAAGAAGTTCTTCCACAAAGTGATGGCACCGTTTTGGTGGATGGTACAGCTAATATTCGCGAGCTAAACAAAGCCTTCAATTGGGCGCTCCCTGAAGATGGCCCAAGAACAATGAATGGAATGATTCTGGAAGAATTAGGTGAACTTCCTGAATTGAGTGTTCAAGTACAAATTAACAAATATAATTTTGAAGTTCTTTCCGTACACGATAATGTTATTAAGCAGGTGCGTGTAACACCAATGAACAAAAGAACGGAACAAGACATAACCTCCAGTGAATAATTTAGCCATTATTCACATTCACTCAGGATAAAGACCACCCAAATACTATCTCACTGTATGTTCCAGGGTGGTTTAAGAGCAATAATATATGGTAGATTCACACAACATATATTATTGCTTCTATTCTTTGCTTTCAGGCAGGAGCATTTTAAATGCTTAAAGTATTCTGCTTCACTGAACTTATGCCAGAAACAAATACAATATCTTAATCAAAATTGTTCATAATAAAATTCATAACAGGCATAATATTATAAAATATTACAAATGTTAAAATACCTTGAATATTACCATTCAATAGAAAACTTATCTGTACCCAAAAGACAAGCGTATCACGCAGGTATATTTTCGATAAGGGTTCTTTAAGAGGGAAAATAGCAACACAAGGCTGGCAAAAAATGAGCTAACTCTGTCCCTAAAGTAGATCTGGCTGCTTAACAAGAGTTTCACAGCCAGAATATAGAATGGTAACCAAGATGTTGTATCGCTTATTGACTTAACAAACAGACTAAACTCGAAGCTCTACAAGCTTTTCTTCAGGCAATGCTAACTCTTCGTTCAGATTAACGCGAACACCGGCATCAAGAATACTCTGAGCAATATCTTGAGCTTCTTTTAGTGAATGCATTTCATAAGTACCGCACTGATAAATGTTTAGTTCTGGGATCTGGTTCTGATTTTGAACTTTCAGTACATCGGCCATCGCAGCTTTCCAAGACTCAGCTACTCTTAACTCTGTCGGGGCACCGATCAAGCTCATATAAAAACCAGTACGGCATCCCATCGGGGAGATATCGATAATATCAACACCATCACCGTTCAAATGATTACGCATAAAACCCGCAAACAGATGCTCAAGAGTATGAATACCCTTTTCTGGCATCACGGCTTTATTAGGAACACAAAAACGTAAATCAAATACGGTGATAGTATCGCCATGAGGCGTTTTCATCATCTTGGCAACTCTAACTGCTGGAGCAGCCATACGAGTATGGTCAACTGTAAAACTATCCAATAAAGGCATAAACCTACCTCCTAGGGCATCAGATTTTTTACGAAAATTTTTCCAGATAGATGAAACCTTTTTACTTGCGGCTGGTCATAAGATATGAAGACGCGCAAATTGTTATCATCCCTATTCTTTAAGAGATTTTATTCGGCCACCGCTTGGTGGCCATTTTCTTTTTTAACTCCCAGCATGAAGTTTTAGATAGTCATCAAAACTCATGCTGTCTTGTTGCTCAAGATTGTGTTGCCTCAATACAGAAGCATCACGTTCAGCAGAAAAACTTTCATCATTATTCAAAATTGAGTAAGGCTCTTCAATCAATTCCTGACTGTATTTTTTTGCCAGTTCCAATCCAAAACCACCTATCCCTTGCGTTTTCATCTTGCCTAATACGCGCGCTGAAAACGTTAGCGATGGATCTTCAAACATAATAACCAGTTCTTTACACACTGACTGATACTGAGTTCCTGAACAAGCATCCAAAACTTCAGCAACCCGCTCTAAATCCCGGAATAGTTCTTGCCCGACAGACTTAAGGGGTTGTTGTTCAACACCACCACCAATACCGATATGTAACTCTGGCTTACGTCCTTCCAAAATCACTTTATTCCAGTTACCGCGACAACACTCAAGCTCTTTACTTCCCATTTCAGGAGCATCAGCTAAGGCACACCATATCAAGAATAGGTCAAGAAAACGAATCTGAGTTTCATCAACACCAATCGGGGAGAAAGGGTTAATGTCTAAAGAGCGTACTTCAATGTACTCTATACCGCCTCTCAATAACGCATCAGAAGGCGATTCCCCCTCCAGAGTTACCCGTTTAGGGCGTATTGGTGCGTACAACTCATTTTCAATTTGAAGGACATTAGTATTAAGTTGGAGGTACTTATCCCCTTTTTTGACGCCAATTGCCGCAAAATCAGCAGATGGTTTATGGATCGCTTTCTTAAGACCTTCTACGTACGTATGGAGATTATTAAAAGTGATATTCAGATCACTTTGCGATTTGTTGGTATACCCTAGGTCACTCATCCTCAGAGAAGTCGCATAAGGTAGGTAACAAGTCCCTTTTTCAGTTTTCTCAAAGGATAACGCTGTATTCCGACCACGTAAAAATGAGGAGCAAATTGCTGGTGATGCACCAAATAAATAGGGAATCACCCAACCAAAGCGGTAATAATTACGGATCAGACGAAAGTATCCCTCTGAAATCTGCTCTTTTCCCGTTTCTGCATCTTTAATACCTAACCGTGCCTGCCAGAAACTTAGTGGAAGAGAAAAATTATAATGCACCCCTGAAATCGTCTGCATCAGTGCACCGTAACGATTCTTTAATCCCTCACGATACAACGTCTTAAAACGCCCCACATTAGACGTACCATATTGTGCCAGAGTGATGTTTTCCTCATCGTCAATGAAACATGGCATACTCAAAGGCCACATTTTTTCGTCGCCCAGATTTCTCGCGGTATAACGATGTAAATCGTTAAGGAAATCAATGGTACTATCTATGTTGTTATCAACAGGGGTAATAAACTCCAATAGAGATTCAGCAAAATCAGTTGTAATCCATTTATGCGTTAAAGAAGCACCAAGTGATTCTGGATGCGCCGTCTTAGCTAAATGACCTTCTGGAGTAACACGCAATGTTTCACGTTCAATGCCGCGACAAATACCATCTAACACAGTAGGGTTTGCCTCTAGCCATGACAATGCCTTTGATACGTCCGGGATCAATTTGACCTCCGTGGAGTTTTAAAAAGATTATTACTAAGAGTTTACTTTATATGAAACAAGCCAAGTTGTCGCTGATTACATAGAGGTGATGACTTATCAAAGGTCAAATTACGATCAAATAATGATGAAGGAAATATTATGTTTCAAATAGCAATAAAAAAACCCTGCCTTGATAAGGCAGGGTTTTAAAATGGTGCATCCGGGAGGATTCGAACCTCCGACCGCTCGGTTCGTAGCCGAGTACTCTATCCAGCTGAGCTACGGATGCGTTGTCAGGTTTTCTATTTCTGAGCAGACATTATAGACGGTCTTACTCTCAGAACATTAACACCATGATGGAATCACAATGTTGAATATGGTGCATCCAGGAGGATTCGAACCTCCGACCGCTCGGTTCGTAGCCGAGTACTCTATCCAGCTGAGCTATGGATGCGTTGTCAGTTTTCTATTTCTGGTCAGGCGCTGCTGATTGCCTAACTTTTCAGAATTGATACACCTAAAACTCACGGTGTTTAAAATGGTGCATCCAGGAGGATTCGAACCTCCGACCGCTCGGTTCGTAGCCGAGTACTCTATCCAGCTGAGCTATGGATGCATTGTCGGTTTACTATTCCTGTTCAGGCGCTGCTGATTGCCCGACTTGACAGAATTGAGATACCTAAAAATCGCGGTGTTTAAAGTGGCGCATCCGGGAGGATTCGAACCTCCGACCGCTCGGTTCGTAGCCGAGTACTCTATCCAGCTGAGCTACGGATGCGTTGCTTAAATGGCGGTGAGGGAGGGATTCGAACCCTCGATGCAGCTCTTAACCACATACTCCCTTAGCAGGGGAGCGCCTTCAGCCTCTCGGCCACCTCACCATATTTTTAAAACTAAAACGCTTTAAAACTTGCGACCTGAAGTTTTCACTTCGTAGTTCTTAGAATGTCTTCTTCTGCTTACTGCTCAGAAGCTTCTTTCTAAGCTCTTCGTCGCTGCGATGGCGCACATATTACTTTCCCTGCCTGATAAGTCAAACAATTTTTCGAAACTTTTTTCCGTTTGAATACTTAGCGCGCAAAACGCTTGGTTTAGCATCTAAAGAGCTATTTTATCAACAGCAAAATCCGCTAAGCACCATTAAAATTTATAAAAATGATTATTCATCGCTATGGCCCCATGAACGAGGCTTTTTCAACAGATAGAAAATAAAAAGACGTGAGAGAATAGAATTAAGGTAGTAACAGGAATAGTAACAAGAAAAGGTAACCTGATCAGGTTCACAAAACAGGGAAGTAGAGTAGCGCCCAAGTCTTAAAAAAAGCGTGGACGCCATTCTTGAATTAAAAAGTTGTAGGCTGAGATTTCTCTGCCTGAATCCGTTGATAAATTTCTTCACGGTGAACAGAAACTTCCTTGGGTGCGTTTACACCAATGCGAACTTGGTTGCCTTTAACTCCCAGTACTGTGACTGTTACCTCATCGCCTATCATGAGTGTTTCACCAACTCGACGAGTCAGAATAAGCATTCTTTGCTCCTTGAAAATTTAAAAGAGTCGGGTCTCTAGGTTTCCCCGCTATTATCCATCAAACACCGTGAAAACGTAAAGCAATGATATCTACTTAAAGTATAAGCAGTTTTGAACACATTTCCTATATCTATAGGATAGCTAAAATATAAGTATGTGCCCAACATTTCAACAATTTCACAACAAAAAACATCGGCATCATAGAAAAAACGCTTTCATGATGCCGTTACTGTCACGGCGATACCAACTATAACCGCAATGTTACCCACTCTTCTACACTAGCCAATGCCGAAGGAAGAGCAGTTACATCTGTCCCGCCAGCCTGAGCCAGATCAGGACGGCCTCCTCCTTTACCTCCAACTTGTTGGGCAACGAAAGAGATTAAATCGCCTGCTTTTATTCTAGCAGTCAAATCCTTTGTTATACCAACAATTAGGCTGACTTTATCACCAGTCACTGTAGAAAGCACAATAATTGCCGATCCCAACTGATTTTTCAGATCATCAACCATTGTTCTGAGCATCTTAGGTTCAACATCACCTAATTGTGTCACCAGTAAACGAACACCTTGGATCTCTTTAGCCTGATTAGCTAAAGAAGAGCTTTCCTGAGCTGCTTGCTGAGATTTCAGTTGTTGCAACTCTTTTTCCAACTGTTTCGTTCTGTCCAGTGTCGTTTTCACTTTCTCATTCAGGCTACTAATATCACCTTTCACCAGATGAGCAATGTCTTGCAGTAAATCAGCTTGCTGATAAATTGAGTTCAGCGCAGTTTGCCCCGTAATGGCTTCAATACGGCGAATTCCTGCTGCTGTACCTGATTCACTGGATATACGGAACAACCCAATATCACCAGTGCGACTTGCATGAGTACCACCACATAATTCGGTAGAAAAGCCGCCCATGCTCAGTACACGAACTTTTTCATCATACTTCTCGCCAAACAGTGCCATAGCACCTTTAGCTTTTGCTTCTTCCAGCTCCATTAATTCTGTAACAACTGGTGAATTTTTGCGAATTTCTTCGTTCACCAGATTTTCTGTCTGACGAATCTGTTCTGGCTTCATTGCTTCAAAATGAGAGAAGTCAAAGCGCAGGTATTTATCATTGACTAAAGAGCCTTTCTGAGAAACATGCTCTCCCAGAATGTTACGCAATGCTGCATGCAGCAAATGGGTTGCAGAATGGTTCAAACGGATCGCATTTCTGCGTACCACATCAATTTCAGCATTGACTGTATGTTTAACGCTCAAACTACCACTTGTCAATTTACCAATGTGGCCGATTGCCTGAGCATATTTCTGAGTATCAGTAACTTCGAAGATACCATTGCCATTCAACAACTGTCCTGTATCTCCAACCTGTCCGCCTGATTCAGCATAGAAAGCTGTTTTATCAAGTATAACGATCGCCTCTTCGCCTGCATGAATTTGTTCAACAGATTCGCCATTACGGAAGATAGCGGTAATAGCAGCTTGCTGTGAATTATGTTCATAACCACAAAAATCACTTCGACCGTCAACTTTGATCAATTCATTGTAGTCTGTACCAAAACCACTGGATTCACGGGCACGACGACGTTGGTTTTCCATCGCTACATCAAAACCAGCTTCATCAACTTTGATATTTCTTTCACGGCAAACATCCGCAG
Source organism: Xenorhabdus miraniensis (assembly GCF_002632615.1). The sequence goes on from NZ_NITZ01000013.1 coordinate 93,234, forward strand.
TCAAATCAACTGGAAAACCATAGGTATCATACAAACGGAAAGCAGTTGCACCATCCAGGGTATCGCCGGGCAATTTCTCCAATTCTTCATCCAGTAACTGTAAACCACGATCCAAGGTACGGGCGAATTGTTCTTCTTCAGTTTTCAATACCTGCTCAACCAAAGACTGCTGTTTTTTCAGCTCTTCACCAGCAGCGCCCATCACCTTAATCAATGGAGCAACTAATTTATAGAAGAAAGTATCTTTTGCACCGAGCATATTACCATGACGGACAGCACGACGAATAATGCGGCGAAGTACATATCCACGGTTCTCATTGGATGGAATAACACCATCACAAATCAAGAACGCACATGCCCGGATATGATCTGCAACAACGCGCAGAGATTTATTGGTGAGATCTGTTGCTCCCGTCACTTCTGCAACTGAAGCAATCAAATTCTGGAATAAGTCAATCTCGTAGTTAGAGTTGACGTGCTGCAATACTGCGGCGATACGCTCCAGCCCCATACCGGTATCAACTGACGGTTTTGGCAGTGGTTCCATTGTACCATCGGCATGGCGATTGAATTGCATGAAGACAATGTTCCAGATTTCAATATATCTGTCACCGTCTTCTTCTGGGCTACCAGGAGGGCCTCCCCAAATGTGGTCACCATGGTCATAGAAAATTTCTGTACAAGGGCCACAAGGGCCGGTGTCACCCATTTGCCAGAAGTTATCTGACGCATAAGGGGCACCTTTGTTATCGCCAATGCGAATAATTCTTTCTGTTGGAACACCGACTTCTTTATGCCAAATATCATAGGCTTCATCGTCTGTCTCATAGACAGTAACCCACAGTTTTTCTTTCGGCAGATTAAACCATTCTTCGCCGGTCAATAGCTCCCATGCGTATTTGATGGCATCTTGTTTAAAATAATCACCAAAACTGAAGTTACCCAACATTTCGAAGAAAGTATGGTGACGGGCTGTATATCCCACATTTTCTAAATCGTTATGTTTACCACCAGCACGAACGCAGCGCTGAGCCGTTGTTGCTCTGGAATAAGGCCTTTTATCTAATCCAAGAAAAACATCTTTGAACTGGTTCATCCCTGCGTTGGTGAACAACAATGTTGGATCATTGTTTGGCACCAACGAACTACTTGGTACTATCTGGTGCCCTTTAGTATGAAAAAAGTCAAGAAACGCTTGACGGATCTCAGCGGTGCTTTTGCTCATAATTGTCCCGAAATCAAGCTGAAAAAACAGATTTATGAATGGTTGAGATGGTATATCACATTACCATTTCCACTCACGAATAAATTAAAGTGGGGTTAAGATAGAATGTCTTCCATTAGAAGTAAAATCCCATATAAATCCATTCGCTTTTCAGCATTGTAATTCGTCTGGGCATTTTCTGAAAGTCCGTTCGTTAGGCCAGTTTCGATACACCTGTTTCAAGGATGTTCACTTCCTATAAAAAAACCACACCCTAGATGGATGTGGTTTTGAAAAAGCCAGATTATTTCTGTGCATTACGGCAGAATAAAGAGTAATTAGAACTCTTCGTTATTTACTTCTTCACCGTTATCTTCATAATCTGTTACATAATCGGAAGCCGCGCTACTAAAGTCTCCAGTATTATTCAGCAACAGTTCGCGCAGTTTCTTATCTAATTCAGCCGCAGTTTCTGGATGCTCTTTCAGATAAATAGTGGCATTGGCTTTACCTTGCCCAATTTTGTCGCCATTATAGCTATACCACGCACCTGCTTTTTCCACCATTTTGTGTTTAACACCCAAATCGATTAATTCACCGAGTGTGTTAATACCTTCACCATAAAGAATTTGGAATTCAGCTTGCTTAAATGGCGCTGCAACTTTGTTCTTGACTACTTTTACACGAGTTTCGCTGCCAACAACCTCATCACCATTTTTCACAGAACCGGTACGACGAATATCCAAACGAACGGATGCGTAGAATTTCAGTGCATTACCGCCAGTCGTGGTTTCTGGGTTACCAAACATCACACCAATTTTCATACGGATCTGGTTGATGAAGATCAGCAGGGTATTTGAGTTTTTCAAATTACCCGCCAGCTTACGCATGGCCTGACTCATCATACGTGCTGCCAACCCCATATGGGAATCACCAATTTCACCTTCAATTTCTGCTTTTGGTGTCAATGCAGCAACGGAGTCAACGATAATGACATCAACAGCGCCAGAACGTGATAAAGCATCACAAATTTCCAGTGCTTGTTCACCTGTATCAGGCTGAGAACACAACAGGTTATCAATATCTACACCCAGTTTTTTGGCATAAACTGGATCAAGGGCATGTTCGGCATCAATAAAAGCACAAGTTCTGCCTTCGCGTTGGGCTGCAGCAATTACTTGCAATGTCAGCGTTGTTTTACCGGAAGATTCAGGCCCGTATATTTCAACGATACGGCCCATTGGCAAACCACCCGCACCCAATGCAATATCCAGTGACAAAGAGCCTGTAGAAATGGTTTCAACATCCATTGAACGGTTTTCACCCAAACGCATGATGGAACCTTTACCAAATTGTTTCTCAATTTGACCCAGCGCTGCTGCTAGTGCTTTTTGTTTGTTTTCATCGTTAGCCATGTTTACTCCTTCGCAAGCAATGAAGGGGCTGCCCCACTGCTGATAAACTGTTTCTGATACCAAAGTGCCATATGATTATACTGTATAATCATACAGCATCAAGCTAATTTTTTACGATTTCTTCCAACAATGTTGTTAAAGAAAAAATAACAGCCTGTAGACGCACTACATTGCGATCACCCACAAAATGTTGGTGATGTACTACAGTCTGTATGCTGCCATTTACATGAAAAGCAAAGCCAAACCAAACTGTGCCGGGTGGTTTTTCTTCACTGCCGCCATCTGGCCCGGCAATACCACTGACAGAAACAGCAAAATCCGCTTTAGCGGCTTTTAGTGCCCCTTCGGCCATTTCTTTTACGACCCGTTCGCTGACTGCACCAAACTGTTCGAGTGATGCCAGTGAAACACCCAGCATTTCATGTTTAGCATTATTACCGTATGTCACGAAACCGCGATTAAAATAGGCTGAACTTCCCGCAATATCTGTGATCACTTTGGCAATCCAGCCCCCTGTGCAGGATTCTGCACAGGTCACGGATAATTTTCTCTGTGTTAATCTCTTTCCCAGTTCAATACTAAGCTGATACAGGATTTTTTCATCCATAACAGGCCTTCAATGCTATAAGAAATTAATTTTTCCGAAACAGATCCCAAATCCATAGTCCCCCTATTGCCAAGGAGAGCAAGCTCCCAAAACCAATGCCAACCGCAACGGCTGAGGCACCAAAGCTAATGGAAATCAAATATAGCCCCAGCATAACCAGCATGGCACTGTTTTCACCAAGGTTTTGTACAGCAACGGCTTTACCTGCTCCCATCGAATGTTTTCCATGCTCTTGCAACAATGCGTTTAATGGAACAACAAATAGTCCACCAAATATGCCGAGGGCTATCAAGATCAGGTAGGAAAACCCTATTGATTGCTGAGTGACAAAAAGAATAACCATAATGCCAATCAGGATGCCTGCTGGCATACAACGGCGCACAGTTTTCAATGTAATAAACCGTGCCGCCAGACCAGCACCAACAATGATACCAATAGCGACTACAGCATTCATCAATGTAGGTGTGGTATTTCCCTCTATTCCCAGAACAACGGGAACCCAAGCAACCAACAGGAATCTCAGTGTGACACCTGCCCCCCAAAATAAACTGGTGCCAACCAATGAAAATCTCGTGTCCTGATTACGCCAAAGTGAAGCACAAACCGAGATAAAATCCACCAGCATTTTTTTGGGATTCCAGCCTTTTCCTTGGCGGGCGGCCCCCAAACGGGGAATATAAAAATTCGCCACAACTGCGGCAGCATACAACGATGCACAAAGCCCTAATGCCCATATCAGACTAGCGTCAGAAAGGAATCCGCCAGCAACTGAGCCAATCAAAATAGCAGCAATGGTCGATGCTTCCATCATCCCATTGGCTTTTACCAAACGTCCGCCATTCGTCAATTCCCCCAAGATCCCATACTTAGCAGGAGAATAAGCAGCCGCACCAATTCCCACTAAGGTATATCCCAGAAACGGATTCATATCGATGCAGATACTGATGGCTCCAAGCAATTTAACGCTATTGGAAAAGAGCATGACGCGCCCTTTTGAAAACCGATCAGCAATTTGCCCCACAAAGGGGGCAAGTACAATATAGGTCAGTACGAAGACAATTTGCAGGGCAGGCAGACTCCATTCTGGGTAAGCCTCAGCCTTTAATTGAGCCAGGATGGCAAAGAATAGCGCATTGTCAGCAAAAGCAGAGAGAAATTGCGATAATAATACTGCTTTCATACCCTGATTTAACAGTGGTTGTGTTTCCACAGTACCATTCATTTCCTTACTCCCATGTTACCTTACTCCTGTTCGGCCATTTTTCTTAATGTGACAAAATCTGGCTTGCCACTACCAAGCAAAGGAAGTTGCTTGATATAACGAATGTCTCGTGGAACCGCCAACTCAGGCATTCCCATTTCGCGGGCTATTCCCAGCATTGTATTTCTATTCAAATTGGTATCTGTTGTGAACAGGACTAGCGCTTCACCTTTACTTTGATCACTCTTGGCGGTTGCTGCATGTAGTGCATCAATGGAAGCCCTTGATGCGATTTGCTCTACCGCTTCAAGAGAAACCATTTCTCCCGCCAATTTAGCAAAGCGTTTCACACGCCCTTTAATCGTACAGAAACCTTCTTCGTCAATCGAAACGATATCTCCAGTGTCATACCAACCGATTTGGTTATTTCCTACCGCATCTTCTGCCGATGGTGGCTCCAAACGCTCAGGTGCTTCGACACGCAAATAACCTTTCATGACATTCGGCCCTCGTAACTGTAGGCGCCCTCCGTCTTCTATACCCTGTACAGGCAGTAAACGTGCCTCCATTCCCGGTAAAATCCGACCGACGCTTCCCATTTTTGCTGCCATTGGTACGTTGATCGCAACAACAGGTGCACACTCTGTCACACCATAACCTTCCAAAATACGAATACCGAATTTATCCTGCCAAACACGTTTAGTATTTTCTGACAATTTTTCTGCGCCAGCTACCACATAGCGCAACCGGGCAAAATCATAAGGATGTGCAAAGCGGGCGTAATGACCCAAAAAAGTCGAAGTTCCGAACAACACGGTGCAGTTGCGATCATAGATCAACTCAGGCACAACACGGTAATGCAGTGGGCTTGGATAAAGGAATACCCGGCTGCCTGTCATTAACGGAGTAAGTAAACCGACTGTCAGACCAAAGGCATGAAACAGTGGTAAGCAGGACATAAAACGGTCTTGTGGGGTAAAATCAGCAATTGTTTTTATCTGCTCAACGTTAGCCAGTAAGCTGGTGTGGCTATGAACAACCCCCTTTGGCGCGCCTTCTGAACCTGACGTAAACAGGATCAAAGCATCATCTTCCGGCTTTTGCGAAGTCATGATGGCCTTGGAAGGGAAAATCAGATGCCACAGTATCCATAGCTTATCATCCCGAGTGATGCTGTCTTTTAAATCCTCAAGATATACCCAATTCGCTTCTGTCACCTGTTCTGGTAAGTGGGTCAATTGCCCTTTTTCCAGAAATTGACGAGAGGTTACAATGGTTTTAATGGTTGCTGCCTGCATGGCATTTTTAATGCCGCTGCTGCCTGCCGTATAGTTCAACAGAGCAGGTATCCGCCCTTTCAACGAAGCACCATAAACGGCAGCCGCCATCACAGTTGCATTCGGCAGTAGCAAGCCAACCCGTTCACCTTCTTTTGTAAAGCGTTCTAAAATCCGGCTGACACCTAATATTTTTTTCAATAATGAGTGATAACTGTCTTCCTTGAGATTCACATCCTCAATACAAGGTTTAAAACGACCAAAGCGTTTTTGTGCAGCCAGGTAAGCACTAAACAACGTTTCTTTTGGACGTGTCTGCATTCTCACATCCATCATGATGGCATGAAGATGTTCCCCAGCTAAACGGCGGCGTGTTGTAGAGTTAGGTGCATCCGGCATCGGCAGATCAACGGCAGGTAAAATTTTAAGGGTGATTTTCGGGAACCAATGCAGTTTCATTATTCCTTTCAATCGCCCAAAAATGGTTTGTTCCGCGCCATCAATACGAATCGGAACCACCTTTGCGCCTGATTTAGCTGCAATAAACGCGGCACCATCATAGATTTTCATAAGGGAGCCGGTCACAGTGATCCTTCCTTCCGGGAAAATCACAATCGGACGCCCTTTCTCCACTTCTTTAACCAATGTCCTGACAGCCATCGGGTTGGTTGGATCCAGAGGTACAACATCCGCATAAGATTTGATGAATTTGAGAAAACCACGGGTCGCAATATTAGAATAGATAGCGAATACTGGTTTTACTGGCAAGAACAACCCAATTAAAAGACCATCCAGAAATGAAACGTGATTGGGTGTAATAATACATTTTGGATGTTTAAACTGCTTATCATCGCCTTCTACTGTGACACGAAAAAACACACGAATAAGTAACCGTATAAAATTTAAGAGCATATCCATATCTCAATATAATTAAATAAAATTAAAGTGAGTAAGTAGAATGATACTATAATTTGTATAAGCAATCTGATATACAGGATTTACCCGCCATATGAGAAATAAACCTAAAAGACCTCGATATATCAGATAATTTTATTTTTTCTGGTTCAAAATGTAAGATTTAACACTAAAGACAATATCTTCTGTTGTAAGGCTGGCATCAACAATTAAGTCTGCACACTCATGATATAGTGGCTCCCTTTCAACTAATACCGCTTCTATTTCTTCTGTGATGGATTTTCCTGTCAGGCTGGGGCGCTGTGAGTTTTCTGGATTGAGTGATAACCGCCTGGCTAACACTTCTGCGGACGTCTGCAAATAAATCACCGTGCCATTCTGCTGCATATAAAGGCGATTTTCTGGTGCCAGAACCATTCCCCCACCCGTGGAAATGACATGTTCACGTTGACTCACCGTTTTCAGTATCTGGCCTTCCAGTTTTCTGAAATATTCCCAACCATTTTGTTCAACAAGATCAGCAATACTCATTTGACTGGAGCTCTGGACACTCTCATCAGTGTCAACAAATTTATACGACAATGCTTCAGCTAACAACTTACCTATTGTCGTCTTCCCTGCACCTCGTGCACCTACGATGAATAGAGTTTGGTTCATTTTGCTGTTTTCCTGAAGGATATGTGAAATTAAGTCTAAACATGGAGTATAGTAACTAAATATTTACACTAGTGTAAAAAGTATTTTTTATTGAACAAAAAGTCACACTTAATCCTAAGTGTGACTGCATAATCCAATGAGTTTTAACTAAAACAGAACCCTATTAGCGGCGAGGTAAATAATCGCCATAACCAATCCATTTATATGTTGTCAGTGCATCAAGTCCCATTGGGCCTCTGGAGTGTAATTTTTGCGTACTGACAGCCACTTCAGCCCCTAAACCAAATTGACCACCATCAGTAAAACGGGTACTTGCATTTACATATACAGCGGCTGAATCTACCCGATGTACAAAATAGTCAGCCTGTTGCAACGACTCAGTCAAGATCGCGTCAGAATGAGCCGTACCATAAGTGCGGATATGGTCAATTGCTTGATCAATATCGCTGACAATCTCCACATTCATATCCAGTGACAGCCATTCATCACAGTAATCTTCCTCTATCACTTCGACAACTGTTGCAGGGCCGTTTTTCAGCAATGCCATTGCGGATTCACTGGCATGTAATGTCACTCCCTGCTCTTTCATTTTTACACTTAAGATTGGCAGGAAATCAGCCGCAATTTTCTCATGCACCAACAAGGTTTCTAATGAATTACAGGCGCTTGGACGTTGCACTTTCGCATTAGTGATAACTTCCAATGCTTTTTCGATATTGATGTTTTCATCTACAAATGTGTGACAAACACCAATTCCTCCGGTAATCACCGGAATAGTGGATTGTTCACGACACAGTTTATGCAATCCAGCGCCACCGCGAGGGATCAACATATCAACATAGCGATCCATTTTCAGCAATTCAGCCACCAACTCACGATCCGGTTTACTGATAGCCTGAACCGCAGCCGCAGGTAGCCCGCTTTGTTCCAGTGCCTGCTGAATCACTTTAACCATGGCCTGATTAGTATGATGAGTTTCTTTACCACCGCGCAATATTACCGCATTGCCGGTTTTCAGACACAATGATGCGACATCAATAGTGACGTTCGGACGGGCTTCATAAATTACGCCAATGACTCCCAGAGGAACACGGCGACGGCTCAATTGCAATCCATTATCCAATAATTGCCCATCCATCACTTGCCCAACCGGATCGGCCAAACGACAGACCTGACGCACATCATTAGCTATAGCGTTCAAGCGCTCAGATGTCAGCAATAACCTATCGAGCAACGCGTCATTCATACCCTGTTCACGGGCTTGGTCCATGTCTTGCTGGTTGGCCGCAAGAATAACCTCACTTTCAGTCTCCAATAAATCAGCAATGTGATTCAATGCCTGATTTTTCTGGCTGGTACTTAACTGAGCCAATCGCCATGATGCTGCTTTGGCTGCTTTTCCCATCTGCTCTAGCATGGTGGAATCCTTTACTCACGATCAATTAAGATCTATCAATTATGATCAATTAACTTACGATCAAATCGTCACGGTGAACCGCAACAGCACCATATTCATATCCCAGTATCTGGCTGATTTGCTGTGAATGATGACCTGCAATCAAACGTAAGGCGTCACTGTTGTAGCGGCAAACACCATGAGCCAAATCTTTGCCGGATAAGCTAAGAATGCGAATAACTTCACCACGGGAAAAATCACCTTTAACGTTTTTGATCCCTTTTGGTAACAATGAACTGCCTTTTTCAAGGATGGCGGCTTCTGCACCATGATCGACAATGATTTCTCCGGCAGGAGGTGCGCCAAAGATCCAGCGTTTACGATTTTCCATCGGGCTGGCTTGACCATGAAAACGTGTACCTACTGGTTTTCCTTGAATGACATCGGCAATAACGTCTGGTTTATTGCCAGCCGCGATGATGACATCAATTCCTGCACGCCCGGCAACACCAGCAGCCTGAAGTTTTGTCGCCATTCCTCCCGTGCCCAAACCTGAAACACTGTCTCCGGCCATCATTTTCAATTCATCGCTGATGTCATGTACTTCAGAGATCAATTCTGCATCAGGATTGTTGCGAGGATCCGCAGTATAAAGTCCTTCGATATCTGTCAGGAGCAATAATTTATCTGCACTGCCCAAAATAGCCGCTAACGCAGAAAGGTTATCATTGTCACCCACTTTAATTTCCGCTGTCGCAACGGCATCATTTTCATTAATAATGGGAACAATGTGGTTATCAAGCAATGCCTGAAGTGTATCTCTTGCATTCAAGAAGCGTTCACGATCTTCCAAGTCCGCACGGGTTAGCAACATTTGCCCGACATGGATACCATAAATCGAGAAAAGCTGCTCCCATAATTGAATCAGACGGCTTTGCCCGACTGCTGCCAGCAACTGTTTTGACGCGATTGTAGCGGGAAGATCAGGATATCCTAAATGCTCACGTCCGGCCGCAATCGCGCCGGAAGTCACAATAATAATGCGGTGGCCTTTTTCATGCTGTTGAGCACATTGGCGAACCAGCTCCACAATGTGAGCACGATTCAAACGACGAGAGCCACCAGTCAATACACTCGTCCCCAGTTTCACAACCAATGTTTGGCTGCCATTTATCATATTTCTGCCATTACAGTTATTTGAAAAAACAATTTGAAAAAGCAATATGCTTAAGAAAACCACGCGTTTAAAAAAACAATATTTAGTTTTAACAGGAGAGAAGCGTTATGCCAACTGACATAACGCAAAATTTAAAAAAAGCGGGCTTAAAACAGACTCATGCTATCATTTGCGTCTGAAGAGTGATCGTATTATCGGATGGGATTAACGTAAGATTGAGCGTTTCAAAAGAATCGGCCAGACGTTGATGAAACGTCTGCAAGGTCGACTCAAGATGCTCCAGATCAGCCTTTTTTTTGATACTCATGGCACGCCATTCACCATTTTTATCAAATAAGCCTATCTGATAGTTATAAATAAAACCTTGCTCCTGTGCCTCTAATTCCAACCACCATCCCCAGAATTCGCGTTTTTCTGGCGCCGCTTTTGCACTGACACAAACCGCCAGACAGTCAAAGAAAAAATAACCGTTTTGGCATTTTAATTCACGTACATACGGCCCTAATGCAGAAAAACTCTTTAACAACTTATTTTTAGAATAACTTGCGGGCAAAGTCATACAAAGGTCTCCTTATATACAGAACACCTTTGTATCAAATGATTAAAAAATATCAAGTAATAAATTTCGTTTTATACAACTTTATCTTTCAACCATACACTTATTTCGTGTAATGCCTTATTGAAACCACTATAAACTGATGTAGCAGGAATAGCCCGTAATGAGCCATCCATTGATGACATGGCAATCAATTTTGAGTCTTTTCTTGGGCTGAAAATATCGTCTTCCCAATACACTGAAAACATTGGAACAATACAGCGTCGGCCCAGCAATCCTTGATTTTTCAAGGAATAACAACTCAGCTCTGAACGCAGTCTCTCTTCATCAACGTGGTAAATGCCCAATCGGCTAGCCAACACATCAATATACATTGACGGAATTTTCTGCTGTAATTTCTTATCATGCAGTAATTCATGAACAATCGGGCCTACCACCGCAACCCCTTTAATAAGCTTTGGTTCCAGATAAGCCAGACGAACAGCAATATTTGCACCAAAACGAAAACCAAACACACCGATACAGGTATGATCAATCCACGGTATGGTATTCAGTTGTTGCAGAATTTGTTGATGAAGCGTGCAGGTATCCTGTGTCAATGTAAATTTGGCTGAATAACCAACAGAAGGCATATCCACCGTCAACATGGCAAAACCGAGAGGCGCAAAATGTTCGCGGAATAAACGCCAACAATCGCTCTGTATATTATCAAGGCTGGCACAGACTAAGATCGTTGGACAAGGTCCCTGAACATGGGAAGGAAGATGCAATAGTCCAGTAACATTTTTGCCTTCCTCCAAATGAAATTCCAGTTTTTTCAACTCATAATCAGAAAAGCGCGCAGCATTTTCATAGGCTTTATTAGCCAACACACTGGCTTGATCGGCCAATTCATCACCACGCAAATGAGGATAAGCAGCAATACTGTAGAGCATTGCAGCTTTTAACCAACATGTCCCTGCTTTCTCGGCCTCTTCAGCATGCAATGCTTCCTGTTGCCAGTGCATCGCCTGCTGCGACCACTCAAATGCCCAATTTCCTTTACGATAGCCGATGACAGTATCCAATAAATGGTCAGTACTGCGCTCGGCATCTGTTACGGCAATCCGGCTTAGCACATCTTGAATTTCAAGCGGATTTATCCCCCTCCAGATCCAGGCAAGCCAATTAATCATTCGATACCAACGCTCCTCGCCAAGCGTGCTATCACTGGCATTTATAGACTGTGGGCGAGTGTATTTTACCAGTGTAGAGGTTTCTGGATGCTTAAACCGGGGCTTAAACAGCGACTCTGAAAGGTTTTGTTTAGTCATGACAAAAGAAAAATCTTACTGCTTATCACAAATAGGTGGAACGAACATGACTCCCATATCCCATGGCTGCTCAATCCATGTGTTTTGGGGAATATCAATAACATAATTATCCACAAGAGGACGACCGGCAGGTTTTGCAAAAATCGTTACAAAATGGGCTTTCGGATACATCGCGCGAATGGCCTTTGCAGTTCCTCCGCTATCAACCAAATCATCAACAACGATAAAACCTTCACCGTCTCCTTCCGCTTTTTTCAATACATGCAACTCGCGCTGATTATCGTGATCATAGCTGGAAATACAGACAGTATCGACATGACGAATTCCCAATTCACGTGCCAGTAATGCTCCCGGTACAAGACCACCGCGGCTGACAGCAATAATACCTTTCCACTGTTCGACGGGAAGTAAACGTTGTGCCAATTGACGGGCATGTATTTGCAACATATCCCACGTTACAACATATTTTTCACTCATAAAATTTGATCCTGGAAACTAAAGAATATTTCAGAAAAGCGTTTTTTTGCGGAAAAAAGGTTGCGCGAGATTATAGTGATTTGAGCAGACAAAAACCAGTAAAAACAAGGTAAGGCCTCATTCTGACTGCGCATTGCCGATAATAAAATGGTATTCTCAAGCATGGCATGGGCATTGGGATAACGCAAGACGACAAAAGCACCCCAATGTATCAAACATTACCATTTTCTCACCAAGATATATTTTCTCACCAAAATGTAGTTACAGGAGATTCGCCGTGTCCGCATTATCAACCTTATCACCTCAGCCACTATGGGATATTTTTGCCCAAATTTGTTCCATTCCGCACCCGTCCTATCATGAAGAAGCACTGGCATCCCATATCATTGAATGGGCAAAAAGCAAAGATTTTCATGTTGAGCGTGATGAAGTCGGCAATATTTTGATCAGAAAACCTGCTTCAAAAGGGATGGAAAATCGCAAGGCCGTCGTACTTCAGGCGCACCTTGATATGGTTCCACAGAAAAACAATGATACCCAACACGATTTCACAAAAGATCCTATCCGTCCTTATATTGATGGTGATTGGGTGACAGCCGATGGTACAACTCTGGGCTCTGATAACGGTATCGGCATGGCTTCCGCTCTGGCAGTGTTAGCGGATGAATCCGTCAAACACGGCCCATTGGAAGTTCTATTGACCATGACTGAAGAAGCAGGCATGGACGGCGCATTTGGCCTGAAATCCGGCTGGTTACAGGCTGATATTCTGATCAATACCGATTCAGAAGAAGAAGGCGAAATTTACATGGGTTGTGCCGGGGGCATTGATTTTGTCACAACCTTGCCATTGTCCCGTGAAGCTCTGCCATCTGGCTACAAGACTCTGGAACTCACTATTAAGGGATTGAAAGGGGGTCACTCTGGTGGTGATATCCATCTGGGGCTTTGCAACGCCAACAAATTATTGGCTCGCTTTCTGGCGGTACATGCAGATGAATTAGACTTGAAATTAATTCACCTGCAAGGGGGAACCCTGCGCAATGCCATTCCTCGTGAAGGTTCCAGTGTCATTGCAGTTCCAGCCGATAAACTTGAAAAACTGCATCAACTGAAAGATAGCTATCTGGAAACACTGAAAAACGAATATGAGGTTGTTGAAGCTAGCCTTACTCTCTTACTGAATGAAATCGAAACATCATCGCAGGCGCTTACGGAAGATTGCCAGATTCGTTTCCTCTCCATGCTCAATACCATGCCTAACGGTGTTATCCGTATGAGTGATGTCGCCGAAGGTGTTGTAGAAACTTCGCTGAACGTCGGCGTTGTGACAATGGATGAAGAAAAAGTCGAAATTATTTGCCTGATTCGTTCACTGATCGAAACTGGCAAATCTTATGTTGTTGAGATGCTACATTCTCTGGCAAAACTGTCTGGTGCGAAAACAGTAGCCAGTGGCAGTTATCCGGGTTGGCAGCCTGATGCCAATTCCCCGGTGATGTATTTAGTTCGCGAAACTTACCAGCAACTTTTCGACAAGACACCAAATATCATGGTGATCCACGCTGGTCTGGAATGTGGCCTGTTCAAAAAGCCATATCCTGACATGGACATGGTTTCCATCGGCCCAACCATTCGTGGCGCTCATTCTCCTGATGAAAAAGTTCACATTAAGAGCGTTGGTCAATATTGGCAGTTACTCACCGCGATACTGAAATCTATTCCGGTTAAAGAGTAAGAAGGACAAGAAAAAGTAACCAAAAACTCTATCGTCTCTCCCCTGCTATTTGTCGTAGGGGAGATTCAGCCGTTTGCCTATTGGCTGCATCTTTACCACTCTAATATCTTTACCACGCTAATAAAAGCTGACGTTCTAATTGTGGATTTTGCAGGGTGACATGCAACCCAACTAACCTAACCCCTCTCCCTTCTCTACGTGTTTCCCAGGCTTGCTGTGCAACCTGAATCAAATCAGATTTATCCAATAACGGATGAGTATGCTCCTGTGTCGTCAATTGAAAATCATCAAACTTTAATTTGATCCCCTGACGAGCAATGCGCAGATCCGGTTTTACTTTTTCTAACCGCTTTTCCAACTCAGGATAAAGTTTTTCAATCAACTCCACACACTCGTGCCATTCATGAATATCCTGCGCCAACGTTTTTTCCACCCCGACAGACTTACGCAAACGCTCTGGTGTAATCTGCCGCTCGTCAATACCGTGGCAGCGTTCCCAAAGTGATAAGCCAAATTTACCCAAGCTTTTTATTAACGCCAGCTTATCGTAGTGTTGGACATCAGAGCAGGTTTCCAACCCCATGTCTGACAGACGCTTGGCTGTAACTTTTCCGACACCGGGAATTTTGCGTAATGGCAACGACTTAACAAAAGTTTCTACCTGTTCAGGAGAAATAACATATTGACCATTCGGTTTATTGATATCAGACGCTATTTTGGCTAAAAACCGGACAGGCGCAACACCGGCAGAGGCAGCTAATTGCAACTCATCAAAAATGACCTGACGAATTTCTTGGGCAATTAAGGTAGCGGAACCATGGCAATAATGGCAGTCTGTTACATCCAGATAAGCCTCATCCAAAGAGAGGGGTTCAATCAACTCGGTGTAACGGGAAAAAATTTGGCGGATATGTTGAGAGACTTCTTTATAAATCGCCATTCGACCGGGAATGACTTTCAATTGAGGGCAGAGTTTTAACGCCATAGCAGTGGGCATCGCACTATGAACCCCAAAACGACGGGCGTGATAATTCGCCGTACTGATTACACCTCTTCGATCAGCACTTCCCCCCACTGCAATAGGAATATTGCGAAGTGATGGATTATCCCTCATTTCAATGGCAGCAAAAAAGCAGTCCATATCAATATGAATAATTTTGCGCATCTGATCTCTCCACGCCAAAACACTGTATAAATATACATAAATGAACTATGAAACTCTAGCTAATTTTTTAGCGAAATTTCAACAGGCTCATCTCCTTGAATGTAAACGTAATTCATCAATTTTTTTGATTGATACTTGCAGCCACTGCAAAGCTTCATGAGTGGTTGAATTAAAACCAAAACATTAAATAAGCCGGTTGGATAGCAATGAAAAAGATGGATAACAGCAAAAAATATTGGGATAATCAGCCCCTAAATCGGACGATATAAAAACCCTATAATTTATTTAATTTAAACATAATATTCTACCAAAATCACAAAATACCAACTCAATATATCAATTAGTTTTAGTACAATAGTGACATGAATGAATTTCATATGTAACATTAGCTAAGTTGATCAATTAGATATACTTTATTAAAAATAATAAGGGTAGTAATGAAAAATAATATGTCGTTTTTTCTATATCAGATATCTGATATTTTATTTACATCCTCCACAAGGGCATTTGGTATGCTATTTTCATGGTGGATGATTGAAGTGCTGAATCTCGACTTTCAGCTTGGGTGGTTTATCTTTTCGTCATGGTTATTACAGGTCTTATTTCTGGTTTTTATGAGTGATCTTGGCGACAGATTCAACAAAAAAAATATAATATTATGTTGTATCATCCCAACGGCTTTGCTTTTTATTCTTTCTAATTTTATAGATAAAAACCTATACCTTCCTTTAGGTATTATTTATATTTTCGCTTCTATCTCAGCCATACTCATTCAACCGATTGGTACAAGTATCCTCCCAGAAATCAGTGATAAAAATAAACTAGAATCTGCATTTAAATATCGGGGGATTGTTAATTCCGTTAATATTATTCTTGGCCCCGCCATATCTGGGATCGTAATCCACTATTTAAGCATTGATGGCGCTTTAATTTTTATTTCATCAATGGCCATTTCATCCATTATTGGGTTTTACTTTATCAAGAGTAAACAAACCGAAAAACCATTAAAAAATCATAAAAGTAAGATAGGAAGCATTAGAATCATTACTAAAAACCCGACAGAGGCAAGTTTAGTCATTGTTTCCTCCTTTTTTAATTTCACCATAGTTCCATTAGTCACCTATATCACTCCACTTATTATTATAAACGAATTTAAACTGAGCGCTTTACAAGTAGGAATTGCCGAAGCCACATTTGGATTAGGCATGATGATTGGAAGTGTCATTATTATTAAATATATGAATAAGTTATTCTGTAAGGCTCATGGTGCCTTTATTGCTGCGTTCACAATCTCTGTGTGCATAGCCGGGATCTCTACAGCAACATCATTAACTGGACTATGTATTTATATGTTAATTAGTGGAATAGGGGTGGTCATTTATAACATCAATACTACTTCAATTCGATGCCTTGCAACACCAGAAACTCATCGTAATACAATGGAATCCAAATTTCTTGCTATCTGCATTGTATCAATACCGTTGGGAATGATATCCGCTACATATATTGTAGAAAGCTATGATATAAGAATTTTATTACTCGTCTTTTCTGCTTTAATGGGATTAGTGTCGTTTTTGGTTCTGTTTTCACCAAAATATATTGAAATATCAAAAAAGTCAGAGTCTGAGTTGGATAGCTATTATGGTAAAATTTATCCTAAAGCTTACCATTCAGAAAATGGATAAAAAAATTAATCATTAATTGTAAACGATTCATTATCTCAGATAGACAAAAGAACGCCTGCAATTCGTACAGTGCAGGCGTTTTTCATCATTTAATCTTATCCTCCGCTCGGAAAAATCAATGTCTGCCCCGGGGCTTCACGATTAAGATGAATAAAGTTCAAATGCTTTTCATAGTGGTCAAGAATATCGCCAATAATTTGTTCTTTTGTGTAATCCATCAAATCATTACCTTGAGTCCCTTCCATCAAAAACGTTTCCAAACGGTAATAGTAAGACTTGCCAGATCTAGCTCGATAGGTAAATCCGGGTACGGAATAACGCTGCGGCCAAATCTGATAGATAAAATTTTGCTCATCACCCAAATCAACAACCAACTCCAGTGGATTTAATCGCTTGTCCTCTTGTGAAGGCAAGGCATGGAACTGAACTTTCGCGCCACGCACAACTAACTCTTTCGCCACTTCCAACATAGCGGGACGACATACCATATCCAGCATCCGCTGAGTATTTTTCGTACCAGGAAAATGCATCATACGGCTTAAGCGCTGCTTCCAATTCAATGACCCATTATCATGCACAAGAGTCGGTGAGGTATTTTGCAATGAACTGGCTTTACGGAAATCTTCTACACGCAAAGATTTATACAATCCCGCCATAACAAAGAAGATCACAAAACTAAAAGGCAGCCCCATGATGACCGTTGTATTCTGCAAAGCAGAGATACCATCGGTCATTAGAATACCTAATGTTAATACTCCAATTGCCACAGACCAGAAAATTCGCAGCCAATTAGGGGCATCATTATTGATATCACTCAGATTAGATGTGAAATTTCCCAAAACTAACGATCCAGAATCTGCGGATGTCACATAAAACAACAATCCCGTAATCGTGGCTACAGATGCGCTGAATGTGAAGGCCGGATAAAGTGCCAACAAACCATAAAAACCTTGTTCTGGGTATTGCAGCACTGTTTCAGCCAATTGGCGATTACCATGAAGGATTTCATACAACACACTGTTACCAAAAACCGATAACCATAACAGTGTAAAAACAAATGGAATGACTAATGTTCCCATGACAAACTGACGAATAGTTCTGCCACGGGAAATACGGGCCAAAAACAGGCCAACAAACGGCGACCAAGCTACCCACCATGCCCAGAAAAATAGCGTCCAGCTATTCATCCATTCATTCGGGCGCTCAAAGGCAAAGCTATTCAGCGTCATGCCCATGAAACGACTGATATAATCCCCGACATTCTGTACCAACCCGTTAAGCAAGAATTCAGTATCCCCCACAAACAAGACAAACAGAACCAATCCAAGAGCCAATAGCACATTCAACTCAGATAAAAATCTAATCCCCTTGTTTACACCAGAAGTCACAGAAACAATTGCCATCACCACAGATAACAGAATCAAGCCTCCCTGTACTCCCAAGCCCTGAGGTAATCCAAAAAGTACTTTCAGGCCATAATTCAGTTGTACCACCCCAATTCCCAGCGTGGTTGCAATCCCGAAAATTGTCCCTATCACTGCTGCAATATCCACAGCATGACCGATTGCGCCTTTTATTCGGTTACCGAAGATGGGATAAAGCGCCGAACGAATGGTCAGAGGGAGGTTATAACGATAACTAAAATACCCTAATGCAATTCCCATCAAAGCATACATAGACCAGCCCGTCAGGCCATAGTGAAACAATGTCCACACCATAGCCTGACGAGCGGCTTCAATCGTTTCCCCCTGACCCGTTGGGGGCCGCATATATTGCGTCACAGGTTCAGCCACCGAGAAAAACATCAAATCAATGCCTATTCCAGCAGCAAACAGCATTGCAGCCCAACTGAGTAAACTGAACTCTGGCTTGGATTGCTCCGGCCCTAATTTAATGGAGCCAAAACGGGAGGCAGCAACAAAAATAACAAACACAATGTAAAGCGTAGCAGCGAGTAAGTAGTACCAACCGAAAGTTTTAGAGACCCAACCCAGAGTATTTTTTATCCAGGCACTGGTTGCATCTGTAAAAAAAATCGTGAATAGCGAAAAAATAATAATCAGTCCGGCAGAGGTGAAAAAAACGACAGAGTTCAGCGTATCCTTCTGAATGTTTTTTGGACTGTCTTGTATGTTCATAGGCAGTTCCTGAAATTATTTGGAGTAGAGAAACAAAAAAGAATAATTGATATAACGAATTGAATTAAAAACAAAATTTAAACCATACTGAATAATTTTAATTGCAGATTGTGAAAATATTGTAATAAAACATATTTAATTTTGATTGAACATTCAATTAAAAAAAAGTTTAATAACCGCCGAATGATTGATTTTCTGAGCATAAAATCATGCCAAAAATTGGAATGCAGTCGATAAGAAAACAACAACTCATTGATGCAACATTAATCGTCGTCAATGAAGTGGGTATGCAGGAAGCGAGTATTGCGCAAATAGCCCGAAAAGCAGGTGTTTCCAACGGTATTATCAGCCACTACTTCAAGGACAAAAACGGGTTACTGGAAGCCACCATGCGTTACTTATTGCATCAACTGAGAATGGCTGTAGCACGTCGATTACGCCTGCTGGACAACGCAACGCCCACTCAAAGGCTAAAAGCGATTGTCGAAGGGAATTTTGATCCCAGCCAAATCAACGGCGCTGCAATGAAAACCTGGTTGGCATTTTGGGCAAGCAGTATGCACCAACCCAAGCTTTATCGGTTACAACAAATCAATGAACGCCGTTTGTATTCCAATATCTGCGTCGAATTCAAACGCACTCTGCCAAAAACAGAAGCACAGCTCGCAGCACAAGGGCTTGCTGCATTGATTGACGGCATTTGGCTGCGAAGTGCATTAAGCAGCAAGCCTTTTAACTTGGATGAGGCGTTAAAAATCACCATCAATTACATCGAGCAGACTATATCAGGCAAAAATAGATGTGTCTGATAGGACCTGAGTTCTGGTTTACAACCGCTCTTAAGGAGAATCTATGACCCATTTCGGCTCACAGAAACTTTATATCCACGGTGCTTATGTTGATAGTACCAACTCCAGTAAAACCACTTCCGGCAACGCAACTTTTGATGCAATCAACCCAGCTAATGGTGAGGTTATTGCTCAATTTCAATCTGCAACTGAGCAGGATGTTGATCTGGCTGTCGAAAGTGCCCATAAGGGGCAGAAAATTTGGGCGGCCATGACGGCCGTAGAGCGTTCACGGATCTTACACAAGGCAGTGAATATATTACGTGAACGCAATGATGAACTGGCTGAACTGGAAACACTGGACACAGGAAAACCCCTTTCTGAAACCCAACAGGTTGATATTGTCACGGGGGCTGATGTTCTGGAATATTATGCAGGCTTGATCCCTGCCCTTGAAGGCCAGCAAATTCCACTGCGTGAATCTTCTTTCGTGTATACGCGCCGTGAACCACTGGGCGTCGTCGCAGGTATCGGCGCATGGAACTATCCCATTCAAATTGCGCTCTGGAAATCAGCACCGGCACTGGCTGCCGGCAATGCCATGATTTTCAAACCCAGCGAAGTCACTTCCCTCACCGCCCTGAAATTAGCTGAAATCTATACCGAAGCAGGTTTGCCTGATGGTGTATTCAACGTCCTGACTGGTGCGGGTCATGAAGTGGGGCATTATTTGGCTATTCACCCGAAAATCGCCAAAATATCTTTTACGGGAGGTATTGCCACTGGCAAAAAAGTCATGGCGGATGCTTCAGGGACAACATTAAAAGAAGTCACGATGGAGCTGGGCGGTAAGTCTCCGCTCATTATCTTTGATGATGCCGATCTGGATCGTGCTGCTGATATTGCCATGATGGCAAACTTTTTCAGCTCAGGCCAAGTCTGCACCAATGGGACACGCGTTTTTGTTCCCAAGACCCTGCTTCCTCAATTTGAAGCTAAAATTCTGGAGCGGGTTGGACGTATTCGCATTGGTTCACCTCTCGAACTCAACACCAACTTTGGCCCTCTGGTGAGTTTCCCACACATGGAATCTGTTTTGCGCTATATCGACAGTGGCAAAAATTCCAATGCCCGCTTGCTCTGTGGTGGCAACCGCCTGCTGGAAGGTGATTTAGCGAAAGGTGCATTTGTTGCACCAACGGTATTCAGTGATTGTACTGATGACATGCTGGTTACACAGGAAGAAATCTTTGGCCCCGTGATGTGCATCCTGACTTATGAGACGGAAGATGAAGTCATTGCGCGAGCCAATAACACAAAATACGGGCTGGGGGCGGGATTAGTAACGAAAGATCTTTCCCGTGCGCACCGCGTGATCCACCAACTGGAAGCCGGGATCTGCTGGATCAATACATGGGGAGAGTCTCCTGCGGCTATGCCTGTTGGCGGTTATAAACATTCTGGTGTTGGCCGCGAAAATGGGTTGGTCACACTGCAACATTACACACAAATCAAATCAATACAGGTGGAACTGGGCAATTTTGAATCCCTATTTTAATCCATGACTGAGACAGAGGAGATAACAATGGTATTTGATTACATTATTATCGGCGCTGGTTCAGCGGGTAACGTGCTTGCAACTCGCTTGACGGAAGATCCCAATGTCACTGTCCTGCTGCTGGAGGCAGGAGGGCCAGATTACCGATTCGACTTCCGAACCCAAATGCCGGCAGCGCTGGCATATCCCTTGCAGGGAACCCGTTATAACTGGGCATATGAAACCGATCCTGAACCCCATATGAACAATCGGCGCATGGAGTGTGGGCGTGGAAAAGGACTTGGTGGATCTTCACTCATCAATGGCATGTGTTACATTCGTGGCAATGCGATGGATTTTGATAACTGGGCAACACAGTCAGGCCTGGAAGACTGGACTTATCTTGATTGCCTGCCCTACTTTCGCAAAGCTGAATCACGGGATATTGGTGAAAATGACTATCACGGCAGTGATGGCCCCGTCAGTGTCACGACCCCCAAGCCGGGAAACAACGAACTCTTTCACGCTATGGTTGAAGCCGGCATCCAAGCCGGATATCCACGTACTGACGATCTGAATGGTTATCAGCAAGAAGGTTTTGGACCAATGGATCGTACCGTTACCCCTAATGGACGTCGTGCCAGCACAGCCCGTGGTTATCTGGATCAAGCGCGATCACGTGCCAACCTCACTATCATTACCCATGCGTTGACTGATACCCTCGAATTGGCAGGAAAAACGGCTGTTGGCGTCAATTTTTACCCAGGCAACGGCTCGGCGTTAACACAGGCAAAGGCACGTAAAGAGGTGCTACTCTGTGCCGGTGCGATTGCTTCCCCACAAATTTTGCAACGATCAGGCATTGGCCCTGAAGACGTATTGAACGAGTTCGGCATTCCTGCGGTGCAAATATTGCCGGGCGTCGGGCAAAATCTACAAGATCATCTTGAGATGTATTTGCAGTATGAATGCCTCAAGCCTGTCTCTCTTTATCCCGCATTGAAATGGTATAACCAACCTCAAATTGGTGCTGAATGGCTATTCAAAGGAACCGGCATTGGTGCCAGCAATCAATTTGAAGCTGGCGGATTTATTCGTACTAATGAGAAATTTGCCTGGCCAAATATTCAGTTTCACTTCCTACCCGTTGCCATTAATTACAACGGCAGCAATGCTGTCAACCAACATGGCTTTCAGGCTCACGTGGGTTCCATGCGTTCCCCAAGTCGTGGGAGAGTGAAAATTAAGTCACGAGACCCGCATCAACATCCCAGCATTTTGTTCAACTATATGTCAACAGAGCAAGATTGGCAGGAATTTCGCGATGCTATCCGCATTACACGGGAAATTATGGCGCAGCCCGCATTGGCTTCGTATTGTGGACGTGAAATCAGCCCCGGCGCTGCAATCCAGACAGATGAACAACTGGATGCCTTTATTCGCGAACATGCCGAAACAGCATTTCACCCATCATGCAGTTGCAAAATGGGAACAGATGAAATGGCGGTCGTGGATGGTCAGGGACGTGTGCATGGCGTTGAAAATTTGCGTGTTATCGATGCTTCCATTATGCCGGAAATCATAACGGGTAATTTGAATGCCACAACGATTATGATGGCAGAAAAAATTGCCGATAACATTCGTGGGATCTCTGCCCTGCCACGTAGTCAGGTGAAATATTATGTTGCTAATGGTGCCCCGGTTCGCCAGTCAATAAAAAAATAGCTAATAAATTTATTTTTCGCGATATAGAATAAAACTCTAATACGGGAAATTGAGAGAATGATACAACAGGTTTATATGGCTTTGTTTACAAACTCATTTTTCCCGTATTAATACTCCCAATAGAAATAACTATCGCTTTCCGATATTAACTCTTTCGGGACTCATCAGGAAAAATAATTATGTCAAATCTAATGTCATGAAAATATGCTCTGCACCTTCCTCCAAATAAATTTCCCCCTGAGCCTGATAACCAAGGCTTTCATAAAATGGCTGAGCATGACATTGTGACGATAACCCAATAGTTGTCACTTTATTTTTTCGCCCATAATCCTCAATAAACTTCATAACATCACGACCAATTCCCTGTCCACGGTAATCTTTCAATACCGCAACCCGCCCAACTTTAAGCATGTTATCATCTTGCGGGATCGCCCGTAATACACCTATTGGCTTTTCATCATCAAATATCACCACATGTAAGGCAATATCATCATATTCGTCAATATCAATTTCGGCGTCAAATCCCTGTTCATCCGTAAATACCTGTTTGCGAATAGAAAAGGCTTGTTCTATCAACACTGAATTCTGTCTTCCTATGCTGTGTTTTATTTTCATTATTATATCCTGAGTCTGTTTTTCAGATTTCTATAAGCTACTTTTAAACAGATAATTAAGTCAAGCCAGAAAGGAATAAAAATTATTTATCTGAAATCATGTAAAAAAATAAGGGTGATCATTTACAGATCACCCTGCTGATATTACTTATTTCACTTTAACAGATTATTCAACCGATAAATTATTTTTCTTCTTTTTTACCACTTTTATCTTTAGGATTATTGATTAAGTCATCCGTTTTTTTATCGGTTTCAGATTTTATTTCTTCCGTTTTCGATTTCATTCCATCTGAAAGCTGATTAATCTTGTCGGTGGCCTGATGTTGTATATCCTCAGTTTTCGATTTCATTTTATCTATCATATCGTTTGCTGTCTTGGCCGCCTGATTCTGGACATCTGCTGCCTTAGACTTCATTTGCTCAGTGATATCATTGACAGAATGAGTAGCCTGGTTTTGTAGTTCCTTGGATTTATCAACCATACTATGACTCTCACTCAGGGCTTTTTCCTTTAACCCCTGTGATTTTTCTTTTGCACTGTCCAATATATCTGTGGATTTCTGTTCAGTATCGGTTTTCATTTGTGCTGCTTTATCTTCGGCTTGCTGTGCAACATCTTCTGCCTTTTTAGAAGCATCATCACAACCAGCAATCAGTGCCACGATACCTGCCAAGATAAGAAAACTAAGTATCTTTTTGTTCATTGACTAACCCCTTGCACTTACGGAAATGACCTCGCCAATGAGTGTTCTGGCTATTCTGTGCCACAACATCCCATAAGCACTTTGATCTCATTGCCAACACTAGTCAGCATCTGAGAAGGCGTAACGAAATAAACAATCATTTCAATCAACTGCAATGAATAAAGACTATACACTCTTCAGTTTGACTCACTAACAAAAATAATTCTCATTTTTATTTACCCGATTTAATTTCTCAGGTGACTTATAACAATGAAAGTATTTTACTTGATCATATTTCAGGAAATTTATGGCAAATAATAGTCAAAAATTAGAAAAACGCCCAATTACAAGCGTAATCCAACACATTTTAAGAGGCACAGTATCAGGAACACTTGTGTTGAGTTCTGCCTTCTCCGGCTCTGCTTACGCGATAGAAAATCCAACGGAACAGAAACCTGAAAAGAAAAGTGAGGTAGTAAAATTACCTTCGCTTTCCGTTGTAGGAAGTTTACACAACAGCACCAGTGCGGGCAGTTCAGCACTTAAAAAGGAAGATATTGACCGCACTCAGGCTGATAACGTTGCCCAATTGCTCGATCAGCTTCCCGGTGTTTCGATGTCAGGTTCGCCGCGTCCCGGCGGGCAAACGCTGAACATCTGGGGGATGGGAGATGTAGAAGATGTCAAGGTCACACTGGATGATGCGCCAAAAGGATTCGAAAAATATCAGCAGGGTTCCGTCTTTATTGAACCTGAGTTAATCAAACGTGTAGAGGTTGATAAAGGACCACACAATTTACTCAACGGCAATGGTGGGTTTGGTGGATCTGTCAAACTTGTGACAAAAGATGCGAACGATTTGCTGCGCCCTGATGAAGATTGGGGAGGCTTTATTAAACAGAGCTACCACACAAATGACCGACAGTGGATCAATAGTGGCTCACTGTACGGCAGAGATCCCAATGGCTTTGCGGATGGATTGCTCTATGTGAGCAAGCGTGATGGACATAATATTAAACTCCCTGATGGCACCCATTTTGAGTATTCGCAAAACAAGCAAACATCCTATTTATTGAAAACCAATTTTTATCCCAGTGACACACATACTGTAAGTCTGTCCGCTATGCGATCTGAATCAGATGGCTGGCAGCCTTGGGCGGCTAAACGGGGTGAGATGACGGCTCCCTCTGCCGACGAAGTAAAACAATATGGTTGGAATGGTGCCTGGAAAAGAAAATTGGTCTTTCGTGATCAAATCGATCAGAACTACACTGCCAAATGGAATATCGCACCGGAAAATAACCCATGGCTAAACTTGACAATGACCTATGCATATTCCAAAACCAAACAAAACGATAGCCGCCCAGACAACTCTTCCGTTTATTTCAGTACGTTAATGGGAAATAAAAGCTGGGTTGATTACACCGATAATCTGATTGATATCAACAATAAAAGCGTATTCTCAACAGGTATGATTGAACATGAATTACTGATGGGAACCCGTTGGCACAAAAATGAACGTAATGTATTGATATTTGATAAAGGCAAAATAAAGAATAAAAAATACAACTATGGTTATTATCAACCAGGCTATATGCCTGCTGGTGATCAACTCACTTACAGCTTCTATATGCAAGATTCCCTGAAAATAGGCAGCGTCACCATAACGCCTGGTGTTCGCTATGATCATGTCAAAAATATGGGTAGAGAAAATAATGCATCCGCATATAACGATAAATCACCAGAAGTCAATCATGACTATAGCAATGTAACCTATACAGGTTGGTCACCCCATTTAGGCATTATGTGGCAAGCAAATAAAAACCTTTCATTATTTGCAGATATCAGCCATACATGGCGTGCACCAATAGTTGATGAACAATATGAGGTACAAGGGATCGGTAGTCTTAGAGGCTCAAGCCGTAATCTTGATGTTGAAAGGATGACAGGGGTGCGCCTCGGTGCAATTCTCGACTTCAATAATGTGATGTTTGAAGATGATAGCCTGCAAATCCGTACCACCTTATTCCGTAACCGTGGTAAGGATGAGATTTTCAAAAAACGTGGAGTTTATTGTAAAGACCAGGCCGATGGTTTAGTCGCGTACTATGACTGTGAAAAACCACAGGAGAACTATCGCAACCTGCCGGGATACACTATTGAAGGGCTGGAGGTAGAAACCTTCTACGACAGCCGCACACTATTTGGAAAACTCTCATTCTCTACTCTGCGTGGCCAGCGTGATACTTCTATGCGCGATCCGTGGACAAGACATGAGACCTGGATTGTCGAAATACCACCAACTTCTGCACATGCCATGTTAGGGTTCAAGATCCCACAATGGCAGATGACAATGGGATGGAAAGGTGACTTTATCCGTAAGCAAGACCGTTCACCCGTAGATGATGAACCATTGGTTGAAAGTTGGTCACTACCTAAAAGTAAAGGCTACGCCCTGCACGGTCTGTTTGCAAGCTGGCGTCCTTCTTTTGTAAAAGGATTTGAAGCTCGGGTCACTATCGATAACCTGTTCAACCGTGATTACTATCCGTACTTAGGAGCCTGTAAATTAAATTGTGTATTTGCCTTAACTTGATATGTTTAATTTATTATCAAAATAAGGTTGATTTATGAACGAAAAACAATTACAGGCTCTG
>NZ_NITZ01000013.1:120258-149277 GCF_002632615.1 Xenorhabdus miraniensis
ACTGGCGAATGGCAATGAGTCGTTTTATTATTGAGTTTGGTGATCGCCTTGACGGTCATTACTAAGAAATGGCACTTACACAAAATGGTGGACAGGCTCGTACTTAGGGGATAAAGTCTCAGGAATTGGCCGTAATTACAAGTTCAGTATTTCACAACAATTTTAACTGACACTTAGCCATTTAATTTCTCACCCTCTTAATTTTTAAGAGGGTGATGTCTGGAATGCTGCGTTGACTTCCTCTCAACAAATACAAATAATAATCATTATCATATTTATCCTATCCCATCAGGCAATATCATCATGGCGGTGCAAAAAAGCACATTTGGGCACAATAAAATCGCCCAGAAACTCTATTCCGATTACCATCACTGGTTATGCAACTGGATCAGACAAAACAGTGCTTGCCCAAACCATGCCGAAGATCTCACCCATGAGATCTTCATCAAACTGATGCTATCTCCAGATCTGGAAAATATCCGCCAGCCAAGAGCTTTTTTAATGACGATAGCACGCAGAACCCTTTCCAATTACTATCGTAGAAAAAAGCTGGAAGACAACTATCTGGCATATATCAATACACTGCCTGAAATCTCATCAAATTCTTCTGAGTATCAGCTCGTATTGTTAGAACAGCTAGAAAAGATAGATAAAACACTTGATGAGCTTCCGGCAAAAGTGCGGCAGGCTTTTTTGCTCACGCAACTGCAAGGCTGGTGTTACAAAGAAGTCGCGAAAGATTTAGATATCTCAACCAGCTCAGTGAAGAACTATTTACATCAGGCCCATAGAAAATGTCATCCTTTCAACACACTTTGAATGATGATATGCACATATCTGACAACCTCACTGAACGGGCAGCAAAAACCCGCTGTTTATCTGGCAGCGGGTTATTTTTTTAATCGTAAAATCTTTTAACTGCATCGTCGCATCAAAGAATACGATTTTTCTCCAACTGAGCAAGACGGTTAGCTTCCCTTGCCATGCGTTTTTTGCGGGCATCACAGGGTTCAGGGCAATCGCAAACTTTTTCCACACCAATACTTCCCAAACCACCACAACTTCCCTGTATGCTCTTACGCTTAAAGATGTAGCCCAGCGCCATTCCTGCAAAGGCCAGCAGGAAAAAGATAAAAGCAGCAATAAAGACTTCCATAACCTTCCCCCTCTCTTATTTCTTCTGTAAGTATGCCTTAAAAGCCGGGCTATAACGCTCTTCAAAACCGTCTTTGGTTTTAACAATCATAAAGACCGGGATATTCAGTTTCTCAGCCACTTCCATGCCTTTTTCTGGCCCTAACACATCTAAGCCTGTAGAAAAACCATCAGCACTCATACAGGTCTGAGCAATCACAGTGATTGAAACCAGATTATGCGTGATCGGCCTGCCGGTTTTAGGATTAATGGTGTGAGAGTAACGAACGCCATTCTGTTCAAAATAGTTACGGTAATCACCTGATGTTGCTACGGACATATTACCCGGCTCAATAATCTCTTGCGCACTCTGCGCCATACCACTATCCGATGGTTTCTCAATCGCTATCCGCCACGGATTCCCTTTGCCATTGTTACCCAATGTACGAACTTCCCCCCCAATATCCACCATGTAATCTTTGATATTTTGGGATTCCAGATACTCAGCGACAACATCAACACCATAACCTTTGGCAATGGAAGAAAGGTCAACATAAAGTTCAGGAATAGATTTAATCAGGTTATTCCCTTCAACAGACAAGTTATTGATGCCTGTCCAGACACGACGGCTCGCTAATTCTTCATCCGTCGGTGCCTTAGTAATTCGTCCTTCCGGCCCGAATCCCCACAAATTCACCAATGGGCCAACAGTGACATCCAATGCGCCATCTGTCAGTTGATTGATTCGGATCGCTTCTTTGACAACTTTCGCTGTAGCGGCAGAGACCGGAAAAGGTTTATTCACTTCGCGGCTTTGATTAAAACGACTCAATTCAGAATTTGGCCGATAAGTGGACATCTGGTCGTTCACTTCTTCCAATAACCTGTCAATCTCTTTTTGCAGATTTTCAGGAGCAGGTGAAGACGAATCAGCAACATATTTAACGGAGTAATACGTCCCCATTGTTTGCCCATTCAGGTTTTGTTGTTCAGGGCCACCACATGCCGCCAGCAGCACAACAGAAAACAACAATACACCCCAGTGGATAATTTTTTTACTCAGCATAATTCACTCTTTCTGACTCATTCTGGCTCTTTCTGAATCGTCAGCGCCCACTATGTGTGGGCGCTTGTCGTTAAATCAAAATGTTACTATCCCCTTCTGATTCCAAGTCGCCGCTTTGTTGGTTATGCGACAATTCGAAATCTGTCGGGTTGCCATCAGCCACCGAAATCATCCAACAGGATGTTTTCATCTTCTACGCCGAGGTCTTTCAACATTTTGATGACCGCCGCGTTCATAACCGGAGGCCCGCACATGTAGAATTCACAATCTTCTGGTGCCGGATGATCTTTCAGATAGTTTTCATACAGGACGTTATGGATAAAGCCTGTGTAACCATCCCAGTTATCTTCCGGCAGAGCATCAGACAATGCCACATTCCATGTGAAGTTCTCATTTTCTGCCGCCAGTTGGTCAAAATCTTCGGTATAGAACATTTCACGCTTGGAACGGGCACCATACCAGAACGAGATCTTACGCTTAGAGTTCAAACGGTTGAGCTGATCGAAAATATGAGAACGCATTGGCGCCATACCCGCACCACCACCGATGAAGATCATTTCAGCATCAGTATCTTTCGCAAAGAATTCACCGAATGGGCCGGAAATTGTCACCTTATCACCCGCTTTCAGTGACCAGATATAAGAAGACATGATACCTGGAGTAACATCCGGGTTTCTTGGTGGTGGCGTAGCGATACGCACGTTCAGCATGATAATGCCGTGTTCTTCTGGGTAGTTCGCCATTGAGTAAGCACGAACCGTTGGCTCGCTGACTTCAGAAACATAACGGAACAGATTGAATTTATCCCAATCTTCACGATATTCCTGCGGCACATCAAAATCAGAATAACGGGCAACGTGTGGAGGACATTCAATCTGAATGTAACCCCCTGCACGGAATGGAACAACTTCCCCATCAGGAATTTTCAGCTTCAATTCCTTAATGAAAGTGGCTTTGTTGTCGTTGGAGATAACTTCACATTCCCATTTCTTAACGCCGAAGATTTCCTCTGGCAACTCGATTTTCAGGTCTTGCTTAACGTTAACCTGACATGCCAAACGGCAACCTTCTTTCGCTTCACGCTTATTGATGTGAGAAAGCTCGGTTGGCAGGATATCACCACCGCCTTCCTTGATTTTCACACGGCACTGACCACAAGAGCCACCGCCACCACAAGCAGAGGACACAAAAATCCCCTGATTGGAAAGCATATTCAATAACTTGTCACCGGCGGGAGCTGAGAAACTTTTATCCTCTTCGCCGTTGACTTCAACTTTAATATCCCCGGTGTTCACTAACTTGGATTTTGCGAACAAAATCATTGCCGTCAGCACCAACACAATCAGGGTAAACATTACTACGCCTAGAATGATTATATCCATGAATTCTTCCCGCCTTTAGAGCTGCACACCGGAGAAGGACATAAAGCCCAATGCCATCAAACCGGTGGTGACAAAGGTGATCCCCAATCCTTTCAGACCAGCCGGAACATCCGCATATTTCATTTTTTCGCGGATAGCAGCCATCAGAACAATCGCCAGCATCCAGCCCATACCTGAACCGAAACCATATACGATGGATTCACCAAAGTTATAGTCACGCTGTGCCATGAAAGAAACACCACCAAAAATTGCACAGTTAACCGTAATCAACGGCAGGAAAATCCCCAGCGCATTGTAAAGAGCTGGTACATAACGGTCTAAGATCATTTCCAGTATCTGTACCAGTGCAGCAATCACCCCGATAAAGGTAATGAAGTTCAGGAAGCTCAGGTCAACCCCATCCATCAAGGCTCCGTCACGGAGTACCAGATTATAGACAAGGTTATTGGCAGGAACAGAAATTCCCAGCACAACAGTAACAGCAACACCCAGGCCAAAAGCCGTCTTCACATTCTTTGATACCGCCAGAAACGTACACATACCGAGAAAGAAAGATAACGCCATATTCTCGATAAAGACTGCGCGGACAAACAAACTAATATAATGTTCCATTTTGTTTGTTACTCCTTCTCAACCTGCGCAGGTTTCAGCGTCCGCAGACCCCAAATCAGCATACCAATAATGAAGAATGCACTCGGCGCCAGCAGGAACAAGCCATTTGGCTGATACCAGCCGCCATTTTTGATAGATTCCAGCACCGTAATGCCGAACAATTTTCCTGAACCAAACAGTTCACGCAAAAAACCGACCAATAACAGGATAACGCCATAGCCTAAACCGTTACCGATACCATCCATAAAGCTTTCCACTGGCGGTGACTTCATGGCATAGGCTTCAGCGCGTCCCATAACTATACAGTTCGTGATGATAAGGCCAACAAACACTGATAACTGTTTGGAAATTTCGTAGGCATACGCCCGTAAAATCTGGTCTACCACGATAACCAGCGACGCAATGATCGCCATCTGTACAATGATTCGCACACTGCCGGGGATATAGTTACGAATCAATGAAATGAAAAAGTTAGAAAATGCTGTTACCAGTGTTACAGCAATCGTCATAACCAATGCAGTTTCCAGTTTGGTAGTCACAGCCAGCGCTGAACAAACCCCCAAGACCTGTAATGCGATTGGGTTATTATCAAACAGCGGCCCAAGAAGGACGCGTTTTATCTCTTTGTTATCAGCCATCTTTCAAGGCTCCT
Source organism: Xenorhabdus miraniensis (assembly GCF_002632615.1). Next base: position 125,105 of record NZ_NITZ01000013.1, read on the forward strand.
TCACGCACTTTTTTCAGGAATGGGCCAAAACCGTTATCACCCAGCCAGAAATCAAACATATGCTGAACACCGTTAGAGGTCAGGGTCGCACCGGACAAGCCATCCACTCCGTAAGGGTTATCACCCGCACCACCACGAACGATTTTAAGCGCAGGAACACCCTGTGGGTTATAGAGTTTTTTACCTACCCATTGCTTACGCCATTGTGGATTATCAACTTCACCACCCAAACCCGGGGTTTCACCATGAGAGTAGTAAGTGATGCCGTGGGATGTTACGCCATCAACATCAATGGAAATAAAGGCATACATCATCGACCACAACCCGGAGCCATATATTGGCAGAACCAATTCAGTGGTTTTGCCATGCTCATCCTTGACCAGATAAACTTCTGCCATATTGGCGCGACGACGGATTTTCGCCAAATCCTGCTCTGGAGACAAAGCAATGCTAGTTTCATCACTGCGAAGCGCATTGTTCAGGTCAAAATTACCATTGCCTTTTTCCAGCGTTGCTGTTTTCAAATCAAGCAATTCAGGTTGAATACGGCTGGTATAGGTTTCTTTGATTTCTGCTGTTGTCATATCGGGTTTCAATAAACCCGCTACATCCAGAATATTGCGCTGTTTATCCAGCAGCTTTTGCTCCTGTTGCTGCGCTTTCAAGCCAACTGCTGAGCCGGCAACAACAATCGAACAGACAAGACACAGCACAAAAACAACAAGAAACGTCCTGCCGATGCTGTCATTACTTTTTGGTTTATCATTAGCCACGGGCTTTTCTCCGCTTAATATTGGCCTGCACGACCAGATAATCGAACAGTGGCGCGAACAGGTTAGCGAACAGAATCGCCAACATCATCCCTTCTGGATAGGCTGGATTTACCACTCTGATCAAAATACACATAACACCAATCAGAATGCCGTATGCCCATTTCCCTTTATCCGTAAATGCAGCGGAAACTGGGTCAGTAGCCATAAAGATCATACCAAAAGCGAAGCCACCCAGAACCATATGCCAGTACCATGGCATAGCGAACATTGGGTTGGTATCAGAACCAATCACATTAAACAGGTAAGACGCTGCAATCATACCGGCCATTACACCAGCAACGATACGCCATGAAGCAATACGGGCGAACAGAATGATGGCACCGCCGATGAAAATCATCAGAGTGGAAACTTCACCAATTGAACCGGGAATGTTACCAATAAAAGCATCCATCCAGGTCACAGGTTGACCGGTAATGGTATTTACCAGACCGTGGCTACCTGCGGTTGCCCACTGAGACAATGGAGTCGCTCCAGAAAAACCGTCAGCCGCAGTCCAAACCAAATCACCTGAAATCTGAGCTGGATAAGCAAAGAACAGGAAAGCACGGCCCGCCAACGCCGGGTTCAGGAAGTTACGGCCTGTACCACCAAAGATCTCTTTCGCAACCACAACACCGAAAGTAATCCCCAATGCGGCCTGCCACAGTGGCAGTGTTGGCGGAACAATCAATGCAAACAGAATGGAACTGACAAAGAAACCTTCGTTAATTTCATGTTTACGGATAATTGCGAATAAAACTTCCCAAAATCCACCAACAACAAAAACAACAGCATAAATTGGCAGGAAATAGGTCGCTCCCAGCAACATTTTACTGCCCCACCCGGCATCTGGTGTCAATGACGCACCAAGATACTGAGCAAGTACGTAATGCCAATCAGAAGACAAGACTTGCTGTAAGGCATCTCCATTGTATAAGTGGGTCAGGGCTGGGATCGCCTGATCACCGACGTTGTACATCCCCCAAAACATGGCAGGAAAGACAGATAGCCATACCAAAATCATCATACGTTTGAGATCGATGGCATCACGGACGTGAGAACGCCCTTTTGTTACTGTCCCCGGTGTATAGAAAACGGTGCTCACTGCCTCATAGAGAGGATAATATTTTTCCAGTTTGCCACCGGCCTCAAAGTGGTGTTCTACCTTTTCAAATAAATTTTTCAGGCCCATGAATTACCCTTCCAGCTCAATCTTAGTCAGCACGTCACGCAATACCTGACCGTACTCATATTTGCCGGGGCAAACATAGGTACACAGTGCTAAATCTTCCTCATCCAGCTCCAGACAACCCAGTGCCTGAGCACTGTCAGTGTCGCCTGCAAGCAAGTCACGCAGCAGGTGCGTTGCCATAATATCCAGTGGCATCACACGCTCATAGTTGCCAATTGGCACCATTGAACGCTCTCCACCATTTGTTGTGGTTGAAAAAGCGAAACGTTTGTTTTTCAGGAAGTGACCAATCGTGGTACGGGTAATGGAGAACTTATTGGTTCCTGGTGCGATCCAACCGAACAGCTCTTTTTCACGACCTTCAGTAAGAACTGAAACCAAAGTATGGAAACGACCAAGATAATGACGAGCATCATCTGATTTTGTGCCCCACAATACAGAACCAGAAATAATGCGGTTTTCACCCTCTTTTAGCTGATCTTGCGTCAATTCCAGCAAGTCAGCGCCCAATTGGGTGCGCACCAAACGGGGTGATTTAACCTGCGGCCCTGCCAGAGATACCACACGATCAGTGTAAAGCTCACCTGTAGTAAATAGCTTACCCATGGCGATGACATCCTGATAACCCAGATGCCATACTGTTTTTTGGGCACTGACAGGCTCAATAAAATGAATATGGGTGCCAGCCAGACCTGCGGGATGCGGACCTGCAAACTGGTTATAGGTAATTTGAGCGTTGTTTCCTGCTGTTGGGATCTTTCCAGCGCTATGACAAACGTGGATTTTCCCATCTGTCAATTTTGACAGAATATTCAGGCCATCAACAAAAGCCTCTTCCTGTGTTGCAATAACGACCAACGGATCAGCAGCCAGTGGCTGGGTATCCATTGCCGTGACAAAGATTGCCTTTGGTGTGGAACCGGGAACAGGAGAACGACTGAAAGGACGTGTACGCAATGCGGTCCACAACCCGGATGCAAGCAGATTCTTTTCTACTTGTTCACGGCTCAGACCAGCCAGTTCTGTACGATCATAACAATCAAACGCGACTTTCTCATCACCACTCAATTCAATGACGACAGATTGCAGAACACGACGCTCACCACGCCCGATGGTTACAACTTTCCCGCTTGCGGGACTGGTGAAAATAACCCCTGGATTCTTCTTATCTTCAAAAAGAATTTGACCTTTTTTGACATACTCACCTTCCTTAACCAGCATAGAAGGACGCATTCCAACATATTCTTCGCCCAGTAAAGCAACATGGCGAATTGTCGGACCATCTTCTATAACTTGGGCAGGCGCTCCTGCTATCGGGAGGTTGAGTCCTTTTTTAATTTTAATCATAAGATTTGCACAAGTTTATCAGTTAAATCATATGCTACAGATTACCCTGCGGTATTTCCTTGGGGTAATGCAGCGACTTCAGTAATAAAAAACACCTTGAGCGACATATGTCTCAAGTTATTCACTCCGATAATCGTTACAATTTTCTCTTAAGTTTCGCCGACGGTAATTCTAACATCTCCCCCACTGACTGTCTGATTAATCGAGTGACTTAGCTCAAGCAAATAGGAATAATTTCTTTGCTGAACAGTTAACTACTCGGTAAAGGCGAATTCAACCCTCACTTTTACCTACAACAGTGGAATTTTTGACCAAAAAGTAACTTCACAGAAACTGGAGATCACTGCTATCTTTTATTCTGCATTTCGCCAAAACATGACAACCCGAAACCCAACATTTCGTCAATTTACTCCCTTTTTTACACGGTTATGCTATGAAAAAAACAGTTTCTTATCTTTCATTGGGCTTATTGTTATTACATGTGCCGTTTTTTGCTGCCGCACAAAATGGTTTATCGTGGCTCAAATCATCAACCGACAATTTATCAACCAACAATTCATCAACCGAACAAGCACCATTGAAACAAATTGGCGCCGAAATTTTCATTCAAATATTCAAGGAAGAAAAACTTCTTGAACTTTATACAAAAAACAGAGATGGCCGTTATCAATTAACTCAAAGCTACCCTATCTGTAATTACTCTGGCGGATTAGGCCCCAAAACACTTACAGGCGATTTCAAAAGTCCGGAAGGGTTTTACCATGTAAGCATTAAACAGTTAAATCCGAATAGCCACTATTATCGGGCCATTAATCTGGGTTTTCCCAATGAGTTCGATAAATCCAAAGGTTATTCAGGCAATAATTTAATGATTCATGGTGAATGCAAATCTATCGGATGTTATGCCATGACCAATCGCTATATAGAAGAAATATACCAATACGCGGAAAAGGCACTTTATCATGGACAACATGAAATCAAGATCAATATTTATCCTTTCCGAATGACGTCACAAAATATGAGACGGCATAAAAACAGCAACAACTACCTATTTTGGAAACAATTACAGCCCGCCTATGAATATTTTGCCAACACAGGCATACCAGCCACTATCAACGTAATAGACGGGCGATATGTTGTTAACGCAAAAACTGAAAATCCACCATCCTTCTGGAGTACTGAATCAAACTATACGATTTCCAAGCTGAAATAACGCATAGTTTCCGGATTCAATCCGATGCCAATTTTCGTTTCCGGTTAAAGGTTGAGTGGCAATCACGGATACAACATCCCCTGGCTGGGTATGCTGCTGAAAATCAATTTCAACATCCTGATCCAGTAATTTAGCCTTGCCGAAAGGAGCACGACGCGTGATCCAATGTAATTGGGTTGAACAATAAGCCATGACAAATTCGCCATCTGACAACAGCATATTGAAAACGCCTTTTGCCCTCAATTGATCAGCCAAAGATGCAATGAACTTAAAGACCGCAGGCCAATTGGAAGGACGTTTAGGATATTTCAAGGATAATTGATGTAATATCCAGCAAAATGCCCATTCACTGTCTGTTTCACCTACAGGGCAGTAATTCCCCGTTTTCAGCTTACTATATCCCTTCAGTTGTCCATTGTGGGCATAAGTCCAATATTTTCCCCATAATTCACGGGTAAACGGATGGGTATTCACCAGAGAAACATTACCTCGGTTTGCCTGACGAATATGGGCCACAATCACTTCTGATTTGATCGGGTAGCCCTGAACAAATTGGGCCACCGGTGAGTGACAACTGGATTGGTGGTCTTTAAACGTCCTGTATCCCAATCCCTCATAGAAAGTGATCCCCCAGCCATCCTTGTGGGGGCCGGTATGCCCTCCACGCTGAATCAAGCCGCTCAGACTAAAAACAATGTCTGTTGGCACATTGGCACTCATGCCAAGTAATTCACACATCGCCTACCCCTACCAAACTGCAATCAGGCTTTTACCATTTCTTTTTCAATCAACTGAATCAAGATATGAATCACTTTAATATGAATTTCCTGAATGCGATCCGCATAACCAAAATGTGGTACACGAATTTCAACATCGGCTGTTCCAGCCATTTTGCCGCCATCATTACCTGTCAGTGTAATGACTTTCATTCCCTTAGCACGGGCGGCTTCAATCGCTTTGATGATATTGCCTGAATTCCCTGAAGTTGAAATGCCCAACAGCACATCACCTTTCTGGCCTACAGCTTCTAAGTAACGGGAAAATACATACTCATAACCAAAGTCATTGCTCACGCAGGATAAATGGCTAGGATCGGAAATGGCAATCGCCGGATATCCCGGACGGTTTTCGCGGTAACGGCCTGTCAATTCTTCCGCAAAGTGCATGGCATCACAGTGCGAGCCACCATTGCCACAAGACAGCACTTTTCCTCCTGCCTTGAATGAATCAGCCAGCAAAACAGCCGCTTTTTGAATAGCGTCAATATTTGCATCATCGTTAAGGAATTTAGCCAGCGTGTCTGCGGCTTCAGATAATTCACTGCGGATCAGATCTTGATACATGGACTCATACTCCTGAAAGGTCTGCGGGATTAATAACATCAGTTATTCAGTGTAACGGATTCCCCCTCCTGAAAGAAGATGCCATCACATCTCCATGAAACTATCACGTGTAAAACTACAATCACTTTGTGAGCTAGATTGTAATTAAGATGTAAATACATTGATAAAAGCCTTTTCCTCATCTAAAAAAGAAGGACATCATAACAGGTCAGACCTCTGACAACTCAACCTGAGATTTACAGGAGTTTTACTATGACCGCTCTCAGCATTATTTTGTTTTTAGTCTTGCTTGGTGGGCTTTGTTACCGCAAAGTCAGCCTGACTCTCAGTAGCTTATTGCTTGTTGCCTATACTTTAGTCATGGGCATCACCAGCCTTTGGAGTTACTGGTTGCTGTTACCACTCGCAATTGTCCTGTTCCCGCTTGTCTTTACACCAATACGTATTTCTCTCTTCTCTGCTCCCGGCTTAAAAGCTTTCCGCAAGGTTATGCCAAGCATGTCCACCACAGAGAAAGAAGCAATTGATGCAGGAACAACCTGGTGGGAAGGCGATCTATTCCGTGGCAACCCTGACTGGCAAAAACTGCATAACTATCCAAAACCACAGTTATCCGCTGAAGAACAAGCATTTATTGATGGTCCGGTAGAAGTAGCCTGCCGCATGGCAAATGATTTCGAAATCACCCATGAATTGGCTGACTTACCGCCAGAACTTTGGGCTTATCTGAAAGAGCATCGCTTCTTTGCCATGATCATCAAGAAAGAATACGGTGGTCTGGAATTTTCCGCTTATGCCCAATCTCAGGTACTGCAAAAACTCGCAGGCGTCTCCGGTATTCTGGCAATTACCGTCGGTGTCCCTAACTCTCTGGGTCCGGGTGAATTGCTGCAACATTATGGTACTGATGAACAGAAAAAACATTACCTGCCAGGTCTTGCCCGTGGCGAAGAAATTCCTTGCTTTGCCTTAACCAGCCCAGAAGCGGGTTCCGATGCCGGCGCTATCCCTGATACCGGCGTGGTCTGTATGGGTGAATGGCAAGGTGAACAAGTTCTTGGGATGCGCCTGAACTGGAATAAACGTTACATTACGCTGGCTCCTATCGCGACAGTGCTGGGATTGGCATTCAAACTGTACGATCCTGACCATCTGCTGGGAGATACCGAATCACTCGGCATTACCTGTGCTTTGATCCCAACCAGCACCCCAGGGGTTGAAATTGGTCAGAGACATTTCCCATTGAACGTCCCATTCCAGAATGGGCCAACTCGTGGGAAAGACATTTTCGTTCCTATCGATTACATCATTGGTGGGCCGAAAATGGCAGGTCAGGGCTGGCGTATGCTGGTTGAATGTCTGTCCGTTGGTCGTGGCATTACCCTGCCATCCAATGCGACCGGGGGATTGAAAAGCGCTGCAATGGCAATTGGTGCTTATTCCCATATTCGCCGTCAGTTCAAATTACCTATTGGTAAAATGGAAGGTATCGAAGAACCATTAGCGCGTATCGCAGGTAACTCTTACCTGATGGATGCGGCTGCGACCATGATTACCAGCGGCATCATGCAAGGCGAAAAACCTGCTGTTCTGTCTGCTATCGTGAAATACCATTGTACTCACAGAGGGCAACGCTCCATGATTGATGCAATGGATATCGCAGGCGGTAAAGGCATTTGTCTTGGGCCATCCAACTTCCTTGCCCGTGGCTATCAGGGCTCACCCATTGCTATTACCGTAGAAGGTGCAAACATTCTGACCCGCAGCATGATCATCTTCGGTCAAGGTGCAATTCGTTGCCATCCTTATGTACTGGCTGAAATCGCAGCAGCAGAAGGTAACAATGTGAAAGCCTTTGATAAAGCCCTGTTTGGTCATCTGGGTCATGTTGCCAGTAATACCCTGCGCAGCCTGTGGCTGGGTATTACCAAAGGCAGAACCAGCCGTTCGCCAGTCAATGACACAACTCGCCGTTATTACCAACAGATCAACCGGTTAAGTGCCAACCTTGCCCTTCTCTCTGATGTTTCAATGGGTGTATTAGGTGGCAGCCTGAAACGCCGTGAACGCATTTCAGCTCGTCTGGGAGACATTCTGAGCCAAATTTTCTTAGCTTCCGCTGCGCTGAAACGCTATGAAGACGAAGGCCGCCAGAAAGAAGATTTGCCATTGGTACAATGGGCAGTCGAAGATAGCCTGAACCAAGCTGAACTGGCTATGAACGATTTACTGCGCAATTTCCCTAACCGTTTAGTTGCAGGTTTAATGCGAGTGATTGTCTTCCCATTGGGCCGTGCACATACAGCACCATCCGATAAACTGGATCACAAACTGGCCCAGATACTACAAACTCCTTCCGCAACCCGCAGCCGGATTGGACGTGGACAATATCTGACCCCAAGTGAACACAACCCTCACGGGTTATTGGAAGCCGCATTGCACGATATCATCGCCGCAGAGCCAATCCATGCACGCTTGAGCCGCGAAGCAGGCAAAAACCTGAGCTTTACTCGCTTGGATAAATTAGCTGAAACAGCATTGGCAGAGCATAAAATCACTCAGGAAGAAGCGGATATCCTGAAACGTGCTGAAAACAGCCGACTACGTTCAATCAATGTCGATGAGTTCGCGCCAGATGCGTTTGCTGTACCAAACCCAGTAAAAAAGCCTGAAAGTCAGCGTCAAACTAAAGCAGCCTGATGCTGACCAGAAAATATGATTAATAAAATACGGGGCAAATGCCCTGTATTTTATTTAAACGGATTCCAACGATAACAACTCTTCTATTGTCTGGCGACGACGAATCAAACGCGCTTCTCCGCCAGTAAACATAATTTCAGGAATCAAAGGGCGGCTATTATAATTTGAAGACATCGATGCCCCGTAAGCACCTGTATCGTGAAAGATCAGATAATCTCCGACACTTACCTGAGGCAGCATGCGCGGGATAACGTCTCCACCTTCCAACTGAGTAAAAACATCACCTGATTCGCATAACGGCCCTGCAACGAGTGTTTCGCTCAGATGTGTTTCACACAGATCCGTTTCCTGTAAATTTGCATCATTAGCAATGCCATTTATTGGCAAAACAGAAATATGGTGATAACTGCCATACATAGCCGGACGCATCAAATCATTGAAACCGGCATCCGCCAACACATAATGACGGCTGCCCATAGATTTTACCGCCCGCACTTCTGCCATTAAGATCCCTGATTCAGCAACCAGAAAACGGCCGGGTTCAATTTCCAACTCAACATGATGCCCCACATGTTGCTCAATACGCTGACGGGCTTCATGCCATAGGCTGTAATAATGTTCAGTATCTACCGCTTCTTCACCGATTTTATAAGGGATTGATAATCCGCCTCCTGCTGAAATAGACTGAATATCTTCTCCGCATAATATGGCCTGTTCTACCATCGCATTACATACATTGGCGAGATGCTGATAATCCACGCCTGAGCCGATGTGCATATGCAGCCCCACCAGTTTCAAGCCATGCTGATGGATCTTTTCAATCGCCAAAGGTAGATCCTGATACCAAATACCGTGTTTGCTATTTTCACCACCGGTATTGGTCTTTTGACTATGCCCATGCCCAAATCCAGGATTGATGCGTAACCAGACAGGATGACCAGACTGGCGTTCCCCAATCTGTTCCAACATATCAATAGAGCCAGTATTGACAGGAATATCCAACTCAATAACACGATGCAACGTTGCCTTATCAATCACATCGGCAGTAAAGACAATCTCCGATCTATCTCGCCCTGGTTGAAAGCCTGCATAAAGCGCGCGTTCGATTTCCCCTAATGAAACCGCATCTACTTTCACGCCCTGTTCTCTCATTAAACGCAGGATATGGGTATTGGAACACGCTTTCTGTGCGAACCGGATAACATCAAACTGCTTTAATTTTTTGATTTTCTTAATGATGTTATCACCATCATAAAGCCACAATGGTGTTCCGTATTGAACCGGTAATTGAAGTAAATTCTCAGGGGTAAAATTTTCCCCTGATCCATTAGGAAAAGTTGAGATTGCCATTGAAGTGCCTCACAGAATCAGCAGATGCTTCATTATTGACAACAATAAAGCAGGAATAAAAATATCCATTTAGCTATAGTCTATTCATTCATGATATAGATTAGTCTGTTTTTCCATCAAGAGGTAAATAATATGCCTTCCTGCTTATGGCGACACATTTCATGGCGACATATTGAAATTTTTCATGCCGTAATGACCACTAAAAACCTGACTGATGCGGCAGTTTTATTGAAAACGTCGCAACCAACCGTCAGCCGTGAACTCGCCCGCCTGGAACAGTTACTAAAGTTCAAATTGTTTGATCGCATCAAAGGGCGCTTGTTTCCCACCGCGCAAGGATTGCGGTTATTTGAAGAAGTACAGCGCTCTTATTATGGACTGGAAAGAATAATCAACGCGGCTGACAGTATTCGCCAATTTGAGCATGCACAATTGTCCATTGCTTGCCTGCCAATGTTTTCTCAGTCTTTGCTGCCAAAAGCTTGCCGCAGCTTTATCCAATGTTATCCAGAAGCAAAATTGACCATCATTCCACAAGAATCTCCTCTCCTAGAGGAATGGCTCTCAGCACAACGCCATGATATTGGCCTGACCGAGCACTTACAGACTCCCGCAGGCACTGAGCAAGATACGTTGATCACCTTAAATGAAGTTTGTGTCTTGCCTATTCATCACCCACTCTGCCAAAAATCACAATTGACCCCGGCCGATTTTCACGGACAAAAATTTATCAGCTTATCGATTACAGACAGTTACCGGCAGCTCATTGACACAATCTTTACCGAGCATCATGTCAATCGCAATATGGTAATGGAAACTCATAGCGCGGCCTCAATTTGTGCCATGATCAACGAAGGTATTGGTTTATCGATCGTCAACCCACTCACTGCGCTGGATTATTTAGATAACAAGGCAGGGATCTGCATCCGGCCATTCAGTATCGATATTCCCTTTACAGTGAGTTTAATTAAACCCATACACCGCCCCTCTTCAGAGCCTGTTGAAATCTTTATTCATCATTTAAAACAACAAGCCGCTCAGTTTCCCTTAAAGTTAGCATCAGCTTTTCAGCATTAACTGTTGCCAATGAGGAGATGTTGCAAACCACTCCACCAGGAAATCCAACAACACCCGAAGAGTCGCAGGCATATTCTGGCGGCTGCTATAAATGCCGTAGATCCCCATTGTCTGAGGTTGATAATCAGGTAACAACTCAACCAACTTTCCGGACTTCAAATGAGAAGAAACAGAATAGTAAGGCTGCATTGCTATCCCCGCTCCCTGCAACGTCGCTTCCATTAATACTGTCGATTCATTGGCACTTAATGTACCGCAGACGGGAACTGAATATTTCTCATGCTGTTTTTCAAACAGCCATAAACTTTTGCCAAAAAAGTTATAAGTCAGGCAATTATGTGATGCCAAATCCGCCGGATTTTGGGGAATAGATTTTCCAGCTAAATAAGAAGGGGCGGCACAAACAACAGAATGACAAGTCGATAATGGCCGGGCAATTAGGTTGGGTTCCAGATTATTAGTAATACGGATCGCTAAATCAATCCGTTCCTCAATCAAGTTGATGGCTTTATTATTCATTTGCAGATTGACAGCGATCTGTGGATATAGCCGCATAAATTCAGGTATCGCGACTGACAGCGCACTGATACTCAATGATTGGGAACAACTCAGCCGTAATAATCCTTTCAAAGTCTGCGTTTCCAAAGATTGCTGGACAGGCATTGCTTCCGCTAATTCCATCAACTTTAGACTACGTTGATAAGCACCCTCTCCTGCCGAGGTCAGGCTAATCTTGCGTGTTGTGCGATGTAATAAACGAATACCTGCCCATTTTTCCATTTCAGCCAAATACCGGGATACCATCGCTCTCGACATATCCAAACGTTCTGCTGCCGCGATTAAACTTCCCTGCTCAACAATCGTGACAAATACCTGTGCTGCTGTGACCCTATCCATTTTAACCGCCCCATTCCTCGCTCTGATTAGAACGATATATGCAACAAATAATTGCTTATTTTGTGGTTTTTCAATCGAAAAATGCAACTTATCATACATGCCATTCAAGCAAATAAGTATTTTGATATAGGAATTCGATGATGGCTCGCAAAACAACATCAAATATCGCTCTGGCGGCGACCCTTTCTTTGGGAATGGCATCACTGGCCCAAGCAGCCGATCTCAAACTGGATATCTACAATCCGGGCGAAAAAGGCATTTTCCCTGTTTCTTCTGAAATCATCAGCGGCGATCGTGAGGTTGTTCTGATCGATGCCCAGTTTAAGAAAAATGATGCTCAAGAATTAGTGAAAATGATCCAGCAGACAGGTAAGAAACTGACAACGATCTATATCAGCCAATCCGATCCTGATTTTTACTTTGGCCTTGATGTCATCACCGAAGCCTTCCCGAAAGCCAAGGTCGTTGCATCACCGGAAACCATCAAAGCGATCAATGAAACCAAAGACGGTAAATTAGCCTATTGGGGTGGAATTCTTGCCGATCAGGCTCCTAAGAAAGTCATTGTACCTGAACCACTGAAAGGGAATACTTTCACCGTTGATGGCGAAAAACTGATTGTTGAAGGTTTGGATGGCCCGGCTCCTGATCGTACTTTTGTTTGGGTGCCCAAACTGAAAGCAGTTGTCGGGGGTGTCACTGTTTCTGACAATATTCATGTATGGATTGCAGACACTCAAACTAAAGAGTCTCGTCAACATTGGATGCAAACATTGGATCGAATCAAGAGCTTAAGGCCTGAAACGGTTGTACCAGGCCATTATCTGGGGAATTCATCAATGACGTTAGATTCCGTTACCTTCACGCAAAATTATCTGACCACATTGGAAAAAGAATTACCAAAAGCAAAAGATGCTGATGCGTTAATTACCGCGATGAAAAATCACTATCCAGACCTTGCTGATGAATCCAGCCTTGAGCTAAGCGCCAAAGTATTAAAAGGCGAAATGAAGTGGCCTCAGTAAGTTGAATCATTAAGTTAAAAATAATATTCAACAACGCCCTCCAGAGAAACAGCCATATTAAAAAAGCATCTATAAAAATCCGGTATCTATATTTATACCGGATTTTTTAGGTTTTATGGCGAGTAACCGCCTGCTGGCAGTGGCACAGCCTTATTCTGTCCGTAAACAGGTGAGATCTACCTGAATTACAATGGGTAAAGGAAATTGCAACCTTACCTTATCCGTACACCAATGCCCCGGCCTATTAATTCGATAGGTAGTAGTGTATTCACCTATAAGTACAATGCCATGTAAAGTAGGTGTTCAGTGAGACAGCCTGCATTACCCAACGATGGGAAAGGCTGAGGCGGCGGTAACGAGCAGGTGAGGAAAAACGAGTCTGGTTAAGCAAAACTGCCAATAAGACATTTATGTCAAAAAACAATAAATGGGCTGAACGTGTTCGGTGATTTCACATCAGAAGGTATTTTGCACAGCTGATTGCGCCCATTGCCTGCAAATCGCAGGCCGATAAACGGCTGCCTCCCCTGCTTTTCCGTCGGAAAATTTATCACAATATCAGACGAGGATAGCATTATGAGCAATAACCGTATAATCGGCAGCTTAACGATCCGGAAAAAGCTGCTGATTGTTTTAACCTGGCTGGCCATCAGCCCAATGACGCTGGCAGATACCTTAACCCGCGATAACGGTGCCCCGGTAGGTGATAATCAGAATTCGCAGACTGCCGGCTCCGGTGGCTCGGTGCTGTTGCAGGATGTACAGCTGCTACAAAAGCTGCAACGTTTCGATCGCGAACGCATCCCTGAGCGTGTAGTGCATGCACGCGGCGCCGGGGCGCACGGGGAGTTTACTGCTACGGCGAACATCTCCGATCTGACCATTGCGAAAGTGTTTACTGCCGGCAGCAAAACCCCTGTGTTTGTCCGATTCTCAAGCGTTGTGCACGGCAACCACTCGCCGGAAACACTGCGTGACCCACGCGGTTTTGCGACCAAGTTTTATACAACGGAAGGTAACTGGGATCTGGTCGGTAACAACTTTCCCACCTTCTTTATCCGCGATGCCATCAAGTTTCCTGATATGGTACATGCTTTTAAGCCAGATCCTCGTACTAACCTTGATAATGATTCTCGCCGCTTTGATTTCTTTTCACATGTACCAGAATCGATCCGCACACTGACGTTACTGTATTCCAATGAAGGAACCCCAGCTTCTTATCGTAATATGGACGGCAATAGCGTTCATGCCTATAAGCTGGTAAACGCCAAAGGAAAAGTGCATTACGTGAAGTTCCATTGGAAGACTCTGCAAGGAGTAAAAAATCTAGATCCCTTGCAGGTTGAACAGATACAGGGCAAAGACTACAGCCATATGACACACGATTTGGTAGCGGCAATCAATCGTGGCGATTATCCAAAATGGGATCTCTACATCCAAATATTGAAGCCAGAGGATTTGAAGAAATTTGATTTTGACCCTCTGGATGCCACTAAAATTTGGCCAGATGTGCCGGAAAGAAAAATCGGCCAGATGGTGCTGAATAAAAACCCAGACAATGTGTTTCAAGAGATCGAACAGGTAGCGATGGCACCTTCCAATCTGGTTCCCGGGATTGAGCCTTCAGAAGACAAACTGTTGCAAGGGCGCCTGTTCGCATATGCTGATACGCAGTTTTACCGCATTGGTGCAAACGGGTTGAGTCTGCCAATTAACCGACCACACAACCCGGTTAACAACGGCAACCAGGACGGCAGCCTCAACAGCAACCATACACAGGATAAGGGCGTGAACTACCAGCCAAGCCGCCTATACCCGCGCGAAGAGCTGGTTTCCGCACGCTACAGCCAAGCACCGCTGGAAGGCACCACGCAGCAAAGCAAAATCCAGCGCGAGCAGAATTTTAAGCAGACCGGCGAGCTGTACCGCGCTTACAGCAAGAAAGAGCAGGACGATCTGGTGAACAGCTTGGGCGCATCGTTAGCTGGCACAGATATGAAAAGCAAGAACATCATGCTTTCCTATTTCTACAAGGCAGATAAGGACTACGGCACGCGCCTGACCAACGTGGCGAAAGGGGATCTGGCAACGGTACAAAAATTGGCGGATAAGCTCTCTGATTGATTTTAAATGATACACGCCCGCACAAGTGGTGTGGGCTGCCACGCATGCTGATGAGGAAAACGCGATGAAATTGCTTTATCTACTGCTTTGCCTGTTGGCCGCCTCCGCTTTTGCCGCACCGAAGCCGAACGCCGCCAATGAGCTAAACGAGCTACAGGTTAAAAAACAGCTAAATAACTACTTGTGGGATGCTGCGCGAAAAGGAGATGGCGGCGTGATCGATAGCTTTATTGCCGCCAAATATAATCTTAACGTACAGGACGATCACGGTTATACAGCGGTGATCCTTGCCGCCTATCACGGTCATGCGGCTGTGGTGGAGAGCCTGCTTAATGCCGGGGCTGACCCTTGCGTGCACGATAAGCGGGGCAATACCGCGCTGATGGGGGCGATTTTCAAGGGAGAGGTGAAAATTTCCCGTCGACTGATCGCCGCCAAGTGCAATCCGGATACGCGCAACAATGCCGGACAAACGGCGGCCATGTATGCCTCTCTGTTCCAGCGCCACGAGCTGCTGGCAGAACTCAAGGCCAAAGGAGCCGACATGCACGCTACAGATGCCAACGGCAATAGCGTCGCAGCGCTGGCGCGGGGGGAAATCAACGGCCATTAAGGGGGCCACGCTGGAACCGCCGACAATTTTGTCACTCAGTCTGCGGCCATTGCTGAGTGGCATGAAGTACGCGCAAAACCGTCAGGCATTCAGAAATTATATCGAACAACAAAGGATGACGGCGGCTATTTCGATAAATTGGTACGAAATTACGCCAGCACGTTGGCACTGGCGTTTGTCATTATATGGCTACCAATGTAGGGCGAGTAAATGGTGAATACAAAACGTCAACACGCCCTAATACGATTGCTCTATGCTATTTTGCTCTATGCTATTGATCTGCCAATGTCAGAATATCAATTTCCCCGATCCGCTGCTGAGGGTTAGCCACCATGGCTTGTAGCACAATGAGCAAACAGTCAATGTGTCGTTCTATGGTCGGTTGGTCAAACAGGGCCGGAGCATAATTTATCGCCCCGACAATCATGTCATTCTCCTCAAAAAACTCTATTTCGAGATCACAATTGATAATATTTAAATCATGAATAACCGATGACACTGTCAGCCCCGGTAGTGTCCAGTCGGGATCTTCATAATCCTGCCAGGCAAACATGACCTGGAACAACGGCGTATGGTCTGGCCGGCGTGACGGCTGCACAATTTCCACCACCTGCTCAAACGGCAAATCCTGATGCGCCTGTGCCCCTAACGTGGTTTGCCGGACTTGTGCCAATAACTCCGCCACGGTCAGTTCATCCGAGGCTCTCGTGCGCAACGCCAGTGTATTCACGAAGAAGCCAATTAAAGGCTCCACTTCCTGACGGCGGCGACCAGAACTGGGGGTTCCGATAATGATATCTTCCTGACCGGACAAACGCGATAAGACCACCGTCCAGGCAGACAATAGTGTCATAAATAACGTGACACTGTGCTGCGCACTCAGGCGTTTCAGGGCGGCCATTAATTCCGCATCCAAATTGATGGGTAAAACCTGCCCGACAAACGACTGCTCAGACGGGCGTGGCCGGTCTGTAGGCAAATTCAGCAAAGCCGGTGCGTCAGCCAGCGTCGTGCGCCAATAGTCAGATTGCGCCTGCATACGTTCAGCAGAAAACCACTGACGCTGCCAGGCTGCATAATCAGGGTACTGGATCGCCAGCGTGGGTAAAGGATCCAGTTGCCCGGCCAGAAAAGCCGTATAGAGTGAGTTCAGTTCATCTATCAGTACCTTCACTGACCAGCCATCGGAAATAATATGGTGCTGGGTCAGCAAAAACTGATATTCGTCATCTGCCAGCCGGATAAGCATCGTTCGAACAAGCGGACCATGGCTGAGATCAAATGGCGCAGACACCTCCTCAGTACGCAGTCGTTCCAACACTGTTTCAGCATTCGGGCATCCTCGCAAGTCATGATGAACCAATGGCAATCCGCGATCTGCCACCAGCAGGCGGATCTGAGGCTGACCGTCAACGGAAACAAAGACAGAGCGCAGCGCTTCATGGCGGGCAAATAACACATTCAGTGCCTGCTGCCAGATTGCGATATCCAGTTGACCACGCAAATTCAACACAAGCGGCATATGATAGCGCTCACTGACTCCCTCAAACTGAGTCAGTGCCCACAAGCGCTGTTGAACGAATGACAGCGGCAGTCCCTCCTCACGGGAGATGGGCATGATGGGGGGCAATGTGTTTTGCTGAGCAAACGTACTTTGTTGATTAAATCGGCTATGGAGTCTTTCAGCAAGGGCAGCCAAAGAGGGGGAACTAAACAGTTCACTCAGTGGCAATTCCACTCCTAAAGCGGCTATTCCGTTCATGACCCGCATCGCCAGCAATGAATGTCCGCCCAGCGCAAAGAAATTATCATGCCGGCTGATCAGTTCAGTCCCCAAGACTTCCCGCCAAATCGCCGCTAACGCGATTTCCATTTCTCCCTGTGGGGCTTCATAGGCTTGCCGGGCAAAGGCGTCTCCATCCGGTGCCGGCAGTGCCCGGCGATCCAGTTTGCCGTTCGGGGTCTGTGGGAAGCTGTCGAGGTGCATAAAGGCCGCCGGCACCATATAATCCGGCAAAACCGCACTCAGGTGAGTACGCAGGTTGTTGACCAGCGCTTCATCCGCTTCCGCCACGACATAGGCCACCAGCCGTTTACTCTGCCCGTCATCCAGTGCCAGCACCGCCGCCTCATGCACCGCCGGATATTCCAGCAAGCGGGTTTCAATTTCCCCCAGCTCTATACGGAAACCACGAATTTTCACCTGATGATCATTACGGCCAAGGAATTCCAGACTGCCGTCCGGCTGGTAACGGGCCAGATCCCCCGTGCGATACATGCGGGAGTCAGATACCGGACTAAAGGGATCGGGAATAAAGCGTTCTTCACTTAATATAGGCTGGTTCAGATATCCCCGCGCAACCCCTACGCCACCAATATAGATTTCCCCCACACAACCCAACGGTACGGGTTGCCCGTTGCCGTCCAGCAGGTAAATGCGGGTATTTCTGAGTGGCCGGCCGATAGCTCGGTCATCATCTGGGGAAAGGATTTCCTGACAGGTGGCCGTAACGGTATTTTCCGTCGGACCATAGGCATCTAATAACCGGGGACAATGACCTTCCTGTGCAAACCAGTCCTGAAGGGCTTTTTTCTGGACGGCCTCACTGCCAATAATAATCAGCCTGAGCGCGTCAGGCAGTGCTAATCCCGGATCTCTGCCCGCCAGTTCAGACCAGAATAATGTGGGCAGAAACATCACCGTGACACGGTTTTCCCGGGCTAAGGCAATAAATTCCGGCATAGAAGCCAGCCAGCTATCATCACGAATGATTAGCGTGGCGCCATGACATAATGATGAGAAACACTCCTCGACGGAGACATCAAAGGCAAACGCCGCAAACTGCAATACCCGATCCTGCGCTGTCACGCCATAAAGTTCATTGACGCCCAAAGTACGTTGATAAATCGCCTGATGCTCCACCATCACGCCTTTCGGCTGCCCGGTAGAGCCCGAGGTATAAATCACATAGGCCAGATGTTGTGGCGTTAATGCTGAAACCTGTGGGTTACTGTCCGGTTGATCAGGCTGCTTCGTCGGGTCAAGCACAGTCAACTCAGCCAGTACCTCGTCACCCAATATAGACTGCCCGATCCTGTCTGCCACTACCACGGATGGAGTACTGTCACTCAGGATATACGCCAGACGCTCTGCCGGATAAGTGATATCCAACGGCACATAGGCACCACCGGCTTTCAATACCGCCAGAAGTGCGACTACCATGGCCGGTGAACGTGCCACACAAATAGCGACCCGTTGCTCCGGCTCGACCCCCAACCCAATCAACTGATGGGCCAGCCGGTTAGCGCAGGCATTTAATTCGGCATAACTCAGGCGTTGTCCCTGATATTCCAGTGCCGTGGCCTCCGGGGTTTTCTGTGCCTGCTGTTCAAACAACTGATGAATACACAAGGCCTCAGGGTAGGTGGTCTCCGTCCCGTTCCAGATGTTCAGCAATAAGGTACGCTCCGCTTCCGGCAGGATTTCCAATGCCCGCACCGGCATCTCCGGGGTGTGTTCCAGCGCGTCTGTCAGACTTTCCAGCGCCTGCTGCATATAGCCGCATACCCGTTCCGGGTCAAACGGCAGTACCACACTCGCTGTCAATCCCAAGGCGTCACCAAAATCCTCTACCGACAGCCCAAAGGGATAGTTCGTTCGTCCCTCTCCGTCTAAAAACTCAATGCCTTCCAATGTATCATCCGACGACTCTGAGGAGCTATTGTGCCGGTAATTCAACAGGGCGCTAAAGAGAGGGGTGCCACGTTCAACCCCGCTACACTGCTGGGCCAGCGCCAGTGAAGCATGTTCATGGGCTAATAATCCTGCCAGTCGGCGATGGGCTGCCTGTACACCATCCCGTATCGGGGTGTCATCTATATCCAACCGTAACGGCAAGGTATTGATAAACAATCCCATTCCATTGTCTGCCCCTTCGCCTCCCGTCATGCGTCCAAACAGCACGGTGCCGAACACCACTTTTTCCTGTCCGCTGGTGTGCGACAACACCTGTGCCCAGGCCAGATGGCACAAGGCCGCCAGACTCACTCCCTGCTTCTGGGCCTGATTGCGCAAACGGTCATTCAACTCAGGCGGCAACAGTCGGTAAGATTCCATTTCCTGAGATCCATCAAGATGGACCTCCGCCAGCCCGAACGGCAACGTGGGTTCCTCCACTTCCGCCAGCATTTCGGTAAAGAAACGGGTGTGGGCTTCTTGGCTCACGCCCAACCGCACCTGTGCCACCAGATTACGGAACGGCACAGGCGCAGCCAGATTCTCCTCTTGTCCTGTCAGGTATGCCTGAACTTCACGGTGCATCACTTCCGCTGTTTCATTGTCGCCAATCATATGATGTTGCAATTCCAGCAAGAACCAGCGTCCATCCGTTTCCTGAGCAACCGCAAAGTGCAGTAGCGGGGCCTGATTCAGGTCAAGACGATAATGGCTGGGATCAAAACGTCGGCTTAACTGGTCAATGACCGGGCCGTCAGTCGGATCCAGTATCAGTTCTGTCACTGACAAGGAGGCATGGCGCCAGACGACCTGCACCGGCACGGACACCCCTTGCCAGATAAATGCCGTCCGTAAAATATCGTGACGGTCAACCACCTGTTGCATCGCCGCCAGATAACGATCCAGTAACATGCGATCAGAAAACACTATCTGCCCGCTCATCAGGTACGTATCCCCTTCCCGTGCCAGTAAGTGGTGGAACAAAATCCCATCCTGCAACGGCGATAACGCGTAGATATCCTGAATATTCGCCATGCCACCCGATACTTGTCCGACAATGAGGTCAATATCCGCCTGCGTTAAATCCACCAAAGGTAACATTTCCGGGGTCAGGTGCTGCGTTTCGGGGGTAATCACATTTGGCGGAATTTCGACGGTCTGATGCCGCCCCAACGTTTGCGCCAGATCAGACAACACCGGCGACCGGAACAAATCCCGTACCATCAATGTCAATCCCAACTGACGTAAGCGCTCAATCATGCGCACCGCGAGCAATGAATGACCACCCAGCGCAAAGAAGCTGTCATGGCGGCTGACCTGTTCAATGCCCAGTAATTCACCCCAAATCGCCGCCAGCGCCATTTCAGCTTCCCCCTGCGGGGTTTCATAGGCCTGCCGGGCAAAGGCATCTCCATCCGGTGCGGGTAGTGCCCGGCGATCTAACTTACCGTTCCGGGTCAGCGGGAAAGCATCCAGTCTGACAAACGCTGACGGAATCATATATTCAGGTAAGCAAGCTGACAGATGCAAACGCAAATGGTGAGCAAGTTCTTCTTCTTTATTTGCCACCACATAAGCGACCAGCCGTTTATCTCCCCCTTTGCTATAAGTGACCACCAGTGACTCCCGAATGGACGGATACTCCATCAGGCGCGCTTCTATTTCTCCCGGTTCTATACGGAATCCCCGGATCTTCACCTGCTGATCATTACGTCCTATATAAACCACGTTACCATCCGGCAGATAACGGGCAAGGTCACCTGTCCGATACATGCGGGCACCCGGGATCGCTGAGAATGGATCATTCAGGAAACGCTCTGCACTCAGCTCCGGCCGGTTCAAATAACCACGCGCTATCCCTACACCGCCGATATAAAGTTCACCTTCCACACCCAGCGGCACTGGCTGGCCCTGAGCATCAAGCAGATAGATACGTGTATTGTTTATTGGGCGGCCGATAGGGATCTCCTCACCCTGATAATCTGGTGGACAATTCCATGCCATCACCGCAACGGTGGCTTCAGTTGGGCCATAAATATTAAAGGTGTTATACCTGCCCGCTACCGATTGCAATAGCGCAGAACCCAGCGCCTCCCCTGCAAATATCAAGGTTAAATGAGTTTGTAACGGGGGAAGTTCGTGGGCATTCTGAAGGACCGCAGGCGGTAAAGTCAGATGAGTAATACGATGTTCATCCAGGTAATTCCACAAGGCATTCCTGTCATAGCGTACATCATCTGACAGGATATGGAGGGCTGCACCCGCACCATAAGCCATCACAATATCCGCAACGCTGGCGTCAAAACTGATGGATGCAAATTGTAAAACCCGGCTATTCGGTTTAACACCTAAACGCGCAATATGGTCAATTGCCAGATTTATTGCGCCACGATGTTCCACCATCACCCCTTTGGGCATCCCAGTGGTCCCTGAGGTATAAATCACATAGGCCAGTTGTCTTGAATTCAGTGACAATACCTGAGGGTTGCTATCTGGTTGTGCCCAATCATTATCCGGTTCTAATACTTTCAACCCCTTCAGTGTCTCCTGACCCAAAGCAGTACGCCCTATCGCATCTGCCACTACTATTGCAGGGGTTGCATCATTTAAAATATTACTCAGGCGTTCACCCGAATACGCAGGATCAAGCGGAACATAAGCACCTCCGGCCTTCAATATAGCCAACAACCCTATCATCATTGACGCAGAACGGGAGACACAAAGCGCAACACATTGTTCCGGTATCACTCCCTGTGCAATAAGCTCATGAGCCAGCCTGTTTGACCGCCTGTTCAATTCAGCATAGCTCAATGTTTCAGCCCCACACACCAGTGCTGTTGCATTCGGCGCCCTTTGCACCTGTTGCTCAAACAACTGATGAATACACAACGTCTCAGGATAGGGAGTTTCCGTCGAATTCCAGGTTTCCAGCAACAACCTGCGCTCTGCCGGTGTCAGGATATTAATGTCCCCGATTCGCTGTTGGGTGTTAGCGATCATGGCCTGCAATACAGTGTGCAAATAGCCAATGTGCCGTTCCATGGTTGTTAGATCAAACAGAGCCGTAGAATAATTTAAAGCACCGGCAATCCTGTCGCCCTCCTCAAACAGCCCCAGCTCAAGATCAAATTTGACAATCTCCATATCTTGATCAGCCGGAGATACGGTCAGTCCCGGCAGTGTCCAGTCGGTATGTTCATTGTTTTCCCAGGAAAACATCACCTGAAACAGTGGCGTATGGGACAGCTGGCGTAGCGGTTGTACAATTTCCACTACCTGCTCAAACGGCAAATCCTGGTGCGCCTGTGCCGCTAACGCGGTTTGCCGGACCTGCGCCAACAATTCTGCCACCGTCAACTCACCCGAGACTCCCGTGCGCAATGCCAGCGTATTGACAAAGAAGCCAATCAAAGACTCCACTTCCTGACGGCTGCGGCCAGAACTGGGGGTTCCGATAATGATATCTTCCTGACCGGATAAACGCGATAAGACCACTGCCCAGGCGGATAACAGCGTCATAAATAAGGTAACACCGTGCTGCGCACTCAGGCGTTTCAGCGCGGCCGTTAGTTCCGCATCCAAATTGATGGGTAAAATCTGACCGGCAAACGACTGCTCAGACGGACGGGGCCGATCTGTAGGTAAATCCAGCAAAACGGGGGCGTCAGCCAGTGTCGTACGCCAATAATCAGATTGCACCTGAATACGTTCAGCGGAGAGCCACTGACGCTGCCAGACCGCATAATCAGGATATTGGATCGCCAGCGCGGGCAAAGGATCCGGTTGTCCGGCCAGAAAAGCGCTATAAAGCGTGTTCAGTTCATCTATCAGTACATTGACCGACCAGCCATCGGAAACAATATGATGCTGGGTCAACAAAAACTGATATTCGTTATCCGCCAGCCGGATAAGCACCGCCCGGATAAAGGGGTCATGACCGAGTTCAAATGGCGCAGACATTTCTTCAGCGCACAGTTGTTCCAGTACCACTTCGGCATCCGGGTGTTCACGCAGGTCATACTGAACCAATGGCAATCCGTGGTTTGCCGCCAGCAGACGGACCTGAGGCTGACCGTCAACGGACACAAAGACAGAGCGCAGTGCCTCATGGCGGGCAAATAGCGCATTCAGTGCCTGCTGCCAGACTGCTCCATCCAGTTGACCCCGCAAACGTAGCGCAATGGGAATATGATATGTTTCACTGGCACCTTCAAACTGAGTCAGGAACCACAAACGCTGTTGAGCGAATGACAATGGCAGTATCCCTTCACGGGAGACGGGCATGATGGGAGGTAATACGCTGCCTTGTTGATCAAACCGGGCCTGAACCACCTCGGCAAGCGCAGCCAAAGAAGGGGCGTTAAACAGCGTACTCAGCGGCAATTCCCCCCCTAAAACCGCTATCCGGTTCATGACCCGCACCGCCAGCAATGAATGGCCACCCAAGGCAAAGAAATTATCATGCCGGCTGATTTGTTCAATGCCCAGTAATTCACCCCAAATCACCGCTAACGCGATTTCTGTTTCTCCCTGCGGGGCTTCATAGGCTTGCCGGGCAAAGGCGTTCCCGTCCGGTGCCGGCAGTGCCCGGCGATCCAGCTTGCCGTTCGGGGTCTGCGGCAAGCTGTCCAGACGCACAAAAGCGGCCGGCACCATATAATCCGGCAAAACCGCACTCAGGTGAGTACGCAGGTTGTTGACCAGTACTTCATCCGCTTCCGCCACGACATAGGCCACCAGCCGT
>NZ_NITZ01000130.1 GCF_002632615.1 Xenorhabdus miraniensis
TAGTTAACGTTCATAACAAGTTTAATCTTCAAGGCAAATTTGAAGAACGATACGGCATTGAGCAAGAATGGCCTGATTATATTAAAAAATCTGACGATAAATAAGCTTTCATAATAGTGATACACTCATTTTTCTCATGCCCGGTTGTTGCCCTGATGAAAATGAGTTCATAAATGCTTCAACATATTTCAAGAGTTGCCACATAGACTGACAACTATGATTCCGTGTGACGGTTTCATGCAATGATTGCCATAGGCGTTCAATCTTATTTATCCATGGCGAATAAACCGGTAAAAACAACAAATTAAATTTAGGATTTTGTTTTAGCCATGCCCTGACTTTCCGACTTTTA
>NZ_NITZ01000131.1 GCF_002632615.1 Xenorhabdus miraniensis
CCATATATGGACGCCCCCGGTTGTGCAAGCATTGAGTCGATACGGTTTGCTACCATATATCCGGCGTCATAAAGGACTTATTTGCCCGCGCCATGATGTCATCCGCACCCTGTTTCCTTCTCAGCCGTCATCGGTATGTGACTACCTAGGTTTTACTCAGGTTATTGCAGGGCCGATAGCCGTTTTTTCATCAGTGTTTGCAAACTCGGTTAAAGCGCCTGTTTCAATTCACTTAATTTAATTAATGGATAGCAAAAGCTTTTTTCATATCATAATCAACCTCATCTGTCAGAATACGCCAGATAATTCGGGTCAGCTTGTTAGCTAAAGCAAC
>NZ_NITZ01000132.1 GCF_002632615.1 Xenorhabdus miraniensis
GACATAATGTCAATTATACGCTGCGAACCGCTGTACGGGGTTGATTCGGGCAGCGGAGCCGCCCGGTGAGTGGCGTATAATTCCCCCACATTATGTTGAGTGGGCTTTGGGCGGCCGGCACTGACTGAACGGGGACACGATAGCTCAGGCCGCCCATTGCCCACGTACCCCCGCAGACACCGGGGCTGACGGGCAGTCCGGCCACGGTCTGCCCCTGCTCCGAACCCTGCCCGGCTCAACGGGGATTATCGGG
>NZ_NITZ01000133.1 GCF_002632615.1 Xenorhabdus miraniensis
CAGACAGCGGTTCAGCAGCTCTTCATCCACATCAATGGCGGTGGTGGTTAACATCAGCATCACCGGGCCTTTTACCGTGTAGCTTTTGGTGACCAGTGTTCCGGTCGTCTCATCCTTGCCCGTGCTCGCCATCGTTAATTCGCCATCACTTTGCAACAGCTTGAGCGCATAGGCTGCCTGCCGTACCCCTTCTTCTTCCGCTATCGCCAAAATCTTATGCTGGAGATTGGTTTCACCGAGGTAAAACAG
>NZ_NITZ01000134.1 GCF_002632615.1 Xenorhabdus miraniensis
GCTGTTCCAGCGGAACTTGGTGAGCTGGGCACGGTGGCCTTCCTGCCACAACTGCATCGCGGTCATCCGCCCGGCCTCATCATACTCGAACAGGTGCTGCCCCAGCTGCCGTAACCGGTGGCCTTTCTGGTAAATACGTTCCCCGTCTATCTCGTTGAGGCCATCCTCAGACGACTCCGGGTGCGGTCATACTTTTTTACGTCATTTTTTCTTTCAATATCATGCCATTAAAGAACGGCTT
>NZ_NITZ01000135.1 GCF_002632615.1 Xenorhabdus miraniensis
ATGCTGACGAAGATAGTCCGCAACACGGCTCTGTTCGGTCAGAACATCAATCTGCTGAGCAGGCGCCTTTTCTGAAGCTATTTTCTCCGAAGCTATTGTATTCTGCTCTGTTGTATCCTTGCCAAACGGCACAATTCCGTTGGCAAAGACGATATAGACAACCGCCAGAACCAATAATACAGCCGTTAATATGCTTTTTTTCATGATGACCTCAAGCTAT
>NZ_NITZ01000136.1 GCF_002632615.1 Xenorhabdus miraniensis
TTTCATTATAAGGGGCACATTTAAAATAGAAGTGTAGGTGCCCCTGATTATGCCCCTCGGTGCATGTTGATTGCAATAGACTAGAGTAGACCTAAAAAGTAAGTATCCCTCGGCTATGCCGTAATACCGCTCGCTTAAGCACGAGCGGTTCTCTTTTTATAAGGGTAACGCGGTGCTTTGCAGAGCACTTGCCTTGGGGCTGGTTGACGTTTTCGCTTT
>NZ_NITZ01000137.1 GCF_002632615.1 Xenorhabdus miraniensis
TCTTTCAAGTTTGTGTCTGGATGGAAGACGGAACTGTTGCTTCGAACCGAAAAATCCCACGACAAAAATTGCTTGATACCCTACGGGTTTTTCCGCCTAAAACCCTCATAGCCATGGAAGCCTGTGCGACTTCTCATTATTGGGGCCGGACATTGCAGTCTATGGGCTATCATGTCCGGCTTATTCCCACCCAGCATGTAAAAGCTTTCAG
>NZ_NITZ01000138.1 GCF_002632615.1 Xenorhabdus miraniensis
GCGGGCACCATGAATAATTAACGTTCGGAGATGACGGTTGCCCTGTTTGCTTAGAGAAGAGAGACGGCTTTTCCCGCCTGAACTGTGTTGTCGGGGAACCAGGCCACACCAGGCTGACAGTTGCCGACCATTAGCAAATTGGGAGGCGTTGACGTCACTGACGAAAGCCGCCGCAATCAGGGGACCGACACCGGGAATAGTCAGC
>NZ_NITZ01000014.1:0-54510 GCF_002632615.1 Xenorhabdus miraniensis
CAGCCCAGAGCTGAATCTGATTGAAATTGTCTGGAGGCAGGCTAAATACCACTGGCGACGTTTTATGACCTGGACTCAGGAAACAATGGAATATGAGCTCAATACGTTATTGGCCGATTATGGCGACAAATTTGCAATTAATTTCTCTTGAGGACTTAACTGCACTTTGTTTCAGATAAAAAAATCACTCTAAGTAGGCGTTGTATACAAATTACAGGATATTACCCTTAATGTTGAAATGGACCAAAATTTGGCCTGACAAACCCAGCTTAATTAAATTTTTTATTGCATTTGTGATAAATGTCACTGAAATATATATAATAAACTACTTTACCCCACATCGTTCATATCATCTATAAATTTATATTTAGTCAGTTTAAGTTTATATTTATCGATTCAGGTGACTTAGGTGAAATTATGTTTAATGACAAACAAAAAATAAATATACCCCCAAATAAAATAAAATTGAATCATTAATAATAGGCTGTACCATATCCCGCGGTAAATGTTTGCATTATGTTGTTTTTGCTCTGTTTCATGTTCCAGTTGATGAGCATTTTTTAGAGGTAATAATGAAGAACACAATGAATGAAGCCATTAAATCAATATTTAATGGCCTGCCTGATCTTCCGCCTGAAACTTATTTTCAGGAAGGTTTTTTCAGGGACCCCGCGAGAACTATCAATACGGATGATAGGTACTTTCTATCTCCTGCTGATGGGTTTGTTATCTATAGTGGAATAATAAATCCAGATGAGGCGATTACTGAAGTAAAAGGAAAAAAATACAGCATTCAGGACATTATCAGAGATAAGCATTATGACAAGCGTTCACTTGTCATTGGTATCTTTATGACATGTTATGATGTGCATGTTAATAGAGTTCCCTATGATGGCATCCTGAGTTACGTGGAACATGAACCTCTGGAAACCAACAATCTACCAATGATTGATGTAGAGAGTAACATTTTTTATAAAGAGAATATTGAATTAATTTATGACGACTATTTATGCCTGAATCAGCGTGTCGTTAATAAAGTCTATTCTCCGGGCATTGGCAGAGAATACTATATGGTTCAGGTTGGTGATTATGATGTTAACACGATAACGCCATTCCATATTCAGCAGAACACCCCTGTATTCCAAGGAAATAGATTCTCTATGATTCGATATGGTTCACAAGTCGATTTAGTCATTCCTGTCGCTGATGACGATGAATTAACTTCATTGGTATCTGTAAAAGAACACGTGACTGGTGGTATGACTAAGTTAGTCAGAATCAACGATAACTCTCTATAATATATAATATAAACTAGAATTGAGGTTCCAAGATGTTAAATAAATCGCCTAATATCATTTCTGATCTGAAAATGCCCGTTTTTTTATTAGCTCCTCCATTTTCATTAAATACCAGTGTAAGAAATAACATTTGGATGGAAGAACTAGATGAATCCGATATTAATGTTAACAGTAAAGTGGCATTGAGACAGTTTTATAAGCTTTACAGCTTTATGTCATCACAATCATTAGTCTATTTATTGCCATCTGATACTCATCAAGCACTGCAAGATCAAGTATATGTTGCTAACTTGGGAATTATTATTGGTGATGAAGATCCAACAGCAATAGTTGCCAATTTTGCATCAGAAATCAGAAGATCAGAAACACCAATTGGGGTGAGTTTCTTTGAATCATTAGGCTATAAAACTGAAGTTGCCCCTTACTATTTTGAAGGCGAAGCTGAGTTAAAACATCTGCATAGTAATGTACTGGTTGGCGGTTATGGAATAAGAAGTGATATTAGAACCTATGACTGGATGGAAGAAAAATTCAATCTCAAAATCGTAAAAGTAGAAGAAAGAGATCCTTATCTGTATCACTTAGATTGCAGTATCTTCCCTCTGGATAAAGAAAACACTCTGGTTTATACCGGTGGATTCAACAGTGATGAATTGAAAGAACTGGAGAAAGTGACTAACGTCATCAGTATCAACAAAGATGTTGCATATAGTGGTATTTGTAACTCTGTTAGAGTCAATCAGCATATTCTCTGTTCATCCAATATCAACGACCTGAAAGCAGGTACAGAGGAATATATCTATGAAATGAACAAAAGCCATGAGCTGGAAAAAATTTGCTCCAAACTGGCATTAACGCCAAAATTATTCAATTTATCTGAATATATGAAGAGCGGTGCCCTGCTTTCCTGCATGGTTATGCACTTGAATAGATATTCTTATAAAATACAGGTAATCTAAAAATTGCGAACAATGATGCTATAATATTGGTCACATCTTTTTAGCTATAATTAAGTTGGTTGCAATATAAATAATATCTTCCATTTTATATTATGGTGCTTTTTATTTCTTTTGTTATTAAGTGAGATAAATCCATCATGATTTTAACGCGGAACTGTATTTTATTGATATAGGATGAATGTTTTCCAAGGATGGAATCAGCTGCCCTTTTTATATCATGGTAAGTCCTAACACATTATCTATACTAGTTAAATTGATAACTTAACAGTGATCAGTATATGAAATACATTACATTTCTCTATTCATTTATACGTAAGCAAAGAACAGCACTGGTGTTGGCTATTGTTTTTACGATAGTGGCAGCTTTAGCGGAAGTTATATTCCCATTTCTTGTACAAGAATTAGTTAATACTTTATTGAAGGATAAGTTAATACTTTCCTTTTCTTTTAACCAATTAATTGCTTCCCTGATAGCTATATCATTATTGATCGTCATAAGCCACGCCATTATTATCTGGATGCAGACGATTAACGCTTCAGAACTGAGTTATAACATGAGGAAATCGCTCGTCGATTCTTTCCTCTCCTTTCCCTATCATATAACCAGAAAATTCCATTCTGCCAATCTGGCTTTTAGAATAAAAAACGATACGTACCTTGTATCGGATAGGATTAGAGGGTTATATAGCGAATTTCTTTACGATACGTTATCCATCATTGGTCCATTTATAGCCATGGCTTTGATTGATCTTAAACTGGCAATTCTGGCATTTATGATGGTTTGTCTGACCACGGTGATCAGCAAACCACTCACTAATCGCGTGGCGGTTTATGAAAGGATTTTGCAGATATATAACTCACGATTAACCGGGGTCATACAGGAATCGCTTTCCTGGATTAAATCCGTCAAGATTTTTAACTCTGAAGAGTCAGAGAAAAAGAGAATTGATGATGCCAACATCAAGGTAAAGAACGTTGAGAGAATTACAGGCCTGTTCATGTCCCTTTCTGTTCCTCTTGGTTATTCCGCACAGTTAGCTTCAACAATTGCGGTGCTTTGGTATGGTGGTTTGTTATTAATGGATGGAACGATCAATCCCGGTAACTTTGTCGCTGCATTTACCTATGAACAGTTAATGTCTGATTCCATCAAGAGATACAGTAATCATTTAAATAAATTTGCTTCGCTCAAATCACTGTTGGACAGAATTTTCGAATTGTTGGGTGCCCACAAACCAAATACCCACAAAAAAAATCAGTCAGTAGCTAATGGCAATGCCGATGCTATTGATATCAACATCAAGAAATTCTCCTATAACGATAGAGATACACTGTTCAGCGATATGAATATCTCTATCCAAAAAGGCGAGCGAGTTCTGATTGTTGGCGATAACGGCCAGGGCAAGAGTACGATATTTGATATCGTGACAGGGTTAACACCACTAAGTGAAGGCCATATTTCAATTTTTGGTGAGGTTATGAAGGATCCCGATGCTCAACATTGGCTGAAAAAGTTTGGAGTGATGTCTCAACAAACACAGATCATAAAAGGTACTTTATACGATAACCTGCATATTGCTAATACTGAGTCCACCAGCGAAGAGATGATTTCTGCATTGATTAAAGCCGGTGGCAGTGAGTTATTGGGTAAACTGAAGGATGGCCTGGACTCATACATTGATGAAAAAGGCGCTTCCTTATCAGGTGGTGAAAGGCAGGTTATTGGTTTGGCTCGCTTGTACCTCAAGACGCCAGAGATACTACTGTTTGATGAGCCGACAACTTATCTGGACAACAGTAAAATAAACAGTTTTGCAGAGTCTCTGAATAATATCGTTCATGGTAAGACTGTGCTTATGATAAGCCATGACCCACGTGTATTCAGACTCGCTGATCGGGTTATCAAAATCGACAAGGGTAAAATTGCATTTGATGGCTCCCTCCAAGAGTATATGAGCCAAGTAACAACACACTAGTCTTTAATGGCCCATTAAATTGGGCCATTTTACTTTTCCTACATGCCCAAGGCAGTTTCAGCAAATTCCCCGAGTTCTATTTCAGAATTTTCGAATTTTGGATGGTAATTTTGCCATAAAGAGGCATCCTTACCTTCTATCCATGGAGGTGCCACAGGCACACCTTCCCTCCAAAATTGAATACAAGATCTCACCTTCGGATCACGTCTATTTCGGTAAATCCACCTTAGTTCACTCCCTGTATATGAACTCTTTTTCTTTCTCTTATTTTCAGACAGTTTGTAGATAACGCGTTCAATATCGATTTCATCTAAAATAAAATGAATACATGATCGTGTCAAAGACTGAGAGAACCAAGATAATCCTGCTTTACATTTTCGACTAGTTACCTGCTCGGGATAGTGAACATTTTTGCTACCAAAATCAATATCCAATTTCGCTGCATAGTGGCGTATTGAGTTGTATTTACAATGATTTTTTATTGCGTTATCAAAAGATTCTTGATTAGATGGAATTTTGTGCTCAAATTTTTTACGGATGTCGTATTCTCTCTGGGTTATTGAATATCTGTCAATTGTCGATATATTCTTAGTATCAAGAAAGCGAGCAAATCCAAATTGTGGATATTTTTGAGCATATTTAACTCTTTCTCTAGAAAGTCCAAATATAAGATCTCCTTGCTCAAAACTCGTCTTGAATGGTGGATAAAATGGCATATTTACCTCCCAGTACAACTACTTATATAAAACTATATCTATAATACTATAAAAAACCATAAGACTTTTAACAACCATATAGACTCAATAAAAGTAATCAACATTTGTTATTAGTTTTCATCAAGGTTTTTACCCTACCAAACTTTTCTTTTTTGTTGGTATAAAAAGGATTTAAAAACAAGGCATTAGTTTTCACCAAAGTTATTTGGCCTTGACTAATGCAAAATAAATTTTTTTACTAACGTGAAGATTAACGATAAAAACTCGCAAACAGAGGGCAATATGATTGTTTTTGTGACAGGGGCAACTTCCGGTTTTGGTGAAGCAATTACAAGAAAGTTTATCGAACATGGTTCCACAGTGATTGCTACAGGGCGCCGTGAGGATAGATTGGAAAAGTTGAAAAAAGAGTTAGGTGAACAATTCCACCCCATTCAACTTGATGTGAGAGATCGCGCTGCAATTGAACAAGCAGTCCAGCAATTACCAGATACGTTACGCAATATTGATGTTCTTGTGAATAATGCGGGGCTTGCTTTAGGGCTGGAACCAGCTCATCAAGCTAATATTGATGATTGGGAAACTATGATTGACACCAATACCAAAGGATTAGTAAATATGACACGCGCCCTGCTGCCTAATATGGTAGAAACCAATAGTGGGCATATTATTAATATTGGCTCTACCGCAGCAAATTGGCCTTATGCGGGTGGTAACGTATATGGTGCTACGAAAGCTTTTGTAAAACAATTTAGTTTAGGATTACGGGCTGATTTACAAGGCAAAAATATTCGGGTCACTGATATCGAACCTGGCCTTGTCGGCGGAACCGAATTTTCTCACGTACGTTTTAAAGGCAATGAGGAAAAAGTGGATAAAACTTATGAAGGCACAGATGCACTGACGGCTGATGATGTTGCAGAAGCGGTATTTTGGGTTGCTAACCTCCCTTCTCGTGTCAATATTAATACATTAGAGATGATGCCCGTTTGTCAATCATTTGCGGGTTTAAGTGTACATAGAAACCAATAATCCTATTTTGGTGAACTGTTAACTCTATTAATTCAATTAATGTGGTGCTACCAATAAAACTCCTGTTTGACGCTTTTTTGGTAGCTTCAGTAAATGACCTAGTCTTGCTAAATGGCACAATGAAAGAGGTTCAAATATGAAATTTGTGAAATATGTTTCCGCTATCGCTCTGTTGTTGTCATTCTTTTGGCAAACGCCTGCATTCTCTGCGCCCTGCACATCAGATAGCACATGTGTAACCATTAATGGTGGCGGTGAGAATTCGATAAGCAAAGAAATGGCTCGTCAGAGCAAAGAAGAATGGAATGATCAGAGAAGATTACGTAAGAGAGTGGAGCAGCGCAGAGAGAAAGAATTTGATAAGTATGAAGTAGAAGTTGATAATCGAGAGGCCTGTTTAGAAAGCGCCAATATCAGTGCTTATTGGGAACCCAATACGAAACGTTGTTTGGATATTAACACAGGCCGTCCGATCAAACCTTGATAGACTCAACACCGACATCAACATCAAAGTAAGGAGATGATGGTGAAAAAAATCCTACTGGCTACAGCACTGCTCTTTACACTTTCTCCCTTTGCAGTACAAGCTTCACAAAAGGTTACATGTGAAAGCCTGAAAGCGGAAATTGCACAGAAAATCATTAACAATGGCGTTTCTGAAACGGATTTTAAGCTTGAAGTCATTCCTAATGACCAAGACGCTAAGGACAGCGCCGTTAATGGGAAAATTGTTGGTCATTGTGATTCCGGCAAGCAGAAAATAGTTTATATCCGCCTTGCTCACACTAATACGGATAAAACGATTTCTGGCGATAAGAAAAGCCAAGAGTAACACTCTTTCAGATTTAACAGTAAAAAGGGGCATCTTTTGCCCCTTTTGTTATTAAATATCGATAGCTGATATTGCATTAGTATCCAAATAGCACGACAAATCGCGTTCTTCCGGCCTTAAGAGATAAGGAATTTCACCAATTTGTGGCGCCGGTATGTGACACCGTAACCTCTCTAGTGTCTTAGCGTAATGTGCTAATCCAGGGTTGATTCGGTTAGCAACCCAACCTACTAAGGGAACGCCATCGTTAATAATGGATTGAGCTGTGAGAATAGCATGATTAACACAACCAGCCTGAATCCCAACGACCAAAATGACGGGCAACTTTTCTTGTACAACCCAATCAGAATAAGACACCGCATCTTCCAGTAACATACGCCAACCACCGTTACCTTCAATAATCACACGATCTGCTTTATTCCCCAGGTTTTTCAGCCCTTTTGTCATTTGAATAAAATCAGCTCGATTTCCTTCTTCGTAGTTACTTTCCCAAATAACAGGGTTGACCTCTTCATAGTCCACTTTAACAGGTGAGGATTGATATATGATTAAAGCATCACGATTGCGTATCCCCTCCGATGTTTCTCGTTTTTCTGTTGCAATGGGTTTATATCCTACCGCGGTTGTGCCTTCACGATTAAAAACTTGCAGTAATGCGCGGGTAACAACTGTTTTACCAATGTTGGTATCCGTGCCTGTAACAAATAAGCGCGTTATCATAAATTCATTTTCCGTTTTCCATAGTAACAAGTACAGATAGGCCGATTACTCTTTTTAGCGAGCAGGCTTAGAGTGTAGGAGATGTATTTGAGGTAGGGATTGCGTTAGCTCAATGTTTTTCCTGATGCGAACTATCCTTATCCTTGCATGAGTGCTATTAGTAACTCACCGCTATACAAGGATTGTTTAATTAATGCTGTCGCAGGAAATGTATCTGTATTATTAAATTGAGTGGCAACTATATCAACCTGTTGACTATAGCCGGGAAGAGAACGCTGAGATATCTGCTGTTGAATGGCGGGATAAAGGATATGTTTTACACTGTTCAGCGGTGAACCAATCAGGATCCTTTCGGGGTTAAAGATATTGACCATAATCGCCATGATGCGCCCGATTCGTTCTCCGGCATCATGGATAATGTCTGTTACCAGCGGATCTCCTTCTATGGCCGCCTGACAAAGTAAATCAATCGTCAATGGCACATGATTAGTTGTCATCGTATTGACTAAGGAGCAAGGATATTGCGTTGCCAAACAGCGGGCTTTCTGCAAAATGTTTTTGATACTGATAACCGTTTCAAGACAGCCCCGGTTACCACAATAACAAAGCTCTCCATCAGGTTCGATTTGAGTATGCCCAATCTCTACGACACTTTGATTCCCAGCGTGAAGCATTTGCCCTGCGGTGATAATGCCTGCCCCGACATTATCATCAATGACTAATTGAATAAGATTCTGGCAGTTTTTCCCTGTGCCGCACAGAGACTCTGCTATTGTCCATGCGGTTATACTGTGCTGTAAAAAGATCGGTAATCCTGTGCGTTGATGTAAGAATGCCCCTATGGGGATATCCAGGATATCGTAGTACGGTGAACGGTGAATTATTCCGTTAACCGGATCAACTATTGCATCAATAATCACGCTAATAGCTGTTAAACGCTCAAGAGCAGATTGATGACGCAAGAAGAAGTTATCAATTTCATCAACGATACGGTCCAGAAAAGACTGATTTTGAAGTACAGAGAATGGTAATTCCTCTTCTACCAGAAGATTACTGCTCAAATCACGAAGCCCGACGACAATACTTCCTTTGTTAATGCGGATACACAAGAATTGCCACCCTTCACTATCTACTTTTAATCCGATAGCAGGACGCCCCCGAAAGCCGGGTTCGTGAAACTCAGCTTCTTTCACTAAATGGGCATCAATGAGCTCCCGCGTAATTTTAGTAATGCTAGCGGGTGCCAATTGGGCTTTTTTAGAAAGTGCAATTCGCGAGATAGGCCCGTATTGATCAATTAACCGATAGACCAAACCAATATTTGCCTGTTTAATCTGGTCAATATGACTTGGTTGAACATCGACACTCACCTCGCCTCCCGCTATTTAATTCGCGCCGCTAAAAAATTAATAATGATTATGTCGTTGTTTAAACGATAAGATATCCGCTTGAAGTAGAAATGTGATCTTTCACACGAACTTCTCGTGATTATTGCTTTTTATTAACATTCTTGCCTTTTGTTTAACAACGTCATTTACGAGTTTTCGTCTACGACAATATTTGAGATTAAAAGATTGGTTAGCCGGGCTGCCGCAGCACTGTTATTGTAATTTTTATGCTTAACCAACCAAACTTCAGAGTAAGCTGGATTATTTGCTAAAGGAATATATTGGACACCATCTAGTTTCATGCGAGTAAATGATTCAGTAATTATGCTTATACCTAACCCTGCTGCAACCAATCCAAGTATTGTCATCGCCTCACCCGCTTCTTGCGAAATCATCGGCGTCACCCCTGCATTTGCCAATAACGCGATAATTTCATCGTACAAAGCTGTCCCTACATCACGCTCAAAGAACACCAGTGGATAATCAGATAGCATTTCCAGATTAACGCCTTCATTGGCATATTGAAGTAAAGGGTGATCATCATATACCGCTAGCATAAAACGCTCACGGAAAAGTAACTGATACTCTAAGTTATCTGGTAACAACGTATTACGCATAATCCCTATATCGATTCTTCCCGTCTGCAAAGGCGCTATTTGCTGTTTGGTATTCATTTGATGCATATGAATAGCCACGTCAGGATAGCATTCGCGGAACTGGCGCAGGCTAAGAGCGACTTTATACATAAAAGGCGCGGTGGACGTGAAGCCAATGGATATTTCCCCTAATTCTCCTTGATGCATTCTGGCAGCTTTAGTTGCTGCTGCCTCAATTTGAGCAATTATCTGATATGCTTCCTGAAGAAACATATGCCCTGCGGGAGTTAAGCTAACATTTCGATTATTACGCATAAGTAGCTTGGCGTTTATATTAGCTTCAAGCGCTTGAATTTGCTGGCTTAATGGGGGTTGTGAGATATTTAATCGTTCTGCTGCGCGCCCAAAATGCAACTCTTCCGCCACTGCAATAAAATAGCGTAAATGTCTAAGTTCAACATTAATACTCATACTCTATCACTCCCTAACGTTATCACCTCAATTGATATGTTTAACATATCATTCTATTGAATTAATATATTAGACAAAATATTCACGGATTTCTATTCTTGATCTGAATCAAGTACTTAACGTTTTTTTACTTAGATAAGGAAGTAGCGTGAATACAATCCAAAGCGTCAGTGAAAAATCAGCAGTCTCTGGCGTTGAAAGTGATGTTGAGAACACGATCGAGCAAAGACGCGGGAGTAAGCAGCATTATATTCAGCGTGAAGATGTAGCATACCTACGTGTAACGCTATCATTCTTTACTGTTGGGCTGGCAACTTTTGCATTGCTTTACTTCATCCAGCCAATATTGCCAATTTTGTCAGAAGAATTTAACGTCTCACCGGCGAACAGCAGCTTAGCGCTATCACTCTCCACCGGAATGTTATCCCTTGGATTACTCATTACAGGGCCTCTATCCGATGCACTTGGCCGTAAAAATGTGATGGTTATTTCATTGATTGCGGCAGCTATTTTCACCCTCTTGAGCTCTGTCATGACAAGCTGGCACGGAATCTTGCTTATTCGTGCACTTGTGGGTTTGTCAGTCAGTGGCGTTGCCGCTGTAGCCATGACTTATTTAAGTGAAGAAATTCATCCGAGCTATGTTGCCTTATCTATAGGGCTATATATCAGTGGTAATTCAATTGGAGGAATGAGTGGTCGTTTGATTACCGGTGTGGTTGCAGATTACTTCTCCTGGCGATTTGCTGTTATTTTATTGGGTACTTTTGCTTTGATCTCCGCCATTGCATTTTGGAAAATGTTGCCAGAATCCAAGCATTTCAAACCCTGCTCACTAAAACCTAAGACATTGCTCATCAATTTAAAATTACACTTCCGAGATGAAGGGCTTCCTCTTCTGTTTGCTGAAGCATTTTTGCTGATGGGTAGTTTTGTCACAATGTTTAACTACATTGGTTATCGGTTATTAGATGCGCCCTATCATTTTAGTCAGGCTATTGTTGGATTATTATCCGTTGTCTACTTAACCGGAACTTACAGTGCAACAAAAGCAGGTTCTCTGACCAGTAAACATGGACGTGGCAAAGTATTGTTAGTAGCAGTCAGTACAATGTTGATTGGTTGTATAATCACAATGTTCTCCTCCATCTGGGCGGTCATACTGGGAATGATGATATTGACAACAGGTTTCTTTGCCGCTCATGCTGTTGCTAGTGGATGGGTTGGAAAACGAGCTAAACGAGCCAAAGCGCAGGCTTCATCTCTGTATTTATTTGGTTACTACGTGGGTTCAAGTATTGCCGGCACGTTAGGTGGTGTATTTTGGATGTATTTTGCATGGAATGGTGTAGCAATATTTATTGCACTCTTAACCACAACTGCTCTTTATTTAGGTGTTAAGCTCAATAATTTGTCAAATTAAAAGAATATAATTGCCGACAATCTATTATGAATGTCGGCAATTTTCCAAGAAACTCATTTAAAACCCCCAATTATTCGCTTTTTATTTGTTTATTCTTTGATTATCAGTAATAAGATTGATGAGGTAACGCAATAACTTTTGTTAAATAACCATCAATGATCTCAATACACCCTTCTTTCTTCAATGAAAATAATATGCGTTGTATACAACTGCGAGAAAGTGTGCACCTCTGCTCTATATATTTGATAGCAGAAATATTTTCTCGAAATTCATCAGGTAATGTTATTAGGCGAGATAATAGGCCGCATACAACCTCTTTGGCACCATGACGGAAGATACTAATATCCCTCGCATACAAGAAAGACATTTTATACGAAATTATTCTCATCCATTCCCGGTAAAGATCATGCTTTTTTATGGCATTTAAAGCATTAACTCTAGGAATTTGATAGAGTTCGCAATCTGGCCCCAATTCAATAGAATAGTAGATTTCTGAGCCGGAATAGAAAGATATTCCTATGATATAAGGTGAAAAAGACGTCGCGATGATTAGAGCATCATTTATTCTGCGCATATTGACATAACCTTTCTCCAGCAAAAAAAATTTAGCAAACTCATCTTCAATTTTAATAAATGTTCCTTGTGACGATAAATCTGATGTGATTAATTCAGAATATGGTAATAAAACATCTATAACCTTTCTAAAGGAATTCACTGGCTTGACTAATTTTTTCATATTTAACAACCTTGGTGCATTACTTCACCCCACGGAAAATAATGTGGCGTGAAAAATAAGTAAAAAGTTTTTCTTATGTATAACTGTGTAAATGTCTTCCTAACTCACTCTTAAATAGTTTATTCATATTTTAATACTCATAATTAATGGATTATTCGATTTTAAATTTTTATCACAATGTTGAAATATATCTCAATAGGCATTTTTTTACTTTTTTGTGTTATTGAATTTTTGTTTTATTTGATTGTGGAGGTTTGCACTTTTTAGGGGTATAGTTAAAAGTATGTTGTAACTAAATAAAAAGATCTTAATGATACAATTGTTGAGGATGGCAATATGAATAAATACCTTTCAATTGAGTCGCTTACAAGCTGCTTCAAAAAACAAGAAAAAAAATTATCTGAACTGATTGCTTTGTTGATGAACTATCCGCTTATTGATGCCCGGGTATTCGAATTACCTCAGATAGAAAAAGGCGAAGAACATGAACAAATAACTGAAATTACAGTTAATCCTCTACAAGGAAATGACGCTCTCAATTTAGGTTTACGTTTCTATCAGAAGTTATTCATACACCATAATAACCCCAATATCAGTAGCAAAGCAGCCAGTCGGCTTCCCGGAGCATTATGTTTTGCAGTTAGCCACCAGCAATATAAGGAAGCAATGAGTGTAGTTAATGAAGTGAATCAATTAAAAGTCGAGCTGGAAAATATCGTCACCAAAGAATCCGGCGTCAGAAAAGAACAACGCTTTGAATTTGTTCATAATCATTTGCGAGGGCTCATTACATTGAATGCCTACCGCACCATCACTCCCCTATTAGATCCTGATTCCATTAACTTTGGCTGGGCCAACAAAAACATCATTAAAAAAGTCACCAAACAACAAATTCTGGAACAACTGGAGAAAAGCTACAATGCAGGGCGAGCAGTTCCTCCTTACACTAGCGATCAATGGGCGTCTCTGGTAGCTCTGGAAATTACAGACATCAAGAAACTACCCGATGACGTGATATTGAAGATCAAAAGACCAGTAAAAGTACAACCCATTACTCGCGTATGGTACTCAGAGCTGCAAAAGCAAGTTCAATACGCGTGTCCACTTCCTATTATTGTATTCTATACAAAGGACAGTGAAGCCAAACCGAAAATCGGCGCATTATCTGACTATAATGCCAATGCGATAAAATATAGATATAAACCCAAGGCTAAACCATTGGAGCTCGTCATTCCTCGTCTTCATCTCTATAAAGAAATTTAAGCGATAAAAAAACCGGAGTGAATATTCTCCGGTTTTTAAATTTAATGGCGTAAACAGAAGTACATCATAGCAAGAACATTACTTCATGCTGCCAACCATATCTTCTGGACGAACCCAATCATCAAACTCAGCTTCAGTCAAATAGCCCAATTGCATCGCGGATTGTTTCAAAGTCAGACCTTCTTTGTGGGCTTTTTTAGCAATCTCAGCGGCTTTATCGTAGCCAATATGAGTATTCAGAGCCGTTACCAGCATCAGTGATTCATTCAGCAATTGAGTAATGCGATCATGGTTTGGTTCAATACCAATCGCGCAGTGCTCATTGAAGCTGCGCATGCCATCCGCCAGCAAACGAACAGATTGCAGGAAGTTATCGATAACCATTGGGCGGAATACATTCAGCTCGAAATTACCCGACGCACCACCAATATTGATAGCCACATCGTTACCCATAACCTGAGCACATAGCATAGTCATTGCTTCACACTGAGTCGGGTTAACTTTACCCGGCATAATTGAGCTGCCTGGTTCATTTTCAGGGATGGAGATTTCACTGATGCCGCAACGTGGGCCAGAAGCCAGCCAACGAACGTCATTAGCAATCTTCATCAACGAAGTAGCCAAACCTTTCAGCGCACCATGAGAATGAACCAGTGCATCACAAGTTGCCAAAGCTTCAAATTTATTTGGGGAAGTCACAAAAGGATGGCCAGACAATTCAGCGATTTTTTTCGCAACGCGAACAGCATATTCTGGATGAGTATTCAGACCGGTTCCTACCGCTGTACCACCCAAAGCCAATTCGCACACATGAGGAATGCTGTCTTCAATATGTTTCAGGTTATGTGTCAGCATAGCTGCCCAACCAGAAACCTCCTGACCTAAAGTCAGAGGAGTCGCATCTTGTAGGTGGGTACGGCCAATTTTTACGATATTTTTAAATGCTTCTGCTTTGTCTGCCAGTGTTTTTTGTAATACTTTTAACTCTGGTAACAAGTTCTCACGTACTGCGGTAACTGCTGCAACATGCATAGCAGTTGGGAAAACGTCATTAGAACTTTGACTTTTGTTGACATCATCATTAGGGTGAATCAAACGTTCATTGCCCCGTTGACCGCCAAGGATCTCACTACCACGGTTCGCCAACACTTCATTCATGTTCATGTTGCTTTGAGTTCCCGAACCGGTCTGCCAGATAGCAAGAGGGAATTCTGTCGGGTGTTTACCTTCCAACACCTCTTTCGCCGCAGCGATAATTGCGTCACCACGTTCTTTAGGCAGAAGGCCTAAATCCATATTGACGCTGGCTGCTGCTTGTTTAGTCAATGCAAGAGCATGAATCAACGCAACAGGCATTTTCTCCTGAGAAATGCGGAAATGCTCCAGTGAGCGCTGAGTTTGCGCTCCCCATAATTGGTCAGCAGGTACTTCGATAGGTCCCATTGAGTCTTTTTCAATGCGAGTGGCTGCCATTACTATCTCCTTAGCACACAGAATAATTGAATACACCGGAATAAATTTTGCAGATAAATTAGCCGGCATTTTTTTATAATGCCATAAATTTATGATCGATAATGCGACCTAGCCGTGTTTATTGTATCGTTGTCATATAAATAAATTTATTTTTTATTACAGGAAATTCCGCCATGCTGAAAATGACTAATAACATCCAACATTATGACTGGGGGAGCAAAACTGCCCTGACGGATATTTACGGCATCGAAAACCCTGATAATCAGCCAATGGCAGAATTATGGATGGGAGCACATCCGAAATGCAGTTCACTGGTGACCGATCCGGAAACCGGCGAAACCATCGCCTTGAATACACTGATCGCCAAGGAACCAGAGAAATATCTCGGAGAAACGGTAGCCCGTCAATTCCAGCGTTTACCTTTTTTGTTCAAAGTGTTGTGCGCGGCTCAGCCGCTTTCAATTCAGGTACATCCTGATAAAACGTCTGCCGAGATGGGATTTGCTAACGAAAATGCACAAGGAATACCTTTAGATTCAGCACAACGTAATTATAAAGACGATAATCACAAACCTGAGTTGGTCTATGCGCTGACACCATTTAAGGCCATGAATGCTTTTAGGCCACTATCAGAAATCGCACAACTATTGGAAAATGTTTCTGCTGCGCATCCTGATATTCAGGTATTCATCCAGCATCCGACAGAACAAAACCTGTCGTTTCTCTTTGCCCAATTATTGAATATGCAAGGTGAATCGAAACGTTTAGCCATTGCTGTCTTAAAATCTGCGCTGAATAGCCATCAGGGAGAACCATGGGATACTATCAGAAAGATGACCTCCTTCTATCCTGATGATAATGGTTTGTTTTCACCCCTCTTGCTTAACGTGGTCGAGCTGAAACCCGGCCAGGCAATGTTTCTGTACGCACGCACCCCTCATGCTTATCTTGAAGGTGTAGCTCTGGAAGTTATGGCCAACTCAGACAATGTGCTGCGTGCTGGTTTAACCAGTAAACATATTGATGTACCAGAATTAATGGCGAATCTGGATTTTATTCCGAAATATGCAGATGCTTTGCTGACCACGCCAAAACAGGAAAAAGATGCGCTGAACTACCCTGTTCCCGTCAATGATTTCCATTTTTCTGTTTATGCTGTTTCAGAACGACCCATTACATTGGAGAATAATTCAGCATCAGTTTTATTTTGTTCTGAAGGTCAAGTAGTTATCAACTCTGGTGAGCAGCAATTGAGATTATTCTCAGGTGAATCAATCTTTTTATCTGCTATAGAAAAAACCGTAATTGTTCATGGTGATGGAAAAATTGCCAAAGTATCTAACTAATTATTCTATATTCATATAGTTACATCTATTACATCGGTTGTTAATCACATTTTCAGTGAAAAATGATTAAAATATCTTAGTTAGGCTATACACTTAACAACCATTATTGACATAAATAAAAGTGCACATATCAACCATGTTATGTGCGTTAACGGATGGGATTTCCACATGAAAAAATCGTTAGTTGCTGTAAGCGTTATTATTGCTCTGGGAGCGGTATGGACAGGGGCATCATGGTACACAGGTAAAAAGCTTGAAGGACGTTTGGATGGTTTCATCACTAAGGCAAACACTGAACTCAAAAAAGAATTTCCTGAAAGCGGTATCGAATTACAGGCAAAAGACTTCAAACGCGGTGTTTTCAGTTCCGATGTCCGTTTAATCCTGAACATAAAAAATACTCAGTCAAACGATAAAGGTGTTCCGTTAAGTAACGAAGAAATTATTTTTAAATCAACCATCGATCATGGTCCATTTCCTATTGCCAGCCTGAAAGCATTCAACTTAGCACCGCAAATGGCCTCCATCCATTCTGAACTGGAACAAAGCAATACACTGAAAGAGCTATTTAAACTTACCGAAGGAAAATCGCCAATCAGTT
This sequence comes from Xenorhabdus miraniensis, assembly GCF_002632615.1. Next base: position 16,831 of record NZ_NITZ01000014.1, read on the forward strand.
TAGATACCAGCATTAGCTATGGAAGAAGCCTCTCTTCCATTATGAACTTGAGCCCCATTAGCCATACAGAAGACAAGGAAAATGGTGAGAAGCGCGTTCTGTCTTTCTCCGGTGCAAAAATCAGTATTGATACCAACCGTGATTTAAGTGCATTTTCATTTTCCGCCAAAAGTGATGAATTATCTTTCAGTGATCCCACCCAAAAAGAGTCAATTATCCTGAAAGGTATTGATTTTTCAGGGGAGAACAAAAAAGGTAATTTCGATATCTATATTGGTAACCAGAACTACAGCATTGGCGAAATTGCCATGCTTGGGATTTCTGGCGAAACAGATGAAACTTCTCTCAAGGGATTCAAAATTACGTCCGATTTGACAGAAGATAAAGACAACCTGAACATCAAAATCGCTTATAGCGTTGATGGAGTAAAGATTAAAAATATAGATTTCGGCTCAGGTAAACTTGCTCTGGGCATGGAAAAGTTAGATGGCAAGTCTGTGCGTAAGTTTACTCAGGCTTATCACGATAGTTTAGTGACATCAGATGCGTTATCTTATGATGCGAACTCCTATGCTATTCTCAGTAACTTACACTTACTTCTGAATAAAAACCCACAATTCAGCATTTCTCCTTTCAGTTGGAAAAACAGTAAAGGTGAAAGCGCAGTCGATTTCAAACTTTCCTTACAAAACATTCCTGAAGAGAAGAACGCGTTATTCCTGATGGGGCCGGAAGAGATGATCCGCACTCTGGTCCAAGATCTGTCATTACGCGTTAGCGTACCTAAGGCTATGTTGGTAGAATCTATCACACAAGCAGATATCTTGGACGGCGCAGACAAAACGGCGGCAGAAGCTAAAGCAAAACAACAAGTTCAGATGCTTACTCAAGAAGGCATTGAGCAAAAGATCCTCACTGATGAAAACGGCGTTATTGGTCTTAATTTCCAGTATGCCAATGACAAAGTTAAATTAAATAACAAAGAATCCAGCCTGCATCAATTCTTGCTTGATAATGAGCTTGTCAGCTCCTATGATGATAACAATGGTGCACAGGACCCGCATGGTGATACAGATAGTGAGTGAAATCAGCATGATAAGGCTAAATTTCCTGTATTGAATAAACAGGCAACTGAATAAAGAAAAAAAATCTGCACTGCTGAGACATCGCTAAAACATCGATAGTGCTTTCATTTTCTTGCCAGTCAACACATTGACTGGCTTTTTTTTATATCTGAAATTTAATAAGAAGGATAAAAGATGATTGATACACGGCTCCCATTGACCGATTTACACCGTCACCTTGACGGCAATATTCGCCCTGAAACCATTTTGTCCCTTGCGCGTCAACATAATATCCCCCTTCCTGCTTATGAACTGGAAGCCCTGCGCCCTCATGTCCAGATCATTGAAAATGAACCAAACCTTGTTAGTTTCCTTCAGAAACTGGACTGGGGAGTCGCCGTTCTGGCAGATTTAGATGCCTGCCGCAGAGTCGCCGTTGAGAACGTTGAAGATGCCGTCAACGCGGGCCTTGATTATGCTGAATTGCGCTTCTCTCCTTATTACATGGCGATGAAGCACCAACTGCCTGTTGAAGGTGTTGTTGAGGCAATCATTGATGGCATCCATTCTGCAAGCCAGCAACATGATATTCAGATCCGCTTGATCGGCATATTGAGCAGAACATTTGGAGAAAAAGCGTGTTCTCAAGAATTAGCCGGCCTTCTTGCTCATAAACGACACATTACCGCATTAGATCTGGCGGGTGATGAACTCGGCTTCCCTGGCCATCTGTTTGAACAACATTTTATCCAAGCGCGTAATGCAGGCTGGAATATCAGTGTACATGCCGGAGAAGCGGCTGGTGCAGAAAGTATCTGGCATGCTATTCGTGAATTGGGAGCAACCCGTATCGGACACGGTGTTAAAGCCATCACTGATCCAGCTTTGATGGACTATCTGGCTGAACACGGAATCGGTATTGAATCCTGTTTGACATCAAACCTGCAAACCAGCACAGTCAGCTCATCAGCGACTCACCCACTGAAAAAATTCCTTGAACACGGTATCTTGGCATCAATCAATACCGATGACCCGGCAGTCGAAGGCATTGAAATTCGCCACGAGTATGAGATTGCTGCACCGGCCGCAGGATTGTCTCCAGAACAAATCCGACAGGCACAGGTTAATGGATTAACAACCGCATTCCTCAGCGAAGCGGAAAAGCAAGCGCTGAAAGAGAAAGTGGCAAGTCGCTAAGAAATATCACTATTTATTTTCAAAAACAGCGACTCTCAAAAACTCGTTATTTAAAATGAGTTAACTCTAAAGGCAGAAATTAATCTGCCTTTTTAGATTTTGAACGTCGTGCATAACGCTGAGCCAGAACCGCGCAAACCATCAGTTGGATCTGGTGGAAAATCATCAATGGCAATAACATTATCCCTACCATTGAAGCAGGAAATAACACATTAGCCATCGGTACACCATTCGCCAGACTCTTCTTCGAACCACAAAAAACAAGGGTAATTTCGTCTTCTTTGCTGAAGCCAAGCAAACGCGAACTGTATACATTAATTATTAACACGAGTGCTAATAAAGCGCAGCACACAATGCCAATCATCATGAGTGAATAAGCATCAATTTTATGCCAAATACCTTCCACCACCGCTTCACTGAATGCCACATATACCACCAGCAAAATGGAGGAGCGGTCGGTCATGTTAACCAGTTTCTTGTGTTTTTCCACCCAACCGGCAATCAGAGGACGTGACAGGTGACCAACAATAAAAGGCACCATCAACTGCAATATAATATCTTTTATCGCCTGCCAGGTATCAGTATGAGCGCCCCCTTCATGCGTTTGAATTAAAAAACCAACCAATAACGGGGATAAGAACACACCTAATAAACTTGAAGCGGAAGCACTACATATTGCAGCAGCAACATTTCCTCCAGCAACGGAAGTAAAGGCAATAGCCGACTGCACAGTAGCAGGTAAAGCACAAAGATAAAGAAATCCCATATAAACCGTAGGAGACATCCATTCCGGCACAATGACATGCAGCCCCATCCCCAATATTGGGAATAAGACAAAGGTGCTAATAAAAATCACCAAATGCAGTTTCCAGTGCCCGATACCTGCCAAAATCGCACTACGGGATAATTTCGCGCCATGCATAAAAAACAACAATGCAATAGCGGCCGTTGTTAAATGTTGAAACCATTTTTTAGCTTCGCCTTCACAGGGAAAAAACGATGCAATGATAACCACTGTAATCAGTATCACTAAAAAAGGATCAATTTTTAATTTCTGCAACAAGCTCATTAAAATAGCTCCCTTTGCCTTACCGTCCACGGCTTGATCAATCAATCAGAATTGTGCGTTGCTCTTTTGCTGATTTTTCACCTGCTTCAATAAGCTTCATGATCAAAATGGCTTCACTGGCAGTCACTGGGTTAGGCTTACCAAACAAAATAGCATCACGAATAGCGGCATAATAAGTACCATAATGGCCGGGTAAAGTGGGTATCACTTGCGTAATTAAGTCCTCACCTTGTGACAACGTCACCGAACCATCACGTGCATCATAACCCCAATCCGCCCGAGGGGGTCTTTCACCTGCTTTCAAGCGTTCTTCTTGTGGATCCAAACCATATTTGGTGTAACTTCCAGCCATACCGTGCAATGTAAAAATAGGCGATTCTGTTGCTGCAAGCATGGTTGCATGTAGCACGACTTTTAAATCAGGATAAGTGAGCTGTGCATGAAAATAATCCGCTGTCTCTGCATTCGGACGTATCATGCCTAAATCCACAGTCATCGCTTTTGGCTTGCCGAATAGTTGAACGGCCTGATCCAATAAATGCGGGGCTAAATCATACCAAATCCCACTCCCCGCACCGGCAGCTTCACGCCAGCGTTGACGAACAGCAGGACGGTAACGGTCAAAATGGGCTTCATAATATTTCAGAGCTCCTAATTTATTTTCTTTAATCAGCGACTTCACTGTCAAAAAACCTGAATCCCAGCGACGATTATGAAATACAGATAACAATAAATTAGCTTCTTCTGCTTGTTTTTTCAGAGATTCTGCCTGTTCCACTGTAATAGTAAAAGGCTTATCAACGACAACATGCTTACCTGCCGCCAGAGCTTTTTGTGCTAGTGGATAGTGAGTATCATTGGGTGTTGGGATAACAATAAGATCAATATTCGGATCACTGAACAGGGTTTCAGGAGAGGAAGTCACTGATACCGTTGGCCAGTCTTTTTTGACTTTCTCTGCATCGCTACTTGAGATGGCCACCAGTTGGACATTAGGGGTTCCCGCAATCAATGGTGCATGGAAGGTCTTGCCTGCATAGCCATAACCTACCAAACCAACTTTTAAAAAATCACTCATAACTGCCTCTAAAAATAGTAATACTACGCTCAATACTACAAACCAGTAACAAGACATCAGAAAATAGCACCACCTATCATACGTTAGCAAATAATCCTGATATCTGTGTTACCATCTTTTCTCTATATCAAAATACTCATTATGGAGCGAAGATTTCTTTATGTATCAATCCAATGATTATTACCGCATTAGCGGCTGGTTATTAGCACCTGCTGCTTACTTAATCATGACATTAATCGCCGCCAGCTTTATTCTATTGTTATATGCCATGATGTTTATCCATAAAAATGAAGCCATCCATCAACTTGATAGTAGCTTTACCACTATGTGGTATATCTCCGTATTAACCTCAGCAATAATGTGGTGTTTTACTGTTTGGGTTTTGAGATTACTTTTTATTCGCTCAAAACGCTTCCCACGTATTTTTATTATTTGGCTTATGGTTTCTGTTTTGATTGCCATAAAAACCTTCGCCTTTTCCCCCATTACTGATGAGATGGCAGTACGATCCTTATTATGGACATTACTGGCTGCCGCTGTTTTTGTTCCTTATATTAAACGCTCTTATCGCGTAAAAATGACTTTCACACAAGATCGATAACATACCCCACAATTGATTGTTATTATTGCCCCTACTTACCTCACCGTCAGGTGAGGAATTTCTATTCAAACTGTATATTTTCCAGCATATTATTTTCAGGTATAGCAATGACTGAATACCTCTTGTTATTCATTGGCACAGTTTTGGTCAATAACTTTGTTTTAGTAAAATTCCTGGGGCTATGTCCTTTTATGGGCGTATCCAAAAAACTCGAAACCGCCATTGGTATGGGGTTAGCAACAACATTTGTTCTGACGTTGGCCTCTATCTGCTCATGGCTGATAAATACCCTAATTCTTGTACCGCTTGATTTGGTTTATTTACGTACATTAAGTTTTATTCTTGTCATTGCGGTTGTTGTTCAATTTACGGAATTGGTCGTCCGTAAAACCAGCCCGACACTGTACCGGCTCTTAGGGATCTTCCTGCCACTGATTACAACTAACTGTGCTGTACTCGGTGTCGCCCTGCTGAACGTCAATCAATCCCACGGTTTTCTTCAGTCTGCCGTATATGGTTTTAGTGCCGCTGCGGGTTTTTCCCTTGTCATGGTACTGTTTGCCGCCATTCGTGAACGTTTGGCTGTTGCCAATATTCCTGCCCCTTTTCGTGGTTCATCGATAGGGCTTATTACTGCGGGATTAATGTCCCTCGCATTTATGGGCTTTAGTGGTTTGGTGAAATTCTGATGATGTCATTATGGCTTGCTATCGGCGTATTAAGTATGCTCGGCTTAAGCTTTGGCTTAATTCTCGGCTTTGCTGCCCGTCGCTTTAAAGTAGAAGAAGATCCGATTGTTGAGAAAATCGATAATCTGTTACCACAGAGTCAATGCGGGCAATGTAGCTATCCCGGCTGTCGCCCTTATGCAGAAGCCGTTGCCAATAACGGTGAGATGATCAACAAATGTGCGCCCGGTGGAGAGCAAGTGATGCTCAAAATATCCGAATTACTGGGTGTCGATCCCCAACCGCTGGATGGCGATGAAAGCGTACAAAACCCAGCCAGAAAAGTGGCTTTTATTGATGAAGAGAATTGCATAGGCTGCACCAAATGTATTCAGGCATGTCCGGTTGATGCCATTATTGGTGCAAACCGCGCCATGCACACTGTTGTTGAAGATCTCTGCACAGGCTGCGACCTGTGTGTCGCACCTTGTCCAACTGATTGCATCACGATGATCCCTGTAGCAACTACCACCTCAAATTGGAAATGGGATTTAAACACCATTCCGGTAAAAAACATTCCTGTGACACCTGAACTTACTGTGTTCTCTCCGGTTAAGCCTGTTGAGGTTAAAAGCAATGTTTAATCTACTCAACTGGCTTAACAAGAACAAAATATGGGATTTTGACGGGGGCATTCATCCACCGGAAATGAAACTGCAATCCAGCCGTACACCATTGCGCTATGCTCCCCTGCCGGATGAATTCATCATTCCCCTGCAACAGCATTTAGGGCCGGAAGGTGAATTACTGGTTAAGGTGGGTGATAAGGTTCTGAAAGGCCAACCATTGACTATCGGTACAGGCCGAACCGTTCCTGTCCATGCCTCTACCTCAGGGACGATTACAGCCATCGAACCTTGCGTTACAGCACATCCTTCCGGGCTGAAAGAATTGTGTGTCCGGTTGCGTTCTGACGGCGAAGACCAATGGTGCGAGCGAATCCAATCTCCTGATTATACAAAACTTAATGCCGATGAATTATTACAACGCATCCAGCAAGCGGGCATTGCGGGTTTAGGTGGAGCCGGCTTCCCGACAGCGATAAAACTTAGGGGCGGGAAATACAATCTCAACACGTTGATTATCAATGCCGCAGAGTGTGAACCCTATATTACTGCTGATGACCGTTTGATGCAGGAGCATGCGCAAGAAGTTATCGAAGGTATCCGTATCTTGATGCACCTGCTCAACCCAAAACAGGTGTTGATCGGTATTGAAGATAATAAACCCGAAGCGATTGATGCCCTGAACAAAGCGCTCAATGGTGATAAGTCTATTATTGTACGGGTGATTCCAACGAAATATCCTTCGGGTGGAGCCAAACAACTTACCAAGATCCTGACAGGTAAAGAAGTTCCATCCGGCGGGCGTTCTTCTGATATCGGTGTTCTCATGCAAAACGTCGGTACAGTGATGGCGATTAAGCGCGCTATCATTGACGGAGAACCTCTTATTGAACGCATCGTAACCCTGACAGGAGAAGCCGTCACTTCCCCGGGTAACTTCTGGGCACGCCTTGGCACGCCGGTTCAGTTTTTGCTGCAACAAGTTGGATTCAAACCTAAAACAGAACAAATGGTCATTATGGGTGGGCCATTGATGGGCTTTACCTTACCTGACCTGAATGTGCCGATTGTCAAAATCAGTAACTGCATTCTTGCTCCTTCAACGCAAGAAATGGAACCCAAAGAGATTGAAGAAGCTTGCATTCGCTGTGGCTTATGTGTAGAAGCATGCCCGGCCGGATTACTGCCACAACAACTCTATTGGTTCAGCCGTGGGCAAGAACATGAAAAAGCTAAAAACCACCATTTATTTGACTGTATCGAATGTGGTGCTTGTGCTTATGTGTGCCCAAGCAATATTCCCCTCGTCCAATATTACCGACAGGAAAAAGCGGAAATACGGGCTATAGACGCAGAAACACGCCGTTCTGCTGAAGCTAAAATTCGTTTCGAAGCCAAACAAGTACGTATGGAGCGAGAAAAATTGGCGCGTGAAGAACGCCATAAGAAAGCAGCTGTACAAATAACCAGTAATGATAAAAACGCTATCGAAACCGCACTTGCTCGCGTGAAAGAAAAGCAAAACAATGCAGGCGAATCGATCACGATACAAGCAGGACAATTACCGGACAATACAGCGGTCATTGCCGCACGTAAAGCCAGAAAAGAACAATTACGTGCTCGTCAGGCAGAAAAACAGGTAACTTCAAGTTCAGATACAGAAGTCACGGTAACAACGGAAAGTGACGATCCCCGTAAAGCAGCCCTCGCCGCTGCAATCGCCAGAGCAAAAGCGAAAAAATCCGCACAAATCAGCGAAGAGGTGACAACGTCATTAAACGAATCACAAAATAGCGGGGAAGATAAACAAGATCCGCGCAAAGCCGCTGTTGCGGCTGCGATTGCCCGTGCTAAAGCCAAAAAAGCCGCACAAAACCAGCCTGAATCGGCTGTACAACCGGCCGTTAACGCTGAACCGGAAGAAGTCGATCCGCGCAAAGCTGCTGTCGCCGCTGCGATTGCCCGCGCTAAAGCCAAAAAAGTGGCACAAGACCAGCCTGAACCGGCTGCACAACTGGCCGTTAACGCTGAACCAGAAGAAATTGATCCGCGTAAAGCTGCTGTCGCTGCTGCAATTGCCCGTGTTAAGGCCAAGAAAGCAGAACAAAATCAGGCTGAATCGGCTATACAACCGGCCGTTAACGCTGAACCGGAAGAAACCGATCCACGTAAAGCCGCTGTTGCGGCTGCAATTGCTCGTGTTAAAGCCAAAAAAGCAGCCCAAGAAAAACAAGAAGTTCCAACAGAATAGTGACATTTATCAATGAAATTCAGGCCAGTAAACACTGACAATAACCAGCTAAAAGTCGCAAGTTCGCCTTTTACACACAATCAAAAAAGTACCAGCCAGATTATGCTTTGGGTGGTTTTAGCTGCCACTCCCGGTATTGCTGTACAAACCTACTTCTTTGGCTATGGCACTTTATTCCAAGTCCTATTAGCAGTCATTACCGCATTGTTAGCAGAATCCGCTGCTATTGCTTTAAAAAAACAGTGGGTCATGCCTTATCTCAAAGATAACTCGGCTTTAGTGACAGGGTTACTTTTGGGAATTAGCTTACCGCCACTGGCGCCTTGGTGGCTGATCGTTCTCGGCACATTTTTTGCCATCATCATTGCCAAACATTTGTATGGTGGGCTTGGGCAAAATCCATTTAACCCTGCCATGGTGGGCTATGTCGTCCTGCTTATCTCATTTCCGGTACAAATGACCAGTTGGATGCCACCAGCATCGTTACAAGCATTCACCTTAACCCCTTGGGATAGCCTGATGGTCATCTTCACTGGGCATACACCGGATGGTTCTACCCTGCTACAGCTACAACAAGGTATTGATGGGCTGAGTCAGGCAACACCGCTGGACAGCTTTAAAACCGGTAGGCTGACTCACGATATTAATGAAGTATTACAACAACCGATATTGCAGGGTGCTTTGGCAGGTATTGGTTGGCAATGGGTCAATATTGCTTATCTGATCGGTGGGTTGATTATGCTTAACCGAAAAGTCATCAGTTGGCAGATCCCGACTGCATTTATTTTGTCATTAGGTGCCTGTGCATTACTGAGTTGGCTTATTGATCCCACTCGCTATTCACCACCGTTATTACAACTCCTTTCCGGCGCAACCATGTTAGGGGCTTTCTTTATTGCAACCGACCCGGTCAGTGCATCAACAACGCCAAAAGGCCGCTTGATTTACGGTGCTATCATTGGGGTGCTGATTTGGGTGATTCGCGTTTATGGTGGTTATCCAGATGCCGTGGCATTTGCCGTATTGCTGGCAAATATTTGTGTGCCGCTGATTGACCATTACACACAACCTCGTGCTTATGGTCATAAATAGGGAGATTGCTATGTTAGAAACGATGCGACGTCACGGTGTGATCCTTGCAATCTTCGCCGCCTGCACAACAGGCTTAACCGCGATTGTTTATTCATTAACAAAAGACCGGATTGCAGAACAAGCAGCGTTACAACACAAGGTATTACTGGATCAGATTGTCCCCCCTGCTTTATATGACAATAAAATGCAGGATGAATGCTATTTGGTGGTAGACAAGGCACTGGGTAACTCCCAACCTCATCACCTTTATCTCGCCCGTAAAAATGGCACTCCGGTTGCAGCAGCACTGGAAAGTACCGCACCTGATGGCTATTCAGGAGCGATTCAGTTACTGGTCGGCGCTGATTTTTCCGGCAAAGTATTAGGAGTTCGGGTGACTGAACACCATGAAACACCGGGTTTGGGCGATAAGATTGATACCCGGATTTCCGATTGGATAGAGGTATTCTCTGGCAAAAAAGTGATGTCAAAAGGCGATCACAATTGGGCGGTTAAAAAAGACGGTGGGGAATTTGATCAATTTACCGGCGCAACCATTACCCCGCGTGCTGTCGTCAGCGCCGTTAAACGGACAGCCCTTTATCTGGAGACGGTTCCTGCACAACTTTCTTCGCTTCCAACCTGTGGAGAGGAATAATCATGAGTGAAACCAAAAACCTATTTATTCAGGGGCTATGGAGAAACAACTCCGCATTAGTGCAACTTTTAGGGCTTTGCCCTTTATTGGCCGTTTCCTCTACCGCAACCAATGCGTTGGGATTAGGTTTAGCCACTACACTGGTTTTATTGAGCACCAACATTGCCGTATCCGCTTTGCGCCGTTGGGTTCCCCATGAAATCCGTATCCCAATTTACGTGATGATCATTGCCTCTGTCGTCAGTGCAGTTCAGATGCTCATCAATGCCTTTGCCTTCGGGTTATATGAATCATTGGGGATTTTTATCCCTTTGATTGTGACAAACTGCATTGTCATTGGCCGTGCGGAAGCCTACGCCTCAAAGAATTCAATCTACCATTCAATGATCGATGGCCTTGCGATGGGCTTTGGTGCAACCTTTGCCCTGTTCGTACTAGGAGCGATACGTGAAATTCTGGGTAATGGCACCCTGTTTGATGGTGCGGATTTGCTGCTGGGCAGTTGGGCGAAATCACTGCGGATTGAAATTCTCCATATGGATTCCCCTTTTCTGCTTGCCATCCTGCCACCCGGCGCATTTATTGGATTAGGTTTGATGCTGGCAGGAAAATATATCATTGATGAACGCCTGAAAAATCGTTCAGAAAATAAAGAACGCCAATGCTATATAGAAAAAAACAATGTAGAAACAGGCTGCGGAAGCCATATCACAAGAAGCTGAGGGTGTAATCAGATATGAATCAACAAAAACGGATCGAAATCCTCACCCGCTTACGGGATAACAATCCGCATCCAACAACTGAATTGGTTTTCAATTCGCCTTTTGAATTGCTGATCTCCGTTTTACTGTCTGCACAGGCGACAGATGTGAGTGTGAATAAGGCAACGGCAAAGTTATACCCCATTGCCAATACTCCAAAGACAATCCTTGATTTGGGGGTTGATGGTTTGAAAGAGTATATAAAAACCATCGGGTTATATAACACCAAAGCGGAAAATGTGATTAAAACCTGTCGGATTTTGCTGGAAAAGCATCAGGGTGAAGTACCGGAAGATCGCGCAGCGCTGGAAGCGTTACCGGGGGTGGGGCGAAAAACGGCTAATGTTGTATTAAACACCGCGTTTGGCTGGCCGACAATTGCCGTTGATACCCATATTTTTCGTGTTAGTAACCGGACGAAATTTGCACCGGGAAAAAATGTGGATGAGGTGGAAAAGAACCTATTGAAAGTGGTGCCCGATGAATTCAAGGTGGATTGCCACCATTGGCTGATTTTGCACGGGCGTTATACCTGTATTGCCCGTAAACCTCGTTGTGGATCTTGTATTATTGAAGATTTGTGTGAGTTTAGGGATAAGACGGAATAATAAACTATATTTGGTTAATCTTTCACCTTAACACACCTGTGGGAGATTAACCATATCAAAAACAGGTAATTACACAAATTTAGAAACAGGGTTTATTGAAACACAGGAAATGCTGTTGTTATTATACCACCTTTATTACTTGGCTTAAAGTAACCTCTAATTTCCATGTTATTAACAAGTTTTCCCATTGTAATGTTTGTATTACTATATTTTCCAACCCAACGTCCTGCTTCAGTTGTTGAATGCCCCGAATTTTGAAACGATTGTATTATTGCCTGCGTAACTTGTCCTTCTCTCCAATTATCAGGAAAAAATGTTGATTCTTTAAGTAAAGGAGCCCCATCTTGACCCTTTATCTCAACATTTGCTTTATATACGCCATTACTATCTCTAACAATAGATTCTGGAGTATCCACTACTTTAGCATTTGGAGGATCAATACCATTCTCACGATAATGAAAGCCACCACCCTTATCACCTTTGTATACATGATTACCATTAATGCAAGGAACTAAACCAAATGGATCAATCCATCTTACTGGATTATGTACATACCCGTATGGGTTCATTCCTCCTAGTAATCCTATCGGGTCCTGCGTCAAATACTGTCCAGCATCACAATCATAATACCTGAACCGATTATAATATAGCCCGCTTTCCTTATCTTCATACTGCCCGGCAAAACGCAAATTACAGCTAACATGATAATCTTCATCATTTGCAGCCAATAATGGCATTCGTTCAGCTTTGCCCCAAGTTGTCAGTCGGCTTGCCCATACCAACTTACCGGCTTCACTGAGTATTTCCCGTGGCGTTCCCTGATGATCACTGACGATATAATGCAGTTTGCCTTTTTCATAGCGGGCAGAAGGAGTTAATACTCCCGGTTGATACAACCAGAAAATACTGAGTTCATAGGCGGGTGTACCATCTGCATAAAGTGGAACTTCTTCAACCAACTGGTCACCACTCCACAGATAGTCATACCCCATAATGGTATCGGGTTTTGCCGTTAAATCTGGTTTGCCGTCCAGCCATTGTTGCAGATTAGCTGCTGCCAATTTACCATCGTGCACTTTCAGTTTGTGGATACGTCGTCCAAAAGGGTCATAGCGATAATGCCAACGTGAACCATCTGGTGTCTCACAATGAGTTAATTGATTTTGCGTATCCCAGCGATAACGCCATACCTGTGGGCGGAAACCATCTCTGTGTTCTGTTTTTTCTATCTGCCGCCCATTGTCGTCATAGCGATAGGAAATGTTACCGCGCTTAATTACCCGCCCTGCCTGTTGACGTTGTTCTATCTGTTCAATGGCTCCCCGTGCATCCACCAGCACTTGTTGACTCAGGTTGCCATTGGCGTCATAACGAAACTGTTCTTCATAGGGCAATCGGCCATTGAATTCTGCGCTGACAATTTGGTCATTTTGGTTATAGCGGTAACGGGTCTGTCCCCAAATACCGTCATCGATCATTCTGACACTGTATGCCCGGTCATATTGCCAGCTACGGTTAACCGCAGTAGCTTGTGGTGGAAAATGGGGATCATTTTGCGCCAAAGTTTCGCGAAATAGTGCAGTGGCTCGTCCAGCGGATTGATGCGCCAACAACCCCGTTGAGGTATATCGGCTGGCAAGAATAAACCCTTCCGCACTTTCCCGTACAATTTCCCGCCCTAAAGCATCATGGCTCAAGGTCAGTGGCGTATGTTGGTTAAACTGAAAATGGTTAACAGCGCCCATCACGTTATAACCAAAGTGCAGGGCATGATCACCGATGGTTTCAGCAGTCAATTGCCCGGTCAGGCTATTCCACTCACGAGTGATTTCACGCCCATTGATGCGCTCACAAATGGGCAAGCCAACCGCATCATATTCATATTCCACCACCGCATCATCATTTGCTGCCCTGATAAGCTGGCGACGGGCGTTATATTCATAAGTGGTTGTCGATTTCAGTTCGTGCTTATCTTTCTCCTGATACCAGGTTTCTTGTCGGGTCAACAAACCTGCCGAAGAGTAGTGCCAGCGTAACTGGTGATTATCAGGGTAACCAGCCTGAATGCGACGTCCCAACGCGTCATACTGATAGTCAATGATGCGACCGGTAAAGTCGATTTCACGGATAATCTGACCAGCAGCATCCCGCTCATAGCGATAGGTTTCACCTGTCGAAGCCGTAACAGAGCAAAAACGAGTGAGTCGATCATAACCGAAGTGTAAAGTCGTACCATCCGGGCGGGTAATGTGAGTCAGCAGGTCAAAAGCACCATAACTATAGCGGGTAGTGCGGCCTTCCCCATCGGTCACAGCGATAATACGCCGCTCACTGTCATACTCCATATGCTGGGTAACGCCATCCGGCAATTCAACTTCTGTCAGGCTGCCATTATCGAGACTGGCATGAACAGAACTATAGCGGTAACGGGTTTCCTGCTTAAGTGCATCCGTAGTACGGCGCAGACGCCCCAGTTCATCCAGTTCCAAACCGGTTGTTTGACCATCAGGTGTCATAACCGCGGCAAGCCGCTGATGCTCGTCATAGGCATAGTGCCATTGCCGACCATCCGGCAACAGATGCTGCCGTAATTCGCCATGAATACCGTACTGATACTCTTCTTTATACCCTTGTGGGTTGGTGACAGCGGTTAGATTGCCTTGCTGATCATGATGGAATTGCCAGATATCGCCTGTCGGTAAAGTTGCTTCAACCATTTGACCATATTCATCATAGTCATAGTAAAAAGCCTCCCCCGTTGGCAGCACAATTTCGGTCAATGCACCATCGTTGTTGTAGTCAAAGGTGGTATAGCCTCCCAGTGGATCAATTTCCCAAACCTTCTGGTTGTAACGCCACTGAGTCCGCGTTTCACGCCCTAACGGATCAACCTCACGGATCACCTGATTATTCTGATTGTAATAGGAAAGGGTTTTCCCCCCTTCTGCATCAAGATAAGTGGTAACACGAGCCTCATCGTCATAGATAAAACGATCAGACCAATAACCTTCGGAGGAATGAGTGGAAACTACCCGGCCACGTTCATCGTAGTGAATATAAAAATCCGTCTTATCTGTGTCATGCCAGCGGGTCATAAATCCTTGCGCGGTGTATTCATGCCACAGATGGTTTTGCTGAAAGGCGTCACATTCAGCCAGATAGCCGTATTGGTCATAATGGCAAGTGACCAGACGCTGCCGTATCTGCTGAAAGTGGTAATCCACTGTATAAAGCTGATGGTTTTGATAATGAAGGGTTAATCGGAAACCGTCGTTGCGTACAACTTCAATCAACTGATGCTGGTCGTTATAGATAAACTGAATATGATTCTGATGGCGATCAGTGATAGCGGACAACCGACGCCTGTTACCCACAATATGGTTAAAATGGAATGTTTGCTGACTCTGCCTGTTAACCAGACTCAGCTCACCATCAAGCTCTCCTGTCAGCAAACAATGCAAAAGATGGCGGTTACGTGCCAGAACCTGATTTTCCGGTGTTGAAAAATCATAAATCTGTCCATCGGCATCGGTAAAATGGACTTTTTCACCATCTACCACTAATTGTCGTGACCAATCATCGGCCCATTTTTGCCCTAATAATCCACGCAAGCAGGCGGTAGAACGATAAGTTCGGCTTAAGGTAATAGGTAACAGGCCGGGGATGGCAATAACTGAGAATGTTTGCAGGTAATCGCCAGAGGTGATATCGACAGGTTCGCCTTTTCCACAACTACCACCTTCGCACTTAGAAGGGGGGTCTTGATCAGATTGTTTGGCTTGATCTTTTTTACTTTCTTTGGATTTTTTAGGCTTAGTTGATTCACTTTTCTCGCTTTTTCCTTCAATTTTGATACCTGATTGCTCTCTTTTGGGTGTTTTTGTTAATGCTTCTTCTGTCTTAGTTGCAGTCTTGGCTTCGATTTTGGATGCCACTACTTTTGCTTCACTGGCAAAAAACTTTTCACCTGCTTTCGCTAAAGCCGAGACTCCTTTAGTTGCTCCTTTAATCGCTCCTTTAACTTCTCCCACACCAACAAACCAAGTTCCAAGATCACCAATTTTTTCTGCTGGAGTATTTAGCTCAAAACGATGAGACTCGAGTAAATTTTTTACTTCTGTCATCCATTGGCCAAAGGCAGACATCCCACTCCAACCAAGTTTGTTTCCCAACCAACTGTATTCTGCTCCCATAATAGAAGGCCCAAAACTCAATATATCAAGCAGTGTATTGGCAGATCCTTTCCCGAAACCTTTTCCTATACCAATAAGAGTTTGTATATAGTGAGCTCCTGCTATCTCACCAGAAGAGGTTGGCTTCTCGCCACTAAAGTACTTAACAATTCCATTGAGTGCATCCTCAGGATGTTGTGATATTGTAAAGATATCGTTTATATTTCCACTCACAACTTCTTTAAGTGCATCAGCTCTATCCTTTACCCATTCCCAGCCGTCATGACCCCCTTCTTTAACGCCTTCCCAGAGCCGGCTGAAAAACCCTTGCTCTTCTTTTTTAGTCTCAGGCTTAACTGGAGGATTAGCCTCCTTCGGACTCCTTTTTGCCCGCTTTGGCTGACCAACGATTGTCCCTTTCGTATTCCCTGTACCTGTTGGGCTATCGTTCTTTGCTCCTTTTGCCATATTTCCTCCCTTATGTCCCATTCATCCAAAATTTATCCCCGTGGCGCAATGTCAATTTACCGCCCGCACGCACCGTTTGAGTATGCTCTTCTGGGTGGCACTTCCCCCCCACCGTACCGCTTTTAACCCCCATCGCCGTACCCGCTTCATCTCCCAATGTCTGCGGCACAAAACTTTGCCCAAATACCACCACTGGCTGTCCATTTGCCCGTACCGATGTGACCGGTGCGGAAGAGTCTCCCAGTTTGGCAATAACAGGATAAGGAATCGGTGGTGTAGCAGGCCCCATTGGGGTTTTACATACATCGGGAACCAGACTGATAATCAACCATTGGGTATCTTTACGGGCAATATAGTTATCCGCCATGATGCGGCTCCTGTTCAGGTGCAAATGTGATTAAAGGGGCTTTCGGATTTATTTCAAACCGGGCTTCTGTGACTCTGATGGGTAAGTCAATGCTAAAATGCAGACGGAAAGTCAGCTCTAGTGTCATTGCATCGGTGTCAATAATCAGGGTATCGAGATTCATCAGAACCGGAAAAAGAGCACCATCCTCCATGCGGAACAGGATAAAAGGACGGTGCCCCGGCAATTGGGTTTGTAAGGAGCCATCCGGTGTCAAGTTGGTCAATTGCAGTGAAATATCGGTCGAGGGCCAGTCAATTTGCTGATCTTGTGGCGCACCGTTCCAGTAACCGAAATCAAAATCCTGTGGCAGATAGGGATGGCGTTGATCCAGCCACGTTTGGTCATAGGTTCCGGCCAGTGTTCGCCGTGGTAACCATGCCCGGCCGATAATCCCCATACCCTGTGGCTGGCTGGCAATTTCTGTTGCTGAAAGATGGCCTGACAGCATCGCGGCAAAATGCTGTGCAGTTACCGGTGCATTGGGATGGGTAATACGCGGTGCCGGATAACGAGGCAGATCTTTTGCCCTTGCATACCACGGCAAAACAAATCCCGTGCCGATGGGGTTATATTCCCAAACCACATGAGCCAAAGGTGCTTTTTCGCCATCAGGGTGCTGGCTGCGCTGTTCAGGAGAAAGTTTATCTTCCTCTGTTAATGCCTTCGCCGCTTTATCATCCTCGGCTTCAATCCGGCATCCCCCGCCAAAGGCATAGCGATAATCAAGCGGTAAGCGGTCAAAAGGTTTGGGATCAGAGAACTTCCATTGTCCATTCTCCATGCGGAAAAATTCTCGCTCACCGGAGATATTCAATGTCTTATCCAGCAAAGTTTCGCCATTGGCATCCGTTACTGACAGGCGAATAGGAAAAGAGGGACAAGGCTTGCCTTCCGGCGCATAAGCCGTACCGTTGACGATCACGTCACATTTGGGCTTAAACGGTGCCAGATCACTTTCCTGCAATACCTGCGAGATGTTCAGACCTCCCCGGTATTGATCCTGCACACACAAATCCATCACCGGCAGCAGTTCAGCCAGATATTCCCCTTTTGCCGCAGGCAGTAACTGATAACCCACTTTCATGGCAACAACATCGTATTCCTGATCTTCTGTATCCAGCATCCGGTAATTCATCACCGAAAAAGGAGTGAGATTTTTGAATTCCACCGTCCTGTCTCCTTAGTTCAAATCAATGTCTTTGCCGTGGATTTGTACAGGGCCGCTGGCATCAAACAGAAACGTTTTCCCTTTGATGGTAATTTTACCGCTGCTGTCCATGCGCAATGTGCTGTTACCGCATTTCAGTTCAATGACCTTACCTGCCGAAATAGACAGGGTTTGTCCCACAGACACCTTCTTCTGCATACCAACCGATTCATTTTGACTCATGGAAACCGTGGTATTCATACTGGCACCAACGGTAATGGTATAAGCCTGTCCCACTGTCAGGGTCTTGGCCATCCCGACCACTTCGGTACTGGTCTGTTGCACAACTTCCTGTTTATTTTTTTTCACAATAACGGCCTGATTACCGTCAATCGTTTCGGTGTGATTACCCTGCACCTGCGTGGTACGGTTATTTAACACTTTGGTATTCATATCCTTCTGGGCATGAATAAACACTTCTTCACTGCCTTTGGCATCTTCAAACCGCAGTTCGTTGAACCCTTCACCTTTATGGGTGTGAGTTTTGAAGGTAGTACGGGTTTTCTCGGCAGGTAAATTAAGGGGCGGTCGGTTGCGGCCGTTGTAGTTACAGCCTGTCACGATCGGGCGATCAATATCCCCGTTAAGGTAAGAGACTATGACTTCCTGACCGATACGGGGTATTGCCATAAAGCCAAAACCATTACCGTTCCAGCCTTGTGCGACACGTACCCAACAAGAGGAACCATCCCCCGCTTCATCATGACGGTTCCAGTGGAAATGCACCTTAATGGCGCCATGCTCATTAACAAAAATTTCTTCCCCCGGCGGCCCGACAACCGTCGCTAATTCATCACCATCAGCCAATGGCTTATAACGATACGGTGGCCGCCAATCCTCTTTCCCCGGAATAAAAGTGACACTGTTGGTCAACGTTGTGCCTTCACCGGCAATACCCGCCGCTTGTGGCTGTGAACCATAGTGATTAACGGTAATCACCTGCCAACGATCATTCATGGCCGCAATGGGGTGTGATTTCAGGATGAAGATTTTACCGGGGCGCAACTGGATACAGTTGGTGTGAGCCGAACCCAGTTTACTTTCGCTGTTGAGTTGATTAAGGCGTACTTCACCTAATGGTTTGCCTTCTTTACTCCACGGGAAACGCCCATAACTTTCAAATACCGTATGGCGCCCGCCTTGGGGCAAAGTGGCCTGAGTCTGCAAGGGCTGAGAAGGACGCAGGTAGTTGTAATCTTTGTGGATATACTCATCTGGATAGAGATATTCCCCGTATTCCCATTGCCAGGCAGTAGTATCTTTATCATCGGTATTGGGCTGAACGTTGTAAGTCAGATTAAGATCTGCGGTCATGCCCAAATGGGAATCACTGAAAAAGAGTTGTTCTTCTTCAAACCAGAAAGCAATTCCTTCTTCCGCCGCCAGACGGCACCAGAAATCATAGGCAGATTCACGCTTTTGAGTGGTGTATTCCCGTACCGGATGGAGGTTGCTGTCTTCATAAAATTTGCTATCTGACTTAACACGATGCTCTTTCAGCAATTGTTTGAGAATATCCGGCACAGACTGGCGCTGAAACAGGCGGCTGTCCTGATGCAGAGTCATCCGCCACATTTCCGGTCGGACGGTAAAGGTATAGTAAGTTTGTCGTCCGTCGCTATTGCCCTGCGCAGCCCCTGCCACAATACCTTTAACAGTACGTTCTACCTTGCCATTGCGGGTCACGGTGAGGGAAGCATAGGTTCCCAATTGATCATTGAGTACCACATTGTTAAGGGGACTGACTACATTCAATGACAGATGATAAAGCTGTGACAGCCCTTCCTGTAGGCTGAAATTTACCACCTGAAAAGTGGTGCCGGGTAAAGCACCTATCTGACAAGTAAACACTAGCCCATCCATTTGCGTCTCCTCACATAATTGGACGATATCCTTGCAGCGGACAAGGTGATAAAAGCCATCGGATATTGGAAACCTGCCCGATGACGGTCATGCGTATGCGCATATCTTCGGTAAGACAGAACGGTAAAAACTGGTACAAGGCATTGGCGAACCGGAATAGTTCCCCCTGATTGGTGTAAGCGGATTCATCCAGTGTCAGCTCAACATGCACACAACGGTGAGGAATACCAAGGATAAGCCAGTCACCGGGGGTGGATTGAATTTCTACAATACCTGTCGTTATTCGCTGTATATTGCGGTGGGTATTACGATCAAAATCAGCGTAAAAATCGTAATCCAGCAGCAGTTGTTTGAGTGCAGATACCGAATTCAGCCAGAAACCATTCGCGGCATGATGTGACAAGACTCTCCAGTATCGTGAACTCTCTGTCACGGGAGGATAGCTGGAAGAAGTGGGTGTCAAGTTTTTGATTTGCAAACCATCAGGAATATCCTCATCCGCCAAACAAATATCCCCCACTGCCAGTTCGGGTAAGTCAGTATTGAATGTCACAAAATGACAGGTGAATTCCTGCTCTGGCGGCTGCTCCATCGGTCTGGCATGGCTGTCATAAAACGTCAGCGCATATTCCAACCTTCCCAAAGCATCACGGGTAATATCCAATTCATAGAACCAGGTTTCTTCATCAGCGCCGCGAAAAAAATGCGTAAATTGGTTCATAGGGTAAAACTGGCAACGTTTGCCGCGTTCTTTACCCGGTTCATCTTTTAGCTGGAGGTTAACCAAGTGCAGAATCCCTTGCCCTGATGGCAAAGGCAGTGGATAACGGGCAGTGTCTGGTGCAAAAGAAAGTGTTATCTTCGATTCACGTTCAAGATTCACCACGGGTACACAATGGAGATGGAAAGCGTTAGCCAGTTGCGCTTCGGATAAGGGCAATACTTCATTGAGTTTCAATGTCACGCTGAATTGCCGGTTTTCCGTCATGGGTAACCGATCACACATGGCTGTCGGCAAGGATAAGGTCAAAAAGTGGTGAACATGAGGCAGGTAAAGCGATTCCATCAGCATTTGCGGAGCCCAATTGCCCGCTACCGAGATGGGGGGCGACAAAATCAAGCGAGAAGCCCCGGACAAAGGTTCAAACCAAAGTGGTTCGGCTGGATATTTCAATTCGTTGTGATGCAGTTCTGCGCCCCGGAAGCTGCGACACAGAGCGAGCATCAACGTATCTGCCACTGTTTCATCAGGGCTGAGGAATAAACTAATCGAGCAAATAGGCCAATAATCATCCTTGCCTGTATACTGGAAAGTGAGCGTAATATTGCTGGTTTCTGCCTGATAAGTGATTTTCCGTGCCACCAATATCAAAGGTTCAATGTGACATTTCCTGCTTGTGACAAACGTTACACCGGTATTGGATGAAATTTCTGATCCCCGTGGCAATATACAAGTGAGATCAAACCCTTCCATATTATTAAATTGAACAACACTCGTTGCTGGAATACCCTTGATAGGCAGAGCGTTTAACCGCTGTAGTAAAGGTAGTGTAATTTCAGGAAAAGCATCATCAACTTTCTGATGCAAGCGAGCTATTAAAACAGCAAAACCTTGATTTAGTCTTTCAATATCAGGATCGTATCCATTAAGATTTTCTGCTAAATGAGGTTTTTCTTCGGCAGTTAGTTTTTCAAGTTGCCGCAGATAATCCAATTCCCACTGGTAATAAAATTGAAAAGAATCCATGTCTGCTTCCTTAGAAATATGCGGGATGCAATCTCATTTAAATTTTAAGAATGGAATTATTTAATAGAATTTATTATATTTAAGATGTTATTAAGGCTTTACTTTAACAAACCTGCCATTTAAATTACACAATCACTGGCTAACCTGAAAACTACATGAAAACCTCACCCCGAAAAACAATATTTATTAACATGGCGCCAATGATTTTTAACAAAATATTTACATTATTAAATTTATCGTATTTCCAAAAATAAATCTAAAATACTCTTTTATTGATTAGCTATTTAGAATTTCTTGACAATAAAACCAACCTGTCTTCCCATATTATTCTCCCCGTTGGATGATAAAAGCAGTTAATAATCAGGCATTATTAAATTCTGAAATAAAAAAATAATGTTTCCAAATCGCCTTTTAGTTTTTAAACAAGAAAATAGATCCCAATACTCTACAATTAAAAACTTATTCCAGTAGGCATTTATTATTACAGGCAATGTGAATACAGACTGTGTACAGAAACGAGATCGTACACAGAGTATACGTAGAACAATCACTAACGACTAACCACCCCCTTAAAAAATCCTCTTTCTTTTCTCCTGTTATAAACTGTATAATTGTTGACCTTTTTCCACGGTTTTTCGTGTTTTCATAAGATGTTACTTGCTCCATACCGTCGATTCGCGTAAAACTGTTGTCCAAAATTATCGATAATAACTCCATACTCTCCAGATATTATGTTTCAAAATAATCCGCTGCTTGCGCAGCTAAAACAGCAACTTCACGCTCAAACCACACGCGTAGAGGGTTTAGTCAAAGGAACTGAGAAAGGCTTTGGATTTTTAGAAGTCGATGGCCAAAAAAGCTATTTTATTCCGCCTCCCCACATGAAAAAGGTCATGCACGGGGACCGAATTACCGCTGCTATCCACACCGATAAAGAAAAAGAGATTGCCGAACCAGAAACTTTGGTTGAACCATTTCTGACCCGCTTTGTAGGCAGGATCCAAAAGAAAGAAAATGACAACCGACTCTGGATTATTCCTGACCACCCATTATTGAAAGATTCCATCCCTTGCCGCCCGACAAACCAAGTTACCCATAATTTTGAAAATGGTGATTGGGCGGTTGCTGAAATGCGCCGGCATCCACTGAAAGGCGATCGTGGGTTTCATGCCGAAGTCACTGGCTATATCACTCAAGGCGACGACCACTACGCTCCTTGGTGGGTAACACTGACACGCCATAGTCTGGAGCGTGAAGCACCAACCATGACAGATTGTCAGTTAGACGATGAATCCATTGAACGCCTCGATCTTACTGCCCTTGATTTTGTCACTATCGACAGCGCAACAACTGAAGATATGGATGATGCCCTGCACATTGCCCAAAATGATGATGGTAGCCTGAAACTTTCTATTGCTATTGCTGATCCGACCGCTTATATCAAAGCTGACAGCGAACTGGATAAGATTGCTTATCAGCGTAGCTTCACCAACTATCTGCCGGGTTTCAATATCCCCATGCTCCCTCGTGAGCTGTCAGATGATTTATGTTCCCTGCGCCCGAATGTCCGCCGCCCTGCCCTGGTTTGTCAGGTTTCTATTCTGGAAGATGGTCAATTGGGCGATGACATTCAATTTTTCGCTGCATGGGTTGAATCAAAATTCAAGCTGGTTTATGACGAAGTTTCAGACTGGTTAGAAGGCCAGGATGGTTGGGTTCCAGAATCAGAAGCAGTCAAAACACAAATCACGCTTTTAAAAGAGATGTGCGACCGCCGCAATAACTGGCGTCATCAACACGCGTTAGTTTTCAAAGAGCGCCCGGACTATCGGTTTATTCTTGATGAAGGTGGCAATGTTGTTGATATCGTTATTGAACAACGACGCTCAGCCAACCGTATTGTTGAAGAAGCCATGATCACAGCAAACTTGTGTGCTGCCAAGGTGATGCGCGATAAATTAAGCTTTGGTATTTATAATGTCCATACAGGCTTTGACTCTTCTCATATTGAACAGGTTGTTGAAGTCCTGAAAGAACATGGCATTGATGTGAATGCTGAAGCGTTATTGGAATTAGACGGATTCTGTGAATTACGCCGGGACTTGGATAAACAACCAACACAATTCCTGGATAGCCGCATCCGCCGTTTCCAAACTTTTGCAGAAATCAAAACTGAGCCTGGTCCACATTTTGGGTTAGGTTTTGATGCTTACGCGACTTGGACATCCCCTATCCGTAAATACAGCGATATTATCAACCATCGTTTGTTGAAAGCGATTATCCAGCAAACTGACGCTGAAAAACCGACTGAAGAAATTTGTCTGCAATTAACCGATCGCCGTCGGGCAAATCGCCTGGCAGAACGCGATGTTGGTGATTGGCTCTATGCTCGCTTCCTTCACCCTCATGCAGGCACAGACAAAACATTCCCGGCAGAAATTATCGATATTACCCGTGGCGGCATGCGTGTCCGTCTGGTTGATAATGGTGCCGTCGCATTTGTTCCCGGGCCATTTTTGCATGCTGTTCGTGATGAGCTGCAATGTAGCCAGGAAACAGGCTCGGTATTGATTAAAGGTGAAACTGCTTACCGTTTGAATGACATCATCAATGTCCGTATTGAAGAGGTCAGAATAGAGACACGTAACATCGTTGCCCGTCCTATCGGCTAACCTTACAGGTTATTTCTATATTAAAACAAACTGCCGCCCATCATCACAGAGGGCGGCAGTTTTGTAATAGCAAATTTATGGCGGTATCAGCACGTATTGTGACTCAAAACAGAGACGCTAAATGCTTAACCTCCCGCCAGTTTCACCTTCATCCCTTTTGCTTCCAGCAATTGTTTCAGTAAGTCACGTTTATCGCCCTGTATTTCTATTTCACCGTCTTTAACGGAACCCCCGCAACCACATTTTTTCTTCAATTCGGCTGCCAACTTAGCTAGTGTTTGGTCATCCGCATCAATGCCCGTGATAATACAAACACCTTTGCCTTTGCGACCACTCGTTTGGCGCTGAATACGTACAATGCCATCACCTTTCGGGCGAACAGGTTTAATTTTTTCCTCTTGGATACGGCCGCCATCCGTTGAGTAAACTAAGCGAGAGTTATTATTCATATTCATGAACAATTCCAATAGATTGATTAATCTGCTGTAGTGCCAGTGCCGGGTTTTCTGCACGAGTGATCGGACGTCCGATCACCATATAATCAACCCCCGCCTGAACTGCCTGAGGTGGTGTCATGATACGACGCTGATCGCCAACTTCCGTACCTTCAGGACGAATGCCCGGTGTAACAAGCTGGAATTTCTGTCCACAGGCGGTTTTCAATTGTTGTGCTTCATGGGCAGAACAAACCACCCCATCTAAACCACATTCTTTTGTCAATAATGCCAAACGTTCAGCGTGCTGTGCCGGAGTTACATCAATACCAATGCCCAACAGGTCAGATTGTTCCATGCTGGTCAACACCGTGACAGCGATCAGCAACGGGGCATCCTTACCATAAGACAATAACGCTTCTTTAGCTGCGGTCATCATTCTCGCGCCACCACTTGCGTGAACATTAACCATCCATACTCCCAATTCAGCCGCCGCTGCGACCGCTCTTGCGGTTGTATTGGGGATATCATGAAATTTAAGATCCAAAAATACATCAAAACCACGCTGATGCAACGCCTGAACAAATTGTGGGCCATACAGCGTAAACATTTCTTTGCCCACTTTCAGACGGCAGGATTGTGGGTCAATCTTATCGACAAACGCCAGCGCTGCGTCCTGATTGTCATAATCCAATGCAACGATAACAGGCGAGTCAATCTGTTTATCTAAAGTTTGAGCTGTGTAGGAGGTCATTTTTAGGCCCTTTCATTTACTAATGAACTTGAATAACTAATTGAATTACTACTCGTGAAGAGAAACATATCGTGACAGTGTCACTGACCATCTAATCCCCTGATCGGTTTAATGGAATCCCATGAGCGACACGATGGACAGTGCCAATATAACGAGCGGGAAGTAAAACCACATTTATGGCATCGATAATCA
The DNA here is from genome assembly GCF_002632615.1 of Xenorhabdus miraniensis. The sequence goes on from NZ_NITZ01000014.1 coordinate 42,401, forward strand.
GGTTTAGTGCGGATCTGTTCACCGACCATATTACGCAGAAGAATCAAACTTTCTTTCGCTCGCCCTTCTTCTGCATCCACCAAATGGTAATCCATCAAGCGATAAAAACCTCTCATCGTCGGATGGCGTTCCAATTGACGGTGAATATAATTTTGCGCCACATCGCGCCCTTCTTTCTTCTCAATAAGATCAGCCATATGAAGCTCTGCAATTGCACCACACTTTTCATCTACACAGCGTTGTACAAAAGCCTCCCACTCTTCCGGTTGAGATAGATGCTGATAACACTCTTCCAACATCGGCAGAGATTCACTGATGAGCTGTTTATCTTGTTCGAGAACACGTTTCAGGGCATCAGACGCTTTAGAGTACTCCCCTTGAGCCATATAAAGACGACCAAGCATGATTGAAACACGAGCACAATTTTTGTCTGCCTGAGCTGCTTTATTCAGATATCCGATAGCGTCGTTAAAATCATCACTGCCCATACATTGCAGCGCCAGCTCACAGTAAAAATGGGCGATTTCTTCCCGAAAGTGGTGTTTACCCAGTTTTACCAGCTTTTCAGCGATCTCAATCGCTTTATTCCAATCACTGGTTGACTGATAGATGGTTAACAAAGAATTGAGGGCATTTTCACGGAAGTCAGTTTCATCAACCAACTGAATGAACATGTTTTCGGCTCGATCATATACGCCGGCGGCCATATAATCCCGGCCAAGTTGCTGAATAGCAAGCAAACGTTGTTCGAACGTCAGAGAGGCACTTTCCATCAGGGATTGGTGAATACGGATAGCTCTTTCAACTTCACCACGGGAACGAAACAGATTTCCCAGTGTTAAATGCGCTTCAAATGTAGAGCTATCCTCTTTCAGCATATCAAGAAATAAATCGACCGCTTTATCCTGCTGATTAGAGAGTAAGAAGTTAACACCATCAACATATTCACGAGAAAGACGGTCAGCAAATTGCTGTTTATCTTGTTGAGCACTTCTGCGCCCCATATACCAGCCATAGGCGGCAGCAATAGGAAGCAACAGAAACAACAGCTCTAACATGGAGAATTATTCCTTGTTTAATGCTACGGGTGACGCGTTTTTTGCGGATGACTCAGATGGTTGTTCCAACTGGGTTTCCAACCGTTTGATTTTACGTTTTGCACGTCGGAGAGAAACACAGGCGCGCAAGTAAAATGCCCCACAAATTCCCCAACCAAGGGCAAAACCGACGGCAAACAACACAGCCAGTAATGAGGATACAGAATAATCACCTTTAGCGATCAAATAATTAAATGTCACGATCTGATTATTATTTGACCCCAGAGTCACTGAGATAACAAACACAACCAGTGCCAGTAATAAAATCAGAAAATATTTCACATTTTTTCCTGCTATCTATTGTTGCTGATTAATTATGCCAAATAACAGACATACAGGCGTGTTAAGTTAGCATTTCTCGTCTACGCAAAGGAAGCAATTTATTACACTAGACGCTGATTTCCTTCTTTTTGTGATATTATTCTACTTGTTTGTGCTTAATCCTACCTTTTTTTCCAAACAAGCTGATAAGCCACATATGCTAAAATCAGCTTATAGTTTAGCATGTTAATATACTCATTATTAAGGAACCTGATGCTTTGTATTCATGTGCATTAACAAATTCTGTTATAATGCCCCTGCGTGCATGTGTTGTAATCAGAGAAAATTTTTTTGCGTGGTTTTAGCTGATTTCTCAACCGGGATTGTTCTGGGTGTTGCAATATTTATAACGAGCCAAATCAACATATGATGAATACTAAAATACAGCTAAAACGAGTAGCTGAAGCGAAATTACCTACGCCGTGGGGCGAATTCCTGATGATTGGATTTGAGGAGATCAAAACAGGTCGTGACCATGTTGCCCTTGTTTTCGGTGATATCTCTGGTGATGAGCCTGTATTATCCCGTATCCATTCAGAATGTCTGACGGGGGATGCTTTGTTCAGTCTAAGATGTGATTGTGGGTTTCAATTAGAATCTGCCCTATCGCAAATTAGCAAGGAAGGCCGTGGCGTACTGTTGTATCATCGTCAGGAAGGCCGCAATATCGGCCTGCTGAATAAAATCCGCGCTTATGCTTTGCAAGATCAGGGCATTGACACCGTTGAAGCTAACCACCAGTTAGGCTTTGCTGCTGATGAGAGAGATTTCACCCTTTGCTCAGATATGTATAAACTGTTGGGTATCCATGCCATCCGCCTCCTGACCAATAACCCTAAAAAAGTTGAGATTATGATAGAAGCAGGCATTAATATCGTCGAACGTGTCCCTCTGATTGTAGGGCGTAACCCGAAAAATGCTTATTATTTGGATACCAAGGCCAGCCGAATGGGGCACTTATTACTTAAATAAGCCTGTTTTTATCAAGTTTAGCAAAACTAATATATTGTATACATAACACGTTTATTGTTGCAGGCAGTTCAAACACGGGCTACGTGTAAAAACCAGAGCATACATGAAAAATAAAAACTGCGCCGGCATAGACGCAGTTTTTAATTTTGAGTATCGTTTATCTATCTGATTGTGGCTATTTTACAGTAAAGGCATTATTTCAACATATTACGGATCACATAATGTAAAATGCCATCATTATAGAAATAAGCCAGTTCTGTACCAGTATCAATGCGGCAACGAGTATCTATCACAGTTTCCTGTCCGTTGGCATAAGTGATCTTCACTGCAATTGTCTCTCCCGGATTAATGTTTCCCAATCCAGCCACATCAATCCTCTCATCACCGGTTAGATTTAATGTCTTGCGGCTGACACCCTGAGGAAACTCCAGCGGCAATACGCCCATACCGATAAGGTTAGAACGATGAATACGCTCGAAAGATTCAGCAATCACTACTCTGACTCCCAACAGCCTTGTGCCCTTCGCAGCCCAGTCACGACTTGAACCTGAACCATACTCTTTACCTGCAATAATGGCCAACGGTAACTTTTCTTCCTGATAACGCATGGCAGCATCATAGATGGTCAGTTGAGACTGTGATGGGATATGGCGAGTATACCCCCCTTCAATACCAGCAACCATTTCATTGCGAATACGGATATTGGCAAATGTTCCCCGCATCATCACTTCATGGTTACCGCGTCTTGAGCCATAAGAGTTAAAATCTTTTGGTGCAACCCCGTGTTCTTGCAAATAACGCCCGGCTGGGCTGTCAGCCTTAATATTCCCCGCAGGTGAAATGTGATCAGTCGTGACCGAGTCCCCTAAGATTGCCAAAATGTAAGCCTGATGAATATCCGCCACCGGTTTAGGCTCGGCCTTCATATCACTAAAAAAAGGCGGATGGCGAATATATGTAGAATCCGGCTGCCAGGAATAAGTTGCTGAACTGGCAACATCCAAAGATTGCCAGCTCTCGTCACCATCAAACACAGCGTTATACTCTTTATGAAACATTTCCGTTCTGACTTGTTCTACCGCTGCCGCGACTTCGCTGCTATCAGGCCAAATATCTTTCAAATAAACATCATTGCCATCCTGATCTCTCCCGATGGGTTCTTGCGTCAGATCTTTTTTCATATTGCCGGAAAGCGCATAGGCCACCACCAGTGGCGGTGATGCCAGCCAGTTTGTTTTCACCAACGGATGAATGCGTCCTTCAAAATTCCGGTTGCCGGAAAGTACAGCGCCTACCGTTAAGTCAGATTGCTTGATTGCCGCCTCAATCGGATCTGGTAACGGGCCAGAGTTACCTATACAGGTGGTGCAACCATATCCCACCAGATTGAAACCAAGTTTCTCCAGATATGGCATAAAACCTGCCAATTCCAGATAATTGGTAACGACTTTAGAACCCGGAGCCAGTGAAGTCTTAACCCATGGCTGACGCTGCAAGCCTTTCTCAATTGCTTTTTTGGCAAGTAAACCCGCAGTCATCAGCACACTGGGGTTAGACGTATTTGTACAGGATGTAATAGCAGCGATTACCACCGCACCATCTTGCAGCGAAAAGGTTTGATCATCCAAGGTTACAGATACCAAAGATGAATGTGCCTGGTTTTTTTGGATCTCCAATTCCATGGCAGACTGGAAAGCTTGTGGTACATTTCCCAAAGCCACTCTGTCCTGAGGACGTTTTGGCCCGGCCAAACTTGCCTCAACTGTCGACATGTTCAACTCAAGAGTGCTGGTAAAAATAGGTTCATCCCCTGCATTACGCCATAACCCCTGAGCCTTACAATAGGCTTCAACTAAGGCAATTTCCTCTTCATTACGCCCGGTTAACCGCATATAGTCTAATGTAATGTCATCAACAGGGAAGAAACCGCAGGTTGCGCCATATTCAGGCGACATGTTGGCAATGGTTGCTCTGTCTGCTAACGGTAAATCGGACAATCCATCACCATAGAATTCAACAAATTTCCCGACAACACCATGCTTACGTAACATTTGAGTGACTGTCAGTACCAGATCGGTTGCCGTAATCCCTTCTTGCAATTTTCCGGTCAATTTAAAGCCAACGACATCCGGGATTAGCATTGAAATCGGCTGTCCCAACATGGCGGCTTCAGCTTCAATTCCGCCAACCCCCCATCCCAGAACCCCTAATCCATTAATCATAGTTGTATGAGAATCCGTTCCAACTAGCGTATCTGGATAAGCAAAACTTTTACCATTCTGCTCTTCATACCAAACCGCTTTCCCCAGATATTCAAGGTTAACCTGATGGCAAATCCCTGTTCCGGGCGGCACAACGCGGAAGCGATTAAAAGCCTTCTGTCCCCAGCGCAAAAACAGATAACGTTCATAGTTACGTTCCATTTCAATCTGGACGTTTTCAGTAAACGCCTGCTCTGTGCCAAATTTATCCACCATCACTGAGTGGTCAATAACCAGATCAACAGGAGACAATGGATTAACTTGTTCCACATTTCCGCCGAGTCTCAACACAGCTTCTCGCATAGCAGCAAGATCCACCACGGCCGGGACGCCGGTGAAATCCTGCATTAACACACGGGCTGGACGATAGGCAATCTCCCTATCTGCATGGGCGTTTCTCTGCCATTCCACCAGCGCTTCCAGATCACCTTCCACAACGGACTCACCGTCAAGATTACGCAGAAGATTTTCAAGCAGAACTTTCAGAGATTTTGGTAGGCGGGATATTTCACCCAATCGCTCGGATAACAAAGGTAAGCTGTAATAGTGATAGATCTTACTGCCAGTAGATCCACCCTCAATCAATTTACTACTGATAGAGAGCGTTGAAGCACAGTCCGTTTTTAATTTAAACGACATAACTCCTCCATTCTTATTATGGTCAGTACACTATCTAACCATAACATATATGCGGATATTTGTTATTCAGTGACCACACATTTTGCTAATCCTCTGTAAATCCTCATTTATTGACAAATTTTGGTGATGCGTCCCCAAAACAGATATGTTTTATTTATAACATAAGAGGTTGATGTGACTGGAATACTACTGGCTAATAGATTTCAAATTACACCTCAATATATGAAGCGTATATTCAAAGTATTCAATTGGTTCAATAGAGATTGGAGAATATATTATGAATATGAAAACGAATGAAAAACGTCAAAATTATTTAAGTTATATACAGCAGGCTGATCAATTCTTTTCTGTCAAAGTTAATAATAAGTTTTCCCTGTCAGATTACCGATTTAGCGATACAGATGGCCTTGTACAATTTATTATCACCTCACAAGCTGCCAATAAAACAGGTGTCATGCACCAATTAAATGAAATAAAGAAAACACAAATAGCCCTTTCCTCAATAGTCGCTGACTATATAACCAAATATTCTGATAACAATGGTTCAAAATATAAAACAGATATTCAATTTTGGGGTGATATCATGGCAAAATTACCATTGATAAGCATTAGAAGTATAGAGAGTCAGACTTATCATCACGAGATGAAAGGTCTTTCTATCGCAACAAATTTACTTCAACTTATTATGGATATTATTTTGAATACATATTCTCCAGATCTGAAAAACTTTGCCAATTTTCTGCAAAAACAGGGAGATGCCATACGAATGGGGTTAAAACGAAATAATGATCACTACTCCACTCTCACATTGGCCAGTGTCATTGAAGTCATGGAGGTCGGTGATCAAGTTGTGTATGTTCCCAAAATCAAATTATATAAAGTAGATTTTAATAGAACTAACTCTGAAATAACATCAAACTGTGCTTCCAATGAAAATATTAATGTCGAATTTACTTATTCTACCTGTGTTGCATTATTTGATTATCAAGCCCTGGAAGACCCCGAAATAAAAATCGCTTTTGAGAATTTTATTCTTAAAAACAAAAAATCCTCAATAGAAGATTCTGATAGTTTTTTCAGCGGTGAGTTTAAAGCGTAATCAAAGAATTGTTATTCAGTAATGCTAATCTTTTTAAGAAATATGATTAAATTCATGCCAGCAATCTTAATCTATATAGTTAAAATTAATTTATATAGAGTGACAAAGCTATGTATACACCTCGTAAGATAAAAGCGTCAGGTAACAACAATATCTCTGAATTTATTTCTACATATAGCTTTGGATTGCTGGTTTCTTTTTCTTTGGGTAGCACTCATCTTCCATCTGTCATACTGAAATTGCGCTACCGCCCATTGTTACGGTGTCACTAAAAAATAACTCTTTAGCAGGCAGAAAGTAGATTATTAAGAATTATTCGCTTGTTTTTTAGCAAAAATAGGAGGATAAAAAGTTATTCATTTTTTGCAGGAGCAAGCATATGGATAATTCACCTAGTGCCCGACTGAGCTTATCAAATTATTTCGATTTTCTGTGCAACCAAAAGCTTGTCAATCTCTATACCAAAATAGATGGGGGTCAATCTATACAAATAGTATTCAATGATTTCAACCAACTAAGGTCCCCCTTTCTGCTACAAGAACCAGATAACTGTATTCACACCAGACTAATAAGTATGGGATTTACACCAAGTGACAATAACAATAAAAGATATATACTACGGGATAGACATTTCAGTAGCATGTCCATAGATACATATAAGAAGCATATCCTCCCTAAATTATCATATGACACTGATGAAGATAGAGCGATAAAGTGTTTTGAGCTTGTTACCGGTTTACTTGATGTTACATCGTCACCAGAATCAGAGAATGTACAACAAGCCCCAACCCCAGAATACTATGAAGCGGCAATGAGTGGTCTTGTACCTTGCTCATCTAATTTACTGCCTCCAATCTCACCTCCGCATGCTCCAGGCAGAAATGCCAGGAGGCAGCAACTGGCCAGACGGAATCCCCCCTCACATAATATTCCCTCTTATGGCTCTGCTCCTCCCTCTTATGGCTCACCACCTGCTTACGGCTCCCCTCCTCCTTATGAAGCGCCACCATCCTATGAATCAATTACCCAAAACCCAATGGGAAACAGAGGCGGTATGCCGGGGCCATCTAATCTACCATCGACCAGTGGCAGAGGTTCTGCAAGACTACCTCGTGGCCGAAACAGAGGAAGAAAATAAAGACCAACCACCTCTTTATTGCCTGAGAGGTGGTTTAATCTTATTTATACTATCGGCAACTCAATATCTTTGAACATTTCTTCGATTTCTTCATTGGAACGCAATGCAATGGCTTTATCTACAACATCACGCGTCAAATGAGGAGCGAAACGCCATATAAAATCATACATATAACTGCGCAGGAAACTACTACGCCGGAATCCAATCTTGGTTGTGCTGTAACTGAATCTATCACGCATATCAATACGTACCAGATCACTATCCTGAACGGGTTCAACAGCCATACTCGCAATCACACCAACGCCCAGTCCTAAGCGCACATAGGTTTTAATTACATCAGCATCAGTTGCTGTAAACACAATTTTAGGTTTCAGGCCAGCCCGGTCAAAAGCAACATCCAGCTCAGAACGCCCGGTAAAACCAAAGGTGTAAGTAACTATTGGATATTCTGCCAATTCTTCAATTGTCACATTCTGTTTGTTGGCGAGAGGATGGTCTTTCGTTACGACAACAGAACGATTCCAATGGTAGCAAGGCAGCATAATCAGATCGCTATAAAGGTGAAGCGCTTCAGTTGCTATCGCAAAATCGCTATTCCCTTTGCACACCTCTTCCGCAATCTGGGTTGGTGAACCTTGATGCATGTGCAGTGATACGTTGGGGTAGCGCTCAATAAAGCCTTTAATGACAGGAGGTAAAGCATACCTTGCCTGAGTATGGGTTGTAGCAATATAGAGAGAGCCACGATCGGGATAAGTGTGTTCACTAGCGACAGAACGAATTGAATCGATTTTTGACAGAACTTCACGTGAAATACGGACAATCTCTTCACCAGCCGGAGTCACGTGTGTCAGATGCTTACCACTGCGAGCAAATATTTGTATTCCCAACTCATCTTCAAGCATCCTGACTTGTTTGCTGATCCCTGGTTGAGAGGTATACAATCCTTCTGCTGTAGAAGATACATTCAGGTTGTGATTAACCACCTCTACAATGTAACGCAATTGCTGTAGTTTCATATCAGCACTGTCCCTAATAATCAAATGTACGAATATTTTGTAGTTTAATCAATTTCTATATTGCTAATAGTTATTCACTTATAACCATATAGAATATTTATCTTTAGGCATATAACCACTATAACACCTGTTGTATATTTATATAACAAATAATTAGGTTTCGTAACTATAATCAAGCATTCATTGCAGATATATTGTGTTTAAATTTTCTTTAAATACAAAAAAGCCAGCTATAAAGACTGGCTTTTTAGAAAGAAAAGTTACGTTTTTAGTAAAAAAAGAAATATCTATCTGAATAGATCTCAATGAATTACATCTAATAAATAAAGATATAATGCACTAATTAATAACTTACGTTATTACTTCTCTTTCATTACCCAAGCACCTTCAACAAAAAATGCTGCCCATCCGGTAGCCTTACCATTTTTTTCCGAAGAGACATATTGTTGCTTAGTTTTACGACTAAAACGCACAACCGTTTTATTTCCGTCCGGGTCAACAACAGGTGCTTCGGCCAAATAACGCAACTTCTCCGGCAGCCGATCTTTGAATCGAACAAGTTCCTCAACCAATGGCGCACGTGTTTCACGTGATTTAGGGAAAGTATTGGCGGCTAAGAATATTCCCGCAGCGCCATCACGGAGCACAAAATAGGCTTCCGATTTCTCACATGCCAGCTCAGGCAATGGAACCGGATCTTCTTTAGGTGGTGCCACTTCCCCATTACGCAGGATCTTACGCGTGTTTTTACACTCTTCGTTTGTACACCCCATGTACTTACCAAAACGCCCCATTTTCAGGTGCATTTCTGAGCCACACTTTTCACACTCAACGATAGGGCCATCATAACCCTTAATGCGGAATTCTCCCTCTTCAACCGCATAACCATCACACGCAGGATTATTACCACATACATGCAGCTTACGCTGGTTATCAATCAAATAGCTGTCCATCGCTGTACCGCATTTCTGACAACGGCGACGAGCGCGCAGGGCATTAGTCTCAGCATCATCCCCTTCCAGAATATTCAAGATTTCATTTTCTGGAATCAGGTTAATTGTCTGCTTGCATCTCTCTTTAGGTGACAGAGCATAACCAGAACAGCCGAGGAACACGCCGGTTGTCGCGGTACGGATCCCCATTGGACGACTACAGGTCGGACACCCAATCGAAGTGATCACCATTGGATTCGGACGCATCCCACCTTCGTCAGGATCTTTGTTAGCAATATCAAGTTGCTCACTGAAATTGGAGAAAAATTCGTTCAGAACTCCTTTCCAATTCGCCTCGTTGTTAGCAACGTGATCAAGCTGATCTTCCATTCTCGCTGTAAAGTCATAATTCATCAATTCGTTGAAATTCTCTTCCAGACGATCATTGACGATTTCACCCATTTTCTCCGCATAGAATCGACGATTTTCAACCCGGACATAGCCACGATCCTGAATGGTTGAGATAATCGATGCGTAAGTTGATGGACGACCAATACCCCGTTTTTCCAGTTCCCTAACCAGGGACGCTTCGCTAAAACGTGCTGGCGGTTTCGTAAAGTGCTGGCTTGGGAGCAGTTCCTGCAAATCAAGTTCGGTTCCCACTGCAATTGTTGGTAAGGTGTTATCTTCATCCCCTTTACGCAAAGCAGGCATTACTTTTGTCCAGCCATCAAAACGCAAAGTACGCCCTTTAGCACGCAGCTCAAAATCACCCGCTTGAACAGTCAGTGTTGTAGAGTCATATTTTGCCGGCATCATTTGGCAGGCAATGAATTGACGCCAGATAAGCTGATACAATTTTTGCGCATCAGCTTCCATATCTTTCAATTCTTCAGCCATAACATCAACATTAGAAGGCCGGATAGCTTCATGCGCTTCCTGAGAATTTTCCTTACTACTGTAGATATTGGCACTTTGTGGTAAATATTTGTCCCCAAAATGGTTACTGATATAACCTCGAACCATATCCAGCGCATCCTGACTCAGATTCGTTGAATCAGTACGCATATAAGTGATGTGACCCGCTTCATAGAGGCGCTGCGCCATCATCATGGTTTTCTTGACACCAAACCCAAGCCGTGTACTTGCAGCCTGTTGCAATGTTGAGGTAATAAATGGCGCACTTGGCTTACTGGAAGTCGGGCGATCTTCACGATCGATTACCTTGTATCTCGCTTTTTCAAGCAAAGATACTGCTGCCTGCGTTTGTTGAGAATTTACTGGCTTAAATGCTTTTCCCTTTTCATGAGTCACTTCCATATGGAGGGAAATGTCTCCTTTAGCCACTAAATCTGCGTGTAATTGCCAGTATTCTTCCGGCACAAACGCCTTAATTTCACGTTCTCGCTCGACCACGAGACGAACCGCAACGGATTGAACCCGTCCAGCGGACAACCCTCTGGCAACTTTTTTCCACAACAACGGTGAAACCATATAACCTACAACACGATCCATGAAACGGCGTGCTTGCTGGGCGTTAACGCGATCAATATTCAATTCACCCGGTTTATCAAAAGCCTGAGTAATTGCATTTTTAGTGATTTCGTTGAACACAACCCGGCTGAAGCGGGCATTATCCCCACCAATCACTTCCCGCAAGTGCCATGCAATGGCTTCCCCTTCGCGGTCAAGGTCAGTTGCGAGATAGATATGCTCGGCTTTTTCAGCCAGCGTTTTCAGTTCCGCGACAACTTTTTCTTTGCCCGGCAGAATTTGATAATTCGCTTCCCAATCATGGTAGGGATCAACACCCATGCGATTTATCAGTGCTGTTTTCTCATCTTTTTTTGCTTTCTTTTTATTCTTATCGGTAGATGAGCTTGAACTCTTTTGACTCGCTGCACCACTCGTCGGCAAATCACGGATATGACCTACACTGGACTTAACAACGTAGTCATTCCCCAGATATTTATTGATTGTTTTGGCTTTTGCCGGGGACTCCACTATAACAAGAGCTTTGGCCATAGTTACCTTTACCTAATTATCTTCTGTTCAGATGGCGAAAATCACGGCGTTATGTTGCGATATATAAAATAAAATCTCTTTTTATATTGCGATAGATTTGCAAGATATCAACTAATTTTTATCTTGTACTTTTGTTTAAGCGCAAAACCCTTTGAAATATTTAAGGTATTTTATATACCAACACAGACCATGCAATAGTATGATTTAACCGTTGTAAACAAAATCTTCCATCTGCATGACGAAAAGTCCACACTCTACCTGATAAAAAACGATGCGCAACAACTTATTTTTTGAAGGAGCATAATAGATGCAAACTGAAACAATGCCCATTAAGCGGGAACAGTTACTAAAAAAAGCAAATGAAATCATTAAGAACCACGAAGATTTTATACAAGGGATGTATGCCGAGAGTGTAGAGCAAAAAGGTGGGGTATTAGTATTTAAAGGTGAATACTTTCTGGATGAATCCGGGTTACCTACAGCAAAAAGTACCGCTGTATTTAATATGGAGCCTGTAAATTAAATTGTGTATTTGCCTTAACTTGATATGTTTAATTTATTATCAAAATAAGGTTGATTTATGAACGAAAAACAATTACAGGCTCTG
>NZ_NITZ01000014.1:54610-143778 GCF_002632615.1 Xenorhabdus miraniensis
ACTGGCGAATGGCAATGAGTCGTTTTATTATTGAGTTTGGTGATCGCCTTGACGGTCATTACTAAGAAATGGCACTTACACAAAATGGTGGACAGGCTCTTAATATGTTTAAACATTTAGCACATATACTGTCCGAAAAGTATTCTCTAGTCGATTAAAAAACGAATCGCATTATTCCTAACCAGTTATCAATAATTATGCGGGTAATAAAGGATATAATCATAATTCCCCCTATTTACCCGCATGATCGCATTATATTCACAACGTCTGCCTTAAGACGGGATTAACGCATAATCTTTTGCCAGCTCGTTGCATCTGGTTGCTATAACGATTCACGCTATTATAACAGTGGTTTTTCTCCCCTTTGCCACCAGCGCATCAATAACTTATCAACATTCTCCATCGCACTGCCCATGAAACGTTCAACTACACGTTTACGACGGGAATAACTGACACTGATAACTTCACAATGCTTGATTTTTTCGATCAGGAAATCATCACTGACACCCACTTCATCAATCAGCCCATTTTCTTTTGCTTGTGTGCCATACCAATATTCACCCGTAGCCACTTTCTCTACATCCAAAGATGGACGATGCTGATGGATAAACGACTTAAATAATTTATGCGTTTCATTCAGATCTTCCTGAAACTTCTTCCGCCCCAGTTCGGTGTTTTCACCCAAAACAGTCAGGGTACGTTTATATTCTCCGGCAGTATGCAGTTCTACATCAATATCATTTTTCTTTAAGAGCCGATGAATATTGGGTAATTGTGCAACAACACCAATAGAACCAATAATGGAAAACGGTGCAGCAATGATGCGGTCAGCCACACAAGCCATCATATAACCACCACTCGCAGCCACTTTATCCACGGCAATCGTCAGGCGTATCCCTTTCTGCCGTAAACGAGCCAATTGAGATGCAGCCAGCCCATAGCCATGGACGACGCCTCCCGGGCTTTCCAGACGCAATAGAACTTCATCTTCTTTATCTGCGACGGCGAGTACTGCGCTGATCTCTTCACGAAGGGAATCAACTTCATGAGCATCCATACTGCCTTTAAAATCCAAGACATAAAGATTCGGCTTCTGTAAACCTTTCAGCCCTGCTTTAGCCTCTGCTTTTTTCTGCTTGGCATCATCTTTTTGCTGTTTCTTCAACGCTTTTTGCCAGATTTTTTTCTCTTCTTCACTCATTCGAGCCTGCTGCATCTGACGCTGTTTTTCCTTATATGACTTACCAAGATTAGTAAGTTTCAATTCCCCTTTGTGAATTGTTTTACGTACGCCTAATCCAATACAAACTACCACCAAAACGACGATGGCTAAAACAACCGTGAGCACTTTGGCTAAGAACAATCCGTATAGAGACAAATATTCCACAGATCCACCTTTATTAACTTATGATGAACAATATGTTTCATTCTAACCAAAAACCGAAAGCCGCGCTCTAACAGTTTACTTAACCTTATCTCAATTAGCGTGCTACTCTTTTGCCAATTCCGGTAAATTTGACGGAAACTTTAAGCTTTGTTCTGGTGAAGGCCACATATGCCATCTTGAGATGGCAATCTATATGTAAAAATAAATAGATTGACAAGCAACACAGGAAAATTGCCCGATGTTTGATTACCACCCCAATAGTGACCTGCTGCAACAAAAAATCATTTTAGTAACCGGTGCTGGCGATGGCATTGGACGCGAAGCCGCACTGACTTATGCCCGTCATGGTGCTCAGGTTATTTTGCTCGGGCGTACTACCGCAAAACTGAAAGCCGTCAAGCAGCAAATTGAAAACGATGGCGGTTTACCGGCCGATATTTATACGATGGATTTGCTGACTGTGACCGTAGAAGAATGTCAGGCGTTTGCCCGTGAATTGGCACAGCATTATTCCCGTTTAGATGGTGTTTTGCACAACGCAGGGCTGCTTGGTGTTGTTGCACCGATCATAGAGCAACCTGCCCAGCTTTGGCACGAAGTCATGCAAGTGAATGTCAATGCTACTTTTATGCTGACTCAGGTATTAATTCCCCTTTTATTGAAATCCACCTGTGGTTCTTTAGTCTTTACCAGCTCCAGTGTTGGTCGGGAAGGCAGAAGCGGTTGGGGAGCCTATTCTGTTTCCAAATTTGCCACGGAAGGTCTGATGCAGGTTTTGGCGCAGGAATATCAACATACTTCCCTGCGCATTAACTGTATCAACCCGGGAGGCACCCGCACCAATATGCGAGCCAGTGCTTTTCCTGATGAAAACTCAACCAAATTAAAAACACCGGCGGATATCATGCCTGTCTACCTTTATGTCATGGGCGATGACAGTCGCAATGATTCTGGTATCAGTTTTGATGCCCAACCCGGTCGCAAAGCAGGGCCTGCCGAATAATGACCAGAAATAATAGCCAGTACCAAAAAAGGCAACAACGCCAGAAAGAGAAAGTCGATGCCCGTATTGAAGCAGCACAACAAGAACGAGGTATAATCATCGTATTTACCGGAAACGGTAAAGGAAAAACCACCGCTGCATTTGGCACTGTCACGCGTGCGATTGGGCATGGACAGCGTGCTGGCATTATCCAATTCATCAAAGGGACATGGGAAAGCGGGGAAAGGAACTTACTGGCACAACAGGGGGTTGAATTTCAGGTGATGGCAACAGGTTTTACATGGGAGACACAAAACCGGGCAACAGATACCGCAGCCTGCCAATCGGCATGGAAACATGCCTTGAGGATGTTATCTGATCCTTTGTTGCACCTTGTCGTACTAGATGAATTGACTTATATGGTCAGTTACGGCTATCTGGAACTAACCGATGTCCTGACAGCCCTAAAACAACGGCCTTCACATCAGAGTGTAATTATCACCGGACGAGGATGCCATCGGGAATTGTTGGAGTACGCCGATACAATCACAGAAATGCGTCCGGTAAAACATGCTTTTGATGCTGGAATCAAAGCGCAAAAAGGCGTTGATTGGTAAACAAATCCGCTGTTTCAAATAGAATCAGCATCAATGCTGACGTCAACTGAAACAGCGGCTTGAGAAGATTAACGACCTTTAGGCGTTGTTTTTCTTCCTGCATTCTGACGAGAACTGCTTGCAGGACGTTTCCCCGCTGGACGGGATGCAACCTGCGCATGTCGTTTTACTGCACGGCGGATTTGGTTAGCCTTGATGCGACGTTGATCACGTTCAACGGCGACTTTGGTCACAACCTCTTCGCCTAAACCGACCAGTTGACGTAAATAGTTAGTCTGCTCCAACCCCAACTCAGTCCAACCGCCGCGCGGCAAACCTTTCGGCAGATTGATATCACCATAACGCACCCGTATCAGGCGGCTAACCTGCACACCAACCGCTTCCCACAAACGTCTGACTTCGCGGTTGCGGCCTTCTGTCAAAGTCACGTTGTACCATTGGTTGATGCCTTCTCCACCTTTGAACGTGATAGTTTTGAATGAAGCTGGCCCATCTTCCAACTGCACGCCTTGTGTCAATTGACGAAGTTTTACATTATCCACTTCACCAAAAACACGAACCGCATATTCACGCTCAACTTCACAGCGTGGATGCATCAGGCGATTTGCCAATTCCCCATCAGTGGTAAACAGCAACAATCCGCAGGTGTTGATATCCAGACGCCCTACAGCGATCCAACGCGCACCCTGCATTTTTGGCAGGCGGTCAAAGACAGTCGGACGGCCTTCAGGATCATGGCGGGTACACAATTCACCTTCCGGCTTGTAATAAGCCAGAACACGGCAAACAGTTTTCTGTGGTTCTTTGATATTTAAAATTCGCCCATCCAGACGAACTTTTACTGAGGGTTTAACTTCGATTCGATCACCCAACGTTGCGGTCTTGCCATCAATGCTAATGCGCCCTTGTTGAATATATCCTTCAATTTCGCGACGGGAACCATGACCAGAACGCGCGAGAACTTTTTGTAACTTTTCTGTTTTATCGCTCATTGAGCAACCTCTGTTGTCGCCTTCACAGGCGTCGTATTTAAAATAAAAAAAATCACCTTATAAAAAAGGTGTTACATCACCTTCGCCTTCGCGAAGAATGGCTGGTGAATCACCAGTTAAATCCACTACTGTCGTCGGTTGCTGCCCAAGATAACCACCGTGAATGATTAAATCAACCTGTTTACCTAATGTATCCTGAATCTCTTCCGGATCGGACTCGGCAAAGTCATTTCCCGGTAAAATTAAGCTACATGACATCAGTGGCTCGCCCATCTCTTCCAGAATTGCCAAAGCGATAGGATTAGAAGGAACACGCAGGCCGATGGTTTTACGTTTTTCATTCATCAAACGACGAGGAACTTCTTTCGTCGCTTGTAAAATAAAGGTGTAATTGCCCGGCGTGTTATTTTTAATCAGCCTGAATGCCTGATTGTCCACATGGGCATAAGTGGCGATTTCAGACAGATCACGGCACATCAGCGTAAAATTGTGGCGCCCTTCCAATTGACGGATACGGCAAATGCGAGTCAGCGCATCTTTATTTTCAAGGCAGCAACCAATGGCGTAACCTGAATCAGTTGGATAAATGACAACTCCACCTTTTTTCAATACATCCACACTCTGGTCGATAAGACGTTTTTGTGGATTATCAGGGTGGATATAAAAAAACTGGCCCATAACGATAACCTCTACTTCTATGCAGTCCCAAGCCGCGTCCAGTCGTCCCATATCGGTACAACATCACCGGGTAACCACAAATTGCGCCCAAGCTCTATCCATGAACAAGGCTGGTGAAAATCCGATCCTAATGACACTTTCAACCCATATTCTCTTGCCAGTTGACCAAGTTGTTGCCTTTCATTAGGGGCTTGCTGGCACTGTGCAACTTCCATTGCATCACCGCCATGTTGTTTAAACCAGGCTATTAATCGTTTTAGCCATTTCATTGATAAATCGTACCTGCCGGGATGGGCAATCACCGCCTGCCCGCCAGCCTGGTGAATGGTTTCAATCGCCTGCTCAATTGTACACCATTGTGGGGGAACATAACCGATTTTCCCCTTCGCCAGATACTTTTTGAACACTTTAGGGATAGTGGGTTCAATGCCAGCTTCTATGAGATAACGGGCAAAATGACCGCGAGTGACCTGCCCCCCATTAGCCAGCCGGGATGCTCCTTCCCACGCTTCAGGGATACCTGCTTTAGACAATCGCCGCCCAATTTCAATGCCACGTTGTTGCCTTAAATCAACCTGATTAACCAGAAATTTTCTGAAAGAAAGAGAGTGAATATCAACATTTAAGCCAACAATATGGATTTCAAAATTCTCCCATAATGTCGAAATTTCAACACCGGATACCAATGTCAAAGACAAATCATTTTGCTGAATATGATTTAAGGCCGATGGAATACCTTCCGTCGTATCATGGTCAGTGATTGCCAGTACATCAATGCCCATAGAAATAGCTCTGTCCACGAGCTGTTCAGGCGATAAAACCCCATCTGAAGCAGTCGTATGGCTATGCAGATCATAGCGCCTTGTCATTTCACTGGCGGCTTCAGTCATTGTCCTGTACCTGTTTTGTTGAAAGGGAAAACAAAGGTACTCTCTATCGGGTGATATCGAGTACGAAGCGGAAATGATAACACAGGGGATGAAATTAAAGGGGAGTGAATTTAAGGCTAAAAAACCAGCTCTCATAATAGAGAGCTGGCTCAGCTTTATTTACCGTAACAAATGGCATGAGGTGGGCAATAAATTGGGGGTGGAGCTTGTGCAACTGAGAAATAAACATTCGCTGACTGATTTTGTCCACAAGATTGGCTGGAAACATTTAAAGTATAATTTCCAATATCTAATAAAAACCCGCCCCAAAAAGGTTCCCCATAATTCCATTCTCCTTTTTTGCCAACGTTAACTTTGGCCGTCTTCTTATTTCCTGACGACGATTCAACTACTTCAATAAGAACTTGCGATTCAGGGGTTCCTGTACCTGACACATTAACCCAACCTGAATTCCTGGTCCAAGAGGTAGTTTCATAGTTCTCTCTATTAAAAGGCTCAGTAATTCGAAGATCTTTGTTATAAGTAATATTCACCTTTTGATTTACTATGGGGCTTATTGAATGACCATTTGATGTAATTGATTGTCTCGCTGTTAAATTATATCCTCCTAATTCAATATCATCGACACGACAGCTCCAACTACCATCCGTCTCTAACGTTTGTGTTATGCAAGTTGAGGAATATCCACCATCGGATTCTACTTTTAAAGAGACATATGCACCTTTTGTTGCCGTTCCCACCACAAACGCGGAGGTCGGCCTGTATGAATTTTGATCCAAACAAAATGCATCTGCTGTAGTATCAATTTTAATATCTTGTATTCCATAGAGCACTTCATAATTTCTAGTGATAGATCTTACAGAAGGCGTTCCGTCCACCCATTGCTGGGCCAAAAACTGGTATTCTCCTAGTACAGACTGAACTGTAGGACAACTCCAGTTTTGCTGTTCATCTACCAAAATATCACAAAGCTTCTTGCCAGAAGAAGAAATGGTCACTCTTGCACCAATTTGCCCTTTCCCACTAATCTCATACGTTTTTGTCGTAATTTTTTCCCCTTCTGTCGGTGTAATTACAGCAATATCACGTACACCATATATCACTTCATAGTTTCGTATTACTGGCTTACCTGGGAATTCATCATCCACCCACTGCTGTGCGAAAAGTCGATAATCACCGGGAATAGACTTCACGGCATCCGGACACGCCCAGTATTGATTCTCATCAACGTAAACTTCACAGATCCTCTTACCTGCAATAGAAACGACGACGATAGCGCCAGCCTGCCCTTTGCCACTAATGGTATGCGTTGGAGTTGCAATTTGTTCTCCTTCTGTGGGTTCAAGTACTCGCATTTGCAAATTGTCCCCATAACGCACCTTAAAACTTCTGTTAATCTGGGAACCAGCATCATCTACCACTGCTACATCATAATCCCCCGGTACAGAGCTGTAAGGCCCGCATGTCCACGTGTAATCCTCCATATTGAGCTTCGCCAAGCAATCATCATGACCACTAAATGCTTTCACCGTAACTGTCTTAGCATTACTTGGTATCGTACCGCTAAAGGTATATGAAGGTGTTTTTATCACTTCATCTTCTTTGGGCGTTTCTACTGTTAACGCTGTTTCACCAGCAGTAGGTTCAATCTTAAATGTCACCTTCGCTGTAGATTGACGCACGTTATCCAAAAAGGCCATTGCCACCAGTTTTTGTTCACCTTTAACTGCGGTATCCAGACCATCAATCCATTCCCAATTGCCCTGTTCATCCACAGTGACACCCGTTTGACAGATCTGGGAAAGCACTTTCTCAGCCAAACAAACCGTTGTCCCCGGTTCACCTGTTCCCTGCGGTAAAATATTGTCAAGATGCCGATATACCCCACCATTATGTGGTTGAGTGATAACAACAGGTTTAATGGTTTTAGTCTGAACTTCAAAAGAGATTTGCGATGTTGAATTTAATTGATCACTGATAAATTGATCAGCAGAAAGGGTATATTTACCTTCTTCGGGCTGATAAGGCCCACAGGACCATTGACCCGATGAAGCATCAACGGTGGTATTACAATCATCAGCACCACCGAAGCCCTCAATATATACCTGAGCGCCCTTTTCTCCCGTGCCTGAAACAGTAAAAGGCAGTTTTGCTATTTTTGCTCCATGCTCCGGGTTTGTGATTTGTATTTTTGTTTTAGTGACTTCGTATCTACGCGTAACCTGTGAAGTTCTTTCATAAGTATCGCCTAATTCTCCCAACTGAGCTGAACCTATTTTTTTATATTGAGCGGCATAAAGGAAAAACTTTCCTTCGTTGGTTGCTGTCAGAACGGGATTATCAGGACATGCCCATTTTCCTTTTTCATCCACCGTTGTTGTACAAATGAACCCACTACTTGAAATCGGAAAAGTTACTTTTTCTGGTGGCAGGAGATATTCTGAACCCGCGACAAAAACGAATTGACCGGGGCTTCCCTGACCCTTAATAGAGATTTTGTCATTTAATCTATACTGTGCCCCTAGTTTAGGCTCAGTAATACGCATTGGGACAGTAAAAGCCCATTTAATAGGATCACCAACGTTTACGCCATTTTGGGTCTCCTGCAATGTCATCATATAGGTATCGCCCCCAAAAATATCTCCCGGATGAATTGTGAATTCCCAAAAGAAACCCAGAGCACCACTGAATGCAGAAGCAATCCCTTCAATTACCCCCCAAAGCCCGCCAATCAGACTACTTATAAAACCACCAAAACCACCGCCAGCAGGACCACTAAACGTACCAGAAAAAGTGATGGGATTATCTGGGTCAACCGTTGAATTATTCTTGGGGTTATTTATTTCAAATTTTTTTTGTTCAGGTTCATCATCATCATTTTTATCTTTAATCGTGATGTGTGTGATATCGGTGGCAACAACTTTTCCTTCTTTTATCAATTCGGCGGTTAATTCATAGGTGCCTGCTGGGAAAATAATTGGTTTACCACATTGCCAGTTACCATTGTCACTAACCACAGCTCCTGTGCAAATAACTGTTTCATTACTCAGATTTTGATTGTTTTTTTCCAACTCTAATGAGTGAGCAATCTTACGTCTTTTAATAGCAACTTCATCTCCTGGTACATTAGAACTCCCTGACAAAAAGCTTGAGCTACCTACAGTAGCTGTTTCTCCTTCAGAAAGAGTATTAATCTTAACTTCCGGGGTTTTTATACTAAAATAGCTTCTTTCAGGAGTTAATCTGAACCAATTCTTTTTGAATCTAGTTAATCCCACTGGATGATACTTATCTGCTACCGCAATATAATAAAGTCCATCTTGCAATGTGGAAGGGAGAGAAAGACGCCAAGTTGGGAAGTTATCCTTCTCTAAATAGGTTGCATATTCTATTGGAATATCAGCAACATACTTACCTTTTTCTAACTCAATTTCTTGATAAGTACCCCCTTTTCCTTCTCCATCACATTGATTTCTTTCAGCAAATGAAGATGAATTATTCTCTTTCTTCATACATATATAATATTCTGAAGGCAAGATTATATCTTCATTCGGATCAATGTATCTTTTATCATCACCTCCAATACCAAAAAAACTTTCACTTTTAATTTTTCCAGATAAAACCTCACGCGCATTTTTAATGTCGTTTGAACGAATAAAATTAGGTTTGAAATACCCACCTTCAAGTCTATCCGCCATAGAATCCCGTAATTTTTCATCCAAAGGATCACTATTCTCAATCTTTTGTATTCCACCCACATTAATTTCGGATTCGATTTTATTATAAACATCACCCCCTGAAACATTTAACAAATAAAACTTATGTTTATCATTATGTTTATTTGCACAATCGAAAGATTTAGTATTAAAAATACAAACAATATTCGCCTCATTAGAATAATTAACATCATATTCTAATTTTTTCCTATATACATTACTTTTATCCTCTTCATTTCGTTTAATTTTTAACTTAGTTAATTCTTTTGGTTTTAAACTTATGTTAACCTCATCATAAATGTATTTATTATCTGTAAGTTGTATTGCATTCAACTTATAATCAGTCTCTTTATTAATATTGATTATTTTTTCATATTTTACAGCACATGACCAATATCCATACTCATTTGTTTTTATTACCTCTCCATCTTTTATTTCCTTACATAGTTTATCTTGAGTATAATAATTTTCTTTATTTAAATGAGATTTTAGTATCAATTTAACACCCGAATAAGGATCAGCATAACCGCGTATTATAAAATCCTTAGTAAATATAGTCGATTTATCAATTGGATAATCAATACCAAATTCTTTTGAAATAGAAGGTATTTTTGCCTTTACAGTATCTTCTCTCCATTCTTTTACTCGTTCTTCCGGTGAATATTTTGATGATTCCCTGGCGGTAATTGTTATTACATAATCTTCCATTTCATTAATATCTTCAGCAAAGAATTCTTCATGTGGAATATGACAATCCCATTTTCCATTAAGCGGAATATTCCCACAATCATATACGTTTTTTTTCCCATTCCCAATAGAATAAACAACCTCTATTTTGCTACTTTTTCTTCCCAGGCCTTTAACAATAACATGCTTCCCTCTCTTTCTTAAATGACCATTCCAATCTGGACTGTTAATCCAAATTTGTTTCATTTTTTCAGCAAACAAATAGGCAGATTTACTAGTTACATCTGAAAAAA
The DNA here is from genome assembly GCF_002632615.1 of Xenorhabdus miraniensis. Next base: position 64,853 of record NZ_NITZ01000014.1, read on the forward strand.
AAGAAAAAGGATAATTATCCTTATCTTCTTCCTTTTTTATTTTTAATACTTCATACCCCCAAGAAGTAACACCAATAATTGTATCATTCCAAATGATTGGCCCACCAGAATCTCCTCCTTGAGTAATTCCTGAATTTAATTTTTCATTTTCCTTTATCATAAATCCCTGCCATCCTTTAGTATCTAAAGCCTTAGCAAAAAATTTCACATCAGCTCTGCGCAGGGTTCCATCATTACTTATTTCCTCACCTGTTTCTTCATTAATGCCTAGATTACCATAGCCATAAATAGAAGCATTATAATAATCTTCATTTAATTTTCCATAAACCTCATCATAGTTAAAAAAACGACGGATACGACCATAATTATCTAATGACACTGGTTTTTCTAACTTCATAAGGGCGAAATCTTTATCAATGCTAGGTATTATAAAATCCTCAGGTTTTACAGAACTAATCACATCTTTTTTATCATTTAAGATAAAATATTCTTTAATACCTTTTATTTTACAATGTGCAGCAGTTAAAACGTAGTCTTGTGAAATTAACGAACCACTACAGAGTGGTGTATATTCATCATCTGATTTTTTTTCAGAAATATTAACAATCCACGATTTACACTTATCACCTCCAATGTCTATACAACTTTTTTCACCTCCATAAATAGCCTTTAAAGGCGAGGATTTTAATGCAGAGTCAGAAAATGACTGGTCTAAATAAAATAAAAAAAATAGTATGAAAACAGTTCTAAAAATAGTCATAGCAACCTCATTTAATATAAAAATAATTATTATTACTGGATAACACAACTCATTCCAAGATCACTACCTGTACATTTTAGTGTTATTTCATCCCGTACTGCATAATCCCTATTATTGTTACTCTCCTGAAAAGTAAAGATATATACTCCTCTCTTAGCATAATGTTTGCTTTCTCCTTTCCAATTACCTTTCTCATCAGGATCCGCTTCTTCGGAAAAATCAAGTTCATCGTATGATATTTCAACTTTAGGTATAAAATCCTGATCTTTATCTCCACCTATAATATTTTGCATAGATGTTCCACTAAATACTGTGAATACACTGTCATTTTTAGCTTCTACGGAAAAAACCTTAGAGCTCAATATAGTCACTTTTTTACTTTTTTGATTAGAACTATCACTCGCTTCAATGCTTATAAAACCTATAGGAATTTTTATATCTTTAACTTCAAATTTATTATTTACAGCATTTCCTTCTATGATATTAATTTCCTCTTCAGTATCATCTAAAAGTTCCACAGTAACCTTGCCATCAGCAGCATGACCACTAATTGAGATGTTCTGTTCATCATAAATTGTTGAAGAAACAACTTCATGATCTTTAGGGTTGGTTATTTCAATCGAACAATCCGGTGTACGATAGGAAATATTTGTTCCTACTAAACTGGGTAAAGTTGGTTTACTATCAGAAAGCATAAAAAATGCATTAACAGATACATTATAATTAATCCCGCAAACAGCATCTAAATCCTCCAAACTCCATTTACCCGTTCCAGTATCAACATTTGGAGTATAATTCGCTGTTGGTGAATAAATAGTCCCATCCCTTTTATAGCCTGTTATTTCCACTTGCATATTTCTGTCATGATCAGCCGTATCACTGTTCACTCGACCAGATAAACTATATTTCCCTGCCGGAATAGTTTGTCCATTCTGGATAGAAGTGATTGTTGCTCCACATGGCGGGCCATTTAAAGTGACTTCAGAATTTTCTATTTCTACAATGCTAATTTCTCCGGTAATGCCACAACCTATCCAGAGTTGACCCATCCAATTTTTATCATCCCCTGTAGATTGAACTGAATAATTATACGAATTAAAATTTGTCCTAATTTTAGGAAAAGTACCGTCTTCCATTAAACCTTTTCCTAAAATTGTAATATAGTTGTTCTCAACTGTTGAGTTCGGTTTAGGTGAGGTAATTATTGGAGGTGCCCAAGCGTTATAATCATCGATAGTTATAGCAATATTTTTAGCAGCAGGGAAAACTGTCATATTCTTACAATCTTCACCATCGCAAGTTGCTGTGATAGTAAGCTGACAATTATTGTTATTTTCAATATTAACGGCAGTTGTCCACTTTAAAGCCCATATATCAAATGATACTCTAATTTCAATGTCACATGATTTATATACTCCACCATACTCATAAATAGCAACATTCCACTTTAGAAATTTATCGTCCCCCTCACATCCCCACGGCCACCACCAAAAGGGTTTAAAGCTATTGGAATCTTCAATTTCCTCTTGATGTATGCTGTTAGGTTTTAAAATGATATTTTTATCTCCCGTTTCATACATACATGAAAAATTTAACACTTTAATTTGCAAATCATAAAGCTGATTTTTATTCTCAAAAGTTAGATTATAAGTTTCTGATAAATCGCTTACTTTTCCATTTCCCTTTGATTTACTGTAATTGTAATCTAAAGTAACATTATTACTCATCAATTCATTTGCATAAGCATTATTGAAAATAATTAGAATAATAAAAAACAACACATTATATAATTTTATTCTTTTTGTTTTCATAAAGACAACCCTCAATTAAAAATAACATTGTTATTTAAATTAATGATGACACTTTTAAATCACGCTAAGCTTATTAAGGCTAATTTGCAACTGGATTGCTCTTATAAAACTTATAAAAAACCAAACGATTTTAAATTGTTATAATTATATGTCATGCAGATTAAACATTAAAAAACACACTAATGTATCTATACTCTATAAGCTTCAAGTTGCAACCAGCAAGATAACGTGAAGCCTTATATTTCCCCGCGGTGTGGGGAGATATAACACGCATCTTGAAGTTGGATTGGTATAAAATTGAATAGAATTTTAGTTTTTTATAAAAAATTCCATTCATTATCGTTGTTTTTGAATAGCTTTGACTATACACACAACTGTAGATAGGTTACCCAACAAATTTTATATAACCGTTTCACAACCTTCCCTTCTTCACCCAACCTAATAACCTCATTTTTACAAACAAGAAAAAAATCATTGACAAGTCGAACTTGAACCAGTTTACTAGTACAGAGGTAAGGCAAACATTCTTAACCAAAAATACCATTCAGTAAATGAGGCACTTTACAATGATCGTACTTATGCAAAAAGCGATGAAAAACCGTGGTTGGTGGCACAACTTCCCATTCAGGACGGTTGGCTCATGCACATAAGTACAGATATGCAAGTGCCGAAACCCGCCTAACAAGCGGGTTTTTTTATAAATTGAATTTTTGCAATGAAGGTAATGACGGGGTGTAAAATGACTGACGACAAAGAATTTAATATTTCAATAAATCAAACAGATACTGCTTACAAAACTGATCCAACACTGCTTTTCCATCAACTTTGTGGTCATCGTTCCTCTACATTATTATTAGAGTCTGCTGAAATTCAAAGCAAAAATAATATCAAAAGCATCTTGATCATCGATAGTGCCATGCGTATTACAGCCAACAATCGTCAGGTTACTTTTGAAGCACTTACCGAAAATGGCCAAAATCTACTCCCTATACTTGCCAATTTACTCTCAGAAAAAGCCGAATTGAGTGTGAATTCTCAAGTTATTCAAGCAAAATTCCCTGCTGCCGAACACAATCTGGATGAAGATAGTCGGTTAAAATCTGATTCAGTTTTTGACGCATTGCGGGCTTTAACAGCATTGGCATCGTTTACAGAATCCCCCGATGCCATCTTCGTTGGCGGGTTGTTTGCTTACGATTTAGTCGCTGGTTTTGAACTATTGCCCACAGTAGAAAACCGCCAGCGTTGTCCGGATTTCTGTTTCTATCTTGCAGAAACACTATTGGTGATTGACCATCGGTATGAGCACTCATCGTTACAAACTGTACTGTTTGGAGAATCCGATACGGAAAGGCAACGCCTTAACGAACGTATGGCAACATTGGCTTCCGCCATTTCAGAACCGCTTCAGCCATTCTTGCCTGTCAAACTGTCTGACATAACCATTGATTGCAATCGGAGTGATGAGCAATATGCGGATATTGTGCGGCAATTGCAGCAATCAGTTCGTCAAGGGGATGTCTTTCAGGTTGTTCCGTCACGGCGTTTTACCTTGCCATGCCCTTCTCCATTAAACGCTTACCACACACTGAAAAAACAAAATCCAAGCCCCTATATGTTTTTTATGCAAGATCAGGATTTTTGCCTGTTCGGAGCCTCACCAGAAAGTGCCCTTAAATATGATGCCAACAATCGCCAGATAGAAATTTATCCGATAGCCGGTACACGCCCACGCGGACGCAATGCCAACGGAGAATTAGATGCCGACCTTGATAGCCGAATTGAGCTGGAAATGCGTACTGACGCGAAAGAAATATCTGAGCATGTGATGCTGGTTGATTTGGCCCGTAACGATCTGGCTCGCATTTGTGAGCCGGGAAGCCGATATGTCGCCGATTTAACCAAAGTCGATCGTTATTCGTTTGTCATGCACTTGGTTTCCCGTGTTGTCGGTACGCTTCGCCATGATTTGGATATTTTCCATGCCTATCAGGCCTGCATGAATATGGGTACGTTGACAGGAGCGCCTAAGGTTCGGGCCATGCAGCTCATTGCAGAACATGAAGGCGAACGGCGTGGTAGCTATGGTGGCGCAGTCGGCTATTTCACTGGCAAAGGAGATTTTGATACCTGCATTGTCATTCGTTCTGCCTATGTGGAAAACGGCCAAGCTACTGTACAAGTCGGAGCCGGTATTGTTTTGGATTCCATTCCCCAATCAGAAGTAGATGAAACACACAATAAATCCAGAGCCGTCATTCGCGCTATTGCCCAAGCCCATCAAGTAGAGGTGACATTCTAATGGCGAATATTCTTCTGCTCGATAATGTTGATTCCTTCACCTATAACCTCGTGGACCAACTGAGAAGCCACAGTCATCAAGTCATTATTTATCGCAATACTGTGGCTACAGATATCATTATTGCCAAACTCCACGAAATGGGATCTCCCCTGTTGATGCTGTCACCCGGCCCGGGGAAACCATCAGAAGCAGGCTGTATGCCTGAATTAGTCAAGCAAGTGATTGGAAAAATTCCGGTGATTGGCATTTGCCTTGGACATCAGGCAATTATTGAAGCCTATGGAGGAGAAGTCTCTGCTGCCCAGGAAATTTTGCATGGTAAAGCAACATCAGCCACTCATGATGGACAAGCTATGTTTTCCGGTCTGCCAAATCCCTTACCTGTTGCTCGTTACCATTCTCTTGCCGCTGTGCATATTCCTGCGATGTTGACAGTCTCGGCATCATGCGGAGATACCGTCATGGCAGTGCGTCATGATGAACACAAGATTTGTGGGCTTCAATTTCATCCCGAATCTATCTTAACTACCCAAGGCGCTAAGTTGCTTGAACAAACTCTGGCGTGGGCACTGAATTAAAAATGTTAGGTTTGAAGGTATCGAATTAAAGGCACTAAACTTGAAGGAATGGGAAAATGCAATTGATTTTTGAAAAATTATTCAGTGCCCAAACACTGACACAGCAAGAAAGCCAGCAACTATTCACTGCCATTATTCATGGTGAGTTGAGTGATGCACAATTGGCTGCTGTATTAATTAGTCTGAAACTACATGGTGAACAACCACAAGAAATTGCAGGTGCGGCCCAGGCATTCCTGGAAAATGCTGTTCCCTTTCCTCGTCCTGATTACATGTTTTGTGATATCGTCGGCACAGGCGGAGACGGTACAAACAGCATCAATATTTCAACGGCCAGCGCCTTTATTGCCGCAGCTTGTGGGCTTAAAGTGGCAAAACATGGTAACCGCAGTATTTCCAGCCGTTCTGGATCATCCGATTTACTGGCGGCATTCGGCATTGCATTGGATATTTGTGCCGAAGATTCACGCCGCGCTCTGGATGATATTGGTGTCTGTTTCCTATTTGCCCCTCAATATCACAGTGGCTTTCGTCATGCGGCACAAGTTCGCCAGCAATTAAAAACCCGGACATTATTCAATGTACTTGGCCCATTGATTAATCCTGCTCGTCCTCCCTTATCACTCATTGGAGTTTACAGTTCTGAATTAGTAGAACCCATAGCTCGTACCCTACAGGTTTTAGGTTATCAACGCGCCGCCGTTGTACACAGTGGCGGTATGGATGAAGTCGCTTTACATGCCCCAACCTATGTTGCAGAACTCAATCATGGCGAGATTCAACAGTACCGGTTAACGGCCGCAGATTTTGGCTTACCGGGCCATTCTATATCTTCACTGAGAGGCGGAACCCCGGAAGAAAATCGCGATATGTTGGCACTATTACTGCAAGGCCGGGGGCAAAAAGCCCATGCCGATGCCGTAGCAGCGAATGTTGCTCTCTTGATGAAAATTCATGGGCACGAAGATCTACGAGAAAATACACAATTGGCACTCAATACCATTTATAGCGGTCATGCTTATGAAAAAGTGACAGCATTGGCGGCAAGGATTTAATCATGAAAACCAGCATATTACAGAAAATTGTTGATGATAAAGCAGCATACTTGATGACTCGTAAAGCAAAACAGCCACTGGAAAGTTTTATTGATGCCATTATACCGAGTCATCGTCGGTTCTATCAGGCTTTATCCGCTAATCAGACTGTTTTTATTTTAGAATGTAAAAAGGCATCCCCTTCAAAAGGATTAATTCGTGAAGATTTCGATCCTGTTCGCATTGCTAAAACTTATCAGCCTTATGCTGCTGCAATCTCTGTTTTGACTGATGAAAAATACTTTCAAGGCAATTATGATTTTCTCAAAATGGTCAGTTCTGCCGTACACCAACCGGTTCTATGCAAAGATTTTATTATTGATGCCTATCAGGTTTACCTCGCCCGTTATTATCAGGCTGACGCTATTTTATTGATGCTTTCCGTTCTTGATGACGATACGTATCGTGATTTATCTGCACTGGCACACAGCCTTGATATGGGTGTACTGACCGAAGTCAGTAATGAAAATGAGCAGCAAAGGGCAATTGAATTAGGTGCAAAAGTTATTGGTATCAATAATCGGGATCTGCGCGATTTGTCCATTGATTTGGAACGCACCCGCAAACTGGCGGCTGGTTTACCCAAAGATACTATCATTATCAGTGAATCCGGCATCCATCAGCATCGTCAAGTGCGTGAATTAAGCCAATTTGCTCACGGTTTTCTCATTGGCAGCTCTTTAATGGCACAGCAAAACTTAGATCTCGCTTTACGCCGCCTGATTTTAGGTAATAACAAGATTTGCGGCTTAACCCGCCCACAAGATGCCAAAACAGCATTGCAGATGGGTGCAGTCTACGGTGGCCTTATTTTTGCAGAAAAATCACCGCGTAAAGTGAGCCTGCAAAAAGCCCAACAGATCATCAATGAAGCGTCTTTACAATATGTCGGGGTATTTCAAAACCAACCCGTTGATGTTGTCAGTGATATCGCCCGTACTCTTTCGCTTACCGCCGTTCAGCTACATGGGCATGAAAACGAAGATTACATCAATACATTACGTACTGTACTACCTGAACACTGCGAAATTTGGAAAGCTATTGATATGTCCAAAACTGCGGAATTTTCCGAAATACCTAATGTGGATCATTTATTGCTGGATAATGGGTCAGGAGGCACAGGGAAACCATTTGACTGGCAGTTAATTAATCCACAACTTCAATATAACAATATGTTGGCTGGCGGCCTGAATGCAGAAAATTGCCAACAGGCGGCAACTCTTGGTTGTTATGGGCTGGATTTTAACTCTGGAGTCGAAGTTTCCCCAGGCATCAAAAGTAGTCAAAAGATCAAACAGGTATTTCAACAATTACGCTGTTATCACTAATTTTTCAGACAAAAATGGATGAGTAGAATAATGAGTAAATTGAATCCTTATTTTGGCGACTTTGGCGGACAATTTGTTCCTCAAATTTTGGTCCCTGCACTTAATCAATTAGAAGAAGCTTTTATTGATGCACAAAGAGATCCTGAATTTCAGCAGGCATTTCAAGATTTATTGAAAAACTACGCAGGCAGGCCCACAGCCTTAACCCTGTGTCATAACTTGACTAAGGGTACAAAAACTCGTCTTTACCTAAAACGTGAAGACTTACTGCACGGCGGCGCTCACAAAACCAATCAGGTCCTGGGACAAGCATTGTTAGCTAAACGGATGGGAAAAAACGAAATCATTGCTGAAACAGGCGCAGGTCAGCATGGAGTTGCAACCGCGTTGGCTTGCGCGTTATTGGGATTGAAATGCCGTATTTATATGGGCGCAAAAGATATTGAACGTCAATCCCCCAATGTTTTTCGCATGCGGTTGATGGGAGCTGAGGTGATCCCTGTTCACAGCGGCTCAGCAACTTTGAAAGATGCCTGCAACGAAGCAATGCGTGACTGGTCTGGCTGCTATGAAAAAGCCCATTACTTATTGGGAACAGCAGCAGGCCCTCATCCGTACCCGACGATGGTACGAGAATTTCAACGCATGATTGGTGAAGAAGCCAAGGCGCAAATTTTAGAAAAAGAAGGGCGCCTGCCCGATGCAGTTATTGCCTGTATCGGCGGTGGCTCGAATGCGATCGGCCTGTTTGCTGAGTTTATTCCAGAAAATACCGTTCGCCTGATCGGTGTTGAACCTGCCGGACATGGTATCGAAACGGGTGAACATGGCGCTCCATTGAAACACGGAAAATTAGGCATTTACTTTGGCATGAAAGCCCCGATTATGCAGACGGAAGACGGGCAGATTGAAGAGTCTTACTCTATCTCGGCCGGGTTAGATTTTCCTTCAGTCGGTCCACAACATGCTTATTTAAACAGCATCGGCAGAGCTGATTATGTCTCAATCACTGACGATGAAGCACTGGCTGCTTTTCAGGAACTATCACGCAATGAAGGCATTATTCCTGCCTTGGAGTCATCTCATGCGCTGGCTTATGCTCTGAAAATGATCCGTCAGGAACCCGATAAAGAGCAGTTGTTAATCGTCAACTTATCTGGCCGTGGCGACAAAGACATCTTCACCGTTTACGATATTCTAAAATCCAGAGGGGAAATCTGATGGAACGTTATCAACAACTTTTCAAGAAGCTGGAAAATCAAAATCAAGGCGCTTTTGTTCCTTTTGTCACCCTGGGCGATCCTAATCCTGAATTATCACTGGAACTCATTGATACATTAATCGCTGGTGGCGCTGATGCGCTTGAATTAGGTATTCCATTTTCAGATCCCCTCGCTGACGGCCCAACCATCCAGAATGCCAATTTACGTGCGTTATCATCTAAGGTCACGCCTGCATTGTGCTTCAGTCTGCTGGCAAAAATTCGCGCTAAACATCCCGATATCCCAATTGGTCTGTTAGTTTATGCGAATTTAGTATTCCACAATGGGATTGATAAATTTTACCTCTGCTGCAAAGAGGCTGGCGTTGATTCCGTTTTGGTGGCTGATGTACCGATATCAGAATCGTTACCTTTCCGCTCAGCCGCCATGAAATATGATATTGCCCCGATATTTATCTGTCCCCCGAATGCAGATGATGATTTACTGCGTGAAATTGTTTCATTTGGACGTGGATATACTTACCTGCTATCAAGGGCGGGAGTGACTGGTAGTGAAAATCGCGCCAAGCAGCCATTGAACCATCTTGTCGATAAGCTTAAAGAATATCATGCGGCTCCTGCCCTACAAGGTTTTGGTATTTCCGAACCTTCACAGGTGGCAATTGCACTCAATAACGGTGCTACAGGTGCGATTTCAGGTTCTGCCATTGTAAAAATCATCGAAGAAAATCTTCACCAACCTCAGGTGATGCTGGAAAAGTTAATGACTTTTGTCCGTGCCATGAAGACCGCCACACAATTATAATTCTACAATTCCCTCATAGGCTATTTATGAGGGAATATATAAATATGGGATGTAGTGTTTATGTATACAAGTATGTTGTAACTATAAATGTGTTGTAGCTATAAATGTATTGATAGCGCTTCCCCAACAAATTTATGGGCTGCCATAAAACAAAAGCAGCCCATAAGCTTCAAGATCACAGTGTGATATTTTCCATCGCCTGCAAAATACGCTTATCTGATATTGGATACGCCGTCCCCAATTGCTGGGCAAATAAGCTAATCCGAAGCTCCTCAATCATCCAACGAACTTCTTTCACTTCCGGCAATTGTTTCTGCTGGCTAGACAATTTTGCCTGCCATTGTTGCCATTGGCGCTGAATATGCTCAATCCGGCTCATGTGCGCCCTGTCTTTGTTAGGATCAACCGCTAATTTTTCCAAACGACGATCAATGCCATTCAAATAACGCAGAACATCTGCCAAACGCTTCCAACCATGGGAAGTCACGAATCCATTAAAGACCAGACCGGAAATTTGCTCTTTAATATCCGATAACGCCAGTGCGAGGGCAATATCTACCCGCCCTTTCAGTCGCTTGTTGATGTTAAAGACCGCTGTCAGGATCTGCTCCACTTGCTTGGCAATATCAACGACTGCATCATTCAAATCGGCACGGACTTTATCCTGCAAACAAGAAAATGCCTGCTCATTCCACGCTGGCCCACTATTTTCGGCGATCAATCTATCCACACCACAAGAGATGCAATCATCAATCAAATCCAATACCTTTCCATATGGGTTAAAGTACAGCCCCAATTTGGATTTGTTCGGTAATTTCTCATGCAGGTATTTGATCGGTGATGGAATGTTCAGCAATAACAAACGACGAGTTCCTTCCCACATCGCATTTCGCTGTTCAGATTCAGTCTCAAACAATTTAATGCCAATACTGTCTTTTTCATCCACTAATGCCGGAAATGCTTTAACAGAATAGCCACCACGTTTCTGCTCATAGCGTTCAGGCAATTCACCAAAACTCCAAATATGCAGCCCACTTTGTTCAATACCATCATCCGCTACTGCTGAAAGTGTTTCCTGAACTTTCCCTTTTAATTTTAGTTTCAGCTCCGACAAATCCTTGCCTTCCGCTAACAGTTTATTTTTCTCGCCCAGAACACGGAATGTGATCTTAAGATGGTCAGAAACTTGTTCCAATTGCCAATTTTCACGTGACACTGTCACACCAGTCATGCGACGTAGTTCTTTCTCAAGGCTATCCAGTAAGGTAGCCTGAGGTTGGGTAACCCGCTCCAAAAATGCCTGTGCATAGTTAGGCGCAGGTACAAAATTACGGCGTATTGGCTTTGGCAATGACTTAATCAACGCGACGACTAATTCATGACGAATGCCCGGAATTTGCCAGTCGAATCCTTCATCTCTAACCTGATTCAATACCGGTAACGGAATATGCACAGTCACGCCATCGGCATCGGTTCCTGGCTCAAACTGATAACTCAGACGGAATTTCAAATTATCCTGATGCCAATAATTCGGATAATCCAACGCACTGACTTTATTGGCGTCGCCTTTGATCAACATACTCTTTTCAAAATTGAGCAATTCTGGTTGATCTTTACTTGTTATTTTCCACCAGCGATCAAAATGGCGGGATGAAATAACATCTTTGCCAATTCGCTGATCATAGAAACTGAACAACGTTTCATCATCCACCAGAATATCCCGTCGGCGGGATTTATGTTCCAGTTCTTCAACTTCTTCCCGCAGTTTCAGGTTAGCGCGGAAAAATGAGTGACGTGTCTGCCAATCCCCTTCCACCAACGCGTGACGGATAAACAATTCACGACATAACAGGGGATCAATCTGGCTATAATTCACCAAACGCCCCGCCACAATGGGCAAACCATACAGGGTGACTTTTTCCGTTGCCATTACTGCGCCCTGCGATTTTTGCCAATGAGGTTCACTGTAATGGTGCTTAATTAAATGTGCGGCCAACGGCTCTACCCATTCAGGTTCAATACGTGCAGCAATACGTCCCCACAATCGGCTGGTTTCCACTAATTCGGCTACCATTCCCCATTTAGGTGGCTTTTTAAATAAACCGGAGCCAGGAAAAATAGAAAAACGGGCATTACGCGCACCTGTATATTCCTGTTTATCCGTATCTTTTTGCCCGATATGGGATAATAAACCTGTCAGCAAAGCAATATGAATACTTTTATAATCCGCTTCTTGGCTGTTGATCGGTAAACCAATTTCTTTAACAACTTGGCGTAGCTGGGTGTAAATATCCTGCCATTCTCTAACGCGAAGATAATTCAGATAATCCTGACGGCAAAGCTTGCGGAATTGGGAACTGGAAAGCGCTTTTTGCTGTTCCAGCAGAAAATCCCACAATTTCAGGAACGCAATGAAATCTGAATCTTTGTCCGCAAAACGACGATGTTTTTCATCGGAGGCTTGCTGCTTTTCCAGTGGTCTTTCTCGTGGGTCTTGGATCGATAATGCTGAAGTAATCACCATGACTTCACGAACACAACCATGTGCTTTAGCTTCCAAAACCATACGAGCCAAGCGTGGATCGATAGGTAACTGTGCCAATTGCTGACCCATCGCAGTCAGCCGGTAATTTCCTTCTGACAGGGATTCAGGATCAATAGCGCCCAGTTCTTCCAAGAGACGGACGCCATCCTGAATATTGCGTTTATCCGGCGCCTCAACAAATGGAAATGCACTGACATCGCCCAAACCAATAGAGGTCATTTGCAAAATAACAGAAGCTAAGTTAGTGCGCAAAATTTCAGGATCAGTAAATTCCGGGCGTGATAAAAAGTCATCTTCCGAATAGAGACGAATACAAATTCCGTTTGAAACACGACCACAGCGCCCTTTTCGCTGATTGGCAGATGCCTGAGAAGTAGGTTCTATCGGTAAGCGCTGGACTTTAGTCCGATAACTGTATCGGCTAATGCGCGCAAAGCCGGTATCGATCACATATTTGATTCCGGGTACAGTCAGCGATGTTTCCGCTACGTTAGTTGCCAAGATGATCCGGCGGCCAACATGGGACTGGAATATCCGGTTCTGTTCGCTGTTAGACAACCGTGCGAAAAGCGGCAGGATTTCAGTATGTGGGAATTTTTGCTTACTGAGTGCATCCGCCGTATCCCGGATTTCACGTTCACCACTCATGAAAACCAGTATGTCTCCAGCGCTTTCTCGTCCCAACTCATCCACGGCATCAATGATGGCTTCAAGCTGATCCCTATCACTGTCATTATCATCACCATCACCGGCCACGGGCCGATAACGCACTTCCACCGGATAAGTCCGCCCTGACACTTCAATAATCGGTGCATTGTTGAAATGGCGGGAAAAACGTTCAGGATCAATGGTTGCAGAAGTAATAATGACTTTCAGATCCGGGCGCTTTGGTAATAATTGACGCAAGTAGCCGAGAATAAAATCAATATTCAGACTACGTTCATGAGCTTCGTCGATAATTAACGTATCATATTGCAGTAACAAACGATCTTGTTGCAATTCCGCCAGCAAAATACCATCCGTCATTAACTTGACCAACGTATTATCACTGACCTGATCATTAAAACGCACTTTATAACCGACCGTTGATCCAAGCGGGGTTTCTAATTCATCCGCAATGCGGTTAGCAACTGAACGGGCAGCCAGACGACGGGGTTGAGTATGCCCGATTAGCCCTTTGATGCCCCTGCCCAACTCAAGGCAAATTTTCGGGATCTGAGTTGTTTTACCCGAACCCGTTTCCCCTGCAATGATAACAACCTGATTATCCCGAATGGCCTTATAGATATCATCTTTCTTCTGGCTAACAGGTAGGTTTTCAGGGTATTGGATCGAAGGGCATGATGCCTGACGGTTAATCACTTTCTGTTTTGCTGTCGCAATATCCGCAGAAATAGATTGTGCCACAGCCTGCAAAGAAGCTTGATTTTTGATTTTTGCTGCTCCATGCAGGCGTTTTCTTAAACGGAACTGATCGCGCAGCGGGGTGTGATCAAGTTCAGCGAATAATTCAGCAAGTGGTGCTGTCAAAGGTGATTCCACGTGATAAATCCTTGTGACGTTTTTAACTGGGTAGCGCTGTCTTTGCAGGCTCAGAGGATAATTTCTTATGACTTAACTATCAGAGAAGTGTAACATATCTTATGCAGCTCTATGTATTTTATATACACTCTCAGTTTAGTCAATTTACCGTTTTATTGGCGATAAATTTAATGGGTAATCACCCGCTATTCAATGAATTTGAACTCCAATCTCTATATAATTAATGGAGTACAATTTTTACTCGCTTAAACCCTTTTCAATCATTCAATGAATTTGAATTCTTACCTCAAAATATTGAGCTATTGACTGAACAATTCTCTCTATAAAATAGAACACAGTCGATATCATAAATAAAGTTATAGTTCTTAAGATAACTAAGGAAGTAAAGAATGAATAAAGTACTGCTTCTGAAATCCAGCATTCTGGCGCAATATTCCCAAAGTAATAAAATGGCTGACTATTTTGCTGAAAAATGGCTGGCTAATCACTCAGAGAGCAACATTACCACACGCGATCTCGCTGAAAATCCGGTTCCAGTACTGGATGGAGAATTGGTCAGTGCCTTGCGTCCAAGCGATGCAGAATTGACAGAACGCCAAAAATCAGCATTAGCACTGTCAGATGAGTTGATTGCAGAATTAAAAACACACGATGTTATTGTCATCACGGCACCAATGTATAACTTCACGATCCCTACTCAGCTCAAAACCTATTTTGATTTGGTTGCCCGTGCTGGTCTGACTTTTCAATACACCGAGAAAGGCCCTGAAGGTTTGCTAAAAGGCAAACGCGCTATTATCTTGAGTAGCCGTGGTGGCATTCATAAAGATAGCCCTACAGATTTGATGACACCATACCTGCGTGTTTTTCTCGGATTTATTGGCATTACCGATATGGAATTTGTGTTTGCTGAAGGTTTGGCATTCGGCGCAGAACCTGCCAACCAAGCACATCAGAATGCCCATGATGCGATAGATGATGTCATAGAAAAAATGGGACAGGCGCAACTCGAAAAAGCCGTAGCCTAATAAAAGGTAGCTTGATAAAGATTAAGTGCGCCGAACGGCGCGCTTATTTCTTCACCCAATTGCCATTGATACCAAGAACATACTCTCCTGACGTCGCCCGGCTGACTAATTTTTCACCCGCAATTTTCGCGACCTGATCTGTTGTCATATTGTTTTGGACCGCAATTTCAGCATATTTCTTTTCCCGTTCTTCATTAATTTTTTTAACTACAGACTGAGCGTCTTTGGTATTTTTTACGGGTGCCAGATAGCCACTGAATGTTTCCCCCACCAGCCCTTGTTGTTTTGCTTCGTTCAATGTCATTCCCACAGCAAAAGAGCTGAATAGCAGACTCAAAATAAAGACCATTCCTGCTTTTTTCATATTCTAACCCTTAGAATAAATTAGAGTTGTTTTTGAGCATATCTTCAATTTGCCGATCGACCTTAATATGAATTTCATGTTCAATTTTCACATTCATATTGATATTGATGGGTTTATCAGGTGTCGCGACTTCCAGCCTGACACAACCCACCAATACTATGTTAATCAACATTATGCTTACTAACGCCATGCCCATTCTGACGGATGGTATTCTGCATCCAACTTTTGTTATCATTTATCACTCCCAGTTGACAGGAACAGCCCAAAACAAATAAGAATCTTTAATCCATTGCCTTATTACTGACAACCCTACTTGCCGTTTTATTTCCATCTAATTAACCCCTACATCACCGATATATTTTTCTGTAACCACTCTTCCAGATTACTGCCAAACCGTAAGCTGCGCCATAACTGAAAAATATTCTCTTCATGACGGTAGTTGAGCCTGACTTCCCGCTTTTTGTCGACCACGGGATTAACCCCACTGATCTCAGCATGTAATGTCAAAATGCCCAAATTATCGAGGGTCACA
Organism: Xenorhabdus miraniensis; assembly: GCF_002632615.1. The sequence goes on from NZ_NITZ01000014.1 coordinate 80,764, forward strand.
TAGGCTTTTGAACGGCTGATTTCTAAATAACGTAACCAATCCATTGCCATACCGGCTGAGAAGTCATTTTTTCCTATAGAATCAACCGTATCCTTATCCAACCTCAAGGTCAGATATCTTTCATTAGATACCCAGCCTCGCTGAATAATCCACTTTTCGTCATTTAATAAGATTGGCAATTCACCACTGATTTTTCCTGACATTGCTATTTGCTTCACTTTTAATACGCCAAACAATTTGCTTAGGTTCAGTTTGTTAAATCGCAATACCGCAGCTTCTTTTTGGGGAAGCTGCAATTTGTTCATTTTCAACTGACCATCCAGCGTATCAACATTCACATTAGTCAATGCCAACGGCTGTGCATGGGTTGGTGGATAAAAACCCAGCAAATCGGCTGTTACATTCTGCATGTCAAACAGCCCCTTAATGGCTTTGATGCGAAGCTGGACTGGTGATGTTAATCCCAACTGCCAAGTCTGTTCCTGCAAACGCCATGGAAGCACAAACTCCAAACCATCAACTTCCCCGTTTTTCAGCCACATATTCGCTTCTTTTACTACCCAGTGACCACCAGCGCGCAGTCCTTGCCCTTTCGCGGCTGAAAAAGCAGCCTGAGCATAAATTTTACCGCCACGCACTGTAATTCCCAGATCGGGTGGGATTAAGGATTGAAATGCTAATAAAGACTGCTGAGGCCAACGCGCTTCTCCCCTTAATCGTTCCCCATCCCAACGCCCATAAAATGGAATCGGGCCAATACCTTTGGAATGTAATTTGCCATTTAGCATAAAATTATCTGGTGATTGCCCAGTCAATGTGGCCTTAAAATCAAATGGCGGTAAAAAACCACCCGATCGAAATTCGGTTTTTTGAGAAGATAATTGCAAGTCCCCCGTAAATGCCGGACGACTTGCCGAACGTTCCCAAACTAATGGCTTAGTCAGTTTTAAACGGGGTGATTTCATTTGCACAAGACCATATTGAATACGATTAAACCCTGTATTTAATCCATCCACTGTTATCTGTGATTGCTTCCAGCTTCCTGTACCTGCAAGGTCCCATTTAGCCTGTAGAGGGGGTAAATTTCCATTTCCCCAAGAACGCCATTTCCAGTTTCCCTGATCGGGCATAAAATCTTCTGCATACCCATCCAGGTGTAATTTGAATGTTCCCCAATAGCTATCTTGCGCCCGTAAAATGGCCTGTAGACGGCCAGTAAAACCCTCACGAGTCAAGTACGTGCCTGCTAAAGGCAAACGAGCTTCTTTGACAGTAAAAGTCTCACTCACCTTTCCCCATGCACGAAACAATGCTCCTGATTGAAAAGTGATCTTGGGTGCCACCCAAGACCCAGTGACAACAGCAGGTAATGACATGGTCATGATCATTTCCCCGCTATTGATTTGTCCGGTTAACTGGAATGGAATATGTACATTGATCACATTGATTGGTGTTGATGGCACTGACAAAACGACATTGCCTTTACCTCTCTCATTTTGAGTCACCAGATTTACCCGCCCACTGACAGACATGCCTGCTAACCCTTTTTTCCATTGTTCAAGCCTGATATTAATCCCTCCAGACAACGGTTGGTTTGCTGCCAACCATTGCCATTTACCATTACTGATCAAGAATTGAGAGGCATTGAATGACCAAGGCAACTCCGCGAGTAATTGTTGTCCCTTTTCCTCAATAACAGTAAACAATCCACTCTTCCCCTTCCATTTCAATGCCAGCAGCAAAGGTTCTGGGTATTGGCTCACAGATAAATGAGCTGTTATTTGCCCTTGTTCAGGGAGTGATTTAATCTCTAAAGGTAAGGCCATATCTCCATTCAAGCTAATTTCCTGTTCAGGCAATTTCATCCAAAATTGATTAATAATGAGCGTCTTTTTATCTGTAATATTTGCGTTTAGCGTTAATTTCTCACCCTGATAAGAGAGCATTTGGCTCTGGGATGAGGAATCAAATTGGAGTCTGCCGGCGAATTCTTGCCATGGGATAACAGCAAGATGGTCAACAACAAGGTTAATTGCTGGGATATGGGATAATATCTCTTGTACAGATAATGGTGCTGACTGTTTTTCAATCACGGGCAAGTGAACCAAACATTGGCTTTGAGTATCAACATTGGCAACATGAATATTCCAATGACGGCCCTCGGTATTTTCTCGACGTGAATATTCTATGGATAATCCAGATACATTTATCCATTCACATGTCTTTGCCTTCAATGACAGCCTATCCAACCATAGTGCATTCTTTTTCCATGTTGGTTGGCTCAAAGAAAGCGTTACTCCCTGTGGCAGCCAATGACCGGCAATTGATGGTAGCCAGCGTGGAAGTGTATACCACCCCGCCAATACCAATAACACCAGCACAATCACTATCACTGCAAACACTTTTAATAGTCTTGTCATATAAAACGTCTAATACATAGGTGTATTAACTGATCTTACACCATCACTATAGAAGGAATTAGAATCAGTCCTAAGATGAAAGATAGATTAAGAAATCATAAAAAGCTCGGCGTATCAATAATACACTGTAACTTCTATAATTATCTTTGATGACTACCTGTTAAATTAATGATATTAGGTTGATCGTTTGCTCAAATTTCTAGAAACTTGTGGTAATGACAGTATGAAATACTTAAATAAACAGGATTGATTGCCACGTATGACAACCTTTTATTCTGTACTTAACTGGCTGGCGATTTTCTTATACTGGTTGATTATTGCTGGTATCACTATTCGTGTTTTGATGAAACGCCGTCCAGTGACATCAGCAATGACTTGGGTACTGATTATTTACATTCTTCCTTTAGTAGGCATTGTTGCTTATCTATCATTTGGCGAATTACATCTTGGCAAACGCCGAGTTGAGCAAGCCAAACAAATGCGTTCATCTGTCGCCAAGTGGCTTGCGGAGTTAAGAAAATCCTCCCATATTTTTACCGATGAAAATAGTGAGGTGGCCACGCCGCTATTTCAATTGTGCGAACGTCGTCAAAAAATCAAAGGTGTCAGGGGCAACAAAATGCAATTAATGACATCTTATGATAACTCCCTGAAAGCCATTATTCATGATATTGAAAATGCCAAATATAATATTGAGATGGTCTTTTATATATGGCAATACGGCGGGTTGGTCGATCAGGTTACCGATGCCTTGATGCGTGCGGCCAAACGCGGCGTTAAATGTCGTATCATGGTGGATTCGGCCGGAAGCTGGCAATTTTTTCGCAGCCCATATCCTGATATTATGCGCAAGGTCGGCATTGAATTTGTCGAGTCGCTAAAAGTGAATATCTTTCGCTTGTTCTTGCGGCGCATGGACTTACGTCAACATAGAAAAATTATTCTGATCGATAATCATATTTCATACACTGGCAGTATGAATATGGTTGATCCTCGTTTTTTCAAACAAGATGCAGGGGTCGGGCAATGGGTTGATATCATGGTAAGAATGGAAGGCCCGGTCACGACAACACTCGGAATTGTCTATGCGTTTGACTGGGAAATGGAAACAGGACAGCGTTATCTGCCGTCGCCGCCTGACAGCACCATCATGCCTTTTGAGCAAGCCAGCGGGCATACAGCTCAAGTTATTGCTTCCGGGCCGGGATTTCCTGATGAATTAATCCAACAATCCTTGATGACTGCGATTTTTTCTGCCCGTGAGCAACTTATTCTTACCACCCCTTATTTTGTTCCCAGTGATGATTTAATGCACGCGATTTGTACCGCGGCCCTGCGTGGTGTTGATGTAAGTATCATTGTGCCCAGCCAAAACAATTCCTTTCTTGTGCGCTGGGCCAGCCGGGCATTTTTTACTGAATTACTGGAAGCCGGGGTAAAAATTTATCAATTTGAGGATGGGCTATTACATACCAAGAGTGTTTTGGTCGACGGACAGCTTAGCATGGTCGGTTCAGTCAATTTGGATATGCGTAGTTTGTGGTTGAATTTTGAAATCACGGTTGTGATTGACGATGAACACTTTGGAAATGATTTAACGCTGGTTCAACAAGACTATATTATGCGTTCAACGCTGCTTGCCAGCAATCAGTGGGAAAAGCGCCCAGTTTGGAGCCGTATTCTTGAACGTGTATGCTACTTTTTCAGTCCTCTCTTATAATTCGTGACAGAAAAAGTATTCATGCAATATAGAACATGTTTTAATTTCACTCTGTTATTAATCTCGGATACTGCCATCATGGAAAATCAACCGACACATTCTATGCAATTAGATATTAACAACCGAATGACTGAGGATGAGGCGCTTGAAAAAGCCTACGATATCTTTCTGGAAGAAGCGCTCTCTAATCTCGATCCGGCTGATAGTCTATTGTTTAATTTGCAATTTGAAGAACGGGGTGGAGCAGAATTACTGGAACCTTCTGATATTTGGTTTGAGCATGTTGATTTCAAATTGGATCCAGATTTTTTCTCAGAAGTCATTATTGGCTTGGCAGAATCAGAAAATGCTGAAATTGATGATGTTTTTGCCCGCATTTTGATTTGCCGGGAAAAGTCTCACCCTGTCTACCATATCTTGTGGAAAAAATAACAATTCACTTCCTCCTCAGGATATTATTAACAGATAAATGCCCTCAGGATGAGGGCATTTTATTTATGTTAGTTTAAATCAGTGACAGCGTCACATAATGTATGTTTTCCGCATCACTCACTATAGCGGATCAACTTTGAGACAAGACACTGCATGCTTAAAGCTGCCTTCAAGCAATGGACGGGTCTTAGCACATTCCGCATCTGCCATTGGACAGCGGGTGCGGAATACACACCCGGATGGGGGATCAATCGGTGAAGGTAGTTCCCCTTCCAGCAATTCAATATGCTTATTACGTTCTTTGTCTGGATCAGGAATCGGTACTGCCGACATCAGCGCCCGGGTATAAGGATGTAACGGATTATGATAAACCTCATCATACGTTCCCAACTCTACCGCATTCCCCAAGTACATCACCAATACCCGATCTGATATGTGTTTCACTATCGACAGGTCATGCGCAATAAATATCAGGGAAAGCCCCATTTCCCGTTGCAATTCCTGCAATAAGTTAACAACTTGCGCCTGAATGGAAACATCCAGTGCAGAAACGGGTTCATCACAGATAACTAATTTAGGCTCCAGGATCAAAGCACGGGCAATCCCAATACGTTGGCACTGACCGCCTGAAAATTCATGAGGATAACGGTTAATCAGATTAGGTAATAACCCCACCCGCATCATCATCTGTTTCACTTTTTCTTTTATTTCCCCATCCTTCATTTTGGGGTAATAAGTTTTCAATGGCTCAGCAATAATGTCCCCAATGGTCATACGCGGGTTCAACGATGCCAAAGGATCTTGGAAAATCATCTGAATATCGTTGCGAATATCCCGCCATTGCTTGTCACCCATTTCCAACAGGTTCTGCCCGAGCCACGTCACTGCCCCGCCAGAGGCTTTCACCAGCCCAATAACGGCTCTGGCAAGCGTTGACTTTCCACAACCCGATTCACCTACGACGCCCAGTGTTTCACCTTCGTATAATCTCAAGGTCACACCATCTACGGCTTTTAAGGTTTTAGCTGGTTGCCAGAACCATTGCTTTCCATCTTTAATATCAAAATAAACTTTGAGATCATCGACTTCCAATAGGACACGTTTTTCAGCTATTGTGCTCATACTAATTCCTCCTGGGGTTTAAAGCAGGCACGCAAACGCCCAAGGTTAAATTTTTCCAACTGTGGTTCTTCGTGAACACAACGCTCAGTGGCAAACTGACAACGTGGCTGGAATGGACATCCTTTCGGCAAACGCAACAAGTTGGGAGGATTACCCTGAATGGTTGTCAGTGATTCTTCATCATCATCCAAACGAGGAACAGCGTTCAATAGCCCGATGGAGTACGGATGTGTGGGATGATAAAATATGTCACGCGCCGTGCCATATTCCATCGTTCTCCCTGCATACATCACCAATACTTTGTCACAGATACCTGCCACTACACCCAAATCGTGGGTAATCATAATAATGGCGGTATTGAATTCTTTTTTCAGTTCATTAAGTAACGTCATGATCTGCGCCTGAACCGTCACATCCAATGCCGTTGTCGGTTCATCTGCAATCAATAGCTTAGGCTGGCACAATAATGCCATGGCAATCATGACGCGCTGACGCATACCGCCAGAGAATTCATGCGGATACATTTTCATCCGCTTACGCGCCTCTGGCATTTTAACCGCATCCAGCATACGAATAGATTCTTCGAAGGCTTCGCTTTTACTCATATTTTTATGCAGCATCAGCACTTCCGTTAATTGCTCACCAACTCGCATATAAGGATTGAGGGAAGTCATGGGATCCTGAAATATCATCGAGATCTCTTCTGCCCGCATTTTGTTTAACTCTTTTTCCTGCAAATTGAGAATTTCTCGCCCATTAAAGTTAGCAGAGCCACTGACAGAACCATTACTGGCCAATAATCCCATTAATGCAAATGCAGTCTGAGATTTACCAGAGCCAGATTCTCCCACGATCCCCAGTGTTTCCCCTGCCTGTAAGTCAAAATTCAGTTTGTTCACGGCTGTCACGTTGCCATCAGGAGTGCTGAATGTCACATTCAGGTCTTTCACCGACAAGAGTGACTCAGTATTTTTTGCAGTTTCTACGCTATTCATAGGCTCTCCTTAACGGTCTTTCGGATCGAGGGCATCTCGCAGGCCGTCACCAATAAAATTGAAACAAAACAGGGTCATTACCAGAAAGCCTGCCGGAAATAACAACAACCATGGAGCGACTTCCATAGAATTAGCGCCATCGCTTAACAAAGCGCCCCAACTACTGAGCGGCTCCTGAGTTCCCAAACCAAGGAAGCTCAAAAAGGATTCAAACAGGATCATGCTGGGTACGAGCAATGAGGCATAAACCACCACAACACCTAATACGTTTGGCACGATGTGACGTAAAACAATATGGCGGGTAGAAACACCACAAACCAAAGCGGCTTCAATGAACTCCTTGCGCTTTAAGCTCAATGTCTGACCACGGACGATACGTGCCATATCCAGCCATGACACCATTCCTATCGCAACGAAAATTAACAGGATGTTCTGACCAAAAAAAGTGACCAGAAGGATAACGAAGAACATGAATGGAAAAGAGTTGAGGATTTCTAATAAGCGCATCATGACCATATCAACTTTACCGCCAAGATAGCCTGACATTGCACCATACAGAGTGCCGAATAACACGGCAATCAAGGCTGCGGCAATGCCCACCATCAACGAAATTCGTCCGCCGATGGCAACACGCACCAATAAATCACGCCCTGATGAGTCGGTGCCAAAATAGTGGCTGGATTCAAAATCCGGTGGCATCGTCATCATGTTCCAATCTGTATCATCGTAGGCAAATTGAGACAGCATTGGCGCTAAAATCACAAATAATGTAATCAGAAATAAAATACATAAGCTCGTAATCGCTGCTTTGTTATGCATAAAACGACGACGGGCATCCTGCCACAAACTGCGGCCTTCAATTTCGAGCTGCTCAGAAAAATTTTCCAGAGCCTCGCTATTTTTTTTATTCAGTAACATTGCGTGCTCCAGTCTCAGTAACGAATTTTCGGATCAATGACGGCATACAGCACATCAACGATAGCATTAAACATGATGGTTAAACTTCCCACCAGAATCGTCAAACTGAGTACCAGTGAGTAGTCACGATTTAATGCGCCATTAACAAACAATTGACCCAGGCCCGGTAAACCGAAAATAGTTTCAATGACCATTGAACCTGTAATAATACCTACGAATGCAGGTCCCATATAAGAAATGACGGGTAACAGGGCGGGTTTTAACGCATGACGGAAAATAATCTTTCGCAATGGCAAACCCTTGGCTCGTGCTGTGCGAATAAAGTTGGAGTGCAGAACTTCTATCATAGAACCGCGGGTAATACGGGATATGCTGGCAATATAAGAAAGGGAAAGTGCAACCATCGGCAGAAGCATATATTTAGGTGCCCCGCCATTCCAGCCCCCACCCGGCAACCATTTTAAGGTAATGGCAAATATAAGCACTAATAAGGGGGCAACCACGAAGCTGGGGATAACAACCCCCGTCATGGCAAACCCCATCACCGTATAGTCCCATTTTGTATTCTGATTTAATGCTGCAATAACCCCTGCACTGACACCAAATATGACTGCCATAATAAAAGCAGCAAATCCCAATTTGGCCGAAACTGGCAGCGCTTCTGCAACCAGATCATTGACACTGTAGTCTTTATATTTAAATGAGGGGCCAAAATCCCCTTTGGAAAGTTGGATTAAGTAATTGAAGTATTGTTTATAGATAGGGTCATTCAAATGGTATTTCGCTTCAATATTTGCCATAACTTCCGGCGGTAGCTTCCTTTCCCCTGTAAATGGGCTACCCGGTGCAAGCCGCATCATAAAAAACGAAATAGTAATAAGAATAAAAAGTGTCGGGATCGCCTCTAAGCAGCGGCGTAAAATAAACTTTAGCATTGCCCGTTCCTATTGTTTAGCCAAACCATAGCCTTAAATTATCTGACAAGCAGGCGACCCAATAGATTGAGCCACCTACTGATTCCTAATGTTTTATTATGTACATATCCTTCGCATGGAAGTTATCCAATGGATCTTTGCCGGTATAGCCACCAACATAAGGCTTCACTAAACGAGAATTGGTATAGTAGAAGATTGGAACAATTGCAGAATCTTTATCTAATTGAGCATTCGCTTTGGCGTAAATTTCCGCACGTTCTTCATCAGTTTTTGCTTGAAGTGATTGTTTCAATAACGCATCAAACTCTTTGCTCTTGTAGTGAGCGGTATTATTACTGCTATTGGATAACATTGAATTCAAGAAGGTAGAGGCTTCGTTATAATCAGCACACCATCCGGCACGGGCAATGTCATAATTACCCTGATGGCGAGAATCCAGAAACGTTTTCCATTCCTGATTTTCGAGGGAAACATCAACACCGATATTCTTTTTCCAAAGGGAAGCAGCAGCAATAGCTAATTTTTTATGCAGATCGGAAGTGTTGTACAGTAACTTAATTTTCAGGGGATTATCTTTGGTAAACCCGGCTTCCGCCAAAAGTTTTTTCGCTTCGTCGTTACGCTGTTGCTGATTTAGCTTGGTATACCAATCCGGTTTTTCATCTTTAAAATCGGCGATATAAGGTGGTGTATAACCATAAGCGGGTATATCCCCCTGATTTTTCACCTTATTAGTCATAATATCTCGATCTATACCCAGATTCAGCGCGGTACGTACTCGTGGATCATTAAAGGGTGGCCTTTCATTATTAATTTCATAGTAGTAGGTACACAGTTTCGGATTAACAACTAACTGCTCAGGGATCTCTTTTTTCAGTTTTTGGAACAACTCAACAGGTAAGTTGTCATAGGACATCTCAATTTCACCAGCACGATAACGGTTAACATCTGTAATTTCAGAGGAAATTGGCAAGATAGTGACTTGATTAATGATGGTGTTTTTATTATCCCAATACTGGGGATTACGTTCGAGAACCAGTCGCTCATTGATCACCCAACTTTTCGGTTTATAAGCGCCATTACCTACAAAGTTTTGCGGTTGTGTCCATCTATCACCATATTTTTCTACGGTTGCACGATGGACAGGAGATGTGGTCGGGTGAACAAACAATCTAACTAAATAAGGAATAGATTCACTGAGGGTTAACTGTAATGTGTGATCATCTAATGCCTTCACCCCCAAAGATTCAGGTTTTTGTTTGCCTTTGATGATATCGTCAACGTTAAGAAGATGGGCATATTGCATAAAACTTGCATAGGGAGATGCCGTATTGGGATCTACTACTCGGCGCCAGCTGTAAACAAAATCCTGTGCGGTGACAGGGTCACCATTTGACCATTTTGCATCTTTACGCAAATGGAATGTCCAAACTTTAAAGTCCTTATTTTCCCAGCTTTCTGCCACTCCTGGTATAATTTTACCGTCAGGCTCATTGATGACCAAAGTTTCAAACAAATCACGGGCAATGTTGGATTCAGGAACACCTTCAATTTTATGCGGGTCCAGTGATTGCGGTTCAGAGGCATTATTGCGAACCAGTACCTGTTTTGCAGCGTCTGCCAGTTGCACACCAGCCGGTACTTGTGCTGCAAATGCCTGCCCCCCTATCAACATGCCTAATGCTACAGCAATGCCAGTAGCAAGTTTTTTCTTTGTTGTGTTTACCATTTTATTCTTACTCCTATTAATATCATCTGATCCATGAATGCGATATCCACGCATTAGAATGGTTGTTATTCGTACCCTAAAGGAACTATTTTGTTTACAGCAAGATAATATTTTGTGATAACGATCAGTTAATCGCTTTTTTAATATACAGATTCTTTAAATCGATATAATCAAGGGGGTCTTTTCCTGTCATTCCCCCAACCGTCGGACGAATAAGGCGCACACTGACACGGTAATAAACCGGTATCAGCCCAGAGTCTTTATCGAGTTGAGCCTCAGCTTCCTGATAAAGTTTCTTACGCACTGCTTCGTCTTTAGCGACAAGTGCCTGACTCAGATAATTATCAAAAACCTCACTTTGATAGAAAGTGGTGTTGTTACTGCTCGTTGACAACAACATATTCAGGAAAGAAGAAGGTTCGTTATAGTCGCCACACCATGTCGCTCTTGCGACATCAAAATTTCCCTGATGACGATTCTGGAGAGAGGTTTTCCACTCCTGATTTTGCAGAGTGACTTTTGCACCAATATTTTTCTGCCACATAGAAGCCGCAGCAATGGCTTGTTGTTTGTTTTGTTCTGATGTGTTGTATAGCAAGGTAAATTTCAGGGGATTACGGGCATCAAAACCCGCTTCTTTCAATAATTCCCTTGCCCGCTGATTGCGTTGCTCTTGTGTCCAGCTTGCCCATTCGGGATTAATCGTCAGGCCGCTACCAATATAAGTCGGGCTGAAACCATACGCAGGAATTTGTCCCTGCCCCATAATCCTTTCAACAATAATATCCCGGTCAAGACTCAGTTTTATGGCTTCCCGTACCCGTTTATCTTTAAACAGCGGTTTTTGGTTATTGATTTCATAGTAAAATGTGCACAGGTAAGGTGAAATTTGCAGTTGGTCGGGAATATCCCGTTTCATTTTTTTATACAGATCGGGTGGAATAGCGTTGTCAGTAATATCCACTTCTCCGCTGCGATAGCGGTTAACACCGCTGATTCCTGAAACAATCGGCAGGAAAGTCCCTTTTTCAATAATGGTTTCTTTATTATTCCAATACTGAGGGTTACGCGTTAACACAATCCGCTCATTAACTACCCAGTCTTTCAAAATATAAGCCCCATTACCAATATAGTTTTCTGGTAACGTCCACTTATTACCCCATTTTTCGATCACATCCTGCCTGACGGGTTTCACTGCCGTATGGCTCAACATATCAACAAAATAGGAAACTGGGTGACTGAGAGTGACTTGAAGACGATGATCATCTAACGCCTTAACACCCAATTGATCCGGTGATTTTGTTCCTTTTAAAATCTCATCGACATTCTGAATATAGGCATATTGTAAATAACTGGTATAAGGTGACCCTGTGCTTGGATCAGCCAAGCGACGCCAACTATAGACAAAATCCTGCGCAGTCACAGGCTTACCATCGCTCCATTTGGCATCTTTACGTAAATAGAATGTCCATAGCTTATGGTCCTCATTTTCCCACCTTTCTGCCACCCCCGGAATTGTCTCGCCATTTGGGCCTGTCGTGACCAACCCTTCCAACAAATTACGGATAACGGCCGTTTCTGGACCACCTTCAACTTTATGTGGGTCCAGTGAAGTGACTTCAACGCCATTGTTAACGGTTAGTTCTTGTTTTTCGGCTAGCGTGATCCCTGCTGGTACGGTCGCCGCAATTCCTTGTACGGCAGGAACCGATAATAAAACGATACTCGAAATCAACCGACTCAACTTTGATGGTTTTTTCCCCATTTTTTCCTCCAAGCGATAAACAGCAAATGAATCGTTTTTAATCTACTAACCCCAATAATTTACTTATCGCGTTAACAAGTGGTAATTAACCTACTAAAAAGCTATGCTCACATAATAATTGTTATATAGTTTTTATAATAAATTTATTAAAGGATTAAGGTTATTCATTTCCCTTGTATACAATCCATTCACAATACCAATGTAACGCATTAATAATATTAGTTTTTATTTTGTTACCCCAAGGCAATGATCATAAAATGCGATTACGAGAGAAAATAAACATTATTTTAACAAAATGCAATCACCACAGAGTAAAAATCCACCTTCATCACAAAATAGCTAAGCAAGCTACCAATTAAATAAGATTATAAAAAGTAAAATAGTGTGGAAAATTACAGTATTATTTTGAGGTAGTCAGGCTAGAAAAGAATAAAATATGAGCAAAGATATTTAAGAAACTATTCGAAATGGTGTTATTGACCAATTGTATTTTAATTGGTCACCTGTTGATTGAGTTTTGGCTGATTTACTCTCTTTTTGAGTAAAAAATTTCATCTTATTACATTAATGATTTAAATAAATACATAAGTGATCTTGACTGTATCATAATAATCCTGGAAACAGCACTTTTACTCCCGTGACAATAAATTCAACACCTAACGACATTAACAATAATCCCATAATTCGGGTAATCACGTTAATGCCGGTCTGCCCCAAAAATTTCACCAACAAAGATGCTGAACGGAATAACAACCAACAACAAAAAGCAAACAGCACACTGGTTAATGCCAATCCAAAATAATTTTGCCATCCTTGATAACGTGCGCTCCATACCATGCAAGAACTAATCGCCCCTGGGCCTGCCATAAGGGGTAACGCCAATGGCACAACAGCAACACTACTCCTCACTGCGGCCTCCGATTTTTCCAGCTTATTTTGTTTATCTTCTCCCAATTTGCCATTAATCATCGCTACTGCAATTGTAACTATCAACATCCCACCTGCTATACGAAACGAGTTTATTGAAATACCAAACACATAGAGGATCGAATCACCAACCAATAAGGAAATACATAAGATAATGGCAACAGATAAGTTTGTTATGAAATTGGTTTTATTACGTCCCGCAGGTGTCTGATAATTAGTCATACTAATGAAAACAGGTAAAACGCCAATCGGGTTGACTAATGCAAACAATCCCATAAAAAATTTAATATAACCAGAAAATCCCAGTAATGACTCACCCACAATCAACCCCTTCTCATACAAATAAATAAAACTTATAGCAATAACTAAACAATACAGTAAATCGAAATCAATTCGTTACGTTAAATCAACTAATTCGGAAATTTTTATCAATAAGCTCAGCCTATCAATAAGAAATACAATAAAAATAAAGTTAATGAATTGTATTAAATTGGTTAATTGAAAATGTAAATTTATACCAATATATCAATTGGTAATTGCCCTCCAAAACAAAAGCTGAATTGTGTCAGCTTAATGTTTTCATGATCTAAATCACAATATAAAAGCCTGTAAATGGTAATCTGTATTCAACGTAAAATTTCAAGACAAGGAATTATTCCTATATCGATCATTTCATTAAGCAATTTTTTAAGGCAATTAGCCGTATTTTTGATTAAATCTAAAAAATTAATCTCATTACACTATTTGATAATTTAATAATCTCGCAGCTAATTACCTTAAAAAATTTAACATTTATCAGGAGTAATTTTTATGGCTGTAACTCAACTTGCTGAACTCAACGAATTAGTTGCTCGCGTAAAAAAAGCCCAACACGAATTTGCTAACTTTTCTCAGGAACAAGTTGACCGAATTTTTCGTGCTGCTGCCCTTGCTGCCGCAGATGCTCGTATTTCACTGGCAAAATTAGCGGTGTCTGAATCTGGAATGGGAATAGTAGAAGACAAAGTGATCAAAAATCATTTTGCTTCTGAGTATATTTATAACGCCTATAAAGATGATAAAACCTGCGGCATCTTATCTGAAGATAATACGTTCGGTACTATTACTATTGCGGAACCTATTGGCCTAATTTGCGGTATCGTTCCAACAACAAACCCGACATCTACAGCCATTTTCAAGGCACTTATCAGCCTGAAAACCCGAAATGGCATTATTTTCTCCCCCCATCCACGAGCTAAAAAGGCAACCAATAAAGCAGCCGAAATCGTCTTAAAGGCAGCAGTTGAAGCAGGGGCGCCAAAAGACATCATTGGCTGGATAGATGAACCTTCTGTCGAGCTTTCAAATGCTTTAATGCATCACCCTGATATTAATTTGATTTTAGCAACCGGTGGCCCTGGCATGGTGAAAGCAGCCTATAGTTCCGGCAAACCTGCAATTGGTGTCGGTGCCGGTAATACCCCTGTGGTCATTGATGAATCAGCAGATATCAAACGTGCCGTCGCCTCAATTCTGATGTCAAAAACCTTCGATAATGGTGTGATTTGTGCTTCGGAACAATCAGTGATTGTTGTTGATGCTGTTTATGAGCAAGTTCGTGAACGTTTTTCAACTCACGGTGGATATATTCTGCAAGGAAAAGAACTGAAAGCGGTTCAAGATATTATTTTAAAAAATGGTAACTTAAATGCTGCAATTGTTGGCCAGCCAGCAACAAACATTGCTGAAATGGCTGGGGTTAATGTACCTGAAAATACTAAAATTCTTATCGGTGAAGTCACGCTGGTCGATGAGACTGAACCTTTCGCTCATGAAAAATTATCGCCGCTACTTGCTATGTACCGTGGTAAAGACTTTGAAGATGCCGTTGAAAAAGCTGAGAGATTAGTTGAAATGGGCGGTATCGGGCATACTTCATGCCTTTATACTGAACAAGATAATCAGGCTGAGCGCATTAAATATTTCGGCGATAAAATGAAGACTGCCCGTATCTTGATTAACACACCAGCATCCCAAGGTGGAATCGGCGATTTGTATAACTTCAAGCTATCCCCTTCTCTTACGCTGGGTTGTGGATCTTGGGGCGGTAACTCCATTTCCGAAAATGTGGGGCCAAAACATCTGATCAATACGAAAACAGTCGCTAAAAGAGCCGAAAATATGTTGTGGCATAAACTTCCAAAATCAATCTATTTCCGACGCGGCTCTCTGCCGATTGCGTTGGAAGAAGTCGCTACAGACGGCGCAAAACGTGCTTTTATTGTTACAGACCGCTTCTTATTCAATAACGGTTATGCCGATCAGGTTATCAATGTGTTGAAATCTTACGGTATAGAAACTGAAGTCTTTTTCGAAGTTGAAGCAGACCCTACTTTGAGTATCGTCCGTAAAGGCGCTGAACAAATGCATCTGTTCAAACCGGATGTCATTATTGCTCTTGGTGGCGGTTCCCCCATGGACGCGGCCAAAATTATGTGGGTGATGTATGAGCATCCAGAAACACATTTTGAAGAACTGGCCCTGCGCTTTATGGATATCCGTAAACGCATCTATAAGTTCCCGAAAATGGGCGTAAAAGCCAAAATGGTTGCTATTACCACGACGTCAGGAACAGGTTCAGAAGTAACGCCTTTTGCGGTTGTCACTGATGACATAACCGGGCAAAAATACCCATTGGCAGACTATGCACTGACTCCTGATATGGCGATTGTCGATGCCAATTTAGTTATGGACATGCCAAAATCCCTGTGTGCTTTTGGTGGTCTGGATGCAGTAACACACGCACTGGAAGCCTATGTTTCTGTTCTGGCTAATGAATATTCTGATGGACAAGCCCTGCAAGCACTGAAGCTATTGAAAGATTTTCTGCCTGCCAGTTACCACGAAGGGGCAAAAAATCCCGTTGCCCGCGAACGTGTCCATAACGCAGCGACCATTGCCGGCATTGCTTTTGCCAACGCATTTTTAGGCGTATGCCACTCTATGGCCCATAAACTTGGCTCCGAATTCCATATTCCACACGGTTTAGCCAATGCGCTGTTAATCTGCAATGTGATTCGCTACAACGCGAATGACAACCCAACGAAACAAACCGCATTCAGTCAATACGACCGTCCACAGGCGCGACGTCGCTATGCGGAAATCGCAGATCATCTAGGACTAACCGCATCAGGTGATCGTACTGCGGCAAAAATTGAAAAACTGTTGACCTGGCTAGAAGAGATAAAATCCCAGTTAGGCATTCCCGCTTCTATCCGCGAAACAGGTGTTCAAGAGGCTGATTTTTTGGCAAAAATTGACAAACTCGCAGAAGATGCGTTTGATGACCAATGCACTGGGGCCAATCCACGTTATCCATTAATTTCTGAATTGAAGCAATTGCTATTGGATTCTTTTTATGGTCGTAAGTTCGCAGAACAAAGCGGACCTCAGGAGGCAATAAGACCAAATAGAAAAAATAATAAGAAACAATAATAAATGATAGGCTGATGTAATTTAAAAGGCGCTAGGTTACCCTAACGCCTTTTTCTATTATTACATTTACCTGGTTTAATAACTTTATGCCCATTCTTAGATCGCAACGTTTGTCGTATTAAGCTTTTTTTGCCTTAGCCTCACGAATAACGTCACTATAGTGCTTACGGCACACAGAGACGTACTTTTCATTACCACCAATATCAACCTGAGCCCCGTCGTAAACAACGTTCCCATCGCTGCCAAAGCGCAATACACGGCTGGCTTTTCTCCCACAATGGCAAATTGTTTTCAACTCCACCAACTTATCTGACCATGCGAGAAGATATTCGCTTCCACTGAATAACTCCCCTTGAAAATCGGTTCTCAGACCATAACAAAGAACAGGGATATCATCATAATCTACAATTTCACATAGCTGTTCGACATGTTCTTTCGTCAAGAATTGACATTCATCAATCAAAACACAATGAACTTTTTCCGCCTCATTTTCACTTCTGATAAGCTCGGCAATATTTTTTTCGGGTGAAAACAGCAAAGCTTCAGCGGATAAACCAATACGGGAACTTACCTTTCCTTTACCGAACCGAGTGTCGATTTCCGCTGTAAAAATCAGCGTCCTCATTCCTCTTTCGTTATAGTTATAGGATGATTGCAATAAGGAAGTTGATTTCCCTGCATTCATGGCAGAATAATAAAAATAAAGCTGAGCCATTGGCCCGTCCATCCTCTTGTCAAATTTAATCAGTCGGTATATCGCGGTAAGTTTACCACAAACTCTGATTGAGATTGCTCCCTGTTATTGCTAAATGTGGAGTAGCAGAAACAAATTAGAACAAATAAGAAAATATTATTTTCATGATAATCATCACATTTGAGCATATAAAATCAGCACACAAGCACATTCTGCATGACAAATGAACGAAATTAACATCAAAAAGAAATAGTTATTTATCCTTCCACTCTTTGCATATTAATAATCATAGCGGTTTACTTTTGCTCAATTCGGTCACTATAATCATAACCAATAGATTACCCATAAAAAACTTTCAGCTCACACTAAATTCTTCAACTTATTTCCAGAAGAACAGTTAACATTTCTTACGGATTGACTATAAATTAGTTTTATACGTCTCAGTTTATCCCTTACTCAACTTTACAGTAATCCGTCCTCAATGCTTATTGAAAAATGGCAATCTGAATAGCGTGATTAAAACGCAATATATCGATTATCAAAAAAATTGCATTTTAAAATGACATGTTTTAGCCTGAGAAAGTAAATTCACTATTGCAGAAAATAAAATAGCATTCTATTATTATCCCTACATCAGCCATCATCATTATAATTTGAGACCAGGACAATGAGCGAAAATTTAAAATCCTTAAATAACATCCGTACCTTGCGCGCACAAGCAAGAGAATGTGAACTTACTACTTTAGAAGAAATGCTGGAAAAACTTACGACTGTTGTTGAAGAACGTCGCGATGAAGAAAGCCATGCTCGTGCACAAATAGAAGAGCGTACACGTAAACTTCAAGAATACCGTGAAATGCTGGAAAAAGACGGCATTGAATTAAGTGATTTAGTAGATGCTTTAAGCGGTAAATCTACTGGTAAATCTAAACGTGCAGCACGTCCAGCTAAATATTCATACGTTGACGAAGGTGAAACTAAAACTTGGACCGGTCAAGGCCGTACACCAGCTGTAATCAAAAAAGCAATTGATGAACAAGGCAAAAAACTGGAAGATTTCCTGATCTAATCAGTTGTCTTGTAGACTCAATAACAAAAATACCCCTTATCGGGTATTTTTGTTTTTATGCTTAATACAACTAACTAGGTTAATTACTGGCTGATGTAAAAAAACACCGAGATTTATATTAACGACTAAGTCGCTTTCATATTCTCATGTGCTAAAGAAGAACTTAACACTAACTTAGTTTTTTATTAACATAAACTGATAAAAAGGAGCTAATCGCTCCTTTTTTATTTCACCATTACGCTGCCTGATAAAAGTTTAAGTACCAATCAACAAAGCGTTTTACCCCTTCCTTCACCGGAGTATCAGGTGAAAAGCCAATTTTAGCGTAAAGCTCACTAGAATCTGCGCATGTTGATAACACATCGCCATCCTGAATTTCCATAAAGTTTTTCTTTGCTTCAATTCCTAATGAATCTTCAATGGCTTCAATAAAATCCCCCAGCTTTGTCGGTTGGCCGTTACCAATATTGTAAACACAGTATGGCGCAGAGCTGGCAGATATCTGACCATCTTCAACTGACCAATTTTTATTGGAAGCAGGAATGACAGCTTGCAATCTGATTATAGATTCAACAATATCATCAATATATGTGAAATCCCTCACCATATTCCCATGGTTATAAATATCGATTGGTTTGCCTTCTAACATAGCTTTAGTAAATTTAAATAAAGCCATGTCAGGGCGTCCCCATGGCCCATATACGGTAAAAAATCTCAACCCGGTAGTAGGAAGGTGATAAAGATGCGAATAACTGTGAGACATTAGCTCATCAGCTTTTTTCGTGGCTGCATATAAAGAAACAGGGTGATCAACAGAATCATCAGTAGAGAATGGCTGCTTTCTATTTAAACCATATACTGAACTTGAAGACGCATATAATAAGTGTTCCACATGATTATGGCGACATCCTTCAAGGATATTGATATGACCGATGATATTGGCATCAATATATGCCATTGGGTTTTGGATAGAATAACGCACGCCAGGTTGAGCACCCAAATGGATAACTCGCTGAAATTGATGCTTAGTAAACAATTCCGGGATGGCAACTCTATCGGCCAAATCTAATTTTTCAAATTTGAAATTCGAATAAGGGAGTAATAAATTTAATCTCGCCTGTTTTAAATTAACATCATAATAATCATTGAGGTTATCGATACCGACAACCTCATACCCCATATTCAATAATCGCTGGCTAACATGAAAACCAATAAAACCAGCGGAACCTGTAACTAAAAATTTCATATAATAACTCAAATAACCGGATTGATTGAGGCCCCGCGCCCAATTCCATAGTATGTAAATCCACGCGATTGCAGGCGCTCAGGATCATAAAGATTACGTCCATCAAAAATCACTGGCGTTTTCAATGAATCCTTAATCACATCAAAATCAGGCGCTCTGAAGTTTTGCCATTCTGTGCATATAACCAAAGCATCGGCACCTTTTAATGCTGCCTCTTTGGTACCCATTAAAGAAAGATCGTCACGCTGTCCATAAATACGTTGGGCTTCCTGCATGGCTTCGGGATCATATGCCTGTATTTTAGCGCCACATTCCCATAATGTTTCCATCAAGACACGACTTGATGCTTCACGCATATCATCCGTATTAGGTTTAAACGATAACCCCCAAATAGCGAATGTTTTGCCAGATAAGTCATTACCAAAATGACGTTTTACAAAAGTAGGCAATTTTGTTTTCTGTTTTTCGTTAACCTGCTCAACGGCCTGAAGAATTTTTGGCGTATATCCAATTTGTTCAGAAGTACGAATCAATGCCTGAACATCTTTCGGGAAACATGAACCACCATATCCACATCCAGGGTAAATAAAATGATATCCGATGCGCGAATCAGAACCAATTCCCTGACGTACATTCTCAATATCCGCTCCCAATATCTCTGCCAGGTTAGCAATTTCATTCATAAAACTAATTTTGGTTGCCAACATACAGTTAGCTGCATATTTAGTCAGCTCAGCACTGCGAATATCCATGACTATCATGCGATCGTGGTTACGATTAAAAGGTTCGTAGAGTTCACGCATTACATCAACTACATTATCGTTATCACAACCAATGATTATGCGCTCAGGTCGCATGCAATCGGCAACTGCCGCACCTTCTTTCAAAAATTCAGGGTTAGAGACAACATCGAACGGGAGTTCTACATTGCGTTCTGCCAGTGTTGCCTGCATCACTGCCCTGACTTTATCAGCCGTGCCCACGGGTACTGTTGATTTGTCAACAACGACTTTATAGCCATCCATATTTTCCGCGATGGTTCTGGCTACCGCAGTGACATATTGAAGATCGGCTGATCCATCTTCATCGGGAGGTGTTCCTACTGCAATAAACTGTAATTTGCCATGAGCAATACCGGCTTTGGCATCCGTTGTAAAATTTAAACGCCCTTCTGCATGATTTTTCTTTACCAAAGGCGTCAAACCCGGTTCAAAAATAGGGATCTGACCATTTTTCAGGTTCTCGACTTTTTTTGCATCAACGTCAACACAAAGTACATCATGCCCAACTTCTGCAAACACGGTTGCCTGAACTAAGCCCACATAGCCAATACCAAATACAGTAACTTTCATATCACACCTTAAATCACCAGTAGATTATTTTTCAATCCGATTTTGCAAAGTCATGACCCAATCCGTGAATAATTTACCCAGTTCCTTATGTTTCATGCCATATTCAACAAATGCCTGCATATAACCTAATTTATTACCACAATCGTGGCTACGCCCCTGCAAGTGATAAGCCTCAACAGGTTCTTTTTCCATCAGCATGGCAATTGCATCTGTCAATTGTATTTCATCTCCTGCACCTGGTGCAGTTTTTGCCAATAACGGCCAAATATTTTCAGATAATACATAGCGCCCAACGATAGAAAGATTTGAGGGTGCTTCTTCTGGTTTTGGCTTTTCAACAACGCGAACAATAGGCTTGCTATCACCCGGTTTTAGTTCTTCACCTAAACAATCGACGATACCATAATCCGAAACACTCTCTACAGGAACAGGTTCAACCAGAATTTGGCTTGCGCCACTACTATTAAAGCGTGACAACATTTCGCTCAAATTATATTTTGACAAATCAGTACTATATTCATCCAAAATAACATCGGGCAAAATCACTGCAAATGGCTCATTACCAATAAGCGGCTTGGCGCATAGCACGGCATGCCCCAACCCTTTTGCAATCCCTTGGCGGGTCTGCATAATGGTCACATGCTTTGGGCAAATAGACTGTATTTCATCTAATAACTGGCGTTTCACTCTTTTCTCAAGAATCGCCTCCAGTTCAAAGCTGGTATCAAAATGGTTTTCTATCGAGTTTTTGGATGAATGTGTAACCAGAATAATTTCATTAATGCCCGCTTTGATACATTCATTGACGACATACTGAATAAGTGGTTTATCCACAAGAGGGAGCATTTCTTTAGGAATGGCCTTCGTGGCTGGTAACATCCGAGTTCCCAAACCGGCAACGGGTATAACAGCCTTTTTTACCTTTTTATTTATTACTGACATTACATTGTCTCCTACTGCTCTGTTGTCACTGACAAAATCCTTTACAGCTTAAACAATAGCATTAACTCTCTAAAAAAATGGTATGTGTGAAGAAAATCGTACTTGCAAAAAAATAACGCGCATGAGTATACCAGTTAATTCAACTAGATATACAGTACGAAAACATTTAATCGCACTTCAGTGATTCAATATTTAGTATCACGATAAAATGATACATAAATGTTATAAACCAACTGATAAAGAGATGAAAAAAACATCAGTTTTATTTCTATTATGCTATACGCTGTATTAGCAAAAGAGTTGTATTACCAAAAGGACTGTGCTCAGCGATTTAAATTGAATGAATATTCTTCAATACAGAGAAGACAATTTGTTATCTCACGGCATCTAATAATTACGGAACTTAATATATGTATTTAATCTGGTTGGCAACAATAAAATGTTTTCTCTGTAAAGAGTGATATAACTCATAATTTCAAAATCATTCATGATAATCATATTCGAACCCTGCTCCACCATAGCGGACACTTAGCAAGCGTTGCGACGGTTGCCCATATTCGAGTATCATCAGCCAATGATAGCTCGATAGACCTGTACTATTTATTATATTCTTACATTTATTATAGTCTTACATATCTTTGCAATATTGCTCATATTGACAGCAACCACTTTGAATAATTGGAGTTATTTTGACAAACATGTGTTCCTGCGGCAGTGGTTCACCTTTCACTCATTGTTGTAGCCCCTATCTCGAAAATCATCGTCTTGCTCCAAATGCCGAATCTTTGATGCGTTCCAGATATAGTGCTTATGTGACGCAAAATGCAAACTATCTTATCGCTACTTGGCATCCTGATTGTCAGGCTGAAAATTGGCGTACAGAAATAGAGAAAAGTTTCGCGGGCGTACAATGGCTGGGACTGAACGTCCTCGAAACGAGCGAAGGTAAACATAATAACGAGGCCTATGTTGAATTTTCAGCTTGCTTTATTGAACAAGGAAAGCAAGATAGACAATTGATTCATGAGCGTTCGCGTTTTTTGCGCATTGAACAACGTTGGTTTTATATCGATGGCGTTCGCCCTCAGACAGGCCGTAATAGCCCTTGTCCGTGTGGTTCAGGCAAAAAATACAAGAAGTGCTGTGGATAAATCAGTATCTAAGTATTAAACATAACAATTCACAAGTAGTGAAGAATATTCGGGGATCTCGTAATCCATGCAAAACACAAACATACAAAAAAAAATCTTGCGTACAATCTGTCCTGACGCTAAAGGATTAATCGCAAAAATCACAAATATTTGTTACAAACATCAATTAAATATCGTTCAAAACAATGAGTTCGTAGATCATCGTACTGGACGTTTTTTTATGCGCACAGAACTAGAGGGTATTTTCAACGATGAAACACTTCTGGCAGATTTGGATGATGCCCTGCCAGTCGGTTCAAACCGCGAATTAAATACAGCCGGTCGCCGCCGTATCGTTATCATGGTGACAAAAGAAGCACATTGTATTGGCGATATCTTAGTAAAAAGCGCCTATGGTGGATTGGATGTTGAAATTGCTGCTGTTATCGGCAATCACACAACCCTGCAACATTTGGTTGAACAGTTTGGTATTCCATTCCATTACATTAGCCATGAAGGTTTAACTCGTGAGCAACATGATGAAGCTCTCATGGCTCAAATTGATCAATATGAACCCGATTATGTTGTGCTCGCTAAATACATGCGTGTTTTAACACCCGCATTTGTTCAGCATTATCCAAACCAAATAATCAACATCCATCATTCATTCTTACCGGCATTCATCGGTGCACGCCCTTATCATCAGGCTTATGAGCGTGGTGTAAAAATCATTGGCGCCACTGCTCATTATGTAAACGATAGCTTAGACGAAGGCCCAATTATTACTCAGGATGTAATTAATGTGGATCACACCTATACTGCGGAAGAGATGATGCGTGCAGGGCGAGATGTTGAAAAAAATGTTTTGAGTCAGGCATTGCACTCTGTTTTTTCTCAACGAGTCTTTGTATATGGTAACCGCACTATTATCCTTTAAAAAGTAAGAAGTTATTGGACGTTAGAGCATAATCTGCTCATGAGGTTTAAAAAAACATCGTTCGATACTTTATTTTCAATAAACTACTTTACAGCGGCGGCTTATTTGGTATTATGCCGTCCGCTGCTAACGACAGCGAACAATTCAAAAATCTGGTGGGGTTCCCGAGCGGCCAAAGGGAGCAGACTGTAAATCTGCCGTCACAGACTTCGAAGGTTCGAATCCTTCCCCCACCACCATCAAAGAATCACCCTTACTTTACATCACCCAATAATTCAACATATCCTGCTTTAGAGAAGCTCCAAAACCCTTTGAGCAAAATTCGAATGAATACAGCGTAATGATAATGCCTATAGCGTATAGAATTACACGGAATGAGATAATGAAATGTATAGGTATGGATATAGTGTGGCGTGCGTGATGTGCTAATCCGAAGGTGAGGAACAAAATGACGAATCACCCTTCCTCACCACCATCAAAAATCTACCCCAAGCCCTGAGTGCATTACAAAAGCAATAAATGCCTTTGGATAAGTACCAATAGCGGAGCTGGGAAATCTGGAGTTCGCTCCGCTTATGTAATCGGCTACTCCATATCGCTAACAGAGTCGATGAAACGATTTAACACGCTTGAATGAGACTTTGATTTGTAGACATAACACTGATTCACTGCATCAGGTCGTGATATTGGAATGAAGCCTAAGCTTTCTCCCTCTTCCAATGCGCCGGAGTGGGAATCTGTAATACAAATATAATCGGTTGACTGAATAAAATTAAGACAGCATTCTATATTGTCCATCTGTCGAATATTGACCTTCTCTCCATTTTTTATCATTTCCTCTTCCAAATTCTTTATCAAATTACCTTTGTAGAGTACGGGATCACATAACCATGTTCTCTTTTTCAGTAATTGAGTAAAGTCCCCATTCACTTCATTCAATAACTCTTTACGGCAGCAGATCCCTAAATTTGGCCCATCAATTTTCCGTACAAGACTGAATCTATCACTAAGTACTTTTTCTGAGCTTAAAATTATCGTATTACCCTCATAGTCAACTATTTCATCAATGTTATCATAACTGAAGCGTAATATATTTACTTGAGCATTATTTCTGTCCGCTGCTTTATAAAGCGAAATCAGATGCTTTTTCTTACCCCAATCATGGTATATATTTACCACATTACAAATACTCCCGCTGATGTGTTTCTTTGTAATTTCTTTCTCTTTCAAATAGAGCTCTTTTAGGTCATTATATAACTCCACTCCGTCTTTGGTCAGAATCATCCCAAACTTCTCCCTTTTAAATAAGCGCTTTCCTAACGTCGCTTCAAAGTCTTTAATTGATTTAGCGACTGGGGGAGTAGTACGGTTCATCACTCTTGCCGCCTTGCTTAAAGAACCCATTTCCACCACCGCCATGAATGCTTCTAATTTACGAGAAAAAAACATAATTCACCGTTCCTATGTAACTTGTGGCTAAAATAATTTCCTTGAAATGGCCTTCTCATCAGGTAACCGCTAAATCAAACTTGATATTATGAAGGTACAATTTTGTACAATAAAAATAGATATTTTTCAAATGACATTTATATAAAATGCCAGCCCCTGATGCAATAATGCGGTTTAGATGAACTATATAATTCATCTATATCATGATGAATATTCCACCGTGATTGTAAGCCATTAATAAATATAACCATGACCTACAAGTCCAAATTTCTATCAGAGATTGATTAACTCTTCTACTTTTTCATTAATTAATTTTTGTAACGCACAACATAAAATAAATTCAAAGCATAAAAAACCTAACAAGGATTATAATATCACTCGTTTAATATAACATATTAAAACTAGTGAATTATCATATATCCTTTAATTCATTACTTGTTATCTTTGTGTTTTATTATTATTTATAAAACGATTCGACACTATAAATTTGGGGTAGCAAGAGTATTATACTCATAATAGTATTACATATAGGAGTAAAGTAGCGAAATATCAAGTTAGTTAGGTAAAATTTATTATTTAATAAATAGTTACATCTTTATTTATATCTGTTAACATTAAAAACCAGTACATTCTCAAGGTGATTATAACGATATGAAATTTATCTCATTCAATATTAATGGATTGCGAGCACGCCCCCATCAACTTGCTGCCATTGTTGAACAACACCAACCAGATGTGATCGGATTACAGGAAATAAAAGTTCACGATGAAATGTTTCCCTTAGAAGAAGTGAGCAAACTGGGCTATCACGTCTTCTATCACGGCCAAAAATCACACTATGGTGTTGCCTTGCTTACCCGCCAGCAACCCGTAGAAGTTCGCAAGGGTTTCCCTACAGATGGTGAAGATGCACAACGTCGTATCATTATGGCTGATATCGAAACACCTCTCGGTTTATTAACTGTAATCAACGGCTATTTTCCTCAAGGAGAAAGTCGTGATCATCCAGTCAAATTTCCGGCAAAAGAAAATTTTTATCAGGATCTGCAATCCTACTTAGTCAATCACCATACCCCAGAATCACACATTCTGATCATGGGAGATATGAATATCAGCCCTACTGATCTTGATATAGGAATCGGAGAAAACAATCAAAAACGCTGGTTAAAAACGGGGAAATGCTCTTTCCTGCCAGAAGAGAGAGAATGGATGGAACGCCTTAAGAATTGGGGATTAATCGATACATTCCGGGCTAAACATCCCGAAATCAATGACCAATTCTCTTGGTTTGATTATCGCTCAAAAGGGTTTGATGATAATCGCGGATTACGCATTGATTTGTTGCTTGCCAGCCAATCCTTAGCAGAACGGTGTATCTCTTCAGGCATTGATTATGCCATTCGCAGCATGGAAAAACCGTCTGATCACGCTCCTGTCTGGACAGAATTTGAAATATAATTACCAAATTATGAAACACAGCACCATGAATTATGGTGCTGTGCTATCACATTTATTACGTCCGATTAACTTTATCTGTCTTTGTCTTATTCTGACGGGATTTTGTCTGTTTCCCTTTTTTACCTTTTGCAGGAGCAGGAGGTAAGTCCCTGAACGCCTTCAAATTTCGGTATTGTTTTGCCTGCCAGATTAATTGTTGCAACGTCTCTTGAAGAGGCAACATAAAATCCTGATAGCGGAATTGCTTTTCACTGATTTGCGTCAGCCGGGATTCCCAATGTGCTGTCATATCGGGTAATACAGCCATATCCGGCAATACATGGATCAACGCTCGCCCGGCAGGTGTGGCATGAATATAACGCCCTTTTTTATATAAAAACTCCCGTTTAAATAGCAGCTCAATAATCCCTGCCCGGGTTGCTTCCGTACCTAAACCATCTGTTGCCCTCAGAACCTTTTTCAATGCCTTATCCTGGACAAATCGGGCGATACCCGTCATTGCAGACAATAATGTTGCATCGGTAAAAGGTCGTGGTGGTTGTGTCTGCCTTTCCACCACTTCCCCCTTCTCACACAAAAGCTCATCGCCCTTAGCAACAATCGGTAATGGAGTACCTTCGTTCTCTTCATCCCGCTCCTTGTTACCAAGCAAAGTTCTCCAGCCCGCTTCTGCTAAAAAACGTGCTTTAGCGATAAATTTTCCACCTGCAATATCGAGTTCAATCGTACACTTACGGAATACTGCATCAGGGAAAAATTGCATCAGATATTGCCGGGCAATTAAGCCATAAATGTGACTTTCATTATCTGTCAAATTAACTTGGCTACTGCGGGCAGTAGGAACAATGGCATGATGCGCATCCACTTTCTTATCATCCCAACAACGATTCTTTTTATCCACATCCAAAGCATCTTGAGGAAGCAAATGTGCAGCATGCACTGAAATAGCATTCAGGACCGCATGACGCCCTGCAAAATGTTCTTCTGGTAAATAACGACAGTCCGAGCGTGGGTAAGTAATCAATTTATGGGTTTCATAGAGCCGCTGACAAATATCCAGTACTTCTTGGGCACTCAAACCAAAACGCTTGGCTGCTTCAATCTGCAAGGAAGAAAGCGAAAATGGCAATGGTGCAGTTTCTGATTCCCGTTTATCCTGATAGGCTGCGACATAGGCAGGTTGCCCTGTAATACGCGCTACAACATGCTCTGCTAATGGACGGTGAATTACCCTTCCTTCCTCGTCCTGAAAATCAATACATGATTCACTTGGCTGCCATAATGCCGTAAACCGCTCTTCATTTGGCGTGACAATATGTGCTTTAACCTCAAAAAAATCTTTCGGCACAAAATGCTCTATTTCTTCATCACGACGAACAACTAACCCTAAAACGGGTGTTTGAACACGCCCAACAGATAACACCCCCTGATAACCTGCATTCTGGCCCAATAACGTATAAGCACGGGTCATATTGATGCCATAAAGCCAATCTGCTCTCGCTCTGGCAAGTGCAGAAACACACAAAGGAACAAATTCCCTGTTGCTTCTCAGACGTTCAATCGCTTTTGTGACTGCCTGAGGATTCAAGTCATTAATCAGGCAACGTTGGACATTTTGCTTTTTTTCCGTATCCAGCGCTAAAAAATCCAGTACTTCATCCACCAGCAATTGCCCTTCACGATCCGGGTCACCTGCATGGACAATTTCGTTCGCCCTTTCCAGTAGGGATTTAATTGTATTGAGCTGCTTAGCCACGTCAGCCCGTGGCTTTAACTGCCATTTTTCAGGAATGATCGGTAAATCAGCCAATACCCAGCGGGCATAACGGGTATCGTAAGCATCTGGCTCAGCCTGCTCTAATAGATGACCAACACACCAGGTAACAAACTGATTATTACCGCACTCTATAAACCCATCCCCACGCCGATGAGGTTTCGGTAACACATCCGCTATAGCTCTCGCTAGGCTGGGTTTTTCTGCAATAAAAAGACGCATGGAATTATTCAATATTTACCTGTAAAAAATATACTTTAAATACATCATACTATTTCAACAAATTTTCTAAGCTTCCTTACTCGGATAATGGCTTTTAAATGAGTAATTGTGGTTATTTATTCAACAACTTCAATTAATGCCCTGTCTGAGCTTGGTTCAGACAATTCACCAATCGCTATCAAATCAATGTCGTGGTTGCGTGCAATGGCTTCCGCCTCTTTCACGGCATCCGGCAAAATAGCCAGCAATAAACCGCCCGACGTTTGTGGATCACACAGGAGATGGCGTTGACGAACAGTCATTTCTCCTATTAAGTGCCCATAACTGTCAAAGTTGCGCCCCGTGCCACCAGGTACGCAACCTTTTTCAATATAAACATCAACATCCGGCAATCTTGGTATCTGCGAAAACTTGACCGTTGCCTGAACGCCTGAGCCTTCACAAATTTCACCTAAATGCCCTAACAGGCCAAAACCTGTTACATCCGTCATCGCCGTGACACCTTCAATACCTGCAAAATCTGCGCCTGCTTTATTCAGCCTGCACATGGTTTCTTTCGCAACACCTTGGTGTTCAGGCCGAAGCAAACCTTTCTTTTCAGCGGTGGTCAATACGCCAATACCTAAAGGCTTAGTCAAAAACAGGTGGCTGCCTGCCCTTGCCTGATTATTACGCTTCACACGCTCAATATTGATGATACCGGTCACTGCCAAACCAAAAATGGGCTCAGGGGCGTCAATCGAATGCCCGCCAGCAAGGGAAATACCTGCCGCCTGACAAACAGCCCGCCCCCCCTCAATGACTTTTTGGGCAATTTCCGGGGGCAATTTAGCAATTGGCCACCCCAGAATTGCGATCGCCATTATCGGCTTGCCTCCCATCGCGTAAATATCACTGATGGCATTAGTCGCCGCAATACGACCAAAATCAAATGGATCATCAACAATTGGCATAAAGAAATCCGTAGTGCTAATGATGCCTGTGCCATTGCCAATATCATACACAGCAGCATCATCACGGGTTTCGTTACCCACCAGCAAATTAGGATCGAAAAATTTTGCTTGTTCACTATGCAAAATAGTTTCCAATACCTTAGGAGAAATTTTGCAGCCACATCCGGCGCCATGGCTATACTGAGTCAGACGGATTTCTGTTGACATTGTTGTTCACTCCGTTAGAAGTAACTGACAAATTGTGTTAAGTCTGGCGTGGCTACTTTTACTGGAGCCTTGAGTTCCGGCGTCCCTAAATAGAGGAACCCCACAATTTTGTCATTCTCATTACATCCCAGACCCGCTTTGACAATAGGATCTTCTGTCCATGAGCCTGAGCGCCATATGCCGCCAAAACCCTGGGCAACAGCCGCCATCTGCATGGCGTGAACGGCACAGCCCGCAGCAACAACTTGTTCCCATGCAGGTACTTTTGCATGTTCAACCACTTTAGCAATAACCGTGATGATCATCGGAGCACGATAAGGTGCATTTTTTGCTTTTGCTTCAACCTCTTTGCCTAATTCTCCCTCAATAGCCGCTTTTTCAAGAAGTGCGCTAAATTTATCAATGCCTTCTCCCTGCATCACAACAAAATGCCAAGGACGCAATGCCCCATGGTCAGGTGCTCTCATCCCTGCGGCCAAAATATGTTGTAATTCGTTTCCTTCTGGGGCGGGTGTCGTTAAGCGGGCAATTGAACGACGATTCAACAAAAGTTCCAAAGCATTCATGATTTCCTCCTGAATAAGATAATCTGTCACAAACCAACATTCTCTGTTTATTTGTTAATGAATGAAAGCACAGAAATCGTTTTTTCAACCACTCACGTGATTTCTGGCTGACATTTACAAATAAGCTGATTAGGATAACCCCATTTGATACCATAACTGGAGACGATATGCGTACTTTATGGAAGTTTATAGCGTCATTATTTAAATGGAGTTGGAAGCTGCTAAATTTCGTTCGCCAACTTATTTCTAATTTTATCTTTATCCTGCTGATTGTTGTCGTTGCCGTTGGCATAATCGCTTACCAGCACCAATCTAATTCTAACGATAACTACCAAGGCGCATTATATGTAGATCTATCTGGTATAGTTCTTGACCGAGTATCCTCTCGCAACCCGCTTGATCTATTGGGAAAAAGCCTTTTCGACTCCTCCGGTAAAAGTTCACAGGAAACTTCTGTATTTGACATTGTTGACAGCATTCGTCGTGCCAAAAATGATCCCAAAATTACTGGAATGGTATTAAAGCTGAATAACTTTATCGGTGCAGATCAGCCTTCCATGAGGTATATCGGCAAAACCATCAGCGAATTTAAAGCGGCGGGCAAACCTGTTTTTGCAATAGGTGATACTTACAGTCAATCACAATATTATTTAGCCAGTTATGCAAATGAAATATACCTGTCCCCACAAGGAACCGTTGATATCCATGGTTTCTCGACCAATCATTTGTACTACAAATCATTATTGGACACGCTGAAAGTTTCTAACCATATTTTTCGTGTAGGAACCTATAAATCGGCAGTGGAGCCCTTTTTACGGGATGATATGTCAGAAGAAGCACGTCAAGCTGACAGCCTGTGGCTCAACGAGCTTTGGAATAATTACTTAAATACCATTGCCGCTAACAGGAAGACTTCTGCCGAACAAATATCCCCTGCTGCAACTAACTTCCTTGAAAAATTTCGTAAAGCAGATGGTGATGCCGCACTGTATGCGTATCAAAACAAGCTGGTCAATTATATTGAGCCACGCAGTACTATTGAAAACAAAATGAAGGAAATCTTCGGTTGGGATGCGGAACGAAAGCATTTCAACTACATCAGCATCTATGATTATATTGCCCTGAAACCAGTACAAACCCTGGGCAATAATCAAGGTAATATTGCCGTTATTATTGCTGAAGGCGCGATTCTGGATGGTAAAGAAGAGCCAGGCGTAGTAGGAAGTGACACAATTGTGGAGCAGCTACGTGAAGCACGCAATAATCCTGACATAAAAGCGATCGTATTGCGGGTAAACAGCCCTGGTGGCAGTATCGGTGCATCAGAGATTATTCGTAGCGAAATCGCAGCCATCCGCTATGGCAATGGAAAAAATAATGGTGAAGGCGCTAAACCTGTTGTGGTTTCAATGGGAGGTTTAGCAGCATCAGGCGGCTACTGGATATCCACCCCGGCCAACTACATCATTGCAGATCCAAATACATTAACAGGTTCTATCGGTGTTTTTGGTCTGTTTCAAACTTTTGAAAAAAGCCTAAATTATATCGGTGTGAATACTGATGGTGTTTCAACAACGCCACTGGCAGATATCTCCGCAACCAAAGGCATTAACCAAATCGCCTCCGATGTAATACAGTTGTCTATCGAAAATGGCTACAGTAAGTTTATCAAACTGGTTGCACATTCACGTAATAAGTCGCTGGATGAAACCAATAAAATTGCTCAAGGACGTGTTTGGAGCGGCTTTGATGCCAAAAAACTGGGTTTAGTCGATCAGTTGGGTGATTTTGATGATGCTGTCAAAAAAGCCTCTGAACTGGCAGGCGTTAAAAACGTATCACTGAACTGGATGCAGCCTGAACTCTCATTCTCTGAAAGAATGATGTTAGGTTTCACTTCATCAGCACAAGCCCTGCTGCCAAATGTATTACAGTCAATGTTGCCAGCTCCGTTTTCTCAGGTTGCTCAAGACATGAAAAAACAGGCTGTGTTTTATAACAATATGAATGATCCGCAGCATATTTATACATTCTGTCTGAACTGTGTCGATATCCGTTAAAAACGACTTATCTATACCCAATAGATTTCAAGTTGTGTCGCGACGGGTATACCTCAAATTTGAAGCCTGATTTCACGATCAGGCTTTTTTTATTCCCCATACTCCCTATAATCCGGCTAAATATTTTTATTGAGACGTGATCATGCAGAAGAAATCTATCTATGTTGTTTACACTGGCGGCACAATCGGGATGCAGCATTCTCCTAATGGGTACATTCCTGTCTCCGGCCATTTGCAACAGCAACTCGCAAAAATGCCTGAATTCCACCGACCAGAAATGCCAACATTTACGATCCGTGAACATCAACCCCTGATTGACTCTTCTGATATGAGTCCTGATGACTGGGGCATTATCGCAAATGATATCCACCAGAATTATCATGACTATGACGGCTTTGTTATTCTGCATGGCACCGACACCATGGCTTTCACTGCCTCAGCGCTTTCTTTCATGCTTGAGAACCTCAACAAGCCGGTTATTGTGACAGGGTCACAAATACCTTTAGAAGCATTACGTTCTGATGGTCAGACAAACTTACTTAACGCCTTGTATCTTGCTGCAAACTACCCTATCAACGAAGTCAGCCTGTTTTTCAACAACAAATTGTTTCGTGGAAACAGAACAGTTAAAGCCCACGCTGATGGTTTTGATGCCTTTTCATCCCCTAACTGTTCACCATTAATGGAAGCAGGCATCAATATTCGCACTTTCAAAACAAGCCCCATACCTGCCAAGCACAGCGAGTTTGTCGTCAATCCGATCACATCACAACCGATTGGTGTTGTAACCATCTACCCAGGCTTATCCAGCCAAGTGGTAGAAAACATCCTGATGCAACCGGTTAAGGCATTGATTTTAAGATCATATGGAGTTGGCAATGCCCCGCAATGTGCCTCTTTGCTAAAAACATTAAGAGAAGCGACCGAGCGAGGAATTATCGTGGTTAATTTGACTCAGTGTATTTCTGGCCGGGTCAATATGGAGGGATATGCTACCGGTCACTCACTGGCCGCATCAGGTGTTATCAGCGGTTATGACATGACTTTCGAGGCCGCCTTGACGAAATTGCACTATTTATTGAGCCAATCTTACACACCCGAAGAAATTCGCTACCTGATGCAGCAGAATTTGCGCGGTGAATTGAGCTATTCAGATGATTAATAAAAAGGTAAATCGAGAAATATGATGAAAACAGCATTATTACTTATCGATCTGCAAAATGATTTCTGTACTGGGGGCGCACTGGCGGTTAAAGAGAGTGAGACTGTCATTAAAGTAGCGAATGAGGTTATCGCCCTCTGTCAGGAAAATAATAGCCAGAAGAATCATACTGCTATTATTGCCAGTCAGGATTGGCACCCAACAAACCACATGAGTTTTGCCGTAAATTCCGGGCAAAAAATGGGGGAATTAGGCGAACTTAATGGCATTCCCCAAATATGGTGGCCGGTTCACTGTGTACAGGGGCAATTTGGAGCAGAATTTCATCCTTTATTGAATCAATCAGCTATCCAGGAAGTTTTTCAAAAAGGCGAAAATCCCCAGATAGATAGTTATAGTACGTTTTTCGACAATGACCATAAAAGCGAAACTCAACTGCATGGATGGCTGACTGAACATAATATACAGCGCTTACTTGTATTGGGCATTGCTACTGATTACTGCGTTAAATTTACTGTACTTGATGCTCTGGCTCTCGGCTACGAAACCTATGTGATTACAGATGGTTGTCGTGGTGTCAATATTCAGCCCGATGACAGCCAGCATGCTTTTGAGGAAATGGCATCCAAGGGTGCTAAATTAATCTCACAAAGCGAAATAGTATCGATTTTGTAAACACCAAAAATCGCCTCGTCCTTGGCTAAAATTATTTTTAGCAAACAGGACGAGGTTTTTATGTACAAACTAAAAACGTACACAATGTTGTACATAAAAATTGATCTTACATTGGTTAGATAGGGAAAATTGAGATCGGTTTCAAGGTGAGGATAAGAAGGAAGTTACTATCACTATAGGGCAGCAATCTGCCCTTTAACATACGGGATAACCCTGCATGTACTGGACAGCTTAAACTCAAGCTCTCCTGTGTCGTTTATAACTCATTGATTTATCCGAGACCGTCACGTTGACTCAATCATTGCGGAAATCCCACTTGAATAATGTTGATTGAGTTTTAATCTCCAATCTTCTGCATCATGCAGAAGATTGGAGGGTTAAAGGTGAGATTTCTCACCTTTATAAAACTTGTTGATTTTGCTTATTTCTGTCACAGGGACAGGGATTTTTACTGTGCTGAGTTTTGATAGCAACTACAGTGATAACTCAGGTGACTTTTATGTTAATGTTAAAATAGAGTCACGTTATTCTCTTCTCGAAGAAATAAAATAAATAATTAAAACTCTAACCCGCAACTTTCTGCGGGTTAATTATTCATACCAAATAGGAAAAATGGAAACAGTTTTTATTTGAAATATATTTTTCATCACATTTCTATAAATTAGCGGCCATGACATCAATTTATTGAATCATGTATAGCATGCTTATTTGAATAATATTCAGGCCATGATTCCAATAATTAGATATTGTGATAGATGCCTCTCTTTTTTATTATTGGTGAGTTATGGCGAAAGTTAATGTGGTTTGTCGTTATTGTCACAAAACAGAAGAGGTCAAGAAAATGAAAAAGCCCCACATGGTTAGTGAGGCTTTATTTATAATTGGGAATTACACAATGGATCATCTATTGTCCAGAATAATAGCTGGATCCCAATTAACATATCCCCTGAAATTACCATTATCATATATACCTACAATGAACGCATAATATTCTGTAGCTGCATTTCCAGGAGGAGGCATGTTTTTAACGGTGATATCCCAATAGTAGCTAAATATTTCCTGAAGATCTACTTCAAGCGGATTTGGGTTTGGTACTGGATTATCTGACTTCAACACAGGGACATAAGAATGTATCGGCTTTACTTCTGGGGGGACGAAAAAATAACTTGCTTCAGTTGGTGTCTGAAAAACCGGGTAAAGTTTCAATAATGCAGCTGAATACTCTGAATCTTTAGACAAAGTAACCCCACGCCAACGAATAGTATCACCATTCTTAGCTTTAACTTGTAAGTCACTTCCACCCTGACCCTGTATAACATATTTTGACTTAGCTAACATATGAATATATTTGTTTCCATTACTAAGGAAAGTAGGTGCATTAATATTATTACTAATCTTACCATAATCTTCCATAATAGATTGCGCGTCCACAGTAACTAATATATCGATCACATTCGCCATTATAGTACCCTCATTAGTTAATAGTATTATTATTTTTTATTCGCAAACCAAAATAACAACAGGCCTATATTTAAACACTAAACTGCTTACAGATTTAACCATATCAGAATAAATCAAGATGGAAATATCAAAAAAATATAATAACAAAGGAAAATAAATTACAATTAAATATTTTTAATGATATTGATTTGATATTGTTTGTTTTATGTAAAATTTATTTCCAAATCTATTTTGTATTGCTATTAAATAGACTAGAAACAAAAAAACGCAATCGCGAAACTTTAAACACTCGATAAGCTATGTGACATTGCTATCACCCTTATCACAATATACTGACTTTTGTAATTAAGCAACTTGATTAACGGTTTCTTTTTGCACACATTTATCCAGTTCCAACACCAGATCCGAAACAGCCAGCACATTAATCATCTCAACCAGCAGTTCGCGGTCACCGAACCCAATCAGGTTTGGTGCGGTGATTGTAGTTTATGTACACCAAGCAACAAGCAAGATGTACATATTTCTCGTGACACAAGGTGTGTGTTTGTAACTATTACTGACTATTAATAACTAAAGCTGATTAATGAACCGTATTTCGGACTGGAATGTCGCTTTTAGCTCTTGTTTACTTTTGATAGTAATTTGACCATCTGTGCCAATCGTCATATGTTCAGGATCATGATTATGCCTGGCCTGCCAAAGCATCACCGCCTGTAAACTATGTTCTTTCTGTTCTGGCGTAAGTGGTACGCCATCCTGCCATTTTCCTAATTCGACAGCCTGAACCAATCGCTGATAAATTTCGGGTGTCATGGCAGAAATTAAATCATCCAACTTCATTAATATTCCTTAGCGGCTAC
Source organism: Xenorhabdus miraniensis (assembly GCF_002632615.1). The sequence continues at coordinate 117,418 of NZ_NITZ01000014.1, forward strand.
ATGGCTATTTATATTATTTACACGATGACACTGAGAATGACTATAAGCCGACACTATTTCAATCAATATCATCACAAGTTAATAGCTTAATTTTAACACCAGAGCTGAATCGTTTCTTTTACATTATGAAACCCAATAGTTTCACCTGAGTTCAAAAAACAGCCTTAAATGACATTAACCTGCTGTTTCTTCGCTTGTTTCTTTATCGATAAAACGCAATGCTGCTGAATTAATGCAGAAACGCTCCCCTGTCGGTTTGGGGCCATCGGGAAAAACATGCCCTAAGTGGGCCTGACAATGGCTACAACGCACCTCTATCCGGTGCATATTATGTGAATAATCATCAAGGTAAGTGATAGAATCATCATCGATTGGCTGGTAAAAACTCGGCCATCCGCATCCAGAATCAAATTTAGTATCTGAAACAAATAATGGCTGGCGACAACACAGGCAATGGTAAATACCACTTTTTTTGTTGTGCAGTAATTTTCCTGAAAACGGCGGCTCAGTGCCTGCTTCTTGCGTAACATGACGCTGCATTGTACTAAGCTGTTCTATAGAAAGGGAAATATTTTGACTTTTAGCCATGATGACCACCTTTTAAGGCCAATATTTTCAATAAAAAAATCATCGAAAACAACAAAAAATCAACATAAACATGTTAAAACGCATTCTAACCCATTCAACACAGCAATTTACCTTACTAATTGTGATAAGTCTCACATATCTAACCGATGGTAACTTTAAATATCTCCCTATACCCCGATAATGGTGTGCGTAGAGCTTGTCCCGGCTGTATAACAAGCGTTCAGATAGTGATTATTAAATTGATCTTTTTCAATTGTTGACACGATTCCGCTTGACGGCTGGCAAGATTTTGGTAACTTTAGAAACAACTTTTAATTCACTAAAAAATAGCTGGTGGAATACTATGACTATCAAAGTAGGTATTAACGGTTTTGGTCGTATCGGCCGTATTGTTTTCCGTGCTGCACAAGAGCGTTCAGATATTGAAATCGTTGCTATCAATGATCTGTTAGATGCAGAGTACATGGCTTACATGCTGAAATACGATTCAACCCACGGCCGCTTCAACGGTACTGTTGAAGTTAAAGAAGGTCAGCTGGTTGTTAACGGCAAAACCATCCGCGTTACATCTGAAAGAGACCCAGCTAACCTGAAATGGAACGAAGTGGGTGTTGATGTTGTTGCAGAAGCAACAGGTATCTTCCTGACTGACGAAACTGCACGTAAACACATCGCTGCGGGCGCGAAAAAAGTTGTTCTGACTGGCCCATCCAAAGACAACACGCCAATGTTCGTTATGGGTGTCAACCATAGCGCTTATGCAGGTCAGGATATTGTTTCTAACGCATCTTGCACCACTAACTGCCTGGCTCCACTGGCTAAAGTTATCAATGACAAATTTGGCATCGTTGAAGGTTTGATGACAACCGTTCACGCAACAACCGCAACTCAGAAAACTGTTGACGGTCCTTCTGCGAAAGACTGGCGCGGCGGCCGTGGTGCAGCGCAGAACATCATCCCATCTTCTACCGGTGCAGCAAAAGCAGTAGGTAAAGTTATCCCAGAACTGAACGGTAAACTGACGGGTATGTCTTTCCGTGTTCCTACTCCTAACGTTTCTGTTGTTGACCTGACTGCTCGTCTGGAAAAACCAGCAACTTACGCAGAAATCTGTGACGCAATCAAAGAAGCAGCAGAAGGCGAGTTGAAAGGCATCCTGGGCTATACTGAAGACGACGTTGTTTCTACCGATTTCAACGGTGAAAAACTGACTTCCGTATTTGATGCAAAAGCAGGTATTGCCCTGAACGACAACTTTGTAAAACTGGTTTCTTGGTATGACAACGAAACAGGTTACTCAAACAAAGTTTTGGATTTGATCGCTCATATTTCTAAATAATCGAGCTTTCTCCATATTCAAAAACCACCTGTTTACGGGTGGTTTTTTTATCCCAAAATTTATATTTTCAGAACATTGAGCTATTCTTGAGCCTTATCACCACTACTCATTCAAGATGTTACCTATTCAGGTTTACATAAGGTTATGACAAATGCTTGATAAAATTTTTTCATTACCGGTTGTAGAACAGATATCCCCTTATATCAGTCAACGAAACATTGACGGCTTTCCCTTGATTGTTGTTTCCCATCCTAAAGTACGCGGTGCGATTAGCATTCAAGGGGCACATTTGCTCACATGGCAGCCTGATAGTGAAAAACCCGTCTTATGGTTAAGTGATCAAACTGCCTTTAGGGCAGGTACAGCAATTCGGGGTGGGATTCCCATCTGTTGGCCCTGGTTCGGTCCAGTTTCGGCTCCCAGCCACGGATTTGCCCGAATACTGCCCTGGGAGCTCAAAGCACACCATGAAAACGAAAATGGCGTTATTTTGACATTTACTCTCCAGAGTAGCGCTTATACTCATAAATTATGGCCACATGAATTCACGCTAATTGCCCGCTTTAAATTAGGGGAAACCTGCGAAATAGAGCTGGAGTGTCATGGTGAATATCAAGCGACTGGCGCCCTTCACTCTTATTTCAATGTCAGTGACATCAATCAAATTCGAGTCAGTGGGCTTGGTGCTCATTTTATTGATACTGTTACAGACAGAGAAATGTACGCCCATGAAGATTTAATTTTTAAGGGACGAACAGACCGCATTTATACAGAGCCGGACGATTTCAGCTTATTGAGAGACTCCATGTGGAAGCGAACAATTGAAATACACCACTACCACCATAGCGATGTAGTATGCTGGAACCCTGGCGCTGAACTTTCCAATAATATGAAAGACATGAGCCGGGAAGGTTATAAAAACATGGCCTGTATCGAAACTGCTCGTATCAATAACCCATTGCGCCCCAGAAATGGCGATCCAGATAGGTTGTCCGTTATTATTCGCTGCCGAAAAATTCCTGACGGTTATTAGGTCAAGGTAATGAAAAGCTGAACTTTGCCATAACAATTGCAAACATTCAGCTTTTCAGTAGCTATCTGGAAGAAAAATCAAAATGTATAAGTAATACCGGACCAGATAATACCGGAGTATGAACGATTGATCATCGGACTATCTTTAATTTGATTGGGTAAGTATTCAACACGCCCTGCCATGAAGGCTGTCCAACTTTCATTAAGAGAATAATAACCAGATAATTCAAAATAAGGGCTCCAGCTATCTCCTGGTGTGTATTCAGCTAACCCACTACGTACTGACTCTCTTTTTGTTATGCCATAGCTATAGCGGTTCTGTTTTTTACTATCCCAAATCACACCAATGCCAGGCTTCAATACCCAATCACCTTGCTCAATATTATATAAATAGGAAAAGTCAGCTCGGATCCCTTTACTCTCTCCTAACATATCAGCAGCAACAGAAGCACGCAGTGTTCCCCAGTCTTCATGATGCTGATAAGTAAAGCCACCCATCATCGTGTCACGACGGCGATCCAACTTTTTCATTTGTTCATTTTTACTATCTTTGGGATGAAAGGCTTGCGGAGAATAAAATACATCAACAGAAAGTTCGTCTTTGGGTTGATTCCAGAGGTAATAACCAGCAGTCAACGTATGAAAATAAAAGTTTTCACTTTCATAAGAAACCATAGGAACAGGCAGGAAATTATCCTGCGCTTTCGCGCCCTTGTAAGGTTTAGCCTCATACACTGCCGACAAACCAACAGACCATTCACCAGCATATGTCACAGAAGAAAATAAGCACAGACCAGCTACAGCAACAAATACCTTATTTTTATTCATATTAAGTTATTTCCACTTTAATGAGTCTTTGTTAATTTAGTTTCCTGTAAAACAAATAGCTAAAAAACATTCGTATTAAAAAAACAAACTCCAATATGCAGGGGCTGAAAAAGCTCCCACGGCATCTCAGTTTAACGATTAATCATACAGTATTAGATATATTTTGTACTGCCCGCCACTCTGAAAAAATCATATCAAATATTGTGATCAGCACAGTTACTCAAAAATAAGAACTACCCAACAAGACAATTTATTAGGCATAAAATAATTAGGCATAGAATAATCCAGAGAAAGCAAAATCCTCTGGATTACTTCAGCGACATAAGACTATTCAAAATACTTTAACCGAACAACATGACTTCCTCAGAAGAGGGTATTCCGTTAAGAATAAGAAATTAAGTAACAGTGACAGGGACTCTTTTCGCTAAAGCACACAGAAGTTCATATCCAATAGTGCCTGCCGACTCTGCAACTTCATCCACTGGTAGTTTTGTTCCCCACAATTCGACAGTACTGCCTATGTTTGCCTGTGGGCATGGAGTCAAATCAACGGTCATCATGTCCATTGATATAGCGCCCAATAATTGAGTACGGATACCATCAACCATGACAGGGGTTCCCGTTGGAGCATGTCTCGGATATCCATCCGCATAGCCACATGCTACTGTGCCTACACGCATGGGTTTCTGAGTTGTATAGCGGCTGCCGTAGCCAATTTTTTCTCCTTTGGGAAGCTCGTGGACCGCAATGATTTCACTTTGCAACGTCATAGTTGGTTTCAATCCAATATCCGCAATATCACACCACTTTCCGCTTGGGGATGCACCATAGAGAATAATGCCCGGACGAACCCAATCGCCATGTGTCTTCGGATACCACAAAACAGCGCCAGAATTCGCCAAACAATGAGGAAGTGAGTTCATTTGCAAGCGTTCAACAACCGCAAATTGCTCATTAACACCAACTCCATTATCAGAATTGGCAAAATGGGTCATTAAAGTCACTGAATTGACGTTTTTAATTCCTCTCGCTTTTGAAACTATCTGCGGAAACTCTTCTGGCGTGAATCCTAACCGATTCATACCACTATTAAGTTTCAAATAGATATCAATGGGATTGTCCAACCTGGTTTTTTCTATCTCCTCAAGATGCCAATGACTATGTACTGCGGTTGTCAGACGGTACTCATTAATAATGTCTAAATCCGATGATTTGAAAAAACCTTCCAATAATAGGATTGGTCCCTGCCATCCTTGTTCTCTTAAATAAATAGCTTCATTCATGTCGAGCAGTGCAAACCCATCTGTCTGTATGAGTGATTGCCATATTCGGTCCAATCCATGCCCATACGCATTCGCTTTCACTACCGACCAGACTTTACTGTTACCAACCCTTTGGCGAATAACCGATAAATTATGGTGGAATGCTTCGAGATGGATCGTTGCCAAAATAGGACGTGGCATAACGACTCCTTTTCTATGGTTTATGCAGTATGTAAATGAGGATTCATTGGAAACACTTTTATATTGAACCCATTGATATATCTAAATACAGAGAGATCATCTGCCGCAATATCAGGTTTCTTGCCTGAAATTAAATCAGCCAATAACTTTCCTGAACCACAAGCCATTGTCCAGCCTAGTGTTCCATGCCCGGTATTTAAATATAGATTCGAATATTTGGTTGGGCCAACGATAGGCGTTCCATCTGGCGTCATCGGACGTAACCCCGTCCAGAATGAAGCTTCTTCAATCTTGCCACCATTGTGGTAAAGATCTTGCACAACCATCTTCAATGTTTCACAGCGATTTTGAAGAACGTTCAAATTAAAACCGACAACTTCTGCCATACCTCCGACGCGAATACGATCATCAAAACGGGTAATAGCAATTTTGTACGTTTCATCAAGCACAGTTGATACAGGTGCCCTTGATTCATCCATAATCGGCATCGTTAATGAATAGCCTTTCATTGGATAAACCGGAATTTTGACGAGATTTTTCAATATCTCTGTGGAATAAGAACCCATCGCGACCACATAATGATCAGCAGTCATGATGCCATCATCACATTGAATACCCGATACTTTATGCCCATCCACCAAAATCTGCTTAACGTGCTTATTAAAAATAAACTTCACACCAGCATCTTCTGCCATTTTTGCCAATCTCTTGGTAAAAATCTGGCAATCACCGGTTTCATCATTTGGTAATTGCAACCCGCCGGTCAGTTTATGGAAAGTATGGGCAAGAGCAGGTTCCACAGTTGCTAATTGTTCGGCAGTCAATAACCGATAAGGCACCCCTTCCTGCTCTAACACAGCAATATCATTGGCAGCATTATCAAATTGCTTAGTTGTTCTGAACAGTTGCAGCGTTCCACCCTGACGCCCTTCATACTGGATACCGGTATCAGCCCTTAATTGCTTAATACAGTCCCGGCTATATTCTGCCAAACGTACCATTCTGCTTTTATTCATAGCGTAATGGCTTGCATCACAATTACGCAGCATTTCCCACATCCAGCGTAATTGAAACAATGAACCATCAGGACGAATAGCCAGAGGTGCATGTCGTTGAAATATCCACTTTATGGCTTTAAGTGGGATCCCAGGTGCTCCCCAAGGTGTCGCGTACCCTGGTGATATTTGACCAGCGTTACCGGCACTCGTCTCTTCAGCGGCACTATTCTGGCGATCAATTACAATAACTTCATGACCTTCCTGCGCAAGATACCACGCACTGGTTACGCCAATAACGCCACTGCCTAAAATAAGAACCTTCATTTTGTACTCCGTTGGTGAATCATCCTCACAAGCATAATATGCTAAAGATAAAAATCCAATACAGAATAATAGGCTGTAACATAATTAATCAATTTTTAGGATTCAAGTCACAACTCCATTACAAACTCAAGATAAGGCATTTATTTAAAATAAATGCAGAAATTAATAAATTTTAAATTAAATCAATGAAATAAGATGGGATTAAATTCTGCCAACCCCCTTTGATTTTCATCTTTCAAAGTGATTTTTGCGGTAAAAAATAAACATTAAATTCACAACACGAATTTACATAAAAAACCAACAAAAATAGAAAATACAAAATAAAATTTCGATTAAATATTCATTGGGTAGAATAATAATTTAAAAAATTGAATTATACAGTTTGGATGAATTTTCAGCGTTAATTAAGGAGCCAAAAACATAAAGGAAGGATCACGGTCCCACTTAATTTGATTTATTCCACAATCAAATATGACGCCATTTTGGCACATCCATTGAATTTTGTTAAAAACAATGCTAAATTAAACAGTGAGTGAAGATTCGTATTTCAGAGGAGTAGGCACATGGCCACATTAATCAATGAGAGAATCACTACTAGGGTGAGCTCAGAAACCAAAGAGCTACTAGAAATAGCACTGTCATTATCAGGGTATGCAAGCCTGAATAGTTTTATTGCCAATGCAGCTATTGCGGAGGCAAAGCGATTGATTGAACAGAACATGCGTATTCGATTGTGTCAGGAGGATGCACTGGCATTTGTTAATGCATTGGAAAACGAAAAACCAATCAATGAGCGTTTCCTTCGTGCTGCTCGTAGACATAAGGAAACAATAGATGCAGATAAAACCTCTAGATAAAAACAAACATGATAGAAATAATTTTGATTGTGGTGAGCCTGAGCTAAACAATTACTTGAAAACCGTTTCAGGGCAGCATGATAAAAAAGCTCTATCAAGAACATTTGTCCTCACCAGTAGCCAGAATGAACATCAAATAAAGGGATTCTATTCCTTGGCACTTTGCACTATAGAATTAGATGAACTACCAGAAAAAATAGCGAAAAAATACCCGTCAGCACTGCATTGTGCTCTTATTGGTCGATTAGCTGTAAGTAAGTCATTTCAACGCCAAGGATTTGGCGAAATTTTGCTGATAGATGCAATTCGCAAAGCCATAAAGTCATCAAAAATCATCCCCACTCCGATGATTATTGTTGACGCTAAGAACGACATAGTAAAAAGGTTGTACATAAATATGGGGTTTGATGAGTTTCCTCGGGAAAAGGGCAAGCTGTTTATGACCATGGTCAACGCAATAAAAATGATAGAAATTGCAGATGGGGTTTGATTTGCTAAAAATAAAAAGGTAAACGAGACCAGCCGTGTGCAACAAGCGCATATTGATGGGAGGTACGGGCAATTTCTTTGCGAGCCAATACGATAATCGGTTCGTTAAGCTAGCTAAAGGCGATACGGTCATTATTGAGAAAACGTCAAGCATCTATTGGCGGTTATCACAGCTACCGGGTTACTGTCTCGTCTTGAGCCAAGATAAGAGAAATGATGGGATAAAGGAACATCCCCAGAAACATAGAAAACTTTATAGAACATGACTATGTCACTGGGGAGAACAAGCGTCAACAACGCATCAAGTCAAAGAATAATATAAAAAGTATAATCAGCCGAAATGTGCTTCTGTTAATTCATTGATCATGGCACTTTGCATACCATGCCAGATAATCCCACTGTCTTTACCATAATTACGCACACAATCCATGATCTTGTCATACGATTGTTCCTGACACAGTAAACCCAACTGTTGGTAGAAATTCATTGCCAGCTTACGTGCTTCAGGGCTGGAGAAATAATAACGACCAACACGGGTATATAACCCTTTCAGCCCATTAATAATCAAACCATAGATCGGGTTGCCTGATGCAAAGGCCAAGCCACGGAAAATATTATAATCCACAGAACTGAAAGACTCGGCGGTATCTTCCACATTTTCTTTTTCTGCCAGAACTTCCAGTGATTTTTCAGGATTATGTCTGAACGCAGTACGAATAAAGATAGCGGCGATATTCGTTCTCACCGCCAATAAATTGTCGATTAACTGGGGAACGCGATCATGATCAAGACGCGCCAAGGTTTCCAGAATATTAAGACCGGATGTTTCCCAGAAGTTATTGACCTTTGTTGGTTTTCCATGCTGAATAGTCAACCAGCCATCACGGGCAAGGCGCTGCAACACTTCACGCAAAGTCGTACGGGTGACACCGATCAATTCAGATAATTCACGTTCTGCTGGCAGTATGGAACCGGGTGGAAAGCGATTATTCCAAATACTTTCAATGATATACTCTTCCGCAAAACTCGCAGGACTTTGAGCCTTAATTACCATAATTTTAATTATTCCAAAGCAGTTTTCTTGGCTAATAATAGCTGTTGATCATACCAGAATGTGTTTGTCCGACATAGTTACCTGGTAAATAAACCGTGAAAGAGTGAAAGGGCTCATAAAAAACTCAGTCATTCACGGATTAATTATGCGCTGATACCCTTAAATTGCTATCTTGTTGAGCGTACTATGGCTTAGTTTTGGATTGTCCAGATTTGGCTATTTAGACTTATTCCACGTATCTACTAAAGAGGAAAGTTAACAATAATGGAAATCAGTATACGACGTGCAGTGGTGAAAAACTTTCTCGGCAATTCGCCGGATTGGTACAAATTGGCTATCATTGTTTTTCTTATCATCAATCCACTGGTTTATTTTTTTGTCAGCCCTTTTATTGCTGGCTGGATGCTCGTTGTTGAGTTTATCTTCACTCTGGCAATGGCATTGAAGTGCTATCCTTTGCAACCCGGCGGGTTACTTGCCATTGAAGCCGTCATCATCGGAATGACGTCGCCAAACCAGATAGGCCATGAAATCAGCAACAATCTGGAAGTCATTTTACTCTTGATTTTCATGGTTGCGGGTATTTATTTCATGAAACAGCTCTTGCTGTTTGTTTTTACGAAGCTGTTATTAAGCATCCGCTCCAAGAAAATGCTGGCACTGGCTTTCTGTCTGGCAAGTGCTTTTTTATCTGCCTTTCTTGATGCCCTGACCGTCATTGCCGTTGTGATCAGTGTTTCAGTCGGGTTTTATGCCATCTACCATCAATTCCTTTCCCAAAATGGCAATTCTGAACTCAATGACGATAAGTTCATTGATAACGAAGATAAAAAGCAGACACTGGAACAGTTTCGTGCCTTTCTGCGCAGCCTGATGATGCACGCGGGTATTGGTACTGCTCTGGGTGGCGTAATGACCATGGTAGGTGAGCCACAAAACCTGATTATTGCCAAGCATGTTGGCTGGGATTTTGTCACCTTCTTTATTCGTATGTCGCCAGTCACTATTCCTGTATTTGTTTGCGGTTTGCTGGTCTGTGTGCTGGTTGAACACTTTAAACTGTTTGGTTACGGCGCTGAATTACCGGAACGTGTTCGTTCAGTGTTAGAAGACTATGACCAGAAAGCCAGTGAAAAACGTACCCGTCAGGAAAAAGCCCAGCTTGCTGTGCAGGCGTTAATTGGTATTTGGCTGATTGTGGCACTGGCTTTCCATTTAGCCGAAGTGGGCTTGATTGGCCTGTCAGTGATTATTCTCACCACGGCATTTTGCGGTATTACTGAAGAACACGCCTTGGGTAAAGCATTCGAAGAAGCCCTGCCGTTTACTGCATTGCTAACGGTATTCTTCTCTGTGGTTGCCGTGATTGTTGACCAACAACTGTTTACGCCATTCATTCAATTTGTCCTACAGTCTTCGCCGGCTTCACAGCTTTCCTTATTCTATCTGTTCAACGGCTTGCTTTCTGCTGTTTCTGATAATGTCTTCGTTGGTACGGTGTATATTAGTGAAGCTCTGACCGCCCTGAAAAACGGTCTGATTTCACAACAACAATATGAATATTTGGCGGTAGCCATCAATACAGGAACCAACTTGCCTTCTGTCGCAACACCCAATGGGCAGGCGGCTTTCCTGTTCTTACTGACTTCTGCTCTGTCTCCGTTGATTCGCCTCTCTTATGGCCGCATGGTGATGATGGCACTGCCTTATACTATTGTGATGACATTAGTCGGGTTTCTGAGCGTTGAGTTTTGGTTGGTTCCTGCCACTGAATATCTCACCAAACTGGGTTTGGTTGCTCCGTTATAACTGTTAACAGAATTAACTGTTGTATCCTGCCGGATAGTGTGGCTTTACACACTATCCGGTTTTTTGTTAATGCTCTTCCTGAAAAAATAGCGCAGTTAACTTTAATTTTATTTTTTTATGACGGATGAAACGGCACAATAAGCCAATTAATTCATACATGGGGAAAACAACAATGTTCCAATTTTTAAAACAGTGTTCCCAAGGGCGAGGTGCATGGTTATTAATGGCGCTGACAGCTCTTATCTTAGAAGCCACCGCACTCTATTTTCAGCATGTTATGCAGTTACAGCCCTGTGTTATGTGTATTTATGAGCGTGTTGCCCTGTTTGGTATTTTAGGCGCTGCATTGCTTGGTGCCATTGCCCCTAAAACCCCTTTGCGCTGGCTGGCGATCCTGCTATGGATTTACAGCGCATGGCAAGGACTGCAACTGGCATGGGATCACACCATGATGCAGTTATACCCTTCTCCCTTTAATACCTGCGATTTCTTTGTCAGTTTCCCATCCTGGTTACCGCTGCATGAGTGGCTGCCTTCAGTGTTTCAGGCCTATGGGGATTGCTCGGTGAAACAGTGGGAATTTTTAACATTGGATATGCCGCAATGGTTGATTGGCATTTTTGCGGCTTATTTGGTGGTAGGCGTACTGGTGCTGGTCAGTCAGGTTTTTCAGGTTCGTAATAGAAATAGGTTCTGAGAATAAAAACTGCCCCTTGTTGTTGGAGATGATAACTTGGGACAGTTTGGTTTCGGTGATTTTATCTGACCATTAGAGCCTGTAAATTAAATTTAATGGCTTTGATATTCTCACTTGTTACGGCATGCTACAGGATTATCCAGATAACCATAGGTAAGAGATCCATCCCCAAGATTGACTTTCTTTCGGTATCCTGGGTGTTCACCTGAAGTAAATTTATCGTATGCATAGTAACTCCAATTTTTAAGCCATCCATATTTTTTGTATATTATATTCTCTGCTCCTGCATTATATTGGTTAGCTAATGTCTGATACTCGGAAGCGTATGGCGTCCGTAGACCTCGATCAGAGCAAAATTTGATAACATTATCAGTAGCAACAGTTGTCCATTCCTCGTTATTGATGAGACCATGATCACTAGGAGTATCCCCGGCTAGTTCCGCTTTTAATGTAGGTCGATTAAAAGTCATCCCACCCGCAGATATAGTGTTAAACATATGCCCCCAATAATTAGCCACAGACACATCAGGGCTGGTAATCACAGTAAAGGTAACATTTTTTGTCTGCTCAGTAAGCGCACCACTAGCACCTTCAGCAGTCACTTTCAATGTCGTTTTCACTCCTTTCCCATTAGGGTCAGTTACCTTGATAATGAAGTCACCATTCTCATCCGTATGACCGCTGTAAGTCTTCGTATTACCACTCAGCACGCCGCCTTTGTCATATAAAATACCTTTTTCAATATCCAGTTTTACGGTAGGTGTTTCATTACCATTTTGACGGTTGGTCGCTGTCATTTTAATGGTCACCGGTACACCACCAATCGGTTTTTTATCCTTTTGGGTTTTGATCGTTAACTCAATCGACTCAGCTATATTATCAACCAGATCGATTTTGGCTTTGGCGGTGGTTTTATCCGCATCTACGCTAAAATCATCTGCGATACCTTTTACCGTGCCATCCTGATTACCCCCTGTGACATTACCTTTCTTGGCTTCCTGCTCAGAATCTGTCGCCACTGTCTTACCCAACATCATTTTATCACCATCTGACTTCAGCGGACTGCGGGGAACCATGGCGAGCTGGATAATCCGGCCACTGTCTTTTGCTTCCAGAATATAGGGTGGCACTGTTTCAGAAATTGTGATGTGGTGGTCAGGATCATTAACTAAGTCGTTGATCCTTTTCTCTGGTGATGTCGGAGCATTCGGATCATCAATATCGGAATATTTAATACCCCAGAGATACACTGAGTTATCCACATCATCTTTATCATTTTTCTTAAAGATGTACGAACCGGTCAGGGACTGCCCTACTTCCAGTGTGCCGTTAATCGTTAATCCTTCAATGATGGGCCCTCTGTTTGGATCAATGATTGCCCCGTCATCGGTTCCTCCGATAAGGGTATGGTCTTGTCCCGTATTTATCACTGCATCAGTCCCGATTTCCTTGAGACCGTTTTTCGGTGTGATGGTAATTTCCAGCAGCCTGCCAGTATCCTCTTTACCCAGTGTGTAAGAGGGAATATCACCACTCAGGATTTTTTTGCCATCAACCGTGCCTTTGGCTTCAGGGTCCTGTACCTCTTCTCTTGGCCCGCCGTTTTTATTCTCCGGCCTTAAACGCTTCCAGACATAGGTGGAATTATCTGTGACATCCCCGTTGTTGGGATTAAATTCATATTTGGCCTTTAAGGTTTCATTCAGGTACAGCCTGCCCTCCAACAACAGTTTATCAATGGAGGGTTTTGCTGCCGGATCAAGGATAGTGCCCGGTTTTCCGCCCATGGAGGTCGTTTTATTCACGGCACTGTCAGTCATGCTGATATCCACCGTTTTAGGCTCACCCTGATCGCTGTTTCCATTAATGGGCTTAACGGTAATCGCAAGGGTTTTCCCGGCATCATCCTGCGCTAATGTTTTACTTAAGGTACCGGTTTTATTTTGGGCATTTTTGCCGCTGTCCGGCACGGCCTGATAATCGGCTTCCGCCACTGTGGTGCCTTTTTCATGCCAGGCAAATTGGGAGAGATCAGTGGCATCCCCGCCGTTATCCTTAAAAGTGTATTGAGCCGTCAGAGGCTTATTGATTTCCAACTCCCCGCTCAACACAATCTGTTCGATGCCGGGTTTGGCTTTCGGATCAGCCACGCCGCCATTGCCATTGCTCCCGGTAATGCCTTGGTTAAATTTCGGATCATTCACATCGGCAGTCAGCGGTGCATTAGCCCGTAAATTCGCCTCATTCGCTGCCAGTATCGACACCTCCAGTACCTTGCCGATATCGCTGCTTTCAATGGTGTATTTCACCTTGTCCTTATCAGCCGCACCGGTGGCAACCCGCCCTTCGCCGTTTTTCTGCACCAATTCTATCGGCTCTTTTACCCCCGCCTCATCGGCTAACTTCATCACCCGTTTCGCTGTCGTGCCTTTTTCTCCCCAGACATAGAACGAGCGATCAGTGGTGTTGCCGCCTTTGGCCTCAAACTGATAGAGAGCATGCAGGACGCCGTTGACATGCAAAACCCCTTCCAGTTGCAGGCCACTGATGCCGGGGGCTTTGTTTTCATCAAACTCAATCACCGTCTCCTGCTTTCTGTCCGTACCGTCCACGGCCGTGGTCAGTGTCCAGTTACCGGTTTTCCGCCCAGCGGTCACGACAACTTCATAGACCCCGTCTGACACCTCCTTGACGTCACTTATCTGTGGATCTTTACCTTCCCCCTGCAATTGCCCTGATGCAGAAACCCTGATGCTGTCTTTTGCCCCCGTGACCGGTTTGCCCTGTTTATCTTTCAGCACAACCCGTAAGGTTTTGGTGGAAACACCATCCGCTGCCAGTGCATTACTGCCGTCTGTCGGCTCAACGGTGGGGCTGTTGCTATCCAATATATCCGCCAGAGTTTGCCCGAAGTTAATGGTGGCAGGGCGTTTCAGCCGCTTGCCGAACACCTCGGGGGTCAGCGTCCATTTGCCTTTTTTCGCGCCGGCGGTGACAGGCACTTCATACAGGCCACTGCCCGGCGGGACTTCTCTGGCTTTGCCGTAAGCCGGCAAGGTTTCACCTTTGCCATACAACTCATGATTATCCGGTATCAGGTTAATACTGTTTTCTGCCCCGGTAATGGGATGACCATTGATGTCTTTCAGGTTCAGCCTGATGATGGTGGTATCCCCCTCATTAGGCAGATCACCTTTTTCCGCTACAAACTCGGATTTATCCGGGTCAACCAACTCCGCCTTTGACGCACCAAAGGTGATTTCTGTCGGCGTTTCCAGCGGCTTGCCCTCTACTTTGGTCGTGATTTTCCACGAGCCGGTTTTATCGCCGGCTTTGACCTTCACCTTATAAATGCCGCTGCCTGCCGGCTCTTCCCAGACCTTATCAATGGTGGGTTTATTTTTGCCGTCACCCGTCAGCGTATCGCCGTTGTCTTCGAATGTGATACTGTCCTTCGCATTCGGGATAGGGTTGCCGGATTTGTCCTTAAGATGGAGGGTCAGGACGGTGCTGTCCTCGTTATTGGCCGCCAGTACGTTGGTTTCCGGCGTAAACTGTGAGCCTTTAGTATCCACAATGTCCGTCAGAGACTGACCAAAGGTGATGATGGCGGGTTTCAGCGCCTTGCCGTCCACGTTCGGCGTAATTTTCCAGGTGCCTTTTTTCTTGCCGGCAGTCACCTTGGCTTTATAGATACCGCTGCCGGTCGGATCTTCTCTCACCTCACCCAAAGAAGGATAAGGCGGTTCACCGTACAGTTCGCTGTTGTCCTTATCCAGTGTGATTTTATCGGCCGCACCCGTAATGGGGTTACCGTCCTTGTCTTTCAGGTTCAAGATGATGTCGGTTGTGTCACCTTCCTTGCTCAGGGTGCCCGCTTCCGGCTTAAACTCAGTGCGGTCGGTATCTATCATGTTCGCCAGTGAATCACCGAAATCAATGACCGTGGGCGTCAGGGCATGGCCGTCAACGTTAGGCTTGATAGTCCATTTACCGTGTTTAGTCCCGGCGGTGGCGGTCACTTCATAAATCCCGCTGCCTTCCGGCACTTCTTTCACTTCTGTTCCCAGCGCCGGGTCTTTGCCGTCACCGGTCAGTTTGGTCTTGTCATCGGTCAGTTTGATATTGCCCGCAGCCCCGGTCACCGGCTTGCCGTCTTTGTCGGTCAGTTTCAGGCGGATAACCGTCTGGGTTTTTCCGTCAGCCACCATCGATTTATTGGCGGGTTCGAATCCCGAACCCGCCGGATTGACCGCGGAAGAGAGCACCTGTATCTGCGTTTCCATCCGGTCAGAGGCATTACCCTGTGTATCATAGGCGATACCGGATAAGGTATAAGTATTATTACCTTTCTCATGGAACGGTGGCAGGGTCAGCAGGTAATGGGTGCCGCCGCGAACGGGTTCAGCGGCGAAACCGGCTGTCCGCGCCGAAGCATTCACGCTTTCCAGCTTGCCACCGCCTGCCACCAGACCGGCGGTATCCCAGACAATCTCTTTCAGGCCATGTTTGGCACTGACATTGATATTCAGCGGGATGACCGCACCGCCACGCCCGCTAATCCGATTTTCCATCATCAGGCGTATCAGGTTTTTCTTGCGGTACTCCAGTACGATTTGGTTATTGCGCTCGACCAAATCATAACGCCCGCCTTGCAGGCTGCGTTTGAAGGCCACTACAGACGGGTCAACCTGCCTTGACCACGGTGTGCCAATTTCATAATTCAGGCCAAGGTTAAACAGGGTTTCCCCGCCGCCAGAGGTGCTTTGTTTACGGTCAAGCCCCAGTGTCACCAGCGGGATGGGGGTATAGTTCATCCCCAGTGTAAAGGCCGCCGGGTTTTTCTGCCGGCGCGTTTCGCTCAGTAACCCGACTTCATCCCCAAAATACTGCTCATAGATTAGTTTGCCCCCCAGTTGCGGGTAGGCAGGAATATACCCTTCGCCGCGCAGGTCAAACCCGTTGGCGGGGCGCTCATCGTAATCTTTCAGTTTCTTGCCGTCTTTCCAGCCGCTGGCACGGAAATAACCGTTCGCCCCGAATTTCATAAAGTCACGGGCATATTCGGCACCCACCCCGAAACGGGTGTGGTCACGGGTGATGTCGTGGTCAAGAAAGGCGTTATAGCCAAACATGCCGCCATCAAGGAAATGGCGCTGCCCCAGTCCCCAGTTGGCGGTGGTGCGACTGTCAATATGGCGCAGGCCGAACTGGGTAAAGGCCATCCGTTTTTCCGTGTCATACAGCGGCAACAGCATATCAAACTGGCTGCCGTCCAGCCGCCCGCGGTCATCCACATTGGCCTGTAATTTAACAGTACCGTACCGTTGCAGCCAGTTCTGCACCGCCTGATTGGCCTCACTGACCGCCATACCGCGTAACTGGCTCTTGGTGCTGTCCACCAGATTGCCGCTTTTCAGCATCCCCGCAGCACGGGAAGCGGCACTCGCCAGCCAGCGCTCGGTATTGTCTCCGGTATTGGCGGGGGGGTCGTCATGGCTGGCGGCTTGTTTCAGGCTGTCCGCCAGTATCTGACGGGATTGGGATGGAGGCACATCAATTTCATCGCCGGTTCTGGTGGCCGCCACGGCAGGGGTAAACGCCCCCGCCACGGGAAATAAAATCTGGGCAACGATATTCACCCACGCCACCTGTTTCAGCCGGTAGCGTTGTCTTTTTGTCCACTGCCTGTTTTGTTGCTTTAGCATATTTATCAACCTTCCGAATCAACATTATTCCCACCAGACACCATCAGGCGCCGGTGCTATTGACTCATCCCGGAGCGTTGTGACTATCCCCTCGGCGAATTGACAATTAGTACCAAACTGTCAAGTCACCTAAAACAGCTATTTTTAAACGTAGTTCATTTTCTTATTATCTGCAAAACGCCAAATAACATATTGATATTAAAATATTAATAAATTATTGATTTTTGATTAATCCCATTTCTATAGCCTGAAATTTTTTTCCAACTTTTTCTATACAATTTCCCAATCTTGTATGTCACTCAAATTCGAAAGACTCATTTGCTTAATTGTCTGTTTAAGTTGGTTTATTCGGCCGATTTTTTTATTTTTCGGATGAAAAATCCTTAGTTAACAGTTTGGTACTAATTGTTAACTTTTTTCGTTTTCCTTTATCGTCCCATATTGTCTCAAATCTTCCCGCATTACTCGCGGTGTAGCGGACTGTATGGCGAATATTCCGGTGACCTAAATAGTCTTGAATCAAGCGGGTATCTACCCCATTGTCTGCCAACGCATAACCACAGGCATGCCTCAACATGTGCGGATTCGCGCAAATCGACAATTTTGCCTTTTGGCTGGTTTGCCGAAGAATTTTATAAATCTGCTGACGTGACATACGTTGACCACTACGAGATAAAAATAACCAATCGGGTTCTTTACTATCAATTGCCTGACCATCTAATAATGCGGATTTCTTCGGCAAATACTTCGAACGCTCAGCTAACCAGCGACGTACCAATTGAATTTCACGGGATACCATTGGGTGAATAGTAGAAAAACCATTTTTTAATCGTTGTACTCGCAAGCTTTTTCCTTCCAAGTCAACATCAGAAATTCGCAAATTCAATAATTCAGATACCCGGAAACCATGAATAAATCCCATAAATATCATACAAATATTACGTGCTGCGTGAGGATATTTATCCAACGCAGTGAGCAATACATCAATTTCAGACTGGGTCAAATATTTTCGCTTTAGCATATTTTTTATCTCCCGATAATTAATTGAAAAGAAGTTATAAGGAATACCTTAATTATTCTTGCTCATTATTTTCAGACTGCAATATCAACCACAGAATAATCTGATGATTTTTCTGTAAATAAGATTTGTGTGGCTAAAAAATAATTGTCATTTGACCCAATAACTTCTATAGCTGTATCGTGTCAGTTATCGAGAGAAAAAAATAAATATTTTTATAGACTGGATAATGCCTTTCATTTTTACTAAGGAAAAACATTATAAGGATGAATATCCTGCGGATTAAAAGTTGACAGAAATATGTTTATATTGGCAGTGACATATTTCTGTCATAAAAAATTAAATTGACGCACATCCGCCATCCAGCAAAGCCTGTTCATTACAGCGACGGCCATTAGCCAGTTGGCACACAGGCACTTTCTGACCATTCAATTGATTAGTCAGTGTCTGAATCCCTCCTGCGTCAGTGCAAGTTTCACTTGCATCTTTACTCAAGTGAATCCCCAGATCAGAGTAGTGATAATGTTTGTATCGATTTAATGAAGCATTTGTTTGCTGCCCACTGCAACCAGCCAATATGCCGAAAACCAACAACAAACTACACAAAATAATTCTCCGCCTTAAAAGCATATTTTCTCCCGTTGAATCATCGAGTTAATCTATAGATCAATATAAATCAGTGTCCTGCACTTTTAGAAAACAAATTAATAACTAAAACGCCGGCAATAATTAGAAGGATTCCAATAATTGCGGGTAAATCAAGTTTCTGTTGATATAAAAATATACCTGCTATGGAAACTAACACTATGCCAAGACAAGACCAAACGGCATAAGCAATCCCCAAGGGCATTACTTTAACAACTTGTGATAACGCCCAAAAAGATAAACAATACCCAAGCACAACAATAATCGAAGGTACTAAGCGAGTAAAGCCATCCGCAGTTTTTAACATCGTTGTTGCTACCACTTCAGACAAAATTGCGATAAATAAGTAACCCCACACGCCCATATTGCTCACCAACCTAAAAATAAGATAGACCACATTCCCAAAAAAACGGGTTAATCTACCACAATTCGGGGTGTAACGCTTTAACGAAAAACACCATTTTATCTATCATTATTGGTGTAAAATCATGCAGTTATAAGGCCGGGTTTTATAAATTTATTTTATTAAGTTATCCACATGTATCAACATCACCTCCCTCATCACAAATAACACCACTTTCACAACAATTTTAATCAAAATACTTCCCATGATTGATAAAAAATATATTTAAAAAGAATTAATAATCCAATGGTAAAATTACTTACACTAGCGATTTACTTCAATATAAAAAAGAATGAAAGGCTGTTTACCTTAATAAAAACAAAACGATACAAATAAAATATAAACTTGAAACCATAAACAATATAAATTATATCATTTTGCGATTTATAGGCCATTAAAAAAAATTAACCATATTAAATAAAAAATAATATAGACTTCAATCCAAATGACAATCACTATTACAGCACAAAGAATTATTACCATGCAATAATGATGAGTGAAACACAATGATTATCATTGAAAATAAAAAGAATCTGGGCGGAACAGGATGGGTGACAAGGATGTATACTTGAAAGAATCAGAAATAAGACTTTAACTATTGGCTAACTATTGACTGAAAATAAATATCAACTATTTTGCATAAGGAAGAATGCTGAAAGGTTGCAAGATTGGCTGTAATGATACCATGGTGAATAATGCTAACACTTATTGAATAAAAATAACAAATTAATATTTAAACCATCAGGAACAAAATATAGTTTGCTAAATTATGTTAATACTAAAAACATAAATAAATTAAGGTTAGGCACTCGCTGAAATTTACCCATTTGTATCATAGATTACAAATAACTTGCAAGCGGAATGCGTTCGTATAATTTATTATGAAAACAACTGAAGGTTCGCTAAATTCGAACTTATATGACCTTCATCCCGCTCAAGAAGATGTGTTTTACGAGCAAACCCTTCATGAAAATACTCCATTACACAATATAGGCTGGTATACCTTGATGGAAGGTGAGATTGATATCGTCATCTTGCAACAAGCCTGGCAATTACTGCACCAACATATTGATATCCTAAGATTACGTTTCTCGATTAATTCGGATAATGAAGCAACGCAATATCTTGAAAATCAGAGCAATCCAGAGTCAATCTTATTCCATGATTTTTCAACGCAGCCTGATCCTGAAGAAAAAGCCCGGCATTGGATGCAGCAACAGGTAAGCCAGCCCATCAACTTCCCAAATGAGATCTTGTATCAGATTTCATTAATTCGCATTGCGAGTGAAAGGTATTATTTTTTCAATAAATTCCACCATATTATCATTGATGGGACCGGTTTATTGCGACTTCATGAATATGTTTTTAAGTTGTACTCATGCCTGAAAAATGGAACATCAACAACTTGGTTATCAGGAATTCCACAATATTTAGATGTAATAGAGAAAGCAAAAGAATACCTGAATTCTTCCCATTACGAAGAAGATAAAAGCTACTGGTATAATTTTTTAGCAAAAAATGACATCCATCAATTAACGCCTTATTATCAAAATAAGGGTTCTGGTAGCGATGAGTTGGTATTGCCATCGTCAATTAAAGCAGATTTACGCGCTTTTTGTGAAGAAAATAAGACGAATCTTCTCGCTGTCTTCTCTAGTCTGGTCACCATTATGATGTCAGAACTGACAGGACAGCAAGAATTAACATTTAATACCATCACTCATGGAAGAAAGACAAAATCAGAGAGAAATATCGTAGGGATGCTGGCAAATATATACCCCGTACATTGCCATGTTTCTGACGAAATCAGTATGATTGAGCAGATTAAACTAACCGAATCAGCGCTAAAAGAGAGTTATCACCACGGTCAATTCCCTCGTTCTCATTTGGTCAGAATAGCTAATCATTATGGAATTGCTTTACCCAATATATTTATATTCTATGAAAAACTTGCAGGGTCAACACCTGAAATCAGCCAGGCACAATATCATGTTATCGACGGATTCTCTAATATTGATCCTATCGCTTTTCGATTAAAAGATTTTGGACATAATCAGGAAATAACAATAACGATAGATTACTTACAGGAATATTTTAGCGCTCAAGATATAAAAAAAATATTTAAACGATTGCAAAACTTATTGACTGCTCTGCTTAACTCCTCTTCTGTATTAGTCAGTGACTTACCTGTTTTATTAGAACAAGAGCGCCATACCCTATTGCACTGCTGGAACCAGACCAACGTCCCCTACCCGCAAGAGATGATTCTACAACAGCAGTTTGAGGTTCAGGCCGCAGCAACACCCGATAATGTGGCGTTAATATTCGAAGAGGAAACCCTGACCTACCGTCAGCTCAACGAACGGGCAAATCAACTCGCTGTTGTGATACGCGAATGTTACCAACAGCAACATAACGCAACAATGCAGGCAGATACACCAATAGCCCTCTACCTCGATCGCAGTCTGGAAATGGTGATCAGTATTCTGGCGGTGCTGAAAGCCGGCGGTGCCTATGTGCCGATTTCTCCCGAATATCCACCGGAGCGAGTCCAGTTTATTCTGGAAGATACCGGAAGCCCGTGTGTGATAACCCAGCAACGATATCTGACGACACTGGAAAAATGTGCGCATATTTTACCCATCCAACCTGCGCTGATAGCCGCAGATGACAGTACAATCACCAAAGATCAACCAGCGGAAAATTTAGTGCCGGTAAACAAAAGTACAGATCTGGCATACATTATCTACACCTCCGGAACGACCGGGCAGCCGAAAGGTGTTGAGCTGACCCATCAGAACGTCATCAATCACCTGTGTTGGATGCAGGCTCAATATCCCTTAAGTGCATCGGATAAAGTCCTGCAACAAATCCCTTATACCTTTGATGCTTCAGTCTGGGAGCTGATTGCAGCTAACTGGTTTGGTGCCAGTATTGTGATGCCCTCACCGGATGTGCATAAACAACCCGAAGTCCTGCATCAACTGATACAGAAAACCGGCGTGACGGTTGTGCAGTTTGTCCCATCCATGTTAGGTGCTTTCTGCCAGACAATACGGGATTTAGGCCAGCAATTGCCTGACACTATCCGTTATGTGCTATGCGGCGGAGAAGCGTTGACGATGTCCCATGTCAGCGCATTCAGAGCCATAAATAGGGGTTCGAGTACTTTAATTAATCTCTATGGCCCAACTGAAACGACAAATGATATCACTCACTTTGATGTCACTGATGAATTTAGTGGCCATGTCCCCATTGGCAAGGCACATCATAATACCCATCTGTATGTCCTTAATCGTAATGGCAAACTGTCTCCTATTGGTGCGCCCGGAGAGTTGTATATCGGCGGTGCCGGACTGGCACGGGGATATCGGAACCGTCCGGAACTGACTGCTGAGCGTTTTGTCGAAAATCCGTTTGCCAGTGCTGAAGATAAGGCTAACGGTTATACCCGTCTGTACAAAACCGGTGATTTGGTGCGCTGGCTGCCGGATGGCAACCTCGAATATCTGGGGCGCAATGATTTTCAGGTCAAAATCCGCGGTTACCGCATTGAGCTGGGTGAAATTGAAACGGCTTTATCCTCCCACCCACAGGTGAAACAAGCCGTGGTGATTGACCAGGAGCATGCGGGCCATAAAGCACTGGCCGCTTATCTGGTGACAGACGAAACGCTGACCAATGATACTCTGCTGGAATATCTTTCAGCCCTTTTGCCGGAATATATGATACCCGCCAGCTTTACCCGCATTGAGGCCATCCCCCTGACCACCAATGGCAAACTCGACCGTCATGCCTTGCCAGCGCCAGTATGGGAAAACCGGGATCGTTATATAGCACCGCGTACGGAGTTGGAAACTCAATTGTGTGCACTCTGGCAAGATGTTTTGGGATTAGAGCGGATCGGCATTGAGGACAACTTCTTCCGTATCGGTGGCGATTCGATTATCAGTATCCAGTTGGTTTCCAAACTGCGGCAGGCAGGTTTCTCTCTTCAGGTCAAATCGATTTTTGAAGCACCAACAGTATCGCGTCTGGCGCAACTCCTGACACAAACAACATCCGCAGTCACCGTGGTTGCTGAGCAGGGATTATTAAGCGGGGAGTTTGATTTATTACCTATCCAGCAAGATTTCTTCAATCAAAATCTGCCATATCCGCACCATTGGAATCAGGCATTTATGTTCCGGCTTCCCGGGAATATTCAGCACAAACATATTGCACAGGCCCTGATAGCGCTGGCAGAGCGACATGATATGTTACGTGCCCGTTTTATCAACACAGCACAGGGCTATCGTCAGTGTTACCCCGCAGGAATGCCGTTCCGGTTGCCTGAATTACTGCATTGTGATGTGAGAGAGCTGGATGAAGCTGAACGATACCAGCAACTGACCCAATGGCAGAGTGGTTTTGATTATTATGAGGGGCCTTTATGGCAAGCCGCTCACCTGACCGGATATGCCGACGGCAGTGCCCGATTATTTTTCGCCTTTCACCACCTGATTATTGATGCCGTATCGTGGCGAATTATCGCCGAAGATATGCGCCTGCTACTACAAGGCACAACGCTGCCACCGAAAACCAGTAGTTACCGGCAATGGGTCACTGCTGTCCAACGTTATGCAGTACAGCATCAAGACGAAGTGCCCTACTGGCAGGGCGTCATGACAGGGAAAAAAAGCTATCCGGTGATGGGAGAAATCAACTCGCAACAGTTGAGCTTATCATCCGAACTGACCAGCACCCTGCTGCGTGAAGCCAATTCAGGTTATCACACTGAAATCAATGACCTATTGCTCAGCGCCCTCACATTGGCATTGCAGACAACCTTCTCCCAACCGATGAACGCCATCATTCTTGAAGGACATGGACGGGAAACCATCGACAATACGCTGGATATCTCCGAAACCGTTGGCTGGTTTACGACTGTGTATCCTGTTTGCCTGACCGTGCAGGATGATATTGCAGAAACCATTATTCACACCAAAGAGATGCTGCGTGCTATTCCCAATAGGGGCATTGGCTACGGTGTCTTACATCAGGCGGGATATCTGACCGGAGATTTACCTGCCATCAGCTTTAACTATCTTGGCCAATTCCTCGGCCAATTCGGCGGTGAGACCAGACAAGCCAACCATCAGGATTGGACGCTGATCGACGATAGCTGTGGTTCAGTGATCGCCAATGAGAACGGCAGTCATTTACTGCTGGATATCAATGGTGCTGTTCAGGCGGGAAAACTGCAATTCAGCGTAATGTCCCGATTGCCATCAGACCAGACACAAATGTTTATCACGGCTTTTGAGCAAGCCCTCAATCATGTCATCGCTGCCGGTCAGAAACAGGCTCAATCGGGTGGAATGAAAACACCCAGTGATTATGAATTTAAAGCCGTTTCAATTGAACGCCTAAAACGTTTGCAGCAAAGCTATCAGGTGGAAACCCTGTACCCTGCCACCAGTTTGCAGCAAGGACTTATTTATCACCATCTGGCTCAACCACAGGATGATGCCTATCGTGTGCAACTATTGTTGGATTATCACACCAATATCGATCTTGCCGCCTATCAACAAGCCTGGGCGCTGACTTCACTGTGCTTCCCTATCCTCAGAACCGCATTTGATTGGGAAGGGGAAATTTTACAGATTGTGACTGAGGGTCCAAGTCTTGGTCCGGCTAATTTCACCATCAAGGATATCAGTCAATTACCAGAAGAAGAGAAGGATCGGGCAATTGAAGCGATCCAACAACATGACCGTACCCTGCCTTTTGATTTTAGTCAGCCCGGTTTAACCCGCTTTACGTTCATCAAGCAACATGAACAGTTGGCGACAATCCTGATTACACAACACCACGCGATTATCGACGGCTGGAGTGGCCCGATTTTATTGCAGACCGTACATGAGTATTACAACGAACTCACGCAGGGGCGCATCCCCCAAGTAGTGGTAGATAAAGCCTATCTGGCAACCCAGCAATACTATCTGGAGCATCAGGCTGAATCTGAAGCTTATTGGGCTGAGCGTAAAACGCATTTCCGGGAACCTAATGATTTGTCAGTCCTGTTAAGCCATCACGTTGATTTAACACAGATTAAAACCGTTGAAAAACCCGCCGAACAGATGCTCACTGTACAGGGAGATTTTTATGAACAACTGAGGAGCATGTGCCGGATGCAAGGTGTTACGCTCAATGTGGTCCTGCAATTTGCCTGGCATAAATTACTGCACAGTTACACCGGGGATGAACAGACCATCGTGGGCGCCACCGTTTCCGGCCGTGATGTACCGGTGGCGGGCATTGAGTCCAGTGTCGGCTTGTATATTAATACCCTGCCGTTGATGGTGCAGTGGACTCAGGCGGACAATATCTCTGCGGTTTTACAAGACATACAGAAGGATATCGCCGCACTCAACAGCCACAGTGCCGTATCACTCGCCAGCTTGCAGCCAGACGGAGAACGGTTATTCCATAGCCTGTTCGTCTTTGAAAACTACCCGGTTCCTGTGGTGAGCGAAAACGAGAAAGGGATTGAAAATACCCAGAAGTTCCGCCAAGCCATCGAAAAAGTGGATTATCCGTTGTCATTGATGGCCTACGAGCAGGGCGACAGTTTAATCATAAAATTGGGTTATGGTGAAGGCTGGCTGACAGATAAACAAGTGCTGCGTTTGCTTGGTCAGCTTGAGCGCATTCTGCACGCCGTGGCCTGTGACCCACATCAGCCGCATACGTCAATCATGTTCCTTAGTGAAGAAGAGCGCCATACCTTGCTGCATACATGGAACCAGACCGATGTTTCCTACCCGCAGGACAAAACCCTGCAACAATTGTTTGAAGCACAGGTGGAAATCACGCCGGATAACGTGGCCCTGGTGTTTGAGGGAGAAACACTGACCTACCGCCAGCTCAACGAACGGGCGAACCAGCTAGCAAGCGCTATTCGCGAACATTACCAGCAGCAAAAAAATGCACCGCTGCAAGCCGGCACACTGATCGCCCTTTATTTTGACCGCAGTCTGGAAATGGTGATCAGTATTCTGGCCGTGCTGAAAGCGGGTGGCGCTTATGTGCCTATTTCACCGGCATATCCCGCGGAACGCGTCAAT